>JAXLYX010000019.1:0-126948 GCA_046351215.1 Polyangiales bacterium | reverse complement strand
CTTCTCCGTGCGCCGCTCCGCCCGCGCGACCACCTCGGGATCGCCCTGCTGCGAGGCCCAACGCGAGTCGGGCCCGTACGTCTCGCCGAGCGTACGGAGCGCCTCGACGGCGCGATCGAGCTCGCCCATCTGCACGTACGCGGCCGCGATCGTGCGCTGGTAGTCGGGCGCCTCCGCCGATTCGGGCTCCATCTCGAGCAGGAAGCCGTAGGCCTCGACGGCCCGCTCCTGCCTTCCCTGGGACATGTACGTGTCCGCGAGCCTGCGCATGACGCGGTTCGCGTAGCGCTCGCCGCCGATCTCCTGGAGGAAGCGGAAGACGTCGCGGGCCGTGTTCGACTCGTCCTCGGTGAAGACCTGGATCAGGTAGTCGAGCGCCTCGTCCTCGAGATCGCGGAGACGCCGCCGCTGCTCGGCCGTGAGGCCCTCGGTCTGCGCGCCGAGGTCGAGGACCTGCCGGAAGCGCAACGCGGCGTCCTGATTGCGCCCGAGCCGCCAGAGACACCAGGCGCTCTTGAAGAGCGCGATGTCGTAGAGCTCGCTCCGCGGGTAGCGGAGCACGGCCTCGTACTCCGCGAGCGCGTCGCGATAGGCGACCCGGTTCGTGAAGGCGTCCTCGGCGAGCGCGAAGTGCGAGTCGGGAACGAAGCGGCTCTCCGGATGGTCGCGGAGGATCGTGCGGTAGGCGTCGAGGGCCTGGTTGGTCTGCCCCGAATCGAGCAGCGCGTAACCCTTCATGTAGAGCACGAGGTCGCGTCGATCGAAGTCGCGGTGCCGCACGAGGATCCGCTCGTAGAGGGCGAGCGGGACGGAGTAGTCGATCGTCGGCTCCACGCCGCGCTGGCCCTCGGGACGGGCCTGGAAGTCCGCGAAGGCGCGGAGGTACTCGAGGCGCGCGAGCTCCCAGCGGAGCTCCGCCAGGCGGAGCAGCGCGTCCGGGATCTCGGGCGCCGTCTCGGGCTCCGTCGCGAGGAAGCGCTCGAGCAGCGCGATCGCCTCGAGGCGCCGTTCGTGCGCGAGGGCCTCCCGCTGTGCGAGCAGCTCGGCGATGCGTTCGTCGCGGTACTCACGCGCGGCCGCGCCGAGCGAGTCCGGGCGCTCGCGGAGGTAGAGACGCTCCTCGAGGTCGGGCACGGAGTCGTCGGTCGGCGCCCCGATCCCTTCGTCTTCGTCGGCCGCGAGCGAGACCGTCTGCTCGGGGGCCGGATCCGTTCGGTTCTCGGGATCGACGGCCTGCGCCACGCGCGAGGTCGGACGGCGCGGCGCGGCGCGACCGGTCGCGACCGGGAGGAGCGGTGCGAGGGCGAGCAGACCGATGAGCGATCGTGCGAGCGCGCGACGGATCATCGGCGCCTCCGTCCACGATTCGCCGGATCCTCCATCTCGTCGGTCCAGAGCTCCCCCTCGAAGGGCCAGTACTCCTCGTCCTCGCGGAGGAGCCCCTGGATGCGGAGCGGATCGACGAGCTCGGGCGGGAAACGACCGGCCGAGAGGCTCTCGATCTGGATCTCGATGCGCCTCTTGCTGCCCATCACGGCGTCGATGCGGCCGATCCGCGCGCGGCGGAGGTATTGGGCGAGCGTGTCGCGCAGGCGCACGAGGCCCCGCACTGCCGCCTCGTTCGTCGCGTCGGCGAGACGCGCGCGAACCGCCGCGACCCGCGCCGGCATCGCCTCGGTGCGACGCACGTCGCTCGCGATGAGCTGTTCCACGCTGGCCCCGGCCCCGAGAGGGACGGAATCGGCAGCCACGCCCGAGCCGCGCAGGGGGATCGAGCGAGAGAGGCGCGCGATGCGCTCGCCGATCGCCCGCGTCCGTGCCTCGAGCTCCGCGACCTGCGCCCGCGGCGCACGTGCACGCCGCAGCTCGTCGATCTGCCCTTCGAGGACGCGCAAGGCTTCGCGGGCGCGAGCGACGTCGGCCCGGAGGCCGGAGGAGTCGGTGTCGAAGCGCTCGATGGCGCTCGCCTCGACCGGACGGTCCTCGCCGCGCAGACGGGCGGCGATCTCGCGCAGCTCGATCGGCAGACGCCCGGCTCTCGCGGCCTCGGCGTCGAGCAGCCGGAGGTCCGCGTGCAGACGATAGAACGTGGGATCCACCGAGAGCAGCGCGAGGAGGATGGCGTCGACCGTGGGCTCGGGCGCCGGCGTCGTCGAGCGGGCGGCCTCGGCGTTCGCCAGCGTGGCCGCGGAGGTCTCGGTGCGCGCGGCATCGGCCGCGGCCTCCTCGCGGGCCTGCCGCTCCTGCTCCGAACGGAGCGCCTCGTCGAGAAGGCGCTCGTGGAGCCGCTCCTTGCGCGAAGGGCTCGCGAGCACGCGATCGACCTCCTCGAGCACCGGCACGAAGCGGGCGAGGAAGCGCTGGAACTGCGCGTCGGCCTGATCGAACTCGCAGCGCGCGAGGTGGACGTAGCCGCGGAGGAGCGAGGCCTCGTGCGAGAAGGGGCTCGCGGGGAATCGGGCCTCGAGCTGGTCGAGGAGGTCGTCGGCCGTCTCGAGGTCGTCACCCTCGTACATCGCGTAGGCGGCCTCGAACATCGCCTCGGCGACCCGCTCGGAGTCCGCGGGCACCTGGAAGTAGTAGTAGAAGGCGTCGCTCGAACGGCGCCCTTCGTGGGCGACGCGGCCGAGGCCGAGCCAGGCGAGGTCCTTGATCGCGAAGTAGCGATCGTCGACGAAGAACGTGAAGCGCTCGTCGTCCGGCGTGGACGCGATGCTGCAGAAGCGCGCCTCGGCCCCCGGGAGATCGCCGGCGCGCGCGGCGACGAGACCGCGGAAGTACTGCGCGTTCGCGTAGAACCGGCTGCGGCGCGTGATGCTCGCGAAGACGGGCTCCGCCTCCGCGAAGCTCCCCGCGTCGTAGAGCTCGCGCGCGCGGAGGTAGCGGAGCTCGTTCTCCGAGTCCTCGGGGAACGGCTCGGTCGTGATGGAGGCGAGCCGCTCCGCGGCCTCGGCCGGATCGGCCGAGACGAGCGCGACGTCGACGTAGGCGCGGACGGCGGGTCCGAAGAGGGATTCGGACGGCCCCTTCACGAGGATCCGCTCGAGGTACGCGCGGGCCGTGCGGTACGCGCCGACCTCCGTCAGCGAGCGGGCGAGCAGGAACTCCGCGCCGAGGTACTCGGGCAGCTCGCGGAAATCGGCGTAGCTCGGGCTCTCGGCGATCTCGTAGAAGATCACCGCCGCCTCGTCGTAGCGCCCCTGGAAGTAGAGCGTCTCGCCGTGGCGCGCGCGCTCGCGCAGCATCTCGATGGAGCCGAGCTCCGGCGCGACGAGGCGCCGCGCGGCGAGCGCGTCGAGGTAGGAGACCAGGACGGGATCGGGGCCCGTGGGCTCGTCGGCGCGCGCGCCCTCCGGCAGGAAGAGCGCGCCGGCGACGAGGAGCAGGGCTCCTCGCCTCGCACGCCCTCTCCTGCGCGCGGCTCGCGTCATCAGCGTGCCTCGCGCGCCAGCGTCGCGATCTGGACGCGGGTCCGGACGTCGAACTCGCCGTGGCCGGAGGCCTCGATCGCGTGGGCCGCGTCGGAGCGGTCGTTCAGCAGGATCGTGATCTCGGTGATCTTCCCGCGGACGACGACGAAGCGGAACGTCTCGTCCCGGGCCACGCGGAAATTCTCGTCGGAGCGCGAGCGGCGCTCGATCGAGAGCGAGAGCGAGTGCGGCCCGGGCGCGGCGAAGCCCTCGAAGACCTGGCGCGCTTCCTCGCGTTGCCCGGTCGGCTCGGCGGAGAAGACCGCCGTTCCGTCGAGCGAGATCCGCATCGTGACGAGGTCCTGCTCGAGGCGGGCGCGATCGACGATCCGGATCCGCACCTGCGTGTCGAAGAGCTGCTCGCCGAGGACGGCCACGCGCGAGCGGGTCTCGACCAGCTCGTTCATGATCGCCTCGTACTCCGCACGGGCACCGGCGAGGTCGGGCAGCGGGGCGGTGTCGCCGAAATCGGTCGACGGGGGCGGAACCTCGGGGGGCGTGGTCGCCGGAGCCGCCGCTGGGGCGGTAGCCGTGGCCGAGGTCGGGGCCGGAGTGGGCGCCGGCGCGGCGGCGGCCGCCGGCGCGGTCCCAGCCTGCGCCGGGGCGGCGGCCGGCGTCGTGGGAGCGCCGGGTGCGGAGGACGCTTCGGCGGGCGCGGCCGCCTCGCCCTCGGCCGGCGCAGCCGGCTCGGTCGTCGCGGCCGCGGGCCGGGGCCTCCGGCGGTGATGGCTCCTGCGCTGCTGCGCGAGCGTGGGATCCGCGACGGAGGCGACGAGGAGCGTGACGAGGAAGGCGAGGCAGTACCGGCGCATGGGTCAATACCTCGGGGGAAGGAAGACCGAGAGGCCCAGGGTGACGGCGAGGTTGTCGACGATCTGGGAGCGGCCGAGCAGCTCCTGCGAGAGGACCTGGTTCCGCACGTCGAAGCGCATCGAGAACCAGGAATTGAAGTAGAGCTTGAGACCGAGGCCGCCGCTGAAGGTGAGGCCTGCCGCGGTCTGGTTGTCGGTCACGCCCCCGCCGAGCGCCAGGTAGAGGTCGAATCGGGAGATCCGCCCGCCGAACCAGCGCATCTTCCCGTAGGCCATCGACCAGAGCAGGTGGCCCATGTAGAGGAAGACCGGGGTGTCGATCCGCACGAGGGTCGTCCCGAGGTCGGCCTCCACCGTTCGGAGGACGTCCGACTTCGCCCGCGTGAAGCCGAACGAGGCCTCGAGGCCGATCGACTCGGTGACGTGGAAGGTGTAGGCGCCGCTCGCGAGCCACCAGGACGAGAGGAGGTCGGCCATGTAGCCGCCCCCCATGATGCTGAGCTCGTGGCGCATCGCCTTGCGGAAGAGGCGTTCCTCGACGCCGCGGTACCGGCGCCGGGCGTTGAGCTCGTCCTCGATGGCCTCGTCGATGCACTGGGCCTCGGCGACCGAGACCGCTGAGCCGAGCACCGAGGTGGTGGCCAGGAGGGCGAGAGTCAGGGCGAGCCCCGCGCGCCAGGTGCTAGTCCGAGGCATCGTGGTCGGTTCTACCGGCCCCGGAAAGAGGCTGTCAACGCCTAGGTCCCGGAACGTTCCGTGCGGGCCAGCTCCCTCGGCGCTTTCGGCTTTGGCGGGATGCTCACCAAGAGCACCCCTCCGAGGACCAGGACGGTCCCGAAGAGCTCCTCCGTATGGACCGGCTCGTCGAGGAAGACGGCCCCGAGGAAGATCGTCACCACGGGCCCGATCGCCCCGATCATGGCCGCGTCGCTGGGTCCGACCCGCCGGAGCCCCTCCGCCTGGAGGAAGGTCGGGAGGACGGTCGCGAAGAGGGCCATGGCCACGAGGAGGAGGATCGCCTCGTCCGAAAGCGGGGGAAGGCGGCCGCGATTCGATAGGAGGAAATGTCCTACACTGGCCACGCTCGAGACGGTCATGGCGAAGGCCGTGAATCGGAGGGGGCCGAGACGGAGCACGAGGGGACCGCTGCCGACCAGGTAGCAGGCGTAGGCGACCGCGCTCCCGAACACGAGACCGCCCCCGAGGGCCACGTCCCCCTGCCCGAGCGCGCCGACGTCGCCCGCGAAGACGAGAGCGATCCCCCCGTACGAGAGGGCCAGGGAGAAGCCGTCCCGCTTCCCGAGCTTCCGGCCGTGGACGAAGTAGGAGAGGACGACGACGATCGTCGGGTAGAGGAAGAGCACGAGACGCTCGAGCCCTGCGGTCACGTGCTCGAGCCCTCGGAAGTCGAGGTAGCTCGCGAGGTAGTAGCCGACGAGCCCGAGCCCGAGGACACGGACCATCTCGCCCCGGCGCAGCGGCTCGGCGGTCCGAGAGGTGACGAAGCCGACGACCAGGTAGAAAGGCAGCGAGAAGAGCATGCGGAAGGCGAGCACCGTCAGGGCGTCGACCCCGTGCCGGTAGATCAGCTTCGCGAGCACCGCCTTGACGGAAAAGCCGACCGCCGAGAGCAGGACGAGCCCCGCGCCCACGAGCCGCCCGCGGGCGTTCGCGCTGCCGTCCTTTCCGTGCACGGCGCGCACGATGCCATGGACCCGTCCAGGGCGCCGCTCCGCTGTAACGTCGGGCGCGGGCGGCCGTACAGTGGAGCGATGCCTCGCTTCGCCCTGCCCTTCCTCGTCGCCCTGCTCTCGCTCGCCGCGGCTCCGGCCCGAGCGCTCGATGCCTCTCCCTGGGATCGCGTCCTCGTCGCCCACGCGCGGGGCGGTGGCATGGACTACGACGCGCTCGCCTCGGATGCGCGGGCCCGTGCGGACCTCGATCGCTTCCTCGCGAGCGTCGCGACGATGCCCGAGAGCGAGCCACTCTCGAGCTGGCTGAACGCCTACAACGCCCTCGTCGTGAAGTCCGTGCTCGCGCACCGCCCCCTCGCCTCGGTGCAGCGCGTACCGGGCTTCTTCGATCGGGAGAGGCATCGCGTCGCGGGTCGCGATCGGACGCTCGACGAGCTCGAGAACCAGATCATCCGGCCGCGCTTCCACGACGCGCGCGTGCACTTCGCGCTGAACTGCGGCGCGGTCTCCTGCCCCGCGCTCCACGGCCACGCCTTCGTCGAGTCGACGCTGAGCGCGACGCTCGACCGCCTCGCGAAGAACGCGGTGGCGAGCGACACGCACGTGCGCGTGAACAACGGCCGCGTCGAGGTCTCCGAGATCTTCTTCTGGTTCCAGGCCGACTTCGAGCGCGACGCCGGCTCGGTGCTCGCGTGGCTGAAGCGCTACGACGAGCGCCGCCGGCTCGCGAGCGTGCCGAACGGCACGACGCTCGCTCGCATCCCCTACCGCTGGGCGCTGAACCAACGCTCGCGCTGAGCCCGTTCCACGAGGTCTCCATGCGATTCGTCCATGCCCCCGCCGTGCTCGCCTTCCTCGTCGCTTCGTGCGGCACGACGAGCTCGCCCCCCACGCCCGTGCAGGCGAGCGCGCCCGCGGAGCGAGCCGCGTCGCCGAGCACCCGCCTCGCGGAGGCCCCGCGCGCGGGCGAGGCCGTCGCGATCTTCGCCGGCGGTTGCTTCTGGTGCATGGAGCCGCCCTTCGAGCGGCTGCCGGGCGTAAAGGCGGCGGTCTCCGGCTACACGGGCGGCACGGTCGAAGGTCCGTCGTACGAGGAGGTCTGCACCGGAACGACGGGGCATCTCGAGGCGATCCGCGTGGTCTACGATCCTCGGCAGGTGGACTACGCGCGGCTCGTCGACGTCTTCCTGCACAACGTCGATCCGACGCAGGACGACGGGCAGTTCTGCGATCGCGGCGAGCAATACCGGAGCGCGATCTTCGTGGCGAGCGACGACGAGCGCGGCATCGCCGAGGCCGCGCTGGCGCGCGCGGGCGAGACGCTCCATGCGCGCATCGTCACGCGCGTGCTCCCGGCCGGTCCCTTCTACGAGGCGGAAGACTACCACCAGGACTTCCACCGCACGCATCCGGTCCGGTATCAGGAGTACCGGCTCGGGTGTGGGAGGGACGCGAGGCTGCGGGCGCTCTGGGGGAGCGATGGGCACTGAGCGGACGGTCCGTCACGGGCGAACGATCTGCAGGACCGCAGCGGGGCGATCGAAACCCCAGGCCGGAGTGTAGTAGACGCCTTCGGCGCCGCCGCCCTTCCGGCGGTACTCGCAAACGCACTCCGTCGCCCCCTCGCAAACGGTCGCCCAACATGGCCAGGGCGCCAGCGGGAAGGCCGCGTCCGATTCCAATGCGACCGTCGCCGGTTCGGAGGGGAGCTCCATCGACGAGCTGGGCCCCGCGCTCGACGTTCGCCCAGAAGAGGTCGATCGCCTCCCGCAGCGTCCACGAGGGATGCGTCCGGTACCACGCGTCGCCGTGGAAGAACCTCTCGACCCGTGTGGCAGCGAGATCGATATCCCCGTCGGTTTCGTGGCGCGTGATCACCACGACGGCATCCCGTTGCTCGGATTGGCATCCCGCGCAGAGCCGCTCGAGCGCGAGGAGCTGTCCGTGGCTCGGATTGGCGCGCACGTGCTTCGTCTCGACGAAGACGCAGAGCTGATCGCCGAAGTCGAGGAACGCATCGACGTCCGTCGGGGAGATGCTTCCGTACCGGTGGCCGTGGAAGAGCTTCACCTGCCGCATGCGGTCTCGATCGCGGATCTGCCCGGTCATGCTCCCCGCCTTCCCCGTTTGGCTCGGCTCGCTCGTACAGCGAACCGACGAGAGACGCGCCGTGAACGTCGAGACTTCACGATGAGCGCAATTTCAGCAGCGATCCACGATCACAGGGGCGCACCCGATCGTGCGATCAGATCGTCCGAACGGGGCAGCGCGCATGCACCTCACCCGACGAAACCGATCGGCCAGCGGCGCGCCTACGAGCCACCGCTCATCAACAGGCGATGCCTGCATCCCATGCGAATTCGATCCGCGTGTGGCGCCACGTCAGAACGCCTCGGCCCATGAAGACCCCGTCGGAGCATGTCGTCGGAATCGCTTGGAACGTCTCCATCGTCCCGGAGAGCGGCTCGCCCTCCATCCAGCGTCCGAACGAGGCGTCCCAGAAGTCGTTCGGGTCCGACCAGGGTCCCGGCTGCGGAACCATGAAAGCCGCGTAGCGGATGTCCTGGGCGTGGTCCGAGAACCTCGTCACGCTCGGCTCCAGATACCCGAACACCGCGATCATCCACGGTGCGTCCTGGTTCGGCGAGGCGAGCACGAACCCCATGTCGCCAGCCCCGAGAGCCATGTTCGTGGAGATGGAGGTCCGGCTGCAGAGCGTCCCGAGCTCGGCGAGCTCGTCGGCGGGTCCGGTGCACTGGATCGCCTGTGTGCTGCGCACCGTCGCGAGGGAGACGGTCGAGGTGGAGATGGCATCGCTGGGCCCAGGACCTTCTTCGCCAGCCCACGGTCGGGAGTCCCCTCCCCAATGACACGAAGCGAGTAGAGCCAAGAGGCAGGCGCCGCGCCAGGGATGCGACAGGATGCCTTCGATTCTGAGGCCGGATCGAACGCTCATCTTCGTACGGTACCAGAGGGTGGATGCGGGAAGCGTGAGCGCCCCTCCCCCTCCCCACCTTCCTCTCCTCCCCGCTTCGCGGTACGAGTGAGCCATGGGTCGATTCCTCGAATTCGCCATCGCCGCGCTCAACGGCGCCGTCGGCGACTACCTCGTCCGTACGGGCAACGGGCTCGCGACCTCGATGATGCTCGCGCACGAGGACCGCGAGCTCCCCCTCGATCGCGCGTCGCTCCGCCGCGCGCGCCCCGAGGCGACGGGCAAGATCGTCGTGCTCCTGCACGGCCTGATGTGCACCGAAGCGATCTGGAGCTTCCGCGGAGGCGACGACTACGGCCAGCTCCTCGCGAAGGAGCTCGGCTACACGCCCTGGTACGTCCGCTACAACACGGGCCTCCCGATCCCGGACAACGGCCGCTCGTTCGCACGCCTCCTGTCCGAGCTCGTCGCGAACCATCCCGTGCCCGTCGAGGAGATCCTCCTGCTCGGCTACAGCATGGGCGGCCTCGTCGCCCGCGCCGGATGTCACGTCGCCGCCGAGGAAGGCCTCGCCTGGCTCCCCCTCGTGAAGAAGGCGATCTACGTCGGCACGCCCCATCGCGGAGCTCCGCTCGAGCGCTACGCCCGCTTCGCACAGACGATCGTCTCGAAGATCGACGATCCCTACGCGCGGCTCGTGGTCGACATCGCCTCGATGCGCAGCGCTGGCGTGAAGGATCTCGGCGACGCCGATCTCCGCCCCGAGGATCGCGCCGCGACGACCGGCCGCTTCAGCCTCCGCGATCGGCACCACCCCGTCCCGCTGCTCCCGAGCATCGAGCACTACCTGATCGCCGGGACGCTCTCGCCCGATCCGTTCACGGCGAGCTTCTTCGGCGATGCCATCGTCCCGGTCCCGAGCAGCACGAACGGGGCCTCCCGCCGGGCGGAACCGGATGCCTTCCCCCCGGATCACGTCGTGATCCTGCCGGGGAAGGACCACCTCTCCATCGCCCAGGATGCGCAGGTATGGGAGGCCGTGCGAAGATTCGCCGGGGGGACGTGATGGGCGAGACGACGAAGCGCCTCAGGGGACTCAAGGATCTGATCCGCGACGGCATCGAGCATGGCTCGGCCGCCATCGAGAAGGTGCACCTCGAGACGGCGGACCGTCCGTTCGCGGTGCTCGAGCACGTGCCGCCGATCTCGATCCCCTCGAAGGGCGTCCATGCGATCCACGACGCGACCGCGAGGACCGTCTACCAGATCATCCGGATCGTCGGACACGCCGTCACCGAGTCGCTCGACGTCGCGCTCGACGTGATCGAGAAGGCCGAGGCGGAGGCCGAGGCGCAGGCGGCCGGCGAGGCGCCATCCCCCACGGCCGCTCCGGCCGAGGACGCGCCCGTCGCCACGGAAGCCTCCGTCGAGAACGCCCCCGAGGAAGCCGACACGCTCGGGCATCCGTCGGGCGAAGGGCCCTGAGCCGAACGCTTCGGGGGGAAGGACCGCACGGCCGCGCAGCCCTTGCGCGGCCCGATGCAGTCGCTGCGCCAATTTCGCCCATGATTCCGTAGCGTCAGGACATATTCCGTACACTGAATGCAGATTCATTCGGTTTTTCGGTAGCCCATCTGCGCATTACGACTTGGCGCAGTTCCTGCTCTGGGCGGGAGCGTCATGTCTCCCCGACTCCCCGTCTTCGCCCTCGCGCTGCTGCTCGGCGCCTGCCAGGGCGAGGGCCCATCGTCCGGTACCGAGCAGGCGCCCCACCGATCGGGACGGCCCGAGCGCGTCACGGTCGAGATCCCCCAGGTCCTCCGGGGGCTCCCGATCGGTCCGCCGGACGTCCACGGCGATCCCACGGTCGCGGCGTGCACGACCTGCCACGACGGCGACGCAGGTCGTCCTCTCCCGGCCGACGCCGGCGGCATCGCGGGTCCCCACACGGGCCTCCGCCTCGTGCACGGCACGCTGAGCTGCGCCGCCTGTCATCATCCGACCCAGCGCGAGTCGCTGCGCCTCGCCGACGGTCGCGAGATCGCGCTCACCGACGCGCGCACGCTCTGCTCCCAATGCCACGGCCCACAGGCCCGCGACTACGCGCACGGCGCGCACGGCGGCATGCGCGGCTATTGGGATCTCGAGCGGGGCCCACGCACGCGCAACCATTGCGTGAGCTGCCACGATCCGCACGCGCCCGCGTTCGGCTCGTTCCGCCCGGCCCCGGGTCCCCGTGATCGCTTCCTTCCCGCTCCCCGGGAGGCCTCCCATGACTGACGAACGCGTCGGACGCCGCAAGGCGCTGAAGGTCGTCGGAGCGACGCTCGGAGCCGCCGCGTTCGCACGCGCGCTCGCGCCCCTCACCGAGCTCACCGCGACCACCAGCGTCGACGACTTCCTGCAGAAGCACTACAAGGAGCTCGACGCGGGCGACATCGCACGCCTGATCGCCCGCCTCGAGGCCGACACCGCGCGCCGCTACGGCCGCGAAGTGACGATCCGCGACATCCGTCCGACCGAGGACGTGCAGTTCGCCTACGCGCTGAACCTCTCGATCTGCATCGGCTGCCGTCGCTGCGCGGAAGCCTGCCATCAGGAGAACAACCACGATCGGCGCACGCACCAGTCGTACATCCGCGTGCTCGAGATGGACGTCGGCTCGCTCGATCTCGAGCACGGCAACGCGAGCTACGACCATGCCGTGCCGGCTCCGGGCAAGTTCTACCTGCCGGTGCAATGCCAACAGTGCGAGAACCCGCCCTGCACGCACGTCTGTCCGGTCGAGGCGACCTGGCAGGAGCCCGACGGCATCGTCGTCGTCGACTACAACTGGTGCATCGGCTGCCGCTACTGCGAAGCCGCCTGCCCCTACCACGCGCGGCGCTTCAACTGGTCGGCCCCGGAGATTCCCGCCGACGAGATCAACCCCGACCAGGGCCTGCTCTCGAACCGGATCCGTCCGCAGGGCGTCGTCGAGAAATGCACCTTCTGCCTGCACCGCACCCGCGAAGGCAGGCTGCCGGCTTGCCTCGAGGCGTGCCCGACCGGCGCACGCGTCTTCGGCAACGTCCTCGACCCGGGCTCGGAGATCCGCTGGGTCCTCGAGAACAAGCGGGTCTTCGTGCTCAAGGAGGAGCTCGGGACCCATCCCCGCTTCTTCTACTTCTTCGACAAATGAGGCGCGCGATGGCCGACCAGACCACGCATTCGCGACGCACCCGGCACGGCGTGACGTATCCCCGCTTCCTCCTCGACGCCTTCGACGAGGCGACGAACGGCTCGCGGCTCTTCTACGCCTGGATGATCCTGCTCACGGCGATCGCCCTCGTCGGCGCTCATACGTGGGCGGGACAGGTGGCGCGCGGGATGGCCGTGACGGGGATGACCGACCACGTCTCGTGGGGTCTCTACATCGCCAACTTCACGTTCATGGTCGGTCTCGCGGCCGGCGGCGTGATGATGGTCATCCCCGCGTACCTCTACCACGACGAGGACATGCACGAGGTCGTCATCGTCGGCGAGGTGCTGGCCATCGCCGCGATCGTGATGTGCCTGATGTTCGTGGTCGCGGACATGGGCCGCCCCGACCGCTTCTGGCACATCCTCCCGGGCATCGGTCGCTTCAACTGGCCGATCTCGATGCTGACGTGGGACGTGCTCGTGTTGAACGGCTACCTGCTGATCAACCTGCACGTCGTCGGCTACCTCATCTACCAGCGGTGGCTCGGCAAGCGGCCGAACCCGAAGTGGTACGTGCCCTTCGTCTTCGTCTCGATCGCCTGGGCGATCTCGATCCACACCGTGACCGCCTTCCTCTACGCGGGCCTCGGAGGACGTCCGTTCTGGAACTCGGCGCTGCTCGCGCCTCGCTTCCTCGCCTCCGCCTTCGTCACGGGTCCGGCCTTCATCGTCCTCTCGCTCCAGCTGGTCGAGAAGACGCTGCGCTTCGCCGTCCCGAAGGGCGCGATCGACACGCTGGTCGCGATCATCCGAATCACCTCGCTCGTGAACCTCTTCATGCTCGGAGCCGAGGCCTTCGCCGAGTTCTACGCGGGCGGCTCGCACGTCGCCTCCGCGCGCTACCTCTTCGTCGGGCTCCACGGGCACCACGAGCTCGTGCCCTGGATCTGGACGGCCATCGCCTTCAACGTGACGGCGGCGATCGTCTTCCTCACGCCGCCCCTCTCGAGCCGCCGCGCCGTGCTGAACACCGCGCTCGTGCTCACCTTCGTCGGCGTCTGGATCGAGAAGGGCATGGGCCTCATCGTGCCCGGCTTCATCCCGAGCACGCTCCACGAGATCGTCCCGTACTCGCCGAGCCTGGCCGAGTGGAAGGTCACGGCCGGTATCTGGGCCGTGGGTCTCATGGTCTTCACCGTCGGGCTCCGCATCGCGCTCCACGCGATGAGCGGCGAGATGCACGCCCCGGAGTCGATGGCGGCCGACGCCTCGAAGGGAGGGACGTGAGATGCCGATCAGCGCGCTCGTCCTCCACCTCGATCGGACGGCGGACACCGACGCCGTGATCGGTTGCCTCCGCGACCTCCGCGGCCTCGAGCTCGGCTCGGCCGTCGACGGTCGTCTCCCTGCCACCGTCGACACCGACGGAGTCGAAGAGCACGAGAGCGCCCTCGAGCGCGTCTCGAAGACGTCGGGAGTGCTCTTCGTCGACCTCGTCTTCCACGACTTCTCCGACGTCGATCGCGTGGAGCGGTTGCCTCGTCGCTCCCGCTCCGAGAGGTGAGACCATGGAACGCCGCGATTTCCTCAAGATGACGGCGATGGCCGCCGCGACGGCCGCCGCCGCGGGCTCCGTATCGGCCGACGAGGCCGATCCGCTCGACCCGACGGTGCGCGAACGCGTCGGCTCCGGAGTCACCTGGGACAAGGCCCCCTGCCGGTTCTGCGGCACGGGCTGCACCGTTCAGGTGGGCGTGAAGAACCGCCGCGTGGTCGCCATCGCGGGCGATCGGCAGGCGCCCGTGAACAAGGGGCTGCTCTGCGTGAAGGGCTACCACGTCGGCCTCGCGCTCTACGGTCAGGACCGCCTCACGCGCCCCTTGCTCCGTCGGAACGGCGCGCTCGTCCCGATCTCCTGGCCCGAGGCGATCGACGTCATCTCGCGCCGGATCATGGGCAATCCGGCGGGCTTCGCGTTCTACGGCTCCGGGCAGTGGACGATCCCGGAGGGATACGCGGCCCAGAAGCTCATGAAGGCGGGCCTGTCGAACAACCACATCGACCCGAACGCCCGCCTCTGCATGGCCTCGGCCGTCACGGGCTTCATCTCGACGTACGGCGTCGACGAGCCCGCGAGCTGCTTCGACGACCTCGACACGGCCGACGTGATCCTCCTCTGGGGCAACAACCCGGCGGAGATGCATCCCGTCCTCTTCTCGCGCATCGTCGACCGACGCAGCCGCGGCGAGACCGTGCGCATCATCGACATCGGCACCCGGCGCACCCGCACGACCGGCTTCGCCGATCGCTACATCGAGTTCCTGCCGCAGGGCGACATGGCGATCGCCAACGGCATCATGAACCTGCTGATCCGGGAGAACACCTACGACCGGACGTTCGTCGAGCGCTACTGCGCGTTCCGGCACGCTCCCGGCAACCCGGATCTGAAGGGTCAGCCGAGCACGTTCGACGCGTTCAAGCGGAACCTCGAGTCGTTCACGCCCGAGCGCGTGCAGGAGCTCGCGGGGGTGCCGCCCGAGGATCTCCGCTTCCTCGCGCGCCTCTTCGCCGACCGCCGGCTGAAGATCACGAGCCTCTGGTGCATGGGCGTGAACCAGCACACGCGCGGAACGTCGATGAACCGCCTCATCCACGGCGTGCACCTGCTCTCCGGACACTGGGGCAAGCCCGGCGACGGGCCGCAGAGCCTCACGGGCCAGCCCTCCGCCTGCGGCACCGCCCGCGAGGTGGGCACGCTCGCGCACGCGCTCCCGGGCGGGCTCCTCGTGGCCGAGGCCCAGCATCGCCAGGAGGCGGAGGAGATCTGGAACCTCCCTCCGGGGCGCATCAACCCACGGCCCGGCTACCACACCGTCGAGATGTGGAAGCGCTTCTCGAAGCCCGCGAGCCAGGGCGGCGACATCCACACGCTCTGGGTGCAGGTGACGAATCCGGCCCAGTCGCTACCGAACACCCACCTGCTCTTCGATCCGAGCCGACGCGATCCGGAGAAGTTCCTGATCGTCTCCGACGTGTACCCGACCGCCACCGCGCGGGCCGCCGACCTCGTGCTCCCGTCCGCGATGTGGGTCGAGAAGAACGGCATGTTCGGGAACTCCGAGCGGAGGACGCAGCAGTGGTTCCGCATGGTGCCGCCCCCAGGCGAGGCACGCGACGACTGCTGGCAGACGATCGCCGTGGCGCATCGGCTGTTCGAGCTCGGCCATCCGGGCATGCGCGACAAGGACGGTCGCTTCCTGTTCCATACGACCGATGCGCAGGGGAACGAGGTCCCGATCTGGGACTTCGCCCACTACTACGACGTCAACGTGGACGAGCGCCTCTTCGAGGAGTACCGGCACTTCTCGCGCTTCAAGCACAAGGACCTCGCGCCCTACCGCGAGTACGTCCGCGCGCGCGGCCTCCGTTGGCCCGTCGTGGAGCGGAACGGCCGCTGGCAGGAGACGCGCTACCGCTTCGTCGAGGGACAGGATCCCTACGTCGCGCGCGGCAAGGGCATCCAGTTCTACCACTCGACGAGCCGCGACGATCGCGCCCAGCTCTGGGTCGAGCCCTACGTGGCCCCGCCCGAGGTCCCCGACGCGAGCTTCCCGTTCTGGCTCTGCACGGGCCGCGTGATCGAGCATTGGCACACGGGCTCGATGACGATGCGCGTGGCTCCCCTGCGGCGTGCCATGCCGCAAGCGTACGTCGAGATGCACCGCGAGGACGCGAACGCGATGGGCGTCGCCGACGGGGACGTGGTCGTGGTCGAGACCCGTCGTGGCTCGATGGAGCTCCCGGTCTGGATCGACGGTCGCGGCGCCCCTCCGCGGGGCTCGCTCTTCGTCCCCTTCTTCGACGAGAGGCTCCTCGTCAACGAGCTCACGCTCGAAGCGCACTGCCCCATCTCGAAGCAGCCCGACTACAAGAAGTGCGCAGCGCGTGTGCGGCCGCGGCCGCGCAACCCGGAGGCTCGCCGTGAGTGACGCTCCCCCACCACCCCGCCGTGGTCGTCGCTTCGCGTTCGTGACCCTCGTCGCGGCGGTGGCCGTCGCCATCGCCGGCTACCTGACGGGCACTGCGCGGATGCCGACGCTCCGCGGTTATCGCCCGCCCTCGGGAACCGCGTCCGCGAGCGACGTCGCGCCGGTGCAGGCGGGCGTGGCACGCGCACGGTACGCGAGTCGCGTCGCCGAGGAACGCAACGCGCTCACGAAGCTCGCCGAGGCCCCGCGCGGCCTCCTCGACACGGTCACGCTCCGTCCGGGAGAGAAGGAGCGCATCGTCGCAGAGCGAGCGACGCGTCGCGCGTACGACGGAGCGCCTCCGACGATCCCGCACGGCGTGGACCAGCAGGGCGCGCCCGCCTGCCTCGCCTGCCACGAGCACGGCATGCGCGTGAACGATCGCGTGGCCCCGGCGATGAGCCACGAGAGCTACGCGAGCTGCCTCCAATGCCACGCCCCCGAGCGCGGGACACCGACGCGAGAGACCCTCGCTCCGTCGGTGGCCACCACGAGCTCGTTCGAAGGCACGTCGTCGCCGACCCAGGGAGAGCGCGCGTGGCCCGGCGCCCCTCCGACGATCCCGCACCGGACGTTCATGCGCGAGCGATGCGCGAGCTGTCACGGGACCTGGGCGACCGGCCTCGCGTCGACCCATCCGTGGCGACAGAGCTGCACGCAATGCCATGCGCCGTCGGCGCCGCTCGATCAGAGGCCCCGCTCGACGTTCGGGCCGATCGGGCGCGATCCGGGAGCCTCGCCATGAGCCGCGTGCCCATCGGTCGTCGCGACTTCCTCGGAGGGCGCCTCCGCGCGGCGATCGTGGGCGGAACACCCGCGCGCGACGAGGGCGAGACGCGCGCGGACGACTCGGAGCGCGCGCCCTTCGATCGACGCACGCGTGGACGTGCGGCGCTCGCCGGTGCGAAGCGCGTCGCACGCGTCGATCGTTTCGCCTGCCTCGCCTCGGCATCGATGGTCTGCACGAGCTGTCACGAGCACTGTCCCGAGCCGGGCGCGATCCGGTTCGAGGCGGGACATCCCGTCGTGGCCGCGGAGCGCTGCACGGGTTGCGGCGAGTGCGAGGCGGTCTGCCCCGCGCCGACCGGAGCCATCCGCGTCCTCCCCATCCTCCCCGCGAGGGCGCCATGAGCGACGAGTCCCCCTCGTTGCCCGAGGTGTTCGAGGCGATGCTCGACGACGGGACGGTCGACGACCTCTTCTTCGACGTCTCCCTCCTGCCCGGCCCCGTGGACGTCCGCTGGAAGGCCGCGCCGGACGTCCGCGCCGACGAGGCCCCGATCTCGCTCGACGAGGCCCGCGAGGTGTTGCGCAGCGGAAGGGCGCGCGCCGTGCAGCTGCGCTACGTCCACGAGGGCAAGGGCTGGTGCGACACCCTTCTCCGACTCCCCGGCGGAACACGCCTCGTTCGCACCGAGATTCCGACGATGGGCTGATCCCGATCAGTGCCACTCGCTTTCGACGCGAGGCCGTCGTGGGCATCCGCCTCCGACGCCTCTAGGAGCGCAACATGGGACCGACACCCTATTCCCACCGCGACGGGCCACGACGCTCGTACGCGAGACTCGGTGACCTCGTGACCGGCAGACGAGCGACGCACGTCGCCTTCGCGCTCGGCCTCGGACTCTCCGCCGCGACGGCGGCCGAGGCGCAGTACGGCGAAGCCGCTCCGCCTGCGCCCGCGCCTGCGGCGCCGGAGCAGCCAGCGACCGCGCAGGCCGCGACGAGCGAGCCCTCGCTCGCTCCGAGCACGACCGCCGCCGCCGCGCCCGCCGCAGTGCCGGAGGCCCCGCCCGCTCCAGCGGCGCCAGCGGCGCCGACGACCCCGCCGTGGACTTTCCGCCTCGGCGAGGCCCTCTTCCATCCCGAGCTCCAGATCCGCCCGCGCGGCGAGGTCCGTGGGCATCCGTACGGCGTCGTCGGCGCGCCCCCGCCGCCGAACGAGACACACTTCGTGACGACCCGCTTCCGCGTCGGCCTCGGCATGGATTGGCGCATGGTCCGCATGCGCATCCAGGTGCAGGACGCGCGCGAATTCGGCACCGTCCCGCCCGGGACGGATGGAAGCGTGGGCTTCGGCGTCCATCAGGGCTACGGCGAGCTCCGCGACGGCGGGTCCTTCCTCCGCGTCGGTCGGCAAGAAGTCGCGTACGGCGACGAGCGCTTGATCGGCCCGCTCGACTGGCAGTCGGCGGCGCGCTCGTTCGACGCCATCCGCGGGCACTACGAGCACGGCATCTGGGCCTTCGACGGCATGGGCGCGATCGTCCACAACCAGATGGTCTACACGAACACCACGACCACCCCGCCTTCGTACGTCTACTCCGATGGCGACTACCTCGCGGCCGCGCAGGCCGCCGTCCGCCCGAGCGACGCGCTGCACGTGGAGCTCCTCTATCTCTATCGTCGCGACCGCGCGGTGTCGGCGACGCCCCCCCCGACGAGTCAGCGCATCTCGGCAACGTCGCTGCGCCTCGACGGCTCGCCCTTCCGAGGCTTCCGCTACATGGCGGAAGGCGTCTTCGAGTGGGGCGAGATCTCGCACGACAAGTTCATCGCCTACGCCGCGGCCGCCGACGTCTGGTACTCGCTCGCGCAGACGAATCCGACGACGTTCAACACGGGCTTCGCCCTCGGCAGCGGCAACCACAACGGGAAGGTCGGACAGTTCAACAACTTCTACCCGACGAACCACAAGTTCTACGGCTACATGGACCTCTTCGGATGGAGGAACATCATCGAGGGCCACGTGAACGTCACGCAGCGGCTCGCGAGCTCGCGCGCCTCGCTCTTCGCCCAGGGCTACGCGTTCTTCCTCGAGTACGCGGGCGGCAGCTGGACGAACGCTGTCGGTGCCACGCTCTCGAATCCGACGCCGGGGAGCAGTCGGTACGTCGGTTCCGAGCTCGACCTCGGAGGTAGCTACAAGGTGAACGAGCTCTTCGGCCTGACGGGAGGCTTCTCGTTCTTCGTCCCGGGTGCGGCGGCCGAGCGCATGAATCACGACCAGGTCCAGACCTGGGGCTGGCTGATGCTCGACTTCAAGATCCCCTGAGCGAGCGCCACGCCACACGAGAGAGCCCGGGCGACCGACGAGGTCCCCGGGCTCCTCCGTTCGGGGCTCAGCGGGCGAGCTCGGCCGCGCGTGCGACGAAGGCCTCGTTCGGCTGGTGGAGCCCGTCGAGCTTCGTCGCGATCACTCCGTCGCGATCGAGGAGCGTGATCACGTTCGAGTGGCTGAAGTCCCCCTCGCCGCGCTTCGTGTACTGGACGCCGAGCACGACGGCGAGCGAGAGGATGTCGGAGGGCCGGCCCGTCACGAGGCGGAAGCGTGACTCGTCCATGTGCTTCTCGCGTGCGAGCGCGAGCAGGCGCTCGGGCGTGTCGTTCTCGGGATCGAAGGAGACGAGCGTGTAGCGCACGTTCTCACGCACGTCGGCGGGCAGGGCCTCGTCCACGTGCATCACGTCCTCGATCAGGATCGGGCAGGCGGCCTCGCACGTTCCGTAGAAGAGCAGGACGACGGTCGGATGGCCGCGCGTCGAGCCGAGCTCGAAGGGCCGTCCGTGCTGGTCGGTGAAGGTCGAGCCGAGCTGGTAGACGCTGCGTCCCGGAAGGGGCGTCGAAGGCGAGGCGGCGGCCGACGGCGTGGTCGCGGGCGCGGGCGCGGGCCGCGGGCTGCCACTCGTCGGCGCGCGGGGCTCACCCCGGCCGCAACCGAGCGCGAGACAGAGGAAGAGGAAGAGGGATCGGCGACGCATGGCTCACTCCACGTCCATGGCACAGCGGAATCCGAGGTTCCGAACGGTGTAGTCGCCGCTCAGGCTCGAGCGGAAGGCGAAGCGCATGAAGGTCGCGTAGTCGGCACGGTCGTTCGCGCCGAGCGCGGAGGCTCCGCAGAAGCGATTGTCCTCGGCCGTCTCGGGGTTCCGGTTGTCGGAGAGCTCGCGCGTCGCGTTGAAGTCGAGGACCCACTCCCAGACGAGCCCGTGCATGTCCCAGAGGCCGTAGTGGTTGCGATAGGTCGTGCGCACGTCCGGGATCGTGGTCGGCTGGGGACGCGCGTAGAACTGCATGACCCGCTGGACCATCGCGCGATCCCGCGAGCCGTCCGCGGCTCGCTCGCTGGCGCGCGCGGCGTACTCCCACTCGGATTCGCGCGGCAGCCGCTTCCCGTGAGACTCGCAATAGGCCTTGGCCGCGAACCAGGAGACCCGGGTCACCGGCTGGTTCGGCGAGGCGCCCGCATCGAGGTCCCCACGCCATTGCGCGAGGTACCCCTCGTCCGCGAAGAGCCGAGGCACGCGCGAGCGGCGCCACTCGGGATGGGCGGCGACGAAAGCGAGGTATTCCGCGTTCGTCACGGCGTGCTCGTCCAGGTCGAAGGTCGCGACCCGGACGAGCCCATCGCCGGGCGCACGGTAGAAGGGTCGGAACGCGCCGCCCGGAACGCGCACCATCCCGGCGGTCACCGGGCGCGCGTGGACGTGCGGTCCGCGGCGCGAAGGCTGCGTGGACGCCCGGACCGGTCCGAGCAAGACGACGCACGCGACCGCCACCGAAGCGGCGATCGCGTGCGCGCGGGAACGGAAGTGCCGATTGGCGTCCACGCCCTACCTCATGGATGCCCCGACGGTGCGGGCTGCGCGAGGCTCGCGCGGACCGCAGCGACCTCCTCGGTCGTGATCGCGGGGCCGTGGTTCCCGAAGTGCGAGCGCACGTAGGTCAGCACGTCGGCGATCTCGTGGTCGGTGAGGTTCGCGAACGGGGGCATCGCGCCATTGTACGCATGTCCGTTCACGGTGATCGGTCCGCTGAGGCCCGCGATGACCGCCTTGATGGAGCGGTTCGGGTCGGCCATCAGGAAGTCCGAGCTGGCGAGCGGCGGGAAGACGTTCGGCACGCCCTGCGCGTTGCGCTGGTGGCAGGCCGAGCAGACGCCGAGGAAGGTCGCCTCGCCCGGGGCGGCCCCGCCGCCGTCGCCGCCCTGCTGGGCGAGGGCCGTGGCCGCGGGCGATTGGTCGCCGAGGTAGGCCTCGTCGATCTCGCGCCCCGAGTAGACGAGGTGGTTCTCCGGTCCGGCCACGCGGAGCATGCCGAGCGTGCCCTTGTGGAACGTACGGAAGAGCGAGTGGTCGACGATGATGAAGGTTCCCGGGACCTCGACGCCGAAGTCGACGATCGAGGCGCCGCCTGCGGGTACGAGCGTGGTCTGGATGTTCCGGTCGGGAATGGAGCCGCCCTCCCGATATACGTGATCGAAGATCTCGCCGATGACGTGGAACGAGCTGATCAGGTTCGGACCGCCGTTGCCGACGAAGATGCGGACCTTCTGTCCGACGTCCGCCGTGATGGCACGCTGACCCACGAGAGAGCCCTCGCGGCCGTTGAAGACGACGTACGCGGGATCCTCGTTGATGGCGCGCTGCATGTCGAAGGGCTGCAGGCCGGGCTCGCGGAAGTTGCCGCGCGTGTAGAACTCGCCCTGGACGACGTAGTACTCCTTGTCGACGGCGGGCCAGCCCTCTTCGGGCTCGACCGCGATGATGCCGTACATGCCGTTCGCGACGTGCATGCCGACGGGCGCCGTCGCGCAGTGGTAGATGTAGACGCCCGGATTCAAGGCGCGGAAGGTGAACTGCGTCTGATGACCCGGTGCGGTGAAGGTGCTCGTCGCGCCGCCGCCGGGCCCCGTGACCGCATGCAGATCGATGTTGTGAGGCATCGTGTTCTGCGGATGGTTCTGGAGGTGCAGCTGCACGACGTCGCCGCGGCGGACGCGGATCATCGGACCCGGGACCGTGCCTCCGAAGGTCCAGAACGTGTACTGCGTGCCGTCCGAGATCTCGCGGGTGACCTCGCGGACCTCGAGGTTCACGACGACCTTCGCCGAGCTCGAGCGATTCGTCGGCGGCGCGGCGAGCGGAGGCACGCCGAGCTGCGCCTGCACGACGGGGAGCGAGGCCGCGTCGACGTCCGCGAGCGGGGAGTTCTCGACGAGGCCGGGCTGCGGTGCAGGGGCCGTGGGGGCTGGCGGTGGCGTTCCGGCCTTCTGTCCGCATGCGGCAAGAAGCACGGACACCGCCAGTGCGGTTCCAATTCGGGTCTTCATGGGTTCCTCCCCGGTCGCGGTCGGGGTCTCGCCTTCGAGGCCTCGTTCGCGCCGTCCCGCTCGAGTCGGGGATGGGTTCGACGAGGAGCTAGGTCCGCCCCCCCGCCGCCGCCAGACGGGGGTGCGTCGTTTCGTCGCATGGACTGATCTGCATCAGTCCGTCACGCACCGCCGCGGCCTGGCCTCGTCCAGGGGCGCGGCACGAGCCCCGTGGCGCTCAGAACGAGGGCGCGGAGGGCTCCGACGCGAGGACGGTCGCCGGGGTCGGCTCGCCGTGCTCGCGGAGATCCTGCTCGAGGCCGGGGTACGCCTCGCGCCACCGAGCGACCATCTCGTCGTTCGGGCGGAGCTCGACCGACACGGGGACGATCGTGGTGCCGTTCGTGTTGCACCAAATCTTCACACGGGTCGGCGAGTAGATGCTGGCCGTGAATACCGTGACCAGCCAGTTCCAGAAGTTCGTCCGCTCGTCGACGATCGAGACGCCCCCGGGACAGGCCGAGTTCAGGTCGATCTCCCCCGACAGGTCGATGAGCCCCGCGATCAGGTGATGCCTCCATCCGGAGGCGGCCGAGAGGTAGCCCGGCGTGGTGCCGGGGACGATGAACGTGTGGCGGTAGCAGCCGCTCGCGCTCGCCAGGAGCCCGAGCACCAGCACGAATCGAATCCCGAATCCCCTCATCGCGACCTTCCTTCCCACGCGTTCGGCGCCGCGTACGACGTCACGTCGTACGGTCGTCCGTGGAGCTGGCTTCCCCGGGAGCCCTCCGGACCGTCGCCCTCCGATCGACGACCGATCAGCAGAGGTAGCGTTCGCCGCCGTCGCAGAGGATCGTCACGACGCGCTGCCCCGCCGGCATCCGGCGCGCGACCTCGAGGGCGGCGTGCACGTTGGCGCCCGCCGAGGGACCGACCAGCAGGCCCTCCTCGCGCGCGAGCCGTTTCACCATGCGCTCGGCCGCGAGATCCGTGACCGTCACCACCTCGCCGAGCAGCTCGGTATCGAGCACCTCGGGCACGAAGCCCGCGCCGAGCCCCTGGATGCCGTGGAGCCCCGGCTTGCCTCCGGAGAGGACGGCGCTCCCGCGCGGCTCGACCGCGACGATCTTCACGTGCGGCGCCTTCTGCTTGAGGGTCCGGGCGACCCCCGTGATGGTGCCACCGGTGCCTACGCCGGCCACGAAGGCGTGCAGCTCGCCGCCGGTCGCACGGAGGATCTCCTCGGCGGTCGTGCGGGCGTGCACCTCGGGATTCGCTGGATTCTCGAATTGGGCGGGCATGAAGGCACCCGAGGTCTCGCGGAGGATGCGCTCGGCGCGCTCGACCGCTCCTGCCATGCCTTCGTGGGCGGGCGTGAGGATCACATCGGCGCCGTACGACTTGAGGATGTGCCTGCGCGCCTCGCTCATGTCCTCGGGCATCACGATGACGCATCGATAACCGCAGACCGCCGAGATCATGGCGAGGCTGATGCCCGTGTTGCCGCTCGTCGCCTCGACGAGCGTCGAGCCCTCCTGGAGCAGCCCGGCGGCTTCGGCCGCGCGGACCATCGCGAGCGCCGGACGATCCTTCACGGAGCCACCGGGATTGTTCGACTCGAGCTTCGCGCAGATCTCCGCGCCGTTCTCGGCCCGGATGCGCTGGAGGCGGATGAGGGGCGTGTTCCCGACGAGATCGAGGGCGCCGTCGTAGATGCGATCGGTCATGGACGTGCCCGGACGATAGCAGCAAGGTCCCCCCGTGGGGGAGCACGAAGCGCCCTCGCGAGTCCGACGGACGGGCGTATCATGAGTCGTTCTCGAGCGGTCCACGGTCCCCTCCCCAAGGAGCTCCCCATGCGCATCCCGTCGCGTTCCGTCCGCGTCGCCCTCCTCTCGGCTTCGACCCTGCTCGTCGGCCTCGTCGGCTGCAACGACGCCGCGTCGGGCACCTCCCTGGTGAACCAGGCCACGCAGACCGAGAACTCGGTCGCGACCAAGGACTGCACGTGCAACTACGCGGCCGACGGCTATGCGAGCGCCCAGGCCTGCATCGCCGATCTCGACCCGCTACCGACCAGCACGCAGGCGAGCTGCATGGGCAAGGCCCTCGACAAGTACCCGCGGTTCAAGAGCTACCTCGAGTGCACGATCAACGCGGAGAAGGCCTACGACCGTTGCCTCGGCGGCTCCTGCGACCCGACGGTCTGGAACAACTGCGATGCCCAGGCCGCCGCGGCCGAGGATGCCTGTGGCGAGCCCTGCTCGGGCCTGACCGGGACGAGCCTCACGGACTGTCAGAACGAAGCGGTGCAGCTCTTCGCCGCCATCGCGGCCTGCGGCGGCTGATCCGCGTACACTCCGGGCCTCATGCCCTACAAAGGCTCCTTCTTCGCGCCGGCGATCGAGGTCGATCCGGATCGCCCGCGCCTGTGCTTCGTCTTCTCGAAACGGAAGCTCGTGCTCCGTGACGGCAGGCCTCTCTCGGAGAGCCCCGAAGCCTACGGCCTCGTGCCGTCGCGCGTGCATGCCCTCGGCTACCACGGCCCGACGGCGTGTTGGGCCGTGGAGCTCGAGCCGGACGCCGACCTGCCCGAGTCGTTCGAGCGGGTGGACCTCCTCTTCGCCTTCGATCGCCTCGGCCCCGAGCTCTTCGACCTCGCGGGCCGCGCGTCGCAGATCCTCGAATGGGATCGGACCCACCGGTTCTGCGGCGTGTGCGGGACCCCGACCCAGCCGTCCGAGAAGGAACGCGCCCGCGTCTGCCCGGCCTGCCGGCACCTCGCCTTCCCCCGCCTCTCGCCGGCCGTGATCGTCGCGGTCGAGCGGGGCGAGGAGATCCTGCTCGCGCGCTCGCCCCACTTCCCGCGCGGCATCTATTCCGTGCTCGCCGGCTTCGTGGAGCCCGGCGAGAGCGCCGAGGAATGCGTCCGCCGCGAGGTCCACGAGGAAACCGGCGTGCACGTCACCGACGTGCGCTACTTCGCCTCGCAGCCCTGGCCGTTCCCCCACTCGCTGATGCTCGGCTTCACCGCCCGCTACGCGGGCGGGACCGTTCGGCCCGCTGCGGGCGAGATCGAGGACGCGGCCTTCTTCCACGTCGACGCGCTGCCGAAGACGTTCGCGGGGCGGACGTCGATCTCGCAGTGGTTGCTCGAGGACTTCCGGAGGCGGCTCGGGAGGGGGTGACGCGTCAGTCGTCCTGCGAGCGTCCGCCGAGGAGCCCGGAGCGGATCAGGAAGTAGAGCAGCGTCAGCATCGAGGAGACCGCCGCGGCCACGTAGGTGAGCGCCGCGGCCGAGAGCACGCTCTTCGCTCCGTCGTGCTCCTGGCCGGTCAGGATCCGCCCCTCCTCGATCGCGAGGAGCGCTCGGCGGCTGGCGTCGAACTCGACCGGCAACGTGATCAGCTGGAAGAGGACGAGGATGCCGAACATGGCGAGGCCCGCGAGCAGGACGAGGCTGCCGATCGGGCTCCGCATGCCGGCGCCGAGGAAGAAGCCGATCAGGATCGTCGGCATCGCGAGGCTCGAGGTGATCGAGAGGACCGGCACGAGGTTCGAGCGCATCGTCAGCCAGGGATAGGCCTCCGCGTGCTGGATCGCGTGGCCGACCTCGTGGGCCGCGATCCCAGCGGCCGCGATGCTGCGTCCGGCGAAGACGTCGGGCGACAGACGCAGGGTCCGGCTCGTCGGATCGTAGTGGTCCGAGAGAGTGCCGGGGACGGGCTCGATGGCGACGCCGCGGATGCCCTTGGTGCGGAGGATCGCGGCGGCGACCTCGGCGCCGCTCATGCCGCGCGTGGTCGGCACGGCCGCGTAGCGCGTGAACGCCGACTTCACCCGGAGCTGGGCGAAGAGCGCCAGCAGCATCCCGGGCAGCGCGAGGGCGAGGTAGAGGGGGTCGAAGTAGAACATGGCTCCCTCATCCGTAATCACTCGCCACGGGGTGACAAGGGATCGGGAGCCGTCCGGCCGCTCAGACGCGCTTCGCCTGGTCCTCGGCGTTTCCGACGTAATTCCAAGGCGTCAGCTCGCGCAGGCGCGCCTTCGCCTCCTCGGGGATCGCGAGGCCGTCGACGAAGGCTCGGAGCGCGGCCGCGTCGATCGAGCGACCGCGCGTGAGCTCCTTCAGCTTCTCGTAGGGCTTCTCGACGCCGTAGCGACGCATGACGGTCTGGACGGGCTCGGCGAGCACCTCCCAGTTGGACTCGAGATCCTCCCGGAGCGCCTTGTCGTTCACGTCGAGCTTGCCGATGCCCTTGCGGGTCGCGGCATAGGCGATCACGGAGTGCGCGAGGCCGACTCCGAGGTTGCGCAGGACGGTCGAGTCCGTGAGATCGCGCTGCCAGCGCGAGACCGGCAGCTTCTGCGCGAGATGCGTGAAGATCGCGTTCGCGAAGCCGAGGTTGCCCTCCGAGTTCTCGAAGTCGATCGGGTTCACCTTGTGCGGCATCGTCGACGAGCCGACCTCGCCGGCGACGACGCGCTGCTTGAAGTAGCCGAGCGAGATGTAGCCCCAGACGTCGCGATCGAAGTCGAGGAGGATCGTGTTGTACCGCGCGATCGCGTCGAAGAGCTCGGCCACGTAGTCGTGCGGCTCGATCTGCGTCGTGTACGGGTTCCACGCGAGGCCGAGCGACTCGACGAAGGCCTTCGCGTGGGCCTCCCAGTCGACGTCGGGATAGGCCGAGAGATGCGCGTTGTAGTTGCCGACCGCGCCGTTGATCTTGCCGAGGATCTCGACGCGGGCGACCGCGTCGCGCTGCCGCGAGAGACGCGCCACGACGTTGGCCATCTCCTTGCCGAGCGTCGTCGGCGACGCGGGCTGGCCGTGCGTCCGCGAGAGCATGGGCTTGTCCGCGTTCGCGTGCGCGAGGCCGCGGATCGCGCCGATCACGCCGTCGAGGGCGGGGAGCAGCACGTCGCGGCGCGACTCGCTCAGCATGAGCGCGTACGCGAGGTTGTTGATGTCCTCGGAGGTGCAAGCGAAGTGCAGGAACTCGCTCACGGCGGCGAGCTCGGCGTTCCCCTCCACGCGCTCCTTGAGGAAGTACTCGACGGCCTTCACGTCGTGGTTCGTCGTCGCCTCGATCGCCTTCACGCGCGCCGCGGCGGCCTCGTCGAAGCCCTTCACGATCCCGTCGAGGACCTCCTTCGCGCCGGCGGAGAGCGGTGCGACCTCGGGGATGCCCGGATTCGCCGCGAGGGCCTCGAGCCACCGCACCTCGACGAGCACGCGGTAGCGGATCAGGCCGAACTCGCTGAAGTAGGGGCGGAGCGCGGCGGCCTGCTTCGCGTAGCGGCCGTCGACGGGGGAGAGGGCGGTGAGGGAGGAGAGCTCCATGACGGCCCCCTCATAGCAAGGGTCCCCTCCCCCGGCGACCCGACCGGCCCGATGCGGTCGTCCCGCTCCCGGCCCCCCTGTGCGAAGCGGGCGCCCAGGGGGGGGCGTTCGCGATATAACCCCGTCCCCGCGACCCCCCTCCTTCCCGATGAGCCGAGAGAACACCCTCGCTGACATCCGGCGGAAGCTCGAGCCCTGGCTCGAGCGGCGCTACCTCTGGCTTCTCGTCCTCACCTCCCTGATCGAGGTCTACGCCTACCGCCAGAACGTCTCGGTCGCAGGCGGAGCGAGCGCCCCGCTCGACGACGTCCTCATCCACTTCGAGTACGCCCGGTCGATCGCGGAAGGGCATCCATTCCGCTACGGCGATCCCGCGGCTCCCGCTTCGTCCGGGGCGACGAGCATCCTCTACGCCTACGCGCTCGCCGTGCCGTACGCGCTCGGCCTCCGCGGCTTCTCCCTGCTCTTCGCATCGCATGCCTACGGTGCGCTCGGCTGGGCGGCCGCCGCCGAGGGGATGGCGCGGATCGGCGAGTCGCTGTGGAGCCGGAGCCTCGGCGCCTGCGCGGCCCTGGTCTGCGTGTGGCACGGTGGCTACGCCTGGTCGGGCGCGTCCGGCATGGAGACCATCCTCGCCGTCGCGACGCTGACCTGGCTCGTCGCCCTCTCGTTGAAGGTGGCGGTGGGCGGCGACGGACGTCCGGCGAACGCGCTCGCGGTCCTCGGCCTCGTCGCCCCCCTCGTCCGACCGGAGCTGGCCGCCGTCTCGGGGCTCGCTGCATTCGTGCTCCTCGTCGCGCTGCGCGGGAAGAGGAGATGGCTCGCCGTCGTCCCGCTCTCGGCGCTCGGGGTCGTGCCCGCGTTCTGGTGGATCGTCACGGGCACGGCACGCAGCACGGGCGCGCTCTCGAAATGGGCTCCCTACGACCCGTACGAGACGCGGTCGGAGCTCGTGGCGCACGTGGTGGAGGCCGTTCGCTACCAGGTCTTCGTCGTGCTCGGCGGTACCGAGTGGGCGGAGCGATACTACCCGCGGTACACCTGGGTCCTCTCGGGCCTCGGGTACGTCCTCGTGCTCGCACGGGCCTTGCGCGCGCGGCGATTCCTCGTCGCGCTCGTGGTGCTCTCCACGCTGGGCTTCCTCCTGCTACCGGCCACCTTCGAGCACTACTTCGTCCACCGCTATCGCTACCTCTGGGCGGTGCTCGCGGTCCCCACCCTCCTCTCGTTCGTGCCGCTCCTCGCCGTCGGCGCACGCACCTCGGGTCGCCTCGACTCGGACCCTGCCGACGATCGTCGCGACGCCCTGGCCCTGCTCGGCGCGGGCGTCCTGCTCGGGCTCTACGCCACGCGCGCTCCCGCGGCGCTCGACGACCTCGCGCAATGCACCCGGGAGATCCGAGAGCAGCAGATCCGAGGGGCGCTCGAGCTCGTCCGTCCGCTGCCGAGGGGGGCGATCGTCCTGATGAACGATGCCGGAGCCTCCGCCTACCTCGGGGGCCATCCGACGCTCGATCTCGTGGGTCTCACCTCCATGCCGCTCGCCGGCCTGCAGGCACAGGGAGCGGGCAGCGTGATCGAAGGGCTCGAGCGGCTGCCGCGCGAGCAGCAGCCGACACACGCCTGGGTGTATCGCCACTGGCTCCGTGCCGACGACCTCTTGGGGAGACGGCTCGGCGCGACGCACGCGCAGACGTCGAGCATCCTCGGCGGCACCGTGATGGACCTCTCGGAATTCCGTCGCGACCTGCTCGGTTCCGGCGAGGCCCCCTTCACGCCGATCGTGGGGGGAGCCCGGGTCGTCGATGCGCTCGACGTCGCCGACGTCGTCTCGGAGCGAGCCCACGAGCACGACGTCGAGGGCGACGTCCGAGACGACGATCTCGAGCGCGTGTACCAGGTCGACGGCCGCGCCATCGCCGACGGAGGTCGCGTGGTGCGCTCCTCCGAGCGCTTCCGCCTCCGGGCCCGGGAACGGAAGACGGCCACGCTCCTGCTCCGGACGGACGCGTACTTCGCCGTGCGGCTGCGCGTGATCTGGAACGGTCGGCCGCTTCCCCTCGTCGACGTCCCGATGTCCCGTCGGTTCGTGGAGATCCCGATCCCGGTGCCCGCGGAGCAGGTCGAGGCGCGGAACGACGTGCGCGTCGAGCGCCACGACGGCGGACCGAATTACGCGGCGTTCCATTACTACCTGGTGCAGCCGTGAGGTCGGGGCCTCGCTCGCCCCGCGAGCCTCTTCACGTGAGCCCCCACACGTGCTCACCCCCAAGTTGGAGAGCCCGCTTTCGAACGAAGGCTCTTCGGCCTAGACTCTCGCCATGGGATCCTCCTTCCGCCTCCTGCGCTTCGCCCTGTGCGGGGCGTTCTTCACGGCCAACGTCACGACCAGCGGCTGCGACGAGACGAGCCCACCGCCGGACATCCTCGGGACGAGCTACGAGCTCGTGGCGACGATCGAGACGCTCGAGCCCTCGAGCGCCGGCGCTCCGGGCGCCTACGCCGACCGCGTCCCGAGGACGCTCCCCCTGACCCTGCGCCTCGACGACGCGAGCGGTGCCGACGGGACGGCCCTCCTCGGAGGCCGCGGGGCAGCGACGAGCTTCCCCTACGCTCGCCGATGGGAGGCTCGCGACGGATCGCCGGGGCTCGTGCTGCCGCTCGAGACCGCGAGCTGCGGCTCGGGCGAGGTGACGATCGAAACGCTCCATCTGGAGCGCGTCGACGTCGCCACGGGGGCCGTCACGGGCACGTTCACCGGCAAGGCGCGGGTCGTGATCGGCGACGCATTCGTGGACTACGCCGTCTCCGGCCTCGTGTCGGGCGACATCGACGCCTCGACGCCCATCCTCTCGGAGCGCGGACCCGTGGACTCTCCGTTCCGGACGCTCGCGTTCGACGCGAGCGAGCCGATCGCCCCGGGCTCGACAGCACGCTTGGTGGGCCCTGCGGGCTTCGAGCTCGCGCTCGCTGCGCGAAACGAGGCCGAGGCCGTCGTGGGCTACCTCGGCGCCGAGGCACTGCTCCCGCTCGGGGCGACGCTCGTGTTCGAGACGAGCCCCGCGCTGGTCGATCTCGCAGGGCGCGCCGCGACCACCCTCCCGACCGTCACGACTCCGGCGGCGCCCGGCGTCTTCGCCGCGGACGGCTTCGAAGGTCCGGTCACGGCCAACCTCGCGAGCGGCGCCGAGATCCGGACGCTGACGGGCACGGCGTACGCGATCACCGGGGAGCGAGCCCTCTGGCTCTCCCCCGGCCGCGCGCTCTTCCAGCTGAGCGTCCCGGCCGGTGCGACGAAGCTCGCCTTCGCGTATCGGGGCGTCACCCATACGTTGAACACCCTGCCCGGAGACGCCCTCGCCGTACGCGTGGGAGCCGGTACGACGTTGCTCTCCTCGACGAAGGCGCCGATCCCGTGGGGTACGTACGCGGCCGCGAACGACGGATCCGGCAGCCTCGTGAGCCAAGCGCTGACGTACGAGGTGCCGCTCACGCTGGCCGGCATCACGACCCTGGTCGTCGAGGTCTCCGCAGCGAGACCCTGCGGCTCTCCCCTCGAGTCGCTCGTCGTCGACGATCTCCGCCTTCAGTGAGCGTCGGCCGGCCTGCTCGGGGGCTGCGCACCCACGGGCACGGCCGCGCCCTCGAGCCAGCGTCGCAGGGCCCCTTCGACCACGACGCGACGCTCCTGCACCTGCCGCACCATGGCCTCGTAGCGGACCACCGTCGGGGCCATGTTGCTCATGCCGAGATCGAGCAACGTCTTCCCGCCCGGGTTGCGAAGCCACCAGCCCCTCGCATGCGCCCCGGAATCGGGCATCGGGGGCGTGGCGCGACCGTGGCCCCCGGCGAAGGCGACCATGGCGACGTAGTAGCGATCGAGGCGGCGCATCGAGTCCCGCGGATCGGTGAAGACCTTCACGCGGCCGAGGAGCCCGAGATCCGTGCCGGCCGCCCCTCCGCCCTCGAAGATCGGCAGCACCATGCTCCGCATCGAGACGTAGTCGCCGACGATCGCGGTCCGCATGGAGAGCGGAGCCTCGGCGAGCTGGTCGTAGCGTGCGGCGTACGCTCGGACCGCCGCCTCGAGCTCGGGCGTCCGCGGCGCGGCGGAGGCTTCGAGCCCCGCGACGAGGCGCGCGCCGAGCTCGACGTCACGCCGGAGCAGCGTGACCGAGAGGACGGCCGCGACGGGGCTGCGGGGCGCGCCCGCGTACGAGAGCGACGCCCGGAAGAGGCGGCCCGCCTCGTCGATCGCCTCGACGCCGCGCCCTTCCACGAGCGCGATCAACACCTCGGACTCCCCGAGATGGTGCGCCCGCGCGAGCTCCGTCAGCGGGCAATCGGCCCCGATCGCGAGCGAGCATGCGTCGACGAACGTCGGCTTCTCGAGCGCCCGATGCAGCTCGGCCACGGCCGCTTCGTGCACACGGCGGGCGACGAACGCACGCATCACCTCGAGGCGTGCCGTGACCTCCGAGTGCGGCGGGATGCGATCCGCGGTCTCGTCCTCGTGCCGGCAGAGCGCGAGGACCTCCGTCGGCGTGTCGATTCCCCGGAAGGCCCGGTGATCGTTCTCCGCGACGACGGCCCAGCCGTTCGTGTCGGGAGGAGGGAGCGCGGGGAGGTCGCGCTCGGTGAACGCGGGGGGCGGCGCCGGACCACGCAAGGCGGCGTTGATGCCGAGGTAGAGCCCGGGCGGCAGGAGGAGCAGCACGAGAGCGACGACGAGGACGATCCGCGCCGTGCGCCCCTTCCTGTTCGTCGCTTCCCGCGTGGCCATGGTCGCGAACTCTACGCGCGTTCCCCGGTCCGACCAAGCCGAACACGGCGCCCGCGGCTCGGCCTCTCGCACCGCTCAGTAGTCGAGCTCGCGTTCGACCGCGCGGAAGACCTCCGCGTCGCGGAAGAGCCGCACGAGCTCGGCATCGACGTTCCCACCGTCGACCTCGAACCCCAGGATGCCGAGCGCACGCTCGGCGGGCATCGCCTTCTTGTAGGGACGATCGCGCGCCGTGAGCGCGTCGTAGATGTCGGCGATCGTCATGATCTTCGACTGCACCGGGATCTGCTCGGAGGTGCGCCCGTGCGGGTAGCCGCTGCCGTTCAGCTTCTCGTGGTGCGCGCCCGCGATCTCGGCGACGCGCGAGAAGGACTTGCCCCAGGGGATCCGGCTCAGGAACTCGAAGGTGTGGACGACGTGGGAGCGGATCTCCTCCATCTCGGCGTCGTTCAGCGATCCCTTCCGCACCGAGAGCGAGGTGATCTCGTCGGGGAGGAGGATCGTGCGGACGTCGCCGCGTCCGTCGACGTAGGTGAGCTTGGCGATGTCGTGGATCTTCGTGAAGTCGCCTTCGGAGAGCACCGTCGGCTCGTTCGCCTCGTGGATCGTCCTCCAGGCGTCCTCGAGCTCGGCGGTCCGAGCGCGCAGGGCCTCGTCGATCCGGTCGAGGTCCGTCTTCCCGGCCCCCTTCGCCATGAGGTCGAGCTTCTTCGCGAGGGCGTCCACCTCGGCCGTCTTGAGCGCGTAGTGGATGCGCTCGCGAACGGCCTCGAGGTCGTGCGGGTAGAGCTTCTTCGCCTTGACGAGCACCTGCTCGCGGACGCCGATCTTCCCGAAGTCGTGGAGCAGCGACGCGTACTCGAGCTCCTTCAGGTCGCGCTGCGAGAAGCGGACGGTCGCGTAGGGGCCCTGCTCGACCCGATCGACGATCTCCGCGAGCTTGCAGGAGAGCACGGAGACGCGGAGCGAGTGACCGCTCGTCGTCGGATCGCGCTGCTCGATCGCCTGCACGCTCGCGCGGACGAAGCCCTCGAAGATCCTTCGGATCTCGTTGTAGAGCAGGGCGTTCTCGAGCGCGATGCCGGCTTGGCTCGCGACGCTGTGCATGAGCTCGGCGCTGCGCGGATCGAAGGGGACGACCTCGCGGTCGTAGTCCTCCACCGACGAGAGGACGTGGCTCGGCGTCCGCTTCTTGTTGATCAGCTGGATGACGCCGATGACCTCGTCCTCGGCCGAGATCATCGGGACCGTGATCATCGACCGCGTGCGGTAGCCCACCCGCTTGTCGAACGTCGCGTCGTAGCTGTAGGGCGCGTCCTCGGGGATGTCGTGGACGCTCGCGATGTTGATCGCGCTCTTCGTCACGCAGGCGTAGCCGGCGATCGAGCGCGTCGAGATCGGGATGGTGAATTCCTTCGACTCGAACTTCAGGGAGTCGTTCTGCGAGAGCTTGAAACGCAGGCGCTTGCCGCTGGCCTCGCGCTCGCTCCCCTCGACCACGTAGATCGAGCCGGCGTCCGCGCCGGTGACGAAGCGGCTCTTCACGAGGATGAGGTCGAGGAGGCGATCGATGTCGCGCTCCTGGGTGATCGCCTTGGCGATCTCGACGAGCTGCCTCACCTCGTAGCGCGAGCGGTCGAGGGCCGCCCCGAGGCGTCGGTCCTCGGCGACCTGGAGGAGGCGGTCGCGGAGACCGTCGACGGCGAAGTAGAGCTGGTTCGCCGTCGGCTCCTCGGGGATGACCTGCGCGACGAGCTTCTTCGGCAGCCGCGCGGCGAGCTCGGCTCCGAGGTCCCGGAGGAAGAGCACGGCGGCATGCCCGCTCGAGAGCCGCTCGAGGTAGGGCTCCACGCGGCTCGCGGCGACCACGCCCGTGCCCTCGACGACGACGACGAGCGCGTGGTCGTCACCGAGCTCGAGGACGTCCCCCATCTCGCGCACGTCGAGCTCTCCGCCGAAGCGTTCCTCGGATCGGACCATCGCCGCGATCCGCGCGATCGAGCCTTCAGCCACGCTCGCCCTCCCCGGCGCCTTCCCCCGGCGCCGCCCCCTCGCGTGCCTCGCGTCGACGCTCGGCCTCCTCGGCCTGCCGCGCCTTCCGCTCTGCGTCCCGTGCATCGTACGCCTTCACGATCCGTTGCACGAGGGGGTGCCGGACGACGTCGGCCTCGGTGAAGTGGATGATCTTCACGCCTTCGACGCCTCCGAGCAGCCGGGTCGCGTCGGAGAGGCCGCTCCGCTGGCCGTGGGGAAGGTCCACCTGGGTCACGTCGCCCGTCACGACCGCCTGCGAGCCGAAGCCGAGGCGCGTGAGGAACATCTTCATCTGCTCGGCCGTGGTGTTCTGGGCCTCGTCGAGGATGATGAAGCTGTCGTTCAGCGTGCGCCCTCGCATGAAGGCGAGCGGCGCCACCTCGATGGTGCCGTTCGCCTGGAGCTGCACGACGCGGTCGGCCTCCATCATGTCGTTGAGCGCGTCGTAGAGCGGGCGGAGGTACGGGTTGATCTTCTCCGCGAGGTCGCCGGGCAGGAAGCCGAGCCGCTCTCCCGCCTCGACCGCGGGCCGCGTGAGGATGATCCGCTTCACGCGCCTGTCCGCGAGCGCGCGCACGGCCATCGCCATCGCGAGGTAGGTCTTGCCGGTGCCCGCCGGGCCGATGCCGAAGACGACGTCGTGGGTGCGGATCGACTGGATGTAGGCCTGCTGCGCGACGCCCTTCGGCGCGACGATGCGACGGCTCGTCGTCGTGACCACCACGTCGTTGCGCAGATCGCGGAGCCGGATGTCCGGATGGGCCCGGAGCGTCCTCACCGCGCGCTGGATCTCGGTCTCCGAGAGCGTGCTGTCCACGAGGACGTCGATGAGCTCCGCGAGCACGCGCTCCGCGAGCGTCACGGCCGAGACCGGCCCCTGGATGCGGATGGTGTCGCCCCGCAACCCCATCGTGGCGCGCACCTCGCGCTCGATGACCTTGAGGTAGCCGCCTCCCGGTCCGGTCAGACGCAAGAGGACCGCGGGATCGCTCACCTCGACGTCGGCGGTGACGTTGGGCTCGCTGCTGGGTTTGGACGTGCTCACGTGTTCGGAACGACCCATGTCTCGGTGTTCCCGACTACGTACCACGGATGAGGCCCCCTAGGCAGGCCTCGGGCCTACGTCGCCGACCCGAGGCCCTCGGTCACGACCCGTCCTCCGCCGCCGTGGCCCGCCTCTTCCATGCGGGCGAAGGCGAGGCGGAGAACGGACTCGAGGGTCGTGCCGGCCTCGCCGATGGCGGCCGCGCCGATCGAGACGGTCGTCCCGATCCGGATGCCGTCGCGGCCGAGGACGACGAGCGCGCGGAACTCGTCCTGGAAGCGCGCGAGCGTGGAGACGAGCGAGCGGGGCGAGGCGTTGCCGAAGGCCACGACCAAGGTGTCACGGGCCCAGCGCCCGCGGATGTCGTCGACGCGGAAGCGCGCCGCGAGGAGGCGGCCCAGGGCGACCACGAGCCGATCGCGCACGGCCCGGCCGTGATCCGCTTGGAGACGGTCGAGCCCGTCGAGCCGGATCGCGGCCACCGTGAAGGGCACCTTGAGGCGACGGCAGAACATCGCGCGCTTGCGGAGCTGCAGCTCGAACGGGAGCCGGGACGGCAGGAGCGTGAGGGGACACGCGCCGGACGCCATCCGATGGCCGACGACGCGTTCGGCGCGCGCCCGGATCACGCGGATCCCGTCGGCGAGCTCGGGCACCACGTCGTCCGCGCCCGCGAGGAGGGCCGCCCGGACGTCCACGTCGCCGACGACGACGATCGCGGGTTGGTCGCCCCCCTCTGCCGTCCGGATCACGGAGGTCCACTCGGAATGGCCTTCGGCGCCGCCGAGCAGCACGACCTCGGGCCGGAGGGCGGCGAGCGTCGCGATCATCGAGTCGCCGTCCGTCACCCGCTCCACGACGAGCCCGGCCGACGCGATCGCCCGCCCGAGATCGTCCTCCACCTCGTCCGCGGTGAAGAACAGCACCCGCGGCCGATCGGCACGGGATCGCGCGTAGAGTCCGAGGACCTTGGCTGCGAGGTCGGGGCCGTCGAAGGGCGCGCAGAGGACGCCGCGCGCACCGAGTCGGCTCGACCAGAGCCGCACGCCGACGTCGCCCCGTTCGGCGAGCACGAGCAGCGGGACGGCCGCGGCGAGAGGAGACTTCCGGAGGGCGACCACGCCCTTGGCGATCCGCTCGACGCCTGACGCCGGGAGCGCGACGACGGCCACGTCGGGCCTCCGCTGGGCCAGGGCGGCGGAGAATTCGTCGCTCGTCCGCACGACGTGGAGCGCGACCAGGCGATCGTGGAAGGCGCCCTGCACGAACTCCACGAGGGTCTCGTCCTCCGCGAGGAAGAGCACGTGCACGTAGAGCAGCTTCTCCATCGCGGGCGAGAGGGGGACCTCGATCGTGGGATGGATCGACGGAGGCCGCGACTCGGGCTTGCCGACCATCGTGTCCGGCAGCGTCGCGTCGTCCGCCACCGCGACGAGCGCCTCGTGCGCGTGCTCGTAGTCGACCCCGGCGGCGAGGGGCAGGGGGGCGACGATCGACTCGTCCGTCATCCGCCCGAGAGCGTCCGCGACCTCGGCGAGCTCCTCCTCCGTCGCCTCGCGGGGCGGCTTCTCCTCGAGGATCTGGCGGATCGCCGCCCCGAAGAGCCGCGGCTCGACCGGCTTGTTCACGACGCGGCTCACGCCGAGCTCGCGCGTCAGACGCTGGAAGGTCCCGATGTCCCGGTAGAACGCCGAGACGAAGACGATCGGCACGTCGGAGCCGGCATCGCGAACACGCTCGATCCAGCGGATGCCGTTCGTGTCCGGCAGCAAGCCGTCGACGATCACGAGGTCGGGGCGCGCCTCCGCGAGCAGCTGGCTCGCGATGCGTCCCTTGGCCGCCTCGAGCACGTCCATGCCCTCGCTCTCGAGCGCCGCGCGCACGAGCGATCGGAAGAGCGCGTCGTCGTCGAGGACGAGCACGACTGCCTTTCGCGATGAGCTCCCCATGCCGATCGGTCCCGACCCCCGTGGCTGAGCCTATCACTTCGAGGGCGAGCGGAACGCCCCCCCGAATTGACCGGCTCGGGCCCGGGCACCAAGGTGCGCGGCCGTGACCCGACTCCGCTTCGACCATTCCGACTTCGAGCTCGACGTCGCCCGAGGGGCCCACATCATCGACGTGACGGACCAGCACCCGCGCGCGGACGTGCGCTACTCGTGCCGGTCCGCCAATTGTGGCACCTGCCGGGTCCACGTCCTCGAGGGCGCGGACGCCTTCCCTCCCCCCGAGGAGGACGAGCGCGGCGTCCTCGACCTCTACGATGCACCGCCCGATGTCCGGCTCTGCTGCCAGCTCCGGATCGTGTCCGACGTGCCGCGCATCGTCCTCCGAGCGGTCGACGACTGAGCGACGGTCGCGCCCACGGCAGACCGCCCGTCCGAGCGCCTCAGGAGACGGCGGGCACCATGCGGAGGTACATCTTCGCCGACTTGTCCTCGGGGTCGATCGCGAGCGCCTTCTCCCAGCGGGAGCGTGCGGCGCTCGAGTCGCCCTGGGAGAGCATGACGACGCCGAGCGCCACGTGCGCCGGCACGTAATTCGGGCGGTGGATCAGCGCCTCCTCGAGCTCGTAGCGGGCGGCCGAGAGGTCGCCCTGCTGCTTGTAGAGGTTGGCGAGCTTCAGGCGGAGGTCCGCGAACGTCGGGCAGAGCAGCACGGCCTTGCGGAGCTCGTGCATGGCCTCGGAGAGCATGCCGGCGTCCGCGTACGCGTGGGCGACCTCGGCGTGGAGGTTCGCGATCTTGCCCTTCGCGAAGGGGTCGAGCTGACCCTGATTGCCCGCGCCCTTGGCGATCGCCGTCTGGTAGACGTGGGTCGCGTCCTGGTACCGACCGAGGTCGTTGTACGTGACCGCGAGGTTCAGGGCGGCCTCCGTGTAGCTCGGATTGATCGCGAGAGCCTCTTCGAAGGCCTGTCGGGCCTCCTCTAGCTGGCCGCGGTCGTGCCAGATGACGCCCAGCATGTCGAGCACGTCGGCGAAGCGGATTCCGTGCTCGAGCACTTCCTTCAGGTAGTGCTCGGCCTTGTCGAACTCGCGCTTCTGATAGTGCTCGCGGCCGAGGGAGAGTAGCTGCTTGACGCGATCGTCCATCCCAGGAGCCTATCCCGGCGGCCGCGTCCGCATCAATTCCCGGATGCGTTCCCCGACCCTTCGGGCGCGGGATCGGCGGCCGGGGCTTCGTCCCCGGACGGCCCGGCCGAATCCGGCCCCTCGGCCGGGGGGGCGGGCTCGCCGGCCGGGGCCGGCGGAATCGGGGGGGGTGGCAGGCTGCCGATGCGCGAACGGGCCTGGCCGGCCTCCGGGGCCTCCGGGAACCGCGCGACGAGCTGCTGGTAGGCCGAGCGGGCCTCCTCGGGGAGCCGGAGCTTCACGAAGGCGTCGCCGAGCAGGAGGAGGGCCTCGTCCTCGAGCCCGCAGCCCTCGTAGGTGCGGAGCAGGGTCTCGAGGCGCCGGACGACGGCCGGGTACGCCTCGCGCCGCCAGTAGAAGCGGGCGACGTAGAGCTCGTGGCCGGCCAGCACCGCGAGCGAGCGCCGGGCCATGCGGAGGGCCTCCTCGACGTGCTCGTCCTCGGGGAAGTCCAGGATGAACCGCCGCAGGTGACGGAGGGCCTCCTGGGCCTCGCCGAGATCCCGCTCGTGCGACGGGGGCGCGAGGAACCAATCGGTCGGGATCTGCTTGAAGTGGCACTCCGCGATCTTGAAGCGGGCGTAGGAGACCATCGGATGCGAGGGCCGGTAGCGGACGAACTCGCCGAAGGTCTGGATCGCCTCCGGAAAGGACTTCGCGCGGACCTGGCAGTCCCCGACCCGCAGGTCCGAGAGCGCGGCGTAGCGGCTGTACGGGAATTCACGCCGGACGCGCCGGAAGATCGGCTCGGCGTCCATGCAGTCGCCGCCGCGGAATTCCTCGAGCGCATCCTCGTAGAGGGCGCGCGCGGTGTCCGCGTAGGTCGGCTCCGTCGGCTCTGCCGGGGTGGGCAGCGTGGTGCGCGCGGCCGTTCCCGACGACGCGGACGACGACCCGCCGCCGCAGGCCCCGAGCAGGGCGAAGGCGAGGAGCGTCGACGTTCGGAGGCCGGTGCGCATGGGTGCCGAGGCTTCTAGTCGATGCCGGGGGCGCGGACAAGCGGCGGGCCGCCTTGCGCCCCCCCCCGATCCGGGGCGAGCTTCGGGGCATGCCCCCGAAGATCTGCCGCAAGCCGATCGTGATCGACCGCGTGCTCGAGGATCGGGACGTCGTGCGCGAGCTCGTCGTCCGCGGAAACCCGTACTGGACCGTCCAGCGCTACCTGAAGAACCTCGACGAGATGACCTCCCTCTCGGACGCTGGCAAGCGCGGCAAGCCCGACGGGGAGATGCTCATCGCGCCCTGGTTCCGCGGCGACTGGGCCTACGACCACCCGCTCATCGAGGGGCTCGAGCCCTTCTTCGCGAATCCGCGCTTCGTCGAGGCCGCCCGCGCCCTCTTCGGAGGAGCCGTCGTCGTCCCGCAGATCGTCTACGTGAACCTGAACCCGCCGATGCCCCAGGTGGATCCCGGGCACCTCGACGTGCCGGCGTTCCGCGGCGTCGATCGCAAGACGGCGCCCGTCTGGCTCCTCGCGATCATGCTGAAGTCGGGCCTCTTCGATCGCTGGTACACGCCCCTCGCGACGGCGGTCTCCTGGTACTACGACGGCGCGGGCGGCGGCTTCCGCTACTGGCCCGACGGTCCCGACGCGAAGCCCGTCGACCGGGCGTGCATCTCGAACTCGGCCGTCGTCGGCGACAACGATCGGATGTTCCACTGCGTGCACGCCGTCGGCGAGCAGCCGAAGCTCCGTCGAGGGCTCACGCTCGACTCCGAGCTCGTCTGCCTCGGCGACACCTACGAGATCCGCGACGCCGGGCAGGTCCTCGGTACGTTCCCCTGGGAAGACGTGCGCATCAGCGTCTCGTGGAAGGCCCAGGTCTTCGCGACCGAGGCGGAGCACCGCATCTACCTCGAACACTCCGACGATCTCTCGCTCGCCGACGTCGAGCGCATCTTCCTCGAGGATCTCGCGCGGCGCGGCGAGGACACGACGCCGCCCGACGACCTCGCGACCGATCGGCGTTTCATCAACCTGCTGAACCGCGTCTACGGCTACTCGCCGACCGTGTTCGCGGTGGATTGACGCTTCTCGGCCGGCTCCCGCGGCCGACGCTCGAAGGGGACCGTCAGGTCGCGCACGACGGCGATGCCGTGCAGGCGCTTCCCGTTCGCGTCGCGCATGCCCGGCAGCGGATACGGCTTGCCGATCTCGTGGTAGCCCCAGCTCGCCGCGAAGCGACGGATGCGCACGTTCTCGGCGATCGCCTCGCCGAACGCGCCGCGCACGCCCTTCGCGAGCATCTCGTCGAGGAACTTCTGGAAGAGGAGCTGGCCGAACGCGCCCCGCACCTCGGGAAGCAGATCGATGTGGTTGTGCGCGGGGTACTTGTCGAAGTCGATCTTGGTCCGGTGCACGCCGAGATCGCGGATCACGTCGCCGACGAGCCGCCAGTAGAACCCCGCCGTCGAAGGGCGGAAGAGCAGGCCGCGCCGGAGGATGTGCCTCACCGCGACCATCGTCGGATCCCAGGCCTTCCTCGAGTCCATGCAGCCGAGGAGGTAGCCGACGATCACGCGATCGTCGTCGGTCCGCGCGACGACCCAGGCGTTCTCCGCCTCGCAGTCCGTGTAGTACGCGGTGAACATGTCGGCGAAGCTCTCGAGATCGCCGTACACGCGCTCGACGGGATCGCCGAAGAGGCCGGTCTGGAAACAGATCGACCGGACCTGGGCACGATCCGCATCGCGGTACTTCCGGATGTGGAACTTCGTCGTGGGATCCTCGGACATCGCACTGCCTCCAGAGGACCCCGACGATGCAGCCTCGGGGTGGGTCTCGTCGAGGTTCGCCGGCGACGAAAAAGCGACCGAGGGCGCCGACGACGCCGGACGTCCGCGGCTTCGAAGGCTCAGCTCGCGCGGCAGCGCGCGAGGAGGACCGCGGCGTAGGCCTCGAGCCCGTCCGCGACCTTCGCGTACTTCGCCGTCTCGGTGTTCAGCCGGTGCACCTCGGGCGCTCCGTCGAGCGCGAGCGCGACGACGTCGCCGCCGATGTCCTGGCCGATCGCGAGGAAGCCCGCATCCCAGGGGCCTTCCACGGTCCAGATGTCCTCCTCGCGCACCATCGCGTTGAGGCGCAGGACCAGGCGCGGCTCCGAGTAGAGCTCGAATTCGCACGGCCTGTCGTGGAGCTTCGGATAGGTCGCGGCGAGGAGGTCCTCGGGATACGCGGCCATGAAGGCGAGATAGGCGGGCGGCACGGCCCTCCCGAGGATCTCCGACAACGCCTCGATCTGTTCCTGCGTGAACGCCGCCATGTGCCCGCCTTCCCTTCAGTCGACCCGACAGAGCCTCTTGACCGCCGAGAGGTAGTGCTCGCGCATCTCCTCGGGCGTGGCGCCCTCGCCGTAGAGCACCTCGCGCACGACGGGCGCGCCGTGCGCGACGATCGAGTACGCGGCGATGACGAGGAGCATCGCCTCGGGGGCGAGGTCGGGGAGCTTGCCCGCATCGCGCGCCTTGCGGAGCGAATCGACGAGCACGGAGACGAACATGTGCGCCGTCGCCCGCTTGTCGGCGTTCCGCGCCGAGGTCGTCTCGAAGGACTCGCGGAGCATCAGGGAGGCGAGGTCGGGCCGGTCGGCGAGCGAGTCCCAGAAGATCGCGGCGAAGACCGACATCGTCTCGGCCGGCCCGAGCCCCAGGTTCGCGACCGACGAGAGGCGCGCCTGGAACAGGTCCATGAGCTCCTGCGTGATCGTGTCGTAGAGCTCCTGCTTGCCGCCGGGGAAGTGGTGGAAGATCGAGGCGGCCCGGATCCCGACGTCCTCGGCGATGACCCGGAGGGGGACCCCGTCGTAGCCGCTCAGGGCGAACTGCCTCGCCGCCGCGCGGATGATTCGCTCCCGGGTGCTGAAAGCCTCGCTCAAGACGTCTCCCTCGGCCGTGGGCGCCGCCCCGCCGCATCCGTGCGGGGCCGCATTCTTTCGGAACGGCGACGGGGCAGCAAGACCGGAGGCGGCCCGCCCCCGCCCTCACCGTCCGGGGGGTGTCGGACGACGGTTCACCGGAAGTGGCTTGCGAAACGCCCTAACGTTGATTAGGCATTCCCTATCAGACGATAGGTCCGGGGGGAGCGTTCCGTCCAGGGCCTGCCCTCGAAGCGCGCCGGACCGAGGGCCGGACGCGAGCCCGGAGAGACGATGCAGTCGAGAGCCGAGACCCCGAACGACGCCGCGAGCCCCCGCCAGGGCCTCCTCGCGCTCCGGGTCCACCGCGTCATCGAGGAGACGAGCGACGCCCGCTCCTTCGTGCTCGACGTCCCGGAGGAGCTCGAGCGCGAGCTGCGTTACGTGCCGGGCCAGTACCTCACGGTCGACGTCCCGTGGGAGGGCTTCCGCGTCCATCGTTGCTACTCGCTGAGCAGCGCCCCCGGCCTCGATCCGCGGCCGACGATCACCGTGAAGCGCGTCGAGGGCGGTCGCGTCTCGAACCACCTCGTCGACCGCGTCCGCGAAGGCGACCTGCTCGAGGTGCATCGGCCGGCCGGCCGCTTCGTGCTCGATCCGCACCGCGGCTCGCGGCCGCTCGTCTTCTTCGCGGGCGGCAGCGGGATCACCCCGATCCACTCCATGCTGAAGAGCGTCCTCGCGTCGGGCGGCTCGGCGCGCCTCCTCTACGCGAACCGGAACGCCGAGTCGACGATCTTCGCGGCCGAGCTCGAGGAGCTCGCGAGCTCGAATCCCGGCCGCTTCGAGCTCCGCCACCATCGGGACGACGCCTCGGGCTACCTCGTGGCCGAGGGGGTCCGGGCCTTCGTCGGCGAGCGCCTCGACGCCGACTTCTACGTCTGCGGTCCGAAGCCCTTCATGGACCTCGTCGGGCGCGTGCTCCGCGAGAGCGGCGTGCCCGAGGGGCACGTCCGCATCGAGAACTTCGTCTCGCCGACGGATCCCGACCGCCGGGCCGAGGCCGGGACGGCCGCGTCGGATCGCCCCGCGCCCGCGGCGTTCCTGGTGACGCTCGGCAAGAAGATCCACAGCGTGCCCTACGCATCCGGCCGCACGCTCCTCGCCTCCTGCAAGTCCGCGGGGGTGAAGGCCCCCTCCTCCTGCGAGGACGGCTTCTGCGGAAGTTGCATGTGCAAGCTCGTGGAAGGCGAGGTCGACATGGACAATCCGCTCGCCCTCACGGACCTCGACATCGAACGGGGCCGGGTGCTCGCCTGCCAGGCCCGCCCGAGGACCTCGGGCCCCCTGCACATCGACTTCGATTCCGTCTCGTTCGGCCTCGCGGCCGAAGGCGAGGGAGGCGCACCGCCCCTCTCGCTCGTCCGCCTCGCCGTGGTCGCCGTCCTCTGCGTGGCGGTCGCCTGGCTGGTCCGGTTCCTCCACCACACCGTCTAGGAGACACGCGATGAGCTACCTGCCGATCCTTCTCGTGGGCTTCCTCGGACCCGGGGCGACGATGGTCTTCCTGCAGCTCCTCTACCGTTCGAAGGTCGGGCAAGAGCACATGATCAGCGACGACCCGCATCGCAGCGTCTCCGACGCGAAGCTCTACAAGGACATCGCCCTCAACATCGCCGTCTCGGTGAGCCTGATCGTCGGCATCGTCGTCGTCTTCGGCGACCGTCTCTTCTACACGCGCGAGGTCCCGCTCTGGATGAAGCTCGTGGAGGCCGCGGGCGCCATCTTCATCTACGACTTCGTCTACTACTTCGTGCACCGCTACCCCTTCCACGAGTGGAGGCTCCTGCGCTCGGTGCACGCCGTCCACCACGCGGCCCGGAATCCGCGCTCGATCGACAGCTTGCTGCTCCACCCGCTCGAGACGGTGATCGGCCTCTCGCTCTTCTTCGGCTCGATGGCCGCGGTCGGCGGGGTCCACATCACGACGTTCGCGGTGTTCTTCTTCACCTACAACGTCTTCAACATCTTCAACCACGCGGGCGTGAGCGTGCCGCACTTCCCGCTCCGGACGATGGGCATCCTCGCCGAGAAGCACGACCGCCACCACCACAGCATGCTCTCGGGGAACTACTCCTCGATCTCGCCGCTGCCCGACATCGTCTTCGGCACGGTGGAGTGAGCTCAGCGGCGGTGGTGCCGGACGGGCTCGGGCGGCGCGCAGGGGCTCTCGGAAGCGACCGCGACGCCGGCCGCGTGGGCCCCGCAGGCGTTCGGATACGTCGTCCCGTCGCAGCCGCACACGGGGCGATAGTCCTGCGTGCACATCTGCGGCTTCTCCTGGCAGGTGCCGGGACGGTCGGCCGCACCGCACTGCGCGTCGAGCGGATAGTCGCAGAACAGACCTTCGGGGCAGGGCGGAACGCCGCGCGTCCCGCAGGTCGCTCCGACGCCGGGGGCCGCGGCCGGCGCGGGGGCGGGATCGGCCGGAGCCGGCGCGGGGCACTCGCCCTCGTGCTCGACCGCGACGCCCGCCGCGTTCGCCACGCAGCGCGTCGCGTACGTCTGTCCGTCGCAGCCGCAGACCGGCATGTACTCGCGCGTGCAAGCGCTGGGCTTCGCCCGGCAGACGCCCGTCGCGTCGGCCCGCCCGCAATTCGACGCGGTATCGTAGTCGCAGAACTCGTCCTCCGCGCAGGCGGACGAGCCCGCGAGCCGATGCCCTCCGCAGGAGCGCACGAGCGGCTCGGGCGACTCGGGGGCAGGCAGGGGATCGCTCGCGCACGCGGCGAGGAGGGCGAGGAGCGGGGCGAGGTGGGAGAGGCGGAGCTTCATCGGGAGGACCTGAGGGGGTGGGTTCGGGAGATGGGAGGGACCGCTCAGGTCCCGCGCGGGGACATCCCCGCCGCCCGATAGACGTCGTCGATGACCTGCATGTTCTTCACGGCGTCCTCGGGAGTCGTCGGGAACGACGTTCCGAGGAGCACGGCGTCGACGAACGCCCGGAGCTGATGCGTGTACGTGGCCGTCCGCTCCACCTTCTCGCGCCGCTTCTTCCCGTCCGACTCGACGGTGAGCCAGCTCAGGATCTGGGGCGCGGCCGGGTTGAACGCCGTCATCGTCCCCCGATCGCCGATCACCTTCGCCTCGACGCGGAGCAGCGTCGACGAGAGCAGCGAGCACGTGAGATGGCCCGTCCGCCCGTCCTCGAACGCGACCTCCGCCTCCATGCGGCGATCGACGCCCTCGCGGATCAGGAGCGCCTGCGCGTTCACGACGCGCGGCTCGGCGCCGGCGAGGTGACGCATCATCGAGACCGCGTAGCAGCCCGTGTCCATCATCGCGCCGCCCGAGAGCGAGAGGTCGAAGCGGATGTCGTTCGGCAGCGGGAGCGGCACGCACATGAAGGTCTCGATCCGGCGGACCGTTCCGAGCTCGCCGCTCGCGATCACCTCGAGCATGCGTCGCGCGAGCGGATGGTAGCGCCAGTGGAAGGCCTCCATGCAGACCCGGCCCGATCGCCGCGCGACGTCGGCGACGAGCTGGGCCTCCTGCGCGTTCGACGTGAGCGGCTTCTCGCAGAGCACGTGCTTGCCCGCCTCGAGCGAGCGGATCGTCCACTCGGCGTGGAGCGAGTTCGGCAGCGGGTTGTAGATCGCGTCGATGTCCGGATCGTCGATCAACGCCTGATAGCTCGGGAAGACGAGCGGCACGCCGTGCTCGTCGGCGAATTCCCGCGCCCTCTCCGGATCGCGCGCGGCGATCGCGAGCAGCTCGACGTCGGGCACCTCCCGCGCGGGCTTGACGAGGGCGAAGGGCGCGATGCGCGCGGCGCCGAGGATGCCGATGCGGAGCGGTTGGTTCATGGCCGTGGTCCCCTTGGGTACTCGGATGGCATAGTTCGCCCGATGGCGCCATTCGTCACGCTCGAAGCGACCACGAGACGCCTCCGGAACGAGGCGATCCCCGGAGCGCTCGCCGTGCTCGGCGCGGAAGGGGCCTTCGTCACCGGCACCCATCCGTTCGGCGGGCTCGCCCTCTCCTTCCAGCTCGAGCTCCCGGCGGAGGCGGCGCGCACGCTCTGCGACCGCCTCGCCCGCGAGGGAATCGAGCTCGACGAGAAAAGTCGCACCTCGTTGGAATCGGCGGCAGCCACCGGCAAGGAGCTGCTCGGCTCGCTCCTGCTCCGCTTCCTCGCCGACGAGCCCGACCTCGCGATCGAGATCCCGAAGGTCCCCGGCGAGTGAGTCAGCGGAGCGTCGCGACCTCGGCCTCGTCGACGAAGCGCAGCGCGACCGAGTTCAAGCAGTAGCGCCGCCCCGTCGGCGGGGGCCCGTCCGGGAAGACGTGGCCGAGGTGCGAGGCGCAGCGCGCGCAGCGGATCTCGACCCTCACCATCCCGTAGCTCCTGTCCTCGATGTAGGCGACGTGCTCCGGGTCGAAGCTCTCGTAGAAGCTCGGCCAGCCCGTGCCGGACTCGAATTTCGTCTCCGACCGGAAGAGCGGGAGGGCGCAGAGCCGGCAGACGTACGCGCCCTTCCCCTTGTGATCGAGCAGCCCCCCACAGAACGGCCGCTCCGTCCCGTGCTCGAAGAGGACGTACCGCTCCTCGGGCGAGAGCCCCTTGGCGAGCTCCGCCTTCTCCGCCTCGCCCACGGGCCCGAGCTCGAACCCCGCCTTCGACTTGGTCACGCGCACCTCCGTCGGGTCGTACGGCGGACCGCACGCCCCGTTACGGGGGAAGCGTCGAGACGAGCGGGGCGGACGTCAAGCCCGCGAGGGCCCCGTGGGCCCCCGCGCGCCGTCAGAGCTTGAGCTCGCGGCTCGTGATCCGCGCGTAGAGCTCCGGCGTGAGCGGGGTGTAGCGCTCGCCGTTCTCGAAGAAGTAGAGCGCGTCGTCCACCTTCGCCGGGTCGAACGACGCGGCCTTCAGCTCCGTCTTCACGTGCTTGAAGGTGCCGGTCGTCTGCATCTCGGGCTGCACGCGGAGGAAGACCGGCCGCGCGTAGACCGGGAGGCTCGTGCGGACGTGGTGGCCGAACTCGACGACGTCGAAGTTCTCGCCGACGACGAGCGCGACCATGCCGGCGCGTCCGTCCGCCCCGGGCACCTCGACGCCGTAGACGTTCGATTCCTCGACGCCGGGGCAGCGGTTCAGGACCTCCTGTACCTCGTTCGTCGAGACGTTCTCGCCCTTCCAACGGAAGGTGTCGCCGAGGCGGTCCTTGAACGAGACGTAGCCGTGGTCGTGGAGCTCCACGAGGTCGCCGGTGTTGAAGAAGTCCTTCCCGTCTCCGAACGGGTTGCGGACGATCTTCGACTCGTTCTTGCCCTTGTCGACGTAGCCGTCGAAGGTGTTCATGCGGTTGATGTGGCCGACGAGCAGACCGCGCTCGCCGACCTCTGCCTTGCGCGCGCGCTTGTTCGCGTCGAGCAGGAGCTCGCCCGTGTGCGGATCGGCGGCGAGCACGCACTGACCGGGCATCAGACGCCCCATCATGCCGGGGCGTCCGTCGATGTTCACGATGCCGACGTTGCCCTCGGTCGCTCCGTAGAACTCGTAGACGACGGGGATGGCGAAGCGCTTCTGGAACGCCTCCCAGATGTCCGGCCGGAGACCGGCGCCCGTGATCGCGCGGATCTTGTGGTCGCGCTCGCGCGGATGCTGCGGCCCGTTCATCAGGTAGCGGCAGAGCTCGCCGATGTACGTGAAGACCGTGACGTTCCAGCGGGCGCAATCGTCCCAATGGCCGCGCACGGAGAACTTCCGGCGCAGGCCGAAGGTCGCGCCGCCCGTGAGCGCCGAGCCGAAGCCGAGCACGGTGCCGCTCGAATGGTAGAGCGGGGCGCCGGAGCCGTAGATCACGTCGTCCGTGCGGACGCCGATCACCGCCTGGCCGAAGAGGAACGCCGCCTTCAGGTAGCGGGAATTCGTCTGCTTCGAAGCCTTCGGGAGGCCCGTCGTGCCCGACGTGTAGATGTAGACGAAGGGGTTCTTGATGTCCTGCAGGGTCGTCGGGGGATTCGTGCGCGGCGCCTTCGCGAGGAGCTCGTCGAACGAGCGCGCGCCCTCGACGTTCGCGTTCACGCCGCGATCCGAGCGGACGAGGATGCGCTCGCGCGCGACGCCGATCTCGCCGGCGACGTCCTCGACCTTCGACGCGTGCTCCGCGCCGACGAGCACGAACGACGCCCCGCCGATCGTGATCGCGTGGATCAGCGGCTGGCCGACGAGGTTGCAGTTGATCAGCGCGATGCACACGCCGACCTTGTTCGCGCCGAGCAGGAACTCGAGGTACTCGGGGCGGTTGTCCATGACGATCGCGACGACGTCGCCCGCCTTCGCGCCGATCGACACGAGGGCGTGCGCCACCTGGTTCGCGCGCGCGTTCAGCTCGCCGTACGAGATGCGCTCGTCCTCGAAGAGGATGGCGTCGTGGCCGGGCTGCTTCGCCGCCCAATCCTCGAGGATCGAGCCGGGGCTCAGCTTCTGGCCGTCACGCAGCTTGACCGCCGAGATGAACGCGGCCTTCCCGATGAAACGGACGCGCCGGAGATTGGCGCGGAGCATCTCGGTGTCCATGGCGAACCCCCCCAGGCCGTCCATCAGAGGAACTCGCAGACGTACGCCGCGGGCGACGTCGCCTTCACGTCGAAGTGGCTGCTGCCCGGGATCTCGAAGTAGGTGCCCGTCGGGTACGAGCGCCACGCGTCCTCGCCGGCCTGCTTCACGAAGAGCTCGCCGGAGACGACGATCATGCGCTCGGGCGCGCCGGTGTTGAAACGGAACTCACCGACGTCGATCACGCCGGCGGTCGCCTTGCGACCGTTGCGCTCGAAGCCGATGCTCTGGACCTTGCCCTCGAAATACGTGTTGTGCGTCAGCATAGGGGCCAGTGCTTATCCAAGAAGCGGCCGTCCTGCAATCCGCCCATTACGCCTTTCGGGCCCGGAACCTCGCCCGATTAACGTAGGCGGCCCCCACGGATCGGCTTGACTCGACCCGGAGGCGACGCGAGGTTTCCCCCCATGCTGGGGATCGACCTGACTGGGAAGCGTGCGTTCGTGGCGGGAGTCGCGGACGACGGGGGATTCGGATTCGCCATCGCGAAGGCGCTCGTCGAGGCCGGAGCGAAGGTTTCCGTGGGCACGTGGCCGCCGGCCATGGGCATCTTCGAGAAGCTCTTGAAGCTCGGCAAGATCGACGAGTCGCGCAAGCTCGCCGACGGCTCGCTGCTCGAGTTCGAGAAGATCTATCCGCTCGACGCGGACTACGACACGCTCGAGGACGCGCCGGAGTCCGTGCGGACGAACCGCTCCTACCGCGAGCGCGGCGACTTCTCGATCGACGGCCTCGCGAAGGCCCTCGAGGCGGACTTCGGGCCCCAGGGCCTCGACATCGTCGTGCACAGCCTCGCGAACGGCCCCGAGGTGAAGAACCCGCTGCTCGCGACGAGCCGCAAGGGCTACCTCGCGGCGGTCTCGGCGAGCGCCTACTCCTACGTCTCGCTCGTGCAGCGCCTCGGGCCCCTGGTGAAGCCGGGCGGCTCGTTCGTCGGCCTGACCTACCTCGCGGGCGAGCGCGTCGTGCCGGGCTACGGCGGCGGCATGTCGTCGGCCAAGGCCGCGCTCGAGAGCGACACCCGCGTGCTCGCGCTCGAGGCCGGTCGCAAGTGGGGCCATCGCGTGAACCTGATCTCCGCCGGCCCCCACGCCTCGCGCGCGGCCTCGGCGATCGGCTTCATCGGCATGATGATCGAGTACTACAAGCAGAACTCGCCGCTCCCGGAGGCCATCACGGCCACCGAGGTCGGGAACGTCGCGGCCTTCCTCTCGAGCCCCCTCGCGAGCGGCATCACGGGCACCACGGTCCACGTCGACAAGGGCTACCACGCCATGGCGACCCCGGTGGACACGGCGGCGATCCTCGAGGCGCTGAAGAAGTAGGGCTCGGCGATCGGGACGCGCGGAGTCGAGAGGCTCGCGCGTCCCGTTGACGTCAGCGCGTCGGGTACGCGGTCTGGAGATCGTTTCCGAACACGTCGCGCACCGCGAGCGAGATCCCTCGCACGTGGGCCCACGACGCCTCGTCGACCGGCACGGTCAGCTCCGTCGCCGAGGGGTCCGCGTTCGCGAAGGACGAGGGGCGTCCATCGTCGAAGTCGACCTGGAGCACGACGTTCACGAGCAGGGCCGCACCCTCGACGGGGGTGCCGTCGAGCCTCGACCAGCGCCAATGGAAGGTCGTCCGCTGGGCGTCGGGCCGCGAGACCCAGACGTCGGTCCCGGTGATGTAGTCGTCGAGCGCGATCGGGGAATCGAGCACGAAGGAGAGGCGCCTCGGCCCCGCGTCGTAGGAGATCGCGTACGTTCCGGCGTCGGCCTGGGCGAGGCCCGGAACGCCGAACTGGTAGGTGGGTAGCTCGCGACCGTCCACGTGGCCGGCCCAGCGCATGCCGAGCTGGGGATTCGAGACGGTGATGCCGTTCGCGAGCACGAGCGTGGCGGGAGGCTGGGCGACGGTCGGCTGGTAGTCGCTGAAGAGGAGGCCGACGCTGTCGACCGTCGGTAGGGCCGCCGTTCCGGCGGGATCCGAGCTCGCGACGAGAGGGCCGCGGAAGACGAAGCGGAACGCGAGCCAGTAGGGACGCTCGGAGAGGACGTCGAGCACGCCGTCTCCGTTCATGTCCATGTTGCGGATGATCGTGGAGAAGAGCGCCTGCTGGGCGCGGTAGGCGACGAGCTCGTCACCGACGAGCTCGAGCTCGCCGCCCGGGGCGATCGGGTTGTTCGCCGGCGTGCCCTCGCCGTTCACGAAGTCGATCGTCGAGAGATCGAGCTCTCCGAGGCTCGCGTCGAGACGGGTGATGGGGAGCGAGTCGACTCCACTGCCCAGGGAGAGATAGCCGGCCACGCGATCGGCGGCGTCGAGGAAGACGAGACCGCAGGGACGATTGCGATCGATGCGGACCTCGAAGCGGCCGTCCGCTCCGACCGGGGATCGCTGCGCCACACCCACGAATTGGAAGGCGAGCACCTGTGTGACCGACCCGGCCTCCGGGTTGATCTTCCGCTTGGGGAGCCCGCTGCCGACCGCGCCCACGATGCGGACTTGCGCTCGGTTTCCGCCACCGGTGACGTCGGGCTGGCATCCTGCCGTACCGATGGCGAACGCCAGGCCGAGCATCCCCAGCGCGGCCAGGTGACGAGGTCGGCGCATCGCCTCCTCCGACGGTCGCTCGAGCGAGCTCATGAGCACCTCCCCAAAGGAACTACGCCCCGCACCGTGTACCGCACGCCCGTGCGGTGGGACGGTGGTCCCTTCTCCTCTCGGAGCGGTCGTGCGTCAGCCGGCGCCGCGCGCCGCCCGTCCCTCGAAGCGCGTCATGTCGATTCCGCGCGCGTAGGCCTCGAACCAGGTATCCGCGAAGTCCGGGACCGGCTCGTCGGCCGGACGATGGCTCGGGAGCTGCGAGCGCAGGAGGCGCGCGAGGGTGAGCGCGAGCTCGCCCGAAGGCACGCAGCCGAAGGCCGTGGGATATCGGCTCGAACGGCGCGAGCCGGGAAGAGGGAGCCGCGCGCGCAGCTCGCGGACCCACGAGGTCTTCGGCACGAGCAGCTTCGCCTCGACGAGCCGATCCTCGAAGGGCACGTGCCGGTCGAAGCCCTCGAGGATCGCCACGTAGAGCCCGACGGCATGCGAGAGCGCGGGTCCGACCACGCGCAGCCGGACCTTCGGGTCCCCGACGACCTCGTCGAAGAGGATCAGGGCCGAGCTCCTGTGCTCGATCTCCTCGACGAAATGCCAGGCGAAGAGCGAGGCCACGCGCGCGTCGCCCGGCGAGAGCAGCGCATCGCGATGATCGAGGATCATCTTGAAGAGCGGCGGGAACGTCGCCTCGAGCGCCGCGATGTACGCCACGCAGTAGTCGAGATCGTGCTCGCGCTCGAGCGTCCGGAAGCTCTCGTCCACCTCGTCGATCGTCTGCTGCAGCCCGGGCCAACGCTTGACGAGCGCCGCGAGGTGCAGCTGGTGCGCGCGCGAGTGCAGGGCCTCCTGCCGCAGGAAAGGGTCGGCCTCGGCCTTCACCTCGGGATTCCGGATGCGCGGCATCACCTTCCGGGTGACCGAGACGATCATCTTCTCCATCGCGACGACCAGCACGCCGATCGCGTTCGCGACGAGACCGAACTCGGGATTCTCCGGATTCCATTGGAACGGAACCGTGTCGTCGAAGCGGAACGGGATCTTGCGGATCTGGAGGCCGGTCATCGTCGGGCTCCCCGGGCTCCGTGCATTGTCGCGGTTCGTGGCTCGGACGTGAATCCCGCTGCGATCGACGCGCTCCGAGGCGCGGCTCCGCCGCGGAAGGGGACGCCCCCCTGTGCGCTCGTGCGTCCGGGCGGCAGACTGGATCGCATGGCTCCTCCCTGGTCCTCCCGCTGTGCGCGCCTCGTGCTCGCGCTCCTCTGCACCCTCGTCGGCTGCGACGACCAGGCCACGGGCTCGGATGCCTCCGCGGCGCTTACCTGGTTCCGCACCTGCGGCGATCCGGTCTGCCACGGCTACACGCCGGACGGATCGCTCCCGTCCTGCACGACGGAGACCGTCGGACAGACGTGCACGGCCGCCGGCTCGACCTGCGTGATCGCGAACGACTCGTGCAATGCACACCTCACCTGTGCGTCTTCCGATCCGGCGACCCAATGCCCGATCTCGCTCCGGAGCGCGAAGCGGGACATCCACTACCTCGACGATCGCGAGCGCGCCGAGGCTGCCCGCGCCCTCGAGGGGGTTCGACTCGCACGCTATCGCTACCGGGACGAGCCCGGGGATGCGCCCGATCGCCTGGGCTTCCTGATCGACGATCAGGCGCCCGGGAGCCCCGCCGTCCTGCCGAACGGTCAGCGCGTCGATCTCTACGGCTACACGAGCCTCGCGGTCGCCGCGATCCAGACGCAGGCGGCCTCGATCGAAGCCCTCGAGCGCGAGGTGGAAGCGCTCCGTGAGGAGGTTCGTCGGCTGCACGAGGAGCGTGCAGTGCCCGCGTTCTGCGGCCCCTGAGCCGCGAACGACCGCGCCCCCCCACCGAATCCGTCAGACGAGGATCGTCCCCGGCTTCCTCCCGAGCAGCACGCGGCCGTACATCTCGCTCGTCCCGTCCCAGTCGAAGACCACGTGCGAGGCGAGCACGTCGAGGTCGCGGTGGATCCGCTGGAGCGGATGGTCGAGGTAGAAGGCCGAGGAGCCCGCCGCCTCGACGACCGTCGCGACCGCGTCCTTGCAGAGGCGCACCGCGGTCGCCGCGCTCATGCGGATCGCGGCGCGCTCGTCCATCGTCGGCTTCGCCTCGAGGGCGATCCGATCGACGCGCTGGCTCACGTCGCGGAGCAGGAGCTCGGCCGCGTGCGTGAACGCCTTCGCCCTCGCGAGGCGGATCTGCGCCGCCGGCCGCTCCTCCTGGTGCTTGTTCTCGTACATGCTGTAACGGACCTTCATGTTCCTCTCGAAGGTCGAGACCGCGGCCCGCGCGGCGCCGAGCGCCGGGAGCGCGGCCGTCAGGGCGAGCAACGGAGGCATCGGTGTCCGATAGAGGGGATTCCCGTGCTCGCGCGCACCCGGCGTGTCGCCGTCCTTGAAGGCCTCGAAGGGGATCGTCCGATGGGTCGGCACGAACGCCCCCTCGACCACGACGTCGTGGCTCCCGGTCGCGGCCATGCCCGAGACCTGCCAGGTGTCCTTGCGCGTCGTGTCGGCGACCGGAAGCGCGAAGAGGCGCGCCTCCGGCGGCCCGCCCTGCGGCGTGCAGAGCGCCGCGGCGAAGACCCAGTCGGCGTGCATGATCCCCGTCGCGTAGCGCCAGCTCCCGGAGAGGCGGTAGCCGCCCTCGACGGGGGTCGCGGTGCCCGTCGGCATGAAGGGCGCGGGGGCCTTGATCCACGGACGCTCCGCGAAGAATTCCCTCCGCGCCTCGAGCGGGAGCAGCGCCGCGATCCAGGAGTGCGCGACGTAGAACGAAGCGACCCAGGCCGTGGACGTGCACCCCTCGGCGAGGAGGGTGATCGCGTCGAACGCGTCGGAGAGCCTTCCCTCCATGCCTCCGTGCGAGCGGGGGACGAGGAGCGAGAAGAGGCCCGTCCGCTCGATCGCCCCCATGAGCTCGTCGTCGGGCCTCGTGGCCCGCTCGGCCTCCCGGGCTCGCTCGCGGAGCCTCGGGATCAGCGGCTCGAGGGCCTTCCGGATCGAGTCGGGGGTGGGCGATTCGGTCATTCGTTCCATGGGGGCTCCGGGTCGATCGACGGTGGCGACCATACCATACCGTATGGTATGGTCAGGACCCACCGCAAGAGGACCCCATGAAATCGTTCGTTCATTGGAATCGCGGCAGGACGCCGCGGCAGGCGCACGTCGATCTCGACGGGCTGAAGGACGACGAGCTCGGACGCGCCGGCTTCTCGGGCCGCCAGGTCCAGCTCTACCGACGCCACGATCCGACCGCCTACAAATCCGAGGGCGCGTACCGTCCGCGCCGCGGGAACGTCTTCGACCTCTCCTGCGAGGACGCGACGGATCCGCGGGGACGCCCCACCGTCCTGCTCGCGAACGACGACTGCCGCGTCGCGATCAGCCGCCGCTCGGCTCCGATGCCCTACTACTTCCGCAACGTGAACGGCGACGAGGTCCACTTCGTCCACCAGGGCACGGGCAGGTTCGAGACCGAGATGGGCACCGTGCCCTACGAGCCCGGCGACTACGTCGTGATCCCGAAGGCGATCACGTACCGCATCGTCCCCGACGGTGCGGAGAACCTCTTCTTCGTCGTGGAGACGAGCGACGAGCTGCAGGTCCCCGACTACGGGCCGCTCGGCCGCCACGCGCCCTTCGATCCCGGCCTCGTCTTCGTGCCCGAGGCGCGCGTGATCGACGATCCCAACCCTTGGGAGATCGTCATCCAGCACGGCGACTCGCTCTCGTCGATCCGCTACCCGCACGATCCCTGCGACGTCGAGGGATGGAAGGGCGATCTCTTCCCCTTCAAGCTCAACATCCGCGACTGGAACGTCATCTCGAGCGACACGCTGCACCTGCCGCCCTCGGTGCACCAATTCCTCGGCGCGCGCGGCGTCGTGGTCTGCACGTTCCTCCCGCATCCGGCGCCGTCGCGCGTCGGCGCCGAGCGCGTTCCCTGGTACCACCGCAACGCGGACTTCGACGAGATCACCTTCTACCACGGTGGCAGCTTCCTCGGGACGCCGCTCCCGCCGGGCCTCTTCGAGCACGCGCCGCAGGGCATCCATCACGGCGCCCCCGAGATCGCTCGGGTGATGGCGCGCAAGACGCACGAGAAGCATTCGCGGCTCGAGTGGAAGATCGTCTGCATCGAGACGACCAAGCCCCTCGTGCCGACCGAGGCGTTCAAGAAGCTCGCGGGGGGATGAGATGGCGCTCGAAGACAAGCTCGGGATCGTGCGGATCCCCTACATGATCCGGTACGAGGAGAAGTCGGCCTTCAAGGACACCTACGGCGGCGACGTCGGCTACGTCTTCGTCGAGGCGATGCTGATAAGGCCGAAGGAAGGGAGCTCGAAGACCGCGATCGTCTTCAGCCATCCGATCGGCGGCGGCAGCTTCCTGCCCGTGATGGCGGCCCTCGCGTCGCGCGGTCACCACGTGCTCTACGTGAACACGCGCTACCGCGGCAACGACACGGCGTTGATCCTCGAGAAGTGCGTGCTCGATCTCGGCGCCGGCATCCGCGACGCGAAGAAGCGCTTCGGCTACGAGCGCTTCGTGCTCGGCGGCTGGAGCGGCGGGGGCTCGCTCGCGCTCTTCTACCAGGAGCAGGCGGAGCGTCCGACGATCACGCACACGCCCGCGGGCGACGCCGTCGATCTCGTGAACGCCGGCCTCGTCCCGGGCGACGGGCTCTTCCTCGTCGCGGCGCACGTGAGCCGCTCGGCGACGCTCACGGAGTGGATCGACGCCTCGGTCCTCGACGAGAAGGATCCCGAGAAGCGCGATCCCGAGCTCGACCTCTACCATCCGGAGAACCCGAACCAGCCGCCCTACTCGGAGGCCTTCGTCGCCCGGTACCGTACGGCGCAGGTCGCTCGGAACGCACGGATCACGGCCTGGGTTCGCGACGAGCTCGAGAGCCTCCGGAAGAAGGGCCACGGGGATCGCGAGCACTGCTTCGTGGTCCGTCGCACGATGGCCGATCCGCGCTGGCTCGATCCGACGATCGATCCGAACGGTCGCAAGCCGCGTTGGTGCTACCTCGGCGATCCCGAGACCGTGAACGACGGACCCGTCGGCCTCGCGCGCTTCACGACGCTCCGGAGCTGGCTCTCCCAGTGGAGCCTCGAGGCTTCGAACGCGCACGGCGAGCGCAACGCGCGGAACACCAGCGTGCCCACTCTCGTCGTCGGCAACCTGGCCGACGACGCGTGCACGCCGAGCCACACCCGCCGACTCTTCGACGCGATCCCGCACGAGAGGAAGCGCATGTTCGAGATCGAAGGTGCATCGCACTACTACATGGGTCAGATTCCGCAGCTCATGGAGTGCGTCGGGCACTACGAGAAGTACCTCGAGGAGCATTCGCTCCGTGGCTGAGCCGCGCACGAAGCCGCGTTCGCTCTCGCGCGAGGACTGGATCCTCGCGGCGATCGACGCGGTCGTGCGCGGCGGCGGGGACGCCCTCCGCATCGACCGGCTCTGCAGCGAGCTCGAGGTGACGAAGGGCAGCTTCTACCACCACTTCGAGAACCGAGACGACCTCGTGGCCGCGATCGCCGATTACTGGGCGCGCACGCAGCCCGAGCAGGTCGTCGCGGTCCTCGGGGATCTCTCCCACGAGCCGCTCGACAAGCTGAAGCTGCTCGTCCGGCTCTTCACCGACCTCGACATCGGCACGCGCGATCACGCGATCCGCGCCCTCGGCGCGAGCGAGCCGAAGATCGCCGCGGCCGTCGACGAAGCCGACAAGCTCGTGCTCGGCACGCTCGAGAGGATCCTCCGCAGCCTCGGCCTCGCCGCCGACGACTCCCGCCTCTTCGCGAAGATCATGATGTTCTCCGCGATCGGCTTCTACACGGCGCCGAACCTCGCCGGGAAGAACGGCCCGAAGGAAGTCGGCAAGCGCCTCATGGCGCTCGTGCTCGAGAAGGCGGCGAGGTAGCGCGGGCTCACCGCCGCTCGATCAGCTCGATCTTGTAGCCGTCCGGATCCTCGACGAACGCGATCACCGTCGTGCCGTGCTTCATCGGGCCCGGCTCGCGCGTGATCCTGCCGCCGGCGGCGCGGATCCTCTCGCATGCGCCGAAGATGTCGGAGACGCCCAGGGCGATGTGGCCGAACGCGTTGCCGAGCTCGTACTTCTCGACGCCGTAGTTGTAGGTGAGCTCGATCTCGGCGTGCTCGGGGTTCTCGCCGTAGCCGACGAAGGCGAGCGTGAACTTCCCCTCGGGGAAGTCCTTCCGCGAGATCAGCTTCATCCCGAGGACGTCGGTGTAGAAGCCGATCGAGCGGTCGAGGTCGCCGACGCGGATCATCGTGTGCAGGATGCGCATGGCGTCATCCTAGCAGCACGATCCGCGTCCGCTCACTGGTCCGGGAGCACGACGACGTCGGAGCTGTCGATCGGCCCCGCGGGCGGGGGATAGACGAGATCCGAGCAGGTCGCGCCGAGGCTGCCGACGGCGTCGTTGTAGAAGTTCACGGCGTCGAGGGCGTGGCCGTTCGCGAGGCGCTTGTCCCGGAAGCCCGCGAGCGAGAAGCCGAAGCCCGTGAGGCCGCTGCCGATCGCGCCGATCAGCCAGCCGGCCGCGTGATCGCGATCGGCGAGGGCGGCGAAGCCCATGAAGGCGCCGAGGCCGAAGGTCGCGCCGAGGATCGAGAACGCGCGCGCGGCGCGTCCGGCGCGACGCGCCTGCACGGCGTGCACCTCGGCGTCGGGGACGCAGCGCACGTAGTCGGGGAGGCGCGAGAAGGTCGGCGAGCGTCCGATCTCCTCGCCGGCCGCGTAGATGCGGGGTCCTCGACGCTGCACGACGATGAGCTCGCCGCGCGCGGCGATGGCCGGGGTGTAGTGCGACGAAGCACAGGCCGGGAGGCTGGCCGTCATCGCGAGGAGAGCGACGATGCGCATCAAGGGAGATCGAGAGCTCACGGCATGACCTCCACCGACTCGGACGGCTTCTGCGGCGGGAGGTAGGTCGAATCCATGCCTCCGCCGTAGCCGGGAGCGAAGCCGACGGCGCAGGGCGAGCCCGGCGTGCGCACGAGGTCGTTCCACGCGTTCACGATGTCGTGGGCCGCGGCGGCCTGGGTGTCCGATCCGGGCTGCGCCATCGCGATGCCCATGTCGATGAAGGGAAGGGTCACGGCGACGACCACCGCGGCGATCACGGCCGCGGTCGCGGAATCGCCACCGCCGCCCCCCCCGCTACCGCCGCGGCCACCACTGCCTCCGCCGCCGCCTCCGCCGCCCCCGCCTCCGCTGCTGCCGTGCCCGATGGTGGTCGGCGAGCCGCCGATGCTGCCGCCGCCCGAGACGTAGCGGGGCCGCTGGGCGAACGTGGGCGCGTAGCCCGGTCGGACCACGACGATGGGCGGCCCGAAGTACACGGGCGCCCAGGTCTGGGTCCGGACCTGCGGCGCGGGCGTGTACTGGGGCGGCATCGCCGGCAGGGCGAAGTTGCCCGCCGCGAAGGGGATCGCGGCCTGTCCCGTCATCTGACGGAGCGTCGCGGCACAGGCGGGCGAGATGGGCAGGCCGCCGGAGTCGACCACGGCTTCGCCCTTCTGATCCCAGACCACGCGGGCCCGCCCGTCCACGGGCGGCCGATACGCGGTCGTGTAGGAGCCGCAGCCGGTCGCGGACGCGAGCGCGGCGGCGGAAGCCAAGAAGAAGGGGATTCGCCTCGCCATGGCGGTCATGGTGCCATGTGGATCCTACGCTCGGCTACTTCCGCGGATTCCCGCTCATTTCGATCGCGACAGCATTCCGAAGACCCGCCGGGCGCTCATGAGCACGAAGCCGGTCTGGGAGCGCACGTAGACGAGGCCCATCCGCCACTTGCCGTTCGATTGCTCGACGAGCTGGCCCGCCAGGTAGGCCTCGCGGGTCCGGCGACGCTGGCGCTTGCCGCTCGAGGTCTTCGGGATCGTGCTCGGCGGGACGATCACGACCTCGTCGACCGGGATGCCGACGCCCTCGACGACCACCTCGCTGACCTTCTGCGCGAGCTCCTTCTGGGCTTCCTCGCCCTCGAGCTTCGTCTCGGCGACGATGACGACGCGGTCGGCCTCGGCCTGCTCGTCGTAGACACCGAACGCGACGCAGCCTCCGGCGCGGATGCCCTCGACCTTCTCGGCGTAGCGCTCGATGTCCTCGGCGTAGTAGTTCTTTCCGCGGACGATGATGAGATCCTTCGCGCGCCCCGTGATGTAGAGCTCGCCCTCGCGCACGAAGCCGAGATCGCCGGTGTCGAGCCAGCCGTCCTTGAGGCACTCGGCCGTCGCCTCGGGGTTCTCGAAGTAGCCCTGCATCACGGAGCCGCCCGTCGTGATCACGCGACCGACGATGCACGGAGGCTGGTCGCGACCGCGTTCGTCGAGGACGCGGACGCTGTGACCGGGCACGGCCTTGCCGCAGCAGACGAGCGAGATGCCCTTGGGCGAGTCCTCCGGGACCTCGACGGCACGGCCGTGCGCGAGGTGCTCGCGATCGACGACGAGCTGCTTCACGGGGGTGCCGGGATCCGGGAAGCTCACGGCGAGCGAGGACTCGGCGAGGCCGTAGACGGGGAACATCGCCGTCGGCTGGAAACCGAAGGGCTCGTAGGTCTTCGTGAACTCGCGGACCGTGTTCATCGTGACCGGCTCGGCCCCGTTCAGCGCGACGCGCCAGCTCGAGAGGTCGAGGCCCTCCCGGTCCTCGGGCTTGGTGCGCTTGACGGCGAGCGCGTAGCCGAAGTTCGGCGCGGGCGAGATCGTGCCCTTGTACTTGCTGATCGCTCGCAGCCAGCGCCGCGGCTTCGTGAGGAAGGCCATCGGCGAGAGGAGCACGAGCGGGAGCCGCCAGTACACCGCCGAGAGGAAGGTCCCGATGAGCCCCATGTCGTGGTAGAGCGGGCACCATCCGACGAGCACGTCGTCGTGGTTGATGCGCAGCGCCTGGCCCATCGCGTGGATGTTCGTCACCAGGTTCCCGTGCGAGAGCAGGACACCCTTCGGATTGCCGGTCGAGCCCGAGGTGTATTGGATGAACGCCGGATCCGACGCCTTGGTCTTCGCGAGCTTCGGCAGCCGCGTCGAGCGGAGCTCGTCGACGGTGACGACCCGCTCGAGCGTGGGCGCCTTGTGTGCCACCTCGCCGAGGAGGGTCTGGACGAGCCGGAAGGTGATGCAGACCTTCGAGCCCGAGTGCCGCGCGATGTGCGCGAGGCGGTCGAGGCCCGTCTCGATGCGGAAGCCGGCGGGCGGGTACGCGGGCGCCGGGATCGCCCCGACCATCTGCACGGCGAAGAAGGCGAGCAGGAACTCGTGGCCCGTCGGAAGGACGAGCAGGACGCGGTCACCGCGACCGACGCCGCGCTCCGAGAGCCCCTGCGCGATGCGACGCGCGTCCTCGTAGAGATCCTTGTAGGTGACGAAGCGATCGGGCTCGCTCTCCTTGTCGTCGAGGACGACGACGCCCTTGCCCTCGTCCACCTTCGCAGCGACCACGAGGGCGTGGAGGAGCGTCGGATGGAGCTGCTTCGTGAGCTCGGTCTTGCGATCGAGCACCCCCGCCTTCCACGAACGCGTACGGAAGTCGTCGAGGCTCCAATCGCTCGAGTAGTCGAGACGGAACGAACCGCTGACGGTGTGCTCCGTGCCGGTGATCGGCGAGTCGGTCTCCTTGGGCTCAGCCATGGGCTCCTGCTCCTCGTTCGGAGGTCTCCGCCTTCGCGAGCTCGGGCGGCGTGACGGAGGCGGAGATCACGTCGAGCTTTCCGCCCTCGCGATTCCAGCGCTCCGCGTCGAGCACTTCGAGCTCGACGTGGGGAAAGAGGTCCTGGGTGCGCGAGCCCTGATCGGCGCAGAGCGCGTCGAGCGCCTTCCCTGCGGCGGCGGCGATCCGCTCCCGCGCGGAAGGGTCCTTCGAGTCCGTGACGAAGCGGAGCTCGATCCGTCCCGGCTCGACGTAGCGGACGAGGAAGCCCCGCGAGTCCGGGATCGCGACGAGGCTCTCCTTGAGCATGCGGCCGTTGAGCGGCATCCACTCGCCCTTCTCGCGATGCGGTGCCCAGAGGAAGGCGGGCTCGCGCCCCTCGACGCGGATGCGTCGCGTGCGCCAGCGACAGCCCGCGTCGGGGAGCGGCACGACCCGATCCGTCATCGCGTAGCGGAGCACGGGGAGCACCTCGTTCCGGAGGCTCGTCACGAAGACCTGCTCCGCGGCCGAGCCCGCCGCGGTCGGCCTGCCCTCGGCGTCGTAGAGCTCGACGTGGACGATGTCCTCGAGGAGGTGCAGCTCGCCACACTCGGCGCAGGCCGTGGCGATCGCCTTCGTCTCCGTCGCGCCGTAGGTGTTGATCAGCAGCGCGTGCGGCCACGCCCGCCGGAAGAGGGACTTGAGATCGTCGTGGAGGGTCTCGCCGCCCACGTAGATGGCGAGCGGATCGATCGCGATCTCGCCGGCGATCTTCGCGCGCGCGAGCCACTCGATGCGGGAGGGAAGCCCGAAGACGAACTCCGGATCGAGCCACTGCGTGCGCGCGAGGATCCCCGTGAGGCTCTCCTCGTGGGAGAGGACGTGGACCCCGAGCAGGAGCCGCGTCCAGAGCGGCTGCGAGAACGAGGTCGTGCCCCGGTACACGCTCCGATTGCCCCGGTGCACGAAGACGAGCACGGCCGGCCGGAAGAAGCGCGCGATCCGTGCGCCGAGCGTGGGTCGGTGGACGGTGCTCAGGCTCCCCCGACGCGGGAGGCCGTGGCGTCCGCGGAAGAGACGGTAGAGGGGCCTCCCGAACGGGAGCAGCACCGGCCACATCCGCGCCACCCAGAGCACGCGCACGAGCGTCCGGAAGAGGAGGACGCTCATCACCGTCCGGATGTTCGAGACCCGGTCGACGACGTAGACGACCTTGCCGGAGGTGCCGCTCGTCTTCAGGACCTGGCACGGCCCGTCCGAGGACTCGAGCACGGCCTTGCCGTCGCCGTGCGCCTCGTCGAAGGCCTTCACCTTCGCCTTCGGGAGCGCCGGATCCGTGACGAGCGCGTCGAAGGAATCGACGAGGTCGTCCTTCGTGAGCGGCTTCACCTGCCGGTAGAGCGCGAAGAAGCGCTCGGGCTCGGTCTCGCCGAGGAGCGTCTCGAGGATGGCCCGGTCGCGCGCGTAGAAGCGCGAGTGGGCGAGGACGTGCCGGACGAGCTCGCGGAGCCGCTCCATCGTCGCGCGCCGCCGCGTAGCGTCGTCCGCGTGGTCGAAGGCGTTCGCTTCGAGGAGCCCGGCCAGCATCGCTTCAGGCCTCCGTCCCGTCGGCGTTCAGGGTGCCGAGGCCCGGGAAGAAACGGCCGACCGAGGCGGCGTAGGCACGGTACGCATCGCCGTGGAGCGCGAGCAGATGCTTCTCCTCGAGCCGGGCCTGGAGCGCGACGAGCGTCCCGCCCATCCAGAGGAAGCAGAGCGTCCAAGGGCTCGGGGCGAGGAGCGCGACGCCCGTGTTGAAGAGGATGGTGCCGAGGTAGATCGGGTTGCGGACGAAGCCGAAGAGACCGCTCGTCACGAGCCCGGTCGGCACGTTGTCGATGCACATCCGCCAGTGCTTCCCCATCTGCGCCTGGGCCGTGACGATCACGGCGGTCGACGCGACCATGCACGCGACGCCGAGGTAGGAGACGGCCGAGGGGACCCACGTCCAGACCTGGACCGGCCCCGGGCCGAAGAAGAAGAAGACGAAGCCGAAGAGACCGACGAGGTTCGTGTTCGTCGTGATCGCGACGCCGACGACCTTGCCGACGGGATCCGTGACCTGGGCGAGCACGAAGCCGGTGCCGGAGCCGTGGCGGATCCGATGGCGGATCACGGGCAGCACGACGGCGAGGAGGGTGAAGACCACGAGCCCCGTCAGGAGGGCGATGCGGCAGAACGTCTCATCCATGAAGAGCTCCGGGAGGGCGCTCCGCCGCGTAGGCGAGGAGCGCGTCGGGGACGCGTCGGTCGGCGTACGTGTGCACGACCTTCGATTGACCGAACGCGAGGCGGTCGAGCACGTAGGACTCGATCGTCCCCTTCGGCAAGACAGTGACGAGGGGCATCGCGAGGAGCGAATCGTTCCTGCGCGCGGCCGCGTAGATCTTGCTTCCGTCCGCGACGCGGCGATCGAGCGAGGCGACGAAGGCTCCGCGATCGGCCGGCTCGGCACCGTCGAATTCGACGACCCACTCGTACGTGACCGAGCCCTCGTCGGCGGGCTTCGAAGGGCAGACGAAGAATTGGTGCACGCGTACGCCGTGCTCCGCCGCCGTGTCGTGGAGCGCCGTCCGCAAGCCCGGGAGCGCGAGATGCTCCGCCACGAGGTTCATCTCCTCGCGATCGCGACCGGCGAAGCGGAGCACGTAGGGATCCGTCGAGAGGAACTCGACGCGATCGCCGAGCTTGTAGGCGATGCAGCCGGCGAAGGAGGTGACGACGATGTCGTAGGTCACGCCGACCTCGACCTCGTGGATCCGCTTGCGCGGGAGCTTCGGACCGTCGACGGGCTCGAACTCGAGGTACGTCGCGGAGAGGTCGACGAGGAGGCCCGGCTCGCCGATCCGATGCTGGAAGGCGATCGGAGCCTCGGACGACGAATAGACCTCGAAGGTGTGGACGCGCTCGCCGAGCAGGGCGCGGATGCGCGACTCCCAGGGCACGAGCGACGAGCCGGAGAAGGCGTAGAGGCGGAGGTTCGGCCAGACGTCGGTCGCGACCTCGGCCTTGCGGCCCCTCGCCCTGGCCGTCGCGAGGAGCTGCTCGAGGAGCGGCACGACCGCGTTCGGCATCCCGGTGAGCGCCCGGATGTCGAGGTCGAGGCTCTCGTCGACCATCCCCGCGATCTTCTCCTGCCAACCCGGGATCCCGAGGACCTCGGGCGTGGGGCGGATCACGGAGCGTGCGAAGCGAGGCGACTTCACGCTCGCGAGCCCGCTGCCGTAGCCCACGGTGACGCCGCTCGGGAGGACCTCGCGGATCGGCGGCCCCGAGGTGACGAGGATGTTCGACGAGAGCAGCGTGTAGTCGTCGAGGGCGTGGAAGGCGTGGAAGAACGCGTGGTTCGTGAACCGACGCATCGTCGCGAAATGCTCGTCCGGAAAGGGGATGAGCTTGTCGACGCCGCTCGTGCCGCCCGAGAGCGCGACGTACTCGAGCTTCTTCGGATGGACGACGCCTGGCGGGTTCTCGCGGGCCGCGCGATCCCAGAGGGAGAGGAAATCCTTCGCCGTGCGCGCCGGGATGCGCGCGGCGAAGTCCGCCGAGTCGCGCACGTCGGCGATGCCGAGCATGCGGCCGAGCTCGGTGTCGCGCGCGAGGCGCAGGATCTTCCGGAGCAGCGCGTCCTGCGAGCGCTCGGCATCCGCGTGCAGGCGTGCCTGCTCGGCCTCGAGGCGGCGCGCGACGAAGCGGAGCACGAAGGGAGGAGGACGAAGGCTCATCGCGAGGCCTCCTTGACGAGCGGCACCGCGGGATTGCCGGCGAGCGAGGCTCCGGCCGGCACGTCGGAGACGACGATCGAGCCGGCGGCGAGGCGCGCACCGTCACCGACCGTCAGGCCCGAGCGCACGATGCACCCGGGCCCCATCTTCACGTCGTTCCCGATCCGCACGTCGGGCGAGATCGTGCTCGAGGCCCCGATCACGCAGCGATCGCCGATCGTGACGCCCGGACCGATCTGCGCGAGCGCACCGATCAGGCTCTCGCGCCCGACGCGGATGCGCGCCTGACGATGCGACTTCCCGTCGGCGTTGAGGTGGCAGCTCATCGCCGCGCGGATGCCGATCACCGTCTTCTCGCCGATCTCGATCAGCTCGACCTGCCGGAGCTCGGCGCCCGTGCCGATCACGTTCGAGAGATGGAGCTTCATCCCCGAGAGGCGGTAGTGCAGGTAGCGCAGCGTGAAGAGGAAGTGGATCTGCTCGCGGAACGGCGCCGCGAGGTAGAGGCCCTGGAAGACCGAGTGGAAGCCCCAGGCCACGTAGCCCTTGTTCGCGCCGATCGGCGAAACGCCTTCCTCGAGCGCGGGCTGCACGAGGAGCCGGAGCAGGCCGAGGACGACGACGAACGCGTGGAGGAAGACGATCCACCCGAGCGCGATCGCGAAGGCGTGCGCACCGAGCGACGAGCCCCAGAGCGCCGAGGCGACGCCGAGCCCCGCGGCCCCGGCCGCCGTGTACACGACGACGAAGAAGAGCCAGTAGAGGACGTCGAAGACGATCGGGAGGGCCTTGTTCATCGGTCTCGATCGAGGATACGGCCGCGAGGCCGTCGTTCGCGCGGGGGGCCGGGGCCCCCGAGGCGCTGGTGACCGTGTAGGACCGTGTCGTCGACAGGAACACCCCAGGGCTGGGATTTCCTGTCCGTCCCGGTCAATTGCCATCGGAATGATTGGGGGATTCGTCGGCCGCTCGTCCTCGTCCGTGCGTCGTAACTCTCGGATGACGCGGTGTCCGTATCCTGCGCTACGGGAATGCCGGCGAGGCGTCGGACGTAGATCGGGACATGCCTTCCTTCGTCGAAACCCTCGCTTCCACCCTGACCCTCGGCTCGTTGCTCGAGCTTCTCCACGCCCACGTCGGCCGCTTCGACCTCGTCGCCCACCACGCGCAGGGCGAGTTCCACCACGACGTGATCCTCCGCGTCGCGCAGCCCCCGAGCCTCCTTCCCGGCCCCGTCCTCGTCGTCGCGACGAACTGCAACGGCGGCGTGAAGGAGGTCCTCTGCTTCGCCGACGTGCCCGATCCGCTCGCGCTCTGGCATGCACGCTGTCCCGAGATCGCCGAGTTCGAGGGCGAGATCCCTCCCCTCCTCGAGGAGGCGCGCACCCTCCATTGGTTCGAGCCCTGCGAGCTGCTCTCGGCCGACGCGCGGAGCGAGCTGCGTCCCGAGCATCGGACGCGCCAACGCGGCGGCGGATGGTGTCCCCGGGCCTAGCCCCTCCGATCGTGCTAGCCCGCGCGCGTGACGAAGCCGCCCTTGCAAGCGCAGGCCGAAGCCGCCCTCGCCTTCCTCGAGGCGATGGCGGAGGACCGCACGCGTCTCGTGGGCATCGACGACGAGACGCGCCATCGGCTGATGCACGCCGCCGGGGAGTTCCTCTTCCCGGATGCCCAGGCGAAGCGGGCGACGGCGAAGGCCTTCCGCAAGCGCGACAAGCAGCGCGTGAAGGACGCGGACGAGCGCGTCCTCTCGTCCACGGGCATCCGCACCCTCAGGAGCGCGCCCGTCTTCGTGACGCCGGGGCCGGGACCGATCCTCCCTCCGCCCGTGGAGGCCGAGGAGGAGCGCGAGCTGTTCGAAGAGCGGAAGTGCTACGTCTGCAAGGTCCGCTACCGCACGGCGCATTCCTTCTACGATCAGATGTGCGGCGAGTGCGGTGACTTCAACTTCGCGAAGCGGAGCCAGACCGCCGATCTGCGCGGCCGCACCGTGCTGATCACCGGCGCCCGGGTGAAGATCGGCTACCAGGCGTCGATGCTCCTCCTCCGCGCGGGAGCCCGCGTGATCGTGACGACGCGCTTCCCGAAGGACGCCGCGCTCCGCTACGCGCGCGAGCCGGACTACGCGGGATTCCGCGATCGGCTCTCGATCCACGGCCTCGATCTGCGGCACACGCCGAGCGTCGAGGCCTTCTGTGCGCACCTGCTCGAGACCGAGCCGAGGCTCGATCACGTCATCCACAACGCCTGCCAGACCGTGCGTCGGCCGGCGGGCTTCTACGCGCATCTGCTCGAAGCCGAGCGGCAATCGGCCGAGGCGCTCCCCGCGGACGTCCGGGGGACGCTGGCCGCGCCCGACATGGTGGAGGGAGCCTCGCTCTCCGTCGCCGGCAGCGCGCCCCTGGCGGTCGGCCTCACGCATGCGGCCGAGCTCTCGCAGCTCGCGCTCCTCGACGAGGACCACCTGCGGGGAGGGGCGATCTTCCCCGAAGGCTCGCTCGACGCGGACCTCCAGCAGCGCGACCTCCGCCGCGTGAACAGCTGGCGCCTCACCCTCGCCGAGGTGCCCACGGTGGAGCTGCTCGAGGTGCAGCTCGTGAACGCGATCGCGCCCTTCGTGATGAACGCCCGGCTCAAGCCCCTGATGCTCCGCACGCCCGAGCGGGACAAGCACATCGTCAACGTCTCGGCGATGGAGGGGCAGTTCTACCGGACGTACAAGACCGATCGCCATCCGCACACGAACATGGCGAAGGCCGCGCTCAACATGATGACCCGCACCTCCGCGCACGATTACGTGAAGGACGGGATCCACATGAACAGCGTCGACACGGGCTGGGTGACGGACGAGGATCCGGCGCACCTCGCGGAGCGGAAGACGGTCGAGACCGGCTTCCATCCCCCGCTCGACATCGTCGACGGAGCCGCCCGCATCGTCGACCCGATTTTCCACGGGGCGAACACGGGCGAGCACTTCTACGGCCTCTTCCTCAAGGACTACAAGCCCGTCCCCTGGTGAGGCTCCTCAGGGCGCGATGAGGTGGCGACGCGCGACCTGGGGCCGGTCCTTCTTGCGCGCGAGCCAGCCGAGGTGTTGGACGAGGCGCTCGCGGATCGCCTGCGGAGCGACGATCTCGTCGACGAGCCCCTGGCGGAAGGCGTTCGCGGGGGATTCGTAGTCGCGGTAGTAGCGCTCGCGGAGCTCGTCCTCGGGCTCCGTCGCGTCCGGGTAGACGACGTGCTTCGCCGCGTCGAAGCCCATCACGGCGATGCGGCTCCCCTCGAGGGCGAGGACGACGTCCCCTTCCTGGCTCTTCGTCTGGAGCATCACGAAGGCCGCCGCGCCGTAGCACTTGCGCACCACGACGCTCAGGCGGGGAACCGAGGTGTACATCGCCTGGCAGAGCGCCGCGCCATGGCGGAGCAGGCCCTTCGATTCCTCCTCGGCCCCGGGCATGAAGCCCGGCACGTCGATGAGGTTCAGCACCGGGACGTTGTACGCGTCGCAGATCCGCAGGAAGCGAGCGGCCTTCCGTGCGGCATCCGCGTCGATCGCGCCGCTGCCGACGAGGCTCTGGTTCGCGACGAGACCGACGACGTGGCCTCCGAGGCTGCCGAAGCCGACGAGGATCGCGCCTCCGATGCCCTCGCCGACCTCGAAGAAGCGCGAGCCGTCGAGGAGCCCGGCGAGCATCGTCGTCGCATCGAAGGCGACGTCGGGGCGCGACGGGATCGCCGGAAGGGCCTCGCTCGGCTCGCGTGCGGAGCGCGGAGGCACGTCCTCGAGTCGATTCGACGGAAGGTAGGCGAGGAGCTCCTTCGTGCGTTCGATCTGCACCAGCGGAGCCGGATCGACGAAGTCGACGATTCCGGTCTTGGTCGCGTGCAAGTCCGCGCCACCGAGCTCGGCGAGCGTGGGGCTCTGACCGAGCATGCGCTGCACGACCGCGGGCGCCGTGACCATCAGATGGCTCCGCGACTTGTGGAAGAGCACGAAGTCCATGAGCGTCGCGGAGTACGCGGGCGCGCCCATCGTCACGCCCATCACGACGGCGAGCTGCGGGACGACGCCCGAGAGGCGGATGTTCGCCGTGATCACGCGCGTGTAGGCATCGCCGCTCGCGAGGCCCTCCTCGACCGAGACGCCCGCCGAGGCGAGGAAGGCGACGATCGGCACCCCGAGCTGCTCGGCCCGATCCATCAAGGAGCGGATCTTGATCGCGCCCCGCGACGTGACGAAGCCTTTGTCGACCTGGGGATCGATCGCGTAGACGGCGATCGGTCGGCCGCGCACGCGCGCGAGGCCCGTCACCACCTCGGGACCGTACGCACAGCCTTCGGCGCCCGGGGGAGCGGATTGGATGGGCAGGAAGGAGCCCGGATCGACGAGGGCGTCGATCCAGGCTTCCGGACGCATGGGGAGTGTCTTCGGCGAAGTCATGAACCTACACTGGCGACCCGATAGGATTACTCCGCATTCCCTCAAAGGCGTAAAGTGCCGAACGTCGTCCTCCACGCGTCGAGCCGCGACCCCTTCTTCGACCTGCCCGCCTCCTTCGAGGCGGCGCTCCGGGCCGCCCTGCCCGCGGGCTTCGCGCTCGAGGTCGTTCGCGAGGTCGCGGGGCTCGGCGCCGCGCTCCGGAACGCGGACGTCTACGTCGGCTGGGCGCTCCCACCGAGCTTCGCGAAGCGTTCGGAGCGTCTCCGCTATGCGTATTTCCTCCAGGCCGGAGTGCCGGAAGGCTGGGAGACCGCCACGAACAAGGCGGGCCTCGCCATCCGCTTCGACTCCGCCGCGGGCGTGAACGCGGACTCGGTCGCGGACCACGCGCTCTTCCTCGTGCTCGCCGGGCTCCGCGGCGTCCTCTCGGGCAGCCTCGGCGCCGGCTGGGCTCCGGCCGCGCACGAGGTCGCGCGCGATCCACGCACGATGGAAGCCGTCGTCTTCGGACACGGGCACGTCGGCCGAGGCGTCGTCGCCCGCCTCCGCCCCCTCTTCCGCGAGGTCCACGTCGTCTCGCACACGCCCCACGAGGCGAGCGCGCACGAGCCCCGGATCCACGGCTTCGACGAGACGGAGGCGGTCGTCGCGCACGGGGACGTCGTCGTCCTCGCGCTGCCGAGCACCGGCGAGTCGCGCGCGCTCTTCTCGACCGAGCGCTTCTTCGAGCGCCTCCCTCGGGGAGCGATCGTGGTGAACGTCGCCCGCGGCGATCTGCTCCGCGAAGACGACCTGCTCGCCTTCCTCGAGCGTGCCCCGGAGGCGCGCTACCTCGCGGACGTCGCGACGCCGGAGCCCTACCCGGCCGACGGCGCGCTCCTCGCCCATCCCCGCGTGCTGCTCACGCCGCACGTCGCGGGGCGACGCTCGGATCTCTGGGAGGGTCTCGCCCGCGCCGCCTCCGCGACGCTCGGCGCCGAGCTCCCCTCTCTCTTCTCGGAGGACGTGGACGATGGTGGACCCCATCCGTGACGAGGCCGAGGCGCTCGAGAGCGCCCTCGGCGATCCCTCGGCCGCAGGGCCCTCTGGCTTCGCGGCCGCCCTCGAGGCCGACGAGGCCGATCGCTTCCCGCAGGCCGCGTTCGACGCGCTCGTCGAGTCCGGCTACTTCCGCAATTTCGTCCCCGTCGACGTCGGCGGAAGGCTCGCCCGCTTCGATCACCTCCTCGCGCTCGGCCGCGTCGTCGCGCGTCGTGACCTCGCGGCGGCGATCGCGGCGGGTCAATGCCTCCTCGGAGCCCTCCCCGTCTGGCTCGGCGGCACGGACGCACAGCGCGCGCACCTCGCTTCGCTCCTGCTCGCAGGTCACAGCGGCTCGCTCGCGCTCACCGAGGAGGACCACGGGAGCGACCTGAACGGCAACCGCGTGACGGCGCGCAAGGTCCCGCACGGCTACGTGCTCGACGGGACGAAGTGGGCGATCAACAACGCGACGCGCGGTCGGTACCTCTCGGTCCACGCGAGGACGAGCGCCGACGGTGGGAACCGCGGCTTCTCGATCGTCTTCGTCGACAAGGAAGAGGTCGATCCCACCTCGCTCGTCGCCGTGCCGAAGATCAAGACGCAGGGCATCCGCGGCGCCGACATCAGCGGGCTCGGCTTCCGCGGGACCTTCGTCCCCGAGACCGCGATCGTGGGCAAGGAGGGCCACGGCCTCGACCTCGTGCTGAAGACGATGCAGGTCTCCCGCACGATGTGCGCGGCGTTCTCGCTCGGGGCCGCCGACACGGCGCTCCGCATGACGCTCGACTTCGCCCGACGCCGGCACCTCTACGGTGCGCACGTCTACGCGCTCGAGACGGTGCGGACGAGCCTCCGGGACTCGTTCCTCCGGATCCTCGTCGCCGACGCGCTCGCGACCGTCGGCACGCGCTCGCTCTCGGTCCTGCCCGAGCAGATGAGCGTGACGAGCGCCATCGTGAAGATGCTGGTCCCCGAGCTCGCGAACGAGGCGATCCGCGAGTGCTCCGTCGTCCTCGGGGCCCGCCACTACTTCCGCGAGGGGCCGTACGCGGCCTTCACGAAGCTCTCGCGCGACGCGCAGCTCATCCCCCTCTTCGACGGGAGCTCGAGCGTGAACCGCTCGATCGTCGCCGCGCAGCTCCCGCGCATCGCGGCCGCCCGCGCCGAGGAACGCAAGAACCTCGGCCCGGCGATGGGCACGCGCGCGCGCACCGCCGCCGACGTGCACGCGCCGCTCGAGCCCTTCGATCGCTCGCGCCTCCGCACGAGCAACCGGGGCTCCGACGACGTGCTCGGCGGGCTCGACGAGTCCGTGGAGATCCTGACGGGCCGAGCCGGGCAGGACGCCGAGTACCGCCTCGCCGAGCGTGCGCGCGAGCTGCTCTCCGCGCGCAGGGCGCTCGACGCGGAGGTCCGGGTGCTCGAGTCGAGGAACGTGGAGCCCTCCTCGCCCGCGTTCGCCGTCCTCGCGAGCCGCTACGCCTACCTCTTCGCGGGCGCGTGTCTCGTGCACCTCGCGGCGGCGGCGGGTCCACGCCTCGAGGCCGGGCTCGGGGAGGCCGACGTCGCCTCGCTCGCGCTCCGCCTCCTGCTCGAGGAGAGCGGGCTCGTGCGCCGGGAGCCGACCGCGTTCCTCGAGGATCCCGTCGATCGCGACTCGGAGGCGAAGGTCGATCGGCTCCTCGTCCTCCTCGCGGACGACGCTCGGCTCTTCTCGTTCGTCCCCTTCCACGTCGCCGGCGGGCGCTCGTTCGGCTTCGCGCCCGAGGTCTCGCTCGCATGACGCGCCTCCTCGTCTGGAACCGTGGCGAGATCGCGCTCCGCGCCTGCCTCGCGGCCCGTCGCCTCGGCGTGCCGACCGTCCTCTTCCTCACGCCCGCCGACGTCGAAACGCCGGCGGCCCGCGTCGCCGACGCCCTCCATCTCCACGGCGCGTCCGAGGCCTCGCGCTCGTTCAACGACCTCGACGTGCTCCGCGCGACGATCGCCGCGACCGGGGCGACCCACGTCTATCCGGGCTACGGCTTCCTCTCGGAATCGGCCTCGCTCGCGCGAGCGGTCGCCGAAGCGGGAGCGGTCTTCGTCGGACCTCCCGCCGAGGTCCTCGAGGAGATGGCCCACAAGGTCACGGCGAAGGCGCTCGCGCGCGACGCGGGCCTCGCCGACCTCGGGATCCCTCTCGAGCCCGACGGCGCGGGCGGCTTCGTCCGGCCTCCGGCGGAGGCGTTTCCCTTGCTGCTCAAAGCGAGCGCGGGCGGCGGAGGCCGCGGCAACCTCGTCGTCGAGCGCCCCGAGGGCTTCGACGAGGCCGTGGCGAAGCTGCGGCGTCGGGCGAAGGAGCTCTTCTCGGACGACTCGCTGCTCGCCGAGCGCTACCTCGTCCACGCGCGCCACGTGGAGCTGCAGGTCTTCGGCGTGCTCGGCGACGGGGTCCGCATCCTCGACAGCCGCGACTGCAGCCTGCAGCGCAACCACCAGAAGGTCATCGAGGAGGGGCCCGCCTCGGACGCTGCGCTCGCCCTCCTCGAGCCGGTGTACGGAGCGCTCGCAGCGGCGCTCGCGAGGCGCGGCTACCGGAACGCGGGGACGATCGAGCTGCTCCACGCGCCCGACGAAGGCCGGATCTACTTCCTCGAGATGAATCCGCGCATCCAGGTGGAGCATCCCGTCACGGAGCTCCGCCTCGGCATCGACCTCGTCGAATGGCAGCTCCGCGAGGCCCTCGGCATCCGTCGCGAGGAGCTGATGATGCATCCGCTCGCGCCGCGCGGGCACGCGATCCAGGCGAGGCTCTATGCCGAGGATCCCGCGAACGGCTTCGCGCCCGATGCCGGCCTCGTGCACCACCTCGACCTCCCCTCGATGCCCTTCGTCCGCTGGGACCTCGCTGTGCGCGAGGGAGCGAGCATCGCGCCCCACTACGATCCGATGATCGCGAAGCTGATCGTGCAGGGACACGACCGCGCCGACGCGCTCTCGCGCCTCGCCCACGCGCTCGATCACGCGCACGTGCACGGGGTGCGGACGAACCTCGACCTCCTGCGCGCGCTCGCCGCGCATCCGCCCTTCGCGGGCGACGTGCACGACACGCGCACGCTCGAGAAGGACCTCGGAGCGCTGACGGAAGAGAGCACGCCGCCGGGCTTCGCCGCCGAGTCGCTCCTCGTCGAGGATCTGCACGAACCCACGCGAACGACGGGCCATCCCGGAGGAGGGCTGCGATGGAAGCTCGCGCATCGATCCTGAGCGATTCCGAGCTCGCTCGTCTCCCGGGTGTCCTCCGGGTGCTCCGGCTCGGGCCGAGCGCGTTCCTGCTCTTCCACGCGGACGGACGTCGGACGCGGGCCTCGCGGGACGCCCACGGCAAGCTCTGGCTCGACGTCGAGCAGACCGGCTCCGCGACGCGTCGGTTCGGTCCGCTCGAGCCGGGCGGCGGCGCGGGCCCCGGCGCACGCGCCTCGGGCGAGTCGAGCGACGGGACCGTGAAGGCGAAGACCGCCGGCACGGTCGCGCGCCTCCTCGTCGCGGTCGGCGACGTCGTGACGAAGGGTCAGCCGCTCCTCGTCGTCGAGCTGATGAAGATGGAGCTCGAGATCGCCGCTCCGACGGCGGGCACGGTGATCGCGCTGCCGGTCGCCGCCGGCGAGCCCGTCTCGAAGGGGGGCTTGCTGGCGCGGATCGGCTGAGGGCTCAGGAGTCCGCCGGCGGCTCGAACCCTCTTGGGTCCGCCGGGCGACGGTCGCGCCCTTCTCCGCCCACGACACCCGACGCGGACTCGGATACCGTTCCTCCGACGGGAGGCGAGCGATGCACGGAAAGCGGATCGGGAGGTGGGCGGCCATCGCCCTCGCGGCGGCGTCGTGCGTGACGGCTCCCGCCATCGCGCGCGCCGACGGCTATTCCTTCGCGCAGGGCGACGAGGGCGCGGTCGCCGCCGGAGCCGTCGTGGCGACGTCGAGCGATCCCGGCTCGGCCTGGTACAACCCGGCGGGCCTCGCCCTGAACCGACGCACGAAGTTCAACGTGAGCGCGTCGCTCTACGGGATCCGCTTCGACCACGTCGACGATGGCTTCGCGTTCCAGATCGACGGCCAGCAGCTCGAGGCCCAGGACCTCTCGTCGACGCAGGTACTGATCCTCTCGCCGAGCGTCGTGATGGCGACGGCGCTGAAGCCGGGCTTGACGCTCGGGCTCGGCGTCTTCGTGACCCAATACGGCTACGGCTGGCTGTCGGCGGATTTCTCGGCGCAGGTCGAGGATCCCTACTACGGCCAGCTCGACATCCTCTCGTACTACGACTCGGATCAGAACCGGGTGCGCTACCACGTCGGGCCGACCCTCGGATGGTCCGTCACTCCGAAGCTCCGCCTCGGATTCCACCTCTACGGGATCTACGAGAGCTACGTGAACAACCAGGTCGTGACGATGAGCGTCACGGGCGGGTACCAGGCGGGCGTCACGGAGCAGATCAAGGATTCCCCCATCCGCTGGGGCATCCAGCCGGGAGTCGGCCTGCAGTGGGAGATCCTCCCGCAGCTCCGCTTCGGTCTGATGCTGCGGGGCCCCGCCATGGTGATCGCCGAGACGCCCGAGCAACGCATCGCGACGACCGTGTCGTTCGTCGCGCCGCCGAATGTCCTCTATCCCGGCGATCCCGGCGCGGCAGTCTCGACCTCGTCGGTCTCTCCCGTGCGTCCCAACGGGGGCTTCGGTCTGCTCCAGCCGCTCCAGATCACGGGCGGCTTCGCGTGGTACTACGACCACGGCTGGATCGACGTGGAATTCGAGTACCGCATGGGTCTCGAGAACAAGGAGCTCCTCGTCGACCTCTCGCCCACGTGGAACGTACGTGCGGGAATGATCCACGAGGTGAGCCGCGGCCTCTCGATCGGCGGCGGCGTGTTCACCAATCGCACCGATCAACCCAACGGAGGGCTCAACAGCCCGGTGAGCCTCTACGGCTTCACCGTGGGCCTCCAGACCCGCACCTACCTCCGAGGGAGCCCGGACCCGGTCGAGCCGCCCGCCGAGGGAGCGCCCGCGCCTCGCGAGAAGCCGCTCGTGTTCGGCACGACGCTCTCCCTCCGCTTCGCGGGCGGATCCGGCTCGGTCCGCAGCCTCGCCGTCGGCTACGACACGCGCTGCCTCGCCGCCGTCGGCGTGAACTTCTGCGCCCTGCCCGGCCAGACCACGAAGAGCTCCACGTACGCCGTGAGCCTCTACCTCGGAAGCTCGCTCGAGTTCTGATCGGCTAGTCCTCCGGCAGCGGCTCGCCCTCCGCGATCGTGCGCAGGAGCGCCGGCGTGATCAGGAGGTCGCCGAAGAGCGCGAGGAGGATCGTCGCGCCGAGCAGCCCGCCGAAGCGCTGCACGTTGCTCATCGTCGCGAGCACGTAGAGCAGGAAGCCCGCGGAGAGCGTCACGCTCGTGCCGACGAGGGCCCTCCCGGTCGACTCGAAGAGGAAGCGGACCGCCCGCTCGGGACCGAGCTCGTCCTTCTTCATCGTGTAGTAGTGGAGCACGTGGATCGTGTCGTCCACGACGAGGCCCATCGCGATCGAGCCGACGAGCAGGCTCATGAGGTCGAGTGGGATCCCGAGCGCTCCCATCAGGCCGGACATCATCAGGATCGGGAGGAGGTTCGGCACGAGCGAGAGCAGCCCGAGCTTCACGTCCCAGACGACGAGGATCATCGTGATCGCGATGCTGAGGAGGGCCGTCCCGAAGCTCGAGAGGAGGTCCGAGTTCAGCGAGGAGACGACCTCGTAGTTCGCGGGCACCGTACCCGTGAGCTCGATGCGTGCGGCATTCCCGACGTAGCGGCGGACGCCCTCTTCGACATGCCTCGTGAAGGGGATGTACGCCCCCGCCTCGCGCCAACGGACGCGGACCGTCATCACCGTCTTCTCGAAATCGGCCGTCACGATCTTCGAGAGCTCGTGCGGACCCGCGCCCTCGATGAGCGTGAAGGTGTCGCTCACGCCCTGCTGCGTATCGGGGAGGACACGGTACCTGGCCTCGTCGTCGTGCACCGCCATCCAGCTCTCGCGGACGAGGTCGAGGACGCTCGAGACGTGCGTCGCGATCGGACGGTGATCGTCCGCGGCCCGATACGCGAGCACGTGACGCTCGAGACGCTCGAGGCGGAGCAAGAGGTCGCGCTCGCGCACGGTATGCCCCGGCGCGGCCGTCACCACGATCGAGACCGTGCCCGAGCCTCCGAGGTGATGGTCGAGGTATTCGGTGATCTGCCGGTCGGGGTTCGAGCGAGGGAGCCAGCTCAGGGGATCGTGGTGGGCGCGGATCCTCGCCGAGCCGAAGAGCGCGAGGACGGTGAGCCCCGCGGTCGCGAAGAGCACGAGGTTCCTGCGCCGACGCGAGACCACACCGTCGCGGTACACCGGCCGCGACGCCGCCTCGCAGCGCCCGAGGAAGCGATCGAGAGCGTCCTTCTTCGCGGCGGACCGCTCCTCGCCGAGCGTCGCCTTCCGATGGAAGGTGAGGAAGGCCGGCAGGAAGCAGAGCGAGTGGACGAACGCCACCGTGATGCCGAAGGAGGCGTAGGTCCCCATGTCCTGCACCGAGCGGAGGCTCGAGGTGCGGAAGGAGAGGAGACCGGCGACGTCGGTGATCGCCGTGAAGGCGATCGGCCAGGCGGCCTCGGCGATCGCCTCGACGATCGCGTCCTCGTTGCCGGCCCCCTTCCGCCGCAGGTCGCGATAGGCCGTCTGCACGTGGACGGCATCCGCGAGGCCGATGATGAGGAGGAAGGACGAGAGCACGCTCGTCACGCCCGTCATCGGCGCGTCGAAGAGGGCCATCGCTCCGAGCGTCGCGACCACCGAGAGGAGCACGACGAGGATGGGACCGACGACGCCGTAGACGCTGCGGAAGAGGAAGTAGAGGAGGCCGAGCATCACGACGAGCGCGGCCGAGAAGACCACCGAGATGTCGCGCTCCATGATCCGGTTCAGCGCGACCTCGAGGGAGGCGATGCCGCCGATCCGGACGTGGAACCCGGGCGCCTCGTACGAGCGCGCGAGAGCGCCGAGGCGGTCCCGGACCTTCGCGGAGTCCTTCTCGTCCATCGGACGGAGGCGGACGAGCAGGACGGCGTTCCTCCCCCCGCGATCGACCACCTCGCCGACCAAGGAGGGGTTTGCGAGCACACGACGACGGAACGCGGGGAGCTCGCCGTCGGACGGGATGGTCTCGAGCAGCTCCTCGATCGCGAGCGAACCGTCCTGCCACGAGGTGTCGCGGACGTTCACGAGCGAGGTCACGTCCTCGAAGACGACGTGGGCGCCGCGGGTCGGACGGGGCACGGCGGGAGCCGCTCCGGCCGCGGGCGCGTCGAAACCCTCGATACCGGCGAAGGGATCGTCGGAGGCCGCGACCGGCTCGCTGCGCTCCCGCACGACCCGTGCCTCGACGGCCTCGCCGCGCGCGAGCGCACGCCGCGCCTGCCGGTCGAGGCCGAGCGTCGGGAGCTCCAGCTCGAGCCCCTCGAGCGCATGGTGGAATCGGCTCAGCTTCTCGAGGAAGGGTCTCGAGAAGACGTCGCCCTCGACCACGATCACGAAGGATTTGTCCGGTCCGAAGTCGCGCGTGAGGGCGTCGAGCACGCCCATCGACGGCGAATCGGAGCCGAGCAATCCCTCCGTGCTGTTGTCGACGCGCAGCCTCGTCCCGGCGAGCACCCCCATGCCCGCCGTGAAGAGCAGGGAGAGGAAGAGCACCAGCTTCGGATGGCGGACGACCACGCGCGCCCAGGCGCGGAAGAAGCTCTCCGCGCGTCCGAGCACGCTCGTGGGATCGAGGGACGACACGGGCTCAGTCTTCGCGCTTCTCGAGGAAATCGAGCAGGTGACCGAAGGTCTGGAGGTGGCGTGCCTCCTCCTGCGTGATCACGACGCCGTGGACCTCCTCGAGCTCCGTGAGGAGATCGAGGCTCGCGAGCGAGTCCATGTGGAGGTCGGCGACGAAGCGCGTCTCGCGCGCGATGCGTTCCTCGGGCACGCGGCAGATCGCCGAGATCATCTTCTTGAGGTCGGATTCGGTGACGGTCATGGCGCTCGGTTCCCCACGGTCTCGGCGATGTGATCGATCATCGCGCGCTTGGCGTAGCTGGCCTGCAGGATCGTCTCGCAGACGACGTCCTGGTCGAACGGATTCGTGCAGTACTTCACGAGCACGTCCTTCTGCTCGTCCGTGTGCTCGAGGTCGAGCTCGCCGTGCTCGCGCACGAAGAGCGTCGCCCGCTTCTTCTCGCCCTCGAGCGAGGGCAGCACCTGCTGCACGACGATGGGCGCGAGCTTCGCGGCCATCCCCTCGAGGAAGTAGAGGACGCCCATGGCGGCGAACGGCGGACGCTCGACGACCTGGTAGTAGAAGAAGTGGACCCACTGCCAGGTGCCGGGGCGCGGCTGGCTCGCCTTCACCGACTCGCGCGACTGGCCGAGGAGCTCGAGGTCCTGGAGCGCCATCAGCTCGTGACCCATCTCGTGGGCCGAGTGGTGGAGGATCCACTGGCGGAGGCCGAGGAGCTCCGGATCCATGCGCCGCGCCGCGAGCGGCGTGAACGACGAGGTCAGGCGCACGAAATGGTACGCCTCGCGCAGATAGGCCTCGTAGAGGGGGAGCACGCGCTTGCCGGCGGCGAGGTCCTTCACGAAGGGACTGTCCTCGATCCGGCCGACCGCCTCCTCGAGGACGCGATCGAACCGGGCGATCACGGGATGGCTGCTGTGGTCGGTCATGCTTCTGCCTTTCCTTCTAGGGCCTCGACGACGATCCGTGCGACCTCGTCGGGAGCCTCGAGCGGGGGGTAGTGCCCCACGCCGTCGAGGACGTGGAGCGAAGGGCGTGCGAGCGTCGCGACGAGACGGTCGACGAACGATCGCGAGAAGATCCGATCGCGGTCGCCCCAGATCACCACCGAACGGGGGCGTGGATCGCGCATCGCCTCGCGGAAGTCGACGTCGAGGGCGGCTCTCAGCATCGCGACGGAGGCGTTCGCGCGGGCTTCGAACGCCGGACCCTCCCACGTCGTGTGGAAGTAGTGCTCGAAGTAGCGCGCGACGTCTTCCGTCATGCGACCGATGTGGGTCCGCAGGCTCGACGCGTCGAGGTCCGGATGGTCGAGCCCGAGGTGCCTGCGCGCGAAGCCGACGGCGCCGAGCTCGTTCATCGCCGTGCGCACGGCGTCCTTCCGGACCATCGCCACGGGAAGACCTCCCGACGCGAGGAGGAGCCTTCCCTCGGGCGCTCGCGCGAGCCTCGAGCCCAGGGGGAAGGAGAGCGTGCCGCCGAGCGAGACGCCGCCGAGGAAGACCGGCTCGATCCCGAGCGAGTCGATGCGTTGGGCGAAGTGCCCGGCGAGCCGTTCGAGGAGCTCGGGAGCCTCGTAGTCGAAGCCCTGTGGCTCCTCGCCGAAGCCGGGATAGTCGAGCGCGACGACCTCGAGCCGATCGCCGATCGCGCGCGCGAGCGGCGCGTAGAGCGCCGCGTCGTGGCCGAGCGGGGGCAAGAGCACGATGGAGCGGACGATCGCGCCGCGCGTGCTCACGTCTCCGCCCCCGAGGTGCCGGCCACGAGGCCCGCGAGATCGGCGCCGCCCGTGATCGCGAGCGACTGGCCCGTGATCCCGGCGTGCCGGGGATCGCACAGCGAGAACGACGCGAGCACGACCTCCTTCGGCGAGAGCAGCCTCCCGGCGCTGGTCCGTGCGGCGTACGCGTCGCGGATCACCTCGGGCACGCGGTCGCGGACGTTCTCGGTGTCGCAGATGCCCGGATGCACGACGTTCACGTGGACGCCGCGCGCCGCGAACTCCGCGGCGAAGGAGCGGACCATGCCCTCGAGCGCCGCCTTCTCCGTCACGTAGCCGACCTGTCCGAGGCCCGGCTTCACCGTCGCGAAGCTGCCCACGACGAGGATGCGTCCGAGCCCCTCGCGCGCCATGGCGCGCGCCGCGGAGCGGAGGATCGTGTAGGCGGAGACGACGTTCGACGAGAGACCTCGGGCGAAGTCCTCCGGCTTCCGACCGACGATCGGCACGTGGTCGGCGAAGACGTGGGCCGCGTGGACGAGGACGTGCGGCGGATGGTGGCGGATCGCGTCCGAGAGCGCGTCGAGGCTCGCGGGATCGGCCATGTCGAGGCCGTGGACCGTGACGGGCTTCGCCTGCGTGCCGTGGCCGACCGCGTGGGCGCGCGCCGCGTGGGCGAGGGAGTCGACGGCCTCGACGGCGGCCGCGCTCCCCGGCTCGCGGGAGGTGATGTGGACCTCGGCTCCGAGCGAGGCGAAATGCGCGGCGAACGCGTATCCGAGACCGCGGCGCCCGCCCGTCACCCACACCCGACAGTCCTCGATGCGTCGCGTTCCCTTCATGTCAGACCTCCCAGCGGAAGAGCGCCGTCCCGGCGGTGAACCCACCTCCGGTCGCGACGGAGCACACGAGATCGCCCCGCTTCACCCGACCTGCGCGCACGGCCTCGGAGAGCGCGATCGGCACGGAAGCGGCGGTGCAGTTCCCGACGCGGGGGAAGTTGATCCAGGTCTTCTCCTCGGGGATCCCGAGGGCCTCGAGCACGCGCCTCACGATGTTCACGCTGGCCTGGTGGAAGACGAAGAAGTCGACCTCGTCGAGCGTGGCGCCGTGGCCGAGCACCATCGCCTTCACGAGCTCCGTCATCTCGGCGACGGCTCGCTCGAAGATCGCGGCTCCGTCCTTCATCGTGATCGAGTGGGCCTTCTCCGCGACCGTCTCCGCGGACGCAGGCCGCCGCACGCCGCCTGCCGGCACCGAGATCGCCTCCCAGAAGCGACCGTCCGCGAAGAGGCGGGTGTCGACGATGCCGACCTCGCCCTCTCGGGCCGGCGTGAGGAGCACGCCCGCGGCGCCGTCGCCGAAGAGCATCACCGTGCGCCGATCCTGCTTGTCGAGGAAGGCGCTCCGCACCTCCGAGGCGACGACGAGGACGTTCCGATCGCCCGTCTGTACGCAGCGCCTGCCGACGTCGAGCGCGTAGAGGAAGCCTCCGCAGGCGGCGACGAGATCCATGCAGGGGAAGGCCGTGCCCGGCGCGAAGATCGACTGCGTGATGCAGGCGGTCGAGGGCGTGATCACCTCGGGAGAGACGGTCGCCACGATCAGGCGATCGACTGCCGCCGGCGCGAGCCCCGCGTTCCCGACGAGCTCGGCGCAGACCTCCGCCGCCATCGTCGCGGTCGACTCGTGCGGCCCGACCCAATGGCGCTCGGAGATGCCGATGTTCTCGCGCACCCACGCGTCCTTCAGGCGGATGCGATGCTCGTCGATGATGTCCTGGTTCGTCACCTTCCGCGAGCCGAGGCGATGGGCGATGCCGCGGATCGCGACGCCCTTCCCGCCGAGCGAGGCGTGCCGATCACCAAGAGCCATGCGGGGCCTCCAGCCTGGACTTCACCTCGGCGCGGATCACCTTGCCGAGCGAGGTGCGCGGCAGCGTGCGCACGAAGCGGATCTCGACGGGGCGATCGGTCGGCGGGAGCTCGTCGGCGAGCCGCGCCTCGATCGACCGACGGAGCTCTTCTTCGTGCGTCCCGGCCGCGACCTCGCAGACGAGCACGGGGACCTCTCCGTAGGTCGGGGAGCGCTGACCGACGAGGCAGACGCCGGTGACGCCTGCCACGTCCTCGACGAGCGGCTCGACGTTCGTCGGATACACGTTGGTCCCGCCTCGGACGATGGTTCCGTCCATGCGACCGAGGAGGGTGATCCCGCCGTAGGCCTCGCGACGCGCGGCGTCTCGCGTCCGGAAGGGACCGGCGGGCATGGGCTCGAGCGCGCCGTCGACGAGGCGTCCGGTGGCGACGTAAGGCGTGTGCACGACGAGCTCTCCGACGCCATCGGAGCCTGTGTCCTCGAGCGCGAGCCGGACGCCCGCGAGCGGCTCGCCGAGGGGCACCTGCGCGGCGTCGTCGACGTCGAGGAGCATCGAGGGATGCTCGGCGGTCCCGGCCTGGAACGTCGCCACGCGGGGTCCGCATTCCGTGAGCCCGTACGTCGCGACGATGCGCGACGCGGGGAAGAGCCGGTGGAGCGTTCGTATCTCGCCCGCCGTGCTCGGCGCCGAGCCCACGCCGACGAGCGAGAGCTCGGGCAGCGCGGGGGCGGCTCTGCGCGCGTGACGCCGCGCGAGCAGTCGCACCATGGGCGGGGTCAGGTGGAGCACCTGGGCTTGCTCGCGCGCCGCGACCTCGAGCAACGTCGCGGGATCGGGCGTGCTCGTGAACGCGAGGAGCGTCGAGCCCGTCGCCCGCGCCGCGAGATGTCCGCAGACGAGACCGAACGCGTGGCTCACGGGCAGCGGCAGGAGGATGCGGAGACCGCGCGCGTCGGCGAGGCCGAGGGAAGCGAGATGCGCGCGGGCGTTCGCCTCGGCCCGGGCCTCGGGGAAGAAGTAGACCTTCGGCTCGCCCGACTTGCTCGTCGTGCCGCTCGTGCAGAGCAGATGTCCGCGCTCCGGCAGTCGGGCCTTTCCCGCCGGGGCGGTCTCGACGTGGGGATCCCCCTCGAGGGGCGCATGCAGGAGGGCCGCGGCGCCGACCCGCTCGACCATCCGCCGCGCGAGCGCGAGCGGCGTGGTGCCGTGCAGGAGCAGCGGGATCGCCTCCCGGGCGAGCACCGCTTCGTAGCCCGCCACCAGGAACGCGGGATCGGCGACGGCGAGCACGACGACCGAGAGCGGAGGCACCTCGGGGAGCCCTGCGAGGATCGGCTCGCTGCGCCGACGTCCATCGGGATCGAGCGCGACCGTCTTCCACGGAGGCGCGTTCGTCATGCCGCTCCTTCGGCTCCGCTCCGTGCGAAGCGCACCACGTCGGCGACCGTGCGCCAGTCCGCCACGACGCGCTCGTCGGCGTCGAGACCGAGCTCGTCGACCACCGCGTAGAAGACGCCCACCATCCCGATGGAGTCGAGCCCGAGCTCCTCGCGCAGCGACGTCTCCATCGTCGGACCGCCGGCGATGGGACGGACGTAGATGTCCCCGGTGGAAGCGAGGAGCGACATCAGCCATTCGACCGCGAGGCCGTCGTCCGTCGGATGGATGGGGCTGCCGGTCATGGAATTCCTTTCCCGTGCGTTCCACGCGAGGAGCCGCGTCGGCTCGGCTCGTGCCACCACGTAGGAGCCATACCTACATCCGGACAAGTGGCCGGAGTCGGGAAAGCAAGGTCAACGAGCGAAATCGTAACGGACTCCGACCATCAAGCGATCGTTCGTCGTGAAGCCCCAGACGAGGGACGGTGTGTCGGTCGGGAAGTAGATCGCGTAGCCGATCGAGAGAGTCAGTCCGTCGATCGGCACGTAGGCGAGCTGCGCGCGCGCGAAGCCACCTCCCGCCAAGTGCTCGCCGTTGAGCGCGGCCACGATCATCGCGCGCAATCGCTCCCGTGCGAAGCTCCGTTCGACGCGCGCGGCGAGCGTCGCGGGGAAGATCGGCACGAGCAGCGGGTAGTCGCTCCCGCCGGGCCCCTGCTGCGTTCCCTGCCCGTATTCGAGGGCGATCGTCGTGTCGCGGAGCCCCTGGTAGCGGACGCCGAGCGTCCAGCGGAAGAGCGTGCGCCGCTCCGTGCCGATGCCGAACGTGGCGAAATCCACCGTGTTCACCGGGCGCCGGATGTCGCAGCCGACCTCGAGCCAGCCCGAGAGATCCCGGTGCACGAACGAGACGGAGGCGCCGATCGTGTTCGTGCGCAGATGGTCGAGGGGCACGTACACGGCCGCGTTCGCCCAGGCGCTCGCCTCGGGCAACGTCGCCGTGCCGATCGGGTCGAGGTAGTCGGCCGCGTAGAAGCCGAGGTCGACCGGTCCGAGCGTCCGTGTCACCCGCGCGAACACCTGCTGACTCTCCACCGACACGCGTCGCGGGCTCTGCTGCCAGTAGACGTCGCGGGTGTCGACGTAGGAAGGGAACGGCGTCATCGCGATGGTCGGATCCGTGAGCACGGCCGTGCGGACGAGGCTCCACGTCCCGAAGGGCGGCGGGCGCAGGCGGAAGTAGGCCTCGTGGAGCCAGAGGAATTCGAGCCGCGTGCGGCCGTTCGTCCACGAGCCTCGGCTCATCAGGGCCGGGATGCGCACGTCCATCGGGTCCATCAAGCCGGGCTCGCGCATGTCGCGCGGATTCACGAGATCGACGACCGAGAGCATCTCGCCGTGGCCCCAATTGACGACCTGCGTGCCGATCGCGAGCTCGGCGTTCGCGGTCTCGAGCGCGAGGTAGCTCTCCCCCGCACGGATCACCGACCCGTAGACGTCGATCGTCGGCTGATCGTAGGTCTCGGGCTCGTAGAGGTAGGCGAAGTCCTGCTCGCCGTGCAGCCCGAGGACGAGCCGACCTCGCCGCAGCCGATGGCGGAGCCAGAGATCGTAGGAGAATCGCGCCTTCGCGAAGCCGTTGTCGCCGAGACGCTCGGTCCACATCGCGCCGTCGCCGCGGACCGTGCCTCCGACGGAGGTCGCACGCTCCGCGGAAGCCTCGTCGACGGGCTCGGAAGGCGACTCGGCGGTCGTGGCCTCGCCCCCGCCCCAGCCGACCGCATCGCCCGCGCTCTCGTCGGACGCGCTCTCGCCCCAGCCGACGGCATCGCTCGCGCTCTCCACCGTCTGCGCGCGAGCGGCGGACGACACGAAGCACGCCGCGACGAGCAGCGGGGGGAGGAGCGCACCGAGGCGCATGGACGCTAGAGTCCCCGCTCGAGGCGCTGCACGGTGAAGTCGGCTTCGGTCACGGTCGCATCACCGTACCGCACGTCGCGGCGTTCGAGCACCGTCTGCGATTCGAGCTGGTCGTTGCGGACGGTGCGGGCGACGACCCGATGCGCGGTCCAGATGCCGTCGACGCGGCGCACGTCCTCGAGCGCGACGTACTTCGCCCTCCCCTGCCCCATCGTCGCCTTCGTCCGGATCGCCAGCAGGCTGCGCTTCGAGATCCAGACCTCGATCTTCTCGTAGCCCGTCTCCTCGCGGATGGCGGGCGTGCGCGGCGTGGCCTCGATGCGCCAGCAGGGCTCGCCGTTCACCGCGACGTCCGCCTGCACCATGCGCAGCTCGTACTCGTCGGGATCGGCCGCCGTGAGATCCGCGAAGCTGAAGTCGGAGCCGACGAAGGAGCCGGAGCGACGCGAGGCCGCGATGCGCGTCGCGCGATGCAGGCTCGGGAGGTAGAGCCATTGCTCGTCGCGCCGGGAGCCTTCGTCGTGGTCGATCGAGAGCAGCCCCGTGTTGCGGACGTCCGCCGGGCTCTCGAAGAGCATGAGCGTCTTGCGACCGCCCTGGAACTCCATCGCGCGGAGCACGACCTCGCGAACGCGGGCACGGCCCTGCGCGTCGGTGATCGTCATCCGGACGCGGGCGACCAGGCGATCGCCCGCGTCGAGACGGTACGAGGCTTCCATCACGGCCCGGGGATCCGTGGTCGTGGGAGGGACCTGGGCGTAGGCGTGGACGGCGAGGAAGAGGAAGGCGAGGACGACGGCGAGGAGGGGGCGCATCGGAAAACCGGCTGAATGCTACGTTTCCCTACACGTTAGGGTCGGCCGACTGGCCGACAAGGCCACCCCTCCTCGGGCACGGACGAAGATCGTCGCTCGCCCGCCCCTCACTCCCCCAACATGCGGAGGAGCTCGGCCTCGTCGATCGTCGGGATTCCCAGCGCCTCGGCGTCGGCGAGCTTGCTGCCGGCCTCGGCGCCGACGACGACGTAGCTCGTCTTCTTCGACACCGAGCCGGAGACCTTGCCGCCCGCTTGCTTGATCTTCGCGGCGGCCTCGTCGCGCTTCAGCGTGGGCAGCGTGCCCGTGAGGACGAAGGCCTTGCCCGCCACCCCTTCGACGGCGACCACCGAGCGCTTCTCCGCCGTCATCACGAGGCCCGCCTCGGCGAGGCCCGCGATGACGCGACGGACCTGCGGGGACGAGAGCTCGCGGAAGATGCTGTCGGCGCTCTTCTTCGCGAGCCCCTCGATGGCTCCGCGCTCTCCCGACTTCTCGGGCGCGAAGAGACGCACCGCCTCGGCGTCCCCGGAGTCGTATCGATGCGCCATCTCGAGGAGCGCGACCATCGAGCCGAAGTAGCGTGCGAGCTCCTCCGCCATCGTCTCGCCGACGTGGCGGATGGCCAGGGCGACGAGGACGCGCGCGAGACCCCTCGACTTCGACGTCTCGATCGCGCGCATCAGGTTGGCTGCGCTCTTCTTCCCCATGCGCGGGAGCTCCGCGACCTTCGCCGCGTCGAGCCGGTAGATGTCGTCGGGCGAGCGCACGCCGAGCTCGTCGACGAGGAGGTTCACGACCGCCTCGCCGAGCCCGTCGATGTCCATCGCATGCCGGCTCGCGAAGTGGACGAGACGCTCACGCACCTGATCGGGGCAGGCGGGGTTCGGGCAGTAGACGAAGATGTCCTCGGCGACGACGGGCGTCCCGCAGGTCGGGCACTTCGTGGGCGGATGGAATTCGTGCGTCCCGTGGGGCCGCGCCTCGAGGTCGACGCCGACGACCTGGGGGATGATCTCGCCGGCCTTCTCGACGAAGACGCGATCGCCGACGCGCACGTCCTTGCGCGCGAGCTCGACGAAATTGTGCAGCGAGGCGCGGCTCACGGTCGTGCCGGCGACGAAGACCGGCTCGAGCACGGCGACCGGCGTGAGCTTCCCCGACTTCCCGACCTGCACGACGATGTCCTCGAGCTTCGTCGCCTTCCGCTCGGGCGGGAACTTGTAGGCGACGCCCCAGTGCGGATGGTGTCCGGTCATGCCGAGCGCGCCGTAGTGCTTGAGCTCGTCGACCTTCAGGACCATCCCGTCGATGTCGTAGGGCAGGGTGCCGCGCTTCTCGGCGAAGCCCTCGCAGAACGCCAGCGCGGCGTCCACGTCGTCGGTCACGTGCACGAGGTCGAGGTAGACGTCGCCTCCGTGCGCGCGGAGCCATTCGAGCGTCGCGTGCTGGGTCGGGGGCAGATGGACTCCCTGGGCCCAGGGGACCTGGTAGAGGAACGAGCGGATGCCGATCCCCTCGAGCCCCGAGGGATCCTTACGCTTCATGAGCCCCGCGCAGCCGTTGCGGGGATTCACGAGCGTCTTCTCGCCGCGTGCCGCGAGCGCCTCGTTGTGGCGGTGGAAGGCGTCGAGCGGGAAGTAGAGCTCGCCACGGATCTCGACCTCGCCGCGGCTCGTGCCCTCGAGACGCTCGGGGACGGCGCGGGCGGCCCGCACCTGGGCCGTGATCACGTCGCCCTTCTCTCCGTCGCCGCGCGTGACGGCGCGGACGAGCTTCCCGTCCTGGTAGAGGAGGGACATCGAGATCCCGTCGATCTTCGGCTCGACGCAGAGCTCGAGCCGTCCGTGCGCCGCGAGCTCGAGGTCCTTGCGCCGCCTCGTCACCCATTGCAGGAGCTGCTCGCGCAGCCCGAGGGAGCCCCCGCTCCCGTCCTTCTTGCTCGGCGTGAGCTTCTCGAGCGAGAGCATCGGCACGCGGTGCGCGACCTGCTCGAAGCCCTCCGTGTGCTCGGCGCCCGGCCTCGCCGTGACCCGCTGCGCGAGTGGCACCCCGAGCGACTCGGCGAGCTGCTCGTAGCGATCGACGAGGTCGTCGAAGGCTCCGTCCGGGATCTCGGGCTCGCCGCGACGGTACGCGGCCTCGTGGTACCGGATCTCCTCGGCGAGGGTCTCGAGCTCCTTCTCCTGCTTCGAACGGGCTTCCCTGGGCATGCCGCATCGTAGTCGGGAGACGGCGGGCCGCCAGAGGGGGAACGAGCGGCTCGCGCGCCCCCCTTCAGGCGAGGCTTCCGAAGCGCGACTCGCGGTCCACGCGTGCCACGACGAGGTGGAAGCCCTCGTAGAACCGCTCGCGTCCCTTGCGCTGCGCCTCGGCGTGCTCGAGGTCCGCCCGAAACGCGGCGATCGCCTCGGGCGAGGACCAGTAGCAGACCGTGATCCCGAGACCGTCGGGGCCACGCGCGCTCTCCATCCCGAGGCAGCCCGGAGACGACTTCGCGAGCTCGACCATGCGCGCCGCGACTCCGGCGTAGTCGGGGTCCCCCTGCCTCAGCTTCGACGCGAAGATCACGGCCCACGAAGGACGCGGATGCTCGTAGTCGGCCGGCCGCACGTCCACGCGCTGACCGACGCCGAGGATCATCGGCTCGGTCTCGGCCTCGCGGAGCGCGTCCGCCTCCCACCGCCGGAGCGCCGGCAGCTCGTAGATCGCCTCGCACCACGCCTTCGTGACGGGATCGAGCGGGAGGCCGTAGGTCCGGAACCGGCACGCGACGGGAGCGAACATCGCGTCCGCGTTCGTGAAGGCGCCGAAGAGGAACGGACCGCCCTCGCCGAACCTCGCACGCGTCTCGCGGACGATCTCCCCGATCCGATCGACCTCGCGCTGCGTGCCCGGATCGAGCTCCCCCCGGACCTCGCGCCGCGCGAGATTCATCGTCAGGTTCCGCCGGAGCTCGCCGAAGCCCCCGTGCATCTCGGAGGCGATCGCCCGCGCCCAGGCTCGTGCCTTCCGATCCTCCGGCCAGAGCTTCTTCTCGGGGAAGAGCTCGGCGAGGTACTCGAGGATCGCGAGCGACTCGTGGATCACGAGGTCCCCGTCGATCAGCACGGGCACCTTCCCCGACGGGCTCTTCGCGTCGAGCCACTTCCGCGACTCGTCGAGGTGCTCGGGGATCCTCGTCTCCCGGAAGGGAATCCCTGCCACGGAGAGCGCGAGGTACGCCCTCAGCGACCAGGAGGAGACGTTCTTGTTCGCGATCAGGAGCTCGAGGGAGGACATCGCTCGACGCTAGCACCCCGAGATGCGTGCACGTCCACGCAAATCGTGCACGCGCACGCGAACCGTCCACGTGCACGCGAACCGTGCACGTGCACGTGCACGACGGCCCGTGCACGTGAACGAGGATCGTGCACGTGCACGTCTCTTCCCTCAGTTCTTGAGGGGTATCGCCTCTTCTCCCCGCGACAACGCCCCCTGCAGCCCGAAGAGCAGCTCGACGACCTCGGACCTCGGGATCTTCGCTCCGGGTCCTTCGACCTCCAACTTGTCGAGGGTCGCGCGGGCGAGGAGGACCGGGAGCGCGGTGAAGGCGACGACGCCAGGCTCGGCCTTCGCCGCCTGCAGGGCGAGGACGTAGAGACGGGCGCGCTCGAGGTCGGCGCGAGCGAGCCCGAGCACCTCGCTCCGGGCGACCCCGGCGGGCAGGTACGTCCTGCCTTCCTTCGCGTCGTCGTCGGCGTCCTTGAGGATGTTCACGAGCTGCAGCCCCTCGCCGAACGCGACGTCGTGCTCCCGGAGGATGCGCGAGACGCGAGCCGCCGGGCTCGGCGGGATGACGAAGAGATCGGTGAGCAGCTCGCCCACGATGCCGGCCACGAGGTAGCAGTAGTGGCGGAGGTCCTCGAGATCGTCGAGGGCGAGCGAGCCGCGCGCATCGGCCCTGCGGACGACGTCCGCCATGCCGAGGGCGGTGCGTGCCGTGTGGTGCACGATCGCGACGCGCGCCTCGGAGCGGACCGCCTCGAGGGCGTCGTAGACCGCGGGCGTCTCCGCGAGGAGCTCGAGGTAGCCCGCGTGGTCGCTGGGGCTCCGCTCGAGCCACTGCTTCGTGGCGGCCACGAGCCCGTCGCGATCGCGGGCGCGCAGGAGCTCGACGAAGCGCTCGAGGGCCGCGATCCGCTCTTCGCGCGCCCAGTGGGTCGCGTCCTCGAAGGTGTCGGCGATCCGGAAGAGCAGGTACGCGATCGTCACCTCGCGCCGGTACGGCTCCGGAAGGAGCGGGATGGCGAGCGCGAAGGTACGGCTGGTCTCTTTCAGGAGCTGGTCGAGGTCGGCCACGGGTTCCCCTCTCGTTGCGAGCGCCCCTCTCATCGTCCGCCGCGAGCCCGTCTTCAAGACGCCCCTCCGGGGATTCGGGCGAACCGCGGAAGACGCGGGCGAGCCGTCGGGATACACGATTGAACCGGTGTCATCCGGCGGGCGGTTCCGAGGCAGATCCGGTGAACACGTTCCACGGACGACCGGACGCGCGAGAGAACACGTTTCGATGCACATTCATCCTGTCCGACAGGGCCGAGGAACACGTTTCGAGGCGAACGCTTGCTACACCGATTCTCGTGGCGAATGCCCGTGACGTGCGTAGCCTTTCAATCGCTTTTCTCGACGAACGAAGGCGAGGTGCACGTGGATTTCTCGAGCTCGGACGAAGGACGCGGACGTGGGGAGACGAGCACGGCGATCGTGGTCGGAGGCGGGTTCACGGGACTCGTGGCGGCGGCCGCGCTCGCGAAGCGGGGCACGAACGTCACGTTGATCGAGGCACGCAGGGGCCCGGACCCGCGCTTCCGCGGCGAGCTGATCCATCCGCGCGGGGCTCGCGTGCTCGCGTCCCTCGGGCTGCACGCGCCGATGCTCGGGGCGGGCGGCGTGCCCGTCGTCGGATTCGCCGTCGCGACGCGACCGGACGAGGCCCCGCTGCCGCTTCCGTACCCCGCCTCGGGCACAGGCGAGGCGACCGGGATCGCGATGGATCATCGCGACATGGTCTCGACCCTGCGCCGCGTGGTCTCGGCGCTCGACGGAGTGTCGATGGAGCTCGGGACCAAGGTCGCCGATGTCCTCCGCGAACGAGGCCGGGTCGTCGGCGTGCGTCTCGCCGACGGGCGGGAGCTCCGCGCACCCCTCGTCGTCGTGGCCGAAGGGAGGCACTCACGGCTGCGCGGGCTGCTCGGCCTCGACGAGAAGAGCGAGCTGCTCTCGTTCACCGTCGCCGTGCTCTGCGAGGACACCGAGCTCCCCCTCGAGGGACACGGCCACGTATTCCTCGGGGCACCCGGGCCCGTGCTCGCCTATCCGATCGGCGGAGGGCGCGTCCGCATGTGCATCGACGTCCCCTCCTCGCTCGACAAGGATCGGAAGGCGCTCGCCGACACGCTCCGAGCCCGCTACGTGCCCGTCGTGCCGGAGCCGCTGCGGAGCTCCATGCTCCGTGCGATCGACGCGGGCGAGCTCGAGGTCTGCGGCAACCACAAGATCCGCGTGCCGCGCGCCGTGGTCGACGGCGCGGCGCTCGTGGGAGACGCGGCCGGCTGCTCGCATCCGCTCACGGCCTCCGGCATGACGGTCTGCGCGAACGACGTCGTCGCGCTGGTCGAAGCGCTCGCGGACGAGCCCACGCAGGCCGACGCGCTGCTCGCGTACGAAGAAGCCCGCACGCCCTTCGTGCGGACGCGCGAGATCCTCACGGACGCGCTCTACGAGGTCTTCCTCGCGGCGTCCCCGGCGACGCGAGCGATGCGCGAGGGGATCTTCGCCTACTGGCGACGCAGCGAACGCGCGCGACGCGCTTCCATGGCGCTGCTCTCGGGGGACGACGTCGCGGTCACCCACTTCGCCGAGGAGTACGTCCGCGTCTTCGGCCTCGCCGCGTACTATGCCGTCGTACGCGAGCAGGGGGCGCTCCTCGACCGGCTCGCCACCCTCCTCTCCCTGATTCGTTTGACCACCGAGAAAGTCGAGGCGAGCGCTCTCGCGGTCGCCGCCGCCGTCGCGGCCCGAGGGAGCCTCCCTCCTCCCGCGCCGGCCGGGGCGAAACGCAGGGTGCCGGTGGAGCGGAGCGTCACGGCGCGCCCCACCCCGGCCGGAATTTCGTGACCCTCGTGGACCTCGGCCGAGCCTCCCCTTGCCGATCGGGGCGGCTGGGCCCAGTTCTCCGCGCGTGACCCTCTGGGTCGCGAGGTGGCCATGACCCTGACGCAAGAAGCCCTCGAGCTCCCCCAGGTCGAACCCAGCGCCAAGAAGTGCCCGGTTCCCATGCCCCGCGTCGCGCTGGCCCTCCTCCTCTTCTCGTCCGGCCTCGCCGTCGTCCACGCCTTCTGCCAGCTCGGCGGCTGAGCGACGGGCCGTCGGGACGGGATGAGGGGCCGCGATCGCGCTAACCTCGGTCGCCGATGCTCTTCCAGCTCCATCGCGATCTCGCCTGCAGCCCGGCCGTGGCCTTCGGGCTCCTCGTCGACCCGTCGGCCTTGAACCGCTGGTCGACCTCGCCCATCCGCACGGTCGCGCCGGGGGACGGCGGGCATCCGAACGGTATCGGCGCCCTCCGCTCCGTCGGGCTCCCCGGCCGGCACGGCAGCCTCGAGGAGGTGGTGGTCGATGCGGAGCCGGGGCGGCGCCTCGGGTTCCGGGCCGTGGGCTCGGGTGTGATACGCGGGCATCGCACGGAGGTCGTCCTCCGACCCCTCGGCCCGAACCGGACCCGCGTGGAGTGGAAGGTCGAGGTCGACCTCCGCGGCCCCCTGCTCTCGCTCCCGGCCCGTCTGCACCTCGGCCACGAGCTCGCGTCGAGCCTGGATCGCCTGGTCGAGCTCTCCTCCCAGGTGCGGACGGCGAGCCCGTACCCCCCGCGACGGGATCTCGACGAGGCCCCCCGGCTCCCGGCCCTCCGGCTCGAGGCGGAACGCGCCGAGGAGCGGCTCGTCGCCCTGGCCGAGGAGCTCCGCGCCACGAACGACGACCGCGCCGGCATGGCGACCGGCCTCGCCCTCGCGATCCACGCCGTGGTCGACGAGGTCCGCCGGGGCGAGGTCTATCTCCAGCCCGGCTTCGTCCTCCGGCTCCTGCCGCCGATCGCGCAGGGCTTCGAGGCGAGCCTCGCGCGCAGCCTCGGGCGTTCGAGCGGCGCGGTGGCTCCGGCGTACGCCCGCGCCTTCGCCACCGTGCGCCCCGAAGACACCGTGGCCCAGCTGGGCCGGCGAGCCCTCGCGGCGTTCGCGGACGGCGAGCTGCCGAAGCTCGTGCTCGAGCTCCACGCGGCCAGCTACCGCGGGCTCTGCGATCCCGCGCGATTCCGGGCCGACGTCTACGAGCTCGGCGAGCACCTCGCGGCCGTCCTCGTCGAGCCTCCGTCCCGGCGTCCCTTCGCACCACGGCCCGAGCCGGACGCGGCCCTGGTCCGTGCCGTGCGGCAGGGCTTCGACCGCGGTGTCGCCCCCTTCGCGACGCCCGTAGCCGGGGCCAGCCTGCATTGATAGGATCGCGGCCCCCATGCCGCGCGCCATCTCGCTGCCGTCCCGCGACGTCTACGCGAACCTGCTCCGGGACACCCGCGGCCTCCGTCGCGAACAGGGAGAGATCCGCGACAGTTGGTACACCTCCCTTCCCTGGGATCGGAAGGAGGAGACCCTCTTCGAGCTCGAGATGCTCCTCAAGGGCTTCGCCTGCTTCGGGAACCCGAGGAACCATCCGGGTCCGGTGCGCAAGACCGCGGCCGTCGCGCACGACTTCCACGACGAGCTGCGGATCGTCCGCGACGCGCTCGACGAATCGATCACGCAGGTCCGCGCGCTGCTCGGACCGAAGGATCGCGCCTACGTCTTCAGCCGCTACCTCGAGTCGGTCCTGCCCGAGGACTCCGAGCGCAGCCGACTGATCCAGGAGCAGCTCACGCAGGACACGCCGGAGGAGTCGCTCTTCCTCCTGCGGAACACCTTCTCGAGCTTCCTCGAGATGGCCGACGGCATGCTCCGCCTCGGCCGCATCCCGCATCGTCTCTACGTCGCCCTGCTCGGCACCGTCGTCCGGGAGATCGGGCGCAACACCTACTTCAACCCCCTCGTCACGCTCGAGTTCCGCACGGAGTTCGACCGGATACGGAACGCCGAGGTCCTCGAGATCCTGCACCGCGTCGAGAACGACGCCGCGCACCGCGTCTCGGCCCTCTGCTTCCTCGCCCTCTTCCGGGCGCTCCGCTACCTGCGCCTCGTCGAGGAATACGCCGAGAAGCCGGAGACCACGCGTCGCTCGTACGTGGTGCTCTCGGTGCTGCGCAGCGACCTCCGCGCGCTCGCCCGCTTCCTCACGGGTCGCGCCGGGGATCGCATGGCCGCGGGCTTCGAGCGGGAGCTGCTCGCGACGCCCGCCTCCCTCATGCACGAGCGCTACGACCTCCTGGTCTCGCAGGCGAGCGACCTCGTCTCGCTACGCCGCTCGCTCGAGAGCCTCGCGACCACGCTGCGCGTCGAGGTGCGCCGCGTCTTCGAACGGGATCTCCCGGCTCCGGACGACGCGGTCGCCGACGACGAGCTCGCTCGGCAGCTCCGCCTGGCCTCCGCGAGCCTCCGCAGCGCGATCCACCACGCGATCGCGACGCTCTGCCGGGAGCTCGAGCCGACGCGGCCTCCGCCCATCCTCGACGACGACCTCGGCGTGCGACGCGCGACGAGCGAGCGGCTGCGCCGTGACGTCTGGATGTTCACGCAGATCCTCCGCGCCTTCCTCGCGAAGGCCCACGCGGCGCCGTCCGATCCGGACCGGTGGGTGGGCTCGGCGAGCTTCCAGTTCGTCCGCGAATTCCTGGTGCACTTCCGCGCGATCGGCTACCAGCTCGTGAGGCTCTCCGACTACCAGCGTCTCGATCGCTTCCTCGCGGCGCTCGAGTCGCTCCGCGACGTGGACCTGCTCGACCCGGCGCGCCTCGACGAATCCGTGGCCGAGTGCACGGACTTCTACCACTACCTCGACGAGCTCTTCGCGAAGATCTCGACGCGCTCCGAGCTCGCCGATTCGCCCTTCGACCGGAAGGCCGCGGCGGACACGCTGAAGATCTACCTCGGGGCGGCGTAGGCCCGTCCCGCCGCGGCGCCGAGCGCGTCGCGGAGGAGATCGATGGCCCCCGACACGCGCTCGTAGCCCGACTTCGAGCGAACGATGCGGATGTCGAGGTCGCGGAGCGCTTCGTTCACGTCGTCCGCGACGACCTCGACGCCGAGGTGCACGACGACCGTGGAGGATCCGAGGAGCGCGCCCCACAGGGGGCGGTAGGGCGACTCGTAGGGGAGCGCGAAGAGCTCGAGCTCCGTCGTCCCTAGCCGGACCGTGCCCATCACACCCATCGGGCCGGAGCCGACGAGGACGGGAGGCTCGGCGCTCGGCAGGTACTCCCGGACCGAGGCGAGCGCCCGCGCGAATCGACCGAGATCGAGGGCGCGGGGTGCGATCACGCCGACGCGGGCCGGTCCCTCCGCGCCGCCTCGACGGATGCGGAGCGTCGCGGCCGAGAGGGCCGTCAATTCGTCCGGGTCGCAGAACGCGACCTTCGCGTTCACGTCGTGGACGACGACCTGCCCGCCGGCGAGGAGATCGCGCACCGCCGCGAGGATCTCGAGATCGTGCTCGGGCAGCACGTCGAGCAGCTCCTCGATCGCGCGCGGCTCGTCGAGGCGGAGCGCGACGTCGGCCGAGAGGCCGGGCGGGATCGACGTCATGGCGCCGACGGTGATCGTCGCCGAGAGCTCGGGCAGCTGCGATCGAAGCCGTGCCACCTCGTCCACGCGCCGCGCGCCCTCCATCAGGAGCGACTCGGTGCTCGCCTCGATGCGGGCCTCGCTGTGCTCGAGCCCGGGCAGGAAGACGAACTGCCCGCGTGTCACGGCGAGGATCCGGTAGAAGGCCTTCTCTCCGGTGGCGTAGCCCTGGGTCGCGTCGACGATCCGACCGTCGCGCAGCCAGATCTCGCCGGCCGCGCTCTCGCTCTCGACGCGGAGCTTGCCCGTGCGGTGGTTCACGGCGAACACCTGGAGCAGGTCGAAGAGCGCGACCTGCGAGAGGTCGCCCTTGAGCTCGGGCTCGCGCTTCGGCGCCCGCTTCGCGCGGAGGATCTCGTCGATGCGCGCGGAGATCTCGTTGGCGTTGAAGGGCTTGACCAACGGCTCGGCGCGTCCGTCGATCGACGCGATGTGCGCGACGTCGCCCTTGCCCATGACGAACATGCGGGCGTGGGCCGTCTTCGGGTTGTCCCGCAGCACGTCGAGGAAGGTGCGGATGTCGAAGACCTGCACGTCGCGGTCGACGATGATCACCTCGGCCGCGATCTCGACGGCGCTCTGCAGACCGAGCCGTCCGTCGGTGGCGAGGGCCACGTGGTGTCCGCGCCCGCGCAGCGCCGTGGCCAGGGCATCGAGCGTGTCGTAGTCGGAATCGACCACGAGGATCCGTCCGCCGTCCTGGCTCATTCGCCGACCTCCGGCTGCAGGTGGTAGGCGGCCTGGAACTGCGTGACGAGCCCGTCGACGAGGTCGAGATCGGAGGAGTGGAAGGCGACGAAGCCGCCCTGGGCGAGCGGGCGCGCCGCGAGCACGTAGCCTCCGAGCTCGGTGAGCGAGAGGAAGAGGACCTGGTCGCCGATCCGCCGATCGTCGACCGGGAGCGCGATGCGACCGACCGGTCCGCTGGGATCGCTCCCGACGGCCCAGACGCGGATCGAGCCGGCGTCCTTCACGTCGACGGCCTGGGCGACGGCCTGCGCGACCTGGGAGTCGCCCGAGACGTAGATGGTGCCCGGCGCTCGGAAGCGGACGGCGTCGCCGGCCAGCTGGCTCGCGAGGCGGAGCAGGAGCGTGGGGTTCATCTGCGCATGGCGCGAGAGCGAGACCTCGTCCTGCGCGCGACGGATCGAGTCGGGCATCATGTCGGCGCCGGCGCCGACCTGCGAGGCGTGGTCGAGCAACTGGTCGATGCACTCCCAGAACGGACGGTCGGCGAAGCCGAGGCGGCGGAAGACGCCACGACGCGAGCGCTCGGCGCGCCGCCGGCTCAGGCGGAGGAGACGACCGAGGTCGAGGCCGTCGGCCGGGTAGGTCGCGATGCCGACCATCGGCTCGTAGGCGTCGCGCGCGAGGCCGTCGGAGAGGGCGAGCGCCGCGCAGCGCGCGCGGATCCGGCGCCGCGTCGAGAGCGCTCCGAGCAGGCCCGTCTCGGGGAGGAGCACGTAGTACTCGTCGTCCTCGACGCGCGCGACGACGTCGGAGTCCTTCACGGCCTCGAGGATGGAGTCCGTGAGGGCACGGCGGAAGGCGACGAGATCCTTCGGCGAGAGGCGGTCCCGACGCTCCTCGAGCGCGTCGAACGAGAGCGTGAGCAGCGCGAAGCGACGCTTGTAGCGGGCGGCCCGGTCGATCTCGCGACCCGCCACCTCGCCGAAGTACGCGAAGGTGTAGGCGCTCGTGTCCGGGTCCTTGATGCCCGTGCGCGCGATGGCGTCGACCTTGCGCGCCGCGACGAGGGCCGCGGTCCCGAGCCCGGCGATGATCTCGAGCCCCTCGCGAGGCTCGTCCGCGATCGGGAAGGTGCGGGGCACGAGCTCGATCACGCCGACGAGATCGGAGTCTCCGAGCAGGACGAGCCGCACGCGCCCTTCCTCCTCGACGACGGGAACCGTCGGATCGATGGAGGCGAGCTCGCGATCCTCGAGCCGCCGAGGAAGGTCGTCCGCCTTCCCGAGCGTCGCGGCGAGGAAGAAGCCGTCGCCGCCGTGGGAAGCGACGTACGCGCCGGCCGCGCTGCAATCGAGCTCGCCCGCGCAGGCGTCGAGGACGAGCTGCGCCACCTCGCGCACGTCGGTCTCGGCGACGAAGGCGGCGCATCGCGCGTAGGTCGCCGTGCGGCGCCGGCTCATGGCCTCCTGCGCCGCGAGGCGCGCGCGCTCGGCGACGAGGATGCGTCGCTCGCGGGCGCGATCGGCCGCGACGAGCACGGCATCGCCCGAGAGCGGGAGCAGCACGCTCTGCAGCACGCCGAGCGCGATCGCATGCGCGGTCTCCTCGATCGCCGTGGGCGGGCTCATCACGATGACGTCGACGTTCGGATGGAGCGCGCGGACGTGGTGCACGAGCGCGAGCCCGTCGCCCCTCGGGAGCGAGAGGGAGATCATCGCGACGTCGAAGTGCTGGCGGGCGAGGTGCGCGAGCGCGTCCTTCGCCTCGTCCGAGATGCGCACCTCGTCGCCGTGGTCTTCGAGCACGCGCTGCGCGAAGCGCGCGTCCTGGGGGCTCGCGGCGACGAGGAGGATGCGCAGCTTCGGCGTGGTCATCGGCCTCCGCCGAAGCGCGAGAGGTCGACGCGCCCGGAGAAGACGTGACGGGCCGGGCCGGTCATGCGCACGCGCTCGCCCTCGGCGCCCACGCGGATCACGAGCTCGCCGCCCGGGAGGCGCACGGGGATGGGCGTGCCGCGCGCCGCGCGACCGGTCTCGACCGCCGCGACGGCCGCCGCGCACGCGCCGGTGCCGCACGCCTCGGTCCAGCCCGCGCCGCGCTCGAAGACGTGGAGGACGAGGCCTCCGTCGCCGCGCGGGCGCGCGAAGCCGACGTTCACGCCCTCGGGGAAGCGCGGATCGCGCTCGAGGCGGGGGCCGAGCGAGAAGCGGGCGTCGCCCACGTCGTCGAAGGTGACGACGTGCGGATTGCCCATCGACACGCAGGTGACGGCGAGGGAACGATCGTCGACCGGGAAGGTCCCGTCGACGAGCGGCCCGTCCGAGACCACGGGCACGGCGGAGGGCACGAGCGTCGGCACGCGCATCTCGACCTCGACGAGGGCCTCCACGTCCGCGGAAGAGACGTGGCATTCGTGCGGGCCCGCGTCCGTGTCGACGACGAACGAGGGCGAGGCCGAGAGGCCGGCGCGTCGCACGTGCAGCGCGACGCAGCGGAGACCGTTGCCGCACATCTCGGGGATCGAGCCGTCGGCGTTGATGACACGCATCGAGAGCCGAGGGGTCGTCCCGACGATCAGGACGCCGTCGCCTCCCACGCCGCGATGGCGATCGCAGAGCGCGCGGACGACCTCGGGCGAGAGCGCCCGCGCGGCCTCGTCGTTCCCGTCGACGACGAGGAAGTCGTTGCCGATGCCTTCGTACTTCTCGAACCGCAGTTCCAAGGCGCGCTCCGTGACCAGGCTCGCGAATTTACAGGCAGGACCTGGGCGGTTCCACAGGAATGCGTCACTCCCGGACGCGGACGACGGTCGGTCGCTCGTCGGCGGTGGGTAGGTAGGCCTCGTACCCGTCCGGAACCGTGGGTGCGGTGAAGCCGAAGAGGAAGCGCGCGTCCTTCGGCGAGAGGTTCACGCAGCCGTGGCTGCGGCGATGGCCGAAGTCGTCGTGCCAGAAGGCGGCGTGGAGGCCGTTGGCGCCCTCGAAGAACTGCACCCAGGGCACGTTCTCGATCAGGTAGTAGGACTCGGCGCCCGCATCCTCGGTGTTCCCCATGTCCGACGTGGCCAGCTTGGCCCAGATGCGGAAGGTGCCGATCGGGGTCTCGCTGTGGGGCCTCCGCGCGCCGGTGGAGACGAGCGTCACGAAGACGGGACGATCGCCTTCGTAGGCCACGAGCACCTGCTCCGAGACGCTGACGTCGATCCAACGCTCGTGGCCCTCGACGCCCTCGGGTCGCTGGGCGAGCTCGGGGCGGTTCAGATCCTCGAGGCGGATCGCGGTCCCGTCGGCGAGCAGCGCCCACGCGCCCTCCACCGCGGCGACGGTGACGATCTCGCGGCGCCCGGCCCGACGGATGGTGCGTCCGCCGGGCGCGCTCGCGACGATCGCGCGTGGAGTGCGGACGAAGGCGAAGTCGAGCGGCTTTCCCTCCGAGAGGGCCGTGCCCTCGAAGCTGCTCCCGCGCACGCGCGACACCGACTCGGAGGAGACCCACGTGCCCCGGTGGAGTCTCACGAAGGAGACGCCCTCGAGCGTGCGCTGTCCGAGCATCACGAGGCCGAAGCCCTCGCCGAAGGTCTCGACGAAATCGTCCGCGAAATAGTGACTCGGCTCGGCATACCCATGCGCGCCGTCGTCACGGACGAAGACGTACTGGAACGGCAGGAGCGCACCCGCCGCCATCGGCGGCTGGGGCACGCCGGCGGGCTCGAGGGCGGAGTATCGAACCAGCTCCTCGCAGGCGAAGAGGGAGGGCCCGACCTCGACCCAGACCCCGGTCTCGCAGCCGGAGCCGGACACGCGGCGCAGGTAGGGCAGGCGCGTCCCGAGGGCCACGGTCCCGCGCCTGCGAGCGCCGTCGCGGGGCTCGGCGTAGACGGGCACGTGCCGGTCGACGAGCTCGACCGAGCGGGTGGAGGGGGGTGCGGGGACGAGGTCCTCGGCGCCGAGGCGCGGGACGAAGGCGAGCGCGGAGACGAGGGCGAGGATCGGGGGGATCGTCGAGGCGCGCACGGCCCGCCGAGTATAGCCGCTCACCGGCGTGACCGCCTTTTCCCGGCGCAGGTCGCCTCCCGCCCCGATCTGGGTCAGGATGCGGGCGCCCTCCCCGATGAAGCGCGGTTTCTACACGATCATGGCGGCGCAGTTCTTCTCCGCGCTCGCCGACAACGCCCTCCTGGTCGCTGCCATGAAGATGCTCGAGGAGCAGGCCGCGGCCCCGTGGCTCACGCCCCACCTGAAGCTCTTCTTCACGGTGTCGTACGTCGTGCTCGCGCCCTTCGTCGGCGCGTTCGCGGACTCGCAGCCCAAGGGCCGTGTGATGTTCATCTCGAACGGCATCAAGATCGTCGGCTGCCTCGCGATGTACTTCGGGGTCTCGCCGATCGCCGCGTACGCGGTGGTCGGCTTCGGCGCGGCCGCGTACTCGCCGGCCAAGTACGGCATCCTCACCGAGCTGCTCCCGGCGGAGCAGCTCGTCGTCGCGAACGGATGGATCGAGGGCCTGACGGTCGCCGCGATCATCCTCGGCGTGGTGACGGGCGGCATGCTCATCGGCGAGGACGCGATCCTCTTCCTGCAGTCGATCGATCTCCCCGGCTTCGACACGGGGATCACGAGCGGAGCCCAGCTCGCGATCGGCGCGCTCGCCTTCGTGTACATCGTGGCGGCGATCATCAACCTCTTCGTCCCCCTCACGGGCGTCGAGATGCGCCCCTTCCTCCGGCACCCCGGCACGATGCTGAAGGAGTTCGGCCACTGCTTCCTCGCGCTCTGGCGCGATCCCTACGGCCGCATCTCGCTCACCGTGACCACGCTCTTCTGGGGCGCGGGCGCCACCCTCCAGTTCATCGTGATCCGCTGGCTCGAGATCGCGATGGGCATACCGCTCGCCAAGGCGAGCAAGCTCCAGGCGGTCGTCGCGGTCGGCGTCGCGCTCGGCGCGGTCGTCGCGGCCCGCCGCCTCTCGCTGAAAGACGCCGTGAAGGTGGTCCCGGTCGGGATCTTCATGGGCCTCTTCGTCATCCTGATGATCCCCGTGAAGAGCGTGGCGGTCGCCCTCGTGCTGATGGTGATCGTCGGCGGGCTAGGCGGTTTCTTCGTCGTGCCGATGAACGCGCTGCTCCAGCACCGCGGCCACGTTCTGATGAACGCCGGACAGTCGATCTCGGTCCAGAACTTCAACGAGAACCTGAGCATCATCGCGATGACGGCCGGCTACTCGGCCCTGCTCTACGCGGAGCTCTCGATCTACGTGATCATCGCGATCTTCGGCTCGTTCGTGGCGGGGACCATGCTGGCCGTGCAGCAGATGCTGAAGCACGAGCGCAAGGTCCACGGCGAGATCCCCCTCCACTGAGCCCCTCCCCGGGGATGTCGGCGCCGAGGCGGCTCTGGTAGCGTCGCGCGATGCCTCGCACGACGAAGACCCTCCACCCGGACGAGATCGAATCCTCCACGCACGTCGGAAGGCGCACCGCGCTGTCCTTGGTCGGCGCCACCGTCCTCGGGGCCGCGGCCGCGGCGGTGGGTCTCGCGAGCGTCGCCTCGCCCGCGCAGGCCGCCCCCTCGCGGCGGAGGCGAGCGGGTACGCCGGATGCGGGCGCGGCCCCGACCGGCGGCGCTCCGCCGGACGCGGGAACGACGCCCGACGGGGGCTCGAGCGTGTCCGACACGGACACGGGCCCCGACGCCGATCCGGCCCGGGGAAGGAGGGGTCCGCGTCCCCCCGTCCAAGGCGACAGCGACACGGGGCCGAGCTCCGACCGCGCCGGATCGATGCGCTATCGGCGTCCGGAGGACGGGCGCGAGACCCCGTTCGCCGATCGCGCGAGGACCGGGCGCGGCGTCGAGGGCTGAGGCGGCCGCCTTCCGCGCGACGAGTTGCGGCCCTCGCGGCGCGGCCCTACGCGTCTTCCATGACGGACGCGTTCGAACCCCTGCGACGGAACGTCTCCTTCCTCGGGACGATCCTGGGCGACACCCTGGTCGAGCTCGAGGGGGACGGGCTCCTCGCCCTCGAGGAGCGCCTCCGCGGCCTGGCGAAGGAACGTCGGACGACGGAGCGCGAGGACGCGCTCGACGACGCCCTCCGAGCGGCGGTCGCGGAGCTCGACGTCGCGACCGCCGAGCGCGTGGCACGGGCGTTCGCCCACTACTTCCAGCTCGTGAACCTGGCCGAGCAGTACCACCGCGTGCGGCGCCGCCGCGCCCACGGCCACGCGGGGACGACCCAGGCCGGGGACCTCGCCGATCACTTCCGCCGGCTCTCGGGCCGCGTCTCGCGGGAGACGCTCGAGGAGACCCTCCGGGACCTCTCGATCGAGCTCGTCTTCACGGCCCATCCCACCGAGGCGCAGCGGAGCACGGTCCTCGAGAAGCATCGGCGCATCACCGACCTGCTCGAGCGGCTCGAGCTCGTCGCGCTGACGCCGGCCGAGCGCCGCGACGTCGAGCGGAGGCTCCGGGAGGAGATCGCGATCCTCTGGCAGACGGACGAGATCAGGCATGCGAAGCCCCGCGTCGGCGACGAGGTGAAGAACGTCCTCTTCTACCTCGAGGAGATCCTCTACCCGCTCGTGCCCCGCTTCTACGAGTCGGTCGAGGAGAGCCTCTCCGGCGCGTTCGGGGGCACCCTCGAGATCCCGTCGTTCCTCCGCTTCGGCTCGTGGGTCGGAGCCGACATGGACGGGAATCCGAACGTCACTCCCGAGGTCGCGCTCGACACCGCCTACGCGTTCGCGGCCCGCGCCACGGGTCAGCACCTCGCGCGGCTCGAGGAGCTCGGCGAGGTCCTCTCCCAGAGCCTCGTCCGCGTCGACGTGAGCGACGAGCTGAGGGCCTCGATCGCCGCCGATCACGACGCGCTCCCGGAGCTCGCGGCCTACCAGGATCCGCGCACGGATCGGGAGCCCTACCGCCGGAAGCTGCGCTGGATGGAAGCCCGCCTCCGGGCGACGAGGGACGGCTTCGTCCGCGGTCGCGCGGGCGAGAAGGTCGAGGCCTCCCACGGCTACGCGTCGCCGGCCGAGCTCGTGGCGGACCTGCGCGTGATCGAGCGCTCGCTCGCCGCGAACCGCGGCACGAACGCGGGCCTCCGGCAGGTGCGCTCGCTGAGGCGCCAGGTCGAGGTCTTCGGCTTCCATTTCGCGCGCCTCGACATCCGGGTGGGCTCGCATTGGGTGCGCGAGGCCGTGGCGAGGGCCCTCTGGCTCCCGGAAGGGCGCACCGCGGACGCCGGGACGCTCCATGCCGCGCTGGTCGAGAGGCGCGTCCCCGCCCGCCCCGACTGCCCGGGCATGCGCGCGCTCGAAGCGGTCTCCGCGATGCGCGCCCGGGTCACGCGGGAGAGCGCCGAGTCCTTCATCCTCAGCATGGCCCACGGCCACGAGGACCTTCTCGCGACGCTCGTGCTCGCGCGGATCGCCGGCGTGTACCGGCCCGAGGAAGGCATCGCGGACGTCTCCGTCGTCCCTCTCTTCGAGACCCTCGACGACCTCGAACGCTGCCCCCGCGAGCTCGACACCGCGTTCGCGGATCCGGTGTACCGGACCTACCTCGGGCTGCGCGGGAACGTGCAGGAGGTGATGATCGGCTACTCCGACTCGAACAAGGACGCGGGCATCCTCTCGTCTTCGTTCGCCCTCTACGAGGCCCAGAAGCGGCTCGTCGACGTGGGCGATCGCCACGGCATCGCGATCCGCGTCTTCCACGGCCGCGGAGGGTCGATCGGCCGCGGCGGAGGGCCTTCGCGCCGCGCGATCGAGGGTCTTCCACCCGGGTCGATCGCCGGCCGCTTCAAGATCACCGAGCAGGGCGAGGTCATCGGCTGGAAGTACCTCCTGCCGGAGGTCGCCGAGCGGAACCTCGAGCAGACGGCGGGCGGCGTGATCGTCGCCTCCCTCGTGACCGACTATCCCGACGAGAGCGAGCTCGCCGAGTACGAGTCGGCGTTCGCCGAGCTGTCGAAGGTCGCGCTCGCAGCGTACCGAGGGCTCGTGCGCGATCCCGACTTCCTCGAGTACTACACGGCCTCCACGCCGCTCTCGGAGATCGGCGCGCTCCCGATCGGCTCCCGTCCCGCGCGACGGACGGGCGCGGCCTCCCTCGAGGACCTGCGCGCGATCCCGTGGGTCTTCGCCTGGACGCAGTCCCGACAGAACGTACCCGGCTGGTTCGGCGGCGGCGAGGCCCTCGAGCACCTGCTCTCCACCCGAGGCGTCGACTTCGCCCGTCGGATGAAGGCACGCTGGCCCTTCTTCGCGACGACGGTCGACGCGATGGCGGTGGCCCTCGCCGTGGCCGACATGCGCATCGCCCAGCACTACGCCTCGCTCGTGCCGGACCGCGAGCTCGGCGCTCGCATGTTCGGCCGGATCGCCCTCGATCACACGCGCGCCGTGCGAGCGATCGAGCGCATCGAGGACACCGACTCGCTCCTCTCCAAGCAGCCCGTGCTGGCCCGCTCCATCGAGCTCCGGAACCCCTACGTGGATCCGATGAGCTTCGTGCAGGTCGAGCTCTTGCGACGCAAGCGGGAGCTCGCGTCGAAGGGCGAGGCCGTGCCCGAGAGCCTCGACCGGGCGATCCTGCTGACGATCAACGGCATCGCGGCAGGCCTCCGCAACACCGGCTGACCTCAGGCCGGAGGCGGCACGGAGTCGGACGGCGCCTCGGCCGCCGCGGAGTCGAGGCGCTCCCGGACCCGCGCGAGCAGCGTGCTCCGATCGTAGGGCTTGCGGAGGATGCGGATCTTCTCGTGCTCGAGGAAGTCCGGCCCGAGCTCGTCGTCCGCGTAGCCGCTCGTGAAGAGGACGGGGATCGTCGGATGCAGGACGCGCAGGCGTTCGTACGTGGGCCTCCCGCCGAGCACGGGCATGACGACGTCGAGGACCACGAGATCGACCTCGGCATCCTGCGCGAGGAGCTCCAGGGCCTCCTTCCCGTTCGACGCGACGACCACGTCGTAGCCGGCGTCCTCGAGGATCGAGTGGACGACGTTGCGGACGACCTCCTCGTCCTCGACGACGAGGATCCGTTCGACGCCCGTCTCGGTCTTCGGCCGCTCCGAGCGCGGACGCTCGCGTCGCTCGGGAGGTCCCGTCATCGGCAGACGCACGACGAACGCGGCCCCCTTCCCGTAGGTCGAGTCGACGTCGACCGTCCCTCCGTGATCCGTCACGATCCCGTAGACGACGGAGAGGCCGAGACCCGTGCCCTTTCCGAGCGGCTTGGTCGTGAAGAAGGGATCGAACATCCGCTGCCGCACGGCGGGAGCGATGCCCTCTCCTTCGTCCTCCACGCGCAGCTCGGCTACCGGCTTCGGGCCGCCCACGAGCTCGGCGACGGAGACGACGACGCGCCCTCCCGACGGCATCGCGTCCCGCGCGTTCACTACGAGGTTCATGACGACCTGCTCGACCTGCCCCGCGTCCGCGCGCACCCAGACCGGCTTGGGCGGGAGCTCGAGCTCGAGGTGGATGCTCTCGGGGAGGAGACGACGGATCATCGAGCTCACGGACTCCACGGTCTCGGCGAGATCGAGGACCTCGAGCTCCGCCGGGCGTCGCCGGCTGAAGGTGAGGAGCTGCTGCGTGAGCCGTGCCGCCCGATCGCCCGCATCGGAGGCGCGGACGAGGTAGCGCTCCGCTTCCTGTCCGCGGCGGATCGCCGCCCGCGCCAGATCGATGTTCCCGAGGATCGCCTGGAGCATGTTGTTGAAGTCGTGCGCGACGCCCCCCGCGAGGCTGCCGATGCTCTCCATGCGCTGCGCCTCGACCACGCGGCGCTCGAGGGCGGCGCGCTCGCGGCGATCCTTGTCGCGATCGGTGACGTCCTCGACGTGCGCCACGAAGCCGACGACCTCGTCCGCCTCGCTGAGCACGGTGAAGCGGACGTCGCAGCGGTGCTTGACCCCGTGGGCGCCCACGACCTCGACGCTGGCCTCGGCGTACGGAGCCCCGGCCGCGATGGCGTCCGAGAGGGCGTGGGCGATCTCCCGGCGGACGCCGCGCCCGAGCACGTCGTCGACCGAGGTGCCCACGAGCTCGTCGGGCCGTCGGCCGAGGATCTCCGCGAGCCTCGAGTTCACGAGCACGAACCGAGGACCGAGATCCACGAGCGCGATGCCGACGGGCGCGTGCTCGAACGCCGCCGCGAAGCGCGCCTGCACCGCCTCGTGGGCCGCCTGGGCGCGGACGCGCTCGGCGACCACCGACGAGAGGAGGAGCATGGCCACGGACGCGATCGCGATACCGCTCCAGACGAGTCGCATCGAGACCTGGGGATCGGCGTCCGCGTAGGGCCCACGGCCGTCGGCCGTGCCGACGACGGCCACCGCGGCGACCGCGAGGAGCGTCGTCGTCGCGCCGCGCGGTCCGAGCCGCAGCGCGGCGACCACGACGAAGCCGAAGGGCAGCGAGAGGAAGGGGTGCGCGGTGCGCGGCTCGGCGAACCGGATCAGGAAGACGAACGCGATGCTGACGGCGACGCCGAGGCCGAAGAGGACGAGGAAACGCCTCGAGACGCGGCGCATCTCCGTCTCCGGCGCGAGCCAGGTGAGCACGGCCGGCGCGACCGCGAGGCCCGAGGCGGCGTCCCCCATCCACCACACGCGCGCGATCTGCTCGAACGGCAGGGAGACCCCACGCATGCGAAGGGCCGTCGCGCCGATGGCGGCGGCGACCAGCGAAGCGAGCGCGGTCGCGGCGCCGAGCGCGAGGACGTCGCGCTGTCGGCCGAAGTCCGGACGGATCGCGAAGGGGCCCCGGAGCAACGTCGCGCCGAGCACCGCCTCGAGCGTGTTCCCGACGCAGACCAAGAGGCTCGTCGGCACGTCGCCCATCGCGACGAGGTTCACCGCGAACGAGCCGACCATGACGAAGGGGAAGAGCCCGAGGCCGCGCGCGGTGAGCACCGCGATGGAGAGGCCGGTCGGCGGCCAGAAGAGCGTGACGGCGCCCCCGATGGTCGCGAGGCGCAGCCCGAGGTACCCCGAGACGAAGTACGTCACGGCCAAGAGGAGCCCCTCTCGAACATAGGCCGCCCGGCCAGTCCTCACGTCGATCCTCCGGTCCCCTCGAAGGGTCGCACGGGACGGCCCCTTCCGTCAGGAGGAAGGGCGCGGGCCGGCCGTCGACGCGACTCGGCGCCCCCTCAGCCGTAGACGCGCTCGTAGAGCTCGGTGAGCCCCGGAGCTTCGATGCCGTGCTGACGTGCGCCTTCGTACAGACCCTGCATCACGAGGCGGTTCTGATCCCCGATCTTCGTGAAGTGGTACCGGGCGAAGCGCTCGACGTCGAAGGGCAGGAGGATCGGCAGGACCAACGTCGCGATCCGCACGAGCGTCGGTTGGGCGAAGATCCGGTACCAGGGGAGGCGTACGCCGAGCTCGGTGCGCACCACCCGCATGGCCTCGGCGCATGCGCGCGAAGCGAGGCGGAGCCACGGGCCGTGCCGGAGATCCTCGAAGGTCCAACCGGCGCCCTCGAGCGCGGCGACGTGGGGCAGGAGGAAGGCCGAGGAATAGGCGAGCGTCGCCCGCGCGTCGCGCACGACGCGCGCCGGGCATCCGCCGCGCCGGAGCGCCGCGACGACCGGATCCACGCGATCCGGATGGCCGCTGAAGCGGCTCGCACCGAGCGGCGGGAAGAGGTAGGCGACGCCGGGATCGAGCGCCTCGCCGGGCAGCGGCGCCTGGTAGCTCATGAACCCGATCGTGCCGGAGACCACCTGCTGGGGCGGCACGATGTGCGAGACCCTCTCGAGCACGTGCAGGCCCGGCTGTGGGCAGACGAGGGTCGCGTCGCCGATCGCCTCGAGCAGCGGATCGAGCCATTCGCCCTCGAGCGCGGCGGTCGAGACGCAGAGCCAGACCTGATCCCAGCGCTGCCCCGCGACCTCGTCGAGCGTCGTGTAGACGTCGTCGGGGTGCAGGGTCTCGACCGTGTGCCGGCGGAAGAGCCGATGGCTGTAGAGCGTGAGGCCGCGCTGGCAGGCCTCGGCATGCTTCGGCTTCACGTAGAGGGCGACGTACGCACCGCTGCGGCGGAGGTGCGTCGCGAAGACCTGCCCCACCGCCCCGGCCCCGAGGACGAGGATCTTCATGGCTCGACCTCGCCCCCGTGGACCCCGTAGCGCTTGGCGAGCTCGCGCAGGTGGTAGCGCGTGAGGCCGGCGGCCTGCGCGCTGCGCGTGATGTTGTGCCCGTGCTTGTCGAGCAGGGCCTTCAGGTAGGCGACCTCGAACGCGTCGAGCACGCGCTGCTTCGCGTCCTTGAACGTGACGCCCTGCTCCACGAACTGCTCGGCGGTGCCCCCCGGGAGCAGCACCGGCGGCGTCTTCTGCGAGTCGGGCGTGAGGTCGCGCGTGGTCAGCTCCATCCCGTCCGAGAGGGAGGCCGCACGCTCGACGGTGTTCTTCAGCTCGCGGACGTTGCCGGGCCAGGGGTACGCGAGGAGGCGCATCATCGCGTCGGCTGCGACCGTGAAGTGGCGATCCTCGCCGGGATAACGACGCTTCGCGAAGTCCTCGAGGAAGCCCTGCACGAGGAACGGCACGTCCTCGGGCCGTCCACGCAACGGCGGGAGCTCCACCTGCACGACGCTCAGGCGGTAGAAGAGGTCCTCGCGGAAGGTGCCTTCGTTGACCATCTGGCGGAGGTCGCGATTCGTGGCGGCCACGACGCGCACGTTGACGGGCACGGTCCGATCGCCGCCGACGCGCTTGATCTCGCGGTTCTCGAGGACGCGGAGGAGCTTCGGCTGGAGGGAGAGATCGAGCTCGCCGATCTCGTCGAGGAAGATGGTGCCGCCGTCCGCCTGCTCGAACGAGCCCTTGTGCCGCTCGTGCGCCCCGGTGAACGCGCCCTTCTCGTGGCCGAAGAGCGTGTCCTCGATGAGGTTGCTCGGGATCGCCGAGCAGTCCTGCACCACGAGCGGATGCTTCGCCCGGTGCGAGCCGCGGTGGATGGCGCGCGCGACGAGCTCCTTGCCCGTCCCGGTCTCGCCGCGGATGAGCACCGTGAGGTCGGAGGGCGCGACCTTCTCGAGCACGGCGAAGATCTCGCGCATGCGCTGGCTGCGACCGACGAGCTCGAAGAAGCGGTCGCTCTTGCTCGCCTCGATCTCCACGAGGCCCGTGTAGGCCTCGAAGCGGAGCAGGGACTGTCCGATCCGCAGCACCGCGCCGGGCACCACGAACGCCTCGCGCACGCGGACGTCCGAGACCCAGGTCCCGTTCGTCGAGCCGAGGTCTCGCACGAGGAAGCTGTCGTCCTGCGCGACGACCTCGGCATGGCTCCCGCTGACCGCGGCGTCCGTGAGCACGAGGTCGCAGATCACGCTGCGCCCGATCGTGATCCGTTCCCGATCGATCACGAGCTCCCGACCGCGATCCTGACCCTCGAGCACGACGAGGCGACCCTTGCGGAGCTGCCTCTTCGCGGGCTTCCGATCGACGAACATCGTCTGGAGCCCGAGCTCTTCCTTCACGGGCGGTCCTCTCGGATGGCTCGGATCGCCGCGGCGTAGTCCTTCGCCCCGAACACCGCGGAGCCGGCCACGATGGCGTCGGCGCCGGCCTCGATCACGCGGTGCGCGGTGCCGGGCTTCACGCCGCCGTCGACCTCGAGGTCGATGTCGCGGCCGGTGGCGTCGATCATGGCGCGGATGCGAGCGAGCTTCTCGCCCGCCGAGGGGATGTAGGCCTGGCCTCCGAAGCCCGGGTTCACGCTCATCACGAGGACGAGGTCGACCAGGTCCATCACGTAGCGGAGGCAGTCCTCGGAGGTGTGCGGATTCAGCGAGACGCCGGCGCGCTTCCCCAGGGACTTGATCTGCTGGAGCGTGCGGTGGAGGTGGGTGCAGGCCTCGGCGTGCACGGTGATGATGTCCGAGCCCGCCTTGGCGAAGTCCTCGACGTACTTCTCCGGCTCGACGATCATCAGGTGGACGTCGAGCGGCTTCGTCGTGGCGCGGCGCACCGCCTCGACGACCAGCGGCCCGATCGTGATGTTCGGGACGAAGCGCCCGTCCATCACGTCGACGTGGATCCAGTCGGCTCCGGCGCGATCGACGGCGGCGACCTCCTCGGCGAGGCGACCGAAGTCGGCCGAGAGGATGGAGGGGGCGATGCGGATGGGCTTCGGGGAACGCGGCACGGTCGGAGTCAAGCGCCGTGCCCCTGCGATGTCAACCGCGGGGCACGGCATTCCTTGGGGTTTTTCGGGGGATTCGCGGGAGTCAGGTCGCCGAGAGCGCCTGGTCGAGATCGGCCTTGATGTCGTCCAGGTGCTCGATGCCGACGGCGAGCCGGACGAGGTCCGGCGTGACGCCCGTCGAGGCCTGCTCGGCCTCGGTGAGCTGCGAGTGGGTCGTCGACGCCGGGTGGATGACGAGCGAGCGGGTGTCGCCGATGTTCGCGAGCAGGCTGCAGAGCTTCACGTGGTTGATCAGCTTCTTGCCCGCCTCGTAGCCGCCCTTCACGCCGAACGTGAGGATGCCGCCGCCCTTGCCGCCGAAGTACTGCTTGGCGCGGGCGTTCGACGGGTCGCCCTCGAGGCCGGGGTAGCGGACCCAGGCGACCTTCGGATGGCTCTGTAGCCACTTCGCGACCGCGAGCGCGTTCTCGTTGTGCCGCTCGACGCGGAGCGAGTAGGTCTCGAGGCCCTGCGCGAAGAGCCAGGAGTTGAAGGGCGAGACGCACATGCCGACGTCGCGGAGCCCCTCGACGCGCGCCTTGATGATGAAGCTGATGTTGCCGAGCGCCGCCCAGAGCTCGAGGCCGTGGTAGCCGGGGTTCGGCTCGGTGAACTCCGGGAACTTGCCGTTGTTCCAGGGGAAGTTGCCGCCGTCGACGATCACGCCACCGACGCTCGTGCCGTGACCGCCGATGTACTTCGTGGCGCTGTGGACGACGATGTTCGCGCCGTGCTTCAAGGGCTGGAAGAGGACGGTGGTCGCCGCCGTGTTGTCGACGATGAGGGGGATGCCGGCTTCCTTCGCGATCTTCCCGATCGCGTCGAAGTCGGGGATGTCGAGGCGCGGATTCGGCAGGGCCTCGAGGAAGATCGCACGGGTCTTCGGGCCGATCGCCGAGCGCACCTGATCGAGGTCCGACGCCTCGACGAACTTCGTCGTGATGCCGAAGCGCGGGAGCGTGACCTTGAAGAGGTTGTACGTGCCGCCGTAGAGGCTCGACGCCGAGACGATCTCGTCGCCCTGCTTCAGGATCGTCGTGAGCGCGAGCGTCTCGGCCGCCTGGCCCGAGGAGGTCGCGAGCGCCCCGACGCCGCCCTCGAGCGCGGCGATGCGCTTCTCGAAGACGTCCGTCGTCGGGTTCATCAGGCGGGTGTAGATGTTGCCGAACTCCTTCAGCGCGAAGAGGTTCGCCGCATGGTCCGCGTCACGGAACTTGTAGGAGGTCGTCTGGTACAGCGGAACCGCGCGCGAGAGGGTCGTCGGCTCGGGCTCGTAGCCCGCGTGGAGTGCGAGGGTCTCGAATCGCTGCGTCATGTTGATACTCTCGGTTTCCCAGGGGGAGGCGCGGCAGCATACAGGAATCGCGACGCCGGAGGGGAGGTCTCGGCAAGCCGTGTCACGTCCCGTGGTAGGCTTCACCGATGCGGTCCTCGGGACGTCGACGAGCCGCCTTCGCAGTCCTCCTCGGCCTCGGGCCGATGGCCCTCGGCGCATGCGGCCGGGTCGGCTACCAGCGCCTCGCGTCGATCGACGACGGCGGCTCTCGGGATGCGGGCTCCGACGCCGGCCTGGACGGGTCGGTGCCCCGCACCTGCGATTGGCTCGCCGGCCCCCCCGTGTTCGGGGCGCCCGTGGCGCTCTCGGCCCTCCACGGGACGGCGGACGATCGCGATCCCGTGCTCCAGCACGGGGGGCTCGAGCTCCTCTTCATCTCGAACCGGAACGGGAGCTTCGACATCTTCCGGGCCACGCGCCCCGATGCCTCGTCCCCCTTCGGGACGCCCGTCCCCGACCCCGCGGTCAACTCGGGATCGTCGGAATCCCACTACTACGAGACGGCCGACCGCCTCGAGGCCGTGTTCACCTCGGACCGACCGAGCTCGGGCCCGGGGACGTACAACGTCTTCTCAGGCACGCGCGCGAGCGCCGGGCTCGTCTTCCCCGGCTTCGACGTCGTGCCGAACGTCAACGGCACGGGGAACGGCAACTTCGACCCGTTGATCGCTCCCGACCTGCTCACCCTCTGGCTCTCGCCCTACCAGGGCGGCGCGACCCAACAGGATCTCGTCTTCGCGACCCGACCGGACCGCTCGTCGCCCTTCGGCAGCCCCGTCGCCGCGACCGAGCTGAATTCGACGGCGAACGACGCGGATCCTTCCTTCGTGGGCGATGGCCGGGTGATCGTCTTCTCGTCGGCCCGCTCGGGCATCAACCGCGCCTACTACGCGATCCGCGCCGGCACCTCGGGGCCCTTCGGCGCGCCGATTCCGGTCCCCGGCATCGATCCGGCGATCGTCGTCGACGATCCCGCCGTGTCGGAAGACGGCTGCTCGCTCTATTTCGCGACGACCTCCCTCGGCGGACCGGGCCAGCACGACCTCTACGTGCTCGAGGCGCCGTAGGAGGAGCCGCGTCGGCGCCGGACGCTCGACCCCCACCCCGCGGGGGGATAGCCTCGGGCACGATGCACAAGCCCCTCGTCTCCCGCAGCCTGCCCGAGAGCCCCGTCACGCTCGTGCTCGGAGCCGGCGTCTCGATGGAGAGCGGGATCCCGTCCTGGCCCGCCCTCGTGGGGCGGGTCTTCCGGGAAATTCGCGGCGAAGAGCCTCCCGCCTGGGTGAGCGAGCCCTGGGCACATCCCGCTCCGCATCCGCTCGCCCTGCAGATCGCGTTCGAGGCGCTCGAGGACGAGCTCGAGCGGAAGGAACGCCGTGCCCGGAAGGCCGCGCCCGCGACGGGGCGTTCCGCCTTCGCGAAGCTCCTCGCGGACGCCATGTACGCCGACGTGAAGGGGCCGAAGGGGAGCACGCTCTCGGCGCTGGTGGAGACGCTCGCCCGGGATCAGGCGCGGCCCGAACGCCACGTCACGCGCGTCATCACCTTCAACGCGGACGACCTCCTCGAGCGGGCGGCGAACGCGAAGGGCCGCTCGAAATCGGCCCCGGTCCTCTGGCCGATCTCGCGCGAGAGCGCCCACATCCGCCGGGAGCGGGGCTTCGGCGGCCGGCCCCCGATCCCCGTCTACCACGTCCACGGCTTCCTCCCCGGGGAGCCGCGCTCCTATCCCGACGCTCCCGACTGCCTCGTCTTCACCGACGAGCAGTACTGGGCCACGGTCGCCTCCCCGAGCTCCTTCCCGAACCGGGTGCTCCTCGAGGCGCTCCACGACAGCCATTGCGTCTTCGTCGGGCTCTCGATGACCGACGTGAACCTGGCCCGGTGGCTCGGGGTCCGGCGCCACCTCTTCGTCGCGGACAAGGAGCGCCAGTGGAACGGGGAAGACCCGGAGAAGCGTCGGCGCTCGCTCGATCGCGCGCTTCGCCGGCACACGTTCGTCCGCACGGCGAGCGCGCCGGGCACGGCGCGCGCTGCCGACGAGGCCTTCGTCTCCCGCTGGCTCGCGGCCCGTGGAGTGGAGACGCAGGAGATGAGGGGCTGGGGCGCACCGTTCCGCGAACTCCTCGGGCCCCTGCCGTGGGGGCCGGACTCCCCCTGAGACGGTGGTAGGCTTCGACCATGAGCGGCTTCTCGGAGTGCGAGCGCCACGGGATCTCCGACGAGGAGCTCCGGCGGCGACTCTCGTTCTTCGGTTTCGAGCGCACCGACCAGGAGCGCCTCGATCGCATCCGCGCGGCGTACGAGGCGGAGCTCGACTCGACCATCGGGGCGTTCCTCGACCACGTCGCGACCGAGACGGCGCTCGCCCCGCATCTCGCGGAGTCGCATCGCCGCGCGACGCTCCGTAGGCACCTCCGCCGCTACCTCCGCACGCTCGGCAAGGGCATCGACCGCCTCGACTACGTCGAGACCCGTCTGCGCGTCGGCAAGACGCACGCCTTGCTCGGCATCGCTCCGAGCTTCTACGTCGGGGCCTTCGCCAAGCTCGAGGCGTTGCTCGCGCAATCCCTCGTCCGTGCGGAGCCGGGACGGGCAGCCGAGCTGCTCGTGACGCTCGGCCGCGTGGTCGCCTTCGACCTCGAGCTCGCGCTCGAGACGTACCACGCGTCGGGACGCGAGGCGCTGCTCGCGAAGGTGCAGACGGACGAGCTCACGGGCGTGGCGAGCCGCCCGTACGTGGTCGAGGGCCTGACCGAGATGCTCGCGCACTCGAAGGGCAACGGTCGGCCGCTCACGCTCCTCTTCGTCGACCTCGACCGCTTCAAGGAGATCAATGATCGCTACGGGCACGCCCGGGGCGACGAGGTCCTCCGACTCGTGGCCCGCGGCATCCGCGACGCCCTTCGTCCGGGCGATTTCGTCGGCCGGTACGGCGGCGACGAATTCCTCGTCGTCGTCGTCGACACCGACTATGCCCACGCGGAGAACATCGCGGAACGTATCCGCGAGCGCGTCTCGAAGAACCTCGAGGGGCTCCCCGACGCGCCGACGCTCAGCATCGGCCTCGCGAACAGCGCGGAGGTCGGCAGCGTCGACATGCTGATCGCGCTCGCGGACCAGCGCATGTATGCGGCGAAGGAGCGCGCCCACGTGGCGAGGCGCTCCGAGCCGCCGGCGGTCTGAGCCGCCGACGGTCCGACCCGCCGACGGTCCGAGCCGCTCAGCCCTCGAGCTTCGAGAGGTCGCGGACGGCGCCCTTGTCGGCGCTCGTCGCGAGCAGGGCGTAGGCCTTGAGCGCGGCCGAGACCTTGCGCGGACGGACCTTCGAGGGCTTGAAGGCGCAGGTCTTGCGACGCGCCTCGAGCTCCTCCGCGGAGACGAGCAGCTCGATCCTCCGGTTCGGGATGTCGATGCGGATCGGATCGCCATCGCGCACGAGGGCGACGTTCCCGCCGCTCGCGGCCTCGGGCGAGACGTGGCCGATCGAGAGGCCGCTCGTGCCTCCCGAGAAGCGCCCGTCGGTGACGAGCGCGCAGGCCTTCCCGAGGCCCTTCGACTTCAGGTAGCTCGTCGGATAGAGCATCTCCTGCATGCCGGGGCCGCCCTTCGGGCCCTCGTAGCGCACGACGACGACGTCGCCCGCCTTCACGCGATCCTCGAGGATGTCCGCGACCGCGTCCTCCTGGCTCTCGCAGACGTGCGCGGGCCCCTCGAAGAAGAGGTTGCCCTCGTCGACGCCCGCCGTCTTCACGACGCAGCCGTCCGGCGCGAGGTTGCCGTAGAGCACCGCGAGGCCGCCGTCCCTCGAGTACGCGTGCTCGAGGTCGCGGATGCAGCCCTCGGCGCGATCGAGGTCGAGGTCCGGCCAGCGCGTCGACTGGCTGAACGCGACCTGCGTCGGGATGCCCGCGGGTCCCGCGCGGAAGAATTCGTGCACGGCCGGGTCGTCCGTGCGCTTCACGTCCCAGCGATCGATCGCCTCGCCGAGCGTGCGCGAGTGCACCGTCGGGACGTCGCGGTGGAGGAGGCCGGCGCGATCGAGCTCGCCCAGGATGGCCATGATCCCGCCCGCGCGGTGCACGTCCTCGATGTGGTACTTCTGCGTGGCCGGTGCGACCTTCGCGAGGTTCGGCACGCGACGCGACATGCGATCGATGTCGGTCATCGTGAACGGGACCTCGGCCTCCTGCGCCGCCGCGAGGAGGTGGAGGATCGTGTTGGTCGAGCCGCCCATCGCGATGTCGAGCGCGATCGCGTTCTCGAACGCCTGGAAGCTGCCGATCGAGCGCGGGAGCACGCTCGTGTCCCCCTGCTCGTAGTAGCGACGCGCGAGCTCGACGATGCGCGCGCCGGCCTCGAGGAAGAGGCGCTTGCGGTCCGAGTGCGTCGCGAGCGTCGTGCCGTTGCCCGGCAGCGAGAGGCCGAGGGCCTCCGTCAGGCAGTTCATCGAGTTGGCGGTGAACATGCCGGAGCAGGAGCCGCAGGTCGGACACGCGCTGCGCTCGACCTCGGCGACCGTCGCGTCGTCGACCTTCGGATCGGCGGCCATGACCATCGCGTCGACGAGGTCGAGGCGATGCTTCGACAGCTTCGTCTTGCCGGCCTCCATCGGACCGCCGGACACGAAGATCGCCGGGATGTTCAGGCGCATCGCGGCCATGAGCATGCCCGGGGTGATCTTGTCGCAGTTCGAGATGCAGACGAGGGCGTCGGCCGTGTGGGCGTTCGCCATGTACTCGACCGAGTCCGCGATCACGTCGCGCGAGGGCAGGCTGTAGAGCATGCCGTCGTGGCCCATCGCGATGCCGTCGTCGACGGCGATCGTGTTGAACTCCTTGGCGACGCCGCCGGCGTCCTCGACGGCGCGGCAGACGAGCTGGCCGAGGTCCTTGAGGTGGACGTGGCCCGGGACGAACTGGGTGAACGAATTGACGACCGCGATGATGGGCTTCCCGAAGTCTCCGTCCTTCATGCCGGTGGCGCGCCAGAGGGCGCGGGCCCCCGCCATGTTGCGGCCGAACGTGGAGGTCTTGGAACGGTAGGCAGGCATCTCGATCTCGCGGTCTCGGGTGGGCGGACGTACCCGGCCTCGGGCAGGCGGGAGGTCCGCAGGGGGACATATAGGATTCACGAGACGGCGACGGAAGCCAGGCGACGGGGGAGGTTCGGGTTTTCCGTGGGATCGGGCAGGCCTTCCCGCCCTCCGTCGAGGCCCCGCGAAGGCGCCGGGATCCCGGGCGCGCTACCCTCCGCCACGATGCCCAGCGAATTCCGGACGCTTCCCCTCTCACCGCCGCTGCTCTCGGTGCTGGAGGAGCTCGGATTCGAGCGACTCACGCCCATCCAGGAGCAGAGCATCCCGCCGCTGCTCGCGGGAAGGGACCTCGTCGGGCGGTCGCGGACGGGCAGCGGCAAGACGGCCGCCTTCGCCCTCCCGATCCTCGAGAAGGTCCGGCTCGAGGGTCGCGAGCTTCAGGCGCTCGTGCTCTGTCCGACGCGCGAGCTCTGCGCGCAGGTCGCTCGCGCGATGCGCACGTTCGGGCGCCGGCTCCCCGGGCTGCAGGTCCTCGTGCTCGCCGGGGGCCAGCCGATCAGGCCGCAGGAGAGCGCGCTCGAGAAGGGGGCGCACGTCGCCGTGGGCACGCCGGGCCGCGTCCTCGACCTCCTCCGTCGGGGCACCCTCGATGCCCGGAACGTCGCGACCGTCGTGCTCGACGAGGCCGACCGGATGCTCGACATGGGGTTCGAGCGCGACATGAACGAGGTGCTCGACGCCCTCCCGAGGGCGCGTCAGAGCGTCTTCTTCTCGGCGACGTTCCCGCCCTCGTTCGACGCGATGAGCCGGGCGTTCCAGCGCGATCCGGTGCGCGTCACGGTCGAGGACGAAGCGGGCCAGGGAGCCCACATCGAGAAACGCGCCCACGTCGTGCCCGCGGACCGGAAGCTCGGCGCGCTGATCGACGTGCTCGCGGCGCATCCCCACGAATCGGCTCTCGTCTTCTGCAATTTCAAGGCGACCGTCGTGGAGGTGGAGGCCGCGCTCCGCCGCGCGGGACGGAGCGCCGAGGGCCTGCACGGCGACCTCGAGCAGTTCCAGCGCGACACGGTGATGGCGAAGTTCCGCAACGGGAGCACGCGCATCCTCGTCGCCACCGATGTCGCCGCGCGCGGTCTCGACATCGAGGGGCTCGACCTCGTGGTCGACTACGAGCTGGCCCCGCAGCCCGAGGTCTACGTGCATCGGATCGGCCGCACCGGTCGGGCCGGGAAGGAAGGGCTCGCGATCTCGCTGGTCACGCCTCGCGAAGCCTCGAAGCTCGCGGCGCTCGAGGAGCGGCTCGGCCTCGCGATCGAGCGCGCCCCGCTCGGCACGGGCGAGGCACGCGACGAAGGGGACACGGCGTCCGTCGAGCCAGGGGAGGCCCGCATGGACACCCTCCGCATCTCGGGGGGTCGGAAGGAGAAAGTCCGGCCCGGGGACATCCTCGGCGCGCTGACGGGCGAGGCCGGCGGGCTCGACGCGAGCGACGTCGGGAAGATCGAGATCCACGACCACTTCGCCTACGTCGCGGTCTCGAAGCGCGTCTCCGGGCGGGCCCTCGAGAGTCTCTCGAACGGGCGCATCAAGGGCCGGAGGTTCCGGGTCTCCCTCGTCCCCTGAGCTCCCCTCCGCCCGTCTCCGAGCCCCCGACGCCGGCTCCCGCGAAGCTCCGCTGCTTGCGGGCGAGGGTGGTCCGGTCGATGCCGAGGAGACGGGCGGCGGCCGCGACGTTCCCGCGCGAGGCCTCGAGCGCCCGATGCGCGTACCAAGCCTCCACCTCGGCCAACGTCGCGCTGCCGCCCCGGATCCGCTCCGGCACGACCTCGCCCGCGAAGGAGGCCCGGAGGGCGGGCGACGCGGGCGCCTCGGAGAGGGCGTGCGGCAGCCCGAGCAGGAGGTTCCGCAGCGCGTTCTTGAGCTGGCGGACGTTGCCGGGATAGGCGTGGCGGCGGGCTTCGTCGCCGTGGAGCCAGCGGCGCACTCGAGCGATCTCCGCCGCCATGGGACCACCGAGGGGGATCTCTTCGAGGAACCGCTCGCCGATCGCCACGACGTCCCCGGGGCGCTCGCGCAGCGGCGGCACGTGGAGGACGGTGCCCGCGAGGCGCTGGTAGAGGTCCTCGCGGAACGTGCCGGCCTCGATCGCCGCCCGGAGATCCCGGTGCGTGGCCCCGACGAAGCGGACGTCGACCGCATGCGTGACGTCCGAGCCGATCGCCTGGACTCGGTCGGTCTCGATGACGCGGAGGAGCTTCGCCTGCACGGTCGGCGGGAGCTCGCCGACCTCGTCGAGGAAGAGGCAGCCCCCGTCGACCGAGCGGATCAGACCGCGGCGATCGGCTGTCGCGCCCGTGAACGCCCCGCGTCGGTGCCCGAAGAGCTCGCTCTCCACCAGCGTCTCGGGGACGGCCGCGACGTTGAGCGCCGCCCTCGGCGGAGGCCCCGCGTCGACCGGCCCGAAGGCCCCCGCGAGGATGGCCTCGGCGACGAGCTCCTTGCCCGTGCCGGTCTCCCCGGTGACGAGCACGTCGTGATCGCGGATGACGCGGGCGACGTGGCGGGCGTGGAGCATCGAGCGCCCGAAACAGGCCCCCCACGTGGCCCGACGGAGCTCCGTGAGCGCGTCGCTCTCGCCCGCGATCGCCGCGAGGGCCGACGTGCACCGGCTCGACGCGGACGCGATCCGCACGAGCTCGGAGGCGAGCGGCGCGGACTTCGGCTCGCGGAGGACCGACCTCGCGGCCACGAGGGCCTCGGAGGGCTCCCGGCCGGCTCCGATGGCGGACACCGCGACCGCGAGCGCGACCGGCTCGGCGCCGAGCGCCGCGGCCCACTCCGAGAGGCCGGACGGCGACGCTCGGGAGATCGTCCGGACGGCTTCCTCCCGCTCGTCCGCGGGGACATCGAGTGGATTGCCGAGCAGCCTCTCGACGCTGCGTGCGACGGAACGGGGGACGGCTCGCGGCATCCGTGCATCTTGCATCGGACGATGCATTCCACCTAGGCGAATCGAACGCGCGTCGACCTTCTCTAGGCGGATTCAGCAGACACGAAGAGCTCTCATCGCTTGGCATCGCGCTTGCTCAGTCGGGAGTCGAGGTCTCCATGCATCCCCTCCGTGCGCACGAATGGCTCTTCGCGATCGCGCTCGCCGCCTCGGTCCTCCTCTCCGTCGGCGCGGTGCTCGGCGCGGCCACGGGCGACGCGGATGGCGACGCGGATGGCGACGGCGACGGCGACGGCGACGCGGACGGTGCGGGCTCGTCCCCGCTGCCAGCCCTGCTGTCGATCGTCGGCCTCGGACGCGTGCCGGTGGTCGTGGGTCTCTTCGGCCTCTCGGCCCTCTTCGGCGCGAGCGGCTGGTTGCTCGCGACCGTGACCCCGTCGTTCCTGCCGAGACCGATCGATGCGTGGGTGTCGGTCGTCCTCGCATCGGTGCTCGCGGTGACCGTGAATCCGGTCTTCACCCGACTCGTGGCCTCCATGATCCCGAGCGTCGAGACCTACGCTTCGTCCCCTTCCGAGCGGCGCGGACGCGTCGGCGTGGTCGTGCTGCGTCTCTCGGCCTCGGAAGGCGTGATCCGCGTCCGCCACGACGACGGAACGGAGCTGCGCGTCCCCGTCGAGAGCGAGGAGCCGCTGCCGCCCGTGGGCGCGCACGTGCTGGTGGTCGACCACGACCGGAGCCGGCACCGCGACCTCGTCGTCCCCCTTCCACCGGAGGCGCTCTCGCCCCCGGTCGATCCAGAAACGGAGAACCATCGATGACAGCCTGGCTCGCCACTCTCTTCGGTATCGCGTTGGTCGCGACGCCCGTGATCGCGCGTGTGGTGGGACAACCCCTCGGCGCGGCGGAGACCGCGGTCTTCGCCGGCACGGGCACGCTCGTGCTCGCCGCCACGACCGTGCTCGCCACCATCACGAAGCTCTTCCAGCGCACGAAGGCCAACGAGGCCTTCGTCCGGACGGGCCTCGGAGGAGCGCGCGTCGTGCGCGACGGCGGCGCGCTCGTCGTGCCGTTCGTCCACGAGCTCGTACGTGTCTCGCTCCAGACGATCAAGCTCGAGGTCTGCCGCGAGAACGAGGACGCCCTCATCACGAGCGACAAGCTCCGTGCGGACGTCCGCGCGGAGTTCTTCGTCCGAGTGCAGCCGGACGCCGAGAGCATCCTCCAGGCCTCTCGCTCGCTCGGCGACCGCATGAGCCGCTCGCCGGAGGTGAAGGCCCTCGTCGAGGACAAGCTGGTCTCGGCGCTCCGTACGGCCGCCGCGAGCCGCACGCTCGAAGAGCTCAACTCGGAGCGTGACGAGTTCCTGAACGAGGTCGTCCGTCTCGTCGGCGAGGACCTCCGGAGCAACGGTCTCGTGCTCGAGACGGTCACGATCTCTCGCCTCGACCAGACCGACGAGAGCTTCCTCCGGGACGGCAACATCTTCGACGCCCAGGGTCGCCGCAAGATCGCCGAGATCACCCAGCTGAACCTCACGGAGAGGAACCGCCTCGTGCGGGAAGGAGAGAAGGTGCGCAAGGAGCAGGACGTCGTGGCCCGCAGCCAGGTGCTCGAGCTCGAGCGCGTGGAGAACGAGGCCGAGGCCCGGCAGCGGGCCGAGGTGGAGAGGGTCCGTGCGTCGACCACCCGTGACGCCCACCTCGAGACCATCGCGGCGCGGCGCCAGATGGACCTCGCGGACCTAGAGAAGCGGCAGGCGCTCGCGATCGCCGCTCGCGCCGAGGAGCAGGCGATCGAGGTGGCCGAGCGCGAGAAGCAGGAGCGGATCGCGGAGGCCGAGCGTCGTCGTGCGGCTGCGGAGCAGGCCCTCGCCGAGGCGGAGGCGCTGCGCGAGCGTGCGCGCCAGCAGGTCGAGACCGTCCGCGTCCGCGAGGACGCCGAGCGAGGCAAGGTGCAGAAGGTGCTCGCCGCCGAGGCGGAGGCCGAGATGGCGTACGTCGGTGAGCAGCGCCGCGCGGACGCCGAGGCCTACACGCTCGCGAAGCAGGCGGAAGCGCGCCGCGTCGCGGCCGACGCGGAGGCCGAGGCCACGCGCAAGCGCGCCGAAGCGGACGCCGAGGCCGAGAGGCTGCGGGCGGGCGGCGAGAAGGTCCGTGCGATGATCCCGATCGAGGTGCGCCGCGCGGAGGTCGAGGTCGAGCGCGATCGCATCGACACCGTCGTGCGCCGCGAGCTCGAGGCCCGGGAGCAGCACGGTCGCGTCGCCCAGGAGTTCGAGCTCGCGAAGCTCCGCATCGAAGCCGAGAAGGAGGTCCGGGTGGCGGTCGCCAACGCGCAGGCCAGCCTCTTCACGAAGATGCAGGCGAACCTGTACGGAACGACCGACGACGTCGCCCGCATCGCCGAGTCGCTGATCCGGGGCCAGTCGGCGGCCGAGGTCGTGAACGGCTTCTTCGCGCAGGCCGGAGACGGCACGCGGGAGCTCGTCGCGGGGCTCGGCACCCTCGCCACGGCGGCCGCCGCCCGGCTCGGCTCCACCGCGGGGCCGGGCCCGACCCAGGTGGTCGAGGAGCCGACCGTGAGCCGCGGCGAGGAGGAGAGCCGTCCGATCCCCGAGGTCCGGGCCCCCTCCGACGGTGACGATCGAGCCGCCTGAACCGTGCCGGCCGCCGCATCCTCGGGTGCGGCGGCCGGCCTTTCCCGCCCCGCCCTCGGACCGCCCCCTTGACGCCCGCCGCCGTTGACTATAAGTCAATAGCACAGGAATCGGTCGGTCCCCGAGGGGACCCAGCCAAGGAGTCGGGGATGGGCCAAGAACACGTCGACGTGCTGATCGTGGGCGCGGGACTCTCGGGCATCGGAGCCGCGCATCAGCTCCAGCACGATTGCCCCACGAAGTCGTACGCCATCCTCGAGGCGCGCGACGTGATCGGAGGCACGTGGGATCTCTTCCGCTATCCGGGCATCCGCTCCGACTCCGACATGTACACGCTCGGCTACCGCTTCCGTCCCTACACGGGCGAGAAGGCGCTCGCCGACGGGCCGACGATCCTCGAGTACATCCGCGACACGGCGCGCGAGGCCGGCATCGATCGGAAGATCCGCTTCCACCACAAGGTCGTGCGTGCGGATTGGTCGTCGGCCGACCGTCGCTGGACCGTCGAGGCCGAGCGCACCGACACCGGCGAGCGGGTGAAGCTCACGGCGAGCTTCGTCTACAACTGCAGCGGCTACTACCGCTACGACAAGGGCTACACGCCCGATTGGCCCGGCATGGCCCGCTACCAGGGACAGCTGATCCACCCGCAGTTCTGGCCGGACAAGCTCGACTACCGCGGCAAGAAGGTCCTCGTGATCGGCAGCGGTGCGACGGCCGTCACCCTCGTGCCCTCGATGGCCGACGAGGCCGCGCACGTGACGATGCTCCAGCGCTCGCCGACGTACATCGTCACGGTGCCGGGCAAGGATCCGCTCGCCGGCGCGATGCGGAAGGTCCTCCCCGAGGAGGTCGCCTACTCGATCACGCGCTGGAAGAACGTGCTCCTGAACCTCGCCGTCTACCAGATGAGCCAGCGGCGTCCGGAGCTCGTGAAGAAGGGCATCCGGAAGATGCTCGAGCAGCAGCTCCCGCCCGGCTACGACATCGATACGCACTTCAAGCCCCGGTACAACCCGTGGGATCAGCGGCTCTGCGCCGTTCCCGACGGCGACCTGTTCCGCACGATCCGCGAGGGCAAGGTCTCGATCGTCACGGACACCATCGAGACGTTCACCGAGAAGGGCGTGAAGCTCGCGTCGGGCCAGGAGCTCGAGGCGGACATCATCGTCTCCGCCACGGGCTTCACGCTCCAGATGATGGGCGGCGCCGAGCTCCGGGTGGACGGGCGCCTGGTGAGCCTCGCCGACACCATGACCTACAAGGGCATGATGCTGAGCGACGTGCCGAACTCCTGCTTCACGATCGGCTACACGAACTCGTCGTGGACGCTGAAGGCGGACCTCGTCTCGGAGTACTTCTGCCGGCTCCTCCATCACATGGACGAGAAGGGGTACGACGTCTTCGTGCCGCGCAACCGCGACGCGTCGATGAAGCGCACCCCGCTCCTCGACTTCGGCGCCGGCTACGTCCAACGCTCGATCGGCGGCCTGCCGCGCCAGGGCTCGAAGTGGCCCTGGAAGCTCGGCATGAACTACCTCGTCGACGTCGTGAAGCTCCGCAACGGGCCGGTCGACGACGGCGTGATGGAGTTCGAGAAGGCCAAGGTCCGCGTCGGCGCCCGCGAGGCGGCGTCACCCGAGAGCACGGCCGCGCGCAAGCCCGCGGTCCTGCACTGACCGCGGCTAGAGGCCGAGCGCGCTCGCCATCTGGCCCGCGCTCATCGCGCCGCTGATCCGATGCTTCTCCCGGCCGTGGTGGAAGACCGCCACGGTCGGGATGCTCGCGATCGCATGGCGCTGACCGAGCGTCGGGAGCTCGTCGGTGTTCACCTTCACGACGACCGCCCTCCCCTTGCGCGCCAGCGCGAGCTTCTCGATCTCGGGCGCGACCATGCGGCACGGACCGCACCAGGGCGCCCAGAAGTCGACGATCACGGGCAGCGACGACTCGCGGACGAGCGCCTCGAACTCCGCTTCGCTCGCGATGGCGATCGGGCGCTCGAGGGGCGTCAGCGAGCCCTTGCAGCGCGCGCACCGCGACGTCTCCCCGAGACGGCTCTCGGGCACTCGGACCTTCGATTGGCAGGACGGACAGACGACGATCACGGGAACCTCGTTCCCGATCGATAACCACGCCCCCGGCGCCTGGGGAGGGGCCTCAGCCCAAGGCGCCGCCCCCGGCCTTCGCGAAGCCGCGGAGCCTCGTCGCCACCCGCGCGTGGAAGCTGCCGTCCGGGTAGCGCCCATCGGGGGATGGCCGACCCGCGGGGACGCCGGTCACGAGCTCGATCGCCTCGTCCACCGTGGTCACGGGGATGACCTGGAAGCGACCGGCCCGGGCGGCCTCGACGACGTCGGGGCGAAGCATGAGGTGGCGGACGTTCGAGGCCGGGATCGCGACGGCATGTCCGTCGACGCCCCCGAGCTCCCGGCAGGAGTCGTAGAAGCCCTCGATCTTCTCGTTCAGCCCGCCGACCGCTTGCACCCGACCGCGCTGGTCGATGGCGCCGGTGACCGCGATCTGCTGCCGGACGGGGATGTCGGCGAGCGCCGAGAGGAGGCAGAGCAGCTCGGCCAGCGACGCGCTGTCGCCCTCGATGCCCTCGTAGTTCTGCTCGAAGACCAGGCTCGCGGCGACCGAGAGCGGGTGGTCGTGGCCGTACGTCCCACCGAGATAGCCCTGGAGGATCAGCACGCCCTTCGAGTGGATCGGACCGGTGAGCGCGACCTCGCGATCGATGTCGACCACCTGGCCGCGACCGACGCGCACGCGGCAGGTGACCCGCGACGCGCGGCCGAACGCGAAGTCGCCGAGCGAGATGACGGCGAGCGCGTTGATCTGCCCGACGATCGATCCGTTCACGTCGAGCGTCACGATCCCGTTCCGGACCTGCTCGAGCGAGATCGCCCGGAGGCGGCCTGCACGGCTCGCGCGCCCCTCGAGCGCGGCTTCGACGTCGGCGCGGACGACGACGTCCCGACCCGCGAGCTCGGCGTGGTGGTCGGCTTCGACGAGCAGGTCCGCGAGCCACCTCAGGTTCGTGGTGAGCCGGTAGGCGTCCTCCGCCCGCTCGGCCGCGCGCTCGACGGCCCGCGCCACCGCGGTCCGATCGAAGGGCCGGAGCGACTTCTGCTTGATGAGCTTCGCGCAGAGGCGCGCGTAGGCGAGCTCGGTCTCCGCCGTGCGGGGCACGTCGTCCTCGAAGTCCGCGATGACCTTCACGTGCTCGTCGAGCTCGCGATCGAGCTCGGCCATGACGTAGTAGGTCGCGCGCTCGCCGACGAAGACGATCTTCACGTCGAAGGGGATCGGCTCCGGCGTGAGCGAGACGGCGCCTCCCTGGGCGAGGAAGATCTCGTCCGGGATCTCCATCCGCACCTCCTGGGCACGGAAGGCGCGCTTGAGCTGGTCCCAGGCGTTCGGGGTCTCGATCAGCTTCTCGACGTCGACGATGAGGTAGCCCCCGCTCGCGCGGTGGAGGGAGCCGGCCTTGATCAGCGCGAAGTCGGTCGAGAGGGCGCCCTGCCGCGAGACGTGCTCGATGCGACCGAAGAGGTTCGAGATCGTCGGATGGTCCTCGACGACGACGGGCGCGCCCGTCTTGCCCCCGTGCTCGACGAGCACGTTGATCCGGCATCGCGAGAGGACCTGGGCCTCGGGCTCGGACGGCCCTCCCTCGGAGGGCGCGGCCGCGGCCCCGACGACGTCGGGCAGCTCCTCGAGCAGGTCCTGGTACACGCGGTCGAGGAAGGCCTTCACCTCGGGCAGATCGTCGTGGTGGCGGCGGACGTCCTCGATGTGGTGGTCGACGACGGTCTTCACCGTCTGCCGGTCGAGCACGCGCACGGCGTCGCGGAGGTCCTTCTGCCAGCGCGGCACCTCGTCGAAGAGCTTCTCGATCTGGGCCCCCACCTCGTCCATGGCCTCGTCGAGCCGCTGCTTCTCGGCCTCGGGGAGCTTCTCGGCCTCCTCGTCCGAGAGCTTCTCGCCGTCCTTCATCGCCTGGATCTGGAAGCCGGTGTCGGTCTCCTCGAACGCGATCGAGCGCGCGGCCGCCAGCGTGGCCACGGAGTCGACGGCCGTCTCGCCCCGGTCCTTGAACGGGGCCTCGATCGCCTCGCGGCGCGTCCGGTACTCGTCCGACTCGAAGGCCGCCGGGATCGCGGCG
>JAXLYX010000018.1:0-151954 GCA_046351215.1 Polyangiales bacterium | reverse complement strand
GGTGAGATCGTGGAGCGCTTCGCTCAGCACGACGGGATCGATCGCGTCGAGCGACAAGCTCGAGCCGTCCTGCGCCGAGAGCAGGGAGACGCCGAGCGGGGTTCCGTCGCGCACGAAGCCGAGGCCCTCGATGCGCTGCGGCTTCCACTCGTCCCAGTGCGAACCGATGAAGGCGCCCGGGGAATACGTGACATAGGCGGTCACCGGGCCGTAGGTCTTCGAATGGAGCATGAAGGCATCCCTGTCGTCGGGCTGCTCGCGGCGCCATCCGAGGGCCTCGAGCCCGAAGACGAAGGTCTTCGGGTCGAGCTCGTAGCCCGAGAAGCGGCGGATCCGCCCCGAACGCTTCTCCTCGTCGGTCAGCGTGTAGGTCGGCCGGCCGAGCTGGACGAAGGGCGGGAGGATCTCGTAGTCGGAGAGGAGCTCGCCCCAGGAGCCCTTCTCCGCATCGGAGAGATGGGAGGGATGGAGCACGCCCACGGTCGCGGTTCCTTCGCCGAGCGCGCAGGGCTCGTCCGAGGAATCGGAGAACGTTCCGTCGTCGCCGACGCGGAAGCTCGTCACGAGCTCGCCGGTCGTGCTGTAGGCGCCCCAGACGAGGCGACGCACGAGGTGGCCCATCACGGGATGTCGGACGAAGAGCTTCTCGAATTCCTCGGGCGTCCACCGACGCCCGACGACCATGGCGAGCTCGAGCCGTGCGGATTGGGTCTTCGCGACCTCGGCGACCTGCTTCTTGAGGAGCTTCCACGCGGCGACCGAGGCGGTGGCGACCACGGCGTCGTCCTTCGCTCCCGGCTTCGGGAGATCGGGGAGTCGCTTTCCCGTCGCGTCACGCACCATCGGCTTGAGGTCCGGGCCGAGCACGAAGGTGAAGGAACGGGGACCGAAGTCGAAGACCCGCGTCCCCCGCTCGTCGAGGCCGCCGTCGGGGATGATGCGATCGGCGAGCTCCTCGCGGCCGAGTCCACGATCGAGCGCGATGCCGTCGAGGCATTCGTTCGCGCGCTCCTTGATGCCCTTGAAGGCGACCTTCTGCGCGATGCCGTGGATCTGCATCAGCGCCGTGTCGGTGCCGATGGCCCGGAGGCATTCGAGCCCGAGGACGGCGCGCGCGTGCTGGCTCTCGCCGGGCCAGACTCGGACGAGCTTCGCGAGCTCGATCGCGGCGGCGTCGCCTCCGAGCTGGCCGACGGCCTCGAGCTTCCATCGATCCTTCGACGGAGCGCCGTCCCTCAGCCAGCCCTGGCAGAGCGCCCAGGCGAAGCGATCGAGCGAAGCCGGATCGGCGTGCTCGCGAAGAAGGGCGAGCCTCGCCGTCGGCGCACCGAGCGAGCTCGAGCGGAGCTCCGCGAGGACGATCGCGACTTGCTCGTCGCCGAGCTTCCTCGGTCCCGCCTCGGTCCGAAGGCCGATCGCGGGGAGCAAGGGCGCGAGCGCGCGATCGGCCGCGTTCGGCTTCGCGAGCCCAGCGCTCGGGTCGAGGACGAGCTTCTCGACCGTCGCATCCCCGTTCGAGAGCTCGGCGATCAGCGGGCCGTAACCGCGCCGCCGGAGCGCGCGGAGGCAGTCGACGGCCGCGTTCGCGAGCTTGTCCTTCGTGCCGACGAGAGGCAGGAGGCCTTCGATCGCGAAGACGGGGTTCGCTTCGAGCCACCGTCGGACGGTTTCCTTGCAGGGGCCGCTCGTGCGTTGGGCGAGCATGAGGGGGGCGACGAAAGGCGCCCGGGCGCCCGCGAGCACCGCGAGGAGCGAGGCCTTGTCCGCGCGCTGCGACTCGATGGCCGCGGCGAGCAAGGGGACGCCCGCGAGCCCCGCAGCGGCCAGCCATTCGCTCGCGGCGGTGGCGTCCCCCGGTTCCGATTGGAGGCGCGCGGCCTCCGAGACCATTTCCTCCGGCGTCTCGAGGAAGGGGAGCCATCGGCACGTGACCTGGGACCACCTCCCGGGCTCCGTCGCGAAGCGGCGTATCACAGGCCCGATCTCGGCCTTCGAAGCGCCGAGCCGGATGGCGAGCTCGATCATGCCCACGGATGGGTCCTCGGCGCTCAGGAGGTGGGCTCGAAGGGCGTCGCGGGCGTCCGTGGAGAGGAAGGGAACGATGTCCTTCGCCACCTTTTCCACGCCCTGCCACTGCGCGAAGGAGTGGCGCAGGACCGCGTCGATGCCGGCGAACCCGAAGAGGACGTAGAGCGGGGCCACGAGCTCGGGCGATGGATTCCTCGATAGCGCGCGCGGCGTCGGGGCGGCGACCCACGCCCGGAGCGCGGGCTCGGTGAATGCGGGGGATCGCCCGAGAACGTACGCCTCGTACCAGAAGCCGGCCTCTTCGCGGGATAGCGGAAGCGCGAGGTTCGCTGCGGGCCAATGGAACTGGAAGTTGAAATGGGCCCTCCGCAGCCGCTGCATGCACGCTTCGAAGTCGAACGGAGGCGGCTCGGGGAGCGAGAGGGGCGCGGGAAGAGGCGCGGGGAAGGAAGGCTTCGGAACGTCGAGCTCCACGCGCGGCACGGGATGCCTCTCGGCATCGGAGAGCACGACGGGCTCGACGAGGAGCTCGGCCGGATCCCCGAAGCAGCGCCGTGCCCAGGCCGGCAGCTCGTCCAGCGTCGCTTCGGCGAGCGCGACCTCGGAAGCTCGTCGAAGGGATTGTCTCAGGGCCGTGGCGTCTCCCGGCGGAAGCGTGGCGAACCCATGCTCGAGCGCTTCGTCGAGACCCCGCTTGGCGAGAGCCCTCAGGTAGGAGAGCGCCTCGGCACCCACGTCGTCGCGTTGCGCGGCGAGCGGTGCCGCGCCTTCGGCACCGAAGAAGGGATGCCCGTCGAGCCATTGGCGTGCCACGGAAGCCGCCTTGGGCTCGTGGAGGAGCCGCAGCATGCGGGGTGTGCACTCGGGAGCCTCGACGAGCGCGAGCGCCCGCGCGAACGCCTCGGCCAACGCTCTCGTGGGCGCGATCCGAATCGCTTCGACGATGAGGTCGAGGCACCGCAGCTCGGTCGACGCCAGCAGCATCCGAATTTCAGCGGGGGTCGTCGGGAGGGCCTCGAGCCGAATCGCCTCGCGGGCGATCTCGTCGGGGTCGCCGAGCGCGAAGAGCGCCCGCAGCGTGGAGTTGCCGTCCCAGCGGCATGCGAAGAAATCCGGATGCCCGCTTCCCTGGAACCAGCCGACGACCGAGCGGCGAATCGTCTCGGCCGGCTCCCCGAGCTGCCCGAGCATGGCCACCACCCGAGTGCCAGGGCCGTCTGATTCGTCGAGCGAGCCGAGGAGCTTGCTGCGCAGCGAAGCACGCTCTTCGAGCGTGAGGTACGGCACGATCCCGGCCTCGTCGACGTCGCCGCACACGAGGGACATCCCCCTCGTGGAGCTACAGATCAACGCTTCGATGCCAGATGCGCCGAACGCGCCGAAGACGAGACGTGCGACCCATGGTCCACGGCTTCGGAGGCTCGCGACCGTCTCGTCGGGATTCGTCGGGAAGGTGACTTCCTGCCGCTCTCCGAGGTCCGCCTTCATGAGCGAAAGGCGCGTCTCGAGCGGAGTGGAGCCCATGCCGCCGAAGAGGGAGAGCAGGAGCCAAGCCTCCTCTCGGCTCGTTTCGAGCGGGATGTCGAGCTTCGCGGGATCGACGCTCGCGAATCGGTCGGACGGATCGAGGAGGCTCTCGAGGCGCTCGATGAACGCGCCGCGATCGAAGGGGCGAGGCTCCGGTCGCGGGATGGGAGGCGGGACGCCGTCGACGAGCGCCGCGCGTCGATCCGCTTCGGTGATCCGGATCCGGACCTCGGGGCGCCGCGCTTCCTTCGCGGGCGACGCAGGCGCCGCGTCGCCCCCGGCTTCGTCCACGTATCCCTTCGCGAGCTTCTCGGCGACCTGCTTGTCGAAGGCCTTCCTCGCGGCCTCGGCCGAGGCGAAGGACTTCTCCTGGGTCTGGCCGTTCGTCCCGATGCGTCCGAACGTCACCGTCACCTTCGTGTCGTCGACGCTCGCATGCCAGAACTTCGAGGACTTGTCGTCGACGAATTGCAGCTTCCGCAGGGAAGCGGAGGAGCTCTCGCGGCTCGTGGCGGCGGTCATTCCTTCGTCGTTCCCTTCTCGTAGAGGCGCAGCAGGTCGACCATCGCTTCGCTCCGGACGCGCGCAGGGACCGTCGAGGGGCTCCCATCGAGCTGCACGAAGCGCAGGTCCTCGATCGTCTGTGGATCCCAGTCCTCCGTGAAGCCGCCGATCCCGACGCCGGGCGAGTACCGGACGACGGCCTGCACGTCGCCGAAGGTCTTCGTGTGCGAGGTCAGGAAGCGGGACTCGTCCAACGGAGCCCTCCGCCAGTCTCGACCCTCGAGCCCGAAGACCAACGCCTTCGGGTCGATCGCGCGGTCGCCGAGCTGGTTCGGCGCGGGGTCCGGTCGCGACGGATCGCCGCTCGGGTAGACGCGTCGATCGAGCTGCGGGAAGGGAGGGACGATGTCGTAGTCCGCGAGAAGGGAACGGAGGGCGCGCCGCTCCGTCTCGTCGATCTCGGCGGGATGGAGGAGCCCGACCGAAGCGACCTCGGGTCCGAGCTCGCAGGCTTCGTCCTTTCCATTCGAGAACGAGTCGTCGTCGCCGATCCGGAAGACGAAGAGTCGGTCTCCGCTCGCATCGTGCGCGCTCCAGATCAGGCGACGCGCGAGGAGCTTCATCAGCGGATGGTCGAGGAAGAGCGATTCGAGATCGTCGGGCGTCCAACGACGTCCGAGGACCATCGCGAGCTCGAGACGCGCGGTCTGGGCCTTCGCGACCTCGGCCACCTGCTTCTTCAGCAGCTTCCAGTCTTCGACCGCGGCCTTGGCCGCAGCCGCGTCGTCCTTCGCCCCGGGCTTCGGGAGCTCGGTGGCGAGCTTGCCCTCGGCGCTCCGGACCATCGGTTCGAGACCCGCGCCCAGCACGAACGTGAACGAGCGGGAGCCGAACGAGAAGGTGCGGGTCCCTCCCTCCTCGAGGCCGCAGGTCGGGACGAGCCGGTCGGCGAGCTCTTCGCGACCGAGACCCCGCGCGGCCGCGATGCGTTCGAGGCAGTGGTACGCCCGATCGCGCATGCCCAGGGTCGGAGCCGTCTGCTCGAGATCGTTCAGGACCATCAGGGCCATGTCGGTGCCGATGGCCTCCAGGCACTCGACCCCGAGCGCCGCGCGCGCATGCTGCTTGTCGCGCGCCCAGGCACGGACGCGTTTGCCGAGGCCGATGGCCGAGGCGTCCCCCCCGAGGTGACCGAGCGCGCCGAGGCGCCACCCTTGCTTCGCGGGCATGCCGTCGTTCGACCAGGCTTCGAAGAGGGCCCACGCGAACCGATCGAGGGAGGCCCGATCGGCGTGCTCGCGGAGCACCTCGAGCCCCGGCGAAGGCTCGTCGAGCGTCGAGCCGCGCAGGTCGGCCACGACGCGCGCGACGACGTCGATGCCGAGCGCGCGCGGCCCGGCCTCGGTGTCGATCGCGATGGACGGCAGCGTCTGCGCGAGGGCGCGATCGGCTGCCGTCGGGCGCGAGCGATCCATGCTCTCGTCGAGGACCAGCGCAGCGACGGACTCGTCGCCACGGGCGAGCTCGGCGATGAGCGGGCCGTAGCCACGCCGACGCGCTCCGATCAGGAGCTCGACGGCCGAGCGTGCGAGCTTGTCCTTCGTGCCGACGAGGGGAAGGAGGCCTTCGATCGCGAAGACCGGATGCGCTTCGAACCAGGCCCGGGCCGCCTCCTTGCACGCCGCGTACTTCCGCACGCCCAGCATGATCGGGGCGACCTCGGGGGCCTCGACGGCAGCGAGGCAATCGACGAGGTCCGCCTTGTCGGCGCTCGCCTCCGCGATGCCGAGCGCGAGTCGGTCGAGCCCGGCCACTCCGGTCGCCGCGAGCCATTCACGGGCTTGCCAAGCGACCCAGGGTTTGACGTCCAACCTCGCCGCCTCCGCGAGGATCTCGTCGAGGTCTCCGAGCGTGTAGAGGAGGGGGGCCGGACGATACGGAACGCCCTGGTACTCGCGTCGGAGCCTGGCGATGGCCTCGCGAAGCTCGGTCTTCGTCGCACCGAGGCGCTCCGCGAGCAGGAGCGATCCCGGCCCGGGATCGGACGAGGAGACCAGGAAGCTTCGGAGCTCCTCGCGTGCGCCGCGGTCGAGGAAGCGGACGACGGAGTCGAGGACGCGGCGCACCGAAGCCACGATGTCGTCGGTGCGATCCGCGATCCATGCGATGCCCTCGAACCCGTGGAGCACGTAGATGGGCAAGGGAATCGAACGAGCGTGCCTCTGCTCGAGCCATCCGAGCGACGGAGCCTCGCCGAGGCGTTCGCTGGTCGCTTCGTGCCTCACCTCCTCGACGGTGCTCCCTCGATGAGCCTCGTCGAACGCGCGGAGCCAGAAGAGCGCCTCCTCGCGACCCATCGGCAAGGACAGGCGGAGGCTCTCCCAGTCCCAACGCGGTCGGGAAAGGCCCTCCGGCGGGTCGCCTTCCGTTCGAGACGCGAGGGATTCGAGCTTCGCGAGCGAGGCCTCGAGGTCGAACGGGACCTCGGGCCCCGCGGTCTCGGGGGCGGGCACCGCCGGGAGTCGTTCTTCGGGCGTCCACGTCCTCGAGTCGAGTCGGCGAACGGGATGTCGTCGTTCCCCATCCAAGACGACGGGGGCGGCCGCTCGTGGGCCCTCGTCTCCGAAATGGAGTCGAACCCATTCCGGCAGCTCGGAAGGCTTCGCCTCGGGCAGCTCCCTCGCCATGGAGGCGGCGAGCTTCCTCCGGACGGTCTCGGCCGCGTCGCCGCCGACGGCCGCGAGGGCGTCTTCCACGAGCGCCGTCGCGCCGCCGCGGACGATCCCGCACACGTAGTCGTACGCCGCGGTGGCGCCCGCACCTTCACCGGCCGCTGCCGCGACGAGACCGAGCGCCGTGCGCTCCGGATTCGCGCGCAGCCACTCCTCCGCGAGCTCGCGCGTGTCGGGGCTCGCACGCAGTGCGAGCATGGCGCAGGCGGTCTCGGGGGCCTCGACCAGCAGCAGCGTCTTGGCCATCGCCTTGGCGGGTACCTTCCACGAGGCGTGGAGAGCCGCCTCCGCCACGAGGGACACGCAGCGGGCGCCGGTCGCCGCGAAGAGCAGGCGGGCGTCCTCCGGCGACAGCGGCCACGCTCCGAGCCGACGAGCTTCGTGCGCGATGCGGTCGGGATCGCGCAGTCCGAAGAGCGCATGGAGCACGAGGTTGTTGGTCGCCATCGCACCCGTGCTCGCGGTCACTCCTTTGGCCCGGCCTGCACCGTCAGGCCACCTCGCGACGTACGCCGCGATCATCTCGGGGGATTCACCGAGCCAGCTCAGGAGCACCAGCTTCCAATCGACCGGACCCGTGGCGTCCATGGCAGCGCGCAGGCGGGAGCGAAGGGCATTCCGCTGCTCCTCCGTGAAGTGTCGCAGCAACGACGATTGGATCGACGCGTAGGGAACGGCGCGGACACCGCCTGGGAGCGCGGCGAGGAGCTCCCCGACGCCGTCCGCACCGAAGGCCGCGAACGCGACGAGGCACATGAGCTCGGAGGCCTCCTCGATCCCGTGGAAGCTCGCGGGCACCGTCTCGGGGGGGCCGGTTCGGAACGCCTCGATCGTCTCGTCGACCGTATCGCGTCTGGCCCAGCCGTGACGATTCCTCGGGTCGGCGACGATCGACCAATAGACCACGCCCTCCTCTCGGCTCGTCCCCACGTCGATGCCGAGAAACTTGCGCGGATCACGGACGCGTTGGCTCAGGATCGTCCGCCACCTCTGGAGCGTCGCGAGGCAAGCCTCCGGATCGTAGGGCCGGCGCTTGACCGGCTTGCGCGGCGGAGGCGCGGCGGTCTCGAAGACCTTCCGGCGATCGGCGTCGGAGACGAGGATCCGGACCTGCTTCCACGAGTCCATGCCCGGAGCCTGGGTGGTGGGTGGGAGCTCGTCGGACGGCATGGACGACTCGCTTCGGGCGGACTGCGGCTTCCGGGTTCCCATGAGCTGCCGGAACATACCCGAGATGGGGACCGATCTCCCTCGGGTCGCGTCGAAATCCAGGGCAATTCGACGCGCATCACCTCCCCCGAACGGGCGGTGGGGACGAGCACGGCGTAACTTTCCACCGGGGTCGAATCCGGGGCGGAGCGCGGTAGCATCCTCGGCAATGCCTCGCGCCCGGACTCCGACGATTCTCCCGGCCGACCTCGCGACCTTCGCCTCCGCCCTCCACCGCCTCGCGCCCATGGACGAAGCTTCCCTCCGCGCGGGCTTCGCCCTCCTCCGTCCCCGCGAGCTCGGGAAGGGCGAGCTCTTCCTGCGCGCCGGCGTCGTGGCGACCGAGGTCGCCGTCGTCGTCCGCGGCCTCCTCCGCGAGTACTTCGCGCTCTCCGACGGCACCGAGCGCACGAAGGCCTTCGTCGTCGAAGCCGAGCTCTCGGGCTCGCTCGCCGATCTCCTCTCGGGCGTGCCCTCGCGCGCCTTCATCGTCGCGGAGGAGCCGACGCGCGTGCTCGTGGGCAGCCATGCGGCGTTCCGCGAGCTCGCCTCGCGCTCTCCCGCATGGGCCGAGCTCGGGCGGCGCTCGCTCGAGGCGCTGCTGCTCCGCAAGGCCGAGCGCGAGTACGAGCTCCTCGGTCTCGACGCGGAGGAGCGCTATGCGAGCTTCGCCACGCGCTTCCCCGGCCTCGAGGCGCGCGTCGCCGCGAAGCACGTCGCCTCCTACCTCGGCATCACGCCGGTGCACCTGAGCCGGCTGCGACGCCGACGCCGCGAGTCGGCGAAGGCTCGCGGTAGAGGAACGCCACCGCGAGGAAGCCGACGATGAGCGAGGCGTAGCGCGCGGAGACCAGCAGGGGACGGAACGCCGGATCCTCGACGGCCCAGACGAGCGCGCCGAGCGGCAGCTGCAGGGCGATCAGCGAGACGCGCACGATCGGGAGGAAGCGCGACGTCCCCGTCATCGCGAAGCCCGCGAGCACGAAGGCGAGGTGGGCGATCATCCACTTCAGCTGGCTCGCCGTCGTGCGATGGACGATCTCCGCGAGCGGGATCGCGACGTCGTTCTCGGCGAGGCGGGCCAGCGCGAGCAGGTGGTGGTTCTCCTCGAGGTCGAGGAGGCCGGCCGTCACGCCCCCGACGCCCACGAGGAGCGCGAGGATCCGCCCTCGTCCCGCGCCGAGGCGGAGCGCGAGGAAGAGCGTGGCCGAGACGTACGCGGCGACGAAGACGTCGTCGATCGCGACGATCGTCCGGAGCGGCGCCGCATGCGCGACGAGCGCACGTGCGTACACCGCGGGCGGAAGCGCCCACTCGAAGAATTGCTGGCTCGTGCCGGAGGCGACGGTGATCGCCCAGAGCAGGGCGAGGAGCGCACCTGCGGCGAGCGAGGTCGGGACGAGGGCTTCGGAGTCTTCGTTCGAACGGTCCATGCACCCGAGCATGAACGGTCGCGCCCCGCCGGCGCATGAACCCAGGTTCAGGAACGCAGCGTCATCACGACGTGGACACAGAGCGCCGCGAGGCCGCCCAGCGCGAAGGCCGGAACGGCACCGACCGAGGGGAGGGCGAAGCCGATCACGACGAAGAAGGTGCAGAAGCTGAAGAGCCCGCGCACGAGGGCGCGGAGCAGCACGGCCGCCGCCCCGCCTCCGGCCTCGCGATGCGCGAACACGGCGAGCACGGCCGTCGCGATCGGGAAGGGCGTGAGCAGGCCGCTCCGCTCGGGGCCGAGGATGCGGGCCAGCGTCGTGATCGCGACGACGAGCGTCATCGTCGCCACGATGCGGACGGGCAGATCGAAGGCCGAGGGCTTCGCCACGAGCCCCGAGGCCGAGGCCCGAGGGAAGGCACGGAGCGAGAGAGCCCACGTCGCGAGCGGGATCGCGATCGCGGTGAAGGCATTCGTCGGCGCGAGCGAGAGCAGGGCCGTCGCCGCGAAGTACGCCGTGTAGGCGAGGCCCAAGGTCGCTCCCCAGGCGAGACGCGACGCGAGATGCGCGTAGACCAGCGCGAAGACCATCGTCGGGGCCGCGCCGATCGAGCCCGCGAGCGCCGCCCGCGCTCCGAACACCGGTCCCTGCTCGGCGACGAGGAGCCCGAGGATCGGACCGCCGACGACGGGGAGCGCCGCGACGAAACCGGCGACCTTCGGGCCGAAACGCCGTCCGACGAGGCTCACGCCCGCGACGAAGGACGGGGCGATCAGCAGCTTGGCGAGGAGCAGGCTCACGGCGGAGGAGGCGTAGCACCACTCGAAGGCGCTCGGGCCCGCCGATCGACCCGGGGGGAGGTCAGCCCTTCGCCTGGGAGCGTCGCAGCCCGTTGATCGCCGCGTGGCGATCGACCTCGCGTGCACCGTCGAAGAAGGTCGCGGTCCGTTCGATCACACAGCGGATGCGCTGCGAGAGCGGAAGCCTCAGGAATTCGCCCTGGCTGAGCTCGCGCCTTCCGGAGTCGTCGTCGATGACGACGCGGTCGAAGCGGGCCTCGAGGTCCGAGTCGCTGGAGACCATCATCGGGAGAGCACCTCCCCTCGGGTCCCCTCGACGAGCGCCAGGACTTCGTCGACGAGGATCTTTTCGACTCCGAGCTCCCCGAGTGTCGTGGCCAGATGCGTCGCGACGGCGTCGAAGGCCGGGTCCCCCATGCCGTTCTTGACGAGCCGCGCGTGCGCGGTCCGGAGATCCCGGCCCGTGTACCGGCTGGGGCCGCCGAAGGCCATCGTCATGAAGGCGATCTGCTTCTGGATCTGCGCGTCCATGTCGAGGCCCGCGAAGTAGGGGGCGAGGCTCGGATCGGCCATCACCTTGTCGTAGAACAGCGAAACGGCCGCCTCCACGGCCGCCTCTCCGCCGAGCCGATCGTACAGGGTCGGATTCATGGGGGAACACTAGCGCACCCGACGGCCGCCTGGGGAGGTGCCGGTGTGGGTCGTCTCCCACCCTTTCCGCCGTGACGGCGGCGATCCATGCTCGGGGACGAAGGGGGAGTGGATCTCGTGGAGATCGAATCGAACGCGGCCGAGCGGACCGAGATGGAGCCGGACAGCACGGTCTACAAGACCCTGCTCGAGTCGACGAAGGCGATCCCGTGGCGGATCGACTGGAAGACGACGCGGTTCACGTACATCGGTCCGCAGATCGAAGCGCTGCTCGGCTACACGCCCGAGAGCTGGCTCACGGTCGAGGACTGGGCGAACCGGATGCATCCGGAGGACCGCGAGTACGTGGTGAATTTCTGCGTCTCGCAATCGCAGAGCGGAATCGACCACGAAGCCGACTACCGCGCGCTCAAGGCGGACGGGAGCTACGTCTGGATCCGCGACGTCGTCCACGTGGTGCGCAAGGACGGCGAGGTCGAGGCGCTCGTCGGCTTCATGTTCGACATCAGCGAGCGGAAGCGGAACGAGGAAGAGCTCCTCCGGCTCAAGCGCGAGCTCGAGGACCTCTCGTACAAGGACGGCCTCACGGGCATCGCCAATCGCCGGATGTTCGAGCTCGTCTTCGAGCGCGAGTGGGCGAGCGCGAGGCGGCACCAGCGTTCCCTCTCCCTCATCGTCCTCGACATCGACTGCTTCAAACAGTTCAACGATCGGTACGGGCACGTGATGGGCGACGACTGCCTGAAGCGGGTCGCGAGCGCGCTCGCCAGCGGCACGCGAGGCCAGGATCTCGTGGCTCGCTTCGGCGGCGAGGAATTCGTCGTGCTGCTCCCCGAGACCGACGACGGAGGCGCCGAGGTCGCCGCCGAGCGCTTCCGACGGCTCGTCTTCGACGAAGACATCCCGCACGAGGCTTCGCCCGTCAGCGCCCGCGTGACGATCAGCCAGGGCGTCGGCACCGTCGTGCCGAAGGAAGGCGACGAAGCGCTCGCCTTCCTCGGCGTCGTCGACGCACGCCTCTACCAGGCGAAACAGAAGGGCAGGAATTGCGTGGTGCGCTAGAGTCGCGGCCGATGATCCGCCTCGCTCTCTCGTGCTCGCTCGCCGTCCTCTTCCTCGCCGTCGGGTGCTCCCATTCGAGCCCCGCGGGCACCACGCCCTCGGCCTCGGGCCGGACGAGCTCGACGTACACGCCGATCCTGAACCGCGATGCGAGCGGCGCGTGCTCGCTCACCGTGTTCGAGCTGGAGGGGCAACCCGCGTTCCTCGTGGAGGGTCCCGGCGGCTACGGCGTGCTGGTGCCCGGAACCCCCGAGGCCTGGTCGGCCGAGTGCCCGACCGGCGATCCGCGGATGCCCTTCTTCGGAGAGGCGCAGGGAGACGACGTCGTCTTCGGCATCTCGCTCGAGGTGGCGTCGCACGAGTCCGACGAGGCCTTCGACGAGCGGACCTACCTGGCGCTGCAGGTCGCGCTCCAGGTCGAGCTGCACGGCGCCACCGACCTCGGACCGGTCGAGCTCCCGAACGGGCACGCGGGGCATTTCACGGGCGTCGAGCGGACCCTCGACGACGGCTCGCTCGCGCGCTCCGTGCACGGCTACGCGGCCCGGAGGCTCGACGAAGGGCACGTCGTCCTCCTGCACGTGAGCCAGACGGCGGACGAGCCGTCGGCCGAGGATCTCGCGACGCTGCTCACGCTCTTCGGGAAGACGGACGAGCTCGTCGACCGCTGAGCGGAGCGCCGCGCCGCGCTCACGCGCGTCTTCGTCCGCTCGGCGCCGGCGCGCGGCTCGAGCCGTCGGGCAGGGCGACGGAGTGTCCCGCGAGCAGGCCCCGTTCGTAGCCCTCGGCGTCCGCGCGGAGCGAGCGCCCCTTTCCCTTCCGGAGGCGGAGCGTCTCCTCGAGGTAGCGATCGACGGCGTGTTCGCGCGCGGAGAGCTTCGCGACGGCGAGCGCGTGCGCCGCGGGGGCGAGGGCCGAGTCCGGGCCGCCGACCGTGGCTTCGTCGTCGAAGACGCCTCCCTCGAGCAGGCCTCGCTCGGCCTCGACGTTCGCCCGCTCGAGCCTTTCCCGCAGCGTCGAGACCACGCCGAGCCGGAAGCCGTTGCAGAAGGTCCGATCCCTTCCCGCGCCGTGCTTGCGCGTGAGGCATTCGACCTGTTTCACGAGCTCGCCGTAGAGGGCGCGGACCAGCGCGGCGTCCTCCTCGCGTCCCACGGGCACGAGCTCGAGCATCGAGCCGCGCTCGAGCACGTAGACGCGGCAGCCGTTCGCGCGGGCGATCGCGTCGCCGAGCTGCATCTTCCAGGGCCGGAGGCGCTTCGACGTGTCGAGGGGCTCGTCGGGGTAGTCGCGGATCCCGGGATCGAGGCCTTCCGGCTCGAGCGCCGCCGACTCGATCCGATGGCGCGCCATGAGCTCCTGAGCACGCGCCGCCGCGCTCGCCGCCTCGTGGACGTTCGGCGACTCCGAGAGGCGCAGGAGACGCCGGATCCGCTCGAGGAGCTTCTCGCGATCCATGGGAGCGCCCGAACCATGACCGCATGGTCGCGCGGCGTCCACGTGTAGCGAGCACTAGGTGCCTGTGGGAATCGACCCGCGGCGACGCTTCATGGTTGACCCCGCGTCGTCCGGGGCCGAAAAAGAGCGCGTCATGCTCGATCAAGCGCTTCTCGACGCCACGCGTCTCACCCGTCGGCCCTGGGCCCAGCGGTTCATCGCCGAGGCTTTCCTGCGCCAGGACTATCGGAAGATCGAGCTCGTGGTCGAGGGCGACGACCGCATCCCGTCGACTCCCGTCGTCTACGCGATGAACCACACGGACGACTTCAGCTACTGGCCCATCCAGTACCACCTCCACCGGCGCTTCGCGCGCTACACGGCGACGTGGGTGAAGGGGAAGAACTACGAGCATCCGGTGATGCGGACCTTCATGCGGTCGACGAACAACATCCCGATCCCCTCGCGCGGCTATCTGCTCACCCGTGACTTCGTGAACGCGACGGGACGCAAGCCGACCGAGGAGGAGTACCGGATCCTCCGCGACTCGGTGAACGACCTCGAGCCTCCGAAGGGGCGCCTGCCCGAAGCCCTGGTCGGCCATCCGCGCGACATGCTCGGACGGCGCTTCGATCCGGGCCGGGAGAGCTACGGAGTCGCGCTCGAGGCGCTCTTCCAGCAGATGATGCGGCGGTTCGTCGAGTTGAACGAGGAGGCCCTCCGCATCGGGCTCGACCTCCTGGTCTTCCCCCAGGGCACGCGCTCGCGTCGCCTCTCGCGCGGCCACATCGGTCTCGCGCAGATGGCCCTCCACCTCGGTGCGACGATCGTGCCGATCGGCTGCAGTGGAGGCGACGTGATCTACCCGAAGCGCTCGCCGCTCACGAGCCCGGGCCGGGTCACCTACCGCATCGGCGATCCCATCCCCCCCTCGGAGCTCGCGCGCTTCTCCGTGCCGCCGGGAACGCGCCCCTTCGAGCGCGAGAGCGAGACGCGTCACCGGGCCCGCTACCAGGGCCTCGTCGACTACGTGATGGATCGCATCGACGGGCTCCTCGACGAGCCGTACCAGTACTCCCACGACGCGAAGAGCGACGGCACGGTCGGGACCTCGCGCTTCGTCTGAGCGCGCGCTCGCTCGCTCGCTCGCTCGCGAGCCTTCCTCAGACCTCGGCGCGATCGCGCGGGATGCGGGTGCAGATCGTCCGCATGATGTCGAACCAGTAGACGAGGCGCGAGGTGAGCAGCACCTTGCCCGTCGTCATCAGCGCGCAGCTGATGTCGCGCTCCGGATCGGCCCAACCGAGGCTGTTCATGAAGCCGAGGTGCCCGAAGGCCTTCGGCGTGCGGGGCCCGAAGAACGAGAAGATCGGATGGCCGAGCATGAAGCCCATGCTGTAGACGATGGGCATCATCAGCACGCGGTCGATCTTGTTCGCGATCTGCGGCTCGGTCGCGCGCTGGATCGTGCGTGCGGCGAAGATGTGCTTCCCGTCGTAGGTCCCGCCGCAGTTCAGCGTCTCGAAGAATCGGCCGATCTCCTCGGGCGTCGAGAAGATGTTCCCGGCGGGGACCACGCCGGTCCGGAAGCGCTCGTCGTTCGTGGTCGCCACGAGCTCGAGCATGGGGAAGCCGAGCGCCCGCTCGAGGAGGTATTTGTGCGGGCCGAAGGGCAGCGGGCCGGTGGCCGCGTCCACGGCGCAATCGCCGAGCCGCTCCTTCGGCACCCCGAACGCGAAGGACTGCATCCCGAGCGGGGCGCGGACCTCGTCGTTCAGGAAGGTCTGCACGTCGCGGCCCGTGACGCGGCGGATCACCTCGGCGAGAACGAAGCCGCCCGTGACCGCGTGGTACGCGGGGTTCCCGCCGGGCTGCGCGATCGGCTCGAGGTCGCAGAGCCGCTCGATGATCTCGTCCGGTCGCGCGAGCAGGTCGAGGTCGAGGACCTCCTTCGGCGCGAGCGGGATGCCGGCGCGGTGGCAGAGGACGTCCCGGATCGTGATGCGATGCTTCCGCTTGCGCGCGAACTCCGGGATGAACGTCGAGACCGGCTCGTCCACGTGGAGCAGCTCGCGCTCGTGGCAGAGGTGGACCAGCATCGCCGTCACGGCCTTGCTGCCCGAGAAGAAGTTGTAGAGCGTGTCGGGCGTCGCGAGCTCTTTCGGCGCGTCCTCGGCGTCGTCCGGCGCGTTGCCGCGCGCGTGGCCGATCGATCGGTCGAGGATGATCTCGCCGCGGCGACGGAGGCAGATCGCGATCGCCGGATAGATGCGGGCCTCGTAGCAGCGCACGACGGCCTGCCAGATCGCCTCGACGTCCTCCTGTTCGAGCCCGACCGAGCGCGGATCGACCTCTCGATCACTGCGCGTCGTCACCGCGGAGGGGTGGTAGGGGCGGATGAGGCGGGGACTGAGGGGTTCGAGGTCGGGAAGCTGCACGGGCGGCATGTAGTGTTACAGGCCGGACCGGGAAAGCGCGATGTAGGTACGAAGCGCCTTCGCACGAAATTTCCCCCTCGGATCGACCCTCTGGGGTCGTTACCCGCGGAGGAGCTTGGGTCCGGCGCCCGCGGCGCCCTGCTCGAGCGGGCGATGTAGGACGATGTTCTTCCCGGCCGCGCGCCCTTCGTGGAAGGCGCCCGTCCGCTCGCGGCCCGTGGACTTCACGCGATGGACCCGCGGATGACGCTTGCGGAAGAAGCGGTCGAGGCCGGGGTCGCCGACCCAGACGAGGCCGGTCGCCTCGCTGGTCTTGCGCTCCGTCTCGAGCTTGTCGCGGAAGCCCCGCATCACGCCCGCGAGGAAGGTCCGGCGATCCTTGTCGCCGCGGATCCCCTTCTCCCGCTTGTGGGCCCGCCACAGCGCGTCGCCGGTGTGGAGGAGGAAGTCGTGCACGTAGGCGGCCAGGGCCACGTTGGTCTCCGAGCCGATCACCTCGAGCACCGTCCCGGCCTTGCCCTCCTGCACGCGGTAGACGGGCACGACGATCGTCTCGACGAAGAAATGCTCGTGGAGGATCGAGGCGAGGATGCGCTCGTGCTCCTCGCGGCGACCGGTCGGCTTCCCGAGGTGGCGCCACGCGTAACCGCTCGTGGTGGGATGCGCGAGCTCCTCGACGTTGTACTCGAGCATCAGCTTGCGCGCCGTGCGCATGGCCGTCTCCGCTTCGTGCGGATTCGAGCTGCCCGCCAGCGAGAGCAGGCGCCGGATGCGGTCGAGGACCTTGGCCTGCTCGTCCGTGGGCGGTGCCGCCGTCGGGAGACCGGTCGCTCCGGAGTCGATGCCGAGCTCCTGGCAGACCTCGCGGAAGGTCGGTCCGTGGGCCGTCTCGTCGCGCACGCCGAGCACCTCGTCGACGTACTGGTGCGCCATCTCGTGCTTCAGCACCTCGACGACGGAGCCCCAGGGCTGATCCAGGACGAAGCGCGCCGAGATCTCGATCGTGCGCGTCCCGCGGATCCAGCGCGCGAGGAACGAGCGCGCGTCGACGATGGCGAAGGTCGGGGGCCGGAGCCGCTCGCGGAAGTGCAGCCAGCAGAGGTGCGCCCACTCCTTGCGGATCTGGCGCAGGAGCAGGTCGAGGGTCTGCGTCTCGAGGATCTTCGCTTCCACCGTGTCCCTGTCGTCGCCCACGTTCCGCCCCACTGCGACCCGGGATCATGCCGGCGCACGAGGGGCTCGTCGAGCGGGGTCCGCCCCTCCCTCGAAGGAGGGCGGGCGCCGGGGAAGATCCCTGAAGGGGTCGTCGGAAACCGACGAAGGGGGGCTCGCCATTCCGGGGGCCGGGGCCCAGCTCTTGCTCGCCCTCCGCCGCGAGATCCTCCGTGACCGACGTCCGCACCGAAAACCTCGCCCTGCTCCGCGCCTTCGGCTTCCGCGTGGCCGAGGGCCTGCCCGCCGCCCGCGACGCGCACCAGGCCCTCCGGCCGCTCGACGAGATCGCGCGTCGTTTCTTCGCCCTCGACGCCGTCTTCACGTGGGTCACGGCGACCGAGGAGGAGGTCGCCGAGGCGTCCCTCCGCGCGTACGCCGAGCGCAACGCCCTCGAGCCCGCCATGACGGATGCCGAGCGCGCGATCTTCGCGCTCGACCGGGCCGCGGCGAGCCAGCGTCACTCGGCGACGATCGGCTGGCGGCTCGAGAACATGTGGCCGCTCGCGTGGGTCCTCGGCTTCCGGCCGGAGCCGCGCGCGGACGGGGTGATGATCCCCTCGTCCGTGATCCTTCCGATGTTCCACGAGTTCCATCCGGGCCTCGGGAAGGGCGTCGACGACCTCGTGGGACGTGGCGAGGCGCGCTCGTACGCCGAGGTCGATCGGCTCGAGGATCTCTTCTACTGCGCGCACAACGCCGCGCGCTCGATCCAGCTCGGCCAGGCGCCCGCTCCCGAGGGCTTCGACCCGATCGCGGGCACGGGCGTGATCCACGAACGTCGGCACGCGCTCTCGTGGTGCCTCTCGCCGCACGTGCGGTGGGAGGAAACGGACCTCTCCACCTGAGGCCCGAGGCTCCCATGGTAGCTTCGGGGGGCATGCTCTACCTCGTGCGCCACGCGGAGATCGGCCGCGACGCCCAGTCGACGCGCCGCGGGCAGCGCGAGGACCTGCGCTCGGCGATCCTCCGCGCCGATCCGGAGGCGCGGATCGAGGAGGGCACCGGACGGTTGATCGTCGAGTCGGAGCGCGACCTCCGGCAGGCGCTCGCCGCGATCCACGGAGTCGGCACCTTCTCGCCCTGCCGACGGGCTCCGCTCGAGGAGCTCGAACAGGCGGTGCGGACGCTCGCGCGCGAGGCACTCTCGCCGGACCGCAGCTTCGTCGTTCGCGTGCGCCGGCCGCGCGGCGCCCCCGAGTCGTCGATGGCGCTCGCGGCCCGCCTCGGGGGGGTCGTCCTCGAGGCCTTGCCGGGGACGCGGGTCGACCTGCACGCGCCGGACGTCGTCCTCGGCGTCGAGATCCGCGACGGGACGGCGCTGCTCTTCCACGAGACGGTCCTGGGCGTCGATCGCCAGGAAGGCTCGCTCCCCCAGACTCCGAGCGAGCTCCGCTTCCTCGCGGACCAGATGGTGATCCGCCTCGGGAGCTGGCTCCGTCTCCTCGGCTACGACACGCGTCATGCGTGGGGCCAGCCCGACACGTGGCTCCTGCGCACGGCGCGGGAGGAGGGACGTGTCATCCTCACGCGCGACCGCGGGCTCGCCGCGGCCAAGTCCGCGCGCATCCACTTCGTCGTCGCGGAGGACACCTCGGACCAGCTCGTCGAGGTGGTCCGAGCCTTCGACCTGCCCTTCGATCCGGAGCGCGTCTTCACGCGCTGCTCGCGCTGCAACGGACGGCTCGTGCGCAAGCCTCCCTCCGAGGTCGGGGAGGCGGTCCCCGAGGACGTGCGCGACGGACACGACGAGGTCCGGGTATGCGACGGATGCGGGCGCGTCTACTGGCTCGGGAGCCACGCGGAGCGGATCGTCGAGCGGCTCCGCGCGGTGTGTGGAGACGGAGGGCGCCGCTAGGGGCTCGCGGTCTCGCGACGCGCGAGCGCCCGAGCGACGAGCGCGAGGAAGAGCCCGAGGAAGACGACCATCCCCGAGTCGCCGAGCACGGAATGCCACGTGCGCACGCCGTGCCTCGGCACCTCGGCGAGCAGGATCCCGTCGCCCGGCTCGAAGGCGCTGTGCATCGCGCGCATGCGACCGTACGGATCGACGATCCCGTGCAGTCCGAAGCGGGCGGCCCGGACGATCGAATGGCCGTTCTCGATCGCGCGGTACGCGGCCATGCGCGTGTGGATCGGATCGATGCCCCGCCAGTCGGACGACGGGAGCGCGACCAGGTCGACGCCGCGTTCGCCGTGATCGAGCGCGAGGCGAGGGAAGTCGTAGTCGTAGCAGATCGCACCGGCGAGGGCGCCGAACGGTGTTCGGACGACGGCGGGCGCCGGCGCCCCCCGATCGGCGGGCTCGCCCGGCACGGGCTGGCGCTTCGCCTGGCGCTGGACGATGCGACCTTCCGGCGAGGCGACGACGTAGACGTTCTCGTAGTGCAGCGGCTCGAGCGACGTCGGCAGGATGTAGCCGGCGACGACGTACGCATGCGTCTCGCGTGCGAGTCCCGCGACGAAGGATTGGAAGCTCGGCTCGCGTTCGCGCACGACGAGGCTGCTGGCCTCGGTCCATACGACGAGCTCCGCCCCGGCGGCCGCCGCCCGACGGGTGCGCTCCGCGAGCGCCGCGTCGACGCGCTCGACCTCCGCGTCCGTCGGAAGGGGAAGGCCCCCGAACGTCGCGAGCGTGTCGATCGCCGCGACCCGCACCGTGGGGCCCGTGTGCTCCGCGGTCAGGGACAGCCTCACCTCGCCGAGGCAGGCGACGACGGCGATGGCGAGGGCGCCGACCGCGAGCCTCTTCCACGCGGCCTCCCGATCCGTGGCGAGCAGGAGCTCGGCCGCGAGCGCCGTGAGCACGTAGAGCAGGAAGGAGAGCCCCTCGAGGCCCGTGAACGCGACGAGCTGCTGCAAGGGCAGCGACTCGAGCACCGCGTACGCCCCCGCGGCCCAGCTCGCGAAGGGCGTCGCCGCATGCTGGACGAAGTCGAGCAGGACGAGCGCCACCGGGAAGGGGAGGAACGCGACGCGCTCCGGCAGACGCGGCGCGAGCGCGCGATGGACGAGCACGGCGAGGGCTCGGCCGAGGCCGAGGGGGATGCCGTAGCCGAGCGCGGCGACGAGCGGCAGCGGCGCCGTGCAGATCTTCGCCGTCGCGAGCGTCCAGCCGAGCACGTAGGCGGGCAGCACCCACGCCGCGCGCTTCGCGGTCGAGCGTCGCGCGAAGACGAGGAAGGGGATCGGCGCGAGGATGGCGAGGGGACCGATGCCGAAGCGCAGCTCCCCGAGGGTGACGAGGAGGATGCCGAGGGCGAGCCAGCCGAACGAGGGAGGTTTCCGCATGGTGATACCCGAACGGTGTTAGGTGGATGGGCGAGCGAAGTGGCGGGCGGCCCGAGGGAGCCCGTCAGGAACCGTGGTGGAGGCCGGCGAGGTAGGCCACGAAGGCGGCCCGGTCGGCCGCCTCGAAATCGGCCTGCATGCCGGCGAGATGCGTGAGACGGAGCACGGCGATGCCGTGCGCGAGGGCCCAGAGGCCGTACGCGATGTGCTCGACCTCGGTGGTGCTCCTCGCCCGGACGCGCCGGGCGAGCGCGGCGTCGCTCACGGCCCGGAGGACGACGGAGTAGGGCGAGGCCTCCGGGACCGCCTGCTCGAGCGAGGCCCGACCCGACCCCCGCTGCAGGAAGAGCAGGCGGAAGCCGTCGGGATCCGAGAGCGCGAAGCGGACGTAGGCGAGCCCGATCGCGAGCAACGCCTCTTCGGGCGCCGCCTCGACGGAGCGTTCGAGCGCATGCCGGAGGCGTGAGCGCGTGTCGAGCGTCAGTGCCTCGACGAGGGCGTCCTTGCCGTCGAAGTGCTCGTAGATCGACGGGGCGGCGATGCCGACGGAGCGAGCGACCTCCCGGAGCGAGAGGCCTTCCGGTCCGGCCGAGCGCAAGAGCTCCCTCGCGGCGCGGAGGATGCGCTCGCGGGTGTCGGTCTTCCTCTCGGAGGGACGGGGCGGCATGGTATGCCTAACAATGTTAGGTAAGGCCTTGCCCGCGTCAAGTCGGGGCCTCGGGCGGGCCGGCGCTCTCAGGGCACGCAGCTGCCGCCGGCGCGCAGGTACGCGCCGCAGACCGCTTGGAGGAAGAGGTTGGCGAGCGCGGCGTCGTCGTGGACGAGCACCAGGTTCTCGTCGTTCGCCGTGTTCGCCGAATCGCTCCAATTGAACGAGCCGGTCGCCACGGTCGGCGCGGACGTCGGGGCTGCCGCGTCGACGATCAGCGACTTCGCGTGGAGGAAGTGCGGCTCGGCGTCCGCGAGCACGAGCGCGGCGGGTGACCAGGGCACGGGATCGGGATCCGCGGTTCCCGTCGTCGTGGCCGTGAGCCCTCGGAGGTCGAGCGCCTCCGAGTACGCCGCGTTCCAGTAGATGCCCTCGAACACCCCACGCACCACGACGCCCACGTCGTGGCGAGCCTTCATCGCATCGGCGAGCGTCTGATCGAAGAACGCGAAGACGTGGAAGTCGATCGAGGCATCCGCCGTCGCGACGGCCTGCCGCAGGTGCGCCATCGGTCCGCCGTTCGGCGCGTCGTCGACGGGCGAGAACCAGAGCTCGACGGTTCGTCCGGCGACCTGGAAGACGTGCGCCCCGAGGTCGCTCTTGCGGTTGTGGAAGCTCGCCGCCGAGGCGTCCGGGAGCTCGGCGCTGCCGCCCCACATCTGCTCGAATTGCCCCGTGAACGCCGAGGCGACGCCCGCGTCGTGGATCACGAGCACGTCCTGCAGATCGTCGTAGGCGCCGGGATCCGAGAGGTTGTACGAGCCGGTCCAGACGACCTCTCCGTCGATCACCACGAACTTGTCGTGCATCAACGCGGAGCTCGGTTGTCCGCCGATCGCGTCGTCGATCCACGGGATCGAGGCGGCGTCGAGCGTGCCGAGATTCGTCGCGGCGGCGACGACGTTGTCGTGATCCATCGCGAGGCGCACCCGGACGCCCCGCTGCTTCGCACGCACGAGCGCGGCCGCGATCCCGTTCGAGTCGGAGAATTCGTAGACCGCGAGATCGACGCTCGTCCGCGCGCGATCGAGATAGCCGATCAACGTGGAGGGGAGATCGACGACGTCGGCCATCGGGCCGCTCGCGACCCGCGCATCGACCGGGCGGTTGTGGAAGAAGCGGAACGGAGGCTCCGCGTCGAAGGGCCCCGCGCCCCCATCGGCGACCATGCCGGCGTCGTTCGACGAGCCGTCGACGTCTCCGTCCGTGGCGCTCGCGTCGAGCGAGCCGTCGAGCGCCGTGGGCGACGCGTCGCCGGGATGCGTCGAGGGTCCGTGGCCACACGCGGAGAGCGCGACGAGCCACGCGACGGAGAGCGCTCGCGAGGGAGGGGGGCGCACCACGCGAGGATACCGGGGCCCGGTGCCCCAGGGAACGAGGGGGGCGTCCGCGCACGCAACCCGTGCGTCGGACGGCCGAGACCCGGCCATGCGCACGAGCCTCGCCCTCCTCCTCTTCCTGCTCCCCTGCAACGTCGCCGTCCCTCCCGAGGCGCGGCCCGCGGTCGACGCGGGCGTCCTGCCCGGGACGCCGCCCACGGATGCGCTCGCCGATCGGGTCTGCTTCGCGCTCGCCTCCCGCTGCGACCGTGCGTGCGCCGACTCCACGTACGCTTCCCTCGAGAGCCTCGACGGGCGGCTCGGAGCGGACGAGCTCGCCTCGCTCGATGCCTGCTTCGAGCACGGCACCTGCGCCGGCTTCGACGTCTGCGTCTCGACCTGGCTGAGGGACCGCTAGCCGAGCCCGCGGAAGCGCGGCACGGCCACGTCCGCTCGGTGCTCCGCCGGGTGCTCGCCATCCGGGCCTCGGCCTGGGCGACCGCGACCCGAGCTCGGCAAGGCCCGGGCCCCGACGGCATTGACCGACGCCGAGCCATGAGGCAGACGTCGGACATGTCGAAGAAGGCTTCGTTCGTCGACCGCTACGGAAGATGGGCCCTCGTCACGGGAGCCGCGTCGGGCATCGGCGCGGCCTTCGCCCGCTCTCTCGCCTCGCGGGGCGTCTCGCTCGTGCTCGTCGATCGCGACGAGGTCGGCCTGCGCAAGATCGCGGAGGGATTGCGTGCCTCGTACCGCGTCGAGATCGAGACGCGCGCCGGCGACCTCCTCGACGACGCCTTCCTCGAGCGCGTCTCGGACGTCGCGACGACGCACGACCTCGGCTTCGTCGTCCATTGCGCCGGCATCTACGCGATGGGCGAGTTCACCGAGCTCCCCCTCGAGCCCCACCTCCGTGCCATCGACCTGCACTGCCGCGTGAGCGCGCTGCTCGCTCACCGGGCCGCGAACGCGATGAAGCGGCGGGGCAAGGGCGCGCTCGTCCTGATCTCGTCGAACTCCGCGCTGATCCGGGCGCCCTACGTGGCGAACTACGCCGCGACCAAGGCCTACACCCTGACGCTCGCGGAGGCCCTGTACGAAGAGCTGCGTCCGCACGGGATCGACGTGCTCGGCCTCGCGCCCGGCATGACGGATACGCCGCTGCTCGCGGCGAGCCGGCCCGACACCCGCCGCATCGCGCCGATGCTGGTCACCCCCGAGGCCGTCGCCGAGCAGGCGCTCTCCGCGCTCGGCCGTGCGCCGATCTGCGTTCCCTCGCTCGGCGATCGCCTCGCGGCCATCGTGCTCGGGGGGCTCGTGCCGAGCCGCGTGTCCCGCTTCGTCGTCGCGCGCTCGATGCGCTACTTCTTCCCCCACCTCGAGCGCTGAGCGCTCAGCGGCCCGCTCGCAGCGAGTCGAGCACCGGCACGAGATCCATCGTGCGGAGGCCCGGATCCCCGAGCTTCTCGACGACGAAGCTCGCGGCCTCGAAGGTGTCGCCGACCATCTTCAGGGGGACGCGGCTCCGGGCGAGGGTGACGATGCCCGTGATGACGGCGCGCATCGTGCTCGCGAAGAAGCCGGCTCCGCCGATGAGCACCGATTGCGCCCTGAGCATGTGCTGCGTCTCGCTGCGCAGCTTGCTCGCTTCGTCCCGGACGTCGGCGTCGGGGATGCGGGCGGAGGATTCGACGAGCGTGATCACGCCATAGCCCGTGGGCTCGAAGCGGAGCGCTTCGTGGTGCCCGGCGAGCGCGGCGCGGAGGAAGTCCCGATCGATCGCGCCGTCGACGTGCAGGAGCATGACGTTCCGATAGGTCGCCACGGTGTAGCCCGCGTTGCGCGCCACGACGTGGAGGCCGTTCGCGAGCCCGCGCGCGCCGCTCGATCGCGCCTCCATCCCCATGCCTCGAGTGTCGCGAAACCCCTCGACTCCCGTCAAGCGGGGGGGGCGAGCGGAGGCCGTGGGGCCTCCTCCGAGCGCAGCTGAGCGAAGCCGAAGCGTACGTAGTCGAGGGTGCTGCCCGCGACGAAGAATGCGATCGCGGAGGCGACGGGGTCGACCCAGCTCCGAGGCAAGCCTCCGAGGCAGGCGACGAGCAGCACGAAGAGGGCCGCGCTCGAGAGCTTCCCGTGCCATCGATGCTCGGCGCGCACGTGTCCTCGCGCGAGCCGGATCGTCGTCCAGCCGATCGCGAGCACGAGGTCGCGTGCGACGAGCACGAACCAGAGCGAGCGCGGGAGCTCGCCGATCGAGGGCGTCCCGAGGAGCGCGAGGAAGGTCACGATCGCGATCTGCGCGAGCTTGTCGGCGACCGCATCGAGCACCGCGCCGAGGTTCGTCGCGAGCCCGAAGCGCCGCGCGAGGAAGCCGTCGACGAGATCGGATGCGCCCAGCGCGAGGAGGATGCCGACGAGAGGGAGGCGCGAGGGCGCGACACCCGCGAGCGACGAGGAACGAACCGCCAACGCCACGGCGAGCCACAGCGGCACGAGCGCGATCCGCACGACGGAGATCGCGTTCGGGAGCCAGCTCGGAATCGGGGCGCGAGCGGTGGGGGCGTCCTCCATCCCGCGAGGATATCCTCGGACGGAAGCTACGCGCGCGTGATCCGCGGCCGGCACGGCCATGACCACGGGAGCCGTCCCTCGGCGCGTCGTCGCCTCGGGTCATCCCGAGGGGTGAGCGGCCCACGCGATGGCGTCCGGGGTCATGCCTCTCCACCTGTCCCGCTCGGTGATGATTCTGTCATCGTCGAACCATGCGATTCCTCGCGATCTCCTGGTTCTCGAGCCTGCTCCTCGTCGCGGGCTGTGCCTCGCCCGGCATCGACGGAGCTCCGTCCGCGCTCGGCACGGATGCCGCGGCGCCGCTCGTCACGGCGACGGGCTTCCCGACCGTCACGGACTATGCGGACTTCGGTCCGTTCGCGACGACGAACGAGGCGAGCCCCGCGAAATGCCGGATCTACCGGCCCGAGACGCTGGGTCAGGGAGGCCTCCGGCATCCGGTGATCGTCTGGGGCAACGGCACGCTCGGCTTCCCCGCGGTCTACACCGGGCTCTTCAACCATTGGGCGAGCCATGGCTTCGTCGTCGCGGCCGCGAACACGACGAACGCGGGCACGGGCGAGGAGATGATCGCCTGTCTCGACTGGGTCCTCGCGGAGAACGCGCGCCCCGGCAGCGCGTACGAGGGACGGATCGACGTCGCGCGCATCGGCGCCTCCGGCCACTCGCAGGGGGGCGGTGGCGCGATCATGGTGGGCCGGGATCCGCGCGTGATCGCGACGGCGCCGCTCATGCCCTACACGCTCGGGCTCGGGCACGATCCGGCGTCGCAGTCGCAGCAGCACGGTCCGATGTTCCTCGTCTCGGGCGGCACGGACTTCGTCGCCGTTCCCACGCTGAACCAGAAGCCGGTCTTCGAGGCGACGAACGTGCCGGTCTTCTGGGGCACGCTGCTCACGGCGGGGCATACGGCGGCGCTCGGCGACGCGGGCCATTTCCGTGGGCCCATGACGGCGTGGTTCCGCGCCGAGCTCATGGGCGACGCGGACGCGCGTGCTCTCTTCCGCGACTCCTGCGGGCTTTGTCAGCAGCCCGATTGGAAGGTACGGCGGAAGGGGCTCTGAGCGCCCGGGCGAGCCTCACTCGCAGAGCGGGACGGCACGGCTCGCGCCGCAGAGGCCCTCGATCTCCGTCGGCGCGATCTCGCAGACGGCGCTCGCGCAGGTCACGTCGGACCTGCAGCGCCATCCCTCGGGGCGTGGCGGGAGGCAGCGCGCGGCCTCGCAGTGGTAGGGAGGCGTGCAATCCCAATCGCCCTCGCAGCCCGCGTTCTCGTTGCCGGGCGCGGGCGAGACGCAGCGCTTCGTGACCGCGTCGCAGCCGAGGTTCGCGGCGAGCGAGCACGTGCTCACGCTCCAGGCGCTCGGATCGCAGCTCGCCCCCTCGCGCGTCGCCACCGTGACGGGCGTGCAGACGCCGGGCTCGGAGACCGCGGGAGGGATGCAGTCGCTGCCGAGGGCGCAGACATCGCCCGTGTCTCGGAGGCAGGGCTGGCCGACGGCGATCGGCGCCGAGCAGACACCCGTCGATGCATTGGGCTCGTACCGACAGAACAGACCTCGATCGCAGACGGAGACCGAGCCGTCCTGCACGCGGCCGCAGGGCTCGCCCTCGGCGACGACCGTCGAGACGGGCGGAGTCACGGCCACGCAGGTCGAGTCGAAGGGACCCGGTCCCGTCGGCGTGCAGGCGAGCCCCTCGGCGCATCGGCGTCCGCCCCAATCGCAGGGCTCGCCGAGCCCTGCGGGGTCTGGGAAATGGCGGGCGCAGGCTCGGCATCCGGTCGCCGTCGTGTCGCAGCTCGAGAGGCTCGAACATTCCTCCGAGGTCCGGCATGCGGCGCCGTCGGGCTGCTGGCCGACCAGCACGCGTCGACAGACGGCCCCGGTGCCTTGCGAGTCTTCGCAGCGGCCCGGACCGAGGCCGCGTAGCGCCTCGAGGCAGCTCCGTGCGGCCTCGGCGTCGAAGCGCGTCGTACCGGAGGCGAGGGCGTCCCTCAGCGTGGGCGTCAGCGTCGCACGGACGGCGGAGCGGACCGTCCGCACGCAGTCGGAGCGGCTCGCGTAGAGGTTCGGCTCTTGGATCACGAGGCCGGCCGCGGGTTGGAAGACCGTGCCCCACGACGCGGTGGTCTGCCCGCATTCGTAGAGACCTTCGCAGTGCGCGTCGGCGAAGTCGTCGAGGTACGCGGCATAGCGTCCCTCCGTAGTCGAGACGTCGTCGCAGCTCGCCGAGGCGAGGAGCGCTGGAAGGACGAAGAGGAGCAGGCGATGCCGATGGGAAAGCAAAGAATTCATGCGATCTGGATCGCATGCCCGTTCGCTATTTGGCAAGCCCGCTCGGAGCGCCTTCGCCTCATCCCTTCGGCGGACGGTCTCCCGCGATCGGCAGCCCGGCCTTCGCGCGCGTCGCCTCGAGGAGGCGGATCGTTTCGCCGTGGAGCGCGCGGTTCGTCGCGACGACCTGGCCGAGGTGGGGATCGGCGTCCTCGCCGACGTAGTCCGTGACCCGGCCTCCGGCCTCCTGCACGAGGAGGATGCCCGCCGCGACGTCCCAGGCCTTGAGCCCCTGCTCCCAGTAGAGGTCGTAGGTCCCGTCGGCGACGCACGCGAGATCGAGCGCGGCCGCGCCGCAGCGACGGACGCCCTGCGACGACTTCAAGAAGGCCTTGTACTCGGAGAGGTTGTCGTCGGTCGTCGTCCAGCGGTTGTAGGCGAAGCCCGTCGCGCAGAGCGAGTCCTCGAGCGTCTCGGTCGTCGTCACCTGGCAGCGGACCTCGTTGCGGAACGCGCCGCGCCCGGCCGCGCCCCACCAGGTGACTCCGAGGGCCGGCGCCGCGACCACGCCGACGAGCGGCTCATTGCGGTACCAAAGACCGATCGACACGCAGAAGAAGGGATGTCCGTGCGCGAAGTTCGTCGTGCCGTCGATGGGATCGACGTACCAGACGAGGTCGCCCGAGCCCTGCGCCTCGGCTTCCTCGCCGACGATGCGATGCGTCGGGACCGCCTCGCCGAGACGGGCGCGCACGAGCTTCTCGCAATCGACGTCGTACTTCGTGACGAGATCGATGCGGCCCTTCTTGTGGATCGCCGTGCCGGTGCGGAAGCCCGAGAGCACGAGGGCGGAGGCCTCGTCCGCGATGCGGAGCGCGAGCTCCTGGTACTCGGTGAGCTGGGTCTCGGTCGGACGCATCGCCTTCACTCCACGTCGAGATGGAAGCCGATGTCGCGGCCGTTCACGTGCTCGAGGACGCGCCGGAGCTCCGAGAGGGCCGCGAGGGTCGGGGCGACCTCCGCCTCTTCCAGCGAGCCGGTCTGGCCCTGCTCGAGCGCGTGCACGAGGGCCGTGAACGCGGCCATGGCCTCGGCGACGTCGTGGTACGTGGGGCTCGCCTCGGCGACCAGCGCCGCCACGGCCGCCTCGTCCCCCTCGAAGCCCTCGGGCAGCTCGACGTCCGCGTAGGCGTCGAAGCTGCTCGGGCCCCGCACGTCGAGCTGGTGCGCGAGGTCGTCGAGCGCGGGAAAGGCCCGGCCGAGGGCCTCGGCATGGGCCTTCGCGAACGTGGTCTCGGTTCCGTCCTCGAACTTCGGTCGCAGCGCGATCGTCGTCATCTTTCGCCTCTCGGCCGCGCTCTAGCACGGAGGAGAGGCGCCGACGATCAGCCCTTGTCCCAGGAGTGCTGGGCCCGGTAGCCGGCGATCGACGCCTTGATGACCTCGAGCGCCCGATCGCGGCCGAAGAGCTCCTCGACCTCGCTGAACTTCCCCTCGAGGACCTTGTAGTCCTGGAAGAAGCGGCGCAGCTCGAGCATCAGGTGCGGCGGGAGCTGGGAGGCGTCCGTGTAGTGCGAGACGGCCGGATCGTCGACGGCGACCGCCACGATCTTGTCGTCGATGCCCTTGTCGTCGCGCATCTGGAACCCGCCGATGGCGCGGGCGCGGACGAGGGTCATCGGATGCACCGGCTCCTGCATGAAGACGAGGACGTCGAGCGGGTCGCCGTCGTCCGCGTGCGTCTGCGGGATGAACCCGTAGTTCGCCGGGTAGATCACCGACGAGTGCAGCACGCGATCGAGCATGAGCATGCCCGTCTTCTTGTCGATCTCGTACTTGAGCTTCGAGCCCTTGGGGATCTCGATGACGGCGGGGAAGGCGTCGCCGATGTCGTCGGGGAGGCGGATGTCGTGGAGCGGATGCATGGCGACCCACGGTAGGGTCGGAACCCGCGCTCGGGAAGCCGCCTCGGGCGCCCGGCTCGCTCCGTTCGCCGGCCTCCTACCGGCGGAGCGTCCCCGGATGGGGGCTCACTCCGCGGCGGCGAGCGTCCGGCGGACCGCGCTGCTGCCGGCGGGGGCCCCCTCGCCGATGAGGGGCACCTTCGCGAGCTCGACCCGACGGTTCGGGAAGAAGTCGGCGAAGTCGACCTTGGTCTGCCGACGGAGGCGCTGCGCGACCTCGACCGCTCGCGAGATGTCGAGCGAGCGACCGCGCGCCGCGAGGTCGCCGCCGAGGCGGTGCTGGAGCTGCTCGATGCGCTGGAGCGTCGAGAGGTAAGCCGCGCGCCAGATCGGCAGGTACGGCCGATGGTCCATCGGGTTCACGGAGAGCAGCTTCCGCTGGCTGTTCGCCGGCAGGAAGGTGTAGCTCGAGACGTCGGGATGCTTGCGCAGCACGAGGTCGCGCGTCGACTCGAAGCGCGTGAACGACATCGTGCGGATGTCCTGGTCGACGTTGTAGAGCATGCCGCGGCGGTTGTTCGCGCCGGCTTTCTTCGAGACGTAGGGGACGAAGGGATCGAGCACCATCAGCAGGCGCGCGCCGTTCTCGATCGCCTCGACGTAGTTGGAGGTGCGGGTGATCGCGCCGTCCTCGTAGAAGCGATCGCCGATGCGCACGCCCGAGAAGGCGGGGTTGATGCTCAGCGAGGCCTGCACGGCCTTGCTGATCGGCACCATGTCGTAGCCCGGCGCGCCGAAGAGCACGGCGCGTCGCGCGTCCTGATCCGAGGCGCCGACGTAGAGCTTGCGCGGGAGGTCCTGGAAACGGTTCGTGCCGCCGGGGACCTCGAGCCGCTCGCGGAGCATCGCCTCGAAGCCGTCCGACTGGAACGGCGCGCCGACGAGGCTCGTCCACTCGAGGAAGAGGTCGTCGGCCGTGCCGCGTCCCTTGCCGCGCGCGATGCGCGAGACGGCCTTGAGGCCGGTCCACGTGAACTTCCGCCAGCGCCAGAATTGGTCGACGAGGTTCAGGTGGCCGAAGCGCAGGAGCGAGAGGCTCATCGCCGGGATGCGTCCGCCCGGCACGCCCGCGATCGCCGCCATCTGCTCGTCGACCGTGTAGCCGACCGAGAGCAGGGCCGTGATCACGGCACCCGCGCTGATGCCGTAGAACTGGTCGAAGAGGTTCACGCCGCCCGGGCCGAGGCAGTCGTCGAGGCACTTCAGCGCGCCGAGCTCGAAGTAGATGCCCGTGATGCCGCCTCCGTTCGCGACGAGGGCCGTGGGGCCCGGATCGCGATCGTGGACGAGCGCGGAGATGCGTCGCAGGACCTTGGAGCCGCCGTCGGCGTGGACCGTGCCCTCGTCGTCCTCGTGCGCGAGGCGCATCGTGTGACGGATGCCGAGGTTGCCGAGCTCGAGGAGGAGATCGTCGAGCGGGCCGTCGCCGACCTCGGGCAGGAGGACGAGGATCCGGTGGAAGCCGTAGCGGAGCTCGCGATCGTCGGTGCGATCGAGGGAGTGGAAGAGGCGGCGCGCGGCGTGACAGCGCTCGACCGAGGCTTCTTCGCCGCAGAGGTCGACGACGACGAGGCTCACGTAGCTCGAGCCGAGGACGCCCTGCGCCCCGTCGACGTCCGTCACGGGCAGGAAGCGGTAGCGCTCGCCCTCGTAGGAGAGGATCGGGAGACCCAGGTGCTTCGAGAGCTCGGCTCCCTCGGCGGTCGCCATGGCGGCGACGAGGGTGTCGAAGCGGGCCCTGGAGCGGCCGTGATACAGCACGCGCCTCTCGCGCGGAGCCTTCGAGGCTCCCGCCGGGCGTTGGCCGGAGTCGGTGGTGCCCTTCGTCATCTTCCCGTCATCTGAGCGCACCCCCGTTCCTGGGCAAGTGGTTTCGCGTCCGTCCGGTCTCCCTTCACCCCCGGAAGGGTGACGACGGCCTTCCGGCGACCCTCCCGTCTTCGCTACCCTGGCAGGGTCGGGGTTCGGGCAGGAGGGCGGGGCATGGCGGCGCCGGTGCGCAAGCTGCACTTCAATTCGCTTCCGGGCGGTACACGGAAGCGGCTGGTCGAGTCGTTGTCGAAGCAGGGAGAGCCGCGGCCGGTGGCCGACTTCCCGGAGGGTTTCGGGGGACCCGTCTTCGGCTGGTCGCTGCTCGCGCTGCTCGGGCTCGGGGGGATCGCGCTCTTCGTCTTCGGCGACTTCGGGAGCCCGTACAACTTCCACGAGCCCTTCGGCTTCGTGCTCGGGTACGTCGTCTCCTTCTTCTTCGCGCTCTGGGGCCTGCTCGCCGTCGTGAGGGCCTTCCAGCGTCGCTCGGGCCTGCCCTTTCCGCGCGGCCGCTACCTCTTCCCGCTCGAGCTCGTCGTCGCCAAGGACGCGACGCTCGAGATCCTGCCGACCTCGGCGATCGAGAACGTCCAGATCGTCCACCACTACCACAACGGCGCCTACACCGGCTCGCGCGTGGAGCTCCGCTTCCCCGGCAAGCGCCTCGAGAACCTCTGGGTGCGCAAGCAGGCCGATGCGCAGGCGCTGCTCGATTCGCTCCGCGATGCGCAATCGCGCGTGCGGGACGCCGCGAACCGGAACGACCTCGCGACGCTGCAGCGCCTCGACGTGCTCTCCGAGGTGCGCGGCTCGCCCGTGCTCGACGATCCGTCCGCGCTGGCGTCGTACCGTGAACAGCACGAGCGCGAGATCGGCACGCCCCTCGCGCACGATCCGCCCGTCTTCGTGCGCCGCGCCGCGCTCGTGGGCTTCCTCGCGGCGCTCGTGATCGCGCCGCCCTTCTTCTTCGCCCGCAACCTCCTGAGCGAGGAGATCGCCTTCGCCACGCTCTCGCGCGAGGGCGGGTCCGGCGCCCTCCAGCACTACCTCGAGAGCGGCATGCTCCACACCGACGAGGTGAGGAACGTGCTGCTCCCGCGCGCCGTCTTCCAGGAGGCCGTCGCCTCGAACACGGTCTCGGCCCTCCGCGACTTCCTCCGCCGCTTTCCCCACGCGCCGCAGGTCGGCGAGGCGCGCACCGCGATCCACGCGCGCTACGTGCAGTCCCTCGATCGCTTCCTCGCGCAGGCGCCCGCCGACTCGCGGATGATCGCGTTCATGCAGCGGCTCGTCGCCTTCCTCGAGGCGCACGACACGGTCTCGGTGAAGGTCCGCTTCGCCGCGCCGAGCACGGACGAGCTCACGGCGATCGACACCGAGCTCTCGCAGCGCTCGCTCGCGCGCTCGGGCAAGACCGTCGAGCCGATCGCTCCGCAGTTCACGCCGGAGCGGACGGCGACGCTCGAGACGTCCGTCACCCAGCTCCTCGACCGCGGCTTCTCGCAGGTCTTCCCCGCGGACATCCTCGACCTCGAGCACCAGGGTCGCCTCCCGAAGGGGAGCCCGCCCGACGCCGCGAGCCCGACCTTCGACGTCGACTACGTCGTGCGTCCGAACGGCGCCTTCTACGAGAACGCGACCGATCCGCGCGCGTTCGTCGGCATCCACGTGGACTTCCACGTGCGCATGCGCGTGCCGGGCGACACGGAGGGCTTCGAGTTCCGCGTCGCCGTCGAGCCTCCCCAGACCTTCACGGTCCACGACGACACGCCCGGGCAGTCGTCCGCGCAGCGGATCTACGCGACGATGACGGAGCGCGCCTTCGACCAGCTCGGTGATCAGCTCGCGGGGGTCTTCTTCCGGCAGTCGCCGAAGGACGAGCCGGCGGCGCCTGCTCCGACGAAGTGAGGCGCCGCGGGCCGGTCCCCGGCTCCGGGCTCAGTCGCCCGCGACGATCTCCGGCCGGAGCTCGACCTGGAACGTCTCGCCCTCGAGCGTCGGCCTCGCGATCTCGGGACCCGCGAAGAGGACGAAGCCCGCGCTCTGGCGCTGTAGGTTCATGGAGATCGCGCCTCGGGCCGCGCCGGCCTCGTCTCCTCGGCTCCGCGCGACCGCGGTCCCGTGGAGGGCCGATTGCGCGATCGGACCCGCCATCGGGACCGCGGGAAGGCCCTCGCAGCTGACGGTGAAGTGATCGAGCGGCGCCCGGGTGGGCGTGACCCTCACGCTCGCGTAGGGAACGGGTGGCGGCGTCGGCGGATGCGACTCGGGAGCCCCCTCGGGCGGCACCACGACGGATGGATTCGTGGGAGGTCGCGGCGCCGGCGGCTCGGACCGGAGGTTCACGTCGATCTCGACCTCGACCTCGGCCTCGCCATCGGTCGTGCCCACGTTCGTCGTCCGACACCCCTCGTCGTCGAACCGGACCTCGAAGCGCTCGTATCGGAGCGGCCCCCGCGCCTCGAACGGTGGGAGCAGCGCGTCGCCTTCCGTGAGCTGGCGGCTCATGTGGAGCTCCATCTCCTCGATGCGCAGGTCTGCCCAGATGCGCACGGACTCGTCCATGAGCCCGAACTGGATGCGCAGGTCGAGCCGAACCTTCAGGTTCAGGCAGTCTTCCATGCGTGCGCGCAGCTCGGCCTGCGTGAGCCCAGGCCTTCCCTCGAGGCCGAGCATCTGGGCCGCGCCGAGCCACTTCACCATCGTGGCGCATTCCTCGATGGTCTTCCGCTCCATGCACCGGTCGTAGGCGCGGCGGATCCCGTTCGCGAGGCCGCGGGCGATGCGATCCTCGGCCTCGCGCTTCTCGCGGACGAAGCGTTCTTCGAGACCGACGTAGGTCACCGAAGACCAGAAGCTCAGGTACTCCGTGATCGCGGTCTCGAGGAGATCGTCCCGCGTCTCGGCCGAGATCAGCCACTCGCGCACCGTGCGCTCCCACCAGCGACGGAGCGCCTCCTCGATGCGTTGCTCCTCCTCGTCGGTCGGTCGCGCCCCGGGATCGCGCTCCTGCAGACCTGCGACGCCTTGGAGGGTGTCGGAGATCGAATCGCTCGCCTCTTCTTCCGCGCCCGACCGCATGCGATCCGATTCGGTGCGCTGGTCGGCCTCCGTCTCCCCGCCGAAGGCGTAGCCGCTGAAGTGCGAGACGACGAACGTCGTGCGGCCGTCCGTGCGCCGGAAGGGGCGGTGATGGACGTCGATGCCGCGCCCGCGCCACGCGACGCCTCGCGGCCTGCCGCTCGCGGGGGACGGAAGGCCCTCGAACGCCAGCGTCGCCGGGCGGAAGAGGACGAGGCCTTCGGGCTCGAGCTGCACGGCCCCGACGACGCCACCGCCGAGCGGGAGCCCCACCGCGCTCGCGACCGCCACGACGCGGACCTTCGTCGTCGCGAGCAGGGCGCCGCGTGGAATCGTCAGGCTCGCTCGTCCGCCTCCCGCGAGAGCGAGCGCGAGGCTGCCGCCACGAGGGCCGACGTAGGCTTCCGCGGCGTGGGTCTCGTCGAGCGCGATCGTCGCGACGCGGGGCGCGGGGACCCGTGGAGGCTCCTGGCTCCGACGGACGGACCGACGAAGGTCGCTCGCCCTCTCGCGGATGCGCTCGGTCTTCCCACAGCCCACGAGGGAGGCCGCGTGCACCACGAAGGCGAGCACGAGCGCGATACGGACGAGCGGCGTGGGGCGGAGCGTCATGCGGGCGACATACGCACCTGCCCCGATGCGGGAAGTCTCGGCTCCCACGACGGCGGTGCGGGGGATCGCTTGCGAGTCGGGCGCAGGGACGCGATAGGATGCGCCGATGGACTACGTCTTCCTCGGCAAGACCGGCGTGAAGGTCTCGCGCCTCGCGTTCGGCACCATGTCCTTCGGCGGCGACGCCGACGAGGCCACCTCGGCGAAGCTCTTCGCGCGCTGCCTCGATGCGGGCATCAACGTCTTCGACTGCGCGAACGTCTACTCGAAGGGGCGTGCCGAGGAGATCCTCGGAGGCCTCGTGCGTGGCCGTCGCGACGAGCTCGTGCTGACGACGAAGGCCTTCTTCCCGATGGGGCAGGGCCCGAACGATCGCGGTAGCTCGCGCTACCACCTGGTCCGTTCGGTGGAGGCGAGCCTCCGGCGGCTCGGCACCGATCGCATCGACGTCTTCTTCCTCCATCGCTTCGACGAGGCGACGGCGCTCGAGGAGAGCCTGCGCGCGGTCGAGGATCTCGTGCGCCAGGGCAAGGTCCTCTATCCGGCGGCGAGCAATTTCGCGGCCTGGCAGGTGATGAAGGCGCTCGGTATCGCCGAGGCGAAGGGCTTCGCGCCGCTCGTCTGCATCCAGCCGCAGTACAGCCTCGCGAAGCGTCAGGCCGAGGTCGAGCTCCTGCCGATGGCGAAGAGCGAAGGCCTCGCGGTCTTCCCCTACAGCCCGCTCGGCGGCGGCCTGCTCTCGGGCAAGTTCGGCGTCGCCGATCGCGCCGAGGGCGCACGCCTCGTGACGAACGAGATGTACAAGGCCCGCTTCGGCGAGGCCGAGACGTTCGAGCTCGCCGAGCGCTTCCGTGCCTTCGCGAACGAGCGCGGCCTCCATCCTGTCACGCTCGCGATCGCGTGGGTCATGCACCATCCGGCGGTCACGGCGCCGCTCCTCGGCGCCCGCAACGTCGAGCAGCTCGAGCCCGCCCTCGCGGCGGCCGAGCTCGCGATGGACTTCGAGCTCCGCGAGGCCGTCTCGGCGCTCTCGAAGGCCCCGCCGCCCGCGACGGATCGGTCGGACGAGCAGACGGGGATGTTCCTCGGTCAGAGGTGAGCGGGGTGGGGCTGCGACCCGGGCGCGGTGCATCGCGGCTCGAGCGCCATTCGCGGCGCGAAGTCATCGTCCCGATCCTCGGCTCCGCTAGGTAGCCGATGGAGTCGTCTGTCGAAGGAGCTCTTCGATCAACTCGGAGCGGAATCGTTCCAAGTCGGCGACTTCGGGATCCGCGAGCCCTTCGGCTTTCGCGACCTTCGCGACGGGGAATCCGCGGAGCGCCCAAGCCAGTTGGAGAGGCGAGAATCCCGAGTCCTTTTTCGACGCGTCCCCCAGCGCGGGTGGCAGAGAGTGTCCGCGAGCGAGCAGGGCGCGGAGATCGACCAGGTCGCGGAGCTCGGATCTTCCGAGCAGGGCGCAGAGCTTGTTGGCCATGATCTCGCGCAACGTGTCGACGTGCACGAGCTCGCGGCCGATCCGCTGCTCCACAGGGGGCTCCAACGTGGGAACGGGATCGGCGACGAGGTCGACCACGACCACTTCGCCGCCGCGACGCGCGAGGATTCGGCTGAAGGTCGCGAATCGCTCCTGAACCTGGGCCTCGAAGCCGCCCTCGCGGAGTCGGTGGGCCGCCTCCTCCGGGAGACGACCGAGGGCTGCCAGGTCGTGGAAGAAGAGGTCGAGGTCCCGCGTCGCTCGATGTCCGAGATACACGGCCGCGAGCGCGGCTCCTCCCGTGAGCGAGAAGGGCGGACTCAAGCCGGCGAGCGCGTCGAGCGCGTCCCGCTGCGCCGCGGTGAGCCTATCGGTCACGCGACTCCCGTGCGACTCGCTCCCAACCCTCGAAGAGCCATTCCCACATCTCGCGGCGAGTCCCGAGGTGCGGCACGACGAGGGCCCAGAGCGAACGGATGGTCCGGACATCGACGAATTCGAAGACGTCGTCCGGCTTCGCCTGCCGCATGACCTTGCCGATGTAGTAGGCCTTCACCTCGGGGTCGGACGAGGCAAGCTGCTGCCGCAGCTCGTCGAGCGTCATGTCCGAATCCCAGAGGAAGTACGGACGCCCCCGCTCGTCGACGAGCGCGTGTGGTGGGGTCGGATTCCGGACGGCCATGCGGTACAGCCTATCCGAGCGCCGCCCTCGCGACCATCGGGTCGCGAGGGCGCCACGGAGGATCCCCGGTCCGCGGTGAGCCGCGACCCTCAGGTCTTGTACATCGCCTCGACGAGGTCGGCGTACTTGGTGACGATCGCCTTCCTCTTCACCTTCTGCGTCGGCGTGAGCTCGCCGCCCTCTTGCGTGAGCTCGTGGTCGAGCAGGGTGAAGTCGCGGAGCCGCTCGTAGGGCGCGAGCTCCGTCGACAGGTTCTCGAGGCGGGTGCGGTAGAGCTCGACGACCTCGGGTCTCTTCACGAGCTCGCTGCGCGAGGCGAAGGGAATCGCCTGCGCCCGCGCGTGGGCCTCGAGCGCCGCGAACTGCGGGACGACGATCGCGGTCAGGTACTTCCGGTGGTCCCCGATCGCGACGACGTGCTCGATGAACGGATCGACCTCGAGGACCGACTCGATGTGCTGGGGCGCGACGTTCTCGCCTCCCGAAGTGATGATCAGATCCTTGATCCGCTCCGTGACGTGCAGGAATCCGTCCGCGTCGATCTCGCCCACGTCGCCCGTCCGGAACCATCCGTCGACGAAGGCCCGACTCGTCTCCTCGGGCTTCCGGTAGTAGCCGGCCATCACGTTCGGACCGCGGACCTGGATCTCGCCGCCCTCACCGATGCGCACCTCGACGTCGCGCACGGGACGGCCGACGGAGCCGAACTTGAACGCGCCGGGCGCGTTGCAGCTGACCATCGGCGCGGTCTCGGTGAGCCCGTAGCCCTGACAGACGAGGAGCCCGGCGGCGAAGAAGAACTCCTCCACCTTCTTCGTCAGCGGGGCGCCTCCGGCGGAGAGGAAATTCTTCGGTCCGCCGAGCACGTCGCGGATCTTCGAGAGGACGAGCCGGTCGGCAACCGCATGCGCGAACGCGAGCATCGGCCCGATGGCCTGCTCGGCGTGGCGGCGCGTGTGGTAGCGCTTGCCGGTCTCGATCGCCCAGGCGAAGAGCCGCCTCCTCGTGGAGGAGGCGGTCTCGAGGCGACCTTGGACGGTCGAGTAGATCTTCTCGTAGAGCAGCGGGACGCTGACCATCACGGTCGGCTTCACCTTCGCGAGGTACTCCACGACGCGCTTCGGATCCGGGATGTAGTGGTTCTCCGCGCCGCGCTTGAACACGTAGTACGACCAGGCCCGCTCGTAGGCGTGGCTGAGCGGGAGGAAACACAGGCTCCGGTCGCTCGGGCCCACGACGAAGCGATCGTCCACCGCGGCGAACTGGTGGAAGAAGTTCGCGTGCGTGAGGATCGCCCCCTTCGGGACGCCGGTCGTTCCGGACGTGTAGATCAGGGTGGCGACGTCGTCGCTCGAGACCTGCGCGAGGCGTGCCTCGAGCTCCGCGTCCCGGCCGGAGGCGCGTCCGCGGGCGAGGAGCCCGTCGAGGTGGAGCGAACGGGCTCCGTCCATCGTCACGTCCGCGTCGAAGGCCACGATCGTCTCGAGCTTCTCCTGACGCTCGACGAAGGAGCTCGCCTTGTCGTACTGCGGCTGGCCGCCGACGAAGAGGAGGCGGAGCTCCGCGTCCTGGGTCAGGTACTCGGCCTCCTTGGCCGTGTTCGTGGCGTAGATCGGCACGGAGACGGCGCCGACGGAGAGGATCGCGAAGTCGGCGATCGCCCACTCGGGCCGGTTCGGCGAGAAGATCCCGACCTTGTCGCCGGTTCGGATCCCCAGCTCGAGCAGCCCCTTCGCCAGCGCGCGGACCCGCTCGTCGAGCTCGCGATAGGAGATCGACCGCCACGAGCCGCCGACCTCGTGCCGCATGGCCGTCTTCTCGCCGAACGCCCGGGCGCTCTCGCGGATGACGAGGGCCAGATGGTTCGTCCGCATGTCCACCTCCACGCCGATGCTATCACCCGGCGCGGCCGTCCACTCGCACGAGGGTGGACCGCGGGCGACGCAAAGGCGACGTCGAGCGAGCGCCCGACGTCGCCTCGGGAGGTGCCTTCGCGGTGCTCAGCCCGGCACGAACGCCGAGTACAGCGCCCGCAGCGCCTTCTCGTAGTCCTCGGGCGAGACGCCGACGATGATGTTCAGCTCCGACGCGCCCTGGTTGATGAGGCGGACGTTCACGCCGGCGTCGCGGAGGGCGATGAAGACCTTCGCGGCGATGCCGACCGTGTGGGCCATGCCCTCGCCGACGACGGCGACGAGCGCGATCGCGGGCGTGAAGTCGAGCGTGTCGGGCTTCAGCGTCTCGCGGATCTCGGAGAGGACGGTCTCGACCTTGTCCTCGATCTGCGAGGCGTCGACGACGACGCTCATGCTGTCGATGCTCGAGGGGCAGTGCTCGAAGCTGATGCCGTGCCGCTCGAGGATGCCGAGGAGGCGGTAGGCGAAGCCGACCTCCTTGTTCATCAGGTTCTTCGCGAGGCTGATCATCGCGAAGTTCTTCTTGCCCGCGATGCCCGCGATCTCGGTCGACTTCACGACGTCGTCGCTGAGCTTCGTCACGATGCGCGTGCCCGGATGGTCCGGGGCGTTCGTGTTCTTGATGCAGATGGGGATGCCGACCTCGCGGACGGGCGAGATCGCCTCGTCGTGGAGGACCGACGCGCCCATGTACGAGAGCTCGCGGATCTCGGCGTAGGTGACCTCGGCCATCGGCTTCGCGTTCGACACGATGCGCGGATCGGCCATGAGCAGGCCCGAGACGTCGGTCCAGTTCTCGTAGACCTCCGCCTTGCCGGCGCGGGCCACGATGGCGCCCGAGATGTCGGAGCCGCCGCGCGAGAAGGTCTTCACGCGGCCCTTCGCGTCACGGCCATAGAAGCCGGGCACGACGTAGCGCTTCGAGGCGTCGGCGAGGCGCTTGCCGAGGAGCTCCCACGTCGAGGGGTCCACGCCGCCGTTCGCCGTGAGCACGACGCACTCCTGCGGGTCGACGAACTCGGCGCCGAGGTAGGCGGCCATGATCAGTCCGTTCAGGTACTCGCCGCGCGAGGCGACGTGGTCCTTCGTCACGCCCTCCTCGAGCTGCTTCTTGAGCGTGTCGAGGTGCGACGCCATGTTCGCCGTGACGCCGAGCTCACGCTCGATCTCGAGGAAGCGGTCGCGGATCTGCTGGAAGGTGCCCGAGAAGTCCGCGCCGACCGCTGCGCTCGACTGGCAGAGGTAGAGCAGGTCCGTGAGCTTCGCGTCGCTCGGCGTGCGCTTGCCGGGAGCCGAGGGGACGACGAGCGTGCGCCGCGGATCGGCCTCCACGATGGCGCGCACTTTCCGGAACTGGTTGGCGTCGGCGAGGCTGGTACCGCCGAACTTGCACACGATGCGAGACATGCTGCTCACCGCCTACGGAAGCGGGTTTCGGGGGAAAAGGGCCGTCCCCATGTAGCACGTGGAGGGCCGCCGTGTACCCTCCGCCCGTGGCTCCCGCGAAGGCACCCCCCGGCCCCCCGTCGGAAGGCCCGAAAGGCTTCGATCCCGGGAGCCGCTCGAGGCTCGGACCGCGCGATCTCGGCCGTTTTCCGGGCGATTCCCTCTTCGACCGCATCGGTCGGGCGGTGGCCGAGGCCGACTGCCTCCCCCGGAAGGAGCTCTACGAGAGCTGGGAGGTCGCCCGGCGCATGCGGCGGCGGTTCCGCGGGGGGAGGGTGGTGGACCTGGCGGCGGGTCACGGCCTCGTCGCCCACCTCGCCCTGATCCTCGACGCCTCCTCTCCCTCGGCCCTCGCGGTGGACCTCCACCTCCCCGAGAGCCATCGCGCGCTCGCGGCCTCGCTCGCCCGGACCTGGCCACGCCTCGCCGGGAGGGTGACGTACGTCGAGGCCTCGCTCGAGGAGGTCGCGCTCGCGGCCGACGACGTCGTGGTCTCGGCGCACGCCTGCGGCGCGCTGACGGATCGGATCCTCGAACGCGCCATCGCCGCCCGCGCTCGCGTCGCGGTCCTGCCCTGCTGCCACGACGTCGAGACCTGCGATCTCGGCGGGCTCGGGGGCTGGCTCGATCCGGCGCTCGCGATCGACGCGACGCGGGCCGCGCGCCTCCGCGCCGCGGGCTATCGCGTGCACACGCAGACGATCCCCGAGGCGATCACGCCGAAGAACCGGCTCCTCCTCGGGGAGCCGGCGTAGCGCTCACGACGGCTTCGTCGTGGCGGAGCTGGCGTGCTTCGCGAGCTGCGCGCGGGACCAGGCGATCGCGTCCTCGTCGCTCGAGAAGCTCGCCTGGGGCCAAGGCGTCGAGCCCGTGAGCCAACTCACGGCGGTCACGGCCCCGGCGAGCACGGCGTTCGAGAGGATCCGCGCGTCGGCCGCGAGCTTGTGCACGTGGGGCGAGCTCCGGAGGCGATTCGTGCGCTCGGCGACGGCCTGTCGATGGGCGGCGCTGACGGTGATGATCTCGAGCGGGCGGAGGTCGTGGACGAGCGCGATCGGACCCTTCGCGTCGCGTAGGATCCGCTCGACCTCGTCGTACCAGTCGTGGATGGCGGTCACCGATCCGCGGGACGGCATGCGGAGGATGACGACCGGATGATGCTGTTGCTCGAAGAGCACTCGGCCTTCGTGATTCGTGGTCATACGCCCTGGCGCCAACTTACGTCGCGCGGCGTGGGTTCGTCCACGGGAGAGCCTCCCGGGCCGATGCATTCGGGGGTGCCGCTGCGTGTAGGTGGACGTCGGTCAGCAGGACGAGGCGGTCACGGTGTGCTCCCTCGTTCGAGGGCGTCGGCATCCACCAGGTCCTGGGGCCGACCGCTCGCACGCTTGAGCTTCACCAATTCCTCGCGACCGACCACGAGGGCGGTCACGCCGCCGACGTCATGCGGCTCTCGCGTCGCCCAAGCGCGGTCGAAGTCTCCACCGGGCACACCTTTCATGAGGTCGATGCGTGTCGGAGGGGCACCCATCCAGACCACGTCCAGCGCATCCGCCGTGCGGAGTCCCTCGAACACGGCGGCAGGAGCGCCGAATGCGACGAGCGCCCGGCGTGCACGTTCGAGATTCTCCGGGTCGTCCCGCAGCCATACGTCCGTGTCCTTGGTGAACCTCGGGTGACCGTGGATCGCGAGCGCCTGCCCGCCGACGATCAGGTACTCAACCCGCTCTGCGGCGAATGCCGAAAGCAGATCGATCAAGTCGGGGGGGGGGCCCATCGGGATGCTCACGATACCATTGCTCGCACGCCATTTCCCACGACAGCGAGAGTCGCTGCTCGCTGGTCAGGGCGGCGTAGTAGGCGCGATCGAACGCAGCCAGACCGTCCGGGTGGATCACCCCTCCCGTCCACGACCGCCGTCGCTGCTCGGCGCGTTCCTCCGCATCCATGCCGGGAACGATACCACGCGCTTGGCTACGCCGGGCCGAGCTCCGAGTGCCCGCGACCGGGTCCAAGTCGGTGGAGCCCCGCCTTTCCTCCGCCATCCGAGGTATCCTCGGAGGGTCCATGCGCCGCGCCCTCGTCCTCGCCCTCGTCCTCGGTTTCGCGATGCCTCCGCGCGTCGTGCAGGCGGACGACGAGATGACCCTCGCCCAGGAAGAGGAAGAGGAGGCGTGCATCGCCTCGTTCGACGACGCCACGGCCGCCCGCTGGGCGACACGGGTCGACGCGCTCACGCATCGCGCCTCGCGCAGGACGCGCGGCTGGTTCTTCTCCTGGATCGCAGTGAACGCGGGCTTCTTGCTGGGCGCGAGCCTCTGGGCCGTCGGCTTCCGTCACGATCCGCTTCAACGCGACGCGGGCATCTGGGGAGCCGCGGGCTCGGGTGCCACCCTCGCGCTCCTCTTCGCGCCTCCGCCGAGCATGGCGTTCGCGGAGCGTCGCCTCGCACGACTGCCGGAGTCCGAGCGCAGCGATCCGCGGAGGCGGATGCTCCACGCGCTCTCGGAGCTCCATCGGGGCGAGCACATGGAGCCGACGATGCGCTTCTGGGCGCTGCACGTGGTGAACTGGTCGTTCTCGATCTCCGAGGGTCTCTACCTCGGCCTGCGGTACGACAACTCGCTCGGCACGGCGCTCGGGAACTTCTTCGCCACGCTCACCATCTCGGAGACCCAGCTGCTCACGGCGCCGCGGGCTTCGGAGAAGGCGATCGCCCAGCTCCGGACCGAGGGGATGCCGTGCCTCTCGCACGAGGTCGTGATGACGCCGGTCCGACGGAGGGCTTCGGTGATGCCGCTCCTCGGGGGCGTGCGGGTGGAGTTCTAGGAGCTCCTCGAGACGAAGTCGGCGATCCGGGCCGCGGCTTCGTCGGGACATCGCTGGAGGAGAAGGTGGGGCGCGTCGAGCGTCTCGAGCCGGAGTGCACGATTCCGCTCTGCGAGCTCTCGCGGAACACGCGCGCCGACGAGGCGGTCTCGGCTTCCGTGCAGGTAGAGCATCGGCAGCTCGAGCCCTCCGAACGCGTCGAGGACATCCACGCGGAGGATCTCGCGGATCCGATGGGCCAGCACCTCGGGGGCCACGCACGCGAGTCGGCTCCGCACCGCCTCGACCTCGTCGTCGCTCGCCTCGGCCCCGAGCATCAGGGCTCGGATCACGAAGGGCGGCGGTGGGCTTCGGAACCAGCGCGGCACGAGGAGCGGCGCGGCGAAGCGAGGGGCAGCGACCGGACAGCGCGCGAAGGACGAGACCAGCACGAGCGCGCGGAGCCCCTCGGGACGCTTCGCCGCGAAGCGGATCGCGAGGGGGCCGGAGAAGGATTCGGCCACGATCGCGAAGGGCTCGACCGGCTGCACGAGGCGCTCGAGCAGCGCGTCGTAGCCGAGCGCGACGTCGCGCGGATAGCCGAGCGGCGCGACGTCGAAGCGGCTCGGGAGCGCGGCGAGCAAGGGCTCGAACATCTCCGTCGTGCCGTGCATGCCGGGCAGGAGCCAGAGCTTCATGGGGAGACGCTAGGCTCGACCCGCGTCTCCGTCGACGGGCCTCTCCCGAGCTCGTAGTCGCCGACGTGGCGGACGAGCGGCGAGCGGGTCATCGACACCGGCGTGAGGACCACGCCCTCGGGCGACGCGCCCCGGCCGAGGCGGGCCTCGACGAGGCTTTCATCACGGACTCGCCGCCTCCTCCCGCACCACCACCGGATCGTGCAGCAGCCCCCGCAGCGCCTCGAGCGGCGCCGTCGAGCCGACCACGACGAGCTGATCGTCGGCCTCGAGCGCGAGGCCGCTGCCCGGACTCTCGAGCAGGCGACCTCCCCGATGGATCGCGACCACGTTCGCACCCGTGCGACGTTGGATGTCGAGCTCGCCGATCGTGAGCCCGATCGCGGGCGAGTCGGGCGCGACGTCGACCCAGCGGAGCGAGAGCAGGCGCGCGGCCTCGGTCACGCGGGGAAGCACGCGTCGGTCCGCGACGAGCGGCTCGTAGAGCTCGTGTCGGACGTCGTCGAGGTATCCCTGGATGGCGTCCGCCGCGACGTCGAGGCGCAGGAGCGACTGACGGATCAGCTCGAGACCGGCCTCGAATTCGGGCTGCACGACCTCTTCGACGCCGATGTCCCGGAACGCACGGATCTGCTCCGGGCTCTCGGCGCGCGCGAGCAGCGCGAGCGACGGCGCGAGGCGGCGAGCCGTGGCGGCGATGGCCTGCGTGCCGACGAGGGTAGGGGCCGTGATCACGCAGAGTCGGGCCTCCCTTATGCGCGCGGCCTCGAGGACCGGCTCGCTCGCGGCGTCGCCGTAGACCACGACGAGACCCTCCGCGCGCAGCACCTCGACCCGGGCGTGATCGGATTCGACGACGACGACGGGTGTCCCGGCCCGCACGAGCACGCGGGCGACGTACCCTCCGACGCGTCCTCCACCGGCGACCACGACGTGCGCGGGCATCGGCGGCACGGAGTGCCTCGAATCCGACAGGGGCCTCTCCTCCCCGCGGCGGAGGCGGTCCGCGAGCGCCAGGACCATCGGTGTGAGCACCATCGTCGCGATCGACGTCGCGAGCACGAGGTTGTAGAGGTCCGGTCCGACGAAGCCCTCGGCCACGCCGACCCGGGCGAGCACGAAGGAGAACTCGCCGATCTGGAAGAGGCCGAGGCCCGTCGTCAGCGCCACGTCGCGGCCGTAGCCGAAGAGCCGCACGAGGAGCGCGAAGACCGCCGCCTTCCCCACGAACACGATCGCGACCGTGAGCGCGATCGTGCCCGCGTTCGCGAAGACGTAGTCGGGCTGGAGGAGCATGCCGACCGACGCGAAGAAGAGCAGCCCGAAGATGTCCCGCAGCGGGACGATGTCCGAGAGCGCCTGATGGCTGAAGTCCGACTCGCTCAGCACGATTCCCGCGACGAACGCCCCGAACGCGAACGAGAGGCCGACGAGGTGGGTCGCGTAGCCGATGCCGACGCCCATCGCCGTCACCGAGAGCACGAAGAGCTCGCGCGATCGACTCCTCGCCACGATCCGGAGCGCGGCCGGAATGACCCGGCGGCCCACGAAGAGCATCAGCCCGAGGAAGATCCCCGCCCGCACGAGCGCCGCACCGAGCGCGGGCAGGCCGGCCGCCGGATCCTCGAGCTCCGGGAGCAGGATCATCAGCGGCACGACGGCGAGATCCTGCGCGATCAGCATGCCGAGCATCACGCGCGCCCAGGGGGCATCGAGCTGACCCCGCGCGCCGAGGGTCTTGAGCACCACCATCGTGCTCGAGAGGGCGGCCATCGCGCCGAGCCAGAGCCCCTCGTTCGTGGTGAAGCCCGCCGCTCTCGCGAGGAGCGTGCCGCCCCCGAGCACGAGGCCCATCTGGATCGGCGTGCCGATCAGGGCGACCCGCCACACGGGCCCGAGCTCCGAGAGCGAGAACTCGAGGCCGAGCGCGAAGAGGAGGAGGGCGACGCCGATCTCGGCGAGCAGCTCGAGATCGTGGGCCGACGAGACGGTGACGCCTCCGGTGTGGGGGCCCACGACCACCCCGGCGAGGATGTAGCCGAGGAGGATCGGCTGCTTCAGCCGATGGGCGAGGGCTCCGCCGAGGAGGCAAGCGACGAGGACGATGGCGAAATCCGCGGCGATACCCATGCCCCATTCCTAGGGCAAGGGACGTCGCCGCGCGAGACCCCCCCCTCAGGCGTCGATCAGCCGCAAGCCGCCGATGAAGTCGCGCTTCCCGAGGTCGATGCCGTTGTGACGCAGGATCGCGTACGTCATCGTCACGTGGAAGTAGAAGTTCGGGAGCGCGAGCTCGATCAGGTATTCCTGTCCGACGATCACCTTCCCGGGCAGGAAACCGAGGCCGACGCGTCGATCCGCGGCGCCCTCGAAGTCCTTCTCCGTGACCGTGTCGAGGTACGCGAGGACCGTCTTCACGCGCTCGCGGATCTCGGGGAGCGTCGTCTCGGTGTCCGGATGCTTCGGAGGCTCCCGCCCCGCCAGGTGGGCCGCCGCTCCCTTCGCCGCGTCGCACGCGGCCTGGATCTGGCGGATCAGCGGGAACATGTCCGGCGCGAGGCGCGCCTGCAGCAGGATCGCGGGGTCGTACTTCTTCGCGGCCGCATGGGCCTCGGCCTTGTCGAGCCACGTCTCGAGCAGGCGGAGCATCTTCTGGAACTGGGGAACGCTGGACGAGTAGAGCGACAAGGGGAACCTCCGTTCCCGCCTCGGTCGGACGGGAGGGCCGGACGTTACCGCGCGGGGACGCCGAGGTGCAGAGCGCGACTCGGGATGGGCCGAGTCACCCCGAGAGGCTAGGATGTCCGGGCTTCGTCCCTCGGAGGGGAACCCATGGTCTTCGCGCTCGCCACCCTCGCCGCCGTGCTCGCCGGCGTGCTCATCGTCGCCTCGCGCCGGCCCGACGACTTCCGCGTCGAGCGATCGATCGCGATCGCGGCCTCGCCGGAGGCCATCGCGTCGCACCTCGACGACTTCCACCGCTGGACCCGATGGTCCCCGTGGGAGGGCCTCGACCCCGCGATGAAGCGCACGTACTCGGGAGCCGAGAAGGGCGTCGGCGCCGTCTACGCCTGGGAAGGCAACGGCAAGGTCGGCGCGGGGCGGATGGAGGTGCTCGCGAGCTCCCCGTCGGCGGTCCGGATCAAGCTCGACTTCCTCCGCCCCTTCGAGGCCCACAACCAGGCCGAGTTCGGGCTCGAGCCCGGCGCGTCGGGGACGAAGGTGACGTGGGCGATGACGGGCAAGAGCGCCTTCCCCGCCAAGGTGATGGGCCTCTTCCTCGACATGGACGAGATGATCGGCAAGGACTTCGCGAAGGGCCTCGCGAACCTGAAGGACGTCGTCGAGAAGGGCTGATCAGGCGTGGCGCGCGCGAAGCGACGCCGCGAGCTTCCGGCAGTAGGGGATGCACTCGGCGACGGCCATCGGGACCGTCTTCGGCGGCACGTAGCCGAGCTCCCGGCGCGCCTTCGCGATGCTCCCCCAATGCGTGTGCACGAGCTTCCTCACCGCGTGCGGGGAGAGCTCCGGCTCGTCGAGCCCGAGCGCGAGGACCACGCGCTCCATCGCGAGGAGGAAGGGCAGCACGGCTTCGCCCGGGATCCATCGATCGGGGAGGCGATGCCCGAGTGCCTCGACGATCGGTCGGAAGAACTCGAAGGCGTTCACCGGCTCGCCGTCGGTCACGAAATAGGCCTGACCGTTCGCGATCCCGGGGGTTCCGTCCTCGCGGTGGCCGAGGTGCAGGGCCGCGAGGATCTCGCCGTGCACGAGGTTCGAGACCTCGGACACGTCCCAGCGCGACGTCCCGTCTCCGATGCGCACGAGCAAGAGGCCGCGCACGAGCTGCTCGACGAAGCGATCGAGCATCACGTTCTTCTCGGGCCCGTAGATGCCGCCCGGACGAACGGCGCAGGTCGCGAGACCGTCGAGGCCGTTCGCCTCGAGCACCGACTGCTCCGCCAGGATCTTCGTCTGCTGGTAGACGCTCCGTCGGCTCCGCGAATAGGGCGCGGCCTCCGTCATCGCCGGCTGGTGTCCGTAGTCGAAGCAGACGTCGACCGAGCTCGTGTGCACGAAGCGCTTCGCGCCCGCGGCGCGCGCGGCCGCGAGGAGGTTCCGTGTCCCGACCACGTTCGTCTCGTAGGCCGAGCCGTAGTAGCGGTCCGCGGCCGAGGGACCGCCGAGCAGCGCGATCTTCGCGGCCGAGTGGAAGACGGTGGAGACGCCGGAGCAGGCCTCGCGCATCGCCTCGCGATCGGTCACCGAGGCGGACACGAGCTCGAGCTTGGCGTCGCGCAGCGCGAGCGGGGCGCGGTGCACGACGGCGCGGACCTCGCAGCCCTGCGCGAGCAGGCCCTTCACGAGGTTCCGACCGAGGAAGCCGGCCGCGCCCGTGACGAGACAGCGTCCGAGATCCTTCGGGTCCCGGAGCACGGCGGTCTCGGAGTGGGCGAGCAGGGAGGGGTAGTCGATCATCGGAGCCGAAGCCGGTGGGTGTCGATGCCCCGACGGGCGCGGCGATCCGGCGTTCGGGCGAGGATGCCCCGGGTCGACTCGCGAGGGAAGGAGAGAGGCTCCGTGCCGATCGACGTCCGAAGCGCCGATTCTCGGTTGCGACGGCGAGGTCCCCGGCTCGATGATGGGAGCGCATGATCGTCGACGCCTCCCGTTTCCCCCTCGTGCGGCTGAACCTGCCCACGGCCTTCACGCTCGACACGCTGCGGGAGCTCACGGAGGGCTACGACGCGCTCTTCGCGCGCAGGGCGAAGTTCATGGTCGTCTGCGATCTCCGATCGATGGCCTCGGTGCCCGACGCGGTCGTGAGGCGCTCCGTGGCGGAGTACTTCAACCGGTCGGACGTCCGCGAGGCACAAGCACGTTATCAGGTGGGGTCGGCCAACATCATCGCCTCGCCGCTCGTCCGCGCGGGTGTCACGGCCCTGCTCTGGCTGTGGGAGCCACCGATCCCGCTCGATACCGTGGCGAACGACGAGGAGGCGCTGAAGAGCGCGCGGAAGCGTCTGCGCGACGCGGGGATCCCGTTCGAGGGGTGATGCCGTGCGGATCCTCGGCGTCTGCGGAAGCCTCCAGGCCGACTCGGCCAACCTCCGGCTCCTTCGTCGCGCGGCGACGATGCTGCCCGATGGGGTCACGCTCGAGCTCTTCGACGGGCTCCGCGACCTGCCTCTCTTCAACCCCGATCTCGAAGGCGGGCCGGTGCCGCCCGCGGTGAAGGCCTGGCGCGAGGCGATCGCCGCGAGCGACGCGGTGCTGATCGCGACGCCCGAGTACGCGCACAGTCTTCCGGGCGCGTTGAAGAACGCGATCGACTGGGTCGTCGGCTCGGGCGAGCTCGAGCGGAAGCTCGTCGGGGTGACGGCCTCGACCCCGGGCCCCGAGCGGGGCCTGCGCGGACTCTCGGCGCTCCTCCAGACGCTCGGCGCCGTGAGCGCCCGCATCGTCGGAGGGGAGCCGATCCCGCGAGGCCCCGACGCCGACGCGTACCTCGAGGCGCTGATCGAGGGGCTCGTCGCGGCGAAGAGGGGCTGAAGCGGTCAGGAACGTAACGCTCCGGGCCAAGGCGACGACGCTGGTCCCGGGCCCGGGACCGTGCGACGGTTCCGGTCGATTCCGGAGGGTGCGCATGTCGTTGGTCTCGCTCGTGAAGGGACGCCGCGGAGAGAGCGGCTTCGGATACGCGTCGACGGCGGAGGAGGTCACGGAAGGCCTCGATCTCCGCGGGAAGACCATCCTGATCACCGGCGTGAACTCCGGGCTCGGCCAGGAGAGCGCGCGCGTGCTCGGCAAGCGGGGCGCCCGCATCGTCGGCGCGGCGCGGACGCGCGAGAAGGCGGCCGAGGCCTGCAAGGATTTCGGCAAGGACGCGATCCCCGTCGCCTGCGAGCTCTCCGAGCCCGGCTCGGTGCGCGAGGCCGTCGAGGAGGTCCGGAAGCTCGGCCTCCCGCTCGACGTGATCCTCTGCAACGCCGGCATCATGGCCTTGCCGGAGCGCACGATCCACCACGGTCAGGAGCTCCAGTTCCTCACGAACCACGTAGGTCATTTCATCCTCGTCACGGGCCTCGTCGAGAAGCTCGCGGAGCGCGGCCGCATCGTGATGCTCTCGAGCGGCGCCCACACGATGGCGCCTCCCGAGGGCATCCGCTTCGACGACCTCACGTTCGAGAAGGGCTACAAGCCCTGGGTCGCGTACGGCCAGTCCAAGCTCGCGAACCTCCTCTTCGCCCGCTCGCTCGCCCGCAAGCTCGAGGGCACGACGAAGACGGCGAACGCCGTGCATCCCGGCGTGATCGCGACGAACCTCGGGCGCCACATGAACCTCATCGCGCGCGTCACCTTCCCGATCGCCTCCGCGATCGCGATGAAGAACGTCCACGAGGGCGCGGCGACGCAGTGCTTCGTCGCGACCCATCCCTCGCTCGAGGGCGTCCGCGGCGAGTACTTCGCCGACTGCAACCGAGCGAAGTCGACGCGCGTGAGCCGCGATCCGGCCCTCGCGGATCGGCTGTGGACGGTGACCGAGGAGATCGTCGCGAAGCTCTGAGGCGCAGGCTCGCGCGCTCCGCGTCCCCGATCGACCGATGGGCAGACAGCGACCCCGATCCGATCTCTTCCGCTTCCACGAGGAGCTCGAGCGCTTCGCGAGCGTACGCACGCCCGACGAGCTCGAGCAGGCGTTCCGGAGCACCGCGAACGAGCTCGGATTCGACGCTTTCGTCTACGCGCTCCGAATCCCGACGACGCTCTCCGATGCCCGCATGGTCGTGCTGCCGGGCTATCCCGAGCGCTGGCTCGCCCACTACTTCGAGCAGGCGTTCTACGCGGACGATCCGGTCGTCGCCTACTGCCGCGAGCACGTCGTGCCGATTCCCTGGCACGTGCTCGAGCCGCGGGTGGCGGAGTCGCCGGGCGCGGCCCGGGTGATGCGCGAGGCCACGGACTTCGGCCTCCGAGCGGGCCTCAGCATGCCCGTGCACAGCCCCTTCGGCGAGCTCGGAATCCTCAGCGTCGCCCTCGATCGCGACTCGAGCGCCACGCGCAGAGAGGTCGAGCGAGCCCGACCCTTCGTCCAGCTCATGGCGGCCTACGTCCACGAAGCCGTGCGTCGGGTCTTCGAGCTCGGCGAGACCGGCGAGCCGTCGAGGCTCACGCCGCGCGAGCAGGAATGCCTGCGTTGGGCCGCCGACGGGAAGACCTCGTGGGAGATCTCCGTGTTGCTCCGCGTGTCCGAGCGGACGGTGAACTTCCATCTCAACAACTGCATGGCGAAGCTGAACGTCAGCAACCGCCAGCACGCGATCGCGAAGGCCGTCCTCGAGGGATGGATCCGGCCGAAGCCGTTCTGAGGCCCCTGTCAGAACCGACAGCTCGACCCCCGAGTCGTCGGTGCTCCAATGGTTTCCGGGCGGCTCGGGGCTCGAGGGTCCCGCGCCGGTTCGAGCGGGTCGCGTGACGCGGCCGGGGAGTCGTCGCCTTGTCGAAGCACGTTTCGAGTCACCGGAGCTTCCTCCCGATCCTCTTGCTCTCCGCCGCGAGCGCGGCGCTCGTCGCGTGCGACGACGCCGGGGGCGGGGGGGCCTCCGACGGGGGCGGCGGGGGGAGCCTGCCCACCGTCGCGACCTACGAAGGTCGATGGCTGCAGGGCTTCTGCTCCCCCATCGGAGCCGGGAGCTCGGGGAAGAACCTGATCCTCCCGTCGCTCGTCGACGGGTCGACGGTGCACCTCGCGCAGACCGTCACGCAGTACGCGGGAGCCGGCTGCACCGGCACGGGCACCGAGCCCCTCGCTCCGACGGATGCCGGCACGATCGTCTTCGAGGCCACCGAGACGAGCGGCAGCGTCACGATGAATCGCGGCACCTGGTCGCAGCCCTCGGGGTTCGTGTCGAGGGTCGTCTGGGTGCTCGAGACGCCGAACCGGCTCTGCATCCTCGGCGATCAGGAGCCGACGGTCTTCCCGACGCCGAAGAGCGTGGCCGACCACCTCGCCATCCTGCCCGACGACGTCTGCTACACGCGCCAGTGAAGGTCGCCCTAGGGCGTGCCCGACCACTCGAGCACGACGGGGCAGTGATCGCTCAGCGCCTCCCGGTAGGCCGAGCCGCCGCGGGAGCGCTGGCAGCCCGTGGCGCCGCACGGACCCGAGACGAAGGCGCGCGGGCGCGCGCGCTCGAAGCCCGCGACGAGCACGTGGTCGAGCGTCGCCACGTGCGAGCCGGAGTACTCTGTGCAGCCGGGCGTCGTTCCGAGGTGGCGGAGGCCGGCCGGGCGCATCGTCCGTTCGAGCGCGGCGAGCTCGTCGTCGGCGCTCGTCGTCGGCGTGCAGGCCTCGCAGCCCATCGTGTTGAGATCGCCGAGGACGACGACGGGCCCTCTTCTCCGCGTCTCCCGTGCGAGCGCCTCGTACGAGCGACGGCGGTTCTCGGAGTCGCGTTCCGACGTGCCCGAGTCGAGGTGGGCCGTCACGAGGGTGACCCTCGAGCCTCCGAGCTCCACCTCGAGCGCGAGCCCCGGGCGGAGGTTGTTGCCGCAAGCACCTCCCGACGGATTCACCGAGGCGAGCACGCGGTGGGCCGCGCTCGGCACGCGGGAGGAGTTCCAGAGGAAGCCGACGTGCTGCCGCCCGTCGGAAGGGCATTCGTCGAAGGCGCTCTTCCACTCGGCCCCCGTGTGTCGACGAAGCGCACCGAGCAGCTCGTCGACCTTCGCCCGGCCGGCCGCATCGAGCACGAATTCCTGCACGGCGAGTACGTCGACGTCGAGCGCGGCGATCGCGCACGCGAGCCACGCGACGTCCGTTCCGGTCGCGGCCTCGCGGCCCGAGGGTCGCCCGCGCGGGAACCAACGCACGTTCCAGGTGGCCACGCGGTGGAGCGAGGGCGGGCGTGCGGGATCCCGACGCGCGACGAACGCCTCGCAGGCGGAGGCGCTCTCGCTCACGGCCCGATGGAGCTCGGCCTCCGCCGGCCCGGGCTGGGCCCGACAGGCCGCGACCGCCATCGCCACGACGATCGCGACCACGAAGAGCCCGGAGGCGATTCCGACGAGCGCGAACGGCAGCCGCGGCGTGCCGCAGCCTCCCGAGGGGCAGGAGAGGGGGGCCGCGGCGTCTCGGGCTCCGGGGGGTCGGCTCACGCCGCGATCGTACGGGACGACGACGGTTCGCGCTCACGGGGAAACGTCGGGGCCCGAAACGTGCGGCCCCGGCGCGGGCGGGGCTAAGCTCCCCACGTGGCTCCGCCGCTCCCCCGCATCGCCTACGTCACGGACCTCGAGGGTCAGTGGGAGCGCTTCGTCGGCTTCGTCGAGGCGAATCCGGACGTGCGGCTCGAGGGCGAGACCCTCGTGCTTGCCGACGGAGTGGTCTTCGTCTTCGGCGGAGACGCGGTGGATCGCGGCCCGTGGAGCCGAAGGCTCGTGCGGGTCCTGCTCGCGGCGAAGGAGCGCTACGGCGAGCGCGTCGTGCTCCTCGCGGGCAATCGCGACGTGAACAAGCTGAGGCTCGTGCGCGAGCTCGGGGGCTACGTCCCCGACCGCGTCCCCACGGAGCACCGGGGCGATCGTCCCACGCTCCTCCGATGGATCTTCGAGCACACGATGGGCGCGGCCGATGCGTTCGCCCATCGGGTCGCCGAGCTCCGCGCGGAGGGCGAGCCGCACGACGACGAGACGGTGGTCGAGAGCTTCCTCCGGGACCTCGAGCCCGACGGCCTGCACGCCCGCTACCTCTCCGCCTGCCAGCTCGCCTACCGCCACGGGTCGACGCTCTTCCTCCATGGCGGCCTGACGGAGGAGAGCCTCGGCTACGTGCCGGGGACCGAGCCCATCCCGACGGTCGATGCCTGGGTCGACGCGCTGAACGCCTTCTACCGCACCCAGCTCGAGCGCTTCCGCGGCCGCTCCGCGAGCGATCTCGCGCGCCCGCCCTGGGCCGAGGTCGTCGCGTACCAGGCGCCCTTCCCGGGCAAGCGGATGAATCCGAAGAGCGTCGTGTACGGCCGCCTCGCCGACGAGCTCAACAACTCCTTCCTCCCCTCGGCCGGCGTCGTCGCGGCCCTGCGCGCGGAGGGCATCGGCCGCCTGATCCTCGGCCACACGCCGAGCGGCGACACCCCCTCGCTCCTCCGCATGGACGGCTTCGAGCTCGTCGTCGCCGACAACTCCCGGGGTCGCGTGCCCACCGGCTCGAGCGTCGGCCTCGTCGACGACGCGCTGATCGTCCGGGGCCGCGCGGTCCTCGACTCCGGGGAGGTCGTCGACGTGGCCGCCGAGAGCAAGCTCGATACCCCCGCCTCCGACCTCGGGCTCCGGACCCGGGATACGGGGAGCCTCGTGAAGGGGCGGGCGGCCGACGGTCGCTTCCTCCTGTATCGGGGCCTGCCGGGCTACGTCGTCGAGCAGGTCGCCGTCGAGGAGGACGCCCTGCGCGCCCGGGGGCTCGAGCCCCCTCATGCCCCCCCCTCGACCTGACGACGGAAGGCCCGCCGATTACGGGGCCGTTACAAACCGGCCGTCCGGCCGGAAACCCTCGCATATCTGCGGTTTCGCAGGAGTTCTGGCTGGCGTTCTCCGGCGCGTCGGGATAAGGGATCGCACCACCCACGGGTCCCGCGGCGCCGCTCGTTCAGGCTGCACCGCAGGGATCGTTCGCGTTCAAGGGGCAACCTTTCCATGTCCACCGAACCCATCGTCACGCCCACGCTGGAGGATCCCCTCTCGGCGCCCGGCGAGGAAGAGACCCCGAAGGGCCCGAAGGCGCCCGTCGGACCCTACGATCAGGCGCTGATCGAGGGCGAGGAGCTTCGCTCGCGTCCGTTCGTTGCTGCTGGAACCATCCAGGTCCTGAAGCAGCACGCGAAGGACCGCATGACCGTCTGGGAGCGCATCGACGTGCTCCAGGACAAGGGCGAGCGTCCCCACATCCTCTACCAGAACTGGGGTCCGAACCTCGACGGTGCCTCGCTCGTCACCGCGATCCTCAAGATCCACGGCCGGGACGTGGCCCTCTACGGACACGACTTCACGGTGCGCGCCGGCTCGATGGACGCGACGAACGGCGGCAAGCTCGCGAACCTCTTCCGCATGGCGGGCGACAAGGGCATGCCGGTCATCGGCATGAACGACAGCGCCGGCGCCTACGTGCCGGCCGGCGTCGGCGGTCTCGACGGCTACGCCGAGGCCTTCACCGCGCTCCGCAAGATCAGCGGCGTCGTCCCGAGCATCATGTGCATGTTCGGCTACAACGCGGGCGGCGGCTCCTACCTCCCGCGTCAGGGCAGCTTCGTCATCCAGCCGGCGAACACCTTCTTCGGCCTGACGGGTGCGGGCGTCGTGAAGAGCGTCCTCGGCGAGGACGTGACGCCCGACGACCTCGGCGGCCCCAAGGTCCACGGCGCGAGCGGCGTCGCCGACCTCACGGTCGCGGACGAGGTCGGCGCGCTCCGCACGGCGCAGCGGCTGCTCTCGTACCTGCCGAACTCGAACAAGGAAGCGCCGAGCTTCGAGACCACGTCGGATCCGCTCGAGCGAAAGACCACCGAGATCGACACGCTGCTCCGCAAGGCGTTCAACTCGCCGACGGGCTTCAACACGCCGATCGACGTCTCGATCTTCATCCAGCAGATCTGCGACCACGGCGACTTCTTCGAGATCCAGCCGGACCGCGCCAAGAACGCGATCACCGCGTTCGGTCGCGTCGGCGGTCACGTCGTCGGCTTCGCGGCGAACAACTCGGCCGTGGCGAGCGGTCAGATCGACGTCGATGCCGCGCTGAAGATCGCCCGCTTCGTGCGCTTCTGCAACATCTACAACATCCCCGTGATCTTCCTCGAGGACACGACGGGCTTCCTGCCCGGCCGTGACCAGGAGACGCGCGGAATCGTCCAGGCGGGTCGCGCGATGCTCGACTCGATCATCGACCTGCGCACGCCGCGCATCCTCTTCATCATCCGCAACGCCTTCGGCGGCGCGTACGCAGCGTTCAACTGCTACGCGACCGGCGCCGACCTCGTGTACGCGCTCCCGACGACGCGCGTGGCCGTCATGGGCCCCGCCGGCAAGGAGTACGTCTACAAGGGCGAGCTCAAGAAGGTGCGCGACCAGGCCGCGGCGATGGTCCGCGACGCCGTCGCGAAGGGCGCCTCGAAGGCGGACGCCGAGAAGCAGGCGGCCGACTGGCTGAAGGCCGAGGATGCCAAGCTGAACCAGCGTTACGAGAAGGAGCTCATGAACCCGCGCGAGGCCCTCTCGCTCGGCTCCATCTCCGAGATCGTGATGCCTTCCGACATCCGGACCTCGCTCGGCAAGAGCCTCTCCTTCCTCCTCCGTCACTACCAGCCGGGACCGATGCAGTCCGTCCAGCGGGAGTTCTTCTGATGTCCCAGAAGCCCTACAACGCCTATTCGAACAACCCGCTGATCCACCGCGACCGTCGCCTCGGGCAGTCGAGCTCGCACTGGGTCCGGGAATTCGCCGCCGACGACATGAGCGTGCTCATCGTCTGCCGCGGTCCCATCCGCAAGGAGGCGCTCGACGTCTTCCGCGAGATGGGGATGACCAACGTCGGCATCCTCCTCTCGGAGCGCGACAGCATCACGTACCCGCGTGCGCTCGCTCCCGAGCTCCGGATCATGGATCCGAAGCACGTGCATCGCGTGCCCGACTACACGGGCGCGACGAAGGAAGAGCGTGTCCAGCGCGTCCAGCAGATGATCGAGATCTGCCGGGAGAACGGCTACAAGTACGTCTTCGCCGGCTACGGCTTCATGGCCGAGGACGCGGACTTCGTCCGCGCGATCGAGCAGGCCGGCCTCACCTTCATGGGCCCGGGCTCCTACACGCAGGAAGCCGCCGGCATGAAGGACGAGGCGAAGCGCACGGCGCTCGCGAACGACGTCTCGGTCACGCCGGGCGTCAACAACGCCACCGTCCGCACGCTCCTCGGCAAGGCCAAGGACGAGGCCGGCCTCGCCCGCATCGCCAAGGAGAACGGCCTCGACGTGCCCGAGCTCTCGAAGGCCGGGCTCTCGCTCGAGGACAAGGCGGACGCGGTCCTCGCGGCCTCGTACGCGAAGGGCATCGACCTCTACACGATCGACGAGCTCGGCGCGACGCTCCAGGCCGAGGCCACGAAGATCCTCGAGGAGTACAAGGGCAGCCGCTTCCGCCTCAAGGCGATCGGCGGCGGCGGCGGCAAGGGCCAGCGCATCTTCTCCGATCCCACCAAGGTCCCGGGCCTCGTCCGCGAGTGTCTCCAGGAGGTCAAGGCGACGGGCGTCGGCGACAACAAGAACATCCTGCTCGAGCTCAACATCGAGCAGACGCGCCACAACGAGATCCAGGTCCTCGGCAACGGCGACTGGTGCATCACGCTCGGCGGACGTGACTGCTCGCTGCAGATGCACGAGCAGAAGCTCCTCGAGATCTCCGTGACGCAGGAGGCCCTCCGCGTCGCGGCCGACAAGGCGCGCGCCGAGGGTCGCGAGAACGAGGCGAAGGCCCTCGAGATGGACCTCGCCACGCTCCGCCGCATGGAGGACGAGGCGGCGCGCTTCGGCAAGGCCGTGCGTCTCGACTCGGCGTCGACCTTCGAGTGCATCGTCGAGGGCGCGCGTCACTTCTTCATGGAGGTGAACACGCGCATCCAGGTCGAGCACCGGGTCTCGGAGCTCTGCTACGCGCTGCGCTTCCGCAACCCCGACGACTCGACGGACTACTTCGACGTCCACTCGATCGTCGAGGTCATGGCGCTCATCGCGAAGTTCCGCTCGAAGCTGCCGAAGCCTGAGCGCATCGAGCGCGAGGGCGCGGCCGCCGAGGCGCGTCTCAACGCGACCGATCGCTCGCTCTCCCCGCACGCGGGCGGCGTGATCATGTCGTGGTCGGACGCCATCGAGGGCGAGATCCGCGACGACCAGGGCATCTCGCTGAAGAACCCGGACACGGGCCTCTTCATGCGCTACCGCCTCGCGGGCGCCTACGACTCGAACATCGCGCTCCTGCTCTCGACGGGTGCCGATCGGTACGACAGCTACGTCCGCCTGGCGGAGATCCTCCGCAAGACGACGATCCGCGGCTCGGACCTCGCGACGAACCTCGAGTTCCACTACGGCCTCGTGAGCTGGTTCCTCTCGAACGGCGTGTGGGCGAAGCCGACGACGAAGTTCGTCGTGCCGTACCTCACGCTGGTCGGCCAGCTCAAGCAGGAAGCGAACCACGTCGATCTCGACTACGCGTTCCACGCGATCGAGAAGCGCGCGATCAAGGAGGCCGAGGCCGGCGGCAAGGAAGCCGTCGACGCGACCAAGAAGATCCTCGCGCTCAAGGAGACGTTGCTCGAGCGCCCCATCGCCAGGCTGATGGACGAGCCGCACTTCCTGTCGGCGTGGCTCAGCCAGCACCGCCTCGACTTCACCTACGACGGCGATCGCGTCGTGTGGAAGAAGAACCCGGTGCAGGTCCTCTCGGACACCTACCACCTCCTGCACATGGACGACCAGCCGGACGCGCCCGCCGCGCACGTGATCTGGGGCCACGACCAGGAGCAGCTCGACGCGGCCCTCGACTTCTACGCGAAGCTCGCGGTCCACGTCCCGGCCGGCACGGACTACGCGTCGCTCGACGCGGCGCTCCGCTCGTCGACCCCGAGCTTCGGCTTCGACGCGACCACGTGGGCGAAGGTCCGCGCGGCGCACCGCGGCTTCCAGCTCGGCCTCGAGATCCTCACGATCCTCCCGATGATGGCCAAGAAGGTCGGCTTCTACGACCTCCGCCTCGCGGAGGACATGACGGTCGTCATCCCGGAGCGCCTGCTCGACACGCAGCTCCAGGGCGCGATGAAGAAGGTCCTCGTCCCGCCCCCGGCGACGAAGGCCGACGAGATCGTCGCTGCCTCGGGCGGCATGTTCTACGCGCAGGAAGCGCCGGGAATGCCGCACTTCCTCGAGAAGGGCACGCACTTCAAGGCCGGCGATCCGCTCTACATCGTCGAGGTCATGAAGATGTTCAACAAGGTCTACGCGACCTTCGCGGGCACCGTCGACGAGGTCCTCATCGAGGGCAACGGCACGATCGTCCAGAAGGGCCAGCCGCTCTACAAGGTCACGCCCGACGAGAAGTTCGTCGAGGAGGACCCGAAGGAGCGCGCGGCGAAGACCAAGGCGAACACCGACGCCTATCTCGCAGCGACGACGCCGGCCTGAGCCGGTTTCGCTACCGCATCGCGTCGAGAAGGCCGCGGGGTGTCATGCCTCGCGGCCTTCGCCGTTCTACGGCTTGGGGAGCCACGCCGGCATCCGGTACGATGAGCCGTCCGGGGGATGCGAGCTCCCGGTCCTCGTGAATGACCGGTCCGCTGCCCTTCCACTCGGAGCGCTTCGAGCTCGTCCGCCGTCTCGGCGAAGGCGGCATGGGCGTCGTGTACGAAGCGAGGGATCGGAGCAACGGCGAGCTCGTCGCGCTGAAGACGCTGCGCGAGCTCGAGCCGTCGAGCCTGCTCCGCTTCAAGCAGGAGTTCCGCGTCCTCGCGGACGTCGCGCATCCGAACCTCGTGGAGCTCGGCGAGCTCGTCGAGGAAGGCGGCCAGTGGTACTTCACGATGGAGCTCGTCGACGGAGTCGACTTCGTCGAGTTCGTCACGGGCGTCCCTTCGACGACCACCGACCTCCGTCCGCGTCTCTCGGCCGACGCGCCGCTCGGGAACGAAGGCCCGACGCCTCGGGGGAGTGGGCCCGCGACGGACGACGCGACGATCGCCGTGGGAGCGAAGAGGCCGAGAACGCCGGAGACGGCCACCGAATCCGAGTCGACTCGACTCGAGGCCCCGTCGACCGGGGGCACCTCCGATTCCTGGGGCTCGCTTCCGATCCAGGACGAGCCCACGACCGGAGCAGGGCCGGGCGGCGAGGAGACGAGCGCGATCCACCTGCGTCGACGCCGACGTCGCGGGCCCCTCGACGAGGCGCGTCTCCGGCCGGCGCTCGCGCAGCTCTTCGACGCGCTCGCGGAGCTCCACCGCCGGGGTCTCGTCCACCGGGACGTGAAGCCCTCGAACATCCTCGTCGAGCGCGACGGTCGCGTGGTCCTGCTCGACCTCGGCATCGCGACCCACGTCGATCCCCTCGACCAGGCCGAGGACGAGGAGGGGCTCGTCGTCGGCACGGCTTCCTTCATGGCGCCCGAGCAGGCGAAGGGCGCGGCGCCCGCTCCGTCCGCCGACCTGTACGGGGTCGGAGTGGTCCTCTACGAAGCGCTCGTCGGCGCGCTCCCCTTCCGGGGCACACCCTCACAGATCCTCCGCGCCAAGCAGCGTACGTCACCGCCCCGGCCGATCGACGTGGATCCCTCGGTGCCCGTCGATCTCGACGCCCTCTGCATGGATCTGCTCGACCGCGATCCGGCGAGACGACCGTCGGCGCTCGAGGCCCGGATGCGGCTCGCCGAGGCGCCGCGCACGGCGCCGACGACGCTCGCACGGCCGATCTTCGTCGGTCGCGAGCCCGAGCTCGCGCGCCTCGCCGCCGGCTTCGCGGAGGCCTGGGCGCGACGCCGCAGCGTCCCGTTCGTGGTCGTGGGTCCGCCCGGGGTCGGCAAGACGGAGCTCGTCCGCACGGCGCTCCGTCGCGCCACGCACGAGCTCGAGCACGTCCTCGTCCTCCGTGGCCGCTGCTACCAGCAGGAGTCCGTGCCGTTCAAGGCTTTCGACGGCGTGATCGACGCGCTCGCGCGAGAGCTCGCCATCCTGCCCGAGGAGGCGCTCCGCGGCGTCCTGCCCCGCGAGATCGACGATCTCGTGCGGCTCTTCCCGGTGCTCGGTCGGGTGCCCGGTCTCGAACGGGCTTCGCTCGCTCCCGCGGATGCCGAGAACCGCGCCGAGAGCCGCGGTCGGGCCTTCGAGGCGCTGAGATCGTTGCTGGTCCGACTTTCCGCCTCTCGGCCCGTGATCCTCGTCCTCGACGACCTCCAATGGGCCGACGCCGAGAGTCACGTGCTGCTCCGCGCGATCCTCGCCCCTCCCGCGCCGCCGCCGATCGCCGTGGTCGCGACCGCGCGTCCCGAGCTCCTCTCCGCGATCGATGCGCAGCCGGACGGGGCCGTGGCCCGGGCGCTCGCCGGTTTCGCGCGCGTCGACGTGTCCGGGCTCGGAGAGGGCGAGACGGTCGCCCTCGTCGACGCGCTGGCGGGCGATCTCGGGCCCGACGTCGTCCGGACGCTGGAGACGCTCTGCGCGTCCGCCGGTGGCCATCCGATGCTGGTCCGCGAGCTCGTCCGCGCGGCCGCCGAGGGAAGGGACCTCGGAGATGGACCCGTCGAGGCGCGTCTCGATGCCGTGCTCTGGTCGCGCATCGAGCGTCTCTCCGAGCACGAGCGGGGGCTCCTGGCTTTGCTCGCCGTCTCGGGGACCCGGACGAGCCGAGACCTCCTCGCCGACGTCGCCGGGATGAAGCGTCGCGATTGCGCGCGTGCGCTGCGCCGTCTCCGCGCCGAGCAGCTCGTGCGTCTCGAGGCGCGCGGGCCGGTGGTGCACGTCGAGCCCTACCACGACCGCGTGCGCGAATCGGTGGCCTCTCACCTCGGGCCCGAGGTGCGGACGTATTTCCATCGACGGCTCGCCGAGGGCATGCGGGCCCACGGCCTCGACGTCCACGATCCGCTCTCCTACGTGCGCCACGTCGAGGCGTCCGGGAACGTCGGGGCGGCCGGCGCCGCGGCGCTCGAGGCGGCCCGACGGAACGAGGGCAGTCTCGCCTTCGAGCTCCGCGCGGCCCTGCTCGGAGAGGCCCTGCGGCTCCGCGCCGTGCCCGAGTCGGAGCGTGCCGCCACCGAGCGGGCGATCGCGGACGCCTTCCGGGCCGCCGGGCGAGCGAACGACGCGGCGCGCCACTACCTCGCGGCGACCGAGACGCCCGACGCCGCGCTCCGTCGATCGAGCCGCCGCCTCGCGGCCGAGCAGCTGATCCTCTCCGGCGACATCCGTCGCGGCACGCTCGAGCTCGAGCGGGCCCTCGACGACGTCGGCGTGCGGCGTCCGCCCCGCTTCGTGATGATGGCGGCGATCCCGCTCCGCGAGCGCCGTCTGCTCTTCGCCCGGGACGTCCTGCCCACGCGTGCCCCGACCGCCGCGCCGAGCGACGTCGAAGGCCTCGACGTGCGGGCCGCGGTCTTCCGCTCGATGAACCTGGTGGATCCGATCACGACCGCCTATCACCTCTACGGTCACGGGCTGCTCGCGCGCGAGCTCGGGGACGTCACGCGCTTCGCCGAGTCCTTCGTCATGGCCGTGATGGCGTACGCGACCATGCACGGGACCACGAAGGCCGACGTGATCGCGCGGCTGCGCGCGAGCCTCGCCCCGGCGACCCGAACGATGCCGGAGTCCGTGAAGACGTGGGTCGAGGCCTGCGAGGCGACCATCGACGGCGTGTCGGGCGGTGCGAGCGCGATGATCGATCGGCTCCGCGCCGTCGAGAAGCGCTGGCTCGCCGAGCCGGAGCGGGACGCGATGAAGCTCGCGATGGTGCGGATGGCCCTGCTCGAGTCGTTCCGCACCGCGGGGCGCCTCGCGGAGGGCGTCGAGTACTCGGGTCGGATGATCCGCGAGGCGGAGCGGACGAGCGATCTCCTGCTCGAGACGTTCGCCGTGAAGGCCCAGAGCCTCTCGTTCCTCGTCCGCGACGATCCCGAGGGGGCGCTCGCCGCCCTCGATCGCCCGCTCTGGACCTCGCCCGACTCGGGCTTCCACATCCATCACCTCTACGAGCTGCGCGCGCGCGTCGAGGTGGATCTCTACCGGGGCGAGGTGCGTGGGCTCGCGGAGCGCCACGGCCGGAGGCTCCGCCAGGCGAAGCTCTCGATGATGTCGCTGCTGCGTGCGTTCAAGCTCGAGCTCGGCTCGCTCGAGGCGCGGATGCTCCTCGCGGAGCCCGGGCGCTTCCCGTCGTGGACCGCGTCACGGATCAGGCGCATCGCCGGGCGCGTGGTCGATCCGGGCAATCCCGAGCACCTCGTGCGCGCGTCGATGCTCCGCGCGGGAGCGGCCGCGCTCGAGGGCGATCGCGCGACGGCGATCGCCGAGCTCACGGCGACGATCGAGGGGGGCGAGGCGCGTCGGCTCGCGCTCGAGCCGGCGGTGGCGCGTACGCGGCTCGCGTCGCTCGTCGACTCGGAGGAGGCGCGGAAGGGCGCCGAGGACGCGCGCGGCTTCCTCGTCGCGGAGGGCGTCCGCGACCCGGACCGCCTGGTCTCGGTCTTCCTCCCGCCCGTCGGGCTCTTCGCGCCGTCCGCGCCCCCCCGGGGCCGCTCGCCCGCGGGGGAGGTACGGACGGAGCCTCAGCCGTAGCCCACGTCGAGCTGCGGATCGCCGTGGTACGGATCGGGCGGCAGCGTCTCGAGCTTCCGCTCGAAGCGCGCCAGCATGTGCGCGAGGACGTGACGGACCGAGAGCATCGCCGTGGGGCGTCCCTCGGTGTCGACGATCGGCACGTGCCGGAAGCCGCCGCAGTGCATCTTGCTCAGCGCGAAGAGGAGCATGTCGTCCGCCCGGAGCGTCTCCGGATGCGGCGTCATGATCTCCTCGACGCCGTGCGCGTCCAGATGGTCGATCTTGCCGACCACCTTGTTGAGCACGTCCCGCTCCGTGACGATGCCCACGAGGTGTCCGTGGGCGTCGACGACGGCGAGCGAGCCCGTCTTCTCGCTCTGCATCGTCCTCACCGCTTCGCCGATCGAAGCGTGCCGATCGATGACGAGCGCGGCGCGTTCGCCGAGCAACGACCCGATCTTCTCGGTGAACTGATCGAAGGTGATGGATTCTTCCTCGATCGTGAGCTCCTCCATCAGGACGAGCTCCTCGTCGAGCGAATCCGGCTCGAAGACTCGGATACCCATGGTCCCTCCCGCTCCCGGGCCCGCCCCCACGGGCCCGCCGTCACATCCTACGGAAGTGGGCGACGGGTAGGAATCCTCCGTGAATGTGGGTCCGGAGGCACGGACGCCACCTCCCTTCGTGCGATGCGTCGTCGACGCACGCGGTCGTGCTTGCGGAACGCCCCACGGGGTGACTACCGTCGCACGTCGCGGCATCGGGCGTGAGGGACGCTACGAGGTCGAGAGGGAGAGCGAACGCATGAGCGCGATCGTCGAGAGGGATGCGGACGGCTGCTACCACCCCACGTCCGAGGACGAGCTCGTGGCCTTGGTCAAGGAGGCCTACGACAAAGGCAGGCAGATCCGCGTGCTGGGCTCGTCCCACTCCGTCTGGAAGGCGATCGTCACGGACTCGTTCGCGGGCCCCGTCACGCCCGCCGACGAGATGCAGGTGGTCCTCGATCGCTACACGACGATCGGGGTGCCCGTCGACGATCCCGCCGTGCCCGGGACGAAGCGCGTCGAGGTCGCCGCCGGTTGTCATCTCGGGCTCTCGCCGCATCGACCCGTGCAGGGGCGCATCGCGCCCGGCGGTCCGGCCGAGCAGGACGTGCTCCGCGCTTCGCCGTGGCACGACGCCTCGTGGGAGACGAGCCTGAACTACAAGCTCCACCACGAATACGGTCTCGCGTTCTCGGACCTCGGCGGCATCACGCACCAGACCGTCTCGGGCTTCATCTCGACGGGCTCGTCGGGAGGCACGACGAAGTGGTCCGTGCACGACGGGATCGTCGCGCTCCGCGTGATCGACGGGCAGGGCAACGTGAAGACGCTCGAGCGGGGAGGTCCCGACGAGGATTGGTTCCGCGCCGCCGGCATCGGGATGGGGCTCTGCGGCATCCTCTCGACCGTCACGTTCCGCTGCGAGCCCCGCTACGACATCGTCGGCACGGAGACGATCAGCGCGACGTCGAAGAGCGATTGCGTCGACTTCTACGGAGACCGTCCGGGCTCGGGTCTGCCGGACCTCGAGGCGTTCCTTCTCGAGACGGACTACACGCGTCTCATGTGGTGGCCGCAGTACGACTTCGATCGCCTCGTGGTCTGGCAGGCGAAGCGACAGCCGTACGACGAGAAGATGCCGATCCGGCCCTACAAGGAGATCGCGACCTTCCCCGTGCTCTCGCAGATCGCGGCTTCGGTCGTCTACACGATCCTCGGGAACATCGACTACCCCGAGCAGATCGTCGAGCAGCTCCGGGCGATCCGCGGACACGCGGCCGTGCGGGAGGCCGGGCCCGCGTTCGGCGAGAAGCTCCGCGGCCAGCTCGGCGCGCCTCCGCCCGATCCCGACTTCGCCCTCGAGCCGCAGGAGCTCTTCCCCTGGCTCTCGGCCCTGATCGAGCGCCTCGCGAAGGAGCGCCACGATCCGATCACGCTCGGCGCCGCGTGGGTCGCGGTCGTCGAGCTCCTCGTGACGATCGCCGACGACCTCCTCGAGAAGGTCCTCGCGAATCCCGTCGTGAAGAAGCTCTTCTCGCTGCTCGGCAAGTGGGTGCCCGAGCACATCGGGCAGATCCTCGGCCTCTTCGTGACGAGCGGCAAGGACGGCGCGCCCGTCACGCAGCACTTCCAGGACCGCTGGTTCCTCGGCCTCCCGATGGACAACCAGATGGACGATCTCCTGATGCCCACGTGGTTCACCGAGATCTGGATCCCCTTCACGCCGGGCGATGGAACGGTGCAGAAGGTGATCGACCGTCTGCGCCTCCTCTTCTCGGGCGGCGGCGATCCCTACAAGGCCTATGCGGCGACCGGCGCCTTCTCGTTCGAGCTCTACGCGGCGAAGAAGGACGAGACCTTCTACCTGAGCCCGGCGACCGGCTCGAACGTCTTCCGGGTCGACGTCTTCTGGTGGGCGAAGAACCAGGGAAATCCGGTGACGGATTTCTATCCGCAGTTCTGGGAGGCGCTCGACGAGTTCGGGTACCGCCTCCACTGGGGCAAGTTCCTCCCGTCGCCCGACGCGATCCCTCCCTCGACCCTGACCTCGCGCTATCCCGGCTTCGAGGACTGGAAGAAGGTCCGCGAGCGCGTCGATCCGAAGGGCATCTTCCTCACGGACTACTGGAAGAGCCAGCTCGGGCTCGGCTGACGTCGACCCCCTTCGAGCCGCCGGGTCGCGCGCGGGCTCAGAGCGCGTTCGACTCGGCGTCGAGCAGGATCGCGCCGCGCACGACGACCCGTTCGCCCGCGCGAAGCCCGTCCAGGATCGCGACGTCGTCGCCGTGGTCCGTGCCGAGGCGGACGATGCGGCGCGTGAAGGAGCCTCGCCCCGACTCGACGAAGACGTAGTACTCGTCGCGTCGGGCGAGCACCGCGCTCTTCGGCACCTCGGACGTCGCCCGCTCGGCGGATTGCACCGAGACCTGCGCGAACATGCCGGGCCGCAGGGCCCCGTCCGGATTCGAGAGCTCGACGCGGGCGCGGGCGGCGCGCGTCTGCTGATCGACGACCTGGCCGACGTAGGCCACGCGCCCTTCGAAGGTGCGATCGGGGAGGGCGGTGACGGTGACGATCGTGGCGTCGCCCTCGTGGACGTAGGGCATGTCCGGCTCGTACACGTCGGCCACGACCCAGACCGTGGAGAGGTCGGCGACGGTGAGCAGCGTGTCGGAGGCATCCCCGGAGACGGTGTTGCCGACGGCCACGTGCCGTTCGACGACGGTGCCGGCGATCGGCGACTTCAGGACGTAGTCGGTCTCGCCTCCCTGACCACCGAGCGCCCGGAGCGCCCGGTTCGCGCGGTCCTCCTCGGAGCGGGACTGGGCGAGGGCCGTCGAGGCCTGCTCGCGCTCCATCACGCTGCCGGCGCCCTGCTCGACCAGCATGGCGGCCCGGGCGGCGGTCTGCTCGGCGAGCAAGCGGGCCTGTCGCGCCTCGGCGAGCTGGGCCTGGGCGGTCGCGAGATCGGCCGAGTGGATCGTGAGGAGCACCTGGCCCGCGCGGACGTGATCGCCCGTCACGACGTCGACCGAGGCGATGCGTCCGCTCACGGGCGCCCCGACCGCGGCGAGGTGTCGCTCGTCGAAGGTCACGCGGGCGAAGAGGCTCCGCGAGGTCGTCGGGGGGGGGGGCTTCGCGGACTCGACGACCACGTACTCCCGGCTCGCTCCCGTGAGCACGATGGTGCCGTCCGGGCGCCTCTGATGGGTCGGGCGGTCGTGGGAGACGGAGCTCCCCGAACAGGCCGCGAGCCAGGCGGAGAGGAGCGGGACGGCGAGTTTCCTTGCGAGGGGCATGGGAGGGACGGTACGGGGGACGTCGGAGAGATACGGCACGGCCGGCCATTCCGCCTTGATCAAACGCATTACGCCTTCGTCATGGGCCGTGCGTAGGTAATGTCCACGTGGCACTCGCAAGCAGCCGTCCATGATCCAGGGAATCGTCGATTTCGCCATCCGGCAACGGGCCGTGGTCCTGGTCGCAGCCGCGATCCTGGTGGCGCTCGGCGCGTACTCGTTCCAGCAGCTGCCGATCGAGGCCTACCCCGACGTCGCCGACACCTGGGTCCAGGTCATCACCCAATGGCCGGGACACGCCTCGGAGGAGGTGGAGCGCCAGATCACCCTCCCGACCGAGCGGGTGATGAACGGCGTCCCCCGCCAGACGGTCGTCCGCTCGACCTCGATCGCGGGCCTCTCGGTCGTCTCGATCGTCTTCCAGGACGGGACCGACAGCTATTTCGCCCGCCAACAGGTGGTCGAGCGCCTCTCCCAGATCGAGCTGCCGGCCGGGGCCATGCAGGAGCTCGGGCCGCTCGCGAGCCCGGTCGGCGAGATCATGCGCTACCGGGTCGTCAATTGCGCCGAGACCCGCGCGCCCCAATGCGGGCCGGAGGACCTCCGGGTCGCGCCCCGTTCGCTCTCGGAGCTCAAGGACCTCGAGGAATGGGTCGTCGAGCGCGAGATCCTGAGCACCGACGGCGTCGCCGACGTCGTCAGCTTCGGCGGCACGGTGAAGCAGTACCAGGTGCTCGTCGATCCGGCGCGTCTCGCGGCGCGCGGCCTCTCGCTCGCGGACGTGGAGACGGCGCTCGCCCGCGCGAACGGGAACGCCGGCGGCGGCGTCGTCACCCTCGGCCCGGCGGCGCTGAACGTCCGGGGCATCGGGCTCCTCGGGCCGCGCGAGATCGGCGACGTCGCGGTCGCGACGCGCGACGGAACCCCGATCCGCATCCGTGACGTCGGTCGCGTGGAGACCGGCTACCAGCCCCGGCTCGGCCGCGTGTCGGTCGGCGACGACACCGACGTGGTCGCGGCGACCGTGCTCCTGCGCAAGGGCGACCAGGCGCAGTTCGTCCTCGAGCGTCTGCACGCCCGCGTGCGCGACATCAACGCGCGGATCCTCCCGCGCGGCGTGAAGATCTCCCCGTACCACGACCGCACCGTGCTCATGGGGCTCACGACGCACACCGTGATGCACAACCTCTTCGAGGGCATCACGCTCGTCACGCTCGTGCTCTTCCTCTTCCTCGGGAACGCACGCGCCGCGCTGATCGTCGCCGTGGCGATCCCCCTCTCGCTCCTCTTCGCCTTCATCGGCATGAACGGGGCCAAGATCCCGGCGAACCTGCTCTCGATCGGCGCGATCGACTTCGGCATGATCGTCGACGGCTCGATCGTGATGGTCGAGAACGTCATCCGTCAGATCGGCGAGCGGCGCGAGCGAGGCGAGACCTACGATCTGAAGTGGCTCGTGCGCCACGCCGCGAGCGAGGTCGCGAGGCCGATCGTCTTCGCCGTCGGGATCATCGTCACCTCGTACATGCCGATCTTCACGCTCGAGCGCGTCGAGGGGCGGCTCTTCCGGCCGATGGCGTTCACCGTCGCCTTCTCGCTCGCCGGCGCGCTGATCTGCGCGATCACGCTCGTGCCCGTGCTCTCGACCTACTTCTTCCACGGCGAGGTGAAGGAGTGGCACAACCCCTTCCTCGAGTGGGTGAAGCGCCTCTACCTGCCCGCTCTCGAGAAGATGCTCCCGAAGGCGAGGTGGGTCCTCTTCTTCGCCGGACTCCTGCTCGCGAGCGATCTCGTGATGGCGTCGCGCATCGGCAGCGAGTTCCTCCCGCACCTGAACGAGGGCGCGCTCTGGGTCCGCGCGACGATGCCCGCGAACATCTCGCTCTCCGAGGCCGAGTCGATCGTCGACGGCGTCCACGAGCCGGGCCGGCCCGAACGCAAGGGGCTGCGCGAGATCCTCGGGGAGTTCCCCGAGGTCGCGCTGATGACGGCCCAGATCGGACGTCCGGACGACGGCACGGATCCCACGGGCTTCTACAACGCGGAGTTCCTGCTCCTGCTCAAGGATCGGTCCGAGTGGCGGCCCACGTTCCACGGGAACCGCGAGCGGCTCGAGGAGGCGATGAGCGACGCCCTCTCCGTCGTGCCGGGCATCTCGTTCGGCTTCTCGCAGCCGATTTCCGACAACGTCGAGGAGGCCGTGAGCGGCGTGAAGGGCCAGCTCGCCGTGAAGATCATCGGTGACGACCTCAACGCGCTCGACGATCTCGCGACCCAGATCGCGCGCGCGGTGGGCACGGTCCCCGGCGTCGAGGATCTCGGCGTCCTGCGCGAGCTCGGGCAGTCGAACCTCCACATCGAGATCGATCGCGAGCGAGCCGAACGCAACGGCCTCACCGTCGCCGACGTCGAGGACGTGATCGAGGCGGGTCTCGGCGGACGCGTCGTCTCGCAGATCGTCGAGGGCGAGCGGCGCCACGACCTCGTCGTCCGCTACCTCGCCGGCTCCCGCGAGAGCCTCGAGCAGATCCGCCGGATCCCCGTGCCCATCGGGGACGGTCGCACGGTTCCGCTCGTCGACGTCGCGCGCGTGAGCATCGAGGGGGGCGCGTCCCGCATCTTCCGCGAGCGGAATCGACGGTACATCGCCGTGAAGTTCTCCGTGCGCGGACGGGACCTCGGCTCCACCGTCGCCGACGCCCAGCGGGCGGTGGCGAGCGCCGTCCGGATCCCGGAGGGCTACGAGGCGGTCTGGGCGGGCGAGTTCGAGAGCGCCCAACGCGCGGGCAAGAGGCTCGCGATCGTCATCCCGATCACGCTCCTCCTCATCGCCATCTGGCTGTCGGCGATGTTCCGGCGCCTCCGCGAGGCCGCGATCATACTCACGAACGTGATCCTCACGTCTCCCTTCGGCGGTCTGCTCGCGCTGCTCGTCACCGGCACGAACTTCTCCGTCTCGTCGGGCGTCGGCTTCCTCGCCCTCTTCGGCGTGGCGGTCCAGACCAACGTCATCCTCGTCGCCTACATCAACGAGAAGCGCTCGGAAGGCCTCCGGCTCGACGAGGCCATCCGCACTTCGGCATCCTTGCGTCTCCGCCCCATGATGATGACGGCCCTCGTCGACACGCTCGGCCTCGTGCCGGCGGCGCTCTCGCACGGCATCGGCTCCGACTCGCAGAAGCCCCTCGCGATCGTGGTCGTCGGCGGCGTGATCTCGTCGCTGGCGCTCTCGATCTTCACGCTCCCACTCCTGTACCGGGCCTTCCCGCCGCGCCTGCTCCGCGAGCCGAAGCCGCCTCCTCCCTCGGAGAACCTACGGCTCGCCGGCGTGGTCGCGCTCCTGCTCGGCGTCGGTCTCGGGACGCTCGGGGCCGCGACGGCGCACGCGGATGCGACCGCGACCCCACCGCCCGACGCGCACGGCGCGGCCGCGGCGTCCGGGAACGCCTCGATCCTCTTCCAGCCCTATCCGAGCACCGGCCCGACCGAGGACGAGATCTTCCAGCGATGGCTCGCGAACAGCCGCGAGGTCGAGGCGATACGGAGCGCGATCGGAGCCGCGCGCTTCGACGTCGTCGGGGCGAGGCTCTGGCCGAACTGGGGCCTCGGGCTCGGGACGAGCGGCGTGCTCACGGGCACCCCGCCCGACGGCCATTTCAACTGGGGGCCCCAGCTGAACGTGCCGATCCCCGTCGGCCAGGTGCGGGGACGGGAGCGCGCGGCGGAGGCCGCGCTCCGCACGACCGAGGTGGACGTTCTCTACGCGCTCTTCGTCCGCGCCGACGAGATCCACCGCGCGATGATCGACCGGGCGTTCGCGGACGCGCGCGTGATCATCTACCAGCGGAGGCTCGAGGAGCTCGCGCGCGTGAAGCGCATCGTCGAGGCCCGCACCCAAGCGGGCGCGAATTCGCCCTACGACGCCCTGCGCGTCGGCGCCGCGGAGGCGACCTACGTGGCGGCCCTCGCGCAGGCGCGCATCGAGCGGCAGCGGGCGGAGGGACGGATCCTGGCGCTCGTCGCCGACCCGGCGTTCCGCTCGGCCGAGGTCACGATCGGGGGTCTCACGCGTTTCCACGGGCCCGAGGACGAAGCGGCCCTCGTCACCCTCGCCCTCGAACGTCGGCCCGACCTCGAGCTCGCACGCCGCGGCGCCCTCGCCCAGGACGCCCTGCGCGAGCGCTGGCGCATCGAGAACCGGCCGATGCCGAGCTTCTACGTGGGGGCGTACATGACCTACGGGCAGCCGAGCGTCTCGTTGCTCGGCGGCGTGCAGCTCGCGCTCCCGACCTTCGATCGCAACCAGGGGCTCATCGGCCGTGCCCGCACCGAGGCGGAGGGACAGCGGGCCTTCGCCGACGCGCTCGAGGCACGCATCCGCTTCGAGGTGGAGACCGCGTTCCGCGCGCGCGCCGCCTGTCGCGAGGCCCTCGAGTCCTACCGTACGCAGGGCCTCGGAACGCGCACGGACATGCTCCGGCGCGCCGAGGTCGCGTTCGAGAGCGGCGTGTTCTCGATCGCCGAGCTGATGGACGCGTACGAGGCCCTCTGGAACGCGCGCGATCAGGAGCTCGATCTGGTCCGCGAGCTCGCCGACTCCGAGGCCGACCTCGAGCGTGCGGCCGCCCTCATCGCCTTCGGCGCCGACGAGTAGGGCAGGAGCTCCGGCACGAGCCCGGCCACGAGGTGCTCGACGAAGGCCCGGACCTTCCGGGGCACGTGACGTCGCGCGGGATGCACGACGAGCACGTCGGAGGGCTCGGCGCGGTGCTTCTCGAGGACCTCGACGAGCTCGCCGTTCGCGAGCGCCTCGGCGACGAGGAAGAGCGGCAGGCGTGCCAGCCCGAGCCCTTCGCGCGCCGCCTCGCGCATGGCCCCTCCGTGGCTCAGGTCCATGCGTCCGGAGATCGGGACCGCCACCTCGCGCTCCCGATCGCGGAACCGCCACTCCGACGAGGCCGGCACGAGCGAGTAGCGGAGGCAGTCGTGGCGTACGAGGTCCGAGGGGACCCGCGGGACGCCACGTCTCTCGAGGTAGCGAGGCGAGGCCACGACGACGGAGGGCATGCGCCCGAGCCTCCGGGCGACGAGCGACGACTCCTGGGCCCGACCGATGCGGATGGCGCAGTCGAAGCCCTCGCCGACGAGATCGACGAACCGGTCGGAGAGCGCGTAGTCCACGTGGACGAGCGGGTTCTCCATCGCGAAGCGAGCGACGTGCGGCACGAGGAAGCGCTCCCCGAAGATGATCGGGGCGCTGACGCGGAGCGTTCCGCGTGGCGCGTCCGCGTGGAGCGTGACCTCTTCCTCGGCGTCGGCGAGCTCTCCGAGGATGCGGAGCGCACGTGCGTTCAGCGCTTCGCCCGCCTCCGTCAGCGCGATGCGACGCGTCGTCCGTTCGAGGAGGCGCACGCCGAGGCGATCCTCGAGCCGCGCGAGCCGCTTGCTCACGGCCGACGTCGTCGTCTCGAGCGAGCGCGCCGCACGCGTGAGCGAGCCGAGCCGCGTGACCTCGGCGAGGGTCATCATCGCCTCCGTGAGATCGGCGAGCTCGGTCGTCGGGAGCGGGCGTCCGGGCTCGGCGGCCTTCGGCTTCGATCGTTTCCTCATGGGAAACAATCTACGCTCCCTCCGGAGACTGCCGGAAGTGCGAAGGCGTGGTGACAATGCCGGTGTGGAATCCCCCGTTCGTCGCCGCTCCTTCCTCCGCCTCGCAGCCGCCCTTCCGGCGGCCGCGCTCGTCGGATGCCGGTCCGCGCGCGGCGAGAGGAACGTCGCCCCCATGACCACGACCCGCATGCCCGCGCTCTTCGTCGCGCACGGTGCTCCGACGCTCGCCCTCGATCCCCGGAAGGGCGAGCCGCTCCGCGCCTGGGGTGCCGCGCTGCCGCGTCCGAAGGCGATCCTCGTGATCTCGGCCCACTGGGACTCGGCCCCGATCACGGTCGAGACCTCGGTGCGGCCGCGCCTCGTCTACGATTTCTACGGCTTCCCCGAGCCGCTCTACCGCCTGCGCTACGACGCACCCGGCGCGCCCGAGCTCGCCGAGCGCGTCGCGTCGATGCTCTCGTCCCGAGGCCCCGTGGCGCGCGCCGAGCGCGGCTGGGATCACGGCCTCTGGGTCCCGTTCCTGCACCTCTTCCCCGAGGCGGACCTCCCGATCCTCCAGATCTCGATGCCCGCCGCCGAAGGCGAACGGAGCCTCTACGAGCTCGGGCGGGCGCTCGCACCGCTCCGCGACGAGGGGGTGCTGATCGTCGGCAGCGGCAACCTCGTCCACAACCTGCGCATGGTCGACTTCTCCGATCGAGGCCCGCCGCCGGCCTTCGCGCTCGAGTTCGACGCCTGGGCGAAGGAAGCCATCGAGCGGCGGGACGTCGACGCGCTCGTCGACTTCCGTCAGCGAGCGCCCGCGGCGCGGCTCGCGCATCCGACGCCCGATCACTACCAACCCTTGCTCGTGGTGCTCGGCGCTGCCGACGGCGGCAGGAGCACGCGCTACGCCGTCGAGGGCTTCGAATACGGGAACATCGATCGGCGGTCGATCGAGCTCTCCTGAGCCGATCGGGCGGTCTGTGCTCCGAACGTGACGTCTAGTTCAACTGTGTGATGTATCTCACACGGCCTGATAAACCGCAACGCCTGTTTCAAGAATCCACAGCCGGGGACGCGACAGGAGCGTATCCGTCGTGAGAGACTGACTTCGCCGATAGGAGTCTCGTCGATGTCCCTCTTCTTTCCTCGTCCCCGGGCGGTTCCGGGGCGGTTTCTCGCGTCTTTCCTCGCTTCCACCGCCCTCTTCCTCGCCGGCTGCGACAACGTCGACGACGGCACCCGGCCGGAGGCCTACAGCGCCGATACCTACGGCCTCGCCAACGGTTGTTACGCGATCGATGCGGCGGCGCCGGGGCGTGACACGGGACGCCTCCTGGTCTCCGTCGGCGACGGGAGCCGCTTCTCCTTCCACGGTCGGGAGGTGGAGACGGCCGCGAAGCTCTACCTGAAGCCCGCCGACCTCGAGACCTACGTCCTCCGCGACGCCGAGGGGCGCTACCTCGTGGCGGGCGAGGGTGGGACGCTCGATCGCGCCCAGACGCTCGAGTCCGACATCACGCGCAACGAGGACGGCTTCGTCTCCCCGGCGCTCTGGAAGGTGCGTCCCGTCGCCTCGATGCCGGGTCGCTTCTACCTCCAGAACGCCGCGAGCTCGAAGTACCTCGGCGTGCACGGCATCGTCGACGGCCAGGGCGACGCGGCGCGGATCGCCTTCTACGAGACCTCGGGCTGCAAGGACTTCCCCGAGCTCACCGTCGACGCGACGGGCACGCCGACCAGGACGCGCTTCGCGGACGGCGACCTCTTCGGCTTCGTCGACGCGCACGAGCACATGTTCTCGAACCTCGCGTTCGGAGCGGGCGGCATCTTCCACGGAGCGCCGTTCCATCCCCTCGGCGTCGAGCACGCGCTCTCGGACTGCTCGCAGTTCCACGGCGAGGACGGCAAGAGCGATCTCATCGGCTACTTCTACGGAGGCGCTCCGTTCTCGATCGAGATCGGCGCGGCCGCGCTGCTCAACGGCGACATCGGCATGTTCAACCACCACACCGACGGCTATCCGACCTTCACGGATTGGCCGAGGTCGTGGGGCTCGGCGACGCACCAGACGATGTACTACCGCTGGCTCGAGCGCGCGTGGCTCGGCGGCCTGCGCCTCATGGTCCAGCACGTGACGAGCAACCAGGTGCTCTGCGAGCTCGGAGCCGGCGTGGGCACGCAGCCGAACCGCATCTCCTGCAACGAGATGGTGAGCGCCGACCGCATCATCAGCGCCGCCTACGCGCTCGAGCGCTACATCGACGCCCAAGCCGGCGGACCCGGCAAGGGCTGGTTCCGCATCGTGACGACCCCGGCCGACGCGCGCCGCGTCATCGGCGAGGGCAAGCTCGCCGTCATCCTCGGGATCGAGACCTCGAACGTCCTCGATTGCTTCGTCCGGGCCCGCGAAGGCTTCCCGGCCTGCACGCCCGAGATCGTCCGGGAGCGCCTCGACCAGTGGTATGCGCGCGGTGTCCGGGCGATGTTCCCGGTCCACAAGTTCGACAACGGCTTCTCGGCCGGCGACGGAATGCGCGGCTTCATCGAGATCGGCAACGTCGCGAACACCGGCTACTACGAGGACTTCACGAACGTGGGGTGTCCCGACGTCCCGGCGGTCTTCGATCACGGCCCTGTGCAGTTCGGCGGCATGAACATGCCGCGCGCCCAGTACGACGGCGATCCGCCGATCGACACCTCGCAGTTCGCGAGCTACCCGCTCTCGATCTTCGGCCCGAACCTGAACAACCTGCAGAAGCCCGCGCTGCCGGGCGAGTGGTGTCAGGCGCACGGCCTCACGCCGGTCGGCGAGACGCTGATCCGCGAAATGATGCGCCGCGGGATGATCATCGAGGTCGACCACCTCCCGAAGAAGGCGTATGCGCGCGCCTACGAGATGCTCCACCAGTACGACTACCCGGCGGCGGGCACGCACGGGAGCGACAACCGCGGCGATCTCTACACGCTCGGCGGAATCTCCACGACCGGGCTCCCGCGCTGCCAGGATCCGAGCAACCCGGACGTGGCCGCGGGCTTCCGCAACCGCATCGCGAGCATCGCCGCGAACGGCGGCTATCCGGCCCAGGGCTTCGGTTTCGACTTCAACGGCTTCGCCGGTGGCCCGCGTCCGCGCTTCGGTGTCGACGCCGGATGCGGTCCCGGACAGACGAACGGCATCACCTATCCGTTCACCTCCTTCGGCGGCGACGTCACCTTCCAGCCCCCGCAGCTCGGCGAGCGCTCGGTCGACTTCGACCAGGAAGGCATGATCCACATCGGCCTCGTCCCGGAGCTCGTGCAGGACGCACGGAACATGGGGATGTCCGACGCCGACCTCGAGCCGCTCTTCCGCTCGGCCGAGGGCTACATCCGCATGTGGGAGCGCGCCGAGGCCCGTGCGGCCGCGCTGCAGTCCGTGCTTCCCTGAGGCCCGCTCCGGCGTCCTCCGCCGGGAGCCGTGACCCTCGCTCGAGCCGACGCGCCCCCCGGGGCCCGTCGGCTCTTCGCTTCGTGGCGCTCACGAAGGATCGCGTGCGGCGCGCGGACGAGGGAGCAGGAGCGTGAACGTCGCGCCCTCGCCCGGCGCGGAGCGCACCTCGACGTCGCCGCCGTGCGCTCGAGCGACCGCGCGGACGATCGCGAGGCCGAGCCCCGTGCCGTTCCGCTCGGCGTCGGTCGTGAAGAAGCGCTCGAAGAGGCGCGGCAGGTTCTCCTCGGGGATGCCGGGGCCGCGATCCTCGACGGAGAGGCGCGCGCGCTGGGCGTCGGCCGAGACGCGGAGCACGACTTCGCCGCCCTCGGGCGAGAACTTCACGGCGTTCTCGACCAGGTTCGCGAGGGCGGTCTCGAGGTCGGCTTCGCGCGCGAGGACGAGAAGGGCGGGCGTCTCGCGCTCGACCCGGACGCGCACGTCCGGGCTCTCGGAACGCTCGGCCACGCGTTCGGCGAGCGCGACGACGTCGACCGGCGTCGGATCCTGGGAGGAAGCCTCGATGCGTCCGAGCTCGAGGAGGCGCGAGACCAGTCGATCGAGGCGCTCCACGTCGAGCGCGATGTTCCCGAGGAAGCGGATGCGGGCCTCGGGATCGTCGGCCGCGCCCTCGGCGAGCAGCTCGGCCGCGCCGCGGATCGACGTGAGCGGCGACTTGAATTCGTGGGCGACGTCGGCCGCGAGATCGCTCGCGTACCGGAGGCGTTCCTCGAGCCGCGCCGTCATGGTCGCGAACGCCTCGCCGAGCTCGCGGATCTCGCCGCTGCCCGAGACGGGCACGCTCACGTCGCGCTCGCCCTTCGCGATGCGGCGCGCGGCCTTCGCGAGGCGACCGAGCGGACGCGAGATCGAGAACGCGAGAAGGAGCGTGACGGTCACCGTGATCGCGCTCGCGACCGCGAGGACCTTCACCAGGCCGGCGCGGATCCGGTAGAGGCCCACGAGCACGGGCTGGGTCGAGCGCACCACGTAGACCGCGCCGACGACGCGACCCTCCGCACGGACGGGACGCGCGAGGAAGAGGAGCACGCCGGGGCTCTGCTCCCGCACACGCGTGTAGGTCGCCCATTCCTTGCCCTCGAGCGCCGCTCGGACCTCCGCCCGGGCGGGGACGTCGGGCCACGTGCGCGGCCCGCGTCGGCGGTGCACGACGGACGACGCGCCGGCGTCGGGCATCTCGCGCACCGACGAGGCCCAAGGGACGGCCGGCTCGGGGCCCTCGGGCGGACCGTTCCGATGCGAGTCGGCGACGACGTCTCCCCGCGTGTCGAGGATCCGGATGCGCGTCCGCGTCCTCTCCGCCGCACGGACGAGCAGGGCCTCGTGCGCCGGAGCGTCGAGAGGAAGGCCGCGCGCGAGATCGTCCCGGAGGAGCTCCGAGACCAGCACCGCCTGGTTGCCCATGTCGCGCTCGAGGGCCTCGAGCAGCTGGCGCTCGTAGAGGCGCGCGAACTCGACGCCCGCGATGGGGACGAGGACGACGACGGCGTTGACGACGAGCAGCCGCGTCCGGATCCGGAAGACGAAGTCGAGGACGCGCCTCGCGAACGCACGGAGACGGGCGCTCATCCGCCGAGGCCGATCACGAGGCTTCTCCCGGGGCCTCGCTCGCCTTGTAGCCGACGCCGTGCACCGTCGCGATCGGGTCGAGCCCGTGGGGCCTCAGCTTCGCGCGGATGCGCCGGACGTGCGTGTCGATCGTCCGCTCCGTGACGTGGTTGTCGAACGCGTAGGCCTTCTCGACGAGCTGGGCGCGCGAGAGGACGATGCCCGGCCGCTCGAGGAGGGAGGCGAGGAGCGAGAGCTCGGTGCGCGTGAGATCGATCTTCGAGGCTCCGACCTTCACCTCGTGTCGGTCGAGGTCGATCGCCAAGGGGCCCAGGCGGAGCGCTCGCACGGGCTCGGCGGCGGGCGTGGTGGTGGCCTCGGTGCGGCGAAGGAGCGCGCGGACCCGTGCGACGAGCTCGCGCGGGGAGAAGGGCTTCACGAGGTAGTCGTCGCCGCCGAGCTCGAGCCCGAGCACGCGATCGATCTCCTCCCCTCGTGCCGAGAGGAAGAGGATCGGAACGCGCCGACCATCGGCCGAGGGCAGGGCGCGGACGCGCCGGCAGACCTCGAGCCCGTCGAGCTCGGGGAGCATCACGTCGAGCACGACGAGATCGATGCCGCCCCGCTCGATCGCGGCGAGGGCCGCGCGGCCGGTGTCGACGGCGAGGACCTCGAGCCCCTCGCGGGCGAGGGCGTACTCGACGACCTCCCGGATCCGGGCCTCGTCGTCGACGATCAAGATGCGTCGTTTCATCGCTCTCTCGTGGCTCCGTCGGCGTCCTCGAAGGCCTCGCCCAGCCCCTCGACCCGAGCCCAGACCTCCGAGACGATACCACCGATGCCCTCGAGCGAGGACCCCGCGTACCGTGCGAGGACGAGCTGGGTCCGGAGCGCCTCCGCGAGCTCCGCGAGCTCCTCGAGCGCGCGCGCGTCGCGATCCGCGAGGTGCACGAGGCGGCGTACGTTCTCGAGGTGCACCCGCGCGGTGGCGAGGGCCCGTGGGCTCGTGCCCTCGACCTCGAGCCGCGCGACGCGGCGCTCCGCGGCCTCCACGTCGAACTCCGGCCGCGCGAGCAGGGCGGAGAGCTCGGCCTCGCGTGCCGCGGCGCGCGCGACCTCCGCCTTCATGCGTTCCGCGGAGGACTCGGAGAGCAGGCTCTCGAGCGGCGATCCCCGCGCGGCCTCGACCCCTTCGCGGAGGGCCGCCTCGATCCGACCGAGCGAGCGATGTCCGTGGGCGGTCACGCGCTCGCGCTCCTCGCGACCGAAGAGCGCGATCGGGGCCCAGAGCGGCCAGAGCGGGAGCGCCAGCGCGGCGTGGGCGAAGCGGGTGCGGGTGGCCCCGACCGAGCGATGGAAGACGTAGACGGCCATGCCCGCGCCGACGACGGCGTAGAGCACGGCGAGCGAGCCGCTGCTCATGGCTGCTCCTCCCCTCGCGTCGGCATCGACGATTCGGCGCTCGGGCGATCGTAGATCCCCATCGCCGAGCGGGTGCTCCTCCGCACCGAGTCGAGCGCGTCCCCCTCGCTCGGTCGCACGAGCACGATCGAGCTCTTCGGCCGGACGAGATAGGGACGGAAGACCCAGGCGGATTGGGTGCCGGCGGCGAAGTAGACCAGGAGGAACGCGATCACGGTGGCATGCCGACCGGGCCCGCGACCGAGGCCGCGGAGGAGCACTCCGAGCGCTGCGAGCCCGGCGAGGCCGAAGACGGCCGCGGCGAGGATCGCGACCTCGTGGTAGCGGAAGCCGAGATCGATCGCGAGGAAGAGCGGAGGCGCGCAGGCGAGGAGCACGAGCGCCATGCGCGCCGACGCGGCGAGCACGAGCGAAGCGGTCGCGCGGAAGGGCGAGGGACGCCCGAGCGTGGCCGCGATCGCGTGGAACGCCGGCGTCGCGACGGCGAGCGTGAGGAAGAGCGCGAGGGGCACCTTGAGCGCCGCGAAGAGCAGCTGGAGATGCCCGCGGAAGCTGCCCACGGCCGCGCCGAAGATCGCTCCTCCGACGAGGATCGAGAGGATCGAGGCGAGGCCGAGCGCGCGCAGGCCGCGATCCTCGTGGGTGCGTGCGGCGATGCTCCCCGGATCGCGCAGGAGCTCGGTGAGGATGGCGGTCTCAGTGGACATGGAGCCCTCCGTTCGCGAGCACGAGGGCGGCCCGGAGCCAGAGACGTCCGAGGAGGAGCGCCGCGAAGACGGCGTAGCCCGCGGAGAGGAACGAGAGCGCAGCCTTGCTCGTCTCCCCTTCGGCGCGGGCGACCGCGAGCACGGCGCGGATCGTCGCGGAGAGGCCTGCGAGACCCGCGGCCCCGAGCGAGACGGAGGCGACCAGATCGGTCGCGACCGAGTCGCGTGCGGTGCCGACGTAGAGCAGGACCAGGGGCGCGAGACCCGCGAGCAGCATCCCGGTGGTCGCGATGCCGCGGGCGGCCGCGTCGAAGAGCTCGGCGAGGGAGATGCGGACGTCGAAGAGCGTCAGCAGCACGAGCAGCGAAGGGAGCCCGGCGGCGACGCAGGCGAGCGGACCCGCGGCGATGCCCAGGGCCCACGCGGGCCAGCTCGCGGACGGATGGCCCGCGCCGAGCGCGAGCCCGAAGAGCCAGGCGAGCCCGAGGCCGCTCGAGAGGCGGAAGAGCGCCTCGCGGACGTCGGGGGATGCGGAATGGCCCAGGATGCGTGCGGCGAAGCTCGTCCTCGGGGGGTCGAGCGTCGCGTCGAGCGAGAGTGGAATCGTCTCCATCGGAACCTCCTCCACGATGGATACGGGAGGGGGAGGGCGCGCCTCGGGCCCGGTGGTGGACGTTCGTCGGAGGTTTCGTGGCGAAACGATGGCAGCCGTCAGCGGCCGACGTCGCAACGCATCTCGGGGGCTCCGAAGAGCTCGCTCCGACGTGCGTCGGACGCGCGGCGCGGGCCGCTCGCGATCAGGGCCCCGGTGTGCTGGTCGAAGGTCGCGGCGCGGTCGCGCGTCTCGACGTGCAGGCGGCCCCCGCCACAGCGCACGTGCAGCTCGAGCCGCTCGTCGCCGCGGACCGAGCGCGGGAGGGCGACCTCGCCGTCGCCGAGGTCGAGCGGGACCTCGCGGCCCGGCGCCCCGAACGCGTAGCGGTAGGTGCGTCGCGTGGTCATCTGGGCGTGGTCGGGGCGGATCCGCACCTGCTCCACCGAAGCGGCTTCGACCACGAGGTCGTGCTCCTCTCCGTCCACGACGCAGCCACAGCCCACGAAGCGGTGGATCTCCGGCTTGCGCGGCAACGCCCACGGCTCGCTCGCCGGTGCCTCGTGGAGCGCGGCGACGGCCGAGACGAGCGGCGCCAGCACCAGGATCACCCCGAGCTCCGACGCGTGACGCGCGAGCATTCCCCCCTTGGGCATGCCCTCACGATGCCGCCGCCGGGCCCTCCCGGGAAGGAGGCCTCGGCATTGTCGTCACGAACGTTCGGTTTTCCCGAACGAACGCCCGGCGCCTCAGGCCGCTTCGGCCGTGTTCGCCGCCTGCGCCAGCATCAGGTCCTCCATGAGGCCCGAGAGGATGCGCGGATCGGCGAGGATGTTGAGGTTCGGGGCGAGCAGCTTCGCGTAGCGATCGAAGTAGATCATCTGCTTCAGGATCAGCACGAAATCGCGCGCGAGCGGGAGCCGGTGGCGCAGCGTGGCCTTCGTGACCGCCGGGAGCAGGTCCGCGTACTTCACCGGCTTCGACGGATCCAGCATCGGCGTGAGGTGCTTGTCGAGGTCGGCCGCGAGCGCCGGGACGTCGACGCCCTCCATGTGCGACATGGTCACCATGCAGCGGGCGAGGCCCTCGAAATCGCGGGCGGCCGTCGTGATGAGGAAGTCGCTCGCGAGCCTGCGTCGCTCGCCCTGGAAGCGTCCGACGATGCCGAAGTCGAGGAAGCCGATCCGGCCGTCGTGCAGGGACATCAGGTTCCCCGCGTGCACGTCGCCGTGGAAGAAGCCGTGGACGAGCAGACAGCGGAACCAGGCGCGCATGCCGAGCAGGAGCTTCCCCTCGATCTCGTCGGGCGGGAGCTCGAGGTTCGTCGGATCGTCGATGCGGACTCCGTCGAAGCGCTCCATGACGAGGGCGTGCCGGCCCGAGAGCTCGTGCACCGGCTTCGGCGCGGCCACGCCGACGAAGGCGTGCTTCTCCATGAGCGCGTTGAACTCGTCGAGGTTCGCGGCCTCCTTGCGGAAGTCGAGCTCCTCGTCGAGGTTCGCGGCGAAGTCGTCGACGATCGAGCGCGGATTCGTCAGGTGCACGAAGGGGATCTTCTCGAGGATCCGCGCCAGGAAGCGGAGGACGCGGAGGTCGGCCCGGATGATGTCGTCGAGGTGCGGGCGCTGGACCTTCACGACGACGCGGGTGCCGTCCGGCAGCACGGCTCCGTGGACCTGGGCGATCGAGGCCGAGGCGAGGGGCTTCTCCTCGAGCACCGAGAAGACACCCTCGAGGTTCTCGTGGATCTCCTCCCGGAGGGTCGCCTTCACGTCCTCGATCGGGAAGGGGGGCACCCGGTCGAGGCACTTCCGGAACTCGACGCAGTAGGGCTCGGGGAAGACGCCCTCGCTCGAGGCCACGAGCTGGGCGAGCTTCACGTAGGTCGGGCCGAGCTGCTCGAAGGCGTGGCGCAGGCGTCCGGGACCCGTGTCGGGCTTGCCGCGGAGGCCGTCCCAGAGGGTTCCGAGGGCGGCCTGTCCCAGGAGGGTGACCGTCACGAAGAAGCGGCGGACCGTGCGCGAGGTCGCGGCCAGGAAGGCGACCAGGAGGACGGCGGCGAGGACGACGAGGGACCAGGTGGGCATGGTGAGTCCGGAGCCCACCTCCCTAGGGCTGAATCGGCGCGACGACGAGGGGGGCAGGGCAGAATCGGCGGCGAGAGACCGAAGGATTCCGGGCACCTAGGGACAGGGCGCCGGAATCGCACGATTATTTCATCATCAGGCGGGTTCGGTCCATTGCCGTACACCTCGACGGGCGCATGTACGGCCGGGATCACGAGACCAGGGAGGATCGCAGGATGACGCACGCACACGAGCGCATGTCCGCGGTGGACGCGGCTTGGCTCCGGATGGATGCCACGACGCAGCGGATGATGATCACGACCGTCTTCCGCTTCGCGGAGCCGGTCGCCTTCGAAGAGCTCGAGCGTCTGGTCCGCGAGCGCGTCCTCGTGAACCCCCGGTTCCGGCAGAAGGCCGTCGAGTCGACGCTCCACCTCGGGACGCCCGAGTGGGTGCTCGATCGCCACTTCGACCTGCGGTCCCACCTGCACAAGGTCGCGTTGCCCTCGCCCCACGACCAGGCGGCGCTCGCCGATCTCGTCAGCGATCTCGCGAGCACGCCCTTCGATCGCGACAAGCCGCTCTGGCAGATGCACTACGTCGAGGGCTACGTCGAAGGGCCCGTGCTCGTGACGCGTCTCCATCACGCGATCGGCGACGGAGTCTCGCTCGTCCACTTCCTGCTCTCCCTCACCGACGAATGCGAGGACTCCTCGCCGCAATCCGTCGGCCTCGAGCTCCCCGACCGTCCGCGAGGCTCGGTGGAGCTCGCGAAGATCGCGGCGGAGCATGCGGCGGCCCTCGGGCGCATGCTGCTCATGCCGACCGATCCGCAGACCGTGTTCCGCGGGAAGCTCGGACGGAGCAAGCGGGTCGCCTGGACCCGACCGATCCCCGCGAGCGAGCTGAAGCGGGTCGGGAAGTCGGTGGGAGCGAAGCTGAACGACGTGCTCCTCGCGCTGGCCGCCGGCGCTGCGCGTCGCTACCTGCTCCCGCGCACGAGGGTCGGCGACGAGCTCGAGCTGCGAGCGCTCGTCCCCGTCTTCTTCCGCGGTCACGGCGTCGACGCCGACCTCGGCAACCACTTCGGTCTCGTCTTCGCCCCGCTCCTGGTCGCCATCGAGGATCCGCGCGAGCGCGTGATGGTCACGAAGCAACGGATGGATCAGGTGAAGAGCGCCCCCGATGCCATGGTCGCGCTCGAGGTCCTGGCCCTGATGGGCGCGGCGAGCGCCGAGATCGAGACCGTCGGCATCGACATCTTCACGCGCAAGGCGAGCTTCATGATCACGAACGTGCCGGGGCCTCCGATGGGCCTGCACCTCGCCGGCAGGGCGCTCGCCGACCTCCTGGTCTGGGCGCCCGTCGCGGGCCACATCGGCACGGGCATCTCGCTCGTGACCTACGCCGGCCAGGTCCGCATCGGCATCGCGGCGGACGCCGGCCTCGTGCCGGATCCCTTCGAGCTCGCGAAGGCGTTCGAGGCCGAGGTCGAGGCGCTGCTCGGCGGCCCGATCGACGCTCAGGCCGCCGACGGGAGCGTCCGATAGAGGGCGAGGGCGTCGACGACGCAGCGGTCGATGCCCTCGAAGGTCGTGACGAGCGGGCGGTAGCCGAGCTCGCGGCGGGCCTTGTCGATCGAGTACCAGGCGTCGAGGACGCAGGTCCTCACCTGCATGCGCGTGACCTTGGGCTCGGGCTTGCCACGCAGCTGGTAGACGCGCTCCATGCCGACGCCGACCCACTCGAGCAGCTTGCCCGGGACGTGCCTCACCTTGGTCGAGAGCCCCATCCGCTCGACGAGACGCCGCGACCACTCGCCGTGGTTGATCGGCTGCCCGTCGGAGACGAAATAGGCCTGGCCACAGACGGGCGAGCCCGGCGCGAGCCGCTCGGCGGCGCGGAGCTCCGCGTCGACGAGGTTGTCGATGAACGTGTAGTCGAGGCGGGAGCTGCCGTCGCCGATCACCGTCACGGGCTCGCCGCGCTTGATCGCCTCGAGCGTCGGGCGGAGGAGCTGGTGCCGCTCGCCGGGGCCGTAGATGCCGCCGGGTCGCAGGGCGGCCGTGAGGAGCGAGCCCCTTCCGTTCGCCGCGAGCACGATCCGCTCGGAGGCGACCTTGCTCGTGGTGTAGAGGTCCTCGTGCGGGGAGTACGGCAGCGATTCGTCGCCGCCCGCCGTGCCCGGTCCGTACACGACGCTGGCGGAGCTCGTGTGGACGAGCCGCTTCACGCCGGCGTCGATGGCGCTCTCGACGACGTTCCGCGTGCCCACGATGTTCACGGCGTGGATCGACTCGGCGACCTCGCGGGGCGCGAACTCGCAGAGGAGGATGCGCGCGGCCGTGTGGAAGACGCAGTCGACGCCCTGCATCGCGCGGTCGAGGTCCGGCCGATGCGTCACGTCCGCGACGATCGGGGTGACGGCCGGATCGTGGCGCTCGACGGCGACGCGATCGAGGGCCTTCACCTTGCAGCCGCGCGCGACGAGCGCGTCCACGAGGTTGCGGCCGACGAAGCCCGCGGCGCCGGTGACGAGGCAGGTGGAACCCGAGAGGGGGAGGACAGGGACGGCATCCATGGACCGCACACTAGCAGCGGTGCGTGGGCTCCGCGGCATGCGTCGCACGGTGTTACGCGTCAGGGCCGATTTGGCGTGCAAGCGTAGGGAACCAATACGGATTTCCTCCGCTCGGCTCCTTGCGGGACGGCCGGAGGTGCATATCTGGCATCCGAGGTTCCGATATGGCCGTCCTTCGCAGCAATCTGACGGACGAAGAGCGCTCGCTGATCCGCGATCACGTCGATCGCCTGATCGAGCTCGAGATCGATCTTCCCGCCCTCGTGTACACCCGCTTCTTCGAGGGGCGTCCCGAGATCCAGGACCTCTTCGGCCCGAGCCTCGCGAACAAGCGCCAGATGCTCGACGACACCCTCGTCGCCGTCGTCGACCTCGTCGACGGGGCGAGCTGGCTCCTCGAGAACCTCCTCGCGCTCGGCTCGCGGCATCGGCACACGTACGAGGCCACGGAGGCGATGTACGGCCTGTGGGAGGACGCCGTCATCCAGGGCTTCCACGCGGCGCTCGGCGAGGGCTTCACGCCCGCCCACGAAGCCGCCTATCGGAAGGCGCTCGGCGAGGTCCACCACTACATGCTCGTCGGCGCGTATCCGAAGCGCTTCGCCGCCCTCGGCTGAGCGCCCGCTTCATTTCGCCGAGCCGCGTCCGAGCGCGTCGACCCACGGAGCGAGCCGCGCGAACGACTCGTCGACTCCGGTCGAGGTGTCGAGGCGGACCACGTCGGTCTCGTCGTCCGTCGGGGCTTCGTAGTGGGCGAGGAAGGTCTCGAGGAGCTCGACCCGCGCGTCGCTCACGACCGCCTCGCGGTCGCGCGCCGCGAGGCGGGACTCGAGGACGGCGCGAGGGGCCTCGCAGGCGACGAAACGGTGCTCGACGCCGAGCGAGTCGGCGAGGCGCCGGAAGGCGTCGCGTCGGCCGCGTTCGCGGAAGCTCGCGTCGACGACGACGGGGCGTCCGCTCTCGAGCACGATCCGAGCGCGGTCGAGGAGCTCCGCGTAGACCCGCTCGGTCGCGCCGGCGGAGTACGCGCCCGCGAACGCGCCCGCCGCGAGGGAGACGGTCGGCGCGACCCCGGCGAGCTGCTTCCGGAGTCGATCGCTCTCGAGCATCGGCGCGCGCAGCGCCTCCGAGAGCCGCGTCCCGATCGCCGACTTCCCGACGCCGATCGGACCGCCGATGCCGACGAGCACGGGAGTGCTCGTCGGCGGCGCGGCGAGCCGTGCCGAAAGACGGACGAGCGCGTCGGCTTCGGCGTCCGCGCTCGCGGCGTCCTCTCCCTCGGCTTGCGCCGCCCTCGCGGCGACGACCTTCGCGCGCACGAGCGCCCAATAGGTCTCGTAGAAGCGATCGAGCGCGTAGAGCGCGTGATCCGCGGAGTCGCGGGCGACGCGCCCGAGGAAGGCCTCGGCGAGCCCGTCTTCTCCGGCCGCGCGCAGGCTCATGGCGAAGAACGTGACGTCGGCCGCGACGTCCGCCACGCGGAAGGCCCGGTCGAACTCGACGCAGTCGAGCACGCGGACCGCGCGCGACGAGTCGAAGTAGACGTGATCGAGGCGGAGATCGCCGTGCCCGTCGCGCACGCGCCCCTCGCGCCGCCGACGATCGAGGAGCGGCGCGATGCGCTCGAGCTCCGCGCGATGGCGCGCGGCGAGCTCGGCCGCGCCCGCTCCGCCGAGCACGCGGACGAGGCGCGCTGCGAGCGCCCCGAGGTTCTCCTCGGCGTGCGCCCGGAGCACCGACACCGAGCCCGGGCCGTGGGGCTCGTCCACGACCTCGGCCTCGGCGTGGAAGCGGACGAGCCTCTCGGCGAGCCTCCGCACGTGGTCGACGTCGAAGAGGCCCCGCGCGAGGAGCACGTCGGCACGCTCGGAGTCGTCGAGGCGCTTCATGTGGACGGCCCACTCGACGACCGGGCCCTCGCCGCCCACCCGATGCCGACCGGCGGCGTCGCGCGTGATCGGGACGACGCCGAGGTAGACGTCGCCGGCCAGCCTGCGGTTCAGGACGACCTCGGACTCGCAGGCCACGCGTCGGGCTTCGAGGGTGGAGAAATCGAGGAAGGCGAAGCGGACGGGCTTCTTCAGCTTCAGGACCTCGTCCTCGAAGAGGAGCACCCACGAGACGTGGGTCTCCCGGAGCTCGGCCCGGCCGAGCGAGAGATCCGCCACGAGCGGTGCGCGCTCCCTCTCCATGCGCCGAAGGGTGGGCTCGTCGCGCCGATTCGTAAAGCCTCGCCGGGGCCAGGAGGACTATCCTCCACGCCGGATGCCCCATCGCGCCTACCTGCTCTCCACCGACGCCGAGACGATCTGCCCGGACTGGGTCGTCGACGAGGACTCGACCGTCGAGATCGCGATCCTCGCGGAGGACCGCCACGGGGTGCCCTTGCTGTGGTCCGCGCTCTTCCGCTCGGCCGATCTCCGCACGCTCACCGTCACGGACGAGGAGGGCGAGCACTTCGAGCTGCTCGGTCCGATCGCCTCGAAGGAGAAGGCGCTCGTACAGCTCGGGCTCGCGCGCGTCTGGTACGCGCAGGCCTTCGCGACGCTCGGCTCGCTCGACGCGCACTTCGAGCTCTTCGAACGGGCGATCGACGCGACCCACGGGGCCTTCGTCACCGTCGACTTCTCCGAGCTCGCGATGCGCCACCGTCCGGAGGCCTTCCACGCACGCTTCGCGGCCATCCTGAGGAGCCTCGAGCTGCCACCGAATCCCGCCGCCGCCTCCGAGATGCTCTCGCTCGCCGACTACCGCACGTCGCGGTCCTTCCCGCCGGCGACCGTCGCGCGCGACGGCTCGAGCGCCGAGGCCGACGATCGCTACAACCTCCATCGCCTCCTCGGTTCGAGCCCGCACCACGAAGAAACGCTCCCCTGGGAGCCCACGAAGCCCTCCTGAGCCCGTCGATGCGCCATCCCCTGCTGTTCGCCACGATCCTCGCCCTGCTCGCCGCCTGCGACGACGCGCCGTCGTACGACGTGCCCTCGGACCTCGGCCCGCGCTCCCTCGGACGCGTGCACGTCGAGGACTCGCGCCTCGTCGACGCGTGGGGCCGCGAGGTCACGCTCCGCGGCACCAACCTCAAGGTCCCCGTCGTCTTCGACGTCCTCTTCCAGGACGGGCGCACGATGAACGAGGTCGTGCCGCCCTGGAACGGCGCGGGCGAAGCCGTCGACATGGCCTATCAGGGCTTCGACTTCGTCCGACTCTGCCTCACGTGGAGCGGGCTCGAGCCCGTCGAGGGGCGATTCTCGGAGACGTACCTCGCCGCTCTCGACGCCGTCGTCGACGACCTCTCGAACGCCGGGATCTACGTGCTGCTCGACTTCCACGAGGACGCGTTCTCGAAGGAGATCGGCGAAGACGGTGCGCCCGGCTGGGCCATCGTCACGCCCTACACGCCGCTCGGCGGTCCGATCTACGACGGACCGGGGCTCTCTCCGCCGTTCCAGGACCTCACGGTCCGTCGAACGGCGCAGTCGACGCTCGATGCGTTCACGGCGTTCTTCCAGAACCAGGATCGGATCCAGGAGCGGTTCATGCCGGCGCTCCGCGCCATCGGTGGTCGCTACCGCGGTCGCGCGACGATCGTCGGGCTCGAGGACATGAACGAGCCGGTCGCGATCCAGGTGCCGGACCAGCAGGGCGTCGCGCTGCTCGAGGCCTTCCACGATCGCTCGCTCGCTTCCCTGCGCGAGGTCGAGCCCGACCTCCCGCTCTGGGTGGAGCCCGAGGTGGTCAATCGCAACGTCTTCCTCTCGGCGCCGCTCCGCGAGAGGCCGATGGCCGACCGGAACGTCGTCTACGCGCCGCACCTCTACCCGCCCTGGGGCACGACGACGACCTACGACGAGTTCGTCGCGAAGTTCACGGACACGTTCGACGGAATGGTCGAGGAGGGAGCTTCCTACGGAGGAGCCACGGTGATCGGCGAGTGGTGGACGCCCATGACGAACGCGATCGGCGTCGAGTACATCGACGCCGTCCACACGCTCGCGGAGACGAGGAACATCGGCCTCGCGATGTGGCTCTGGAAGGGCTACTCGGGCCAGATGGACCCGCCGGGGAGCGGCTCGAGCGGCGCCGTCTACGACTACGACTACCAGACCGGCGAGTGGTTCCTGAACACGGTCGGCGCGCACGCCATGGCGCGACCCTACGCGATCGCCGTGCCGGGCCGCATCGCGCGTCAGTCGTTCGACCGTGGGACGAGCACGTTCGAGGTCGCGTTCCGCGCGCGCGCCGGCGCCGCGGCTCCGCTCGTCTACCTGCCGGCGCATCGCGCGCCGAACGGCTGGAGCGTCACGCTCGACGGACGGTCGGTCGACGTGACGATCGATCCCTCGACGCAGCGCGCCCTCGTGCCCTGGAGCGGCGGCGGCGGCGATCACACCCTCGTGCTCGCGCCCCGACCCTGAAGGGCGGCTCGCGGGTCGCCGCGGTGCGATCCCTCGCGGTCGAATCGTCCTACCGGGACGGTCAGCGCATGACCTTTCCGGGCGATTCGTAGGCGAAACCTCGCTGGCCGGGCGTGTTCGTCCCTTGTCCGGCGGGGGATCGCGCGGTTAAGTGTCGCATCGCCCCGGACGCCGAAGCGTCGATCGCTCGGCACGGGAGCCCGCGTTCCGAGCTCGCGTCGCCCACGCGGGCCTCTCGATGGAGAAGGTGGAGTCATGGCCGGACCTCTCAGTGGTTTTCGCATTCTCGAGCTCGCCGGCATCGGTCCCGGTCCGTTCTGTGGCCAGATGCTCGCCGACATGGGCGCGGACGTGATCCGCATCGATCGTCCCGGCGGCAATCCGAGCGCGACGATGGGTCACGAGATCCTCTTCCGCAGCCGTCGCACGCTCGGCCTCGATCTCAAGAAGCCCGAGGGCGTCGAGACCGTGCTCCGCCTCTGCGAGACCGCCGACGCGATCTTCGAGGGCTACCGCCCCGGCGTCGCCGAGCGCCTCGGCGTCGGCCCCGAGCAGTGCATGGCCAGGAATCCGAAGCTCGTCTACGGACGCATGACGGGCTGGGGCCAGACGGGGCCGCTCGCGCCGGCCGCGGGCCACGACATCAACTACATCTCGCTCTCGGGCGCGCTGCACTCGATCGGCCGTCGCGGCGGGCCCCCGGTCCCCCCGCTGAACCTCGCCGGTGACTTCGGCGGCGGCGGCATGATGCTCGCTTTCGGGCTGCTCGCGGGCCTCCTCGAGGCGGGGAAGTCGGGCAAGGGCCAGGTCGTCGACTGCTCGATGGTCGAGGGCTCGGCCGTGCTCATGGGCATGTTCTACGGGCTCCGCTCGAAGGGCATGTTCACCGATCACCGCGGCACGCACATGCTCGACACGGGCGCGCACTTCTACGACGTCTACGAGACGAAGGACGGGAAGTACGTCTCGATCGGCTCGATCGAGCCGCAGTTCTACGCGCTGCTCCTCCAGAAGGCCGAGCTCCCCGCCGAGGACTTCGGTCGTCAGATGGACTTCAAGAACTGGCCGGTGATGAAGGAGAAGCTCGCCGCCGTGATCCGCCAGAAGACGCGCGACGAGTGGTGCGCGCTCATGGAGGGCACCGACGTCTGCTTCGCGCCCGTGCTCTCGCTCGGCGAGGCGCCCGAGCATCCGCACAACAAGTCGCGCGAGTCCTTCGTCGACGTCGAGGGCATCGTGCAGCCCGCGCCGGCGCCGCGCTTCTCGCGCACCCCGTCCGGCAAGCCGACGCCGATGACGCCCGTGGGCAAGGACACCCGCGCCGTCCTCAAGGATGGCGGCTTCTCCGACGCGGAGATCGAGGCGCTCCTCGCCAAGGGCGCGGTCGCCGAGGTCTGAGCGCTCGGGCCGGCTCAGGGCGCCGTGCGACCGAGCGCCCGGAGCAGGCGCGCACGCGCGGCGGCGAGGTCGTACGCGGCGCGGACGTACTGCGCCTCGGCGTTCGAGAACGAGAGCTGGGCGTCGGCGAGCTCGATCGCGTTGCCGACGCCGGCTCCGTAACGCCCCTCGGCGAGGTCGAGCAGCGTGCGCGCGTTCCGAACCACCTCTTCCGCGGCTTCGACCGCGACGCGAGCCGCCGCGACCGTCAGCTGGGCCTGCTGCACCTCGAGCCGGACCTGCTGGCGCATCCCGTCCGACTCGGCCTGCACGGCCGCGAGCGTCGCGCGGGCCTCGTCGACCTGCCCGCGTGTGAGCCCGCCCTGGTAGAGCAGCCAGGAGACGGTCACACCCGCGTTCCAGTTCCAGCCGAGCCTGCTCAGCGCGTTGCCGGCGTCCGTGAGCGACGTCGACACGCCGATGCTCGGCCCGTATCCGCCGATCTGCTGACGGATCACGAGCTCCTGCGCGCGGATCCGGTTCGCGAACGCGCGGAATTCGGGGCGGGTTCGGAGGGCCTCGTCCATCAGGGGCTCGAGCGCCGAGTCCTCGCCGGGCACGACGCCGATCGTGTCCTCCGCGACTTCGTAGTCCGTGCCGGTCTCGATGCCCATCGCCTGGTTCAGCTGGGCCTTCGCCGTCGCGTAGGCGTTCACGGCCTGGATGCGCGAGAGCCTCGCGTTCGCGAGCCCCGTCCGGACCTGGGCGAGATCGATCTCGGGGCGCGTCCCCGCGTCGACGAAGCCCTGCACCTGCTCGACGTGTCGCTCCTGGTTCGCGACCGTCTCGTCGGCGACCGCGATCAGCGCCTTCGCGGCGCGTGCCTGGAAGAAGGCCGTCCGCACCGAGAGCTCGACGTCGAGCGCCGTCGCGCTCGCCGTGTCGTGCGCCGCGTCGGCCGTCGCGTGGGCGGCCCGGTTCCGTCCGATGGAGAGGCCCGAGTCGTAGACGAGCTGCGTCGCCGTCAGACCGAAGTTGAAGAAGTTGTAGGTGTCGAACGTGGGATTCGGAGGGACGGTGCCGAGCACCGTCGGGACCTGGCTCGGACGCGCCACGAAGTTCGCGGTCGTGCGCTGGTAGCTCGCCGTGCCGCTCAGCTGGGGGAGCAGTGGGGCGCGGGCCTGATCCGCCCGGGCGTCGGCGGCGCGCGCGTTGGCCTGTACCTGACGGAGCGCCGGTCGGTTCTCGCGCGCGATCGAGAGCGCCTCGTCGAGGCCCAACGTGCCGCCCGCGGCGGGCTGGGCACGCGCCGTCCTTCCGGAGAGGAGGAGCGAGAGACACACGGCGAGCGGGAGAACGGAGCGGCGCATCACTCGTACCTCAACGCCTCGATCGGATCGAGGCGCGCGGCCTTCGTCGCAGGGTACATGCCGAAGCCCACGCCGACGAGAGCGCTGAAACCGACCGCGACGGCGACGATCTCGGGACGGATGAGGAGAGGCCAGCCGAAGCGCGTCGCGAGGCTCTCGGCCGCGTAGAGCCCGAGGAGGACGCCGAGGATGCCTCCGGCGATCGAGAGCGTCAGGGCCTCGACGAGGAACTGCGCGAGGATGTCCCTCGGCTTCGCGCCGATGGCCATGCGGAGACCGATCTCCCGCGTCCGCTCCGTGACGCTGACCAGCATGATGTTCATCACGCCGATGCCCCCGACGAGCAAGGAAACCGCCGCGATGCTCGCGAGCAGGAGCGTGAGGGTCTCCGTGCCCTGCTGCTGCATGCTCGCCATCTCCGTGAGGTTGCGGATCGAGAAGTCGTCGTCCGTCCCCTCGACGAGGTGGTGCCGGTCACGCAGGAGATCCGTGATCTGACGTTGGGCGCGCGCGAGGGTCTCGGGCGAGGTCGCGCTCACCACGATCGCTCCGTTGATGAAGCTCTGGAGGCCCCCCTGGATGCTCGCCTGGAAGACGGTCTCCGGCACGATCGCGCAGTCGTCGTAGTCCTGTCCCATCGGCGACTGGCCCTTCGTCGCGAGCACGCCGACGACCTGGAAGGGGACGTTCTTGATGCGGACCACCTGACCGACCGGATTCGAGCCGGCCCCGAAGAGCTTCTCCGCCACGGTCGCGCCGAGCACGACGACCTTGTTGCGCCCTTCGACGTCGCTCTCGGTGAAGAGCTCCCCCTTCGCCGCAGGCCAATTCCGGATCGCGAAGAAGGCGGGCGACGTCCCCTGCACGCTCGTCGTCCAGTTCTGGTCCTCGGAGAGGACCTGCGCGGCCGTGCGGAGGTTCGCGGCGGCCGCGCGCACGGTCGGCACCTCCTCGCGGATCGCCCGCAGATCGTCCCACGTGAGGGTGGGCATGCTCCCGAATCCTCCGTGCGCGCCGCCCGCCGTCGTCGTGCCGGGGATCACGATCAGGATGTTCGAGCCCATCGCGGCGAACGAGGCCTCGACCTGTGCCTTCGCGCCGTCGCCGATGGCGACCATCGCGATCACCGCGGCGACGCCGATGATGATGCCGAGCGTCGTCAGGAACGTGCGCAGCTTGTTCCGCACGAGGGCCCGGGTCGCGACGCGGACGGTCTCGACGAGGTTCATCCGGACACCTCGAGCGAGGCGAGCGTCGCGCGGGCGTCGACGGGCTCGAGGCGTTCGTCGCTCCGGATCGAGCCGTCCCGCATGGCGACGATGCGCCCCGTGTGCTTCGCCACGTCGGGCTCGTGCGTCACGAGGGCGAGCGTGATGCCGGAGCGCCAGAGCTCCTGGAAGAGCGCGAGGATCTCGATGCTGGTGCGCGAGTCGAGCGCGCCCGTCGGCTCGTCGGCGAGGATCAGCTTCGGGTTCGTCACGAGGGCGCGCGCGATCGCCACGCGCTGCTGCTGACCGCCGGACATCTGGCTCGGATGGTGATCCATGCGGTCGGCGAGGCCGACGCGCGCGAGGGCGGCCTCGGCGCGCTTGCGCCTCTCGCGCGAAGGCACGCCGCCGTAGATGAGCGGGAGCTCGACGTTCTCGAGCGCGCTCGTGCGCGGCAGGAGGTGGAAGCTCTGGAAGACGAAGCCGAGGAGCTGGTTGCGCACGTCCGCGAGGTCGTTCCGATCGAGGCGCGACACGTCGCGTCCGGCGAGCCTATAGGTCCCCGCCGTCGGCGGATCGAGGCAGCCGATCAGGTTCATCAGCGTCGACTTGCCCGAGCCGGACGCGCCCATGATCGCGAGGAGCTCGCCCTCGGCGATCGTCAGCGAGACGTCGCGGAGCGCCCTCACCTCCACATCCCCCATGCGGTAGGTCCGGGACACGTGCTCGAGGACGACGAGGGGAGTCTCCATCGCGGTCCTCAGAAGAGTCGGCGTCCGGGGCCGCCCATCATGCCACCGCTCGGACGGCCCCCGCTGCCTCCGTTGGTCGAGCCCGAGGTCGTCGCGTCGGTGACGACGCGGTCGCGCACGCTCAATCCGCCCTCGAGGACCTCGGTCACGCTCCCGTCGGTGATCCCGACGCGGATCTCGACGGCGACGGGGCGGTCGCCCCGCAGCACGTAGACCGTCCGCCGATCGCTGGGACCGTCCTCGCGGCGCCGCCGACGGTCGTCGCGGCGGCCCATCGCGGCCAGCACTTCGGGGGAGGGACGGAAACGGAGCGCGGCGTTGGGGATGCGCAGCGCGTCCGTCCGATGGTCGTGGACGAACGTCACGTTCGCCGTCATGCCGGGACGGAGCTCGAGCGCGGGGTTCTCCACGTCGACCACGGCATCGTAGGTGATGACGTTCTGCACCGTCTGCGGGGCGTTCCGCACCTGGCGGACGCGCCCGACGAAGCGCTTCGACGGATAGGCGTCGACCCGGAAGGTCGCCTCCATCCCCGTGCGGATCCGTCCGATGTCGGCCTCCGGGACGCTCGTGTCGACCTGCATCTTGCGGAGATCCTCGGCGAGCACGAAGAGCGTCGGAGCCTGGAACGAAGCGGCGACGGTCTGCCCCACGTCCACGCTGCGCGAGACCACGATCCCGTCGATGGGCGAGGTGATCGTCGTGTACCCGAGGTTCACGCGCGCTTGGTTCAGCGCGGCGCGCGTCTGCGCGAGCCGACCCTCGAGGGCGGCGACCTGGGCCCGGGCGGCCTCGGCGGTGGCGCGCGCGGTGTCGAGCTCCTGGGGAGCGATGAGGTGACGGCCCGCGAGCTCCTCGGCCCGGGCCCGTTGACGGTCCGCGTTGTCGGCCGTGATGCGGGAGGCCGCGAGCTCGCCCTCCGCGGCGATGTGGTTCGCCTGCGCCTGCTCGAGGGCGGCTCGGAAGAGCTGCGGGTCGAGCCGGGCCAGCACCTGCCCCCGGTGGACCTCGGAGTTGAAGTCCACGAGCAGCTCGAGGATCCGTCCCGAGACCTGGCTCCCGACCTGCACGGTGACCAGCGCCGAGAGCGTCCCGGTCGCCATCACCTTCGCGACGATCGGGCCCCGATCCACGGTCCCCGTCTCGTAGCGGGGCGGCGTCGGCTGGGTCGGGCCACGCTTCTTCGCGTACACGCCGCCGGCCACGAGGGCGGCGACGAGCGCGAAGGCGAGGGCGATCCGGTGGCGGGTCATGGGCGGCGGGATTGTCGCATCGAGGAGCGACCTACGACCAGGATTCCACGATCCGTCAGTGCCCGCCCCCGACCGGCGCCCCGATCGTCGGCTTCTCGAGGAGGAAGACGAGGGGGATCGTGACGAGGACGAGCGCACCGACCGCGTAGAACGTGTCCGCGAAGGCGAGCACGGCCGCCTGCGAGCCGACGGTCGCGTCGAGGAGGGCGAGCGCCTTCTGGTGCGCGATCTCGGGCGGGAAGCCCTGGGCCGACATGCGCGCGGTCAGGCCCGCGACGCGCTCGACGACGTGCGGATCGTTCGGCACGAGGTGCTCGACGAGCATCGCCCGATGATAGGCGATGCGGCGATCGAGGAGCGTCGCGAGCAGGGCCACGCCCACGCTGCCGCCGAGCTGGCGCATCAGCGAGAAGAGACCGGTGGCCGCCGCGATCTCGTGGCGCGGCACGGAGCCGAGCGACGCGAGCTGGAGCGGCAGGAACATGAGCACCGTGCCGAAGGCGCGGAGGAGCAGCGGGAAGTAGAGGTCGTCCTCGCCGGCGAGCGGCGTGAGGACGGAGCCGAGCCACACGAGCGCTCCGAGGAGCACGAGCGTGCCTCCGAAGAGGACCTTTCGGGAGTCGTACTTGCGCACGAGGCGGGAGACGAGCTGCATCGACACGGCCGAGGCGAGCGCGCCCGGGAAGAGGAGCCAGCCCGTCTGCTCGGAGGTGTAGTGGAGCTGGGTCTGCGCGAAGATCGGGATCGCGAAGAGCGCACCGTAGAGGGACATCCCGACGACGACGGCGAGCATCGTGCCGGCGGCGAGCGAGCGATGCCGCAGCACGCGCAGCCCGACGAGCGGCGTCTCGGACCGGAGCTCCCGGACGACGAAGACGACGAGGCCGACGACGGCGACCGCGGCCATCGAGGTCACGAACGTGGACTCGAACCACTCGTGCGCGTTGCCCTCCTCGAGGAAGGTCTGGAGGCTGCCGAGGCCGATCGAGAGCAGCGCGATGCCGAGCCAGTCGATCGCCTTCTTCGGCGCCGAGTCGAGCTCGTCCTCCGGCAGCACGGCCGCGACCATCGCGAAGGCGAGCACGCCGAGCGGCACGTTGACGAAGAAGATCCACTGCCAAGCGTGGTTCGTGACGAGGTAGCCGCCGAGCGTCGGACCGATCGCGGGGCCGGCGATGACGATCGCGCCGAAGAAGCCCTGCGCGACGGCCTGCTCCTCGGGCGGGAAGGTCTCGAAGAGGATCGCCTGCGCCTTCGCGAGCAGACCGCCGCCCGTGAGGCCCTGGAGGAGGCGCGCGAAGACGAGCATCGGCAGGGAGGTCGAGAGGCCGCAGAGCACGGAGGCGACGGTGAAGCCGAAGAGCGAGAAGAGGAAGTAGCGCTTCTTGCCGAATCGATCGCCGAGGAAGGCCGCGAGCGGGAGGATGATCACGTTCGCGATCGCGTAGCTCGTGATGACCCAGCTCACCTGCGTGAGCGTCGCGCCGAGGGTCGCCTGCATCTGGGGGAGGGCGACGTTGACGATGCTCGTGTCGATGATCTCGAGCAGCGCTCCGAGCGAGACCGCGACCGCGATCGCCCACTTGCTCGCGCCGGCTTCGGCGCGGGGCGCGGGGAACGCGGCGGCGACGGCGGTGCTCATCGCACGTGGCTCCGGGTGTCGACCGTGGCCTCGACGTTCATGCCGGGGCGGAGGTCGACGTCGCGAGGGAGGTCCTCGACGTGGATCCGCACCGAGACGCGCTGCACGACCTTGGTGAAGTTGCCCGAGGCGTTGTCGGGCGGGAGGAGCGTGAAGCGCGAGCCGGTCGCGCCCGCGAGGCTCTCGACCGTGCCGTGGAGCTCGCGGCCCGGGAACGCGTCGACCTCGAAGGTCGCGGGGCTCCCTTCGTGCATGTGGCCGACCTGCGTCTCCTTGAAGTTCGCGGTGACCCACCGCTCTTCCGTGACGAGCTGGGCGACCGACGTGCCGACCGCGAGCACCTGGCCCACGGCCACGGTCTTCTTCGAGACGACGCCGTCGCTCGGCGCGAGGATGCGCGTGTACGAGAGGTCGAGCGCGGCGAGATCGCGCATCGCACGTGCGACGGAGACCTGGGCGCGCGCCTCGGCCGCGCGGGCACGGGCCTCGGCGATCCGCTGATCGACCGCGTCGGCCTGACGCGCGCGTGCGCTGGCCTCGGCCACCCGTCCTTGGGCCGCCGTGACGCCCGCGCGGAGGGCGCCGAGGCGGGCCTCGGCCGCGTCGACGTTCGCGCGGGCCAGATCGAACGCGGTGCCGGCGTGATCGAGCTCGACCTGCGACGACGCGCCCGAGGTCACGAGGCGCTGCGCCCGATCGCGATCGATCGTGGCGCGTGCGAGCGAGGCCTGCGCGGCGGAGAGGCTCGCTTCGGCCTCGGTGATCTGATCGCGCGCGCTCGAGGCGGCGGCCGCCTGCGTCGAGAGCGAGGCGCGAGCCATCGAGCGTCCCTCGACGGCGTCGGTCGCGGCGAGCTCGGCCGCGGTCTCGGCCACGCGGGCCGCGGCTTCGGCGGCCGCGAGGCGAGCGTCGGCCTCCTCGAGCCTCGCGCGGGCGGGCGCGTCGTCGATCACGACGAGGACGTCGCCGCGGTGGACGTGCTGGTTCTCGTGGAAGCGGACCTCGACGACCGTTCCCTGGGTCCGGGTCTGGAGGCCGACGATCTCGGCGTCGACCTGGGCATCGTCCGTGGTCTCGAGGCCGCGCCGGGCGTACCAGGTGCCTCCGCCCCCGACGAGCGCCGCCGCCAGGAGGACCGAGAGGACCTTCTGCTTCGTCGTGAGGCGCGGGAGCGTGGGCGTGGCGAGGGGCGGCGCCGCGTCGAGGGACGTGTCGTCGAGGCGGGCGGGGGACGCGTGGGCCGACATGGCGACTCCTATGGCAACTACGTGTTGCCATTCTTAGGGCTCGGCCTGGTTTTGGCAACCCCGAGTTGCCATAATTCGCGCATGACGTCCGCCGCAGCCGTGCGACACTCGCCCCCGCCGAGGATGGAGACCCCGAGGACCCGCCGAACCGAAGGCCTCCGGCGAGGGGGCCGGAGCGCCCGCGTCGTCGAGGACGTGCTGCGCGCGACGCTGCACGAGCTCGCGCGCGTGGGCTATGGCGCGATGCGCATCGACGACGTCGCCGCGCTCTCGGGCGTGAACAAGACGACGATCTACCGCCGCTGGCCGACGAAGCTCGAGCTCGTCCAGGCCACGATCGAGATGCATCGCGACGAGCCGCCGCTCCCGGACACCGGAACGCTGCGCGGCGACCTCGTGCGTGCGCTCGAGGACAGCGTCATGCGCTTCGCGTCGCCCGAGAAGCTGGCCGTGCTCCGCATGTTCCAGACCGAGCGCGGCAACCCCGAGGTCGAGGCGCTCGGCCGCCGGATCCGCACCGAGCACCGCAAGGCGCGTCGTGTGCTCGTCGAGCGGGCGATCGCGCGCGGCGAGCTGCCGAGCACCACGGATCCGGCGCTCGTCGTCGAGATCGTGCTCTCCACCGTCTACTCGCGCGTCTTCACCCACGGCGATCCCGTGGACCGACCCTTCCTCGAATCCGTCGTCGACCTCGTCATCGCGGGCGCGCGGAACGTCCGCTCCTAGTTCCGCGCGTCGGAGGCTTCTCGTGACCGTCCTCAAGAACCTGCTCCGTGGCACCATCCGGACGCTCGTCCGTCCCGGTCTCTCGCCCACCGTTCCCGTGGCCGTGGCGCGCCCCGCCGCGACGGCGCTCACGCGGAGCGCGCCGCCCGTGCGTGGCACCGAAGCGACGAAGATCACGATCGCGGGGATGCCCGCGGAGCGCGTCGTCGCGAGCGACGGCGTGCGCTCCGACGTGGTGATGCTCTACCTCCACGGCGGCGCGTTCCGGATCGGCTCCGCGTTCATGTACCGACCGATCACGGCGACGCTCGCGAAGGGCTCGAAGGCCGAGGTCGTCGTGCCCGACTACCGGCTCGCCCCCGAGCACGCCTTCCCCGCGGCCCACGACGATTGCCATGCGGCCGCGAAGGAGCTCCTCGGCTCGCGCCCGCGCGCGAAGCTCGTCCTCGCGGGAGACTCCGCGGGCGGAGGTCTCGCGCTCGCGACCGCGATCCGGCTGCGCGACGAAGGAGAGACGCGTGTGGCGGGGGTCGTGCTGATCTCGCCCTGGCTCGACCTCTCGATGAGCGGGGACTCGGCGTTCACGAAGGACGCGATCGATCCGATGCTCTCGCGCGAAGGTCTGCGCTTCGCCGGCGAGGACTACCTCCGCGGCGTCGCCCCGACGGATCCCGTCGCCTCGCCGCTCTTCGCCGAGCTCCGCGGGCTGCCTCCGATCCACGTCGAGGTCGGCACCGACGAGGTCCTGCTCGACGACTCGACCCGGCTCGCCGCGCGCGCTCGCGAGGCGGGCGTCGACGTGCGTCTCGAGGTCGCCGAGGGCCTCTGGCACGACTACCCGCTCCACGCCGGCCTGCTCGCCGAGGCCGACGAGGCCAACGTCCGGATGTTCGCCTTCGTGCGTCGCCTCCTCGGGTGAGGGGCGACCTGTGGGGCGGCGCACACATCGGCCCACATTACATCTTCGTAAGTATCTGAAAATACAGACGAATCCAATTCGACCCCCCGTTTGGGCGAGCTAGCCTGAACGGCGTACGAGGCGTGGGCGCCGGACCCTCCGGCACGGCGCAGCGTGGGGATCGGGGATTGGCATGTTCGAGAGACCGGCCGAGCGGCCGTCGATGGCGCCCATCGCATCGCGTTTCGCGCTGCTCGACGGGATCCGCGGCGTCGCCGCCATCCTCGTCCTCACGCGGCACACGTCCACGCTGTGGACGCATTGGTTCTTCCGCAGCTACCTCGCCGTCGACGTCTTCTTCGTGCTCAGCGGCTTCGTGATCGGCCACGCCTACGACCGGAAGCTCGCGACGGGAGCCCTCTCGCCGCTCGAGTTCCTCCGGACCCGGCTGATCCGTCTCTATCCCGTCTACGCGCTCTCGGCGCTCCTCTGCGGCGCGATCTTCGTCGGCAAGTCGTTCCTCCACGGCGCCTCGCCGAGGGACGAGGCCGTCGCCTCGATCGGCGTCGTCGTCGCGTCGCTCTTCTTCCTGCCCGCGCCGCATCCTTCGACGGCGGCGCTCTTCCCGACGAACAATCCCTATTGGTCGCTCTTCTTCGAGCTCGTGGCGAACGCCGTCTACGGGGCGTTGCGGCGAGCCGCCGGTGCGCGCGCGCTGGTCGCGACGCTCGTCGTCTCGGGCACGCTCGTCGCGATCTCCGCTGCGCGCGCGAGCGGTCTCAACGTGGGCTACGACTTCGGCGTCGAGTCGATCGTCGCCGGCGCCGCGCGCTCGGTCTTCGGCATCGGCGTCGTCCTCGCGCTCTTCCACCATCGGGATGCCCTGCTCGCGGCGCTCCCGCGCTTCGTCGTGCCCTGGGTCGCGGCGGCGGGAATCGTGCTCGCCCTCGTCCTCCCGCCTCTCGGGGGCTTCGATGCCGCGATCGACCTCGCGATGGTCTTCGTGGTCTTCCCGCTCGGGGTCGTGGCCGCTTCGCGGCCCGTGAACGCGCGCTTCGCGAAGGTGCTCGGTTGGCTCGGCTCGGCGAGCTATCCGGTCTACGTCCTGCACGTGCCGCTCTACTCGCTGATCGCCTTCGTCGGGAAGGGCCGCGAGCAGGCCTACGCGCCTGCGATCGGCCTCGTCTTCGTCGTCGCCCTGATCCTGGGCTCGGTGGTCCTCGAGGAACGCTTCGACGTCCCCGTGCGGCGCTGGCTCACGGAGCGGGCGAAGGTGCGCCCGCGAGCCGTGCCCGTCCCCGCCTAGGCGCCGCGCAGGAACGCTCCGAGCTCGCGATGGAATTTCCGCGGCTCGTCGAGCACGAGCACGTGGCCCGAGTCCTCGAAGCGGACGACGCGTCCGCGGCGCACGAGCTCGGCGATGCGCATCTGCCCTTCCGGTGGGTAGAGCGGCGAGCGCATGCCGACGAAGACGGTCGTCGGCGTCTCGACGTCCCGAAGCGCCTCGCGGTAGTCATGGCCTCCGCCGAGGTAGGCGCGGACCGTCGCCTGCAGATCCGGGATGTACGTCATCGGGAAGACGCGCAGGAAGGCCTCGGGCGCGTGGCGGCCGAAGCGCGGGATCACGTGCTCGAGCCCGGACTCGCCGAGCACGGGCACGAGGATCTGCGAGAGGAGACGCGCGATCTCCCGTCGCGCGGGCTTCGGGAGCTCGTCGAGGACTTCGGCCCCCGGATGCGCCGAGAGGATGGCGTCGAGCGAGCGCAGGACGTCGAAGAGCTCTCCCTGATGCCGGCCGCGGAGCCCGTGGGCCCAATCCTCTCGATTGCCGACGCAGGGGGATTGGTCGATGTGGAGGTAGCGCCGCACCCCGTGGAAGCCGCGATGGCGAAGCAGGTGCAGCGCCGTCGAGGCCCCGAGCGAGTAGCCGACGAGCAGGAAGTCCTCGAGGCCGAGGTGCTCGATGAGGTCCTCGACGTCCTCGGCGTGGTTCTGGAAGAGATCGGGATCGCGGAGCCGCACCTCGCGCGAGCCTCCGGCGCCACGGAGATCGGGGAGCACGAAGCGGAAGCGATTCGCATGCGGCAGCACGAAGGGCAGCCAGTGTCGGCTGTCCATGCCCATGCCGTGGAGCATGAGGACGGGTTGCCCTCGACCGACGACGCGGGCGTGGAGGTGCTGTCCGTCGCGGAGCGGGATCCGGGCCATGGGGTCTCCTGGGAGTGCGGGAACGGTGGCACGCGGACCGCCTCGGTCGAGGTGGAATCGCGCGGGCCCCGCACCGTCTCCGCCGCGCCTCGCGGACGGTCGATCAGGCCTTCGCGACCTGCGTCATCGCATGGCCCCGCAGGAGGCTGCGCACCATCTCCACGAACTGATCTCGCGCGCGCCGCGCGTCCCAGGGCTTGCGCTGCAGGCCGCTGCGGAGCCCGGGCGCCCCGTGGTAGCCGAGCATGTAGCTCGCGACCCAGAGGGAGAATGCCTCGACGTCGAAGGTCGGGAGCTCCCCGCGCGCCTGCGCCGACTCCACGTAGCCGAGGGAGACCGCCACGACCTCCCGCGCCGCGCCTCCGTCCCGGAGGAGCGCCGAGCTCTCCGCGTCGAACGTCTCCCGGAGCAGGAGGCTCGCGTAGTCCGGATGCTCTTCGCAGAAGTCCCAGAACGCGGCGCACACCTGGACGATCACGTCCTCGGCGGACAAGCCCGTGTTCTGCCCGTAGCGGCGCGCGATCCGCTCGAGCAGCAACGACGACACCGTCCCCAGGATGTCCTCGTAGAGCTGCGCCTTGCCGCCCGGGAAGTGGCTGTAGACGGTGGCCGCGCGGATCCCCACGCGCTCGGCGATCTTGCGGAGTGACGCGGCCTCGTAGCCCAGGCGGGCGAACTCGTAGGCGGCTTCGCGCAGCAGGCGATGCCGGGTGGCCTCGTCTCTCGTGGTTCCCATCGGCGGAGTCCAGCAGGTGCCCCGTGCCGAGACAATTGCTTTGCCATCCATGCTAACACTCGTTAGGGTGGAGCGTAACAGGTGTTAGCAACGATTCCGACCCAGGGGGGCTCTCCATGCAGGCCACGACTCCGCTCGCCACCGGTCCCGCAGACCCACGCGCTCGCGCTCCCAAGGCTCGCCCGCCGCGGGTGAAGTCGATCCCGCTGCTCGGGCCCATCCGGGAGTTCCTCGGCGACGTGCACCCCTTCATCGCTCGGACGCGCGCGGAGTACGGGGATGCGTTCCGCCTCCGCATGGTGAACGTGGAGATGACCTGCCTCTGCGGGCCGGACGCCATCGAGCTGCTCGAAGCGGGCAGCTGCCTGCGAACCGGCAAGTCCATGCACGTCCTCGACTCGGAGCTCGGGAGCTGTCTTCCGAGCACGTTCGACGGGCCCCAACACAAGATGTTCCGTCGGGCCCATCTCGACTTCATGACCGCGACCCTCGAGTCGAACCGTCGGTCGGACATCAAGGGCCGCCTCGTCGAGCACACGGCTTCGTGGAGTCCGGGCGCGGCGCTCGACGTGCTCCACGAGGCCCAGGTGCAGACGGTCGACGTCCTCTCGGTCGTCCTGAACGGCGAGCCCTTCCCGTTCACGAAGAAGGAGCTCGCGCTCACCGTGCACACGCTGATCTGGGCGACCTACGGACACGCACCTTCGTGGATCCTGCGGAACCCGATCTACCGGTCGATCCAGAAGCGCATGCGTGCGCACATGCTGGATCTCGTCGCGAGGATCCGCGCGAGCCCGGAGCGGGCCGCCTCGACGCTCGTGGGGCGCTACCTCGACCTCGAGCCGCCGCTCGGTCGCGATCGCTGGGAGGATCGGGACCTCGCGGCCGTCCCCTACAGCGCCTACCTCGCCGGCTTCGACACCGTCGCCTCGGCCTCTTCGTTCCTGCTCTACCAGCTGCTCACGCATCCGGAGCATCTCGCGAAGGTCCGCGAGGAGTACGAGGAGCTGCAGCGGGAATCCCCGGGGCCGGTCGCCCCTGCGCGGCAGAAGTACCTTCGCGCCGCGTTCCTCGAGGCCGTACGCCTGAACCCGCCGGGCACCGTCGTCCATCGTGTCGCCGATCGGGATTTCGAGTTCGGCGACTACCTGATCCGCGAGGGCGACGAGATCCTCGTGTTCATCGCGAGCGACCACCTCGACGAGAAGCACTTCCCGCGCCCGACCCATTTCGATCCGACGCGCTTCCTCGCCGAGAGATCCGCTCCGTTGAAGCGGCGGGTGTTGCCGTTCGGCGCCGGCGGCCATCGTTGCACCGGGGCGGTGCTCGGCGAGCTCATCGCGGTCGAGATGGTGTCGCACTGGGTCAACCACTTCGAGCTCGAGGTCGTTCCCGCGGGCGAGAAGGTGCGGGCCGTGGCCCGTCCCTTCACCCAGCCGGATGGCCTGCGCGTGAAGGTGATCGGACGTCGATCCCCGTCGAGCCGCGCGGCGAATCCGTGAACGCAGCGACGATTCCGGGATTGCCCCGGCTCGGTTCCTCTCGGCATGATCGCGCGATGACCGAAGCCGCCGCAGTTCGCGCGAGTGCCGTCCGAGACACGCTCGACTTCCTCGACGTGTTCCAGCCGGGCCTCCGCGCCGCGGTGCTCGAACGGGTTCCCGCGCCCTCGCGCGACGTGCTCGAGACGACGCCCCGCTCGGGGTGGATCGAGGTGGTCCACGACCACTACACCGTCGATGCGATGGTCTCGCTCCTCGGGCGCAAGCGGGCGATCCAGTGCTGGAGCGACGCGCTGGCGACGTTGGTCGAGCGTCCCTTGCTCCGTGCGTTCGTCGCCGGCATGACCGGTCTCGTCGGCAACGACCCAATCCGGGTCCTGGGCATCCTCGCGAAGGGCTGGTCGCTCGTCTACCGCGACTGCTGCGAGCCCACGGTGACGACCGACGCCGAGGGCCGTGCCGTCGTCCGCTTCGCGAAGATCGCGCCCGAGGTGAGGCGATACCGCCACTACCTCGACTCGTGGGAGGGCGCGTGCCGCGGCTTCGCGCGCATCACACGCCTCGAGGGCGAGGTGCTCTTCCGGGTCGCCGAGGATCTCTCGAGCGCCGAGGCGACGTTCGGCGTGCGTTGAGCCCGCGGGGCGCACGCAGCGACGGGCGACCGGCCGCATGTGCCGCCGATCGCCCGTCTCCTGCGTCCACGTGTCGGACGGTCCTCAGTACCCGATCACCTGCACCTCGGCGAGGCTCAGGTAGTTCGTGCCGTAGAGCTGCACCACCACCGAGTTGCCCTCGACGTCCCCGAAGTCGAAGGTCGTCGTCTGCCCGGCGACGCCGCTGAAGTTCCGGCGCGCCACGCCCTGGTTCTGCGCGTTGCGGACCTCGACGTAGAAGTTCGAGAGGCGGTCTGCGCAGCAATCGGTGCGGTTGTGGACGACGACGCGCTGGACGTGCCGCGAACGCTGCAGGTCGACCTGCCACCAGGCGTTCTGGTCGAGGTTCGTGTGGGTCACGGAGCTCGACCCGTAGTTGCCGTCGGTGTTGCCGTCCACGGCGCGCGACGGGCTTCCACCCCAGCCGACCGACGACTGGTAGGCCGGCCGGCCGAGCGCGACGTTCGAGGGCGAGAGGCTGGCGCAGAACGGACGGTTGAACGCCTGCACGAGCGACGCGATGCCGGTCGGATCGAGCGAGGCATAGTCGAAGGCCTCGCCGTTCGCGGCGTTGGCGCTCGCGGTCGCCATGGCCTCGAGCTCCGTCTCGGCGAGGTCCTTGAAGGCCTCCTTGAGCTCCGCCTTGATGCGCGCCTTGAGGGCGGCCTTCTCGGCTGCCGAGAGACCCGCGCTCACCGCGTACTTCACGGCGGCGGAGGTCCCGAGGCTGTACGCCATCTCGGCGAGGTTCGCCGCGCACTCGAGCGTCGCCTGCACCTGCGTGATGACCTCGTTCGCGCACGCTTCCTGCGAGACCGCGCAGCCCGCGCCGCAGGCGACCGGGGCGGACGCCGGGCACTGGCCCCAGCACACGGGCCCGACGCCCTGGTAGCCGTTCGCGCACGGCGTGTAGCAGAGGCCGGCATCGTACTGCAGCGAGGAGTTGCAGCTCATCGGCGAGCCGGCGCCACGGCCGTAGCTCCCCTTGTAGAACATCTGCGCGTCGCGGCGGCAGGTGCAGCCGTCGTTCACGTAGCCGCTCGGGCAGGTGCTGCAGTGCGGCGCGAGCGTCAGACCGCAGGTGTCGTACCAGGGACAGGCGCTGTTGTTCGCGGAGATGATGCTCGCGTCGAGCCAGCAAGCGGTGCCGTCGTCACGCCAGCCGGACGGGCAGGCCTGCCAGCAGACCGGACCCACGCCGTAGTAGCCGCCGGCACAGTACGGATAGCAGAGGCCGCCGTCCTTCTGCTGGCCGGGACAGGCGTCGGGCACCGTGCCCGCGCCGCGACCGTAGCTGTCCTTCCAGCAGAAGGTCGTCGCGGTCAGGGCCGCTGCCGCGCCCCCCACGGCCTCGGCCTCGGGCTCCGCCGAAGCGGCCTCTTGCGCGGGGACGCCGCCGTCGCCGAACGAGGCCGTGGGCGCGACCTCGACGGGCTCGCAGCCGACGAAGAGGAGGCTCGCGAGCACGGAAGCGAGGGCGAAGCGCGCGCGCCCCGCGACACGCGGGTTCGACGAGGTCTGCGGAGCGGGTTGCCCGTGGGTGTGTAGAGCGCGAATCACGAAATCCTCCCTCTTCGCGCGGCGACGTCCGCTCTGCGCGATCTCGGGCAACCATCCCGCACGCATGCACTCGCAACCATCGAACGGATGTCGTACGAGGCGACGAATTCCCCTACGACGGAGCGCTTAGACGGGCGCACCGACGAGAGGCGGCGCGCGAGAGCTCGGCACGCGCCGAGGGCGTTCCCGTCGTCAGAGACCGGAAGCGAAGGCCCGGATCTCGCGGACGAAGGCCTCGGGCTGCTCGAGCTGGGGGCAATGCCCCGCACCGGCGATCGTCCTCGGCGCGGAGACTCCGAGCTCCCGGGCGACGCGTGGAGCCACCTCCACGCGGGAGTCGCGCAGCTGATCGTCCGCTCCCCAGAGGATCCGGGTCGGCACGCCCGCGAGATCGATCGGCGAGCCACCGAGCAGGAACGTGTCGACGAGACGGTCGACCTGGGCCCGGGCGCCGGCCGCGATCGTCGCGTGGAGCTCCGGCGGCACGTTCCTCGGATCGTGGAAGGCCTCGGCGATGCGTGCCGGACGGAAGGCGGTGCGCACGATGAACTCCCGCAGCAGCGCCCTCGCGAACCGGGCCCGCGCGAGGAACGCGAGCCATGCGGGGGTAGGGGGCATGGCGAAGCCGTTCACCACGACCACTCCGAGACAGCGCGAGCGATGGCGCGAGGCGAACGCGAGCGCGACGGACGCTCCGAAGGAATTGCCGACGACGATCGCCTTCTCGACGCCGAGCGAATCGAGCAGCGCGGCCACCCATTCCGCGTCGCCGTCGACGCCTCGAGGGACGCGCGCGTCGGACTCGAGGAACCCCGGGAGCTCGGGGGCGACGACGTCGAAGGTCTCGGCGAGCGCCTCGAACACCCGCGAATAGTGGAGCGCGGCTCCGCCCCAGCCCCCGTGGATCAGCACGAGGGTCGTCCCGGCCCCTCCACGGAGCACGGGACGTTCGCTGCCGTCGACCGACACCATGCGGCGCGTCACGCGGGGCATCACGGCTTCGTCCATGGTCGTCACGGTACCATCGCGCGCGCGGCGTGCCCTCACTCCACGCGGTTCGAGTAGCGCACGCGGTTCGAGGCTTCGATGGCATCGGAGAATGCGCGCTCGAAGTCCCGACCCGCGCCCTCCCGGTCGCGCGGCGTGGACTGCGCGTTGCGCAACACCGTCACGAGCTCGCGTCCTCGGCCGACGAAGGTGTTGATGCGCCCGAGGAACGTCAGGTATTGGCCGGAGTAGAGGTCCGAATGGACCTCGCGCGGGGCGGTCTCGGCACGAGGACCGATCTCGCCGGCTTGCGTCGCGACCGATTCGACGGCTCGGGAGAGGGCGTCGAGGTCGAGGGTCTCCGCCTGGAGCAGATCACGGACCGACTCGACGTCGTTCATGATGCTCGCCTGGTAGTACCGGAAGTTCCGGCCGTGCTCGCGTTCGACGCGGCGCAGTGCCTCGACGCGCATCGAGCGCGACTCTTCGTCGACGAAGGCGAGCACGTCGCGCTCGGCCGCGAAGAACGACTCGTACGAGCCGACGAGCGTACGGTGGTAGGCGTTCCCCTGGGCGCAGGCGTCCGTCGTGTAGACGCGGCGTCGGTAGTAGTCGTCGGCTCCGTTCCAGGCTTCGATCTCGGCCTTGGCGGCATCCATCATCTGCTGCACCAGGCGATCCTGCGGGAGGCGCGGCGCGCGCCGGAGGCGGCGCTCGTAGCCCGGGATCGTGCCCGTGGCATCGCCGGCGTTGTAGAAGATGCCGCTCGGCGGGTGATCGACGGTGCAGGGATTCTGTGCGTCCCTGCCCTCGAGCCCTCGGACCAGCCGTTCGTGGCGCGTGTGCATCGTCGACGCGAAGGTGTTGTAGACCTCGATGTAGAGCTGCACCTTGTCGGAGCGTGCGTCGGCGGAGGCTCCGCTGGGATGGCTGATGGCGACGATCGCGAGCCATGCGGCGACGATCGGAACGATACGCTTCATGTGTTCTTTCCCCTCTCGCGCGGCGTTATGGGATCTCCGCGGAGCATCCGCCAGCTCGGACGGGTGTGACGCCCGGGCATGCCGTCGACGACGGAAAATTCCGCGAAGACGGGGTCGAGCGCAGGGGGGGGCGGCCGACCGGAGCGACGCAGGGCTCAGCCCAGGGTGCGACGAAGAACGTACGCGACGACCAGCACGAGGACCGAGAAGCCGGACGTGACGAGCATCGTGAATCTCAGGAGCGTCCCGTCGATCGTCTCGGCGATCTTCGCGTCGATCGTCGACTCGAGCGCGTCGCGCACACGCATCAGGTCGACGCCGCCATGCGTGCTCGCGTCGTCGCGTAGGCCGGAGAGTGACATGCGCTCGGCGAAGGACACGACGGCGGCGAGGATCCGGCGGCGCAGGAAGCCGGTCCGAGCGGCCTCGCCGAGGAGCGAGTGTGCAGCGGCTACGAGACGCTCCTCGGCTTCTCGGAGCGGAACCGTCTCCGCCAGCCGAGCGGCACGATTGCCGCGGTCGCCGTGCTCGTTCGTTTCTTCCATCCCGACGTCGAGCACCCGGCGGAAGAGCAGGGCCACGATGCGTGCGCCGATCCGGAGCTCCCGCGCGCCGTGCCGCAACGCTCCCCCGACCGCGCTCTTCACGGCCACCATCGGCAGGAGCACGGCTCCGACCGCGAGCGAGATGACACCGGCCAAGACGCCTGGGACCCAGGATTCGACGCCGACACGAGCGATCTGCACGGCGACGACGGACACGCCCAGGACCCAGGCCGTCATGCCGAGCGTCGACCTCGCCGCGGCTCGGAGCCCCGCCTCGAGGACCGGGGCGGTCTCGACCAACAGCTCGATTCCCGACTTCGGCGGCATGGCGGACGAGCGTGGACGAGATTTCGCCGGACGCCAACCCGAGCCCGCGGGTCGGGGGCTCGACCCCCCCTTCTCGCGAGGCGGCTCCATGCCCGACAATGCGATACGAGCAGTCGCCGACGGCAGCGACGGCCAGGTCCGTGGAGGTCCGATGTTCGAGCGACGGACGAAGATGGGGCGAGCGCTCCTCGCGATGGCCTGCGTGATCGCGGCCTGCTCCGAGTCGACCCGGCCCTCGGACGCATCGATGCTTCCGATGGACGCCTCCTCGTCGGATTCGGGCTCGAACGACGGCTCCTCCTCCGACGGCAGCACCAGCGACGCCGGCGCCACGGACTCGGGCCTCGCCTGCCCCTACGTCGGACCGCCGATCGTCGATCCGAATCTCTTCGCCCCCTGCACGCCCGCGTGCGGCGGTGCGCATTGCCTCCCGGAGTCGCTCGTCCCCGCCGCCAGCCGCTCCGCGCTCTCGGCCTGCACGGCCCCGTACGGCGCGGGCTTCTGCGTCCCCGACACCGTCATCGCGAGCGGTGGCAACGGCGTGCCGACGACCTGCAACGCGGTGCCGGGTGGCTCGGTGGAAGGGCGCTGCCTCTCCGACTGCCTTCCGGGCATCGCCGCGATCGCGAGCTCGCTCACCGTCGACGTCTGCGCGACGGGCCAGCATTGCGTGCCCTGCTTCGATCCCTTCACGGGAGCCTCCACGGGAGCGTGCAGCTCGGTTTCCTGCGACATGCCGGCGCAGCCCGCCTACACCTTCCCGACCTGCTGCCCGAGCGGTGGGACGGACCAGGCCACCTGCCTCCCCTCGGCCACGATCCCCTCGTCGGCCCAGTCCGCCCTGCAGCAGCTCACCTGCCCCTCGAGCTACCTCTGCGTGCCCGACGAGCTCGTGCCCGAGCGCGGCGTCGCCGTGCAGACGTGCGGCACGATGGCCCAGCCCGCGACCTGCGTGAGCCGCTGCTTCGCGGGGGTGCCTCCGATGCTCCAGCAGGGCTCGTGTCCGGCGAACCACGCCTGCCTCCGGTGCAGCCTCGCGCCCGCGGGGACGCCGGGCTGTCCGTGAGAATGATCCTTCCGGGCGAATACGGGACATAGGCACTCCGAATCGCCCGTCGGAATCGGCTTCGAGCATCATGCCGCGGGTCGACGAGGGCCGGTTCCGGCCCTAGGTCGCGAGAGCACCACCGGAGCCCAAGGACATGACCGCCGCCACGATGGATCACGAAGAGATCGAGCTCTTCCGCGAGAACTGCCGCAAGTACCTCGAGAACGAGGTGAAGCCCCACTACGACAAGTGGGAGAAGGACGGCATCTTCGCCCGCAGCGTCTGGACCGGGCTCGGCGAGAACGGCCTGCTCTGCGTCGACGTGCCCGAGGAGTACGGCGGCATCGGCGCCTCCTTCCGCCTCTCGGCGGTGGTCGTCGAGGAGATCTCGCGCATGGGCTTCGGCGCCCTCGCGTCGAACGTCTCGGTGCACAGCGACATCGTCGCCCCCTACATCCTCCACCTCGGCAACGAGGCGCAGAAGCAGCGCTGGCTCCCGAAGATGGTCACGGGCGAGGCCGTCGGCGCCGTCGCCATGACCGAGCCGGGCGCGGGCTCGGATCTGCAGGGCATGCAGATGCGCGCCGAGAAGAAGGGCGATACCTACGTCCTCGACGGAGCCAAGACGTTCATCACGAACGGACAGCATTGCGACGTCGTGATCATGGCGGCGAAGACCGATCCCTCGGCCGGCGCCAAGGGCATGACGCTCTTCACCGTCGACTGCTCGCTTCCCGGCTTCACGCGCGGCCGCAACCTCGAGAAGATCGGCCAGCACGCGGCCGACACCTCGGAGCTCTTCCTCGAGGGCGTCACCGTCGGCGCCGACCAGATCCTCGGCGGCCTCGGCTCCGGCTTCGCGAACCTGATGAACGAGCTCCCGCGCGAGCGCCTCATCCTCGCGATCGGCGCGATCGCGGCCTGCGAAGGCATGATCGCGCGCACCGTGACCTACGTGAAGGAGCGCAAGGCGTTCGGGCAGCCGATCGCCGCGTTCCAGAACACGCGCTTCAAGATCGCGGAGCTCGAGGCCCTGGTCCGCGTGAACCGCGCGTACATCGAGGCTTCGAAGGACAAGTACGACCTCGGCAAGCTCACGACCGTCGACGCCTCGATCGCGAAGCTCGCGACGACCGAGCTCCAGGGCAAGGTCGCCGACGAATGCCTCCAGCTCTTCGGCGGCTACGGCTACACGAGCGAGTACCCGATCTCGCGCGACTTCGTCGACGCCCGCATCCAGCGCATCTACGGCGGGACGAGCGAGATCATGAAGGAGATCATCGCTCGCTCGGTGCTCGGTCGCTGAGCGCCGGGGCCCGCCCTTCCACGGGGCGGGCCGCGTAGGTCGGCGAGTCGATCGCGAGCTTCCGCTGCGCGGCGGGGACGAGCGCGCGAACGACCTCGCCGAGCCGCGCGTCGAAGCGGCCGGCGTCGATCGCCTCGCAGAGCGCCTTCGCGTCGGCGTCCGCGCGTCCGAGCAGGGAGGCGCAGGCCTCCGCTTCGAGCGCGGCGAGCGAGCCCGCGCTCTCGAGCTCGCGACGCAGGATGCCGAGGAGGTTGCCGACGATGCGTGCGCGGAAGACCTCTTCCTGCGGCACGAGGCTCGCGGCCTTGCCTCGCTCGATCGTCGCGGGCAGCGTGCGCTCCCGATGCTCGCGCTCGAGGGCGGCGGCGAGCTCCGCGGCGTTCGGTCGGTTCAGCGGCACAGCTCCTCCAGGATCGAGAGCATGTCGACCTCGGTCTCGGCGACGCGCCGTCCGATCGCGACGCGCTCGATCGAGCTCACGCCGCCGTTCAGGTACGTGAAGGCCTGGTACTGGCAGATCACGCCCCATTTGTACGTGCCGAAGAGCTCCCAGAAGAGCACGCGCCCGGGGTCGACGCGCCTGCCGCTCGCGCGCTCGTACGCCTCGAAGAAGTCCTCGCGACGCGCGAAGCCGCCGACGGGCAGCTTCCCTCCGAAGCGCCAGGCGTTCACCGAGAGCCAGCCGAGGTCCTCGTGCGGGTCGCCGCGATGCGCGAGCTCCCAGTCGAGCACGCCGACGAGCCCGTGCTCGTCGACGAGGAAATTCCCGAGGCGGAAATCCCCGTGCACGAGGGTGGTCTCCGGAGCCTCCGGCAGGTGCGTCGCGAGGTAGCGATGCGCGAGCGCGAAGACCGGGAGCGGATCGCCGAAGCCGCTGTGGAGCGCGTGCAGATCCTCGAGCTGCTTCGCGGCGCCGAGCTCCGGGAGGAACGAGACCTCGCTCGTCGGGATGGCGTGGATGCGCCCGAGCGCCGTGGCGAGGTCGGGCACGAGCGCCGCGCGCGCGGCCTCGAGCTCGGGCTTCTTCAGGATGCGCGGAGCGAGCGATTCCCCTCCGAGCCTCCGCATGAGGTAGCCGTCCCCGAGCGCCGGATCGCCCTCCACGACGTGGAGGACCTCGGCGACGCGGACTCCCGCTCGATGCGCCGCCGCCTGCGTGCGCGCTTCCGAGCTCTTGCCGATCCGCCCACCGAAGTCGTCGCCGCCCGCGTCGCGGCGGAACACGAGGCGTTCGACGGAACCGTCCTCGCGCTCCGCGTCGACGGACCAGGTGTCGGCCGAGGCGCCCGCCGTGATCGGCGTGCACCGGACGGAACGGACAGGCGCGCCCGAGCGAGCCTCGAGCGGCGCGCGCAGCGCGGAAGCGAGCTCCTCGGCGGTCGGCATCAGCAGCTCCGGCCGACGGGCACGCCGTCCTCGAGCTGGTCGAGGTACTCCGCCATGCCGTAGCCGACGCGACCGTCGCAGCGGTACTCGGTCATCGCCTCGGTGATGCGCGTCGTCCGCAGGCTCCCGTCGGGCCACTGCCTCCGATTCCGGAGCGGCAGGAGCGAGAGCGCCTTGCCCTCGACGTCGTACGTCTTGCCGCTCTCGGTGCGGACCACCATCCGCTGGGCACGGGCCTGGTGCTCCTCGTCGAGCGTCGAGGTCATCTCGGCGTCGACGATCAGGTCGTAGGCCTTCTCGCCCTTCGCGTCGCGTCCGAGGACCATGCCCCAGACGTGCCGCTTGCCGCTCGCCATCGTGACGATCGAGACGTTCATCGCGAAGTCGCGGTCGAAGACGAGCGGCATCCAGCGGTACCAGTAGAGGTTCTGCCAGTATCGCGGGCCCCAGGAGTGATCGCGGAGCCCGAGCCCGTCGATCGCGAACGTGCGGTCGCCGACGCGGATCGTCCCCACCGCCGCCATGTGCTGCTCGTAGTGCGCGCGGGCGAAGGCCTCGTCGGGCGCCTCCTCGACAGGCCTCCCGTGCTCGTCGACCTTCTCGCCTCCGTACATCGGAGAGATGCCGTGGAAGACGAGATCGATCGCGGCGTCGACCATGGGATTGTTCGCGAAGGCCTGCTTCGGATCCGCCATGTCCTCCGGCCGTGCCAGGAGGCAGAGCTTGCCGCGGTACGTCACGCGGAGCCGCTCGAACGGGACCTCGACCTCGATGCGCATGCCGGCGGCGTCGAAGGCCTCGTTCGTCCGCAGCTCGGGGCGTTGGAAGAGGAAGCCGACCGATCCGTCGGGCAGGTAGACGCAGCAGGACATCTCGGCATGCCCTTCGTTCGGGCGGTTGCCGACCCGGAACCAGCCGCCCATGCGCTGCGCATGGTCGAAGCAGTTCAGGTACATGCTCTCGTTGAAGTTCGAGGCGGCCTCGATCGGATGCACGTGCTCGTCGCGCGGCTCGAGCCGGATGCGTGCGTTCGGTCCGAGATCCATGGCTTCCCCCTCTTCCGGAATCGTTCCGCATCGTTCCGAGGTGGAGGGGGGCGGGTCAATCACCCGGGCGGGTGCAGCGAGGCCGCATGTGGCATCCGCCGCCCGGAAACGCGACGAGCCGACCCGGGGGAACGGGTCGGCTCGCAGGCGGAGGCAGTGCTCTCCGAGGGCTCAGCCCTGCGTGCGGAAGGTCGTGAGGTCGACGCGGATCTGGATCTCGTTCGAGACCTTGAGGCGGACGACGCTCGGGACCGAGATGCCGTAGTCGGTGAGCAGGATCTTGAACTCGGCCTGCACGCGGAGCATGTCCGCGTTGATGCCGATCTGATCCGACTCGTTCGACGTGAGCGGGACGAGGCGGACGGTGACGGGGGCGACGATGTCCTTCGTCACGCCGTGGAGCGTGAATCGGCCACGGACGCGACCGCGCACGGGGCGGCCGGGGCGGATCGGGCCGCGGATGTCGGTGCCCGTGATCTCGAAGACGATGTTCGGGTGGTGGGCGCCGTCGAGCCAGCTGTCGCCGCGGAGATGCTCGTCGCGCATGTCGTTGCCCGTGCGGAGCGACGCGACGGTGGTCTCGATGCGGCCGGTGGCCTGCTGGTTCGGGTGGTCGAGGTTGACGGTGAAGTTGCCCGTCGCGACCGAGGTCACGCCGTCGAGGGTCTCGAGCGGGGCGTCCGAGCGGAACGAGATGTGCGTGGAGCCGCCGGTGCGGGCCTCGAAACGCTGCACTCCGGAGGGCGCCTGCTGCGCCGCGGCCGCGCGGGCCTGGCCGCCCTGCGCCGCGGGGGCCTGGGAGTAGACGACCTGCGTGAGGGCGGTGAGGGTGACCGCGACCGTGGCGGCCGCCGAGCGGAAGGAGAGGGGGGAATTCATCGGACTCGCAACCTTTCGTGGCGTCGCGGGGCGACGCGGCTCTCGATCGGGACGAGCAGAACGTAGTGAGCCGGCGGCGGCGCGACAACGGCGCCGCGCCGCACAAGACTGTTTCCCCGGAGGAAACAATCGGAGCCGGGTCTCGCCCCTCGCCCGTCCCGGACGTCGCCTCAGGGACGGAGGGGCTCGTCCTCGAGCATCGCCTCGAACACACGCTCGAGCGACGGATAGCCTTTCGCATCGAGGAGGGCGGGATGGAGGACGCCGCGCGCGTCGCGAGAGCGGGGCACGGCGCGGGTTCCGCCCGCGAACGTCACCGAGCCCTGGAGCGACAGCGCGTGCGTGACGACGAGATCGCCGACGATCTCGCAGCGCATGCCCTCCTCGACGAAGACGGGCGTCTTCACGTCCCCGCCGACGTAGAGCTGGAAGTCGTTCGAGGAGTTCGCGTAGACCAGCTCGTCCACGATCAGGTCCCCTCCGACGAGGATCGTCCCGCGCGTCCGGAGCTTCCGCGCACGGAGGGTCCCGGCCACGACGATCAACGTCGCAGGGCTCATCCCGTCGAAGAAGAACCCGTCGATCGCGAGGTCCCCGTCGACGACGAGGGGATCGGGGCCCGAGTAGCCGGGAGGCAGGGAGAGCGGGCCTCCGTACCAGCGGACGTGGGTCCGGCCGTCCTCGTCCTGGTAGTCGGGGGCCGCGAAATCCGCTCGTCGGGCGAGCTCCGGGGCCTTGGCACGAAGGCGTTCGGCGGCTTCGCGCGGACCGAGCGATTCGGGGAGTGGGAGCTCTTCCGAGGTCATTCGGCGAGCCTTGCACGACGCATCGCTCGACGGCAAATCCGCCCGAGGCCGGGGCCCGGGCGGACGAGGGCCGACGCGGTGCTCACGCGCACTTCCGGCGGAGGGCTTCGACGTCGAGGGGCGCGAAGCCGGGCTGGTCGCTCGTCGCGCCGACGTGGAAGAGCTCGAGCTCGACGACGTTCCCGTCCGGATCCGAGCCCATCACGGACCAGGCGATGCCGAAGTCGGCGGCGAGCAGGACGCGCGTCCGTGCCGTGAAGAAGTCGAACCCACGGACGAGGTCCTCGGTGTGCGCGACGTCGAAGCCGGTGTGGGCCATGCGCATGACGCCCGGGGGATAGGCCGCGTCGCGGTCCGGATGCTCGTGGAGCGCGAGATCGCTGTAGTTCGAGGAGCCGGGAAGGCGCAGGAAGGAGATGCGGTGCGGGACGTCCTCGGCCACGACCTCGGCGCCGAGCAGGTCACGGTAGAAGGCGATCGAGCGCGCACGGTCACGGACGTCGAGGGCGATGTGGTTGAGTCGAACGGGGATCATGGGGGCCTCCTTGGCGAGGGCGCTTCGTCCGCGCCTCTCGTGGAGAAGATGGGAGCCGCAACCGTTCGAGTGGCATCCCAGCATCGTGGGATTCGACGACCCCCCAGGAAGCTGGGGGATGACGGTCGGCCTTCGTCGGTCGAGAATGCGGGCATGTGGAACGAGGTCCGGGCCGAGCGGGTGCGGAGGGAGCTCCTCGAGCGGGTGCGGGCGCCGCTCGGCTCCGCCCAGCTGCTCGAGGAAGCGAGCGCGCTCGTCCATCGCGTCGTGCCGGTGGACTCGAGCTGTTGGGCCACGTTCGATCCCGCGACGACCATGATCACGAGCACCGTGGCCTACGCGCTCGACGAGGACGTGCAGGCGCTCGATCGTTTCCTCGAGCTCGAATACGCGACCCCGGGGCCTCTCGCGTTCCGCACCCTCAGGGCCGAGCGACGCACGGTCGCCGTGCTCGGAGTGGACGACGCCCACGTCCCGGGCGCGGCCGCGGCGCGCGCGCACGACCACCTCGCGCCGATGGGCTTCCGGCAGGAGCTCCGATGGGTCCTCGGGACGGCCGACGCGGCGTTCGGCGGCGTCGGGATGATGCGCTCCGGGAACCGGCCGTTCACGGTGGACGAGCGCGCCTTCCTCGAGCAGATCGCGCCCCTCCTCGCGAGTGGCCTCCGTGCTTCGATGGTGCGGGGGCGGGCGGGGCAGGCGGCCTCCCTCGCCGGTCCGGCGATCCTCGTCTTCGAGCGCGGCGAGCTCGCGAGCGCGACGGCCGACGGGCACACCCTGCTCGAGGCGATCGCCAGCCTCGACCGCGGGGCTCCGGGGCAACCGCTCGTCGTGCGGGCGGTCGCCCGCGCAGCGGCCGCGGGCCACACCGTCTGCCAGCGCGTCTTCGTCCCCGGCTACGGCCCGATGACCCTCCGGGGAGCCCCCCTCGCGCCCGGCAACGCGGTCGTCGCGATCGAGCCCTCTCGCCCCGGCGAGCTCGTGACCCTCGTCGCCGAGGCGCTCGCGCTCACGTCGCGCGAGCGCGACGTCGTCGACGGCGTGCTACGCGGCCTGTCCACCAAGGACATGGCGCAGGCGCTCCACCTCTCGCCGTACACCGTGCAGGACCACCTGAAGTCGATCTTCGAGAAGGCGTCGGTCGACAGCCGACGCGAGCTCGTCTCCGACATCTTCTTCGGCTTCGCGGCGCCTCGGCTCGGCGACGGCGACGCGCGAGGGCGCTGAGGGGACGGTCGCTCCGACGCCTCAGCCCGGATACGGCACGCGCTCGTCCTCGTCGCCGGGCACGCGCGGGAAGCGATCCTCGCGCCAGGCGAGCTTCGCCTCCTCGATGCGGTCGCTCGTCGTCGCGACGAAGTTCCAGTCCATGAGCCTCGGGGCCTCGAGCTTCGCGCCGCCGAGCATCACGACGCGGCTCCGGGACCCCGCGCGGATCGACGTCTCCCCGGGCTCGAGCACGAGGAGCTTCCTCGCGTCGTGCGTGGTGTCCCCGCAGGTGATCGCGCCCTCGACCACGTAGAGGCAGCGCTCCTCGTACCCGTCCGGGATCGGGACGACCGCGCCGGCCGGGAGGTCGAAGTCGACGTAGACGGTGGGAGACACCGCGTCGACCGGCGAGGTGTGCCCGAAGGCCGTTCCGACGAGGACGCGCACGCGGGCTCCGTCGATCGACAGCGAGGGCAGCGACTCGACGGGATGGTGGACGAAGCTCGGCTCGTCGCGCTCGTTCGCGGCCGGGAGCGCGAGCCAGAGCTGCAGGCCGTGGACCGTCTGCCCCTCGGCGCGCGCGCGCTCCGACGTGCGCTCGGAGTGCACGACGCCGCGGCCGGCGACCATCCAGTTGATCGCGCCCGGCGTGATCGCCCGCTCCGCGCCCGTGCTGTCGCGATGCACGATCTCGCCCTCGAAGAGGTACGTCACGGTCGCGAGGCCGATGTGCGGATGAGGAGGGACGTCCATCCCCTTCCCGGGCTCGAAGCGGACGGGACCCATGTGATCGAGGAAGACGAACGGGCCGACGGAGCGCTGTCGCGGCGCCGGGAGCAGGCGCCCGATCGGGACGCCGCCGAGATCGCGGGGCCGGCTCTCGAGGACCACTCGCACGGGGGATTCGCTCATCGTCCGCTCCCTTCGTTCGCACGCGGCGTCGCCCACGGATCGTGGACCTCCGAGCCCGTGGCCTGGCGCCGGGGGGGCGGAGGCGGTGGGGGCGGAGGAGGAGCCGCCTCGATGGGAGCCGGTGGGGGAGTCGGCGGCGCAGGCGGTGGCGTCCGCGCTTCTTCCTCGTGGCCCTCGATCGAGACGCCACGCGACGTGAAGGAGACGTAGCCGGCGCCCGCGTGGCCTCCCATGACGGCCTCGGCGAGCGGCTCGTGCGTGCCGCGCGCCGCCGAATAACCGACGAGGAAGTTCGCGCCCGAGCCTCCGAAGTCGTCGGTCGTCGGCACGACGAAGTCCGCCGAGCCGAGCGGCCCGATCGCGCGGGGCGTCTCGAGGTAGCGGCGCATCCGATGCCCGGGGGTGTCGTAGTAGTCGACGTAGCGGAGCGTGACGCTCGCGTCGGGATCGACGTTGCGGATGCTGAGCAGGATGCCGAGCGGGACCGTGCCGCGCTCCGGCGTCGGCAGGCTCGAATAGGCGGGGACGTAGATCGTCCCCGAGCGCGCCTCGCCCTCGGCGGCGGCCGTGGCGTGGGCGGCTTCCCGTTCCTCGGGCGAGGCGGGCGGTCTCGCGGGCGGAGGCTCGGCCGCCGGCGGGCGCTCGCTCGGGCAGCCCGTGGCCAGCACCGCCCCGACGAGGAAAGGGGCGAGCGGGCGGAGTCGTGGGGGGGGCGTCCAGCCCTGGCTCCGTGGCGAGGTCATGGGTCGAGTCTAAGGACCTCGCTCCTCGGGACCAAGGCCATCGTCTCAGTCGTCGTCTCCGCTCTCGCCGCCCCCGGGCTCGGCCGCGGCCGCGCCTCCGGTCGAGGCGGCCGTCACGTACGCGCTCGCCGCCCCATGGCGATACACGAGCTCGCCGCCCGCCTCTCCGACGCGGTAACCGAGGCCGAGGACGACGAGCGAGCCGACGAGGCCCGCGCCGGCGAGGGCCCGCGCGGCCTTCTCGGGAGCGGCGGCCGCGGCCAGGAAGAGCAGGAGGGTGACGCCGGCTCCGACGAGGAAGACGTCGGCGGCTTCCTCGTGCGCCTCGAGGGCGGATTCGGGGACGACGCGCTCGACCGTCTCCTCTTCCCGCTCGCCGGTCGCCTTCGCCGCGAAGCCGCTCCCGAGCAGCAGGGCCTGGGCGAGCGCCACCCCGGCGAACGTCCGGCGGGTGGACGCGCCACGAAGGGCCGCGACGAGCGCGCCGCCGGCGACGAGCGGCACGAGGACGGCGAGGGCGACGGGCAGGTGCACGATGGCGGGGTGCAGGGGCAGGGAGTCCATGGGAGCCTTTCCTTTCGGCGTTCTCGGATGAGGAGAAGGTGGGCCCTGGGCCCCGCGGAGACCCTCCTCCATCCGTGAGATGCCGCGGAACCCATGGGGAATTCGGAAGAACGACTGACGGACGAGGGAAGGGATCGCCGGTTCGCCACCGGGGTCGCGGCCGTCTTCGCCCTCGTCGCGCTGCTCGCCGCGCTCGATCTCGCGAGCGATTCCTGGGCTCGGACGACCCTCGTGCACGTCGCGCTCGAGGGGTTCCTCTTCCTCGGAGGTCTCGCCGGTCTCGGATGGGGCGTGTCCCGGCTCGCCTACCTCCGGCGCAGGGAGCGGGAGCTCGCCGAGGAGACCGCCACGCTCTCCGCGCACCTCGAAGCGAGCCGACGGGAGGCGGAGGCCTTCCGGGAGGAAGCCGCGCAGTGGATCGACGGGCTCGCCAGCGCGATCGACCGTCAGCTCGACCGCTGGGGGCTCACCCCCGCCGAGAAGGATGTCGCCCTGCTGCTCCTCAAGGGGCTCAGCCACAAGGAGATCGCGGAGGTCCGGCACGTCGGCGAAGCGACGGTCCGCCAGCAGTCCCGCGCCATCTACAAGAAGGCGGGCCTCGGCGGTCGCCACGACCTCGCGGCGTTCTTCCTCGAGGATCTCCTCGTCGTCAGCCCCGAGCAGCGCGCGGATGCATCGCGCGGGCCGCGAGACCCGTGAGCACCTTGTCGTAGATCCCGCCGAACGGGCCGTTGCTCATCAGCACGATCGTATCGCCCGGCGCGGCCTCGGCGACGAGCCGTACGGCGAGATCCTCGATCGTCGGCGGAGCCTCCGCGGGCTTGCCGTGCGCACGGATCACCTCCGCGAGCGCCTCCACGTCGAGCTTCTCCTCCTTCGCGATCTCGGGGCGTCCGACCGGCGCGAGGAAGGCGAGGTCGGCATCCGCGAAGGCCTCGGGATACTCGGCCTGGTGCAGCGAGCGGGAGGCCGTCGCGCTGCGTGGCTCGAACGCGGCGAGCAGGCGTCCCTCGGGATGGCGCTCGCGGAGACCGCGCAGCGTCTCCTTCACGGCCGTCGGATGGTGGGCGAAGTCCTCGTAGACCCGGACGCCGTCGATGACGCCGAGCAGCTCCTGACGACGCTTCACGCCGAGGAAGCCCTGCACGGCCTTGATCGTCGTCGCGAGATCGCAGCCTGCGCCCTCCGACGCCAGCGCGATCGCCGCGACGGTGTTGCGCACGTTGTGATGGCCCGAGAGCGGCGCGAGCACGCGGCCGCAGGCGCTGCCGTGACCGAAGAGATCGAAGGGGAGCATGCCGCCGATCGCGGGCGCCGGTGCGGCGACCCAATCCGGCACCACGTCCCCGCAGTCGTCGCGATCGAGCGCGTAGAAGCGGACGCGGCAGCGCGCCTGCTTCGCCACCTCGCGGACGTGGCGATCCCCGGCCCAGGCGACGAGCAGCCCGTCCACCGGGATGCGCTTCACGAATTCGACGAAGGCCGAGACGTAGGCCTCCTCGGTCGGGTAGATGTCGATGTGATCGTGCTCGATCGACGTGAGGATCGCGCCCCAGGGGCGGTACCTCCAGAACTTCGGCGTCTTCTCGAAGAAGGCGCTGTCGTACTCGTCGCCCTCGATCGCGAAGGGCGCCCCCTTCGCACCGAGGCGGAAGCTCTGGTCGAAGTTGCGGGGGATGCCGCCGACGAGGAGCCCGGGATCCTTGCCGCCTTCGTGCAGCAGCCACGCGAGCAGGGTCGTCGTCGTGGTCTTGCCGTGCGTGCCGGCGACGACGAAGCCCTTCCGATCGGCGAGGAAGAGCTCCTCCATCGCACCCGGGAACGAGGTGTAGCGCAGGCCCCGATCGATCGCGGCGCGCGCCTCCGGGTTGTCCTTGCGGCAGACGTTGCCGATGACGACGAGGTCGGGCGCGGGCTCGAGATTCGCCGGATCCCAGCCGGGCCTGGTCTCGACGCCCCAGCGTGCGAGCGCGGGGCCGATCGGTGGATGGAAGGCGGTGTCGCTGCCGGTGACGCGATGACCCGCGGCGCGGAAGAGGCCGGCGAGGGCCCCCATGCCGGTGCCGCACACCCCGATGACGTGGACGTGCATCAGCCGATGATCTTCTCGATGGTGTCGTTCGCACGGCGCTCGACGAGCGAGCGGAGCAGCTCCTTCACCTTCGGATAGTCGTCGAGGATGCGGAAGATTCGGTGGCGCGCGAAGGAGACGGCGTCGAGGTCGGTGAGGGCGACGACCGTGGCCGTGCGCGGCTGGTTCATCATCAGCGCGACCTCGCCGATCACGGCGCCGGTGCCGAGCTCCGCGAGGTGGACCTCGCCGGCCGGCGTCTCGGTCGTGACCTTCACTTTCCCGTTCAGCACGACGAGCATCGTGTCGCCGGGCTCGTGCTGTCGGAAGACGACGTCGCCCGCCGAGTAGGTCTCGACGTAGCCGCACTCGAGGACCCGCTCCTGCCCGGCCGCGTCGAGGCTCTTGAAGAGGTGGCTCTTGTGGACGATCTCCGCCATCCGCTCGACGAGACCGGCGTATTCGCCGGGCGAGAGGGGACGGCCGCTGGGCGGGATGTTCGAGGGCGAGGTCACGGGCCGAGCGTATCGCCCCCTCGGCGCATTCCGCAATTCGTGGTCGGCCTCGCTCTCCATGGGCGTGCTTGCGCACACCCACCCACGCGCCCTCCGGAGAACCTGTTGCAGCTCGCTCGCACCCCGGGTTTTCCGGGATGTTTCGTGTGTCGACCCGGGACAGATCGTCGTTGACACGGCCCGGTACGTGACCATGATGTGAAAGAAGTGACCGAGCCCCGACGCACCCCCGAGAAGACGCTCACGGACCGCGTGAAGAACGCGGTGGAAGAGGTCCTCGAGGCGCTCGGCGAGCTGGTCCGGCCCGAGCCCGAGTACATGCCCGTCCGCGTGCGTGCACCCCGGGGTCCGGTCGGCCCGCGCCGCCGCTGAGCCCCGGACCCCGTGAGAACGGCTCGGCTGACGTCCGAGGCGGCTCGTGCTACGAGGCGCTCGCATGAGCGAGAGCTTCAAGGATCTGTTCGAGGCGGGCGGCAAGGCGGATGCGCCGCGCGGCGCCGCCGTTCGCGTCGGTAGCAAGATCGAGGGCACGGTCGCCCACGTCACGGCGAGCGCCGTCTTCGTCGACCTCGACGGGAAGAGCCAAGGCTACTTCGACCTCGTCGACGTCGCCGGCCCCGACGGCAAGCCCACGCTGACCGTCGGCGAGAAGGTCACGGCGGTCGTCGTCGAGGTGGAGCCGCGCTCGGGCCAGATCCGGCTCGCGCGTCGCTTCGGCAAGGACGCCGGCATCGACCAGCTCCGCGTCGCGCACGAGCAAGGCCTGCCCGTCGAGGGCAAGGTCGTCGGCGTGAACAAGGGCGGCGTCTCCGTCGAGGTCGGGGGCGCGCGCTGCTTCTGCCCCGTCTCGCAGCTCGACGTCCGCTTCGTCCAGGACGCCAGCGTCTACCTGAACCAGGTCCTCGAGTTCCGGGTCCAGGAGATCCGCAACGACAAGGACGTCGTCCTCTCGCGCCGCGCGATCCTCGAGCAGAAGGCGGGCGAGCAGCGCAAGCAGGTCCTCGAGCGCTTCGTCGCGGGCACGCGCCACCAGGGCCGCGTCTCGCAGCTCCGCGACTTCGGCGCGTTCGTCGATCTCGGCGACGTCGAGGGGCTCATCCCGATGCGCGAGCTCTCGCACGATCGCAACGCGAAGGTCGCGGACGTCGTCTCGCTCGGCGACGTGGTCGACGTCGAGGTGATCGCCGCGGAGCTCGAGCCCACGAAGAAGGGCGGCGAGCGCGTGAAGCTCACGCTCTCGCTCAAGAACCTCATGGCCGATCCCTGGGACGGCATCGACGCGATCGCGCCCGTCGGTCGCGTGCTCGCCGGTCAGGTCACCCGCCTCGCCGACTTCGGCGCGTTCGTCCGCATCGCGTCGGGCGTCGAGGGCCTGCTCCACCTCTCCGAGGTCAGCGGCAAGGCACGTCGCGCCGAGGACGTGCTCTCGGTCGGCCAGCAGGTGATGGTCGTCGCCAAGTCCGTCGACAAGACGAAGAAGCGGCTCTCGCTCGCGCTCGCGGACGAGGGTGCGCAGGCGGGCGCCGTCGCCGAGCGGAAATCGGTCCCGGCCGGCGCCGTCGTGACGGCGAAGGTCGAGTCGGTCGAGCCCTTCGGCGTCTTCGCCCAGGTCGACGGCATCAAGGGCCGCGCCGGCCGCGGCCTCATCCCGAACGCCGAGCTCGGCGTCGCCCACGGCGTCGACGTCCGCAAGGCCTTCCCCGAGGGTACCGCGGTGCGCGTGAAGGTCCTCGAGGCCGGCGACCGCATGCGCCTCTCGATCAAGGCCGCCATCGCCGACGAGGAGCGCGCCGACTTCGACAGCTTCCGCGCGGGTCAGAAGGCGAGCTCGGGCATGGGCACGCTCGGCGACCTGCTCGCGAAGAAGCTGAAGAAGTAGGGCGGTGCTCCGCACCGCTCCCGCCACGGATGCGGGGGCTCGGGTCCTTGCGCCTCGAATAGGCGCTGGGCCCCGTCCGTCGTAGTCTCGACCCTCTCAGGGAATGGCACCCCGGGGGTGCCCCGAAAGGACTCGATGGATCTTCGCAACGTGACTCGGTCGGGCCTCGCGGCCACGCTGCTCCTCTCGGGCGGATGCTACGTCGACGTCGGTGGCTCGCTCTCCGCCGGTTCGGGCGCGGCCACCGCGGGCAACGAGGCGCCGCCGCCGCAGGTCGTGCAGACGAGCGGGAATCCGCCTCCGCCGACGGTGCATGCGACCGGCAATCCGCCTCCGCCGACGGTGCATGCGACCGGCAATCCGCCTCCGCCGACCGTCTACGCGAGCGGCAGTCCGCCGCCCGCTCCCCAGGCCGGCACGCCGACCGTCTTCGGCTCGACCGGCAGTTTCTCGGGCTCGGTGCAGGGCAACGTCTACTTCCTCCCCACCGGCACGGGCAGCCTCCCCGACTTCTCGCGGCTTCAGCCCGTGACGACCCTCTACACCGATCGTTGGGACGTCGCGGCGCGTCGTTTCGACACGGGATTCCCGGGCATCCCCGATCGCTACGAATGGTTCGCCATCCGGTACGCCGGCAATTTCCAGGTGGCGGCCGGCGGCACGTACGCCTTCGAGCTCCTCTCGGACGACGGCGCGAAGCTCTTCGTCGACGGCCGCCTCGTCGTCGACAACGACGGCACGCATCCGCCCCAGTCCCGCTCGGGCGCGGTGACGCTCACGCCGGGCGTCCACGCGATCGAGGTCCAGTACTTCCAGGGACCGGCGTACGAGATCGCGCTGCAGCTCTTCGTCACGCCGCCCGGTGGCTCGAGGCAGATCTTCGTCACGCATCCGTGAGGGCGGGTCGCCTCACGGGCTCGGGGAGCGCTTCTTGAAGACGAAGCGCTCCCCTTCGTTCACGGGCTCGGGGAGCGCTTCTTGAAGACGAAGCGCTCCCCTTCGACATCCACCTCCACCGTCTCGCCGGGCTGGTAGCCGCCGCGGAGCATCTCCTCGGCGAGCGGGTCCTGGAGCTCGCGTTGGATGACGCGCTTCAGGGGCCGGGCGCCGAAGGCGGGCTCGAAGCCGAGGTCGACGAGGCGCGCGCGGGCGGCGGGCGAGACGGAGAGGCCGATGCGCCGGTTCGCGAGGAGCTTCCCGAGCTGCGCGAGCTGGATGTCGGCGATGCCGGAGAGCTTCTCCTTGTCGAGCGGATCGAAGACCACGATGTCGTCGATGCGGTTCAGGAACTCCGGGCGGAACCTCCGCTCGAGCTCGGCCTTCACCTTCGCGCGGAGCTCCTCGTTGGTCCCTTCGTGATCGAGGACGAGCTGGCTGCCGACGTTCGAGGTGAGGATCACGACCGTGTCCTGGAACCAGGCGGGCCGGCCCTTCGAGTCCGTCAGGCGTCCGTCGTCGAGCACCTGGAGCAGGATGTTGAAGACGTCGGGATGCGCCTTCTCCATCTCGTCGAAGAGCACGACGCTGTACGGCCGCCTACGCACGGCCTCGGTGAGGAAGCCGCCCGCGTCGCTGTCGACGTAGCCCGGAGGCGCGCCGAGCAGACGCGCGACCATGTGCTTCTCCATGAACTCGCTCATGTCGAGGCGCGTGAGCGCGGCCTCGTCGTCGAAGAGGAATTCGGCGAGGGCCTTCGCGAGCTCGGTCTTGCCGACGCCCGTCGGGCCGAGGAAGAGGAAGGAGCCGATCGGCCGCTTGGGATCGCGGAGGCCGACCCGACCGCGCCGGACCGCGCGGCTGATCGCATGCACCGCGGGGTCCTGACCGACCACGCGCTTCCGCAGCGATTCCTCCATGCGGAGCAGCTTCGCCGTCTCCTCCTCCATCATCTTCGCGACCGGCACGCCGGTCCACGAGGCGACGACGTCGGCCACGTCCTCGGGCATGACGACGTCGCGCACGAGCGGCGCGCCGTGCCCCTCGAGCTCCTTTCGCGCGGCGTCGAGGCGCGTCTCGAGCGAGGGGATCGTCGTCTTCTCGAGCTCGTCGCGGTAGGCGGCGTCCGTCTTCGCCTTCTCGCTCTCGAGCTCCTTCTTCGCTTCGGTGAGCTCCCGTTCGAGCGTGCGCACGTCGGCTGCGATGCGGCGCTGCGCCTCCCAGCGCTCGCGTAGGGCTCGGGCCTTCTCGCGGTGGGTGGCCACGTCGGCTTCGAGCTTCGTCTTCGTCGCCTTCGAGTCGGAATCGGTCTCGTCGTCGAGCGAGCGGACCTCGATCTCGAGCGACTCGATCCGTCGCTCGAGCGCATCGAGCTCGGTGGGAGCGGAGTCGCGCTCCACCCGCACGCGCGCCGCCGCCTCGTCGATGAGATCGACGGCGCTCTTCGGGAGCTCGACGCCCTGCACGTAGCGCCTCGCGAAATGGGCCGCGGAGATCAACGCGGGATCGGCGATGCGGACCGAGTGATCGTGCTCGAAGCGGCTCGAGATGCCACGGAGGATCGCGACCGTTCCGTCGATGGTCGGTGGGTCGATCGGGATCGGCACGAAGCGCCGCGAGAGCGCTCCGTGCTCCTCGACGAATTTCCGCGCCTGGTCGGGCGTCGCGACCGCGATCACGCGGACCTCCCCTCGACCGAGCGCCGCGGCGAGCAGATCGCCCGCGGCCGCGGCTTGGCCGGTGAACGCCCCGAGATCCGGTGCGAACAGGATCACCTCGCCACCGGATGCACGCACCTCCGCGAGCAGCGCCCGCATCCTTTCTTCGAGCTGCCCGCGGAGCTTCGCTCCCGCGACGAGGGCCCCGACGTCGAGCGCGACGAGGCGCTTCCCACGGAGCATGCCGGGCACGTCGTCCTTCGCGAGACGTTGCGCGAGCGCATGGACGATCGAGCTCTTCCCGATCCCGGGCTCCCCGACCAGGAGAGGATTGTTCTCGCGCCGGCGTGCGAGCACCTGGAGCACGCGGCGCAGCTCCCCATCCCGACCGACCACCGGATCGAAGCGGCCGTCGCGCGCTTCGGCGACGAGATCGATGCCGAACTCGGCGAGCGCTCCGCTCGGTGCGGGCGCGCCCGTCCCGGCCGCCGCGGCCGTCGCCGGGGACGCGCCCGGGGAGGCCGACGCCGCGGGCGTCGCGCCGGTCGGGGAGGCGGTGGCCCCCGACGTGGCGGCCCAGGCCGCGCGCAGCACGACGGACGAGAGACCGAGCGTCCTCAGGATCTGCGCGACGGCTCCGAACTCCTCGCTCGCGCAACCGCCGAAGAGCTCTTCGATCGAGACCGCACGTCCCTTCCGCATCGCTTCCGCCTCGGCGCGCGAGAGCAGATCGAGCATGCGCGTCGAGAGGTACGAGCCGCCCGGGGACGTGGCCGAGGCGCGCTTGCGCAGGAAGAGCTCGGCCTCGACGAGGACGTCCGTGGGATCGACGCCGGCCTTCTGCACCGCGGCCTGGGCCCTCGAATCCCGCTCGAGCAGCACGTAGAGGAGGTGCAGCGGATCGACCTCCGCGTGACGCCGTTCGTCGGCCAGCGTCTGGGCGGCGTGGACGGTCGTCTTCGCATCCTTGTCGTAGGCATCGAGCCGGAGCGTCAGCGTGGACATGGGGCGACCGTGCAACCCGGGGCGGCCTCCCGTCAATCGTCGGCGCATCGGCCCCGTGCTCGGGTGCGTGGTAGGTTCTCCACGATGCGCGCCCGCGTCCCAGGCCTCTTGCTCACGGTCGTCGCCGGCTCCGGCTTCGTCGGCGCGGGCTGCGGCCGTGTCGGCTACCAGTCGATCGCCGTCGAGGCCGACGGCGGGGACGGTTCCATCGCCGACGGCGGGCCGGGCGACGGTGGGCCGGGCGACGGCGGGCCGGGCGACGGCGGGCCGGGCGACGGCGGGCCCATGCGCTGCGATTGGTCGGCGGGACCGCCCGCGTTCGGGGCGCCGGCGAAGGTCCCCGGCGTGAACTCGCCGAGCGACGAGGGAAACCCCGTCCCGAGCGCCGACGAGCTGCTCCTCGCCTTCTCCTCGGCCCGGACCGGCGGCGGGGATTTCTACGTCGCGTCCAGGGCCACGCGCGCCGACGCCTTCGGCGCGCCCGTAGCGATCTCCGAGCTGAATTCCGCGCAGCGCGAGTCGAAGATCGCCTTCACGGGCGATCGGCTCGACGCCGTCTTCGCCTCGACGCGCATGGTCGGGATGGGCCTCGCCGATCTCTTCGAGGCCACGCGCACGAGCACGTCGACGCCCTTCGTCTCGATCTCCAGCCTTTCGGGCCTGAACACCCCGAGCGACGAGCTCGATCCCTTCCTCGTGGCCGACGGCCTCCTCCTCCTCTTCGCACCGCAGGGGCGCGCGGGCGGGATGGGCCTCCAGGACCTCTTCTCGACCACGCGAGCGAATGCGACCGCTCCGTTCGCCGCGCCGACTCCCCTCGCGAACGTGAACACGGCCTCGGTCGAGGCCGATCCTTCGATGACCGGCGACGGTCTCGTGCTCGTCTTCGCCTCGGATCGCTCCGGCACGAGCGACCTCTACTACGCGACGCGCGCGAGCACGGCCGTGGACTTCGGTGCGCCCCTCCCGATCGCGTCGGTGAACACCGCCGGCGACGAGCTCGATCCCTACGTGTCGGACGACGGCTGCTCCCTCTACTTCGTGATGGATCCCGTGGGCGACCCGAACGCGGGGGAGATCTTCGTCGTCCGGAGACCCTGAGGCGGGTGGGGCGGGGAGAGGAGGCCGGGCCGCTGCCCGGCCTTCGTCGTTTCCGTCGCCGAATTCCGAAGCAATTCCGCGGACACGACCCAGCCCCGAACCAATCTCCACACACTGTGGCACCAGCAACCTTGACAGTGAACGATGGCGCGGTTATGAATGATGCATCGAACGACGGCTCATCCTGAACCGAGCCGATTCTCACTGGAGGCGAAATGACCGCCCAGAACCTCACCCTCCCGACTTCCCCCGCGCAGCTCGCCGACGCGGACCGCTACCGCAGCTTCGGTGCGGCCCTCGATGCTCTCAAGGAGCGCGTCGAAGCCCAGCTCGGCCAGGCGGACGTCCGTTGGGTCAAGATGCTCGACCTCTTCTCGCGCGCGATGGAGATCGTCGGCCGAGTCCTCATCCACATCAGCTTCGACCCGCTCCTCTTCTCGATCGGCGTGTTCGCCCTCTGGATCCACAAGCAGCTCCAGGCGACCGAGATCGGACACACGGCGCTCCACGGCGCCTACGACAAGCTCGAGGGCGCCGAGCGCTTCCGCTCGAAGGACTTCCGATGGGACACGCCCATCGACGAGGAGTCCTGGCGCTACGGGCACAACGCGCGGCACCACGGCGCGACCAACGTCGCCGGCAAGGACGCGGACATCCACTTCGGCCCGGTGCGGCTCACGAAGGAGACGAAGTGGACCTGGAAGCAGCGCTTCCAGCTCCCGTTCGCGCTCTTCGTGCTCTTCCCGAACTTCGGGTTCCTCATGAACCTGCACTTCACCGGCATGAACGACCTCTTCGAGGACAACGGGATCGAGACGCAGCTCGACTTCCTCCCGGACCGCTCGGCGAAGAGCCGGCGGCAGGCGTGGGTGGCGGCGCTCCGCAAGTACGTGCCCCACTACGTGAAGGAGTACGTCTTCTTCCCGCTGCTCGCCGGCCCCTTCTTCTGGAAGGTCATGCTCGGCAACTTCCTCGCGGGCCTGCTCCGTGACGTGTACTCGGCGGCGACGATCTTCTGCGGTCACGTCGGCGAGGAGCTGAAGAGCTACGCGATGGGCACCAAGCCCCTGAACCGCGGCCATTGGTACGCGATGCAGGTCGAGTCGACCCACAACTACGAGGTCTCGCTCCCCGTCTCGGTCCTCTGCGGAGGCCTCGACCGGCAGATCGAGCACCACCTCTTCCCCCGCCTCCCGCCGAACCGGCTCCGCGAGATCGCGCCCGAGGTCCGGGCCATCTGCGAGGCCCACGGCATCGCCTACCACACCGACACGTGGGGAAGGACCCTGCTCGGCTCCTTCCGCTACATCCAGAAGCTCTCGCGCGAGACCGAAGGCGGCGCCCTGGCCGTGACCCGCGCGACGATCCGCCAGATGGCCTGAAGCCCGAGCCCCCGTGGCTCCGGAGGTCCCGATGTCCCCGTTCGCTCCCGCCCTGCCCGTTTTCCCCTCCCTCGGCTTCGTTCCCGTGGTGACGGACGACCCCTCCTCTGATACGAAGGGGACGGCCACGCCGATGTCCACGACGACCGAAGACGAGCCCCGCCAGTTCACGATCGACGAGCTCTTCGCCGAGACGCACGTGCCGAGCCGGACCATCCGGTTCTACCAGTCGAAGGGCGTGCTCATGCCCCCGAAGGTGAAGGGGCGCGTCGCCTGGTACGGTGACGAGCACGTCGAGCGGCTCAGGCTCATCGCCCAGCTGCAGGATCGGGGCCTCCGCATCGAGGCGATCCGCGACCTCGTCGGGCGCATCGACAAGGGCGAGGTCGACGTCGCCGATTGGCTCGGCCTCGAGTCCCAGCTGAAGGCGCCCTGGGCCAACGACCAGCCGAAGGCCTGCACCGAGGAGGAGCTCTTCGAGCTCGCGGGCACCCGCCGCGCCGGCCTCATCGCGGACCTCGTGCGCAACAAGCTCGTCGAGCGCCAGGGCGACGTCTACCTCGTGCGCAGCCCCTCGATCCTCAAGATCGCCGTCACCCTGAACCAGGCGGGCGTCGACCTCGAGACGGCGGCCGGAGCCCACGAGATCCTCCGCCGCCACATGGCGAAGGCCACCCAGGACCTCGTCCAGTATTTCTTCAAGCACGCGACGGAAGACCGCGCCGGCGGTCTCGGCAACGCCGACTACGCCGAGACCTTCCGCGAGCTCCGCCCCGTCGGCCTCGAGGCCGTGCGCCTCGTCTTCGGCCAGGAGATGGAGCGCGTGCTCCGCGAGCTGGTCGACTCGGGCAAGACCACGAAGCTCCCGGCCGGCAAGAAGCCCAAGAAGGGCTGAGACTCCCCGGACGGCGACCAGGGCCACGCGACGACGGTGTCGCGGTGGGCGGCTCCGTCCGGCCTCGGGGGACCCTCCGGGTCTCCTCTCTGTCACTCCGAATCCATCCCCATCCGTCGATCGGTGCGCATCCCGTGCGTGTCGATCGATGACCAGGAGGTCGTCATGAACCAGGATCAACGTTCCGGATTCTTCAAGCAGCTCAAGGGCAAGATGAAGGTCCTGTGGGGCGAGCTCACGGGCAACGAGCAGCTCAAGGCCGAAGGCGAGGCCGACAAGCTCTACGGCAAGGTCCAGAAGACCTTCGGCGGCGCCAAGGAGAACCTCAAGGGCCGCATCGACAAGGTGACGCTGCCCTGACGCACGGGCGATGGCACGGCGGGCGCTCCACCCCTCGAGGGGCGGGGCGCCGATCGGCTTGACATCGGAGGGCCTCGCATCAGACACGGGGACGGCCATGAGCAAGAACCCCGGTGCCCCCCTCGACGTCCCGTCCGTCCTCGCCCGCCTCGACCTGCCGCGCCGCGCGGTCGTGACGGCCGGCATGCCGTACGCGAACGGGCCCCTGCACCTCGGGCACCTCGCGGGCGCCCATCTGCCGGCCGACATCTACTCCCGCTGGCTCGGCCTCGCGATCGGACGCGAGAACGTCCTCTTCGTCTGCGGCACCGACGAGCACGGCTCGACGAGCGAGCTCTCGGCGCTCCGCGCGGGCAAGTCGATCCGCGAGTTCGTCGACGCGATCCACGACCAGCAGAAGAGGACGCTCGACCGTTTCTCCATCGGCCTCGACACGTACTCGGGCACCTCGCGTCCCGACTGCTTCCCGATCCACGAGGCGATCTCGCAGGACTTCCTGCGGAAGCTCCACGCGAACGGCCTGCTCGAGAAGCGCTCGAGCCGCCAGTGGTACGATCCGAAGGTCGAGCGCTTCCTCCCGGACCGCTTCGTCGTCGGCAAGTGCCCGAACCCGAAGTGCGACAACGAGAGCGCCTACAGCGACGAATGCGATCGCTGCGGAAGCCAGCACGAGCCGACCGAGCTCCTGAATCCGCGCAGCACCGTCAGCGACGCGACGCCCGTGATGCGCGAGACCGTGCACTGGTACCTCGACATGTGGGCGGTCTCCGAGACCCTCCGCGTCTGGATCCAGTCGAAGCAGAAGACCTGGCGCGCGCCCGTGATCTCCGACGTGCTCGACAAGGTGCTCCCCGCGATCCGCATCGAGAAGGATCTCGAGGAGGCCTACAAGGCGTTGAAGACGACGCTCCCGAAGCACAAGAGCAAGTACGCGCCCGGCAAGCAGGTCGTCCTCCAGTTCGAGAACAAGCCGGACCTCGAGAAGGGCAGGGAGCTCCTCGCGGCGCAGGGCATCCCGAGCGTCTACTCCGACGAGTGGGGCCATCGCTCGATCACGCGCGACATCGCCTGGGGCATCCCGGTTCCGGACATCGACCCCGACCTCGCCGGCAAGACCCTCTACGTCTGGCCGGACTCGCTCATCGCGCCGATCGCGTTCTCCGAGGTCGCGCTCCGCGAGCGCGGCGAGGATCCCTCGCGCTCGGCGGAATTCTGGCGCGACCCCTCGGCGCGCATCTACCAGTTCCTCGGCCAGGACAACGTCTTCTTCTACGTGCTCATGCAGGGCGCGCTCTGGCTCGGCACGCAGGCGGATCCGCATCGTCTGCCCGTCGCCGGCGAGCTCAACCTCACGGAGATCTTCGGCTGCTTCCACCTCCTCGTCGGCGGCGAGAAGATGAGCAAGAGCCGCGGCAATTTCTTCACGGGCGACCAGCTCCTCGACGAGAAGGGCTACGAGGTCGACCAGCTCCGTTACTACCTCGCGCTCCTCGGGCTGCCCGAGAAGCAGTCCGACTTCGACTTCGCGAAGCTCGACGACCGCAACAAATTCCTCGCAGGTCCGATGAACGCGGCCTTCGAGAAGCCGATCGCGGCCGCCCACTCGAAGTTCGACGGCAAGGTGCCGGAGGGCAAGCTCTCCGAGAAGGTCGCTTCCGACACCGGGCGGATGGTGCAGCGCTACGTGAAGGCGATGGAGCGCGGCGACTACCCGAACATGCTCTTCGAGCTCGAGAACTACGCGCGCACGATCAACAGCCTCTTCACGCAGCACAAGCCGCACGACGATCGCTTCCCCGAGGAGGCGCGGCGCGACGCGCTCTTCACCTGCTTCTACGTGCTCAAGAACCTGATGATCATGCTCCAGCCCTTCGTCCCCTCGACGATGGAGCGCCTGCGCGAGTCGCTCCGCCTCCCGCCTTCGGTCTTCCGGCTCTCGGAGCTCGGCACGGGGATCCCGGCGGGCCACGAGCTCGGCCCGAAGGGGAGCTACTTCCCGGCGGTCGCGGGTTCGGACGGCTGAGACCCTCTTCAACCCGTCCATCGCCTCGTGCTAGAGGTCGCGTCGGGCGTTCGAGCAGGCCGACATCGGCCGGACTCGGGCGCCCCTACGTTCCCCGCCCGGAGGCCCGCGATGACGACGCGTGAGGTGAAGACGAAGTCCTGGTTCGAGCGCATCCTCGGATCGTTCGTGGGCGTGATGTTCGGCCTGGTCTTCTTCGTGGCCTCGTTCGTCGTGATCTTCGTGAACGAGGGGAGGGCGGTGCATCGGGCCCGTGTGCTCGAGGCCGGGCGCGGCGCGGTCGTCTCGCTCGCGAGTCCCACGCCTTCGCCCGCGAACGAGGGGAAGCTCGTCCACTTCACCGGATCGCTCGCGACCGAGGCCGTGCTCGAGGATCCGGCCTTCGCGTTCCGGGCGCCGGGCGTGCGCCTCGAACGACGCGTCGAGATGTTCCAGTGGAAGGAGAAGACGGAGAGCCGGAGCCGCTCGAACGTCGGGGGCTCGGAGACCACGACGACCGTCTACACCTACGAGACCACCTGGTCCGAGGCGCCCATCGACTCGAGTGCGTTCAAGGAGCGCGAGCACGTGAACCCGCCGATGCCCGTGCAGACGGCCCGCTTCGCGGCGAGCGACGTCGCGGTGGGTGGCTTCCTGCTCTCGTCGGCCCTCGTCGACCAGGTCGAGGGCTGGCAGTCCGTCGCTCCGACCGAGGCGCAGGTGCCCGTCGTCGCCGCGACGGTCGGCCGGCCGGTGGCCATCCGCGGCGGCGTGCTGACGACGGCCGCCGACCCCGCCGCGCCCCACGTCGGGGATCTCCGCATCACGCTGCGCGTGGCTCCCGCCGGTCAGCCGGTCACGGTGCTCGCCAAGCAGACGGGCCGCACGCTCGCGCCCTGGGTGACGTCCGACGACACGCTCGAGCCCACGCTTCGGATGGGGACGGAGAGCGCGAGCGCCCTCTTCGGAGAGCTCGAGACCGAGAACACCGTCATGACGTGGGTGTTCCGATGGGGCGGCTTCCTCGCGATGTGGATCGGCCTGCTCCTGATCTTCCGCCCGGCCGCCGTGCTCGCCGACGTGCTGCCGTGGATCGGTCGTCTCGTGCAGGGAGGCGTGGGGATGGTGACCTTCGTCATCGCCCTCGGGCTCTCGCTCGTCACGGTGGCCGTGGGCTGGATGGCGTTCCGACCGCTCGTCGCGGTGCCGCTGACCGTCGGAGGCGTCGGCCTCGCGGTCTTCGCCATCGTCCGGAAGACGCGGCGCGCGCCGGCCTGAGGCGCTCCGCTCAGAAGACCTTCGCGATCAGCCGATCCGGCAGGAGCTTCATCGCGGGCGCGAGCAGCCTCCAGGGCCAGGCGGGGACGACGACGTCGGCCTTCTTCGCCTCGATCGCGTCGGCCATGTCCTTCGCCGCGGCCTCGGCCGAGATCACGAAGGGCATCTTCTCCATGTTCGAGGAGATCTCGGTCGCGACGAACCCGGGATGGATGACGGTGACGGCGACGTTCTTGTTCCGCAGCTCGATCCGGGCGGCGTCGAGATAGTTCGTGAGCGCGGCCTTCGACGCGGAGTACGCGCCGCTGCCCGGGATGCCCCGGAACGCCGAGACGGAGGAGACCCCCACGACGTGGCCGCGCCCCTGCGCGCGGAAGATGCGGACCGCCGCGTCGATCGTCGCCATCGCGCCGAGGAGGTTCGTGCGGATCACGCGCTTGTCGACCTCGAAGTCGCCGGCGCCCGTCCGATTGACGGCCGTGATGCCCGCGTTCGCGATCACCACGTCCACGCCTCCGAGCTTCGTCGCGAGCCGCTCGAGCGCGGGACCCACGTCCTGGTCGCGGCTCACGTCGAGCGCTCCGACCTCGACGCGATGCCCGTGCGCCGCGTGGATCTCGGCGGCGACGGCCTCGAGCGCATCCATCCGACGGGCGAGCAGGCCGAGGTCGTAGCCGCGCTTCGCGAGTTCCATCGCGAGGGCCTTGCCGATGCCCGCGGAGGCTCCGGTGATGATCGCCGTCTTCGCCATGCTCATCCTCCCGGGGACGCGGCGATCGCTTCGATCGCGCGCGCGATGTCGTCGTCGGTGTTGAAGGCGTGTGGCGCGAGGCGGATGCCGCCGGCCCGCAGGGCGTAGCTCGTCTTGGAGGCCGAGAGGCGCCGCGCGGCCGCGCCGACGTCGCCGCGTGGCAGGAAGGTGGTGATCGGGCTCGGAGCGTCTCCGAGCGGGGCCGAGAGGAGGCGAGCCCCGTGCGCGAGGAGGCCTTCGCGGAGCTTCGCCGCGAGGCGGAGGGCCTCGGCGTGGATCGCGTCGATGCCGACGTCGAGCAGGACCTCGATCGCGGCCGCCCCTCCGAGCGCACCGAACAGCAGCGGGGAGCCGGGTTCGAACCTCAGGGGATCGTGGCGCGGCGAGCGGCCCGGATCCGTGAGGTCGTCGAAGGTCCCGTAGGTCATCGCGCCGTGGACGATCGGCTCGAGGAGGTCACGAAGGCCCGGACGGAGCGCGAGGAAGCCGTGGCCCATCGGACCGGCGAGCCATTTCTGCGTGCCGCCCGTCACGGCGTCCACGCCGAGGGCAGTCATGTCGAAGGGCATCACGCCGAGGCCCTGGATCGCGTCGACGGCGAGCAGCGCACCGACCTTCCGACAGGCCTCGGAGACGCGCGCGAGATCGGTCACGGCGCCCGTCTGGTATTGCACCCACGAGAGGGCGACGACGCGCGTCCGCGCGCCGATCGCCGCGATCAGGCGGTCGGTGTCGAGCCGGAGGTCGGCCTCGGAGGGCACCACGACGACGCGGCCTCCGGCCTTCCGCGCGGCGACGTACCAAGGGTAGGCGTTCGACGGATACTCCTGATCCCAGGTGACGATCTCGTCGCCCGCCTCGAGCGGCAGTCCGAGCGCGAGCTGCGAGATCGCGACCGCGCAGGTCGGCATCATCGAGACGTCCTCGGTCTTCGCGCCGACGAGACGCGCGAAGGTGGCGCGCGCGGCGTCGTAGCCCTGGATCAGCCGGGGCATCGCGGCCGTGCCGAGGCTCATCGCCGAGGCCGCCTCCTGCACCGCCGCGATCGCCGGGAGCGAGCAGGGGGCGACGCCCGCGTTGTTGAGGTGCGCGTGGCCGGTCTGGGCGAACGATGCGCGGAGCCTCTCGATCGACATCGGGCGTCCCTCAGCCCCGCTGGATGGCGGGGACGGATGCGTGGACGAAGGGCGCGAGCGCCGGATCGCGTTCCTTGCGCATCTCGGCGGGCGTCGCGACGTGGGTGACCACGCCCTTGTCCATGAAGGCGAGGCGATCGCTGTAGTGGAACGCCGTCTCCATGTTGTGCGTCACGACGATCGTCGAGATCCCGAGGTTCTCCTTGAGCGAGAGGAGCAGGCGGTAGACGCGGGTGACGTTGATCGGATCGAGGCCCTCCGTCGGCTCGTCGTAGAGCACGACCTCGGGGCGCATCGCGATCGCGCGCGCGAGGGCCACGCGCTTGCGCATGCCGCCCGAGAGGTCCGACGGCTTCATGCGCTCGATGCCCGGCAGCTGCACGTGGGCGAGGGACTCGGCCACGCGCTCCTCGATCCGGTCCTCGGGCAGGAGGCGCTGCTCGCGCAGGCCGTAGGCGACGTTGTCGCCGACCGACATCGAGTCGAAGAGCGCGGAGTTCTGGAAGAGCATGCCCACGCGACGGCGGACCGCGGCGAAGGCGACGTCGCCCTTCGCCGTGACGTTCTCCCCGTCGAAGAAGACCTCGCCGCGGTCGGGCGTCAGGAGACCGATGAGATGTTTGAGCAGCACGCTCTTCCCGCAGCCGGACTCGCCGATGAGCGTGAAGAACTCCCCGCGCTCGATGGTCAGATCGACCCCCCCGAGCACGGTCTTCGGACCGAACGATTTCGCGAGCCCACGGACCTCGAAGAGCGGCACGTCGCCAGCATAGCCGAGCCCCCAGGAAGGCGCCCGCCGTGGGGATGGCTGCTCGGGAGCGGGTCTCGGGACCCGTCCCGCCCCCGTCGACGGACCGTGGCCCGAGCCGTACCTCGTCCGCCGTAGTACCCCTTGCTGCACCCTGCGGGTCTGCCGGACAATCCCTCGATGCGACTCGAGCCGCACACACGTCTCCTCGACTTCGCGCGCGAGCTCCAGCGCGCGACGAGCTTCCTCGAGCTGCTCCAGATCACGCGGGACGAGGTCGAGCGCGAGCTCGGCTACCACCACGTCTGGCTCGCCGTGCTCGACTCGGCCGACGCCAAGTTCTGTCGCGTCGTCGACATCGAGAGCGCCCGTCGCGACTCCATCCTCGAGAACGCCGCCACGATCCCGATCGAGGGCGATGCGATGCTGCACGAGATCTTCCACGAGCAGCGCACGGTCGTCGTCGAGGACGCCCGCACCGATCCCCGGACGAACAAGCAGATCGTCGAGGCCCTCCAGAACCGGACGTTGATCCTCGTCCCGCTGCGTCTCCTCGACAAGCCGTTCGGCGGCCTAGAACGCATCTCATAACCGGTCGACCGTAAGTCCGCGAGACTCGATCAGATTTCGGGAAGGGGATCGACAGGGCCGCGCGAATCTGATCTACGGTCGTCGTGGACCTGACCGACGAGCAGTGGAAAGCCATCGAGAGCGTGTTCCCTGAAGAGGAGCGCAATCGAACCGGGCCGCAGGGTGGCCGTCCGTATCGCGATCCTCGTGACGTGCTGAACGGCGTGCTCTGGGTGCTTCGTACGGGAGCGCCGTGGGCCGACATGCCCGCACGCTATCCGCCCTACCAGACGTGCCACCGTAGGTATCAGCGGTGGGTGGAAGACGGCACGTTGCATCGCCTCCTGACGGTGATCGCGGAGGACCTCCGCGATCGCGGCAAGGTGGACCTGACCGAGGCGTATATCGATGGCTCCCACGCGGGGGCTAAAAGGGGGGCCTTGATGTTGGGATCACTCGCCGCGGCAAGGCGACCAAGATCATGGCAGTGGCAGACCGCCATGGCCTTCCTGTCGCCGTCTGGGTTGCAAGTGGTGAGCGAGCTGAGTGCCAGCTCGTCGTCGACACGCTCGACGCCCGCTTCATCGAAGAAGCGCCCCAGAAGCTGATTGGCGACAAGGCCTACGACAGCGACGCGCTCGACGCGCAGCTCGACCGCGAGCTCGGCACCGAGCTCATCGCCCCGAATCGAGCGAAGCGCCGCAAGACTCAAGACGGCCGCCAACTGCGCCGCTACCGCCGCCGCTGGAAGATCGAGCGCCTCTTCGCCTGGCTCATGCGGTTCCGGCGCATCGTCACGCGCTGGGAGTGCAAGTCCGAGAATTTCCTCGGCTTCGTCCAGCTCGCATGCCTCGTCATCCTCTTGAGGAGGTTGTGAGATGCGTTCTAGGCGTCGGGACGTTCGGCGACGAGGAGGGCTGCCGTCCGCCCACCGAGGAGGGGCTCTCCTACCTGCTCGGCATCGCCAACCAGGTCACGGTGGCGGCGAGCCGACTGCGCTTCGTCGAGCAGTCCCGGGTGCAGGAGCGGGCGCGCCGCGCGCTCGAGAACCGACTCGCCCAGATGCAGCGGATCGAGAGCGTCGGGATCCTCGCCGGCGGCGTCGCGCACGACTTCAACAACCTCCTCACGGTGATCCTCTCGGGCGCGATGCTCGCGGCGGACGAGGACGACCCGGAGGACCGGAAGCGCGACCTCGAGATCGTGATCGAGGCGGCGAGGCGAGGACAGGAGGTCACGCGCCAGCTCCTCGCGATGAGCCGCTCGAGGCCGCTCGTGACGAGCACCGTCGAGCCGGACGAACGGATCGGGGCGCTCGTGCCGCTCCTCCGGCGGGTGATCCCCGAGATGGTCACGATCGAGCTTCGGGCGGGAGCGGACCACGAGAGGGTCGAGGCGGATCCGGCGCAGCTCGATCAGGTCGTCATGAACCTCGCGCTGAATGCGCGCGATGCGATGCCCGAGGGCGGACGCCTCCGCATCGCGACCCGGGTCGTCACGGTCGACGACGCCTTCGTCACGGCCCACCCCTGGGCGGTACCGGGGCGTTACGTCGAGATCACGGTCGCGGACGACGGGACGGGCATGCCGTCGGACGTCCTCGAGCGCATCTTCGAGCCCTTCTTCACGACGAAGGGGCCGCGGACCGGCACGGGGCTCGGCCTGACGGTGGCGCTCGGCATCGTGAAGCAGCACGGGGGCCTCCTCCACTGCGAGAGCACGCCCGACCGGGGCACGACCTTCACGATCCACTGGCCGGTCGCGAGCCGCGTCGGCTCGGGGCTCACGCTCTCGCCCGACGGACCGGTGCTCGGCGGGAGCGAGAGCATCCTCCTCGCCGAGGACGACGCCGCCGTCGGTGGCGTGGTCCGGCGGATCCTCGAGCGTGCTGGCTACACCGTCTCCGTCGTCCCGGACGGCCCCACCGCGTGCGCGACCCTCGCGAGCGACGCGTACGACCTCGCGATCTTCGACGTGATCATGCCCGGCATGTCGGTCGTCGAGCTCGTCGAGCGTGCAGCCGAGCTGCGGCCCGGGCTCCGGATCCTCCTCGCCAGCGGCTACACCGCGGAGGCCCAGGTGGCGGAGCTCCTCCGCGAGGGGAAGCACACGCTGCTCGCGAAGCCCTTCGATCCGGAGCAGCTCCTGCGCGCCGTGAGGCGGCGGCTCGACCGGCCGTGAGGCGCGGCGGGAGCCTCCGTCCGCTCAGTCCTGCGAGATCGTGCCCTCTTCCCAATCGGTGAAGTCCACGGCGTTCGTCTCCCGGTACGCCTTCACCGCGACGCCGATCGTGGGGAAGAAGCGCTCGGCGCCGATCCGCTTCACGAGGCCGTAGCGCTTCAGGCGATCCTTCACGGGATCCTTCATCTCGGCGACGGCGAGCTCGATGCCGCGCACGGCGAGCTCGACCTCGAGCTCCTGCAGCATCTCGGCGGCGGTGGTGTCGACGTCGGTGATCGGCTCGGCCGCGATGACGACCCACTTCACGGGGGTCGCCGAGCCGTCGACGAGCTCGATCACGCGCTCTCGGAAGAGCTCGGCGTTGGCGAAGAAGAGGGGCGCGTCCCAGCGGTAGAGCACGAGACCGGGGACCTGCTTCGCGGCCGGGTAGCGCTCGACGTCGTGGTAGCCCTTCACCGCGTGGGCGCGTCCGAGGACGGCGTCGTGCGGGCGCCAGGCGCGACGGAGGAAGTCGAGGATCGAGACGGCGACCGCGAGGCCGATGCCCTGGAGCACGCCGATGGACGCGACCGCGAGGAAGGCGAGGAGCGAGAGCGCGAGGTCCGTGCGCCGGACGTGCCAGAAGACCCGGAGCGATCGCACGTCGACGAGGCGGATCGCCGCGGCGATGACGACGGCCGCGAGCGCCGTCGTCGGCAGGTTCCGCATCAGCCCCGGCGCGGCGACGAGCAGGAGCGTGATGACGAGCGCTCCGACCACACCCGTGACCTGGGTGCGCGAGCCGGCCGACTCGGCGACGGGCGTGCGGGAGGAGCTGCTGCTGATCGGGAAGCCCTGGAAGAACCCGGCGGCGAAATTGGCGAGTCCGATGCCGAAGAGCTCCCGGCTGCTGTCGACGCGGTATCCGTTGCGCGCCGCCACCGTGCGCGAGAGGACGCTCGTTTCCGCGAAGGAGACGAGGGCGATGCCGATCGCCGAGACGAAGAGCGGGAGCAGATCGTCGGCGCCGACCCGCGGGAGCGACGGCAGGGGAAGTCCCCTCGGGACGGCGCCCACCACCGCGACGTCCGAGGAGAGATCGAACATCGTCACGCCCGCGGTCGCGAGCACGACGGCCGCGAGGATGGCGGGGAACCGGGGCACGAGGGCGCGGAGGCCGAGGATCAGGGCGAGCGAGCCTCCGCCGATCGCGAGGGCGATGGGGTGGGTCCGGCCCTCGAGCACGGCGTGCGCGAACGCGACGGACCCTTCGTAGACCCCCGAAGCGTGCACCGAGAAGCCGAAGAGCTTCGGCAGCTGGGCGACGAAGACCGTGAGCGCGATGCCGTTCATGTACCCGACGCGGACGGGCTTCGAGAGCAGGTCCGTGAGGAATCCGACGCGGGCGAGCGCGGCCACGGCGCAGAGGAGGCCCGTGAGGATCGCCAGCATCGAAGCGAGCGCGATGGCCCGGGCGTCGTCGCCGCCGGAGGCGGCCACCACGGTGGCGGCGATGAGCGCCGCCAGTCCGGAGTCGGGGCCGAGCACCATGATCCGCGACGGCCCGAAGACGGCGTACGCGAGGAGGGGCACGATCGTCGCGTAGAGGCCCGTGATCGGAGGCAGGCCGGCCGCGACGGCGTAGCCCATGCCGGCCGGCACGAGGACGGAGCTCACGACGAGGCCGGCGACGAGGTCGTCCCAGAGCCAGGCCTTGCGGTAATTCCGCAGGACCCACAGGCCCGGGACGTAGGCATAGAGGCCCTTCTCCGGCGTCGGTGGGAAACCGTTCTCCGCGGTCGCGGGAGCCGCCCGGGCCCCGGCGAGGGGATCCGAGGGGCGGAAGCTTTCCGTGTCGGCCATCCCCTGCCTCAGAGCGTGGCCGCGAAGGCGCGACCGAACTCCATCGGCGTCGGGCGGTCGTTGAAGTCGCGCGCCGTCGCCGCACGGAGGAGCTTCACGAGCGAGGCCGGGAACATCCGGAAGCGCTCGCCGTCCTCCATCGGATCGCGCTGCATGTGGGCGATGATCCGATCGCGGGGGGAGTCGATGTCGTCGAAGAAGGTGCGCCCGGTGGTCACGTTGTAGATCGTGCCGGCGAGCGCGTAGACGTCCGCTCGTCCGTCGAGCTCGACCGGATCGAGCACCTGCTCGGGCGCGATGTAGCCCGGCGTGCCGGCGACGAAGCGGCCTCCGACCTCGGGCGGGACGCGCATCGCGCGCACCATGCCGAAGTCGATCACGACGGTGGAGAGCGGCTGCGTGTGCGCCGGATCCCGATGCTTCTGGGGATCGAACTTCTCGCCGCCGGCGAGCGGGAGGCGCAGCCAGAGGTTCGCCGGCTTGATGTCGCGGTGGACGAGGCCCGCGTTGTGCAGGGCCGCGAGGCCCGCGCAGGCCTCGAGCACGACCTGCCGGAGCTCGAAGAGCGACATCAGTCGCGCGGTCGAGTACTGCTTCAGATCGGCGCCGATCAGGTACTCGAGCACGAGGAAGGGCATGTTGTCCGAGATGCCGCGATCGATGATGTTCGCGACGTTCGGATGGTAGAGACCGGCGAGCGCCCGCGCCTCGTCGACGAAGGAGGCGAGGATGCCCTCGCGCTCGGTGTCGCTCGCGTTCTGCAGCGCCTCCGCCTTCGGGATCTTGAGCACGAAGAGGCGGTCGGCACCCGGCTTGCGCACGAGCCAGACGCTTCCGACGCCGCCTTCGCCGAGCGGCTTCACGAGCTCGTAGCCCTGGATGACCTTCGGCTCCTGCTTCTTCGGCACCGGGGGCGGCGGCGGCGTGCGACGGACGGCCGCCGAGACGGCGGACTCGACCAGGGCCGAGGCGATCGGACCGAGCGAGCTGAACCAGACGTCGAGGAGCGAGAGCTCGCGGGCGCGGATCGCGCGCGCGACCATCGAGGCGACGCGCGGCGCGTTCTCCGTCGTGACGCGCGTGTGCGCGTCGTCGATCGCGCTGGCGGCCGGCGGATGGAGCGCTCGCACGGGATCGGCGAGCGCGCCGTGGAGCCGCTCGGCCGCGATCACGAGCTCGAGGCACATCGCCTCGAGATTCGGCTTGGGCCCGGCGGCTCCCGAGAATTTCTCGAGGGCTCCCGCGAAGCCGAGGAGGGAGGCCGAGAGCTCCGTGTCCTCGGCGTGCAGCTCGCGAAGCGCCTGCTCCGCCTGGCCGCCCCACTGACCGTCCGAGGCGCCCGACGCGACGGCGGCGCGGGTCGCGTCGGCGAGCGCGCAGCACTTGTCGAGCGCGCCGTCCGCGATCATCGGAAGGGCGGTCGCGAGCTGTTGCAGCAGCACGGGTCGGTCGATGACGAGCGCCCACCAGGCCGCGAAGGGGCCGAGCCAGCGGACGTCGTCGACCTCGCCGAGGGCGGTGCCGCGCGTCGTGTCGACGAGGCGCCAGAAGAGGGCGCTGAGGGCGCTCCGGAGCGGCGCCGGGAAGTCGCGCGTCCCGTCGGCGAGCCCCTCGAGCTTGCGCAGCCAGAGGCAGGTGTCGTGCGCCGTCGGGCCTCGACCGGGACCGAGGTCGGGCTCCTCGCCGCAGGCGTCGAGCGCGTAGCCCCCGAGCTTCAGGGCCAGCACCTCGAGCGCGAGATCCATCGCCGGATCGCCGCTCCCCGTCTGCCGCCGTTCCTTCACGATGTCGAGCAGCTCGGCGGGGGCGCGTGCGACGGCCTTCCACGTCTCCTCGAGGTCCGGCTCCTCGATCGCGTCGGCCTCCGGATGCGTCGCCAGCTGCGGGCCCCAGAGCCGGAGCGCGAGCGAGCGGGCGCAGCCCTCGAAGGCGTTGATCGCCGCGGCTCGATGACGGAGCGAGCCCCCGCCGAGCACGATGCGTCGCGCCTCGAGGAAGGTCGGCGCGAGCGCCTGGGCGAAGCGCGCGGCGCGTGCGTCCGCCTCCTCGTCGTCGTACTGGGCGGCGAGGCGGACGAGGTTCTCGAGACCGAGCTCGAGGTCGAGGGGATCGCGCTCGGCCTGATCGATCGGATCGGTGACGGCCACGATCTCGAGCCATCGCCTCCACTCGTCGACCGAGTCCGTCCGGGCGCGACGGGCCGTCTCGCGGAGCTTCCGCAGGTGGGGCTCGACGGCGTTCTGCTGCACACCCCGGCGCCAGAGCGTGCCGAGGCCTCGGGCGAGCGCCCTCGACGCGATGGCCCCGCCCTGACCGGCGAGGATGCGGTTCGCGAGCTTGTCCCAGTACTCGCGCTTCTCGTGGAAGAGGTAGGGCGTGGCGGCGGCCGCCGCCGCGAGGACCCACGGCTCCTCCTCCGGGGCCTCGAGGATCGAGAGGAGCTCGCGGCCGAGGAAGGAGAGCCGATCGGCCGGCAGCGAGGCGAAGGCCGTGAGCGATCGCTGGCGGAGCACCGCGGACTCGCCCCGGACCCAGTCGAGGAGGGTTCCCTCGAGCGGCTCGAACGAGCCGGCGAGCCGGCCGAGCGCGCGCGCCGCATGCACCCAGACCAGGGGCTCGGGGTGGAGCAAGAGCGGCTGGAGCACCTGGAGCGTCCGGCCGACGAGCCGCGGATCGGTCGTGGGCGGCATGCCGCGCACGCTGACCTCGAGGCAGCGGGCTGCGAGCACGCGGCCGCGGAGCGAGCCTCGCGCCGGCGCGCCGACCATCGCCTCGAAGGTCTCGTCCGAGCCCCAGAGCCAGCCGCCGAGCTCGGGCAGCTGCAGCGCGCTCGCGCCCGCCTCCCAGATCAGGATCTCGATGCGCGCCCGCGCCTGGCGGTTCTCCGGGAGCGAGAGCCGATCCCCGCGACCGAGGAGCGGCGCGCAGGCGATCGCATCCTGCAGCGGTCCCTCCACGATGCGTCGACGTGCGACCGCCGGAACGCGCTCCTTGAGCTCCTTCTGGGTCGAGGCCGAGGCGAGGATGCGGGCGATCCGGGCTTCGGGGTGCGAGACGTTGCCCTCGCACCAGAGGAACACGGGCAGTCCGCGCCGCTCGCCGAAGAGGCGGCCGAGCTCGGCCACGCCGCTCGTCGACTTGCTCAGGTTCGGCAGGGCGCGATCGACGAGCTCCACCGCTGCGCGCACGTCGGCACCGAGGGCGCTCGACGGCCGACCGCTACGCCAACCCTGCACCAGCTCTTCGGCGAGCGGGGTATGGCTCTCGAGGGCCGTGGCGAGCGTGCTGAGCGCTTCTTGGACGGGTTCGGGCAGCATGGGGTGTCGGGGATCGTACATGGGGCGAGACCCCCGACACCAGCCCTCGATCGCTCAGCGGAACACCCACATCACCTGGTCGCTCCGCACGGCGCCTCGGTCGACCACGAGGTGCTGGAACGCTCCCTCCATCGCGACGTCGGTCGCGTACCGGCCGAACTGTCCGAAGAGGTAGTGCTCGAGCTCGCCGACCGTCAGGACGTTGTCGTGCGGGCTGTTGTCCGCCTCGCCGGACGAGCCCTGCCGGAGGAAGTAGCTGAGATAGCCGCCGGCCTGGAACTGGCTCGCGACCGCCGACTCGACGTCCTCCTCCGAGGAGAAGAAGCCGACGCGTCCGGGGCGCGTGATCACGTCCTTCGAGAAGCCGCCCGAGAAGCAGGAGTCGAGCGAGAGCACGGCGAGTCGGCCCTGGATGGCGTCGAAGAGCTGTCCCATCTCGTCGTCCATCAGGGCGTCGTCGTAGAGGAAGATGCTCTCGTCGATCCCGTCGATCTCGCGCGGATCGCGGCTGTTCGGCCGCTGGCTCCCGTGGCCCGAGTAGAAGAAGAGGAAGATGTCGTTCGGTCCGACGTCGACGCTCATCTGACGCATCGCGTTCCGGATCGCCCCGGTCGTGGCCTGTGCGTCCGTGAGCACGATCTGCTGGCGCTCGTTCATCAGGTTCGAGCGACGGAGCGCCTGCGCGAGCTTGGTCGCGTCCTCCGCGCAGTTGTCGAGGTCGTTCTGCTGGCCCGGGTAGTCCGAGATGCCGGCGAAGACGCCGAAGACGCGCCCGCCGTTCGGGGCCGCGGCGATCGTGTGGCCGATGTTCGCGGGCGCGTTCGGCTGCGTGTTCACGGGCGGCGTCTGCGTCGGCCCGGGGCCTCCGCCCGTCATCGCGAGGCTGTAGTGACCGCGCTCGCCCGCACGGTAGCTCGTGACGATGACCGTGTAGGTGCCGGCCTCCGTGTAGGGGAAGTCGACGGTCGGGTTGCGGTCCTGCGGCGTCGTGTCGTCGTTGTCGGTCTGGCGCCCGCTCGGGGAGCGGACGATCAGGTAGGGATCGAATTCCGTCGACTCGAGGCGGATGTGGAGCGACTGCCCCGCGTCGACCGTGCGCGTGAACGAGTCGTAGAATTCGCCGCTGCGCAGGGTCCGATCGCCGTTCGCGAGCTCGCCCTGCACCGGAGCGGTCTGGCCGGCCTGCTGGGGCTGCTGGGGCTGTTGCGGTTGCTGCGGCTGTTGCGGTTGCTGCGGCTGCTCCGGCTGCGCCACCGGCGCCGACCCCTGATCGCCGATCAGGTACTGGAGCTGGTAGGCGCCGGCCTCGCCCGCCTGGTAGCTCGTGACGAGCACCGTGTACGTGCCCGCGACCGCCTCGTCGATGTCGATGCCGGCGTCGCGCGAGCCCTGCTGGTAGTCGTCGTTGTCCTCCTGCTTGCCCGCGGGATTGCGCACGATCAGGTAGGGATCGAAGTCACGCGAGGAGAGGCGGATGCGCACGCGCTGACCCGGCGGGAACTGCACGGTGAAGCGATCGACGTACTCGCCGGATTGGAGCGTGGTGTCGCCGCTCTCGAGCCGGCCGCGCACGGGTCCCGGCGTCGCGCTGGCGTTCGCGCCACGGGTCGTCCGCGACGAGCCGCCCTGGGACGAGCCGCGTCCGCGTCGGGGCCCCTTCCGCTGCACCTCGACGGTGGGCTTCTCACCCACGACGTGCGCCTTCCCGGGCGGCTCCAGCGAGCCGGGGGCGAGACCGCCCGTCCCGCTCAGACCGACGAGCGCGAGGGCTCCCCCCACCACGGCTCCGACGATGCCTCGACGTCCTTGCACGCCCGCCTCCCCTTGGTTCCACCGGCTCTCGCCAGGGACATACGCACCTTCGACGAAGGAGCTTCCGTCGACATTCGAGGGTACCCGAGCACGGAGGGCGTCGAACAGCCTCCGCGCGGAGGGGCTCAGCCGCGGATCGCGGCGTGGCCGACCATGGACCACGCCGTCTCGAAGCGCTGGGCCCGCGCCTTCGAGGCCACCTTGCGGAGCGGGGCGTCGCGCTCGAAGCGGGCGCGGACGTCGGGCTGCACGCGCTCCCAGGCGGGCGCGAGGCCCGCGAGCACGCGCTCGAAGCCGTCGATCGCGCCCGCGAGCGCGAGATGCGTCGCCGGGGCGAGCGGCGATTCGGAGGCGAGGGCGCGGAGCCCCACGGCGAGCGCGAGCAGGTCGGCGACGGCTTCGCGCGGGAAGTCGAAGCGGCGCGCGATCCGGAGCACGTGGCCGAGCATCGCGCCGTGCACGTGGATGTCCTCCACCGTCCGGAACGGCTTCACGTAGCGCGCGTATCCGTCGCCCGGGAGCACGTCCCGCTCGTGGATCCGGACGCCGTGCAGGCTCGCCTTCGCATGGGGGATCTCGGGCGCGAAGGGGAGCATCGGTCCGCGGTGGAGGGTCACGCCCGGAGCGTCGACGGGCACGCGGACGAGGCGGATCCGGTTGCGTCCCTCGTCGTCCGAGCCTTCGCTGACGGCGACGAGCAGCACCTCGACCGCGCCCGCGAGCGTGACGACCGTCTTCTCCCCGTCGATCCGGTACGTGTCCTCGCCCGCCGGAACGAGCTTCGTCGCGATCGCCTTCGGATGCCCTCCGCCGGTCTCGGTCACGGCGAGGGCGGCGCGGGGGCGTGCGGCGCCGAGCGGCGCGAGCGAGACGAGGGCTTCCAGGTAGCCGCAGCCGAACGCCGTGCCGATCCGATCCGAGAGGAAGCCCGCCACGAACGCCCGATCGAAGGGCGAGCCGAGGTGCTCCGTCTCCTGCGCGACGCGATCGAAATGCTCGACCAGCGCCGGCGCCTCCTCCTCGAAGGCGAGCGAGTCGGCGTGCTGCGCGAGGACGGCGTCGAGCGCCGGACGGAACGGGACATTCGCGGTCATGCGACGATCGTACGCCCCGACGGCCCGGACGGAAGCGTCTTCGGGCCCCTCACTCCGCCGCGTCGGCCCGGCCGTCCACGCGCACGAGGAACTCGACGACGGCGTTCGTGAAGACGTCGTTCCGATCGCCCGCGACCATGTGGGCGGCTCCGTGTACGTCGACGTACTCCGCGTGCGGACAGAGCGAGAGGAAGGTCTTCGCGCCCTCCTCCGAGAGCAGGTCGGAGAGCTTGCCGCGCACGAGGAGGACCGGGCACGCGAGGTGGCGCGCGGCCGCCTCGAGGCGCGGGCCCATCTCCGGTTGGGGCACGAACATCTCTTCGAGGAACGCGGGGTCCCAATGCCAATACCAGCGACCGTCCTCGCGCTGCCGCAGGTTCTTCGCGAGGCCCGAGACGTCCTTCGGTCGCTCGCGGTGCGGCTGGTAGGCGGCGACGGCGTCGGCGACCTCGTCGAGGTGGGCGTAGCCGTCCGGCCGGGCCTTCATGAACTCGAAGATCCGACGCACGCCGTTCGCCTCGATCTTCGGGCCGATGTCGACGAGCACGATCGCCTTGAGACGGGCATGCCGCTCGCCCGCGACGAGCATCGCGGTGTTCCCCCCGAGCGAAGCGCCCACGACCGGCACCGGCCGATCGAAGCTCGCGAGGATCCGCTCGAGATCGTCGGCGAAGGCGTCGAGCCGGTAGCGTCGACCGGGATCCCAGCCGCTCTCGCCGTGGCCGCGCGCGTCGATCGTGATCGCACGGAACCCACGCTCGCCGAGGATGCGGGCCGTCCCGTCCCAGCTGTGGCGGGTCTGGCCGCCCCCGTGGAGGAGGAGGACGGGCGGAGCCTCGGGATCCCCGAAGGCGCTCGCGGCGAGGGCGACGCCGTGAGCCCCCTCGAAGGTGAGACGGGTGGGCTTGGTCATCGTCCGTGAGGGTAGCAGCCCGGTCGGGGGGCGCCATACCGCTCGGTATGTGGGAATTTACGCCTTCTGGCGGCATTCCGGGCCCTCGTTCAAGCTGAGGGGATGCGTCGCTCCGAACGGCTCCGGGCCTCTGTCGTGGCTGCCGCGACGACGGCGGTCCTCGTCGCGAGCGCGTCGGCGCAGACCTACCGTCGCGGGGGGCGCGTCGATTCGGGCCCTCGCGTCGTCGACGCCTCGCGCTGCGTCGAGACCTCGAAGCAGAGCGTGCTCGTCTACGGGGGATTCCGTCAGCAGATCTCGCTCCGCAACACCTGCGACGAGGTGCTCCGCTGCACGGTGGGGGCGACCAACCAGTCGAGCGTCGCCTGGCCCGTCACGCTGCAGGCCGGGACGAACCTCGCCGTGACGACGCAATGGCTCGGGCCCGACACGCCGTACGAGCCCGTGCTGGCCTGCGATCGCGTGCGCGAGGGGACGCCGCCGATCGGTCCTGCGGCGTGCGTCGAGTCCCGCATGGTCACGCCGGCGCTCGGCTGCCGCGGGCTGCCCGGCTACGTCTACGCCGTGGAAGTGCACAACGGCTGCGGGTCCGCGATGCGCTGCGAGGTCGCGACCACGGTGGACTCGACGCCCTATCCGGTCGAGGTACCGGTCGGCGGCACCCGCGTCGTGTCGACGGGGCGCTGCCCCCCGCTCTCGTACGCGTTCACGCCCGTCGTCGCCTGCGTGCCGGCGTCCTCCGTCATCCGGCGCTGACGTTCCCCGGGCGCGCGGGCACGAATTGCCCGTGGAAGGTGATCGGGACGTGGTGCGCGAACCAGGCCTTCGCGACCGGGCCGTCTGCGAGGTGCTCGGCGTCGAAGACGGCCACGTAGGCGCGCTCGCTCTCGCCGTCGAGCACGAGCGAGAGCAAGTGTCCCTCCCCGTCCTCGGCGCCGGCGTGCGAGGGGACGAGGATCGCCTCCGAGTAGTAGCGCGAGCGCGAGTCGCGGAAGAGCGTCGTCTTGCCCGTGGCGACGTCGATGCGTGCGAGGCCGTTCTCGCCGCGCCCGTCGTACGTGGTGAAGATCGTGCGGTGCTCGACGCCCGAGAAGCGTGGATCGACGAGCGGGAAGTCGCCGTCGTGCGAGGCGAGCGGAGCGAACGCGATCGTGTCGCGTGCGTGCGGGATCGTCGCCCGCATCGTCTGGCCCCCGAGCGGCGTGTCGGTGCCGATCGCCTCGATGCTGCTCGCGTCCGCGTAGTGGACGAAGTCGACGACGAGCTCGTCCGCGCGCTCGAACGCGTTCGCGAAATGCCATTGGAAGAAGGCCTCGACCCGGAAGCGGCGGACGCGCTCGGGCTCGTCGATCGGGACGATCAGGACCTCCGTCCCCTGCGCCGGCTCCCACGAGAGCGCCTTCGTGAAGTCGCGGATCCCGAGCAGGAGCTTGTGGAGCTCGAAGCGGAAGGGAGAGACGAAGAAGACGAGGTGCCTCTCGGTGGCGACGAAGTCGTGGAGCATCACGGGCATCGCGAGCGGCACGGCGCCGAGGTGGCGGATCGGCGCGTCGTCCGGGAGCTCGTAGAGATCGAGGTAGGTGGTCCGACCGTAGCGGAGGCCGAAGTTGTAGGTGGCCCTCCGCGACGGGACGCGGTGCGGATGCGCGGAGAAGCTCTGCCGGATCGTCTGGTCGAACCGCGTCGCCCCGAGCGTCTCGAGCGTGTCCGGATCGAGCTCCGTCGGGATCGCCGCCTCCATCAGCGCGAAGAGGCGTCCGCGGTGGGAGAGGAGGTTCGTGTTCCCCGTGTTCTTGCCCTTCCGCGCGAGGACGGAGCGCATCCGGTCGGGCCAGGTCGCCGCTCCGCCGTAGAGGGCCTTCTTCGCGAGGCGCTCCTCCTTCAGGCCCTCGCTCTCGATCAGCCGATGCGCTCCCGACGCTCCCTGCCCGTCGAAGCGCACCGCGGCAACGGCGCCGTCGCCCTCGAAGAGATGCGCGATCTTCCGCCCGGCGACCTCGAAGAGCCCAGGGCCCGTTCGATAGAGCGTGCCGCGGAGGGAGCCCGGCAGCCTCCCCTCGACGCGGAGCGGGACGAAGCCGTGCTCCTCCGAGAGGCTGCGCATCAAGAGATCGTGGCGACGACGCTCCCCGGCGATCGACGAACCGTCCATGGCCCCCTCCGCGTGTGAACGCTCGGATTCTCCATATACCCGTGACGGCGCCGAATCGCGAGACCGCTTCCTGGATCTGTCCACGACGGGGGAATGGCCTCGGACGCCAGTGCCGCGCCGCGCGAGGACGTGATAGGGGATCCCGCATGGAGATCCCGTCGTTCACGTCCGATCCCACGTACAACCTCGCGATCGTCGTCGCCTTCGGCGTCGCCGCGGTGGCCTTCGCGGCGTCGTTCTTCATGCAGACGCCCTACGGCCGCTTCGCCGATCAGCGCTTCGGCTTCTCGCTCGATCCGCGCATCGGCTGGTTCCTGATGGAGCTGCCGTCGTGGGCGGCCTTCTACTACTTCTACTTCCAGGGGCCGAACCGCTACGAGCCGTTCCCGCTCTTCGTGCTCTTCCTCTGGACCTGCCACTACCTCTACCGAGGCTTCCTGATGGAGGCCCTGATGCGGGTCCCGAAGGGGCAGAAGAGCAGCTTCGCCCTCTCGGTGGTGGTCATCGGCTGGATCGTCACCACGCTCCACGGCTACCTGAACGCGACCTGGGTCACGACCCTCCATCCGAATCCCTCGTGGTCGTGGTTCGCGGATCCGCGCTTCGTCGTCGGCGCGCTCGTCTACTACACGGCCTTCGTCGCCAACATCC
>JAXLYX010000017.1:0-155539 GCA_046351215.1 Polyangiales bacterium | reverse complement strand
GGGGCGGACGTGCGTAGCTCCGAGGCATGACGTCGTTCGTGCGCCTCGGAGTCGCCTTCGGCCTCGTCGCTTGTGCGGTGCCGCACGCGGCGCATGCGATGCCTCCGCCCGAGCAGGGCTCGCCCGGGGACACCGTGATCGTGGAGGAGGGGACGCCCGGAGGCCCGATCGAGGTGGTCGAGGAGACTCCCTCGACCTCGCTCGTCCCCGCGCCCGCCGCCACGCCCACGCCCACCCTCCTCGGGGAAGCGGCTCACACCGACCCCTTCTCCCCCGAGCGCGACGAGCGGCTCTGGCGGGCTTCGCGCGGCCTCGCGATCGAGCGATGGGGCACGATCATCGGTCCGATCGGGATCGCGATGAGCGTGATGGGCCTCTACATCTACGTGAAGGCATCGGACTCGGACGAGCGATCGACCGGCCTCGCCGCCATGGTCGCCGGGTACGGCACGGCCGCGACCTTCCAGATCATCGGCAGCTCGGGCGCGATGGTCGCCTCGGGGCAGCTCCGCCACCTCGGCATCACCCCGCATCGACGCGGGCTCGCGACGGCCTCGCTGGTCTTCTCGTTCATCCCGGGAGGCCAGCTCATCGGCTGGATCCTCCTCGTCGCCCATCGGCAGACGACGCTCGCGCTCTGTCGCGCTCAGCCACGCGGGCCGAACGGGCCGACCTTCTCGTTCCGGCCCTGGGTGGATCCCGTGGGGCACGGCGCCGGGTCGGGCCTCGTCCTGCGCTTCTGAGCGAGCGCGTCGCTCCTCAGGCGACGCGCGCCTGCTCCGACGGAAGGGGCAGCCCCACGAGGTGGTAGGCCGCGGCCAAGACCTCCGGCGAGACGAGCTCCGAGAGCGGCTGGGGCACGGCGGCGGTGCAGGCCAGCGCGGCGGCGAGATCCTTGGCGAGGCGCCCGCCCGCTCCGTCGTCGGGCGCGATGGCGCCGCGGCAGCCGGGCTCGCCGCAGCGGCAGGCGAACCCCTCGGACGCCTCGATGTGGAGCGTTCCGTAGTCGTTCGTCAGCTGCTCGCCGGCCTCGATGTCGCGGAGGGCCACCTCGAAGCCGAAGTCGGTGCCGGCGCAGGTCGGGCGGCAGGAGTGGTTCATGTACCGGCCGAGGTCCCAGCAGAGGACGCGGCGGCCCTCCTCGTCGGCGAAGGTGCAGTGCTCGACGAGGGGACGGAACGCCTCGCCGAGCGCGGCAACCTCCGCCGGGCTGAAGACGCGGTCGAGCGGATCCTTCGCCCAGACGATCGTCCCACGGGGGATGCGCTTCGTCGCGAACACGCCGTGGCCGACGACGGGATCGAGGTAGCGGAGCTCGGTGTCGGGATGGATCACGTCAGCCCGCCTCCGCCAGGGACCAGAGACCCTCGCCCCGGTTCGCATCGCGACGGGAGTGGTGCCGGTAGTCGCGCGACGAGGGCAGGGCGACGTCCGCGCCCGAGGCGAGCGCCTCGAGGATCGGCACGTCGCGGGGGCCGGCCTTGACGAAGGGAACCAGCGGCTGGGCGACGTGGCGCGCGTGCGCCCACGCGTCCGCCGTCTCCGTGTCCCACTTCGTGAAGAGGTGCTCGAGGTCGTCCGGGCCGACCTGTCCCCGGCAGTTCGGCTGGCCGCAGGCGCAGTCGAAGCTCCGCCCGAGGTTCAGGATGCCGTACTCGCAGGTCAGCTCGTCGCCGGGGTGGATGTCCCGCACGGCGATCTCGAAGGCGTCGCCGATGCCGCGCGTCGCGGGTCGGCACGAGTGGTTCATGTAGCGCCCGAAGTCCCAGCAGAAGACGTAGCTGCCGGTCGGGTCGACGTAGGCCCAGCGCTCGACGGCGGAGCGCAGCATCGGCGGCAGCGCTCTCACCTCGTCGGCGGAGAGGATGCGATCCCAGGGGTCGAGCACCCAGAGGAACGTCCCCTTCGGGATGAAGGCCGTGGCGAAGACGCCATGGCCGACGGTGGGACTGACGTAGCGCAACTCGGTCGACGGGTGGATCAAGGTCTCCTCGTGTCGGTCGACGGGACGACGACGCGCAATTCGTATCCCTCCTTTCGGGAGAAATGGATGGGGATTCGATCTCCCCCCCAAAAAAAGTGGCTCTCCTGACGGACCCGTGGGTCATTTCCTCCCCGGTAGCGGCGGGCAGAGTCCTCCGAGCTTGAGCATGGCGAGCGCGATGAGGGGCTCGTGGGAGTGAAACCCGAAGGCCAGTCGGGTGAGGAGCCTGAGCTTGGTGTTTGCCGCCTCGACGCGGGCGTTCGAGAGCCGGAGCGTGAGCGTGGCGACGATGGTGTCGCGCTTGTCGCGAATCGAACGAGCGAGCTTCACGAAGGGGGCGAGCCTCGAGCGCGAGGCCCAGGCGACGAAGTAGTCGAGCATGTTCACGGCCTGCTGTCCCTGGTGCTTGAAGACGTCGCGCAGGTGCTCTTTGAGGAGGTAGGCACGGTAGAGGGGCCGGTTCTCCCGTTCGATGCTCACGAGGCTGACGCGTTGTTCCCTCGTGAGGTCCTCGGGGTTCTTCCAGAGCGCCCAGCGGGCCCCCTTGAGCGACTTCGCGCTCGCCTTCTGACCGCCGCGCCGGAGGTCGTTCCACACCGAGCGTCGCACCTCGTCGAGGGCCTTCGTGGCCCACTGCACGACGTGGAACGGGTCCATGCAGAGCGTCGCGTTCGGGCACCGTTCGCGGATGACGTTCGGAATCCACGAGGCCGCGTCCGCGCTGACGAGCTCGATCTTGCGGGAGCGTTCAGGACCGAGAGCATCGAAGAAGCGACCGAGGGTTGCCTCGTCCTTCCCAGGGCTCGCCCACAAGAGCCTGCCGGAATCGTGGTCGACGACGACTGTGAGGTAGCGATGCCCCTTGCGGTAGGAGACCTCGTCGATGCCGATGCGCGTGACGTTCGCGAAGGGGTCGAACGTCGCGCGCATGCTCTTCGCGACGCGTTCGAGAATCTTCCCGACGGTCCGCCACGCGATGCGCAGCAGCGACGCGAGCGTGGTCTTGTCCGTGCGCACCGCGAGCCACGTGACCTGGTCCTCGAACGCGCGCGTGAACGAGCTCCCCGGTCGCGCCCACGGTACGCGCTGCACGACGACGCCGTGCTCGGGACACCGCACACGCGGCGCCTCGGCCTCGATGCGCGTCTCCTGAAGCCCGAAGTCGAGCGACCGCCACGACCGAACCCCGTCGCCGCGGTCGTACCCGGGACAGTGTCGACCGCACTGCGAGCACCGCCCCTCCTCCTTCCGAGTAGGGCGGACTCGGAGCACCAGGGCGGCGCCCTCCGGGCTCGCCCCCGACCACCGCACATCTTCCAGCACGGCGCGCTCGACACCGAACGCGCGAAGCAACATCCTCGCGTTGCGCACTCCCCGCCACCTCTTGGTTCCGGCCTAGACAACCGAATCCTGCGGCGAACGGGGGGTGCGCGCTCGTTTCAGCCTCCGAGGCCACCCACGGCTACGTCAGGAGAGCCAAAAAAGTCGGGAGCCTCGGCCGGGCCCTCGGCCCTCGGCTCCCGCTCCCGACGCCCCGAGAAACCTGACGGAAACGTCAGCCGATCTTCCGCCGGACCTCGCGCCACGCCCGGTCGAGCATCTCGCGGTCGTCCGGATGCGCGATGGCGATCATCGCCTGGGCGCGCTCGTTCAGCGTCTTTCCGTAGAGATCGGCGACGCCGAATTCCGACACGACGAAGTGCACGTGCGCCCGCGTCGTGACGACGCCCGCGCCGCTCTTCAGGGTCGGGACGATGCGCGTCTCGTCCTTCCGCGTGCGGCTCGGGAGGGCGATGATCGGCTTTCCGCCCTTGGAGAGGCTCGCGCCGCGGATGAAGTCCATCTGGCCGCCCACGCCCGAGATGATGCGGTGGCCGATCGAGTCGGCGCAGACCTGGCCCGTGAGGTCGACCTCGACGGCGGAGTTGATCGCCGTGACCTTCGGGTTGTGCGAGATGACGGTCGGGTTGTTCACGTACGCGATGTCGAGCTGGACCGCCTCCGGGTTGTCGTCGAGGTAGTCGTAGACGTCCTGCGAGCCCATCACGAAGCCGGAGACGACCTGGCCCGTGTGGCTGGTCTTCTGCGTGCCGTCGACCGCGCCCGACTTGATGAGGCGCAGCGCGCCGTCGGACCACATCTCGGTGTGGATGCCGAGGTGACGGCGATCGTGGAGGGCGTCGAGCACGGCGTCCGGCACCGCGCCGATGCCCATCTGGAGCGTGGCTCCGTCCTCGACGAGGGAGGCCGCGTGGCTGCCGATCGCCCGCTCGATCGGGCTCGGCTCGCTGATCGGGAGCGCCGGGAGGGGCGCGTCGACCTCGACCCAGGCCGTGATCTCGTTCAGGTGGATGAAGCCCTCGCCGTGGCAGCGGGGCATCCGATGGTTCACCTGCGCGAGGATGATGCCGGCGGTCTCGATCGCGGCGCGCGCGATGTCGACGCTCACACCGAGCGTGCAGAAGCCGTGCTTGTCCGGCGGCGAGACGTTGATCAGGGCGACGTCCAGGGGCCGCCGGCGCGAGCGGAAGAGCGCCGGGATCTCGGACAGAAAGCAGGGCAGGTAGTCGACGCGATCCGTGCCGATGAGCGGCCGGAGGTTCTCGCCGACGAAGAGGTTCGCGACGCGGAAGCTCTTCGCGTACTGCTCGCTCGCGTACTTCGCGGGGCCGAAGGTGTGGAGGTGGATGAGCTCCACGTTCTCGAGGCGGTCCGCCTGTTCGACGAGCGCGTCGAGCAGGACGTTCGGTGTGGCGGCCCCGCCGTGCACGAAAACGCGCTGGCCGGACTTCACGTAGGAGACGACATCGCTCGGGGAGTTCAGTTTGGGCATGGGATTCCGATTTCGACGATGCCCGAGCTACGCCCCGGGCGTCGACTGAAAAGGGGGGCCGCCCGTGCGGCCACCACGACTCCGCCGAGGGGAGGAGGAGCTGGGGCACGGGACTGGTACGATGGGACACCATGCGACTCCTCGTCCCGCTCGCGATCGCCACGGCCCTCTTGGCGCCCCTGCGCGCCTCCGCCGCCGAGTACGTCGTCGGCTCCGCCGCGACTCCCACGATCCTCTCGGTGCCCTGGGCCTCGCTCGGGCCCGACGACGTCGTGACGATTCCGTGGCGGGCGACGCCGTACCGCGAGATGTGGGCGGTCACCACCTCCGGCACACAGGGGCATCCGATCACCCTCCGAGGGACGCCGGGACCGGGTGGCGAGCTGCCCATCGTCGAGGGCGACTCGGCGGTCGCGTCGTCCGACGCGCATCCGAGGGCGCTCCTGAGCCTCCGCAACGGCGCCTCCCACGTCGTGGTCGAGGGGATCGAATTCCGCCACGCGCATCCCGACTACGCACACGCGGGGCTGCTCACGAGCTCGGCCTCCTCGGGCATCTACCTCGAAGAGGCGGCCCACGTCGTGGTCCGCGGCTGCATCTTCGACGGGAACGCGAACGGCTTCTTCACGGCCCCTTCGACCGCCGACGTCCTCTTCGAGGCGAACTACGTCCACGGCAACGGCATCGTGGGGAGCACGCAGCAGCACAACAGCTACACCGAGACCGACGGCATCGTCTTCCAGGCGAACCACTACGGCCCGCTCTGCACCGGCTGTCGCGGCAACAACCTGAAGGACCGTTCCGTCGGCACGGTGGTCCGCTACAACTTCCTCGACGGAGGCAACCGTCCGCTCGACCTCGTGGAGGCCGAGAACCCGGACGCCTCCTTCACGAGCCGCGTGCGCGACACGCCGGTGTACGTCTACGGGAACGTGCTCGTGAAGCGGCAGGAGACCACGCAATCGCAGGTCGTGCACTTCGGCGGCGACAACGGCGACACGACGATCTACCGCCGCTTCCTGCACTTCTACGCGAACACCATCCACTCGATCCGTACGGACCGCACGACGGTCTTCTTCTTCGACGCGGACGCGCCCGTGGTCGACGCGCGGAATTCGATCGTCGACGTCGCGCCCGGAGGCGGCCCGACCTACCTCCTCGACAGCAGCACGAGCACCGGCTCCGCCGTCACCCTCGATTCCGTGCTCCTGCCCGCCGCGTGGACCGTCAGCGTCGCGTCGGGGCTCGCGAGCGTCGTGAGCTCGAGCGGGCTCGTCCTCTCCGACGATCCCCTCTTCGTGGACGCCAGCGCGCTCGACTTCCACCTCGCGTCGGGCTCGCCGGGGATCGACGTGGGGGGGGCGCTCGCCGCGGGCGAGCCGCCGGCGGCCTACGAGTACGTCGCCGAGCGCGGCGTCGCTCCGCGCGCCGACGACGGACACGTCGACCTCGGGGCCTTCGAGCGCTGCGGCACGGGGAGCTGCGCCGCGGTCGACGGGGGCGTCGCGATCGACGCGGGGCCGACGACGCCCCCCGACGGCGGCCTCGACGGCTCGATCGGAACGGGAGGGAAGTCGGGCTCGGGATGTGGCTGCGCGGTGGCCGCTCCGGATCGTCCGACGGCGCCCTCCGCCGCCGTGCTCGTCCTCGGGCTCTGGCTCGCTGGGAGGCGGCGTCGCCGGGGCTGAAGGCGGCCCTCGTCCCCTCGCGCTAGGCTGCGCTCCGATGCAGCCACCGGCGGAAGGCACGATCGAGCGCTGGGCATGGGACTACGTGCTCGGGGACACGCTCGCCTCGAAGCTCGAGCCTCCGCCCGTTCCCGCCGCCTTCGAGGCGAGCCCGACGCCGAGGCGGCTCGCCGCGCCCGGACGTCCGGCCGAGCTGCGCGTCGTGGAGAAGGCGGGCAAGACCCGCGGCCTCGGCTCCGAGCACGGACGGGCGCGGGCGCTCCACACCTTCTTCCACCACGAGCTGCAGGCGGCGGAGCTGATGTGCTGGGCCGTCCTCGCCTTCGCGGACGCCCCGGGCGAGTTCCGCGAGGGCCTCGTCCGCATCGCGCTCGACGAGGTCCGGCACATGCGGATGTACGCGGAGGAGATCGCCCGTCTCGGCTACGCGATCGGCGCCTTCCCCGTGCGCGACTGGTTCTGGGAGCGGGTGCCCGCTTGCCCCGATCCGGCCTCGTTCGTCGCGGTCATGGGCCTCGGCTTCGAGAGCGGGAACCTCGAGCACGCGGCGTCCTTCGCGCTGCGCTTCCGCGAGGCCGGGGACGAGCGCGGCGCGCGCGTGCAGGAGCTCGTCGCGCGCGAGGAGGTCGCGCACGTGCGGTTCGGTGCGCGCTGGTTCGAGTCCTTCACCGGCGGCCTCGACTTCGACACCTGGCGCCGCTCGCTCCCTCCTCCGCTCTCGCCCATGCTCATGCGCGGACGCCCGTTGAACCGGGACGCGCGAAGGCGCGCCGGCGTGCCCGAGGCCTTCCTGGACGCACTCGAACGATGGCAACCGGACACGCCTTCGTCCTGAACCTCGACGCCGATCTCGAGCTCGCCGTGGGCCCGGGGTACGCGCCGAAGCGGAGCGTCCTCGAGGCGATGCGGCCGCACGTCGAGCGGCTCTCTCGCGCGCTGCTCGGGCCCTCGGACGTCCTCGTGGGCGATGGCACGCCGACCCGCGGTCTCGTCGGTCTGCCCGGACGCGCGTTCTGTCCCACGCCCCGAGCGCTCGCCACGCTCGTGCGGACCGGCGCCGTGCCCGAGCCCCATCCGTCCTTCGACGTCCTCCGACGCGTCAACTCCCGCGCCTTCGCGAGCGCGCTCGGGACGACGCTCCCCGGGGCCGAGCTCGTGCGCTCGCTCGACGAGGCGAGCGCGAAGCTCGCCTCCGATCCGGGCCTCGGCGCGGCGTGGCGCGTGAAGAGACTCTACGGCATGACCGGGCGCGGCCAGCGCCGGCTGCGGCCGGGAGCCGTCGTCGAGGGCGATCTCGCCTTCCTTCGTGCGGGCCTCGCGGAGGGCGGGCTCCAGATCGAGCCGGACGTCCCTCTCGACACGGAGTACGCGATCCACGGCGTCCTCTCGTTCACGGGCGAGCTCGCGCTCGGCAGCCCCGTGACGCAGCGCTGCGACGCGCGCGGGGCGTGGCTCGCGACGGAGCGGATCGAGGACGAGGGCGCGCACGGCGGGGTGCTCCGCGAGCTCCGGGAGGAAGCCGGACGCGTGGCAGGCGCCCTGATGGTTGCCGGCTACCACGGCCCCTTCGGCATCGACGCCTTCACCTACCGCGATCGCGCGGGCCGCCGGCGGTTCCAGCCGCGGAGCGAGATCAACGCCCGCTACTCGATGGGCTTCTGCGTCGGCTTCCTCGGGCGCCCGATCTGAGCCGGGCGCGCTCGGGGCCCGGTTCCCGGGCTCAGCCCGAGCGCGCGCGCGTCCGGTCGAGACCGTCGCGCAACGCGTCGACCGTCGCGGGCGGGTCGATGCCGGCGGTCGCGAGGCGCTCGAGCAGGAAGGCGAGACCTTCGGTCGGCGTGCTCACGACGACGGTCGGCTGCCGCGGGGGCGTCTGCCAATGGACCGCGGTCAGCGCGCCGCGCACGAGCGGATTCGTGACGACGAAGGAGACGCCGAGCACCCAGCGCATCCTCGCCTCGGCGACGCGGTCGCCCCACTCGGCCATCGCCCGGCGCACGTCGGCGTCGGGCATCTCGACGCACGGCCTCATGTCGACGAGCGAGACGAAGGGCTGCTCGCGGGCGAGCACGCGCTCGTACTCGGCGTGGTACGCGGGGAGCGCGGCGAGGCTCATCCGGAACGGGTAGGTCGTCACCACGATCGGGAAGTGGACGTCCGAGACCTCGAACACGCCGGGCATCGTCGCTCAGACCGCCCTTCGTCGGCCCGTGGTCGACGGCGAGGACGGACCGGCGTCCGCGGTGGGGCGCGCGGCCCGGCGGGCGCGCATCTCGGAGAGGATCGTTTGCTACTCCTCCGATGCGACGCTTCGCTCGAGCGCCGCGACGACGACCGCTTCCTCCTTCGTCATGTGGGCCTGGTAGAAGACGAGGAGGCCGTCGGCGATCCGGTGCAGCTCGGGGCGGAGGGCGGTGCGCCGGCCGGGCTCGACGACGAGCTCCGCCGTCATCCGCACGATCTGGTCGACGTGGGTCGCGGAGGCACGATGCTCCTCGGCCACGCGATCGAGCGCTTCGTCGACCTCGACCGAGAGCCCACGGAGGCGAGGCGCGACGGACTCGTCCTCGTCCGCCTCGTGGTGCGGGAGGGCTTCCGTGAAGTAGCGGTGGATGCGCTCGGCCGCCTCGCGGACCTCGGCGTCGCTCAGCGAGGGCTCGGTGGCGAGCCGGGAGGCGAGGGCCGTGAAGAAGCGCAGGCGGTCGTGGCAGGCGCGGATCAAGGCGGCCGGCGTGTCCGTGGGCTCTCCGCGTCTGCCGACCCGAACCAGCATGCCGTCATCCTCTATCGGACGGCCACGACGAGCAAGGTGCATGCGAGCGTGCTCGCCGCCACCAGGGTCCAGCCGACCCGCTTCAGGTACCTCGGGTGGGGACGGATCGACGCCACGAAGGCCGCCGGAAGCGCCATGACCGCGACCGCCGCGCCCACGAGCGGGTCGGGGGAGGCGACGAGCGCGAGCGCCACGAGGGCCGGAGGGACGACGAGGCCCAGGGTGACGTCGAGGCGGGTGCCCCGGCGCTCCGCGAGGGCGGCCCGGACCCCGAGCGTCGCGGCGCCGAAGCCGAGGACCCATGCCGCGGATTGGGTGAGGGCGGGCTCGAGGGCGACGCCCGAGCAGAGGGCCGTCGGCAGACCGGGCGACGTGAGGGCGACGACGGCCGCGAGCTCCCCGAGGAGGGTCTTCTCCCGGCCCGCGAGGACGAAGGGAAGCAGGAGCAGTCCCGCGACGAGGGGGACCAGCATCGCGACCCGAGCCACGGGTTGGGCCATCCCGACGGCCAGGACGCCGAAGACGGTCGCGAGCGAGCCGCAGGCCACGAGCCGGCGCCTCGCCAGCGTCGCCCCCTCCCGCTGGGCGCGCGCCCCGCGCTGGCCGAGCAGCACGAGGAGGGGCTCGTGCCCGAGGAACGCCGCGACGGTCGCGGCCACGAGGCAGGAGGAGGCGAGCGTCGGGCGTCCGGCGATCAGCGCGGACAGCAGTGGGAATCCCAGCTGCCCATAGGCTCCGTGCTCGCGTGGCGCGAGCGGCGCCACGGTGGAGGATGCGGCGCTACTGCTCATGGACGGATGCTGGGGCTCCACTCCTGGCTCGACCATGATCGAGATCATGTCAGGCGAGGGGGGAGTCGTCGCCTCCCCTACCGGGGGCCGGCTCCTACTCGAACACGACCGTCTTGTTGTCGTACACGAGCACGCGATCGTCGAGATGCCATCGCACGGCGCGGGCGAGCACGACCTTCTCGAGGTCGCGCCCCTTCCGAACGAGGTCGTCCACGGAGTCGCGGTGCGTGCAGCGGACGACGTCCTGCTCGATGATGGGGCCCTCGTCGAGCTCGGCGGTCGCGTAGTGCGCGGTCGCGCCGACGAGCTTCACGCCTCGCTCGTAGGCGCGGTGGTAGGGCTTGCCACCCATGAACGCCGGCAGGAACGAGTGGTGGATGTTGATGACCTTCCCTCGGTAGGAGCCGAGGAAGGAGTCCGAGAGGATCTGCATGTAACGCGCGAGGACGACGAGATCGATGCGTTCGGCTTCGAGCAGGGCGAGCTCCGCGGCCTCGACCTCGTGCTTCGTCTCGGCGGTGACCGGCAGGACGTGGAAGGGGATCCCGAATCCCTCGACCAACCCCCGGTGCGTCTCGTGGTTCGAGACGACGAGCGCGAGCTCGCACGGGAGCTCGCCCCCGCGGTGCCGGAAGAGGAGGTCGACGAGGCAGTGCTCGTACTGCGACACGAAGATCGCGACGCGCTTCCGCACCTCCGGGAACGAGAGGCGGTACGCCATCTGGAAGCGCTCGGCGACCTCGCGGATGGCGAACTCGAGCGTCGTGCGATCGGTGTGCAGCTCGCTCATGTCGAAGCGGATGCGCTGGAAGAACTTCCCGGCGACCGGATCCGTGTGCTGGTCCGCGTCGAGGATGTTCGCCCCGTGTCCGTAGAGCACCTGCGCCAACGAAGCGACGATGCCCTTCCGGTCCGGGCACGAGACGAGGAGCGTCGCGGTGTTCGCCATGGACCCGATGTAGCAGAGCCCCGCGGCCGTCGCGACCGAGGGGCCCGGGCGGCGGGGAAGGGGCCTCAGAGCGGCGAGGCGGCGAGGGCGTCCTTGAACACGTAGACGAGCTGCAGGATGCCGGCTGCGAGCCCGAGGACGGCGCCGAGCACGATCAGCTTCCACTCGTCCTGCTGGAAGGCGGGGCGGAGGACGCTCTCGAAGCTGTCGGCGTCGAGACCCTTCATGCGCGTCCGGAGCTCCTCGCGGATGTCGACGGAGCGGGCGGCGAACGTGTGGAGCAGCCCGCCGGGCTTCGGGAGGTCCTCGCGGATGCGCCGCTTCAGCTCCTCGCGCAGGGCGGGCCGCTCCTCCTCGGGCAGCGCCATCGCCGCGAGCGGATGCTGCTCGTACTTCGCGACGAGCTCGTCGACGTGCTTCTCCACGATCCGCATGACCTCGTCCTTCGACTCGTTCGAGAGGACGGTCTGCACGATGTTGTCCGCGTTCAGCACGCGTCCCGCGACGAGCTCCGAGAACTTCTCGGCGACCTCGTGCTGGCGCTTGTGGAAGAGGCCCTGGACCACGAACGGACCGTACTTCGTCGGCTCCTTCGGCTCGAAGACGAGCTTCAGCGCGAGCCAGTTCGTGGCGTAGCCGACGAGGAAGCCGAAGAGCGGGAGGATCCACCACTCGGGATAGACGATCCAGATCGCCATCTGCACGAGGCCGAAGAGACCGCCGAACCACCAGCCGGAATTCGCGACGAAGCGGAATTCCTTCTGGCCGACCTCGAGGAACATCTGGCTCATCAGCTTCTTGTCGCGGACGACGGCCTCGACGGTGACCTTCTCGAGGTCGAGGATGTTCTCGATGTTCTCGCCGAACTCGCCGACGATGCGCGTGATCACCTCGCGGATCTCCTCGCGCACCTGGTCCCGGACCTTCACCTGCATGAAGTCGCCGGCGTTCTCCCAGAGCATCGGGGCCCGCTTCACGACCTCCTCGATGATCTGGCCCGTGATGTCCTCGACGACGTGCTCGAGGTGATCGCGCATCTGGTTCGCGGAGAAGGAGCTGAAGAGCTCCTTCAGCGAGAGCAGCTTCGTCGTGATGATCCGCGTCGAGACGCGCGCGAGGCGCTCCGCGTTGGCCGGGACGATGCCCTGCCAGCCGAGGAACGGTCGGATTCCCCAGAACTCCGTCGGATGGAACATCATCCAGATGGCCACTTCGTTGGTGAACCAACCGACGAATCCGCCCACGAAGGGAATCGTGAGGATCTCCCAGTACGCCCCGAGGAATTCGAGCATCTACGCGACTCCCGCCTGTCGGGGCCGAAGTCTGCGGTCGTGACGCCGGAAGTCAACGGACGGAAGGGCGATGTACGAAGGTCGCGTAGAAGAGGAGCGCGGCGAGGGTCTTCCCGTCCTCGATCCGGCCCGTCCGGCAGTGCTCGAGCGCGACGGAGAGCGGGGTCGGCTCGATCTCGATCCGCTCGGAGGGATCGAGCCGCTGCTCGGTCGGCACGAGCCCGGTCGCCACGAAGACGTGCATCCGCTCGTCCGTGAGACCCGGGCTCGCGAAGAACTCCGTCAGGGGAACGAGCTCGGCCGCCCGATGGCCCGTTTCCTCCTCGAGCTCGCGGGCCGCCGTGAGGGCGACGTCCTCGCCGGGCTCGCGGGTGCCGGCGGGGAGCTCGAGCAGCGTGCGTCCGAGGGCGGCGCGCGTGTTCCGGATGAGCAGGACGGTGTCCGCGTCGAGCAGCGGCAGGACGACGACGGCTCCCGGATGGACGACGAGCTCGCGCGTGGTCGTCGTGCCGTCGCGGTTCGGGAGCTCGAGGCGGTCCACCCGGAACCGTTTCCCGACGAGGACCGTCTCGCGCTTCATCCGGGCCTCATGGGATCGGCGGGATCGGCTCGCTGCCCGGGAGCACGACGTTCGCCGGCGGTCGGTACGACGTCCCGTCGAGGAGCGCCCCGAGGATCACCTGGCCCATGCGCTCGTATCCGCGCCGCGTGAAATGCACCATGTCGCGGCCGGCGTAGGGCGGGCTCATCTCCGCCCAGGCCACCGTCGACATCGGCCCGCCCTGGAAGGCGACCGTGTCGAAGAACGCGCAGCCGTTCTCGAGCGCGACGCGCCACTGCGTCTCGACGATCTGCGCCGTGCGCGGGCGCTCCACGTATTCGTTGCGACCCACCTGGAGCGGCCGATCCGAGGGACCGACGAGGAGGCACGAGGCGTTCGGCACGGTCTCGCGGATTCGGCCGACGACCTGACGCAGCTGGTCCCGGTACTCCTCGATCGGCTGGTCGTCCCCCGATTCGTTGGTCCCGTAGGCGAGCACGACGAGGTCCGGATTCCGGCGGCGGAGGTGCTCCCGGTACAGGGCGTCGTCCCAGAAGAGATGGCTGCGCGCCCGGGCGCCGTTGATGCCGAGCTGGTCGACGACGATGCCCGGTACCTCGCGCTCCATGACGACACCGAAGAGACGAACGGGGCCGTCTCCGACCACGCGGACCTCGAGACGATGGGGACCGTCGGGGACGTGGAACGTCGCATAGCCCGGCTGTCGGAGGTCGCCGGCGGTGGAGACGCGCTCGACCGGCAGCCCGTCGATCAGCACGTCGAAGCGCCCACCGTCCGGCTGGATCAGATAGTAGAGGTCGAAGAGCCCGACGCTCTGGCCGAAGGGGAACTGCGTGGTGGTCTCGACGCTCCCGCGCGCCGACGGGGTGGAAGCCTCGACGGCGACACCGCCGAACCCGTAGTGATCGAGGGTCCACGGCGCCGCCCCGATCTTGAGGGCCACCCAGTCCTGCGGGGCGGACGCGACCTCGACCCCCTGATGGCGATAGCCCCGCCACGGCGTCACCGGGAGCACGAAGCCGTGGCCGGCGTCGCCGAACATCTGCTGCAGCGCGGCCCGGAGGTAGCCGGTGTAGAGGTCGCTCGCCGTGTGGGAGGCCCCGTAGAAGACCAGCCGCGCCTGGCCCTGCCCGGCGTGGGCCCGGCGGAGCGCGGCGTGCAGCGCGTCGAGGGAGTGCCCGTCCCGATCCTGGACGGCGATCTCGAGGCCGGGAGGGCTCCCGTCCGCCCACGGAGCCCGGAGGCGGGGCGGCGGCCGGACCTCGGGGATGGCCGGGAGCGTCGGCACGCGGGGCCTCACCCCGAGCCCGGCTCCCTCCGACTGGGCCTCCGCCCGGCCGGGCAGGAGCGCGGCCTCCGCCAGGGGGGAGCGCGTCCCCGTCTCGGCCTGGGCGCGGTAGGCAACCGTCCAGAGGGTGAGCGCGGTCACGGAGAGCGCGAGCACACCGAGGGGAGAGGTCACGATACGCCGGAACACCAATACACCATGCGGGCTCGGGCGGGGGCCGGTCAACGGCCCCCGGTCCCGGGGGAACGGGCCTCGGCCGCCAGGTATTCCGCGAACCCCTCGAGGAGGGCCTTCGCCAGCATGTTGCCGATGATCTCGTAGCCTTCGGGCGTGGCGTGCCGGAAATCGCCCATGGCGAGGCGTGGATTGGCCCGGTACCAGCGGGCCATCGCCCCCTCGCCCCCCATCGCGGCGAAGGTATCGAAGAAGGCACAGCCGTTCCGGGCGGCCGCCTGGCGCTGGGCCTCCACGATCCGGGGCAGGCCGCGGAAGGTGCGGATCCCCGTCCCGACGCGCTCGGCCTGATCGAGCGGCGCGACGACGAGGCAGCCGAGGTCTTCACGGCCCGCGCGCATGCGCCTTATCACCTGCTCGAAGTCCGAGAGGTAGGTCTCGGGGTCGATCGAGTCGCTCGCCTCGTTGCCGCCGAAGCCGAGCACGAGGAGGTTCGTCCCCCGCATCCGCAGCTGACGGGCGATGTGCTCCGGGTCGAAGTTGAGGAGGCGGTTCGCGCGGGCGCCGACGAGGCCGAGCGAGTCGTAGACGACTCCGGTCGCGTTCCGCTCGAGGACCATGCCGTAGAGCGTCACCATGCCGAGCGCGCGGATCGTGAGCTCGTGGTCGCCGTCCGGGACGTCGACCGTCTCGACCGCGTCCTCCACGGCATCCCCTCGCGTGTCGAGGACCCGCGGCAGGCCCCGGTCGACGACGAGCTCGACCTGACCGCCGCGCGGGCTCCGCTGGTAGAAGAGCTGGAAGCGGCCGACGGTCTTGCCGACCGGGGCTCCGGGATCCGAGCCGAAGACGGCGCGTGCGCCTCCGCCTCCGCGTGCCTGGATCCCGCCGAAGCCGTAGAGACCGTCCTCGAGCGAGCGCTTCGTGACCTCCCGGATCTGCCAGCTGTCCGAGAAGCGATGCTCGAGATCCCGGTGGCGGTAGGGCAGGTAGCCCTTCGAGATCAGCACGAAGCCGTGGCCGGCGTCGCCGAAGCGGAGCTGCAGGCGCCGCCTCACCGTATGCGTGATCAGATCCGTCGCGATGCTCGAGTCGCCGTAGTGGGCGATGCGCGTGATCGCCCCGTCCTCGCCACGGGCGGTGTGGAGGAGGGCCTCGTAGAAGGGCCGGAGGCCGCGACCGCCCTCGTCGACGAGATGGACCGGGAGCCCTTCGTACTCGGAGGGATCGATCGTCGCGCCGTGGTGGGTCTCGGGCGCCTCGTCGCCGCCCATGTTCCCCGCGACGGCGGCTCCGAGCTCGCTCGCGATGCGGCGCCGACTGACCTCTTCGTCCTGGCCGACCTGGGTGCCGCCGGTCGCGAACTGCGGCGCCTCGTACATCTGGCCCTGGAAATGATCCGCGAACGGCAGCGGATCGCCTGCGACCCAGGGACGGAACCGATGGAGGGGCGGGACGGCGTAGACGACGAGGAGGATGCCCACGAGCGTCGCGGCCACCGTCCCGAGGTGACGGAGGGCCTCGCGGGTCTCGTCGGGCGTGGGCGTGCTCGGCGCCGTGCTCTGCTCGCTCTCGGTCATCTCAGAACTGCTGGTAGATGTAGGGCACGACCTCGGAGGTCGCGACGAAGGTCAGGCCGCAGGCCGCGCCCGCGAGCGCGAAGGCCTGCGCAGGCGCCGGCAGGTCGAGGAACGCGCGCTCGATCCGTTTGAACCACGCGCGGGGCGTGTAGTGGAACGCGAAGCCGACGACGAGCGCCACCCACACCCCGGTCGAGATCTGGGCGATCGAGACCGTCCCGCTGCCGAGGCGGGAGACGACGGCGAGGGCGTTCGCGAAGCTCGAGGCCCGGAAGAGGATGCGGGTGAAGACGACGAACTGCATCGTCACGAAGACCTTCAGGGCGACGAGGGCGAAGCCGTCCTCGCGCTCGCTCTTCGCGCGGCGCTGCCAGTAGCGGTGGATGACCATCGCGAAGCCCTGGATGCTGCCGTAGAGGACGAAGGTCCAAGACGCGCCGTGCCAGAGGCCGATGAGGAACATCGTCAGCCAGAGGTTGAAGTAGGCGCGGGCTCCCCCGACGCGCGAGCCCCCGAGCGGGTAGTAGAGGTAGTCGCGCAGCCAGGTCGAGAGCGTCATGTGCCAGCGACGCCAGAACTCGGCCACGCTCCGCGCCTGGTACGGGCGATCGAAGTTCTCCGCCAGATCGATGCCGAGGAGCTTCGCCGTGCCGCGAGCGACGTCGGTGTAGCCCGAGAAGTCGCAGTAGATCTGGAGCGTGAAGCCGTAGAGGCCGATCACGACCTCGGTCGCCGTGTAGAACTCCGGGTTGCCGAAGACCCGGTCGACGAGGTTCACCGAGAGGTAGTCCGCGAACGCGACCTTCTTCACGAGGCCGGTCGCGATCAGGAAGAGGCCTTGGGAGACCTGCTCGCGGCGCAGCCGGGGGGTGCCCTCGAGCTGGGGCAGGAAGTCCGCCGCGCGGACGATCGGTCCGGCGACCAGCTTCGGGAAGAACGTGATGAACATCACGAACTCGACGACGCTCTTCGCGGGCTTCAGGTGCCCGCGGTAGACGTCGAGCGTGTAGCTCATCGTCTCGAACGTGTAGAACGAGATTCCGACGGGAAGCGCCACGTGCAGGAGCGGCACGTGGATCGGATGCCCGAGGAGGCCGGCGCCGTCGCGCACCGAGCCGAGCACGAAGTTCCAGTACTTGAACGTCCCGAGCAACGAGAGGTTCACGACGATGCTCGTCGCGAGCCAGGCCTTGCGGACCTTCTCGTCGGTCGACTTCGCGATCTGGTTGGCGGCCCAATAATCGAGGACCGCCGCGCCCAACATGATGACGATGAAGGGCGGGGTCCACGCCATGTAGAAGGCGCAGCCGAAGAGGAAGAGCCCCGCGAGCCGGAACGCACGATGCTGCCGGGCGAGCCACCAGAAGGTGACCGCCAGCACGAGGAAGTAGAAGTACTCCTGGCTGTTGAACTGCATCCCGGCTCGCGCCCCACGGCCTCGGGGGAGGCGGGGGCCCCCTTCCTTAGCCGGACGGGGCGCGGGACGCCACGTTCCGGCGCGTCACCCCCCCGGGCCCCGGCGCCGCGAATCGTGGTAGAGAGCGTGGGTGCGCCACTCGATCTTCCTCGCGGTGTCCCTCGCTTCCCTCCTCGTCACCGGCTGCGCCGGCACGCTCGAGTCGACGCTGCGCGACGCCTCCGAGAGCGGACGGGTGCCCTCGGACCTCTGGGTCGTGTACGACGACGAGACGCCGCTCTCGGGAGGCGATCGGATCGAGGTCACGGGGGAGGGACGGTTGCGGTGGTGGAGGCTCCGGCCGAGCTTCTTCGAGGCGTCCGCGACTCCCGAGACCTCGCTCTACGACACCGAGGTCGGCCCGACGCCCACCGAGCCGGCGGCGATCGAGACCCAGGTGACGGAGCGGGCGCTGCTCGAGCTCGTGCGGCTCCTCGTCGAGGTGGAGCCCTGGGAGCAGCGGGCCGAGGAGGTCGTCGACGAGGGACGCCTCGATCGGCGTCGCGCGGTCCTCCGGGCCTCCGTCCGCGCGGGAGCCGAGTCGGTCTGGGAGTGGCACGACGCGCTCGACGATCCCGACGGTCGGATCGTGAACGTGCGCCGCTGGGCCGAGCGCGTGATCGGCAGCGAGGCTCCGCCCCTCCCCGTCGAGCCGCCCGCCGACCTGCCGATGCCGACCGAGCCCTTCTCCGAGGGCCCGTCCGAGCCGCCCGCCGCGCCGGCTCCCGCTGCGCCGGCTCCCGCCGCCACGCCCTGAGGTCGCGTTGCCGAAGGGCCTCCCCTCGCGCGATCGGACGCGACGCATCCTGCGGCTCGCGCTGCCGATCCTCGGGGCGATGGCCTCCCAGAACGTCCTCAACCTGGTGGACGCGGCCATGCTCGCCCACCTCGGCGACCGTGCGCTCGCGGCCGTCGGGGCGACGTCCCTCCTGAACTTCGTTCTCTCGGCCGTGTTCATGGGGAGCTCGGCGGGCGTCCAGGCGATCGCGGCCCGCCGCGTCGGCGAGGGCAGGGGCGAGGACGCGGCGGGCCCGCTCGATGCGGGGCTGCTCGTGGTGCTCGCGATCGCCGTGCCCTGGGCCATCGTCCTGCACCGCTTCGCGCCCTCGCTCGTCGGGCTGATGTCGGACGACCCCGCCGTGATCGCGGAAGGCACGCCCTACCTGCGGGCGCGCCTCTTCGCGGTTCCCGCGATCGGGATGAACTTCGCGTTCCGCGGCTTCTGGAGCGCGGTCGATCGCCCGGGCCTCTACATGAAGACGCTCGTCTTCGTGCACGGGACGACGATCCTGCTCGACTACCTGCTGATCGACGGACGCTTCGGCTTCCCGGCTCTCGGCGCCACCGGTGCCGGCGTCGCGAACGCGATCGCCCTCTGGCTCGGGACGGTGACCTACGTGGGCCTCGGCCTCCGCCACGCGCGCGGGCACGGTTTCCTCCGCCGCCTCCCCGATCGGGAGAGCGTCCTCGGCATCGTGCGCGTCGGGCTGCCGGCCGGGCTGCAGCAGCTCGTCTATTCGCTCGGCCTCGCCGCGTTCGCGTTCGTCGTCGCGCGCATCGGCACGCGCGAGCTCGCCGCCTCGAAGATCCTGACCGACGTGCTCCTCGTCTTCGTGCTCCCCGGTCTCGGCTTCGGCCTCGCGTCGGCGACGCTGGTCGGTCAGTCGCTCGGGGCGCGGCAGCCGGACGAAGCCGAGCGGTGGACCTGGGACGTCGTCCGGGTCGCGACGCTCCTCGTGGCCGTGATGGCGGTCCCGGCGCTGCTCTTCCCGGACCTCGTGCTGCGTGGTTTCCTCCGGGACCCTGCGACGCGGGCGCTCGCGGTGCCCGTCCTCCGCCTGCTCATGCTCGGCGTGGCGACGGATACGATCGGCACCGTGCTCATGAACGCCCTGCTCGGAGCCGGCGACGCCAAGCGGGTCGTCCTCGTCGGCACGGTCTTGCAGTGGGGGATCTGTCTCCCGGCGGCCTACCTGCTCGGAGTCCGCCTCGGCCTCGGCCTCTTCGCGGCCTACGCGGCGCAGGTCGCCTACCGGCAGCTGCAGGTCGTCGTCTTCTCGCGCCTCTTCAAGCAAGGCGCCTGGCGCTCGATCCGGGTCTGAGCCGGGCGCCGTTCGGCGTGCGACGGGGGAGCCGGATTCGGGACGGTGTCGCCGGGTCGCCCCTTCTCCGGACGCGGCCCGGCGAATAGTCTGCGGGGGATCATGCGCTCCCGCTTCGTCCTTCCGGTCTCGCTCCTCGCCACGCTCTCGCTCGCCGCCGCCTGCGACGACTCCTCGGGGAGGTTTCCCGCGCGGCTCACGGGCGATTTCTCGCATCCGATGGACGCCACCCTGCGGATGAACCAGCTGCAGATGTTGGCGACGCACAACAGCTACCACGTGCGTCTCGAGCCCTCGCCCATCCCCGACTGGGATTACTACTTCGAGCCCCTCGCGACGCAGCTCGGCTCGGAGGGTATCCGGGGCCTCGAGCTCGACGTGCACTACGTCGACGACGGGACGACGCCGCCCCACTACGAGGTCTTCCACGTCGGCGGCCTCGACGCGGGGACCACTTGCCAGCTCTTCGACGACTGCCTCGCCGAGATCCGGAAGTTCTCGGACGCCCATCCGGGACACCATCCGCTCTTCGTCCAGATCGAGCTCAAGGAGCCGACGGCGGCCAGCGTGACCCTCGACATGCTCGATCTCCTCGACGACCAGATCCGGGCCGTCTTCTCCGACTCGATCCTCGTGACGCCCGACCAGGTGCGGGGGACGCATCCGACGCTCCGCGAGGCGATCGCGACGGATGGATGGCCGACGCTCGCGGTCGCCCGCGGTCGCACGATGTTCGCGTTCGACTGCGAGCGCTCGGTCTGCCTCGCGTACGCGAACGGGGGAACGGGCCTCGACGGTCGCGTGATCTTCGCCGACTCGGAGCCCACGGATCCGTTCGCGGCCGTCATGATCCACAACTCGCCCGACGCGAACGCCACCTCGCTCGTGCAGCAGGGCTTCTTCGTCCGTGTCTTCGCGGACTCGGCCGCCGACGTCCTCACTGGCCAGGGCGACGACCTCGCGGCGGCGCTCGCGTCGGGAGCCCAGGTCGTCAGCACGGACTTCCCGGTCGCCCGTCCCGACACGACGTACGTCGCGTCGATCCCGGGAGGGACGCCCTCGCGCTGCAATCCCGTGCTCGCCCCGAGTGGTTGCAGCTCCACCGACATCGAGAATCCCGCGTACCTCGGAGGTCACTGAAGCGAGGGCGCGCGAGCGGGGTGCAGGGGGCGCCCACCGCTCCCCCGCGAGACCTCTCGGCCCCTCCGGCTTGCGGCCGCCTCCTCCATCTGGGATGCAGGCCGGCGTGCAGCCCCCCAAGCGTCGCCGTGGTCCCCTCGTCGTCTTCGTCTTCGTCTCGCTGATCGCGACGGTCGTCGCGACCGCCCTCGGCTTCTGGTGGAGGGGACGCGAGCCGATGGGCCCCGTGCTCCGGCTCGTCGGGCTCGACGACCACACGGTCGTCGTGGTGCGGAAGGGCTATCGGCAGCGGGACTACGTCCACCTGACGGTCCGCGATCTCCGCTCGGGGGAGCAGCGCTGGAAGATGGCGCTCTGGAACGTCCTCGAGTACGCGGATCCGCTGGTCCGCGGCGACCTCGTGATGCTCCGGGTCCGCGAGCAATTCGGGAAGCCCGAGACCCATTCGTTCCGCCTCTCCACGGGCCAGTTCGTCTGGCGCGCCGGCAAGGTCGAGCGGGGGCCGCGAGAGACCGTTCGTGGGGCGTCGGTGCTCGGCTCGCGGCTCCTCTTCGAGATCACCGGGGGGCGCACCGCGAAGATCTTCGCGATCGAGCCCGAGGACGGCCGAGTGGTCTACGCGCGCGAGCTGCCCGGCGGCGACGGACCCGTGCACGCCGTGGCGACCGGGGACGGGGTCGCCTTCGATCCGGGGAACGGCAGCTGGGTCCGCATGGGTGCGACCGACGGCGAGCCCGAGGTGCTCGGAAGCGGCTCCGCCTGCACGTTCGGTCATGGCGTCTTCTTCCTCGGCGCCGCCCCGAGCGAGGACGGACGGCCGGTGCGCATCGCCGCGGCCACGGGCGGCCGTCGCATCGTGCTCTGCGCGCGGGCCGGGACGTCGGACGTCCTCGTGCTCTCGGGGCGCGCGGGCACCCTCGTGCTCACGCGTCCGTCCGGCGGTGACCTCTTCTCGATCGCGAGCGTCGCTCCCCAGCCCTTCGTCGACGACGTGCACGCGAGCGCCGTCGTCGTGCCGGGCGTGGTCCCGCTCCCGCATCCCGACGGGACGCTCGACCTGCTCGACGTCGCCTCGGGTCGGGTGCGGTCGGTGCGCATGCGTTCCGGACGCGCGCCCGTGCACGTCGCGTTCGGCGCGACGACGTCCGCGGTGGTCGCGGGCTCCGACGTGGTCGTCCTGCGCGCGGGGCAGACCGAGCCGCTCGTCGCGACGCTCGACGGGGACGCGAGCGGAGACGAGCACGTCGCGGTCGTCGGCGACGTCGTCTACGTCGCCCGCGGCGACGGCATCGTCGGGCTCGACGTGGCGAGCCGTTCGCTCGTCGGGATCAGCGGCCCGCTCGGGGCGGACTTCGTCGCGGGCGGGCTCTCCGCCGTCTCGACGCCCGTCGAGCGCCCGAGCGAGACGGCGCGTTAGTCCAAGAGGGTGACTCGCTCACGATTTCCGACACGAACGCACCCCTCGTCGGGCGCGGTCGGGTAGGTTCGCCCCTGCGCGCGTTTCGCGTCCGCCGGAGGTGTGTCTTGAGCCGTACGTCGATCGCCACTCTGCTCTCGCGCGGTGGACCGCTCGTCCTCCCCGGTGTGCACGACGCCCTCTCGGCGAAGCTCGCGGCCGAGGCCGGCTTCGAGGCGCTCTTCGTCTCGGGCTTCGGTCTCTCGGCGACGCTGCTCGGCGAGCCGGATTTCGGTCTGCTCGGCGCGGCCGAGGTGCTCGACGCGGCGCGCCGGATCTGCACGGCGGTGACGCTGCCCGTCATCGTCGACATCGACACGGGCTACGGCAACGCGTTCAACGTGGAGCGCACCGTCGACTCGCTGATCCGCGCCGGGGCGGCCGGCTGCTTCCTCGAGGATCAGGTCTGGCCGAAGCGTTGCGGGCACATGGAGAAGAAGCGGGTCGTCGAGATGGACGAGTACCTGCCGAAGCTCCGGGCCGCCGTGAAGACCCGCGGGAGCGCGCCCTTCCACGTCACGGCGCGCACCGACGCGCGTGCGGCCCACGGCCTCGACGAGGCGATAAGGCGCGCGAAGCTCTGCGCGGAGAACGGGGCCGACGCGATCTTCGTCGAGGCGCCCCAGTCCGTGGAGGAGATGCAGGCGATCCGCGACGCGCTCCCGCGCGAGGTGGTGCTCGTCGCGAACATGGTCGAGGCCGGGAAGACGCCGCTCCGCTCCGCCGAGGCGCTCGCCGCCTCCGGCTTCCAGATCGCGCTCTGGCCCGTCACCGGCCTCTTGGCGACGGCGAAGGCGCTGCGGGAGGTCTTCGGCGTCCTGAAGCGCGACGGGACGAGCGAGGCCGCCGCCGAGCGTCTCCTCCGCTTCGGCGAGATGAACGAGATCACGGGCCTCCCGGGGCGCTACGCGCGCGAGAAGGAGTGGCTCGGCGAATGACGGGCCCCTTCGACTTCACCGGGAAGACCGTCCTCGTCACGGGTGCGAGCCGGGGGATCGGCCGGGCGCTCGCGCTCGGCTTCGCGGAGGCGGGCGCGGATCTCGTGGTCACGGCGCGCTCGCGGGGCGCCCTCGACGCGCTCGTCGAGGAGGTCCGCGCGAAGGGGCGCGATGCGGTCGCGATCGAGGCGGACCTCGTCGATCCCGCGGCGGCCGACCGGATCACCGCGGAGGCGCTCGCCCGCAAGGGAGTCATCGACGTCCTCGTGAACAACGCGGGCACGTCCGAGCCGAAGGCCTTCGTCGAGACCGACGACGCCCTCTTCGAGCGCGTGTTCGCGCTGAATTTCGGCGCCGTCGTCCGGCTCTCGCGCTCGGTCGGCAAGCACATGCTCGAGCGCCGGAAGGGCTCGATCATCCTCCTCGGCAGCGTGCTCGGTCGCACGGCCATCCCGGGCAACGTCGCCTACTACGCGAGCAAGGGCGCGCTCGAGCAGCTCGGTCGCGGCCTCGCGGTCGAATGGGCGAGGACCGGCGTCCGCGTGAACACGCTCGCGCCCGGCTTCGTCGACACCGAGATCGTCGCGGGCGTGACCGAGCCCGGCGGGCTCGGCGACTATGTGCGTCGTCGCACTCCGATGCGCCGCGTGGGCCGCCCCGAGGAGCTCGTCCCGGCCGCCCTCTACCTCGCGTCCGAGGCCTCGAGCTACGTGACGGGCTCGATGGTCAACGTCGACGGCGGCTGGCTGGCGGGGTAGTCGGGGCGCCCGCGGTCCGGCGGTTCACTCGTGGCGGAGGGCCTCGATCGGATCGAGGCTCGCCGCGCGCTTGGCGGGGATGTAGCCGAAGACGACGCCCGCGCCGATGCCGAACGCGGCCGCGCCGAGGATGCCGAGGGGAGAGAGCGCGCGGTTCCAGTGCATCTGGTGCGCGACGAGGACCGCCATCCCGATGCCGGCCACGGTGCCGACGAGCGCGCCCACGGAGGAGAGGACGATGGCCTCCGCGAGGAACTGCCGGAGGATCTGCTTGGGCGACGCGCCGATGGCGGCGCGGATCCCGATCTCGCGCGTGCGCTCCGCGACGGCGACGAGCTGGATGTTCATGATGCCGATGCCGCCGACGAGCAGCGAGACCGCCGCGATCGCGGCGAGCAGCCGGGTCAGGATCGTCGAGACCTGCTCGGCTGCCTTCACGGTCTCCGTCGGGCTCGAGAGCTTGAAGTCGTCCGGATCGTCCTCGCCGAGGGCATGCGCGCTCCTCAGGATCTCGGCCGCCTCGGCCTTCACCACCGGGAGCAGCCGAGCCGACGTCGGCTCGAGCTCGACGTCGCTGTAGCCGTTCGGCATGCCGATGTAGGCGCCGTACGTCGAGAGCGGGATCATGACCACGTCGTCGTAGTCGCGGCCGCTCGTCGAGAGCCCCTTCTCCGTGAGCACGCCGATCACGCGGCAGGTCAGCGACTCGCCGAGCGTGACCTTCTCGCCGAGCGGATCCCCGTCGCCGAAGAGCTCGCGCGCGGGCGTCGCGCCGAGGATGCAGACCTTGGCCCGCTGCGCCGTGTCGGCCTCGTCGAACCGTCCCCCGGCGCTCATCGGCCAGTGGTGCAGATCGAAATAGTCGGGCGGCGTGCCCTGGACGATCGTGAAGTAGCGCTCGCGTCGGGTCGACGCCGCGAGGCGGCGGCGCACCATCGGGATGACCCGCCGGGCGCTCGTCATGTCGCGTCGCAGGGCGACGAGATCCGCGTCGAGGATCGGTCGATTCGGCTTGAGGCCCGCAGGCGGCTCGAGGGACATCGAGCGCACGCGGACGACGTTCGCGCCGAGCTCCTCGAATTGCGTGACGACCGCGCGCTTCGCGCCCTCGCCGAAGCTCGTCATCGCGATGAACGCGCCGACGCCTATCGCGAGGCCGAGGACGGTGAGGGCGCTGCGCGCGGGGCTCCGCGTGAGCACGGCGAGCGACATGCGCACGAGCTCCGAGAGATCAGCGACCTTCATTGCGGATCTCCCTCTCGATCCGGCCGTCCTTGAGCACGACCTGGCGCTCGGCGAACGCGGCGATCTCCTCCTCGTGCGTGACGAGGATGATCGTGAGCTTGCGCTCCGTGTGGAGCTCTCCGAGGAGCGCCATCACCTCTTCGCCCGAGCGCGAGTCGAGCGCTCCCGTCGGCTCGTCGGCGAGGAGCACGCGCGGCGAGCCGACGCAGGCGCGGGCGATGGCCACGCGCTGGCGTTGACCGCCCGAGAGCTGGTTCGGACGGTGATCGGCGCGATCCCCGAGCCCGACGCGGGTGAGCATCGCGTGGGCGCGCTCCTCGCGCTCCTTGCGCGGAACGCCGGCGTAGTAGAGGGGGAGCGCGACGTTCTCGAGCGCCGTATCCGTCGGGATGAGGTGGAACGACTGGAAGACGAAGCCGAGGTAGTGGAGGCGGACCCAGGCCGCTTCTTCGGCGTCGAGGCTCGACACGTCCCGACCACCGAGCAGGTAGGTGCCCGCGCTCGGTCGATCGATGCAGCCGAGGATGTTCAGCAGCGTCGACTTCCCGGAGCCGGAGGAGCCACGGAGCGCCACGATCTCGCCGGGCTTGATCGCGAGGTCGACGCCGGAGAGCGCCGAGATCCCCATGTCCGAGAAGACCTTGTGGATGCCGCGCGCCTCGACGACGTAGGGGAGCGTCGAGGTCGGGATCGGATCAGCGGCCGCCATTGCCGCGACGGCCTCCGCCCAGCGAGAGCCCGGCGCCGGCCGACTCCTCGATCACGTTCATCCCGATGGCGATCGGCGTCCCCTCGGAGAGGTCGCCCGGGTTCACCGGGCGGATCTCGGTGAAGGCGCCGTCCGAGACGCCGACCGTGACGGGCACCGGCACGAGGGTCGAGGGGCCCGTGCGCTTCCACACCCGGCTCCGGGCCGGCGCGTCGGGGGCGTTCTCGGGCGTGAAGCGGAGGGCCGCCTCGCGCACGCTGAGGACGTTCTCGGCCCGCGCGACCTCGATGCGCAGCACGGCCGTCATGCCCGGCAGGAGCGCGTGATCGGTGTTCGGCGTCTGGAATTGCACCGGATACGTGACGGCGCCCTGGTCGATGTCCGGTGCGAGCTCGATGCGCATGACCGTCGCGGAGAACGTACGCGAGAGGAAGGCCGGGACCTCGAAGCGGGCCGTCTGGCCGACCTTCACCTCGCCGATGTCGGCCTCGCCGACGGATGCGTCGATGCGGAGATCGTCGAGGCCGACGCCGATCACGAAGAGCGGGCCGCGCTCGGGGCCGACGAGGCTGCCGAGGCTCCGCGGGGCGTGGAGCACGATGCCGTCGACGGGAGAGCGCAGGACGCCGAGATCGCGGCCCAGCTCGGCCGAGGCGAGGCCCGTGGCGGCGACCCCCTGCTCGGCGCGGGCGGCGCGAAGCTGGGCCTCGGCCTGCGAGACGCGCGTCCGCGCGGAAGCGAGCTCGGCTTCGCTGGCGAGCCCGCGCGGCACGAGGTGGGCGAGCCGGTCGACGTCGGCCTGCGCGGCCTCGAGGGCCACGCGGGCGCCCGCCACGTGGGAGGCGGCGGCGGTGACGGAGGCCCGGGCCGAGCCCACGGCCAACGAGGCCTCGCGCTCGTCGAGCTTGGCGAGGCTCTGGCCGGCATGGACGGTGTCGCCCGGCGAGACGTCGATCGCGACGAGCCGCCCGACCATCGGGGCCGGGACCTCGAGCCGCTCGCGCACGTCGAGGTGACCTGAGACCTCGACGACCCGGACGACGGTCCGCCGCGTCACGGGCTCGGCGCGGACGAGCTCGGGCGGGACCTCCTCGGGCCGGAGCGCGTAGGCGAGCGAGGCGGCGGCGACGGCGGCGAGGAAGAAGCCCACGGCGCGGCGACGGCGCGTGGTCTTGCCCGTGTCCGGGAGGACGAGGCGATCGCCGGAGGCGGCGGGCTGAGGGGGGTGGGCGGGGGTGGGCTCTTCGCTCGCGGGCACGTCCCCCGGATAGCAAGATCCGGCCCCTTTGGCGATGCGGCAGGTGGAGGGGGCTCGCTTTGCAGTCTCGGGAACGGTGCTACCCTCGGCGCCGTGGTGGACTCGAGCGACCTTCGTACTTCGATCACGGACCTGGCCCGGCGCGCGAAAGCGGCGTCGCGGCAGCTCGCGATCGCATCGACCGGCACCAAGAACGCCGTGCTCCTTCGCGCGGCCGCGGCGCTCCGGGGCCCGGAGGGCGACGGGGTGGTCGAGGCGAACCGGAAGGACGTGGCGGCTGCCCAGGAACGCGGCCTCTCGGGCGCGATGCTGGAACGCCTCCGCCTGGACCGGGGCCGCGTGGACGCGGTGGCCGAGGGCGTCGAGCAGGTCGCCCTGCTGCCGGATCCCGTCGGCGAGATCGTCGAGCAGCGCAAGCTCCCGAACGGACTGTCGATCGGTCGGATGCGCACGCCCATCGGGCTCATCGGCATCATCTACGAGTCCCGTCCGAACGTGACGGCCGACGCGGCGGCGCTCTGCATCAAGAGCGGCAACGCCTGCCTCCTCCGGGGTGGTTCCGAGGCCTTCCACTCGAACCGGGCCATCGCGGCGATCTTCGCCAACGCGCTCCGCGCCGAGGGGCTGCCCGAGGAGGCCGCGTGTCTCCTGCCCACGACCGACCGCGAGGCGACGCTCGTGATGATCGGCCTCGAGGGCATCGTGGACCTCGTCATCCCCCGCGGTGGCGAGGCCCTGATCCGCTTCGTCGCCCAGAACGCCCGCGTGCCGGTGATCCAGCACTACAAGGGCGTCTGCCACGTCTACGTCGACCTCGACGCCGATCTCAAGATGGCCGAGAGCATCGTCGTGAACGCCAAGACCCATCGGCCCGGCGTCTGCAATGCCGCCGAGACGCTGCTCGTCGACGAGGCGATCGCGCCGCTCTTCCTCCCGCAGGTCGCGGCCTCGCTCCGTGCGAAGAACGTCGAGCTGCGCTGCGACGCGAAGGCCCTCGAATTCGTCCCCGGCGGCAAGGCCGCCACGGCCGAGGACTTCGACACGGAGTACCTCGACCTCATCCTCAACGTCGCCGTCGTGGACGGGATCGACGGTGCGATCGCCCACATCGCGAAGCACGGCTCGAACCACACCGAGGCGATCGTCACGCGTGACAAGAAGAAGGGCGAGCGCTTCGTGCGGGAGGTCGACGCGAGCCTCGTCCTGCACAACGCGTCCACCCGATTCAACGACGGTTTCCAGCTCGGGCTCGGTGCCGAGATCGGCATCTCGACCACGAAGCTGCACGCCTACGGTCCCATGGGGCTCGCCGAGCTCTGCACCCTGAAGTGGGTCGGATTCGGCGACGGCCAGGTCCGGGCCTGAGCGAGCGAACGGAGCGATCGTGGCCGAGAGCAAGACCCCGAAGAAGAGTGCGACGAAAGCGGTGAAGGCCCCGAAGCCGAGGGCGACGCCGCGGCCCGCGCGCGCCAAGGACCCCGAGACGGGTCGGCGTACCGCGCTCGCCATCGCGGCCGCCGGCCTCGACAAGAAGGCCCAGAACGTCGAGATCATCGACGTGCGCGGCAAGGTCGACTACGCCGACTTCGTCGTCGTCATGAGCGGCCGCAGCGACCGTCAGGTCAACGCCATCTGCCGTGGCGTCGAGGAAGAGCTCAAGAAGCAGGGCGTCCGCTGCTTCGGCGTCGAGGGCCTCCCGCAGGCCCACTGGGCCCTCATGGACTTCGGCGACGTCGTCGTGCACGTCTTCGACGAGGACACGCGCGGCTACTACGACCTCGAGGCGCTCTGGATCGACGCGACGCGCCTCCCCGTGCCCGCCGACGGACCGCCCGCGAAGACCGAGTGAGCGCGCCGTGGAGGTCCGCATCGTCGCCGTGGGGCGCGTGAAGGAGCGGGGCCTGCGCGAGACGCTCGAGGACTACTACGGCCGCATCCGGCACTACGCGAAGGTCACGGAGGTCGAGCTCGAGGACGGCCCCGCGAAGGACGTGATCGCCCGCTTCGAGAAGGCGATCCCGCCGCGCGCGCGGGTCGTGGCGCTCGAGGTCGAGGGCAAGGCGCTCACGAGCCACCAGCTGGCGAAGCTCGTCGAGAAGGCCGGGAACGACTCGGTGCCGAGCCTCGTCTTCCTGATCGGCGGCTCGTACGGGCTCCCCCCGGAGGTCCGGAAGCGGGCCGACGCGGAGCTCTCGCTCTCGGCCATGATCCTCCCGCACCGTCTCGCCCGCCTCGTGCTCGCCGAGCAGGTCTACCGGGCGTTCACGATCCTGCGGAACGAGCCGTACAGCCACTGAAGCGACGGCTCATCGCTGCGTCCTCGCGAAGTAGCCGAGGCGGAGGTTCGCGAGCGCGTTGAAGGCGACGGACATCGGGTCCTGGCCCTCCTTCACGGCGTAGAGCGTCGCGGTGAACGAGAGGCCGAAGTAGGTGCGGAGGCGGAGGCCGAGGTCGAGCAGGCCGCGGATCGCCTGTCGTGCGACGTCCGGATGCGAGGCGAAGTAGTCGAACGTACCCGAGAGCACGAGCGACCGACCGCCGGCGTGGATCAGGGGCCAGGGCGTGATCGAGAGCACGGCGCCCCCACCCGGCGAGGCCGGCACGGTGGGATCCATCAGCTCGAACTCGCCGCCCGCATGGAAGCGGATGGCGACGTGCGACTCGAGCGTGAAGCGGAAGCCCGCTGTCGGTCGCAGCATCACGTGGCGGTAGGGATCCCCCGACGGAACGGTGAATTCGGTCTCGAAGTAGGTCTCGGCGAAGGGATCGGGGACGAAGATCCGGGGGTTCCGCGTATGCCACGCGAGGGCGTAGGCGCTCGTACGGTACGAGATCAGATCGTCGCCTTCGGTCGTCGTCCCGTCGCTGTTCCGCGTCGTGCGGTAGCGGGCGAGGAATTGGTTGGCCCACTCGAAGCGGTTCGAGCGCGCGCCGAAGTCGAGCTGGAGAGCGCCGCCGAACGCCAAGCTGCTCGGCCGATCGAATTGGGCGTCGGTGTAGCCCGCGGGGTTCGAGATCGACGTGCCGCCGACGCTGCCGTCGAGCTTCGCGTCGAGCGCCCACTCGAGGTGCGCGGCCGGGTCGCGGAGCGTGTCGCGCGGATCGCGCTCGCGCGGCTCGGCCAGGTAGTCGAGCAGCGCGTGACGGAGCGTCGTTCCGGGCACCTCCTGCCACTCGGGCCCGGGCGGCAGGAAGTGATCGCCTCCCTGGGACAGGAAGCGGAGCGTGACGATGCGGTAGCGCGCTCGCAGGTCGAGGTCGCGGCCGTTGACCTTGACCTTCTCGTCGGCCGTGCCGGGCTTCGTGATCGTCACGCCGAGCAGGAGGGCCTCCGGATGGCCGGCCGCGGCACGCGCGAGGTCGCGGAGCCAGGTCGCGTCGACGGTGGCGGTCATCATCGCTCCGTCGAACTGCACGCCGAGGTGCACGTCGCTCGACGTCAGCGTCGCTCCGGCCGGGTACGCGATCCGACGATCGACGAGCCCTCGGTTGAGGATCGCGATCTCGGAGTGCGTCCGATCGCGCAGCGCGCCGGCGAGGAGCTCGGCGAGCCCGCCGGCGTCCATCGGCCGGTCGAGGTGGGCTCCGGGCAGGGCGGCTCCGAGGGCCTCGCAGTAGCGGGGGCCGACCCGCTCGACGAAGCGCTCGATCGCCGGCGAGGGCGAGTCCGCGCTCGGGATCGGCGTGACCAGCGCCTCGATCCCGTGGATCACCTCGCTGCGGCGGATCCGGACCTCGGCGCCCCGACCGGGCGGCGCGGCCGCGACGGACGGGCGGAAGGTCGCCGGACGGGTGAAGAGGACGCTGTTGCCGGCCCGGGCCGCCAGGAGGAGGTCGGGCTTCGCGTCGTCCGGGAGGCGCTCCGCGAGCTCGAGCGCGTCCGAGAGCGCACGGGCGCCGCTGCCGTTGTCGACCGAGAGGACGACGATCGTCGCTCCCTGCGCGCGCGCGAGGCGCACGCTCTCCCTCACCGAGTCCTCGAGGTCGAAGAGGACGAGGCCGCGCACGTGGTCGGCCGAGACGCTCGAGAGCGTGGCCGGGTCGAGGAAGGAGAGGAACGCGATGCGCTCCGCGCCGCTCTCGACGACGAAGAGAGGGTCCTCGGCATCGACCACGTTCGTGCAGACCTCGCTCGCCGACTCGTCGCAGCGGAGGTTCGTCGCGAGCGTGGGGATCCCGCGCGAGGCGAGCTCCCGCGTCAGGGCGAGGAGGGCCGGTCGCGGCATCTGGAGGTCGCGTGCCCCGAGGGCCATCCCGTCGTACCCGAGCTCCCGGGCGAGCTCCGCGACGGCGGCGGGGTCCTGGTCGGCCGCGAAGCGACCCACGCCGTGCGGCGCCGCGAAGCCCCCGGTGTCGAAGAGGAAGGTGCCCGGCTCGGCGGCACGCGCCGCGATCGACGTCGCGTACGGACCGAAGGGGGCGACGGTGAGCGTCTCGCCGTCCCGACACACCGGATCGGCGAAGTGCCCCGAGATACCCGAGGTCACGATCAGCCGCTCGACGAGAACCACCGACTCGGCCTGCGCCCGCGCTCTCGAGACGAGCGCGATCGCGGCCACGAAGACCGCCACGAACCACCGCATGGCGCGCGACGCTAGCCGAGCTCGCCCAGGGGCGGAAGCTTTCGGCGGTCTTTCGCTCGGACGTGCAAAGGTCGTCGCGGCCGGGCCCCGAGACGAGGCCCGCCGCGCGACGGATCAGTGCATGCCGTGGCCGCGGCCGCGGTCCCAGCCGTTGTGTCGGCCGTTGTCGTGGTGGTGGCGGTAGCCCTCGTCGTGGTGCCGATCGTCGTCGACGATGACGGTGCGCGTCCCGCCGACGCCGACGCCCACGCCGACGCCGACGCCGATGGCGACGCTCGGGGGCTGGACGACGACGGCCGCGGCCGGACGCTGGACCACGACGGTCGTCGCAGGACGCTGGACGACGACGGCGGCCGACGGCTGCTGGACGACGACGGCGGCCGACGGCTGCTGGACGACGACGGTCGTCGCGGGACGTTGGACCGCGACGGTGGCGGTGGGCGCCGCGACGACGACGGGCGTGACGACGACGGGGGCGAGCGAGCGGTACTCGACGCCCTCCTTCACGACGATGACGTTCACGGGGCCCGGCGCCACGACGGCTCCACGGACCTCGCCGTGGAAGTAGCCATCGTTGCCGCGCCACGCGAGCCGGACCGGACGGGCCGGACCACTCGCGACGGGCACGTTCACGGTGACGCGAGCGGTCGGGGGCACGACCGTCGCGGTGACGCCGGCGGGAGGCGCGACCGGGTAGGCCTGGATGGCTCCGTCGGCCTTCACGACGACCTCGAGCGGCATGGTGTCCGCGTAGACGATCTGACCCCCGTGCGTCGGTGCGATCGCCGTGAGGCTGGCCGAGCCGCCAGCCTTGGCGACGGCCTGGACCGTGGGAGCCTCGTCCGATCCACAGACGCGGGCTTGGGTGAGGAGGGGGAGGAGGGTGAGTGCTGCGAGGATGCGCATGGCTGTGGGACGCAGCCTAGTCGATGCGTATTCCCATCAACAACCCGTGGGCATCACGGCGACGTGGCATGCGATGGGCGCTTCCTCCCCACCCGAGGCGCGGGCACGCAACCATGTGGGAGATGTGCCGAAGACACGGACCCATGGAGCATCTCGCCGAAATCGCACGAGGATTCCTCGAGCTCGTCTCCCCCCGTCGATGCCCGGGCTGCGATGGGCCCGTCGGGGACGGCCCCGGCTTCTGCGAGGTCTGCGAGCCCCTGCTCGAGCGGAGCCCCGAGCCCGACGCCCTCTACGATTTCGGAGGACCGATCGCGGACGCCATCGGGCGGCTCAAGTACCAGGGCCGGACGGAGCATGCGGAGGTCCTCGGCGCCCTCTTCGAGCCCGCCCTCGACCCTTTCCTCGACCGCATCGACCTCGTCGTGCCGGTGCCGCTCCATCCCGCGCGGCACCGGGCCCGCGGCTTCAACCAGGCCTGCCTCCTCGCCGCGCCGATCGCGCGCGTGCTGGGCGTCGAGCTCGAGGTGCGCGCGCTCGAGCGCGTGCGCGACACGGGGCACCAGGTGGGTCGCGACCGAGCCGCGCGGCTCGGCAAGCTGCGCGGCGCGTTCCGGGCGATCCGGCGGCTCGACGGACGCCGGATCCTCCTCGTCGACGACGTCCGCACGACCGGAGCCACGTTCGAGGCGGCGATCGACGCGCTCCGGCTCGCCGGCGCCGAGAGTGTCGATCCGCTCGCGCTCGCCGCCTCGGATGGGTAGCGTCTCGGGGTGCGCCCCCGTCGGCCCGGCTCCCTGCTCGTGCTCTCCCTCGTGATGGTCGGCTGCCATCATCCGTCGCCGCTCGCGTTCGATCCGCTCGACTACCTGCACGCGGGCGTCGAGCCCGGGACCGAAGCGGACGCGGTCGCCCAGGGCCTCCGGCGCGCCGGCTTCGTCGTCACCGAGCGGATCGCGGGCGCGTCGTACGTCGCGCTCGGCGCCCGGCGCGCCTCGGACGGAGCCACGGCCGTTCGCGTCATCACGGCCCACGGCACGGCCCTCGGGGTCGACGCTCCCGATCGGAGCTACCCCACGCGCGAGCGGGTGCTCCTCGTCGATCTCGGGCGGGATCGCGACTTCGACGGGGACGGCCACTCCGAGGTCGCGATCCGTGTCGTCGATCCCGTCGCCTTCGACACGAGCTGCATCGCGATCGTCCGCGTCGGCGACGACGACTCGGTGCAGGAGGTCGGCGTGCCCACGCTCGCCTACGGCGAGCGGGCCTGCGTGGACGAGGTCGGCGACTTCGTCGGCGACGCGCGCATCGAGGCCCTGATCCCGATCCGATTCCCCTCCCTCGCGTTCGGCGAGCGGCTGCCCGAGGTCCATCTCGCGTTCGAGGGCGTCGCGGGGACGTGGGGGGAGCTCGACCCCGCGCTCGCCGAGCTCTTCCAGCGTGCCGAGCTCGGCGCGCGCGCCGAGCGTCTCGCGATCGCGCGGGCGGAGGGCGACGTGCCCGAGCTGCTCGCGCTCGGGGTCGAGCAGGCCGCGCTCGAATCGCTCCTCGGCTCGCCGACGTCGCGCCAGCACGAGGTCCTCGACCTGGCCGTGGCCGGCCTCCGGCTCCCCGAGGGCGCCGCGGCCGTCGTCCGTCGGGCGCACGCGGCCATCGAGGTCGGCCTCGTCCCGCATCCCGTCCCCGTGACCGCCCCGGCGCCCGCGTCCACGGTCGCTCCCACCGACGAGGCGGGAGCGGGGGCGTCTCAGGGCTCGAGGGACTCGGGGGCGTCGGCTCCCGCGCCGTAGCCGACGACGAGGGTCTCGCCGGCGCGGTCGGGGTCGGGCGGCACGGTGCGGAACACGCGCGCGAGGCAGCCGCGGCCCGAGCGATCCTGCACCCCGTGCGGGACGTTCGAGCGGAGGTAGGCCGTGCCCACGCCTTCGACCGTGACGCGCGTGATCTCGCCGCGCGCGTCGTAGACCACCTCGACGGCGGCGCGCCGCGTGCTCGTGCACTCGAGCACCGAGGGCTCGAGCTGCCGAAGGGCGAGCAGGCCCGGATCCGTCGGGCCTCCGGGCTCGCAGCCCGAGGCGGAGCATCGGTAGCGCACGGTCGTGCCGCGGCAGGTCGCCTCGAAGAGCCCCTCGGTCGAGGTCGGGCTCGCGAGCACCTCGGCGAGCGGGCAGAAGAGCTCGAGGCTCGCGCGGTATCGGACCTCGCCGGCTACGTCGAGGCTGCGGACGTCGCCGCGACGGCGGCACGACGAGCGCGAGCAGACGTACTCGGCCTGGCGTGCGCAGCCCGTCGCGAGCACTCGGCTCTCGCCGAATGCGCGCGCGAGGACGTTCCGCTCGTCGCACGCGAGGTCCCGGCTCGCCTTGCGGATCGCCAACTCGCAGCGCTTGCCGCGGCAGGACGACGACGGTGTCGCCGGCGCCGTGAAGGTGCTGCAGCCCGCGACGGGGAGCGCGAAGAGGAGCGCCAAGATGGCGGCGCGCGTCGCTCCCCGTGCGGACGGTCGCAAGGGAGGGCTCAGTAGACCTGGCCGCCGAGGTACAGCGCCCACGCCCAGATGCCGTAGATGGAGGCCACGATCACCACGGCGATGGCCGTGCTGGTGCCGTCCGGGAGGAGGTGAGCCGAGTACGATCCCTTGTCCGACATGCTGATTCTCCGACGATGGGCCCCGGGGGTCCCCCGAGGGCGCGGCCGAGCATAACCGAAGATCGGGGGGAGGGCCCGTCGGCTCAGCTCCGCTTGACCCGGTTGTAGCCGTTCAGCGCCGCCACCCGGTACGCCTCGGCCATCGTGGGGTAGTTGAAAGTCGTGTTTATGAAGTAGAGCAGCGAATTCGCAGGGGGTTTCTGCGTCATGATCGCCTGGCCGATGTGGAGGATCTCGGCGGCCTGGTAGCCGAAGCAGTGGATCGCGAGGATCTCGAGCGTGTCCCGGTGGAAGAGCAGCTTGAGCATCCCGACCGTGTTGCCCGTGATCTGGGCGCGGGCGAGGTTGCGGAAGAGCGAGTGCCCGACCTCGTAGGGGATGCGCTGGGCCGTGAGCTCGGCTTCCGTCGGTCCGACGGAGCTGATCTCCGGGAGGGTGTAGATGCCCGTGGGGACGTGCTTCCCGAGGTTCTCGTCGCACTCGCCGAGGCAGAGGTGGGTCGCGGCGAGCCGGCCCTGATCGTAGGCGGCGCTCGCGAGGCTCGGGTAGCCCACCACGTCGCCCACGGCGTAGACGCTGCCGACCGACGTCCGGTAGTGCGCGTCGACGGGAACCTGGCCGCGCGAGTTCAGCGCGATGCCGAGCGCCTCGAGACCCATGTCGTCGGTGTTGCCGGTGCGCCCGTTCGCCCAGAGAAGGACGTCGCTGCGGATGCGCTTGCCGGACTTCAGGTGGAGCACGACGCAGTCGTCGTGCGGCTCGACTTTCGCGATCTCCTCGTTGTTGCGGATCTGCACGCCGCCGTCGCGCAGGTGGTACGCGAGCGCGTCGGTGATCTCGTCGTCGAGGAACGAGAGCAACCGCTCGCGGGTGTTCACGAGGTTCACCTTCGCGTGCAGGTTGCGGAAGATCGACGCGTACTCGCAGCCGACCACGCCGGCGCCGTAGACCGTGACCGAGCTCGGCGTGAACGGCATCTTCAGGATCGTGTCGCTGTCGAAGATCCGCGGATGCCGGAAGTCGACGTCGGCCGGGCGATACGGACGAGAGCCGGTCGCGATCACGATGCCGTCGGCCTCGAGCCACTCCGTCGCGCCGTCCTCGCGCTCGATCTGGACGGTGTTCGCGTCGAGGAGACGCGCGCGGCCGTGGTGCATCTTCACGGAATTGCGGTCGTAGAAGCCGGTCCGGAGCTCGACCTGCTTCCCGATGACCCGATTCGCGGTGCGGACGAGGTCCGGCCACGACACGTCGAGGTGGTGGCCCACCTCGCGGAAGAGGGGATTGGTGCGGAACTCGAGCAGGCGGTCGACGGACTGGCGCAGCGCCTTGCTCGGGATCGTGCCCGAGTGCGTGCACCCTCCACCGACCTCCCGCTGCTTCTCGACGACGGCGACGCGCCGTCCGAGCTTCGCGGCCTGCATGGCGGCGCCCTCTCCGCCGGGCCCGGTCCCGATCACGACGACGTCGTATCGCGGGGTCTGCATCGTCCGGCGAAGATACCCCAGAACGAGGGGAGAGGCCGGCCCTTTCCTCGGCGCGGGCGCACGCGGTGCGGCCGGGCGGCCGTCGTGCTACGTGGAGGGCCGCCATGGCGAAGAAACGCGGAGAGAAGGGCCCCGAGGGAGTCGAGCTCGTCGTCTGCCGCAACCCGAAGGCCAAGGAGCGCTACGAGATCGAGGAGCGCTTCGAGGCCGGCATGGTGCTCATGGGCTCCGAGGTGAAGAGCATGCGCCTGCGGCGCGCCGACCTCGAGGGCGCCTATGCGCTCATCGATCACGACGAGCTCTTCCTCTACAAGATGCACGTCGCGCCCTACGAGCAGGCCGGCCCCTACCTCGGCCACGAGCCGAAGCGAACGCGGAAGCTCCTCGTGCACGCGAGGGAGATCGAGAAGCTCCGAGGCCGCCTGACGCAGCAGGGCTACACCCTCGTCCCGCTCCAGGTCTACTTCAAGAACGGCGTGGCGAAGGTCGAGCTCGGCCTCGCGAAGGGCCGCAAGAAGGGCGACGACCGCGAGGCCATCCGCAAGGAAGTCGACCTCAAGGAGGCGCGGGCGGCCATGGAGAGGAGGCGCGGATGAGCGTGCACGGCAAGCTCTCGACGGGCGAGGACGCCGAGCTCGTCGCCTTCGACGGCAACCACCTCTCGTTCCGGACCCCGCGCGCCTTCGCCCCCGGCGCGCCGGTCGAGCTCCGCTTCGAGCTCTCCGGGGCCCCGCTCGCCGTGCAGGCGAAGGCGCACGGCTCGAAGCGCGAGCCGGACGGCCTCTTCGTCGTCCGGGGCCGGACGATCGGCCAGCGCCGGGAGGATCGGGAGGCCCTGCTCGCGGCCCTCGGGGGCGGCTCTCCTTCCCCTTGAACCCGGGGGGCCGATTGGGGCTATCCTAATCGGATGGGGGGTCCCGGCGGTCCGGACGACAAGAAAGACGAGGCGGCGGACGCGCTGCGCGTCTACGTGGCGCTCGCCATGGGTCCCGGCACGCTCGCGAAGGCCCACGAGATGGACCCGAAGGTCGATCCGGCCCTCGTCGAGCTCGAGAACGTCGGCCCGGCGCGGGGCGTCGAATCCGTCGCGCCCTCCGACGTCGAGTCGGTGCACCCGCCGTCCATGGTCGCCCAGCGCGTGCTCGAGGAGCTCTCGCAGTACGTCCGCCTCGACATCGCCGAGAAGGCCCTCGAGGAGGCCCTGACCCAGATCGGCGTGAAGGTCGACGAGGCCCAGAGCCTCGACATCCGCGAGGTCTTCACCGGGCCGCTCCCGAAGCTCCTCGGCCACCTCATCTCGAAGGACGACTTCGAGCTCGTGCTCGAGAACCTCGAGCACGCCCTCACGGACGCGCACGCCCCGCCCATCGGGCGGCCTTCGTTGCCGGACGTGCCTCCCGAAGACGAATGAGCCCGCGCGGGAGGCTCCCGCTCGGGCCCGAGGACGCCCACGACGGGGGGCTCAGCCGAAGTTGCCGAGGACGGCCTTCTTCACGGCCTCGAAGTCGTTCGGCAGATCCACCGGCACGTTCGCGTGCGCGCTCGTGACGCCCGGGATCGCGTTCTCGTGGTAGCGGATCTTGAAGTTCGCGAACTTCAGGCCGCTCGCGGTCGAGACGACGACCACGCGATCGGTCTTCTTCACGTCGCCGCGCTTCACGAGCTTCTCGAGGGCCGCGAGGGCCACGCCCGTGTGCGGGCAGGTGAAGGCGCCCGCGCGGTCGGCCGCCGAGGACGCTTCCGCCAGCTCGGACTCGGTCGCCTGCTCGACGACGCCGTCGTACGCCTTCAGCGTCTTGATCGCGCGGCGGATGCTGACGGGATTGCCGATGCGGATGGCGCTCGCCTCGGTCTCGCCCGCGGTGATCGGCTCGAAGCCTTCGTAGCCCTTCAGGTACGCGCGGTAGAGCGGGTTCGCGCGCTCGGCCTGCGCGAGGCAGATGCGCGGTCGCTTCTGGATGAGCCCGAGGTTGAGCATCAGATCGAAGCCCGCGCCGAGCGCGGCGACGTTGCCGAGGTTGCCGCCCGGGATGAAGACCCAGTCCGGGACCTCCCAGTCGAACTGCTGCACGATCTCGATGGCCACCGTCTTCTGGCCCTCGAGCCGCAGCGAGTTCATCGAGTTCGCGAGGTAGATGCCCTGCTCCTTCGCGAGCTTCTGCACGATCGCCATGCAGCCGTCGAAGTCGGTGTCGAGCGCGCAGACCATCGCGCCGTTCGCGAGCGGCTGCACGAGCTGCGCCGTCGTGATCTTGCCCTTCGGGAGCAGCACGACCGACGGGATGCCCGCCGAGGCGCAGTAGGCGGCGAGCGCCGCGGAGGTGTCGCCCGTCGACGCGCAGGCGATGGCGCGGATCGGCTTCCCGTCCGCGATCATCTGCTTCACGACGCTCACGAGGACCGTCATGCCGAGGTCCTTGAACGAGCCCGTGTGGCTGTTGCCGCAGTTCTTGATCCAGAGGTCGGGGACGCCGATCTGCTTGCCGTAGCGCTCCGCCCAGAAGAGCGTCGAGCCGCCCTCGGCCGTCGAGACGATGTTCTCGTCCCGCACGCCGGGCATGACCCATTCCTTCTTGCCCCAGACGCCGCTGCCGTAGGGCCACTGGGTCGTCATCCAGCGCTGGTCGAAGGTGCGCATCCAGGCCGCCGCGCTGCGGTTCCGCAACGCCTCGAGATCATGACGGATTTCGAGGAGCTCGCCGCACTTCGGGCAGTGGTAGATCACTTCGTCGAAGGGGTAGGTGCCCTCGCACCCGGCGACGCACTGGAAAACGGCGGAGTAGCCCATGGGGCGCGAGTATAGAGATTCGGCCCGGGAGGGCCAGCCTGCCGTTTCGGCATCCCCGGCGCGGGGTACCCTCGGGGGGCCATGCCCTCCGTGCTCCTCACGCAATGCCTCCAGCGCGATTTCGTGGCGCCGCTCGAGGCCCATCAGGCGCTGCCGAACGCGCTGCACGTCGGCCGGGAGGAGGCAGAGCGCCTCCTCGGCCCCGATCCGGAGCACGGCCCGCTCGCCCACCTGATGCGGTGGGCCCGGAACGAGCCCGCCGAGCGGCTCGCGATCGTCCACGTGCGGGATCACCACGACCCGACCGATCCGCGGCAGGCGGACCACCTCGCGACCTTCGGTCCGCACTGCCTCGCGGGCACCCACGGCGAGGAGCTCGTGTTCCGGGAGTTCGGGGAGCCGCGCGAGGACGAGGTGATCGTCGACGCGATCGGGCTCAACGACTTCGAGGGCACGACCCTGCCCGACGTCCTCGCGCGCATCGCCGCGAGCGCGCCGCACGAGCCGCTGCGCGTGGGCGTCGTAGGCGTGTGGACCGACGCCAAGGTGACCTTCCTCCTCTACGAGCTCCGGACCCGCCTCGGGCTCGCGGAGGTGGCGACGTCGAGCGCGCTGACCGCGAGCGCCTCGCGCACGCAGCACTTCCTCGCGCTCGATCAGCTGAGGCGCATCCTCGGGGTGCGAGTCTTCGACGGAGTCGGGGACTTCGCCTCCTGGCTCGTGCCGGACGGCGCGAGCGTCGCGCCCGTCCCGCTGCCCCCGTCGAGCATGCCGGCGCTCGAGTGCGCCGACGCCTCGGCCCTCCCGAAGGGCGTCGACCGCGAGCTCGTCGGCTACCTCCACCGCCACGTCTCCCGGGTCGTCCTCGAGCCGCTCGGGGGCGGCTTCTCCGGGGCCTCGGTGTTCCGGGCGCAGGGCTTCGACGCGCTCGGCCATGCGCTCGCGCCGAGCGTGGTGAAGGTCGGTCCCCGCGATCTCGTCGCGAAGGAACGCGTGGCGTTCGAGCAGGTGGAGCCGATCCTCGGCAACAGCGCGCCGACCGTGCGCGGCTTCGCCGACCTCGGGGATCGGGCCGCGCTCCGCTACGCCTACGCGTCCATGGGCTCGGGGCCCGTTCGCACGTTCAAGTCCGTCTACGAGGGCGGAGCGTCCGACGCCGCGATCGAGGAGATCCTCGGCGAGGTCTACGAGGGCGTCCTCGGACGCTTCCACTCCGTCGCGCAATACGAGCGACTGCCCTTGCTCGACTACTACGGCTTCTCGTCACGCTGGGCCGGGAGCGTGCGCGCACGGGTCGCCGAGGTCGCGGGCGTCGATGCGGCCTCGCCGACGATCGTCTTCCCCGGGCTCCCCGCGCGCGAGAACCCGGCGAGGTTCTACGAATGGCTCGACACGCTCCCGCCGTCCGGAGGGGAGAGCCACTACGTGGCCTGGGTGCACGGCGACCTCAACGGAGCCAACATCCTCGTCGACTCGCGCGAGAACGTCTGGCTCATCGACTTCTTCCACGCGCATCGCGGTCACGTGCTCCGCGACCTCGCGAAGCTCGAGAACGACATCCTGTTCCTCATGACGCCGCTCGAGGACGACGACGCGCTCCGCGAGGCCGTGTTCCTCGCCGACCTGCTCCACGGCGTCGCCGATCTCCGCGCGCCGCTCCCGGAGACCCCGCGAGGGATCGAGCGACCGGCCCTGCTCCGCGCGTACCGCACGATCCGCCGCCTAAGGAGCGTGGGCGCGTCGATCGTCCGGGAGGATCGCGATCCCCACCAGCTGCGCGTGCCGCTCTTGCGCTACGCGATCCACACGCTCTCCTTCGACGAGGCCTCGCCGAGGCAGAAGCGGGCCGCGCTCCACGTCGCGGCGGGTCTCGCCACCGCGGTGCGCGCGGGCATCGCGAGGAACGTCGCGCTCCGCGTCGACTCCGTGCGGAGGCCCTCGGATCGCGGCCGACTCGGCATCACCCTCTGCCCGGGGCGCACCGACAAGGGGCGCGAGCTGCGGGTGGACGCGGCGACGCTGCGTGCCGACGGCGTCCGTCGCCTCTTCACGTTCGTGACCGACGACGAGCTCGCCTGGGCCGGCGTCCCGGACCTCGTCGAGGCGCTCGACGCGGTCGGCATCGCCGTCGAGCGACTGCCGATCCCGGATCAGAGGGTTCCGACGCTCGACGAAGCGGCCCGCGTGGTCGGGCGGATCGAGGAGTCGCTCGCCGCGGGCGAGTCGGTCGTCCTCGCGTGCATGGGCGGGCTCGGGCGCTCGGGCATGATCGCCGCGCTCGCCCTCGTCGCCGAGGGGCTCGATCCCGACGAGGCCATCGCCCGCGTCCGCGAGGCCCGGGGGCCGCGCGCCGTCGAGACGATCGTCCAGGAGGACTTCGTCCGCGCGTTCGCCGCTCAGGCGAGGCAGACGTAGTCGACGACCTCGCGGAACCCACGGCCGTCGAGGTGCTCGCGGATCTCGGCGCGGGCCCCCCGCGAGCCGACGCAGACGAGGACGAAGGCGCTCGCGGGCCCGGGGAGGCCCTCGGGCCCCACGATCGGACGACCGTAGGCCGTCCTGCCGATCTTCCGCGGATCGATGTCGACGAAGCGATCGAGCGCGAGCCCCGCCGCGAGCAGCGCGCGGGCCATGCGTCGACCGTCGCGCCCCGCGCCCCAGCCGACGAGCGGGCGTGTCTCGCGGGCGAGGCGCTCCGCGAGGTGCTCCACCTTGAGCGCGCGGAAGGCGTCGAAGGAGTAGCGCGGATCGGCGAACGTGAGCCTCCCCGACCGATGCCTCCACCGCACGAGCACCGCGTCGAGCTTCGCCATGCGGTGCCCCTCGCGATGCAGGCGCAGGAAGAGATCGTAGTCCTCGGGGAAGGGGCCCGCGCGGTAGCCGCCGATGGCTTCGAACGCCTCGCGACGGAGGGCGAGCGAGGGATGGCAGATCGGGGACTCGACGAAGAGCTCGCGGGCGTGATCGTCGGGCGTCAGGATGCCGTTCTGCCACGCGACGTAGCGGGCCAGGCCCTCGCCGACCGTGCCTTCGTCGGTGAAGGCCTCGACGCGCGTGCCGAGCGCGGCGAGCGAGCGATCGCGCTCGAGCGCCTCGAGCTGGAGCGGGATGCGCCGGGGGTCGCATTCGTCGTCCGCGTCCATGCGCACGAGCACGCTCCCCCGCGCGTGGGCGTGCGCCCGGTCGAGCGCCGCGACGATGCCCTTCGCCTCGCCGCGGAGCAGCCGCACGCGGGGATCCCGCTCGGCGATGCGGGCCACGAGCGAGGCCCCCGCGTCCGTCGAGCCGTCGTCGACCGCGACGACCTCGAGCGAGACGGCGTCCGAGGCGAGAAGGCCCGCGAGCGCGCGCTCGATCGTCGCCCCGGCGTCGCGGAACGGGAGGAGCACCGAGACGACGGGGCCGCTCACGTCAGAGGCGCGGCAGGTCGTCCGCGAACGCGTCCTCGAGCGAGTCCCGCGAGGCGAGATCCGTGAGGTGCGCGAGGACCGGTGGGAAGGTCGAGGCGAGCTCCGTGAAGCGCATCGTCGAGAGGCGCAGCACGAGCGCGTCGGTCTTCGTCTCGACGGTGGACTGCGAGGGAGCGCGCGTCATCAGGCTTCCCTCGCCGAGCAGCCTGCCCGCCGGGACCTCGACGACGCGCCCGTCGGGTCGCGTGGCCTCGAAGAGGCCGAGCAGCGGCACGTACATGCCGTCCGAGCGCTTGCCCGCCTCGAGCAGGCGGGTGCCGGGGCCCGCGCGCCGGACCTCGAAGAGGCGCGCGAGCTCGAGGCGCGTGCCCGGATCGAAGGCGGCGAAGAGCTCGTGCGTCCGAAGCAGGTTCGCGAGGATCCGCTTCGTGAGCAGCTCGTAGAGGATGTCGCCGACGATCGGATGCGCCGTCACGAGGTCGAGCAGGGCCTCGCGTCCGAGCTTCAGCGCGAGCAGGTGACCGCGGGCGACGACGTCGGCCTTGCGGCGCACTCCCGGGAAGAGACAGGTCTCGCCGACGATCTCGCCTTCGCCGAGCATGAGCGTGCCCGCCGGAACGCCGGGCACGAGCACCTCGGCCGTCCCCTCGGCGAGGATGTAGAGCGAGTCCGCGGCCTCGCCCGCCTTCACCAGCACCTCGGAGTCCGCGAGGTCGACGAGCTCGGCGGCGCCGAGGAGCTTGGAGAGGGCTTCCTTCGGGACCTCCGCGAGCAGTGGGACCGCAGGCATGCGCGCGACGGCCGCCGCGGAGGGACCCTCCGCCGAGGTGGAGACGCTCGCAGGACGACCGTCGACGAGCTCGACGTCGCTGAAGTCGAGCTCGATCGCCTCGTCTTCTTCGAGCTCGACGAAGCGCACCTCGTCGTCGTCCGCGTTGTCGGCCGGCCGCAGCATCGGCGCATCGAAGACCAGCGAGACGCGGCCGGCGATCTCCTCGGGTCGGGCCTCGGGCCGCGGCAGGGGAGGCACCGTCGGAGGACGGGCGGCCGGCCTCGCCGCGGGCTCGGGCGGCATCGGGACGAGGTCTTCGTCCATGCCGCGCGCCACGTAGGGCGCGGGGGGCCGTGCGGCCTCGGCGGGCGGTGGCGAGGCGGGGAGCGGGGCGACCTGGCTCCCCTCGCGGCGCTGGCGCAGCTCGAGCGCGGCCTTCCCGTCGACGCGCTCGAGCACGTCCATGCGGCTCGGGTCGAGGCCGAGGATGACCTTGGCCATGGCCGCGGCCCGCGCGACGAAGCCCTGCGACGCGTAGATGTCGACGGCCTTCTCGTAGGCCGCGACGGCGTCCTTCGGCCGCTTCATGCGGAGCAGGAGGTCGCCCTTCCGATGGGGCCAGCGAGGCTCCTTCGGCTCGGCGTTCTCGAGCTGCACGTAGCACTCGAGCGCCTCCTTGAGCTTTTCCTTCTGCAGGAGGACGGTGACCTGGTCGCGCAGGACCGAGACGGGGACCTTCTTGGTCATCGAGTCGATGGTACACGCGGACGCCCTTCGGGGACGAGTTCGCGGATCGCCCCTGTCGCCGTCCCCGCCGAGGGGTATGATCCCCGCCCCGGTCCCCATGAGCCTCTTCATCCGCCTCGTCCGCGCCCTCTTCGTCTTCGGGCTGATCTTCTCGAGCTACGTCCTGCACCTCGGGCTCCTGAAGATCTTCCGTCGCATCGAGACGGATCCCGCCTCCGGCCGCGAGACCGAGAGGATCCCGCCCTGGCTCGTCCGCCGGCGCGACCGCATCGATCTCCGGAACGCCCGGCGCCTCCTGCGCGGCATGCTCCGGCTCCGCGGCGTGTACATCAAGCTCGGCCAGGTCCTGTCGGTGATGGGCGGCTTCCTCCCGGCCGTCTACGCGAAGGAGCTCGAGCAGCTCCAGGACGCGGTCCCGCCGCATCCCTTCGACGAGGTCGAGGAGGTCTTCATCGAGAGCCTCCGCAAGAAGCCCGAGGACGTCTTCCGCTCCATCGAGACGACGCCGATCGCGGCCGCGTCGCTCGGTCAGGTCCACGTGGCCTATCTCCCCGACGGCACGAAGTGCGCGGTGAAGGTCCTCTATCCCGGCATCCGCGACGTGATCCGAGTCGACATGCGCGTGATCCGCCTCGCGATCCGCGCCTACCGTCTCTTCGTGCCGGTCCAGAACATCGAGACCGTGCACGCCGCCCTCGTCGACCTCCTCCGGCGCGAGACCGACTACGTGCACGAGGCCAACTGCATGGAGCGGATGGAGGCCAACTTCGCGGGCGAGGACGACATCCTCTTCCCCAAGGTCTTCCGGGAGATCTCGACCGCCGACGTGCTCACGATGAGCTTCATGGAGGGCTTCAAGATCACGAACCTCGCCGAGATCGACGCGCGAGGCATCGACCGTCGGGCCCTCGCGACGCGCCTGACCGAGTGCTTCTACAAGCAGATGTTCCTGCACCGCTTCTTCCACGCGGATCCGCATCCGGGGAACTTCCTCGTGCAGGCGGGCGAGGCGCCGGACAAGCCGCGCATCGTCATCCTCGACTTCGGCGCGATCAGCGAGGTCGAGGATCGGTTCGTCGACGGCATGATCGACGTGCTCCGCGGCTTCTTCGAGCAGAACGACGCCCTCGTCCTCGCGGGCATCTCGGACATGGGCTTCGTCGCGCCGGACGGAGATCGGGCGCTCGTCGAGAAGACGGTGAAGACCTACTTCGAGAAGCTCCTGCGCATCCAGGAGAAGACGGCCGGTCAGCTCATGCGTGCGAACGTGAACGAGCTCCAGAAGCTCGCGGATCCGGAGGTCGCCCGGCAGGAGCTCCGAGCGCTGATGAAGTCGATCCACTACCCGGACGGCTGGTTCTACGTGGAGCGCGCCGCGGTGATGAGCTTCTGGCTCATCGGGCAGATCGATCCCGACCTCGACACGTTCCAGATCGGGTTCCCCTACGTGATGCCGCTGCTCGCCCAGCGCATCCAGGAGGCCGCGGCCGCCGCCGCGAGCGCGTAGGCGGGGGCGCGTGCGCTACCTCGGCATCGATCCCGGAGAGGCTCGCGTCGGTCTCGCGCTCTCGGACGAGGAGGGCGTGATCGCCCATCCGCGGGGGCACGTCTCGGGGAGGGGCACGCCCGAGCAGGTCGCCGAGCGCGTGCGCGCGGCCCTCGCGGGCGAGGGCGTCGTGCGCGTCGTCGTCGGCCTCCCCCTGCGGCTCGACGGGACCGAGGGCCTGCCGGCGCGGCGCGCACGCGTGCTCGGGCGCGCCATCGCGAAGGCGCTGGGCGTGCCCGCGAGCTTCCGCGACGAACGGCTCACCACGGTCCAGGCGGAGCGCTCGCTCGGCGAGCTCGGGGTGAAGGGGCAGGCGCGTCGCAAGATCGTCGACGAGGCGGCCGCTGCCCTCTTGCTCCAGGCCTTCCTCGATGCCAGGACCGAGCGGAAGTGGCAGCGCGAACGAGAAGCGGGGGAGGACCCCGGAACCGGCCGAAGAAGCGAGCGACGCGGGGCAAGGCCGCCGAGCGGGACGCCCGATCCCGACGAATCGCCCTAGGCGTCTCGGTCGCGCTCCTCGCGCTCGTCGCCCTGGCGACGGCGGCCGTCGTCTGGCTGCTCCTCGTGTATCCGAACCGCCCCGGCGAAGGACACGGCCAGGTCGTGCGACTGACCCTCGCGCCGGGTCTCTCCGCCGGCGAGGTCGCGGACGTGCTCGGCAACGAGCACCTCGTCGAGGATCCCTTCGCGTTCGCGATCTACCTCCGACTCGTCGGCGCCGAGGGGCATTTCCGGGAGGGGCCGCTGATCCTCGCGCGGGGCCTCACGCCCGCCCAGCTCTCCCGGCGCATCGCCGTCGGGCTCGGCGCCATCGAGGTCCGGGTCACGATCCCCGAGGGCTACAACGTGCGCGACGTCGCACGGAGGCTCGCCGAGTACCAGCTCGGCTCGGAGGAGGACTTCCTCCGCGCCGCGCGCGAGCCCGGCGCCCTGGCCGAGCTCGACGTGCCCGGGCCCTCGCTCGAGGGCTACCTCTTCCCCGACACCTACGACCTCCGCGACGATCTCCCCCCGGCCGCGATCCTCGGGCGCATGGTCGAGAACCACCGTCGACGCACGGCGCTTCTCCGTGCGCGTCACGCCGCCGCGCTGTCGACGCTCGCCCACGACCTCGGCTTCCGCTACCACGACGTCGTGACGCTCGCCTCGATCGTCGAGAAGGAGGCCGCGGTCGACGAGGAGCGGCCGATCATCGCCGGGGTCTTCCTGAACCGGCTCCGTTCGACGACGTTCCAGCCGCGCCAGCGTCTGCAGGCCGATCCGACGGTCTCGTACGGTTGCATCGCGGAGCCGGAGCGGGCTCCCTCCTGCGCCCGCTTCGACGGTCGCATCACGCGGGCGATGCTCGACGACGAGGCGAATCGCTACAACACCTACCGCCACTCCGGCCTGCCGCCGGGGCCGATCGCGAATCCGGGCCTCCGGGCCCTCGAGGCCGTGCTCGATCCCGCGAGGCATCGCTACCTCTACTTCGTCGCGCGCGGCAACCGCCGCCATGCCTTCAGCGAGACGCTCGAGGGGCACAACACGGCCGTGGAGCGCTCCCGCACGTCCGGGGTGCTCCGGTAGCCACGGTTCTCGGCGTCAGCGCCCGATCGCCTGCCGCACGTGTCCCGCGGCGACTCCGCTGAACGCCATGATCGTGACCGACGGATCGACGCTCGGTCCCGTCGGGAACACGCTCGGGTCGGCGACGAAGAGGTTGTCGGTGCCGTGGACGCGGTGATCCATCGCGACCACGCTCGTCCGCGGGTCGCGTCCCATGCGCGCGCCTCCGGCGGGATGCGGCGCCGCGAGGACGAGGGACGCGGGGCGGATCCGGAGCGAGCGGATCGCCGCCTCGATCTGGCTCGCGCGGGTGATCCGCGTGTCGCGATCGTCGCCGAAGAGGACCTCCTTCGCGCCGACGGCGAAGAGGAGCCGCGCCTGCTTCTCGAGGCTGTCGCGGATCATCGCGCCGTTCGTCCCGTCGATCGGCACGTGGTACTCGGGGTTCCCGTCACCGTCGACGTCGACACGTCCGAAGTCGTGATCGTCGATCCACGCGATCGTCCCGCCGAGCTTGCGCAGGTCGCGCATCAGGCGACGGTGCTCGCGGCCCGTTCCCGGCAGCACGGCCGCGAGCATCGCCGGTTGGAGCTGGTTCGCCATGAGGAGGTAGCCGCCCTCGACGTACCGTCCCCCTTCGTGGCGCGCGAGACGGAACTCCTCGATGCCCCAGGCGGCCGGGATGCCGCGGTACTGGACGATCTCCTCGTCGAAGAGCGCGTGGACCATCGGGCAGGGGTTGCAGACGGTGTGCAGGCCGACGGCCGGCAGCCGCTCGCGGAGACCGTTCCGCAGGAGGAAGAGCGGGGTGCCGTAGCCCCCGGCCGCCACCACGAACGCCCTGGCCGTGACCCGGACCGTCTTGCCGGTCGGACGGCCCGTGGCGCGGTCGAGGACCGCGCCGACGAGCGCCGTGACCTTCCGATCGGACGAGTCCCACTCGAGCCGCTCGGCGCGCGTGTCCGCGAAGATCTCGGCGCCCTTCGCGAGGGCGCGGGGTACGTAGGTCACGAGCTGGCTCTGCTTCGCGTCGTACGCGCAGCCCTGCATGCAGAAGCCCGACTGGATGCAGCCCGTGCGCGCCTGGGGCACGCGATGCCCGTGCCAGCCGAGCCGCTCGCTCCCGAGCCGGAGCAGCTGGTTCATCCGGTTGAAGTAGGCGTCCTCCGCGGGATGCACGTGGAGGTCGCGCTCGATCTCCTCGAAGAAGGGCGTGAGCTCCTCGAGGCCGTGGCCTTCGAGTCCGAATTCGTCGCGCCAGCGCGCGAGCCGATCGGGCGGCGTGCGGTAGCTGTCCGCCCAGTAGTGGACGCTCGCACCTCCGACGTTGTTGCCGTAGGTGAGGCTGACGGAGAGATCGACCGAGCTGTCGAGCCCGCGGCCGCCGTCGATCTTCGGCAGCATGTCGAGCTCGCGCTGGTCGAAGTCGTCGCGCGTGTAGTGTCCGCCGCGCTCGAGGAAGACCACGCGCGCCCCGGCCTCGGCGAGCCGGGCGCCGAGCGACGCGCCGCCGCAGCCCGTCCCGACGATGCAGACGTCCGCCTCGACGCGCCGATCCGAGAGGAGGTCGCGGTACGTGTGGATCACGAGGGCCTCTCGGCGCGACGGACGAGCGCCTCGTAGTGCACGTGGGAGACGGGCGGCTTCTCGGCGAGCCCGAGCGGGCCCTCGTAGCGCATCGCGCGCCAGGTCCGCTCGTTTCCGTAGTACGCGAGATGCAGGAGCTGGCGGAGCGCGAGCGAGAGCTGCCGGAGGGCATCGACGTCGCTCGCGAGGAGCTCCTCGAAGAAGGCCTCGCGCTCGCCCACGGGGAGCCGCGTGAACCGCGCGCTCCGGCCCTTCGCGAGCGGGAGGTGCTCGAGCAGCTCGAGCCCCTGGCGGATCTGCGTCCTCTGCTTCTCCGAGGCTGCCCAGAGCTCTTCGTCCACGCGCTGCGGCACGCGGAGCGCGACCCCCGACGGGAAGCCTTCGGACTCGGGGAGGAGCGCCGCCACGAGCTGCACGACCACGGCGTATTCCTTCGTGGACAAGGCGATGGGCCGGTCGTCCGACGAGAGGAAGGCCTCGTAGCCTCGGGAGAACCAGGCCGCGACGCCTCCTCCGAGGGCCAAGAGGCCCGAGCCGAGCAGGCCGAGCTTGAGCCAGGTGCGCCGGCCCGTCCGAGGTGCGTCCGCCATCTCCCGAGGATGCCCTTCCGCACCCGGCGTTCAAAGCCTCCCACGCGATCCGGTGCGGGATGGCCGAGCCGGCCCATGGTTCCGGAGGGTTGGCCGACCCCGTCGACGAACAGCGGATGCCAAGTCGGTGACCGCGTGGCTACTCTCCCCCACATCCGCGCCCATCGGGGTTGACGTCGCACTTCCTCCGATGGAGATCGACATCGCGCCATCGATGCGCATCCACCTGCGCGTCGGGTCGGCCCGTACGGTGGGGATGGCCGGATCGGCCAGGAATGCAGGCTGAAACGCGATCCCGTCGCGATCGCGGCAAACGCCGGTTCGCGAGAAATCAATTGGCATTGTTTGTATTTTCAATGACTCAAGTTTCGAACTCAATCGGATGTTCTTGGGGTTGTGCGTCGGGTTGCGCAGTCGGATTTCGTGGGTTGCGCAAGCGCTTGCGCAACCGTCTTCCCAGGGGCTGCGCAACGTGTTTCCCAAGATCTCCCGATGGCTCGAATCGCCTTCGAATCAAGGGGTATTATTTCGTGAACGGGCGGTCACGCGAGGTCTCCTGAACGCTCGTTAGGTCGACTGCGGAGCTCCTCGGTACCCGCCGCGGAGAAAAAACGACACTGATGAATCAATCGGCATTGAAAAACTCGATCGGTGTGTGTTAGCGATACAGCTGTGGTCGTCGTTCGGACGGAGTGCGCGACGGGAGTCGCCTTCCGACGGGCGCGCGGCCTCGAACGGACCGGCTCGGTCACACGTCCCCAAAGCGAGACGGGTGGCGAGGGGTGGCTTTTTCGCCTCGCAACGAAGGATCGGAACCCATGGCCCACGAACGACGCATCGTGAGAAAGCGACGACTCGGTCCGAGTGACGTGGCCTCGGCGCGTGATTTCTGGACCCGCGGCGGCTCCGACATCTCGCTCGAGGGCGCCCTCCGCGCCGACTCCCGGAGCATCTCGCCCTACGGGCTCGACCTCGCGCGCCGGGAGGTCTCGTTCGTCCGGACGCGTCCGGAGCTCGACCTCGCCAAGGCCCATCCGTTCTTCTACGAGGCCCAGCGGGAGAACGCCGAGACGCTCATCACGGCCTCCTTCGACGAGGTCCGGGACACGGCGGCGGCGCTCGGTTCCGCGCCCTTCCGGTTCGCCTTCCTCTACAGCCCGGGCCGCTGCGGCTCGACCGTGGCGGGGAAGATCGCGGGGCGGCTCCCCGGCGTCCAGTCGATCTCGGAGCCCGACTTCTTCTCGCAGGTCACGCTGGCCCGCATCCCCTCGGACGCCGCCCTCGAGCGCGAGCTCGTCCGCGTGACGGCCTCGACGAGCCGGCTCCTCGGTCACCACCGCCTCGCGGTCGCCCCGAGCCGCCCCGTGCTCTTCGTGAAGCACCGCGGCATGTCGCTCTACGCGGCCGAGCTCATCCGCGACGCCGTGCCCCGCTCGCGCTCGCTCTTCCTCCACCGGAACGCGAACGACGTCATCGACAGCTACATCGGCGCGTTCCTCCGGAGCCCCTTCGTCGGCCTCTTCCGGTCGATCGGCCTCGACCGGCTCGCGGTGCGGATCCTCCGCGTCCTCTGGCCGCGGCTCCATCCGGCGGTGCCCCGGTTCATGCCGCTCGTCATCGAGCCGGGCACGCCCGACCGCGACCGCCACGGGGTCGTCGAGATCCTCGCGCTCGGCTTCCACTCGATGATGCAGGAGGCCGCGCGGCTCGATCGTTCGGGCGCGCTCCGCTTCGACTCCGTGCTGCGCTACGAGGACCTGACCGAGGCGCCCGAGCGCTTCGTCCGCGACCTCGCCTCGGGGCTCGGGGTGGACCTCGGCTCGAACCCGGAACCGACCATCCGGGAGGCCCTCCTCGCGACGAAGGGCAACTCGCAGGCCGGCTCGGCCGTGGCGAGCGACGGTCGGAAGTCTCTCTCCGCGGGAGACGTGCTCCGTGTCGAGCGCGTCCTCTCGGAGCTCGGTGGCATGGACACGCAGACGGTGGGGTTGGCATGAAGATCCTCTACGGAGTCGTCGGCGAAGGCATGGGACACGCGACCCGCTCGCGAGTCGTCCTCGAGCATCTTCGGCGTCGTGGTCACGAGGTCCGGATCGTCGCGTCGCACGGAGCGGCCACGTTCCTCGACCGCCACTTCGGCACGGTCCTCCCGATCGAAGGCATGAAGATGGTCTTCGACGAGAAGAACCGGGTCGACCGCCTGAAGACCACCATGAACATCCTCTGGAAGGGCGTCACGGGCCTTCCGCGGAACGTCGCGACCTACTTCGCCCTGCTCGAGGACGGGTTCGAGCCGGACGTCGTGATCAGCGACTTCGAGTCGTGGACGCACCTCTACGCGATGATCCACGGGCTGCCGATCCTGAGCCTCGACAACATCCAGATCGTCGGGCGCTGTCGGATGCCGGCCGAGGTGCTCGCGGGCCGCGAGCGGGATTACGCGCTGAACAAGCTGCTCGTGAAGACGAAGCTGCCGTTCTGCGACCACTACTTCCTCACGAGCTTCTTCGCTCCCGAGGTGACGGAGCCGCGGACCTCGATCCACGGCCCCGTGCTCCGCCGCGAGATCCTCGAGGCCGATCCCGTGAAGGGCGACCACGTGCTCGTCTACCAGTCGGGTGGCTGCGACGAGAACCTGATGAAGTCGCTCGAGGCGAGCGGCGTCGAGTGTCGCGCGTACGGCGTGCGCCGCGGGCTCGAGGGCGAGGTCGTCGAGGGGAACGTCGTGCACCGCCCCTTCGACGAGGCCGGCTTCATCGAGGATCTCCGCACGGCGAAGGCGGTCGTCGCCACGGGCGGCGCGACGCTCATGAGCGAGGCGCTCCACCTGCACAAGCCCGTCCTCGCCACGCCGATCGCGGGGCAGTTCGAGCAGAACATGAACTCGATCTTCCTCGAGCGCGCCGGCTTCGGCCGCATGACCGTCGGCCTCGAGGAGGGCACCGTGAAGTCCTTCCTCGGCGACCTGAACCGCTACGAGGACGCGCTCGGTGGCTACCAGCGCTGCGGGAACCGGGAGCTCCTCGGAGCGCTCGACGAGAAGCTCTGTGCGCTCGAAGCGGGCCACCTGGCCCAGAGCGGGAGGACCGAATGGGCATCCGCAAGCTGATCGGGCAGACGCTGCGCCGGATCTCGGCCGCCCTGCTCCCCCTCATCGCGTACTTCACGCTCGTCTTCGGGCGTCGTCGCCGTCCCACCGTCGAAGCGGACACGAGCATCCTCGAGGTCCGCGATCGTGGCAGCGACGTCACGCTCGTCTCGTTCGCCGGGCTCGCCGCCCTCCACGGCGGGATGGTGAACTACGAGTTCACGAACCTGCTGCGCCGGCACGGGCTCGAGGCGAACCTCGTCTTCGTCCGCGATCCGCTCCTCGCCTGCTACCACCTCGCCCCGGACGGCGGCACCGACGGCATCGCCTACTACGAGGGCCGGGTGCGCGAGGCGCTCGAGAAGCTCGGGTCCCGGTACAACGTGGCGATCGGGACCTCGATCGGCGGCATGGCGGCCCTCCTCTTCGCGCAGCGCTGCGGCATGGATCGCGTGCTCGCGTTCTCGCCGAGCTGGCCGCCCGAGCGCTATCTCCTGAACGGCAGCCTCTCTGTCCGGCTCCGCCGATGGAAGGTCCTCTTCCGCCATCCCGGCGCCTTCTTCGAGCGACTCATCCTGGGACAGATGGCCCGCATCTCGCAGCGGACGCTCAAGCGCACGGTGGGCGAGGGCGCGATCGTCGACCTCGAGGCCGAGATGAAGCGCGCGCGTCGCCTCCCGAAGATCACCGTGTACTACGGCGAGGGCTGCGATCCGGACGTCATCACCGCCGGCGCCCTCCGCGAGGCGGGAGCGGCCGAGACCGTCGCGCTGCCGACGGCGATGCACAACACCACCGCGTTCCTCAAGCAGCGCGGGGATCTCGTGAACCTCATCCTCGACACCGTCGAGGAGGGCATGGTCGCGGACGGCCTCACGCCGGTGAAGTCGGTGCCGCCGCCCGCGTTCGAGCCCCAGACCGAGGACGTCACCACCTTCGTCGCGAGGACGGGGTCGTGACCACCGAGGCCTTCTACGGCGCCCGTCTGCGCGAGCGCGTCTACGACGACGTGATCGTCTCGCCGCACCTCGACGACGCCGTCTACTCCCTCGCGGGCCGCATCCTCGCGGCACGGGCCGCCGGGCGGAAGGTCCTCGTCGTCACGGTCTTCGGCCACGGCAAGGCCGCGGCGCCCCACGGCAAGGGTCGCTTCGACGACTACGAGGCCCGCGAGCGCGAGGACCGCGAGGCGATGGAGGCCCTCGACGCCGACTACGTCTGGCTGAACGAGCCCGAGCTGATCTTCCGGTCCTTCTTCTCCGCCGAGACCGCGCGCTCGATCCTCCCCTTCGCCACGTTCGTCGGGACGAAGGCCTTCGATTCGGCGCGGCGCGCCATCACGTGCGCCGTCGAGCGCTTCGCGGCGCCCGAGGCGACGGTGCACTTCCCCCTCGCGATCGGCGCGCATCCCGACCATCGCATCGTGTTCGAGGTCGGCTGGCAGCTCTCGACCCTGCACGACGTCCGCTTCTACGAGGACGTGCCCTACGCGCTCTTCCCGTCGTTCGTCACGCAGCGGCTCTCCCATCTCGCGGGTCTCCGTGGACCGGCGCTCGTCCCCACGGCCCGCGACACCGCGGCCTTCGCCTTCCGTGGCCTCGGACGGCTCCTCTCCTTCCTCCCGCTCCTGCTCTACGTGGCGCTCGTCGAGGTGCTCTTCCGCATCGGCCGCAGGCCGACCGACGCCCTCGTCCCGCTCGTGCCGGAAGAGCTCGAGGTCTCGCCCTTCGTCTCGCGCAAGGTCGAGGCGATGTGCCTCTACCGCAGCCAGACGCCGCTCTTCTTCGCCGACGTCTCGCGTCTCGAGGGCGACCTGCCCCGCAGCCACGGCGTGCCCGTGGAGCGATCCTGGAGGTTCGCCGCATGACCACGCTGCGCGGCACCTACTTCATCCGCCCGTACCGGCCGGAGGATCGGCCTCGCGTGCGCGAGATCTGCTACCAGACCGGCTACATGGGCGAGTCGGCCGAGTGCTTCTACGGCGATCGCGCGAGCTTCGCCGACATGTTCTCGAGCTACTACACCGATCACGAGCCCGAGAGCTGCCTCGTCGCCACCCGCTCGACGGACGGCGAGGTGGTCGGCTACCTGGCGGGCTGCGTCGACTCGCGGAAGGCGCTCGATCCGACCGCGATCGGCCTCCGGCACGTGCTGACGCGCGGGCTGCTCTTCCGCCCCGGGACCGCCCGCTTCTACCTCCGCCTCGTGGCCGACGTGATGCGTGACCGAGGCTGCCGACGCACGAAGGTCGACCTCGCCCGGTATCCGGCCCACTTCCACATCGACCTCCTTCCCGAGGCTCGCGGCGGGAGCGGCGTCCGGATGGTGAAGCGGTTCCACGAGCGGCTCCGGCAGATGGGCGTGCCGGGAGCCCATGCCGAGATGATCGCCGAGAACCGCCTCGCCTTCGCCGTGGCCCAGCGCCTCGGCTACGAGAAGGTGGGCGAGCCCTACCTGCTCCCCGGCCTCCGCGATCGCGAAGGTCGCCGCCTGCACGGCCAGCTCATCGCGCAGGCGCTCGAACCCAAGAAGATCCAGGTCGCCGTTCCCGGCTCGTTCCTCCTCCCGGGGGAACTCGGAGGTGTCGCGTGAAGTCCCGTCTCGTCATCCTCTTCCTCGCCGGTCTCGCCGGAGCCTGCAGCGACGCGTTCGCGCACGAGCCCGAGCCCTTCCAGGGCATCGTCGAGCACGAAGACCGCATCCTCGGCTTCGAGGTCGGCGGTCGCGTCAGCGACGTCTCGGTCCGCCGGGGCGACGTGGCGCGTGCCGGCCAGGTCCTCGTGAAGCTCGACGACTCCCTCGAGCGCCCCTTGCGCGATGCGAAGCTCGCCGAGGTCGCGGGGGCCGAGGCCCAGCTCGCGCTCCTCGAGTCCGGGGCCCGCGCCGAGGAGATCCGCGGCGTGATGGCGGAGATCGCGACGGTGGAGGCGCAGGCCGAGCTGACGCAGCGTCAGCGGGACCGTCAGAACCTCCTCGTCGAGCGTGGCGCCCTGCCGCCGGCGACGCTCGACGAGCTCGAGGGCACGCTCGCGACCCTCGAGGGACGCAAGAGCGTGCTCGAGCAGCGGCTGCACGGTCTGCGGCGCGGCGCTCGTCCGGAGGAGCTCGAGGCGGCCGAGGCGCGCCTCCGCGCCGCCTCCGCGGGTCTCGTCGCCGTCGAGACGCGCCTCTCGCGCTACGGCCTCGCGAGCCCGGTCGACCTCTACGTCACCGACGTGCACGCGCTCCCGGGCGAGATGGTGGCTCCGGGCGCCCCCGCCGTGACGCTCGCCGATCTCGATCACCCGTACGTGGACGTCTTCGTCCCCGAATCGCGCATGTCCGACGTGGAGATCGGCCAGCGGGCGCGGGTCCGCGTCGACGGCCTCCGCCAGGCGCTGACGGGCCACGTGGAGCACGTCTCGCATCGGACGGAGTTCACGCCGCGCTACCTCTTCAGCGAGTCGGAGCGTCCGAACCTCGTCCTCCGCGTGCGCGTGCGGATCGACGATCCCTCGCACCGGCTCCGCGCGGGTGTGCCCGCGTTCGTCCTGATCGAAGGCGTCTCGCCGAGTCCCCAGGCCACGCGATGAGCCGCGACGTCGTGATCCACACGGAGCACCTCTCGAGGCGCTTCGGGGCCCTGCTCGCCGTGAAGGACGTCTCGCTCACGGTGCACAAGGGGGAGATCTTCGGGGTCCTCGGTCCCAACGGCGCCGGGAAGTCGACGACGATCCGCATGCTCTGCGGCATCCTGGATCCCACCGGAGGTCGCGGGACCGTCGTCGGCCACGACATCGCCGAGGAGAGCGAGCTCATCAAGCAGCGCATCGGGTACATGACCCAGCGCTTCAGCCTCTACGAGGATCTGACCGTCGAGGAGAACCTCCGGTTCTACTCGGGCATCTACGGGCTCAAGGGCAAGCACCGCTCCCAGCGGATCGAGACCGTCCTCGAGTCGACGGGGCTCGGGGAGCGACGTCGCCAGATCGCCGGCACGCTCTCCGGCGGCTGGAAGCAGCGGGTCGCGCTCGCCTGCTCCACCGTCCACGAGCCGCCGCTGCTCTTCCTCGACGAGCCGACGGCCGGCGTCGATCCGGTGAGCCGGCGGGCCTTCTGGGACCAGATCCACCGCATCGCGGACGAAGGCACGACCATCCTCGTCACGACCCACTACATGGACGAGGCCGAGCGCTGCCATCGGCTGGCGTTCATCTTCCGCGGCGAGACCCTCGCCGTCGGGACCCCGGAGCAGATCGTCGACCAACGTGGGCTCGTCGTGGCCGAGGTGGAGGTCGATCGCGCGGTCGCCGCCGCGGACACGCTCCGCGATCTCGGCCACGTCGAGGAGGTCTCGCACTTCGGACGGATCCTCCGGGTCGCGATGCGCGGCGTGGAGAACCCCGAGGAGGACGTACGCGCCTTCCTCGAGGCCCACGGCACGCGGGTCCACCGGGCGCAGCGCGGACGTGCGACAGTGGAGGACGCGTTCGTCTCGATGGTTCGCGAGGACGAGGCGCTCGCTCGGAGGAAGGCCGCATGAGTCGTTTCTTCGCCATCTGCTGGAAGGAGTTCATCCAGCTGCGGCGGGACCGCGTCACCCTGTTCATGATGGCGGGGATGCCGGTCGTGCAGCTGCTCTTCTTCGGCTACGCGATCAACACCGACGTCCGGAACATCCCGACGGTCGTCTTCGACCAGGACGGCACGCCCGAGTCGCGCGATCTCGTGCGCCGCATGGAGGCGACGGGCTTCTACCAGATCGTCGGACACGTCCGGACCTACGCCGAGATCGGCTCCGCGATGCGGACGGGAAGGGCGCGGGTCGCGATCGTCATGCCCCCGGCCTTCGGGCAGAAGCTGAGGAGCGCGACCGGCGCGCAGGCGCAGCTCGTGGTCGACGGCTCCGACCCACAGACGGTGGCGAGCGCGTCCAACACCGCGGCCTCCCTCGTCGTCGGGCTCTCCACCCAGATGCTCGTCTCCCGGCTGCTCGCCTCGAGCGCCGGGTCGCGCGTCGAGCCCGTCACGCTCGAGCCGACGACCTGGTACAACCCGGAGCTCAAGACCGCGGTCTACGTCGTGCCGGGCCTCATCGGCGTCATCCTGACCACCACCATGGTCATGCTGACGGCCGTCGCCATCGCGCGCGAGCGCGAGCGAGGAACCCTCGAGCAGCTCATCGTGTCGCCTGTGCGACGCTTCGAGCTCGTCGCCGGGAAGATCATCCCCTACGTGCTCATCGGCTACGTGCAGATGACACTGATCCTCTCGGTCGGACGCGCGGTCTTCAGTGTGCCGTTCGTCGGCTCGGTGGCGCTCCTCTACGGGCTCGGCTCGTTCTTCATCGCCACCTGCCTCGCGGTCGGCCTCTTCTTCTCGACCATCGCGCAGAACCAGCAGCAGGCGCTGCAGATGTCGTCGTTCTTCCTCTTGCCGAGCATGCTGCTCTCCGGCTTCATGTTCCCCTACGAGGGCATGCCGAGGCCGGCCCAGTGGGTCGCGCAGATCTTCCCCCTCACGCACTTCATCCGCATCGTCCGCGGCATCACGCTGAAGGGGGCGAGCTATCCGGAGCTCGCGGGCGAGGTCGTCTGGCTCGGCTGCATCCTGATGGTGGTCGTCGTGGCGACGGCCCTGCGGTTCAGCAAGAAGCTCGCCTGAGGCTCGCGTCGCCCCGGGCTCCGGAGCTCGGGGGTGCGACGAAACGCCGCATGCGACAACGTGCCTCATGGGCGGGCGGCGGGGATGCGTCCACGTCTCCGGTACCATGAAGACGCATCCCTTCTACCCATTCGTGCTCTCGGCGATCCTCGCCTCCGGCTCCGGCTGCGACGACGGTTCGAACGCGGGCAAGTCCAACGACACCGACGCCAGCGTGGGCCCGACCACGACCCGGATCTTCGTCACCGACGGCACGACGTCCGGTCAGTCCGGCAAGGTCCACGTCTTCGATGCCGAGACGCTCGAGCCCCAGGGCTCGATCGACGTCGGCTCCGGAGCGTCGGAGATCTACGCGACGCCCGACGGCATGCTCCTCTGGGTGCTCTCGTCGACCGACAACTCGGTCTCGCTTATCGATACGGGATCGCTCGCCGTCACCCGCCGCGCCGTCGGTGTGAAGCCGGTCCATTCCTACATCTCGCCCGCGCACGACCAGATCTGGGTCGGCAACGACGGCTCGGCGGACGTCAGCGTGATCGACCTCGCTTCGCGCGAGGTGCTCTCGACCGTCCTCACGGGCGCGGGCCACCACAAGATGGCGCTCGCGGCGGCGGACGACGGCTCGCTCGCGTTCGTGTACGTCAGCAACATCACCGACGGGACGATCACCCCGGTGACGTCGGCGCGCTCGTCGCTGCCCAACGTCCCGGGCGTGGGCATCGCGCCGCACGGCATGGACTACGACGCCGAGACCACGCACGTGCTCAACTGCTCCGGCGACCTCGACCTCGCGACCACGGGCAGCCAGCCCGGCGTCGAGGTGATCGCCACGCGCGACGATCCGAGCACCCCGGCGAACGAGCAGCACACGGTCGTCGATCGGATCCCGCTCGCGCCCGGCCGGTGCGGCTACCTCCACGTCCACGACGGCTACGCGAACATGACGCTCGGGTCGGCGAACCTCTTCGCCCGCATGCGCACGACCACGCGGAACGTGGAGACCTACGATGCCGGTCCGAGCCCGGACAAGTTCGCGGTCGTCGGGGAGACCGTCTTCGTGGCCAACGCGCGCGCGCCGATCGTCACGGTCGTCGACCTCACGCGCACCGAGGCCAACACGACGGTCGCCACGGGCCATCCGGTCGATCCTGCGAACGTGCCGACGAGCGGTCACCGCAGCATCCTCGCCCACGGAGGCCGCGTCTACGTGCCGAACGCGTTCGACGGAACGGTCACGGTGATCGACGCGACGACACGTGCGGTGGTCGGCACGCTCTCCGGCATGACCACGCCGGTGAACGTCGCGATCGCCGGACCCGGTGTCGGAACGACGTATCCGAGGTGAGGAGCGGCCGCGGCCCGCTCCTCGCCCGCGTCAGTTCTTCTGGCACTGCTTCAGGTGCACCGACGGGAGCCCGACGTCCCCGTCGCTCGACGCCGCGGAGAACGGGTAGGTCCCGTTCTGTGCGTAGCCGGTCGCGGCTCCGTTGCTCAGCCCCGCGACGCCCTCGGCCGTCGTCACCAGGTTGCCGCTGACGGTATGCGTATGCGTGGTCGCGGTCGTGCCGTCGATCGGCGAGCCGCCGAAGGTCGCCCCGTTCGTGCCGCCGGAAGGGAGCCCGACGACGAAGCGGCCCTGCGTGCCGGCCGCCTGGCTGAAGCCCGTCGGGCAGCTCGTCGCCGCCGTGTAGAGCAGGAGGCCCGAGGGGAGCGGCGCGGCTCCGGCGACGGGAGCGGCCGTCTTCCGGCAGACGAGGAGCTGCACGTAGGGAAGGCCGCTCGAGGCCGCGTTCGTCGAGCCGTTCATGATCACGGGGCCGGCCATGCCGACGTTCAGACCGCTTCCGGTCACGAGCGCGTAGCTCACGGAGCCGATCGTCACCTGCGGCGAGGCGAAGTGCGTGTGCGTGCGATCCTCGCCGGTGGTGAGCGGAGTCCCGCGCGTGCCGCCGCCGGCGCCGGGGCCGAGGGTCGGGACGATCGTGCGCCCCTGGCCCGTCGTGTACGGCTCCCAGCCCGTCGGGCAGGCGTTGCCCGTGAAGAACGAGACGGTGTCGGTCGGATAGGAGTCGGTGCCGTTCCCGTTGCCGCCGCCTCCGCCATCGCCGCCGGCGTCGCTTCCGCCGCCTCCGCCGCCGCCGTCGCTCCCGCCCGGCGTGAGCGGGAAATCCCAGGGGCCCGCTTCGGCGCAGGCGAGCGAGCCCACGAGGAGCGCCGCGACGAGGGCCCGCTTCGTCATTGCTTCACGCATGCGAGCACCTGCACGAAAGGGAGCCCCGAGGTCGAGGCCGCGGTCGTTCCGGACACGGAGTAGGCCTGCGCGTTCGCGCCCTGGGTGTTGCTGCCCGCGAGGGCGGCGATGCCCTTCTTCGTGATCGTGAACGTGCCCGTGTACGCGTGCGTGTGCGTGCGGTTCTCCTGATCCGCGAGCGGAGTCCCGACGTTCACGCCGACCGCGGCTCCGTCGGTCACGCCGACGATCATCCGGCCCTCGACGGCCGTCGCGGGCGCCCAGCCGTTCGGACACGCGGTGCCGCTGGCGAAGAAGGCGACGGCGCCGACCGGCGCTCCGTCGTCGTTGGGGCCGCCGCCATGGGCGCGGCCGCTGCCGAGGAGGAGGAGGGCGGCCGCGAGGGGGACCGCACCGAACCGCTCCCCCCAGCTCCGGAGTCGGGGAAATCGATGCATGGCCGAGACGATCGCCGAGCCGGCGCCCGGGGTCAACGAGGCATCGAGCCCGGAATCCTTACGCAATTGGGTCGAACGTGTGGAGATGTGACACGTGTCCGCCGGGCCCGGGAGGGCGGCTCGATGATAGGCTCGCGGTCGATGCGGAAGAGGACGAAGGAGCCCGCGGGCCCGGACCAGCTCTCGCTCTTCGCGCCCGAGCCGGAGTCCCCGCGGGCCGCGGACGCCGCGCTCGAGGCGCTGGCGCGCAGGCTGCCGCCCCACCTCCGGCTCGGCACCTCGAGCTGGACGTTCCCGGGCTGGAAGGGCCTCGTCTACCACCGGACGTACGGCTCCGAACGCGCGTTCTTGCGCGAGTCGCTCGCGGAATACGCCCGCCATCCGCTCTTCCGCACCGTGGGCATCGATCGCGCGTACTACGCCCCCGTGCCCGAGGGCGAGCTCGCGGCCTACCTCGCGCAGCTGCCGGACGGCTTCCTCGCCGTCTCGAAGGTCTGGTCCGAGATCACGACGCCCGTCTTCCCGCGCCATCCACGCTACGGCGAGCGAGCAGGCCAGCCGAATCCGCGCTTCCTCGATCCGGCGCTCTTCGACGAGGTCGTGGGCGGCCCCCATCGGCGGGCCTTCGCGCGCGCCACGGGCCCCTTCGTCGTCGAGATCCCGCCGTCGCCCCTCTCCCCGTCGCGGCTCGAGCACGCGCTCGAGCGCTTCCTCTCGGATGCAGGGGGAGAGTTCCGCTTCGCGGTCGAGGTGCGGGATCGGCGCCTGCTCACGCCCGGCTACTTCCGCGTGCTCGCGTCCCACGGCGCGACGCACGTCTTCAACTACTGGGAGCGCATGCCCGACATCGGCGCGCAGCTCGCGCTCGCGGGCTCCATGCCGGGGCCCTTCGTCGTCGCGCGCCTGCTCATCCCTCCGGGGAGGCGCTACGCCGAGCTCGTCGACGCCTGGGAGCCCTTCGATCGGCTCGTCGAGCCCCAGCCGGCGATGCGCGAGGACGTCTGCACGCTGATCGAGGAGGCCGGGCGTCGTGGTTACGAGGTCTTCGTGATCGTGAACAACAAGGCGGAGGGCTCCTCGCCGCTGACCGTGCGGGCGCTCGCCGAGCGACTCGTCGAACGGGCCGGAACGAGCGCTTGATCGAGGGGCCGGCCCCGGGTACGAAGGCCCGCATGACGCAGCCGAAGGCAACGAACCTGACCTGGCACATGGGCGAGGTCAGCCGCGAGGAGCGCGAGCGCATGCGCGGTCACAAGGGCGCGACGCTCTGGCTCACGGGCCTCTCCGGCTCCGGCAAGAGCACGCTCTCGCATCGCATCGAGCGTCGGCTGCTCGAGCGCGGCGTGTTCGCCTACGTGCTCGACGGAGACAACGTCCGCCACGGCTTGAACCGCGACCTCGGGTTCTCGCCCGAGGAGCGCGAAGAGAACATCCGCCGTGTCGGCGAGGTCTCGAAGCTCTTCACGAGCGCCGGCGCCATCGTGCTCACGGCGTTCATCTCGCCGTACCGCGCCGATCGCGATCGTGTGCGCGCGACGATGCCGCCGGGCGACTTCGTCGAGGTGCACGTCGCGACGCCGATCGAGGTCTGCGAGACGCGCGATCCGAAGGGGCTCTACAAGATGGCCCGCGCCGGACAGATCCCCGACTTCACCGGGATCAGCGCCCCGTACGAGGCCCCGGAGAAGCCCGAGATCGTCGTCGACACGGGCAAGGCGGACGTCGACGGCTGCGCCGCGCAGGTGCTCGCCTACCTCGAGGCCCACGGCTACATCCCGAAGGCCTGAGGCCCGTCCGACAAGCCGGATTGTCCGAATCCTCTCTTCCCCTCGCCCCCCGCCGGCCCCAACAATGGGCCGAGACCATGCCGACGCGCAGCGAGATGTGGAACCGGCTCGGGGCCGAGGAGCTCGACGTACTCGTCGTGGGCGGAGGCGTCACCGGCGCCGGAATCGCCCGGGATGCTTCCGAATTCGGCCTCCGGACCGCCCTGGTCGAGATGAACGACCTGGCCTACGGCACGAGCTCGCGCTCGACGAAGCTCGTCCACGGAGGCCTGCGTTACCTCGAGACCGGCGAGGTCGGCCTCGTCTTCGAGTCCGTCAGCGAGCGCCGTGTGCTCATGAGCATGGCGCCCCACCTCGTGAAGCCGCTCGGCTTCCTCGTGCCCGTCTTCCACGGCGCCAAGCGCCCGCTCGCGCTCGTGAGCACGGGCATGTGGATCTACGACGCGCTCTCGCTCTTCCGTTCGCCGAAGATCCACAAGACGCTGAAGGCGGACGCGCTCGCGGCCGAGGAGCCCTGCCTCCGGACGGATGGCGTCGAGGGCGCACCGCTCTACTACGACTGCTCGACCGACGATGCGCGCCTCACGCTCGAGGCCGCCATCGCCGCGACGCGCGCGGGAGCCATCGTCGCGACGTGGACGAAGGTCGAGTCCTTCGTGCGCGATCCGAGCGGATGCATCGTCGGCGTGAACGTGCGCTGCATGCTGACGGGGCAGACGAAGGAGGTCCGCGCGCGCGCCGTGGTCAACGCCACGGGCCCCTGGACCGACGCGACGCTCCGCATGGCCGGCGCCACCGGCTCGCACGTGCTTCGTCCCACGAAGGGCATCCACATCGTCGTCGACGCGGCGAAGCTGCCGCTGCGCCATGCCGTGCTCCTGATGCACCCGAAGGATGCGCGCGTGATGTTCGCGATCCCGTGGGGCGACCGCACCTACATCGGGACGACGGACACGGATTTCCAGGGCGATCCGGCGGACGTGGCCGCGACGCTCGACGACGTCGACTACGTCCTCGCGTCCTGCGCGGAGTACTTCCCGCGCAACCCGCTCACGCGCGACGACGTGATCGCCACCTGGGCCGGCCTCCGGCCGCTCCTCGCGCCGCCCGAGAAGGGCGACGACATGGCCGAGTCGCAGGTCAGCCGCGAGCACCACGTCTTCGTCCGCGACGACGGGCTCGTCACGATCGCGGGCGGGAAGCTCACGACGTTCCGGCTGATGGCGATGGATGTGATCGACGTCGTCCGCGAGCGCCTCGGCGCCGAGTTCCCGAAGCGTCGCGAGCGGCGGAAGCGCTCGCGCAAGCTGCTCCCGGGCGCGTTCGGCTACGGCGACACGGCCGAGGTGGCGCAGCGCGTCCGGACCCTCTCGGGCAACGCGCTCGACCCCGACGTCGCCGAGCACCTCGCCAGCACCTATGGCGGGCTCGCGGTGCACCTCGCGGCGCTCGTCGCCCAGGATCCCTCGCTCGGCGAGCCGCTCGTGGCGGGTCGTCCCGAGATCCTCGCGCAGGTCGACTGGGCGGTGCAGCAGGAGCTCGCGGCCACGGTCTCCGACGTGATGGTGCGCCGCACGCAGCTCTTCTTCCGCGACCGCGATCAAGGGCTCGGAGCCGCGGCCGAGGTCGCCGATCGGATGGGCAAGCTCCTCGGCTGGGACGCCGCCGCTCGGGACGCGTCGATCGCGCAATACGAGGACGAGGTCGCGCGCTCGCGTCGCTGGCGGAACGAAGCGCGCGCCTGAGCCTCAGAACGCGAAGACGAGACCGGCGCGGACGACGGCGCCCGAGCGTTCGTGCGTCGCCTCCGTGCCCGCCGTGCCCTGGTCGTAGGTCTTCCGCCAGGTGTAGCCGCCCTCGAGCATTGCTCCGACGCCGCTGGAGGTGACGAGCGAGAGGCCGAGGAGCGCGCCCGCGTTCCAGCCGAGCCTCAGGCGGTCGCCTCCGTAGGAGGGGGTGTCCGGCATCACCTCGAGGGTCATGCCCCCGGGCGCGACGACGTACGCCTGGAAGCTCGTCTCGCCGACGTGGCCGGCATCCGTGTGGAGCCGCAACGAGAGATCGAAATCGAGGAGGTTCGTCGTGGGCGCCGAGCCCTGCGAGCGTGCGCGCTCGAGGCCGAAGCTCGCGCCGATCGAGAAGCTCGGATGGAGCGACTCGTCGCCGCGGAGGACGAAGCCGGGGGAGAGGGAGGGATCGGTCGTCGTCGCGATCGTCGGTAGGATCGGCGGGCTCACCGTCAGGCGATCCCGTCCGCCGAACGCGGTCCCTCCGAGGAGCGCCACCGTGGTGCGGCGCGACGCGTTCGGCTCGGGAGAGGGGGCGTCCTCGGCACGAAGGGTCGAGGGAACGGTGACGAGGAAGGAAGCGAGCAGGAGGGCTCGGGACATCGGGGCGGCCTCGGAAGAAGGAAGGGAAGGGTCGAATCAGGCACGTGGGTCGCGGGGACACGCTCGTTTGATGTGGGCCCGTGTCGTTTTCCATCCGCGAACGTGGGCATGACACCGATGTCGTGCCGTCCTCTGCCGGACCCCCGAGCGACACGTGACCCGCCGCGCCGGGGCTGCTACCGATCCCGGACGCCCATGGAAACGCTCCTCCCCGCCCACGCCCCGGCGGGACGACGTTCGACCTATCCCTGGGGATGGTTCGTCGTCGCCCTCGAGCACGAGCTCGAGCCGGGACGCGTCCTGCCGATGTCCTACTTCGGCATGGATCTCGTCGCCTTCCGCGCCGAGGACGGCACGGCGCGCGTCGCCTCCGGCCGGTGCCCGTGCTGCGGCTTCCGCTTCGAGCCCGAGGACGGAGTCCCGGGGGGCGTGCAGTGCCCGCGGAGCCGGGTCCGCTTCGATGGAGAAGGGCTCGGTGCGCCGGCGCTCGGCGGCTGGGAGCCACGCCTCCGGGGCCTCCCGACGCATGCCTCGCACGGCTTCGTCTTCGCCTGGTACCACCCGACGGGCGGGAAGCCGTCCTTCGCGATTCCCCCCGTCGTCGAGCACGGGAAGCCCGGATGGCTCGACTGGGAGGTGCGCTGCCTCGAGATCGCGACGCATCCCCGCGAGATCGTCGAGAACGTGGTCGACTTCGGGCATTTCATCCCGGTCCACCAGACCGATCCGAAGCGCTTCGAGAACGCCTTCCCCGGGCATCTCGCGATCCAGCGGGCGGAGGGGCTCGGCTCGTCCGAGAACAAGTACGCCGGCGATTCCTATCGCCTCGTCGCGACCTACCACGGTCCCGGCTACCAGGTGACGGAGTTCGAGAGCCGCGGCCTGTCGGCGCGCCTCGTGAACGCGCACACGATGATCGCCCCGAACCGTCTGCACCTGCGCTTCGGCGTGCTGCTCCAGGACCCTGGCGATCCGAAGAAGGGCGAGCGCTTCCGGCGCGCCTACGTCGACGATCTCCAGAAGGGCTTCGCGCAGGACGTCGCGATCTGGGAGCACAAGGTCTACCGGGACCATCCGGTGCTCTGCGACGGCGATGGACCGATCGGCGAGCTCCGTCGCTGGTACGCGCAGTTCTACGTCGTCGACTGACGGAGGCTCGCGCTCAGGGAGCGAGGCGCGGCATGACGAGCGTGAGCTCGAGCGAGCCGGGCACGACCTCGAGGGCACCGAGCTCGAGGACCTCGAGCAGCATCGCCGCCTGGCCGCGCTGCTCGAAGGCGCGCACGGCGGGCACCGTGCGGAGGTCGACGCAGAGCCGGGTCGGGCCGTCGCGATCGACGATGGCCCCCGAGACGTCGCGCTGCGAGGCGTCGCGCACGATCGGCCAGATCGCGAGCGCGATCGTCCCGCCGATCGCCGAGGCGATGTCGATCACGCGATGACTGCCGGCCTGTTGCTCGGGCTCGACGCGGAAGGCGACCTCCTTCGCGCCGCGGGGCGCGAAGCGCACCCACTCCGGCGTGAACACGGCCTGGAGGTGATCGCCGCGCTCGTACGTCACGTCGACGAAGAGGCTCCCCTTGCGTGCGCTGACCTGCGCGGACTCGACGCCCGGGAGGTGCGCGAGCGCGGTGGTCAGCCGTCCCTGCTTGATGTGGATCCGTTGGTGGACGAGGTCGTCGAGGGCCTCGCGCACGCGTGCCACGGGACCGAGCTTCTCGACGCTCGACGTCGCGAGGTCGGCTGCGTTCCGGACGAGGCTCCGGAAGAGATCGAGGGGCTTGCTCATCCAATTGCCTCCGCGAAGCGGCTCGGCATCCGGCGCAGGGGCAGGAGGTCGAGCGGGGTGTGCCTGTGTCCGTCCGCGTCGCGCGCATACAACGCGGAACGCACGATGCGGCAGGGGAAATCCTCGAGACCGAGGAGGGCGCGCGCGACCTCGATGGCCTTCGCCGTGCCCATCGGATCGAGGTCGGTCCGGATGGTGAAGGGGACGAGGTCTCCGTCGAAGCCGGCTTCGCGGAGCGCGTCGAGACCGTCCGAGGGGCGGACGTCGAGGAGGTAGCGCTTCACGTCGACGCGCTTGCCGATCCCTCGATGGTCCCGCACGACGACGAGCTCCTCGGCCCCGAGTCGCTCATCGATGCGTGCGCGGAGGCCTTCCTCGTCGCGGAGGCCGAGCCCGGCGAGAGCGGCGCGCGGGAGACCGACGACGTACTCCGCCTCGGCGAGGATGCGGGCGATCGACGCGTCGTAGGGGCCGAGGACGACGGCCGCCGTGATCGGGAAGTCGTCGAAGCTCGCGCGCACCATCCGGTCGTGCAGCCCCGCCTCGAAGCCCTCGCCGAGGTCGCGCGCGCGGAGCGTCACGTCGACGTACTCGGCGAGGCTCGCGAGCCCGAGCGAGAGCGCCGGCCCGTGCGTGACGAGCGCCTGGGGATTGAAGCCCTCGCTCAGGTAGGTGGGGAGCTCGGCGCGCCGCAGGATGCGCGCGAAGAGACGGTGGAGATCGAGGTGCGAGGTGAAGGCGCGGCGCCCGACCTTCCGGTACGCGATGCGGATGCGGGCCTTCGGTCCCTGGTCCACGTCGCGCATCACGCGTCGATCCGTCGCCGCGGGGTCGCTCTCCACGACGGGCAGGCGCGTCCGCGGCTTCTCCGCGCCGAGCTCGCGCAGGAAGTCCACCCGCTGCTCGCGCATCGACTCCATGTCGCAGGCGATGCCGCAGTCGTAGCAGACGAGCTTCTTCGTCTCGGCGAGCGCGTCCTCGACGTTGGTCGCGTGGACGAAGGCGCCGGCGACCTTCCCGCACGGAGGGGAGAGCCGGCTCGCGAGGGCCTTCCGGTACTCGCGTGCGAGGAAGCCCTCCTCGAGGCCGACGTCGAGGTGATCCCACGGGAGGCGCGCGGCGACCGGGAGCGTCCCGAGGTAGCGGGCGACGTCCACGCTTTCGTCGGCGAAGGCCTGCTTCCAGAGATCGAGGCGGATCTGCTGGTCCCACGAGTCGAAGCGGGCGCCGAGGCGGTAGGCGCGGAGCAGGGCGCGTCCGATGCGGCGATCGGCGCGGGCCATCACGCCCTCGAGGAACGAGCCGGCGGAGTCGTGGGCGCGCAGCTTCACGCCGGTGCCGCGGACGGCCTCGCGGAGGAGGCGCTGCTTGCGGAGGATCTCCTTCTCCCCGTCCATCGCGCACCACTGGAAGGGCGTGTGCGGCTTCGGGACGAAGGTCGAGACGGCGACGGTCACGCGCGAGCCGCGCGGGCCGAGCCATCGGCGTCCGACCTCGAGCGTGCGCGCTCCCGTCTCGACGATCGCGCGGACGTCTTCGTCGGCCTCCGTCGGGAGGCCGATCATGAAGTAGAGCTTCATCTTCGAGAAGCCGCGCGAGAAGACCCGCTCGGCGGTCTCGAGGAGCTGCGCCTCCGTGACGTTCTTGTTGATCACGTCGCGCATGCGCTGCGAGCCCGCCTCGGGGGCGAACGTGAGGCCGCCCGCGCGCTGGGCCTTCATGTCGTCGAGCACGTCCTCGGAGAGCCCGTAGGCGCGCAGCGAGGAGACGGAGAGCTCGACCTGCTTGCCGCGGAGCTCGTCGACGAGCCGACGGACGAGGGGGGCGATGGCGCTGTAGTCGGCGGTCGAGAGCGAGGTGAGCGAGGCCTCGTCGTAGCCTCCGCGCCTCACCGCCTCGAGGATCTGGGAGACGACGTACTCGGGATCGCGCTGGCGCACGGGCCGGTAGATCATGCCGGCCTGGCAGAAGCGGCAGCCCTCGGTGCAGCCGCGCGCGAGCTCGATGGCGACGCGATCGAAGATGGTCTCCGTCGCGGCCGTGGGCCCGTCGACCGGGAAGGGCTGCTTCGTGAGGTCCTCGACGAACGCGCGCTTCACCGGATAGGGGATGCGCGGATCCGCCGGGGGATCGACGACCTCGAACCCCGTCTCCGGATCGACGTGCGTCGGGTAGAGCGAAGGCACGTAGAAGCCGCCGAGGGTCGCGAGGTGCGCGAGCCTCTCGTGACGGGGCATGCCCGCGCGGCGCAGCGCCGACCACACGAGCAAGAGCTCGGGCACCTTCTCCTCGCCGTCGCCCACGAGGAAGCAATCGACGATCTCCGACAGGATCTCGCCGTGCGTGGCGCAGGGGCCGCCGGCGACGACGAGGGGATCGTCCTCCCCGCGTTCGCTCGCGAGGAGCGGAACGCCTCCGAGGTCGAGCATCTGGAGGATGTTCGTGTAGGTGAGCTCGAACTGGAGCGAGAAGCCGACGACGTCGAAGTCGCGGAGCGGCCGCGCGCTCTCGAGCGAACGGAGTGGCTCGCCGTGCGCGCGGAGCTCCGCTTCCATGTCGGGCCAGGCGGCGTACGCGCGCTCCGCGAGGAGCTTCGGATGCGCGTTCACGATCCCGTAGAGGATCTTGTAGCCGAGGTGGCTCATCCCGATCTCGTAGAGATCCGGGAACGCGAGGCAGATCGTCGCGTCGACGGAGGCCCAGTCCTTGCGCGTCTCGCCCGGCTCGCCGCCGAGGTACTGGGCGGGCTTCTGCACGCGGTGCAGGAAGGGCGTGTACGGATGCTCGACCGCGGGCATGGCGGGGTAGGGTAGCAGGACGTCCCGGTGTCGCATGGCGCCGCACCCCGTTCGGGGCTCGCCACTCCCCCTTTCCCCCGGCCCGTCTCCGATCCAGGATGCGGGCCCCGGAACCTTCCGGTCATCCGAATGCGACTCACCGAGCTCGAAGAGGCGGTCTCGCTCGCCGGCGAGCACCGAGACGAGGAGGCCGAGGCCGACAAGGCCCGCCAGAAGGCGCACGGCATCGTGCACACGCCTCCGGCCCTCGCGCGCTCGATGGCGGCGTCGGTCGATCGGATGCTGAAGGAGCGTCTCGGGCTGCGCGGGGGCCTCGCCGACCCGAAGGTCGGCATCCTCGATCCCGCCTGCGGGCCCGGCGCGTTCCTCGCGGCTTGCTTCGCGATCGCGGGCGATCGGAAGACCCAGCCGGGGTACGTCGGAGGCTGGGACCTCGACGTGGCGGCGATCGCGCGGGCGGACGAGGCGCTGCGCCCCGCGTTCGGACAGGCCGGCTGGTCGCTCGAGCTCCGGGGGCAGGACACGCTCTCGGTCGATCCGGCGCGCGTGCTCGGCGGTCGCGCGAAGGTCCTCGTCGTGCTCGGCAATCCCCCCTGGGCCTCGAAGTCCCAGAACCGAGGCGCCGTGGCCTCCGAGGCCCTGCTCGAGGACTTCCGTCGCGACCCGACGGGCGAGCGGCTCGCGGAGCGGAAGATCGGCGTCCTCTCGGACGACTACGTCCGCTTCTTCCGCTGGTCGGCCGAAGCGATCCGCAGGTCCCCCGGCGGAGGCGTGCTCTCGCTCGTGACCAACGCCTCCTGGCTCGACGGCCCCGTCCATCGCGGGATGCGCGCCGCGCTCGCCCGGTGGTTCGCCGCGATCGACGTCGTCGATCTCGGCGGCAGCGCCCTGCTCGCCCGGGGGACCGAGCGCGACGACAACGTCTTCGGCGTGCGTCCCGCCGTGTCGATCGCGACGGCCGTGCGGCCGGCGAAGCACGGAGAGCTCGTCGAGGGCGGTCTCGTGCGCTACGCGCGCCTGCGGGGCACGCGCGACGAGAAGCTCGAGAAGCTCCAGGAGGAGCTCGAATTCGAGGTGCTCCCTCCCCACGCGTCGGGCTTCGTGTTCCGGCCGGGGGCCGTCCCCGCGCGCCGCTCCGCGGACGAGATCGGGCTCCACGAGGCGATGCCCTTCCATCGCGAGGGCGTGCAGACGAACCGCGACAAGGCGGTGATCGCCGAGTCGGCGCCCGTGCTCCTCGCGCGGCTCCGGGCCTTCGTGGACGGGAGGACGGATGTGCCCGAGCTCGCGTCGGCGCTCGAGGGCTCCGGCCACTACGACCCGGCCGCGGCGCGCGAGGCCATCGCGAAGGCGCTCGCGGCGGATCCCGACGGGACGCTCGGCCTCGCCTGCCGCCCGATCGCCTATCGCCCCTTCGACGAGCGCGTGTTCTCGCCCGTCGCGCCCTTCTGCCACCGTCCGCGTCCCGACCTGCTCGAGGCCATGGGCCATTCGCCCTTCGCGCTCGTCTCCGTCCGCAAGGATCGGGGCGAGAGGGCGTGGACGCACTTCGGGGCGGTCCGCCATGTCCCCGACAACTGCTTCCTCTCGAACCGCTCGTCCGCGCGGACGCGCGCGTTCCCCTCGCACGGCCCCGACGGTACGCCGAACCTCGATGCGGCGGTCGCGGCGAAGGTCTCGGAGCGCGCCGGCGCGGAGGTCGATTCCGTCGCGTTCGCGCACTACGTGCTCGCGATCCTCGCGTCGTCGACGTTCCGCGCGTCGCGCGACGTCGCCCTCCGGCTCGACTACCCCTCGATTCCGCTCCCGCCCGACGCGGCCGGGTTCGCGCGCCTCGTGGACGCGGGAGCGGCGCTCGCTTCGGCCTTCCTCGCGCCCGCGGGGGCCGCGTCGACCGTCGTCGGGCACTGGAACGTCTCGAGCGCCCCGGACGCGCTCCCCGCGGCCCTCGAGCGTGCCGAGCGCGCCTACGTCGACGCCTTCGGGGCCGGCGCGTGAGCGGCTCCGCGGAAGCGAGGCTCGCCGGCCTGGCCGCGCTCGCCCACGGCGACTCCCGCGGGTTCTCGTTCGAGGAGGACGGAAGGACCTCGCTCGGCTTCGTGCTCCGCCTCGGCGAGGCCTTCTACGCCTACCGGAACTCCTGCCCGCACTGGAACGTCGACCTCGACCTCGGGTTCGGCGACTTCTACGCGGCGGATCTGGACCACGTCTTCTGTCGCAACCACGGCGCCCTCTTCGCCCCCACGACCGGCGAGTGCGTCTTCGGCCCCTGCGTGGGGCAGCGCCTCTCGCCCCTCGACGTCCACGTCGACGGCGGCGACCTGATCGTGCGGATCCCGGCCTCGTGAGGCGGCGCCGACGGATGGGGAGGTGCGATTGACGGGGATCCCATGGTTTGGGAGGCTTCGCGCATGAGCTCCGGCCCCCACGAGCGCGTCCACCGCCGTCTGCGCTCGCCGTCCACGCGCTACCGCCCGGTCGCGCGGCTGGCGGTCGGCGGCATGGCCGAGGTCTGGTCGGGCGAGGCCGTGCTCGAGGGGGGCGAGGTCGTCCCCGTCGCGATCAAGCGCGTCCTCCCGCAGATGGGCGACGCGATGTTCCTGAAGATGTTCGAGGACGAGGCGCGCCTCGGCATGCTCCTCGACCACCCGAACATCGTGCGCGTGTACGACGCGCGCGACGTCGGCGGCACGTACATCATGATCATGGAGCTCGTGCTCGGGGACACCCTGAAGGGCCTGCTCGACCCCGCGCACGAGAGGCAGCGGCCGATGCCGGTCCCCGTGGCCCTGCACGTCGGACGCGAGCTGGCTCGGGGCCTCGGCTACGCCCACGAAGCGACCGAGGCGGACGGCACGCCGCTCGGGATCATCCATCGCGACGTCTCGCCCCACAACCTGCTGCTCGGGAAGGACGGCTCCGTGAAGCTCACGGATTTCGGTCTCGCCGATGCGTCGGTGAACGAGACGCAGCGGGAAGACGGGATGGTCGGAGGCAAGTTCGGCTATTTCGCGCCCGAGATCCTGCGGCAGGAGCGGCACGACCACCGCGTCGATCTCTTCGCCCTCGGCATCGTCCTCTGGGAGATGCTCGCGGGGCGCCGGCTCTTCCACGGCCCGGACGAGCGCGAGACCCTGAAGAAAGTGCTCGCCTGCGAGGTGCCGTACCTCCCCGCGCTCAACCCCGGCGTCCCGGAGGAGGTCGATCAGGTGGTGCGCGCGATCCTCCATCCGGATCCGGATCAGCGCTACCGCTCGGGGCACGACATCGCCGAGGCGCTGACCGCGCTCGTCGACTGGCTCGCGCCCGACTGCGGTGCGGCCGACGTCGCGCTCCTCGTGAAGCTCCATCTCGCGATGAAGGCGAAGGTCAAGCCCGTCGAGATCGAGCCGATCGGTCTCGCGGATCTGCTCGCGCAGGAGCTCGAGGCCTTCCAGCAGAAGGCGAGCGGCGCGGACGCGGGCGAGGTCCCGCTCGATCCCACGTCGTTCGATCGCGGCCTGCTCGGACGTCGTCGGCACTGAGCGTCCCGCCCTTCGTGACGACGGATCGTGCTCGATTTCGAGGCGCGTCACGATGCGCGTGCGCGTCGGATCCACGTGACGCCGTGTCGCGTGCATGCCACGTTCCGAGGGCTCTCCGGGGGGGGAGCATGGATGAGCATCGCACTTCGCACGATCGACGCCGCGGCGTCTCGACTCGGTTTCGTCTCTCCACGCCTGCGCGAGAGCGCTCGCGAGGAGCACCTCCTCTTGCTCGACAGCATGGAGTCGGGGCTCGCCCGCGCGTCGATGTCGATGCAGGGCTACGGCCGCATCGCGGCGCTCGCCCGGATCGAGGGCCCCGAGCTCGACGAGGAATCCCTCGCGCGAGCCCTCGTCGCGCTCCGACGGCGCCACCGCCTCTTGCGTCGCTCGGTACGCAGGACGTTCCTCGGCCTCGCCCTCGGACCGTGTCGCAAGCTCTCGCCGGTCTCCGTGCGCACGACCGACGACGACGAGGGTTGGAGGTCGCTCTGGGCGGAGCTCGAGGCGAAGCCCCTCGTCGAGGGCGAGCCGCTCGTCTCCCTGCACGTGCTCAAGCACCGGAGCGATCCGCGCCGCGCCGACCTCCTCCTCGTGCTCGAGCACATCGTCGGCGACGGGGCCTCCCTCGTCGCGCTCGGCCGGGAGATCCTAGGCCTGATCCATCCCGAGAGCCTCGCGGCCGGAGCGACGCCTTCCGAGCCCGAGCGCTTCGTCCCCACGGTCGTGACGATGTCCGCCGATCGGGTCGGAGGGCGAGCGCGTGGCCTCGTGCGCCTCGCGCGGCAGATGGCGGCCGTCGCGGAGCGGGACCGGGACTATCCCCACGTCCGGCTCCCGCGCCGCCATGGCGAGCGCTTCCACACGGCCGAGACCTACGTGGCCTACCGCGATCTCGACGAGGCCTTCCGGCTCGCGCTCGAGCAGCGTGCGCGGCGCGAGCGCTGCTCGACGGCGACCGCCTTCGTTTCCGCCGTCGCGATCGCGATGGCCGAGCGGGAGCATCGCTTCGGGGAGCGCAGGCCGACCTACCACGTCATGCCCCACGTCAGCGTCGACCTCCGCGGCCGGTATCGGAAGCCGGTGTCGCACGGCGATCTCGGCGTGCACATCTCGACCGTCGATCCCCACGTCCTCGTGTCGGCGGAGGAGCTCGAGGGAGGGGATCCCGCGCTGATCTTCCGACTCGCGCGTGCCCTCCGCGCCGAGCTCAAGGAGCTCCTCGCGAACGGGACGGATCGTCACTTCCTGACGTCGCTCGCCGCGGGCCTCGGGATGGTGATCCCGCGACTCGCCCCGGAGCGCAGCCTGGGCTCCTTCGTGTTCACGGACGCGGCCGGCTTCCCCGTGCCCGGACGGCTCGGCAGCTTCGAGGTCCGGTCGGTGGGTGCGCTCGCCAACTGCCGCGCCCACTCGATGCCGTACGTCGTGACGACGCGTTCCGCCGAGCGCACGCGCCTCGCCGTGATGGCGCCGACGCCGGCCTTCTCTCCGGCCGACGTCGACTACGTGATCGAGCGGGCCCGCGTCCACCTCGAGCGTGCGCTCGGCTGACGCGGGCTCGAGCTCAGTCCTGTCCGCTCTCCTCGCTCGTGCCGGGCTCCTCGACGGGGGCCTCGGCCGCCGAGGCGAAGGCCGCCATCATCGTCGTGACGACCGCCTTCACGGCGGAGAGCGAGGCGCGGTCGAGGACCATCTCCATCTCGAAGCGCGCACCGCCCGCGGGGTCGACACCGAGCAACCGGAGGTCGACGCGAGCGTTCGCCACGTCGCTGCCGAGCTGGCTCCCGAGCGAGGCGCTCGTGCCCTCTCCCGTCTGCACGCGGTAGTTGCCGGGGAAGACGGCGATGGCCATCACCGCCTCGTCCGAGGCGAAGGTGCCGGGATCGATCGGGGCGGTGGTGCTTGCGAGCGCCGCCTGGAAGGCCGCGCGCGCGTCCCGGGACGCGATCATGTACACGTCACGTCCCTGGGGGACGTAGAGGACCTCCGCGACGGGCGCGGGGGCGGGCCGCCCGCGGTGCGCCGGGGGCGTCGCCGCGACCTCGGCCGTCGCGACGGCCGCCGCTTCCGCGACGTTGCGATCGAGGCCGAGCCCCTGCACGAGCGCGTCGAGGGTGGGCGTGCGCAGGCCGAACGAGCCGCGCGGCAGACCGCGCGTCGGCATGTCGCGGAAGTCGGCGACGTGCAGCGGATGCGCCGCGTTCGCCTCGGCGAGGAGCTGATCGAGCGCGCGCTTGATCGCCGGGCGACGCAGCGTCGTGACGAGCGTCTTCAGGGCACCGACCACCTCGAGGGCCGCGTTCTCGTCGGGGAGGCGGGTCACGCCGACCACGACCATCGCGCCTCGCGAGTCGTAGGCGGCCGAGCCGACGCCCGCCGACTCGCGGAGCCGGAGCGCGTTCGCGAGCGCCGTGCGGAGGGCCTCGACGTCGGCGGCCGGGAGCGCTCCCGACGCCGCGAGGAGGCGATGGCCGAGCTCGACGAGCGAGTCGACGAAGGCCTGGAACGGACGGGCGTCCGAGGCCGCCCCCGCGTAGACGAGGGCGTTCGCGGGGAGGTGGGCGTAGAGCTCGGCCGGGACGCTCGAGGTCGGACGGAGCGAGTCGCGGTACGCGCGGACGAGCGTGCCCGTGGGATTCGCGATGTGACCGCCGTACGCGAGGTGGACGCGATCCTCGTCGACCTGGATGCGCAGGCCGTAGCGATCGGCCTCGTCGACGACCGTGTTGGCGTTGTCGAGGAGCTCGTTGCCGATGCGGAGGATCGCCTCCTTCACCTCGGGGCGGGCGACGGGGCCGCTCTGGGCCTCCTGGACCTGACGGGTCATCTGCGCCCGCGCCTCCTCGATCTGCTCGTGCATCCGGGCGCCGTAGCGGGCGCGGATCTCGGCCACCGCCGCCTCGGCGTCGATCACGTAGTCGTCGGCGGGCACCCGCGCGAGGGTGCGCGAGAGGAAGGGGCCCACGGCGCCGAGGGCTTCCGAGCGCTCGCTGCAGACGAGGCGTCCCGCGTTCGCATCGGCGGTCGGGAAGAGGGCGCAGCGCATGCGTCCGCTGCCGGTCGCGGTGCCCATGGAGCCGCGCTCGATGGCGAACGCCCCGTTCGCGCCCGTGACGCAACGCACGTCCTCGGAGCGCTCGAGGCGACGGCACGCTTCGGCCGGGGCCGGGCTCGCGAACGAGAACGCGAGCTCGGCATCGTCCTCGGCCTCGTCGGGCAGGTGCACGAAGGCGAGGTCCACCGAGGCCTCGACGTCGACGAGGCCGGCGAGCGTCGGGCTGTCGAGCATCTCGCCGAGCATGGCGGGCGCGGAATTCTCGATCGCGCCCCCGAACCCGAGCAGGGCGTCCACGCGCGCGAGCATCGGATGGAGGCGTCCGACGCGGACCTTGCCGAGCAGCCCCGAGGGCGGGGGCACCGGCGAGGTGTCCACGGGCGGGGGCGGCGGGGGCGTCTCGCGGACGACGTCCGCGGCCGTGCGCGGCTCGGCGTGGCTGCCGCCGCAGGCGGCGACGACGAGGGGGAGGAGGAGGGGCAGGTGCCGCAGGGTGCGGCTCGGGGCTCTCTGCATGCGGGGAGGATGCCCCGGCCCGACCTGGCTGGGAAGCCGCGACCGCGCTCGGCTCAGGCGCGGAGCGCGTGTGCGGCGATGTGCTCGAGCCGCGTTCGCGCATCGGCGACCGAGCGCGCGAGCGAGAGCTGCGAGCGGGCCCGGACCTGGTTGTGGGCCGTGCGGCTCGGGTGGCGGCTCGCGTCCCAGCCGAAATAGCAGTCCTCGAACGCGTCGCGGCAGAAGCGGGACGCGAGCTCGAGCGCGATCGTCTCGAGCCCGGCGACCAGGGTCTCGCGCTCCTCGGGCTCGAGGAGGCTCCCGGCGGACTCGCCGAAGCCGCGGAGCGCGGCCTCGAGCAGCGCCTCGTCGACGTGGGCCTCGACGTCGCTCTCGCCGAGTGGGTTGCACCAGGAGCGGAGCGCGTCGCCCATCTCGATCGCGAGCGTGCTCTTCTGCATCGTGTCGAGATCGAGCAGCGCGACGCCCCGATCCTCGGCGTCGAAGAGCAGGTTCGTGATCTTCAGGTCGCCGTGGATGATGCGGACGGGCAGCTCCCCGATGCGCGGGAGGCGACGGCCGTGCGCGAGGATCGCGTCGGCGATCGGGGCGATGCGGTCGTATTCGGCGTGCGAACGACCGGCGTCGAACGCGGCCTCGAGCGCCGCGAGGTGCTTCGGCGTGTCGTGCGCGCCTGGTCGCGTGAACGCGAAGTCGTGCTCGAGGTCCGAGACCGCGCGATGGAAGGCGCCGACGAGCACGCCCGCCGCGTGCGCGAGGGCCGGCTCGCGGAGCGTCGTGTGCACGTGGCCCTCGAGGTACGTGAGCGCGCGATGGACGCCCTCGTCCTCGTGGAAGAGGCGCCCGTCGCGGGTCCGCACGAGCGTCGGGGTACGGAGACCGCGGGCGACGAGGTGCGTCGTGATCGCCTCGATGTCCGAGTTCACCGCCCCGGCGAAGATCGGGTGCAGACGCTGCAGGACGAGCACCGGTCGGCCGTCGCGCGAGACGCGGTAGGTGCGGTTGATGAGCCCGATGGTGATCGGCTCGAGCATCGCGTCGTCGAGCCCGTAGGCCTCGATCACCGAACGAGGGACGTCGTCCACCTTCATGTGCCGAGCACCTCCATCGTGCGTCCGTCGACCCGGAGCACGACGGACGAGATGCGATGCGGCGCCCGCGCCGCGTCGTCCTCCGCCCGCTGCCGGAGGAAGGCGACCGCGTGCGCGTCGTCCGCGGAGCACGCGAGCAGGGTGTCGCGATGCGGAACGGCCACCGCATGGGGCCCCGGGAGCGCGCTCCCGAGCACGCTCGACAGCCCGGGCAGGAGGAGCCGCGCGGCGTCGAGCCCGTCCCCGCTCCGGGCGACGACGAGCCGGCCGTGGTCCGTGTCGACGGAGGCGAAGCGGGCGCGACCCGAGCGCGACGCGAGGTTCTCGACGGCCTGGGCGACGACGGCGTCCTCGAGGTCCTGCCACGCCGAGACCTCGTCCGTACGCACGTAGCGGGCACGACCCTCGTACGCGAGCACGAGCGCGAGCTCGATGCCGGGGCAGAGGGAGCGGCTGAAGATGCGTCCCGTCGAGGCCGGATGGGCTCCGTGCAGCTCCTCGACGAAGGCGCTCGCGACGAGACGCGGCAGGAGGATGGCTCGCGCCTCGTCCCACGAGGTCCGCTGCACCTCGCCCTCGCCCGGGAGCAGCGAGGCGAGCTTCCGCGCCGCCGTGCGGACGGTCTCGATCCCCTGCCCGTCGGTCGCCTCGGCGATCCGGCCGAGGTCCACCTCGACGTCGTTCGAGAGCACGAGCTCGAGCTCGAATTGGCCGGCGATCGAGAGGCCCGGCCGCATCTCGCGGAGCACGTCCTCGAAGGCGATCGCGATGCGCGCGATGGGACCGTCGCCCGCGGCCTCGGCTTCGGCCGCGGCGATCCGGCGTGCGAGCTCGCGGGTCGGCTGGGGGGCGTCGAGCGAGGCGTCGATCGCGGCGAAGGGATCGAACCAGCCGCGCCGACCGAGCGCGACCCGATGCTTCGTGCCGTTCTTCCGGTACTCGCCGAGCCCCACGTGCGCGAGCAGGAGCAGCCCGAGCATGGCCCCGGCCCCTTCGACGAAGCGGGCGTCGTCCGAATCGTTCGCCGCTTCGTCGTGCGCGAAGGCGCTCACGAGCTCCGCGAGCCTGCGGGTCCCGGCCGCGCCGGCCGGGAAGGGCGAGGGGCCCTTCCAGGCGGCGAGATCGAGGGCCTTCTCGAGCAGCGGACCCGCTCGATCCCGCAGCGCTTCCATCCAGGACGGCACGTCCACGCCCATGCCGTCGCTTGTACCACGGAAGGGGGCTCAGTCGGGGATCGTCGGGGGACCGTCGTGCACTTCGACCTCGGAGCCGTACTGCTCCGCGAAGTGACGGATCGCGGCGTCCTCGATCTCGTGCATCGGCACGTCGTGGCCCGTCTCGCGGAGGATCGACGTCACGTCCTTGTCGCGGATGCCGCACGGGACGATCAGGGCGAAGTGCGCGAGGTTCGTGCTCACGTTCAGGGCGAAGCCGTGCATCGTGACCCAGCGGCTGATGCGGACGCCGACCGCGCCGATCTTCCGGTCGCCGACCCAGGCGCCGTTCAGCCCCTCGACCCGGCTCGCCGAGATGCCGTAGTCGGCCGCGACGCGGATCATCGTCTCCTCGAGGGAGGCGACGTACTTGCGCACGTCCTGGCGGTCGGGCGAGAGCGAGACGATCGGGTAGCCGACGAGCTGCCCGGGGCCGTGGTAGGTGACGTCGCCGCCGCGGCCCGTGTCGTGCACCTCGATGCCCTGGGTCGCGAGGAATTCCTTCGGCAGGAGGACGTGGTTCTCCTTCGCGCTCCGTCCGAGCGTGAACGAGGGAGGATCGTGCTCGAGCAGGAGCAGGACGTCCCCGATCCGTCCCTCGACGCGGGCCTCCACCAGGCGACGCTGCAGCTCGTGCGTCTCCGCGTACGGGACACGCCCGAGCCGGTGCACCGAGAGATGGGAGAGCGCGCGGCCCACGCTCACTTGTTGAGCACGTGGACGGCCTCGCCGAGCGCGGCCTTGAAGGCCTCCATCACGCCTTCGCCGAGGGTCGGATGCGGATGGATGGTGAGCGCCACGTCCTCGGCGAAGGCGCTCATCTCGATGGCCAGCGCGGCCTCGCTGATGAGATCGCTCGCCTCGGGGCCGACGATGCCGACGCCGAGCACCTGATGGTCGTCCTCGTCGACGATGACCTTGATGAAGCCGTCGGTCTCGCTCACCGCCATGGCGCGCCCCGAGGCCGCGAAGGGGAACTTGCCGACGCGGATCTTCTTGCCCTGCGCCTTCGCCGCCGCCTCGCTCAGGCCGACGGTCGCGATCTCCGGATGCGTGAAGATCGCCGCCGGGATCGCGCGGTAGTCCACGCCGGCCTTGTGTCCGGCGATGATCTCCGCCGCGAGCTCGGCCTCCTTCGAGGCCTTGTGGGCGAGGTAGGGCGGGCCCTTCACGTCGCCGATCGCGTAGACGCTCGGGACGTTCGTGCGGAACTGACCGTCGACCGCGACGTGGCCGCGCGGATCGAGCTTCACGCCCGCCTTCTCGAGGCCGAGGCCCTGGCTGTTCGGCTTGAAGCCGACGGCGACGAGGACCTTGTCGCAGGCGAGCGTCTGCTGGGCGCCGTTCTTCTCGATCGTCACCTCGGCGCCGCCGTCGACGAGCTTCGCGGAGACGGCCTTCGTGCCGAGGTGGACGTCGACCGAGCCCTTGCGGAGGTGCTTCTCGACGACCTTCACGAGGTCGGTGTCGACGCCGGGGAGGAGGTTGTCCGTGAGCTCGACGACGGTGACCTTCGAGCCGAGCTTCATGTAGACCATGCCGAGCTCGAGGCCGATCACGCCGCCGCCGATGATGACGAGGTGCTTCGGCGCTTCGTCGAAGCTCACGGCCTCGCGCGCCGTCACGATGGTCTTCCCGTCGAGCGCGAAGCCCGGGATCTGGATGACCTGCGTGCCGGTGGCGACGACGATCGCCTTCTTCGCGGTCACGGTCGACTTCGAGCCGTTCGCGTCGACGATCTCGACGGTGTTCGGCCCGGTGAGCGTCGCCGTGCCCATCGCGACGTCGGCGCCGTTGCCCGTGACGAGCGTCTTGATGCCGCCCGTGAGCTTCTTGACGATGCCGTTCTTCCAGGCCTGCATCTTCGCGACGTCGACCTTCACGCCCTCGACGCTGATGCCCATCGCGTCGGCGGACTTGATGCGCTCGACGACGTTCGAGGCGGCGATGAGGGCCTTCGACGGGATGCAGCCCCAGTTCAGGCAGACGCCGCCGATCGACTCCTTTTCGACGAGGAGCGTCTTCACGCCGAGCTGGCCCAGGCGGATGGCGCAGACGTAGCCTCCAGGGCCGCTTCCGATGACGATGGCGTCGTACGTGGTCTCGGGCATTGCTTCCTCGGGTCGGGAGTCGACCGGCATCTTATCCCCGACCCCCCGCGCGTCAACGTTTCACGGGCCGAGATTCGCGGGATCGCTTGGCAATTCCGGGGCTTTCGAAGGAGCGCCGTTCCGCTCAGCGGAACACGGAGGCCGAGCGGGCGGCGTCGAAGCGGTCGAGCTCGCCCGCGCCTCCTCCAGTGGCCGGCGGGCCTCCGACGTCGTAAGAAGCTCGCCCGCGAGGGGCCGATGCGTCCTCGCGACCGTCTCCATGGTTCGAACGCGTACGTCCCGGAGCCTCGTCGTCGCCGCCCTCGCCGCCTGCGCGGTCGCGGTCGGCTGCGCTCCGCGCGTCTCCGACGAGACGCCGGCGGGGGCGCTGCAGCTCTTCCTCGCGGCGATGGGCGAGAGCGAGCACGACGGGGCCGCGCTCGAGCGCGCGTATCGTCTCCTCGCGCCCGAGTCGCGCGCGAGGCTCCGCGCCCGCGCCGAGCTCGCGAGCTCGCTCGCGCACCGACACTTCGAGCCCTGGGAGATGATGGTCCGCGGCCGCTACGGCCTGCGCTTCGAGCCTCGCCGGCAGGGTGGCTTCGTCGAGCGGATCGAGGGCGACCGCGCCACGGTGAAGGTGATCGGGGACGGACCGCGCGAGCGCGCCGAGGTCCCGATGGCGAGGGAAGGGCGCGCGTGGCGTGTCGTGCTGGCGGTTCCCGACACGGAGCGGGGCGGTAGCCGCCCGGCCGGAGCGACCGTCAGCCCGCCGTGAGCACGATGCGCGTCACCTCGGGCGGCGAGCCGATGCGCGAGGGAGGCCCGGCCGTTCCGAATCCCCGGTTCACGTAGAGGCGGCTCGCGCGCGAGCCGTAGAAACCGCGCACCCAGCCGTGCGGCAGGACGGCCTCGGCAGGGTTGTAGCCGAGCGCGATCTGCCCTCCGTGGGTGTGCCCCGAAAGTTGCAGCTCCACGTTCCCGCGCGTGTCGGCGAAGACAACCGGCTGGTGCGCGAGCAGGATCCGGGGCAGGTCGCGCGGCACCGTCCGGAGAGCGGCCTCGAGGTCGGGGCCGGGGCCGCCGACGGGCTTGCCCCACGGGTCGTCGACGCCGAGCAGGGCGAGACCCGCGCGCGGGTCGCCGACGACGAAGCCCTCGTTCCGCAGCATCCGCCCGCCGGCCCGACGGACGGTGTCGACGACGCCGTCGATCCCGGCGTAGTAGTCGTGGTTGCCGGGGATGGCGGCGACCCCGTCGCGCGCCAGCGGTGCGAGCGCGCGCACGAGCCGTCCGAGGTAGGGCGCGTACCGGATGTCGTGGTCGACGAGATCCCCCGTGAGCACCACGAGATCCGGCCGCGCGCGCCGCACGAGCGCGAGGGCCGCACGGATCTCGGCCTCCTTCACGAACGCGCCGACGTGGATGTCCGAGAGCTGGACGATCGTGTAGCCGTCGAGCCTCGGCGAGAGCTTCGGCAGACGCACCTCGTGCTCTTCGAGCGCGTAGTCGTGTCGACCGACGAAGAGGCCGTGGAGCGCGCTCCCGGTCGCGATCGAGAGGGCGGCGCCGGTGGCGGCCCGGTAGAGGAGCTCGCGGCGCGGAAGGGCCTCCGCGCCCGGGTCCGACGTCTCCTCGGTCTCCGCCTCCGCGGGCTCCGTGGCCGTGGCCTCGCCTGCGGCCCGCGCCCCTCCGGGCACGGCCCGGACCCTGCCGACGAGGTAGGCGAAGCCGCGCAGCACGTCGATCGGGAGCAGCAGCGCGGCCACGAAGGTCGTGATCATCGCGAGCGTGAAGCCCGTCGCGTACACGAAGGCGAACGGCTCCCCATGGGCCACCGGCGCGAGGCGCGCGCCGAAGCGGCCGGCGAGGATGAGCAGCGGGCCGAGCGCCAGCACGAGGCCGATGGCGCGGCGATCGGCGTCGGACCGGGCGACCCAGCGGCCGAGGCGGCGGTTCACGTAGGCGACGAGACCGGCGAGGACGACGAGCGCGAGCGTGGCGCGCAGCAGCAGGGGGACGTTCGTCACGGGCCACCTCCTCGCGTGAGTCGGCCCACGGCGGAAGCCGTCACTCCATCTCGCCGGCCAGGAAGCGGCGAATGGCCTCCCGCGGGTCGACGTCCTGCAGCTCCTCGGGCGTCTGGGGGCCGCTCGGGACGTCCGCGGGAGCGACCTCGGGGCTCGCCGTCGGGTTGCTCACCTCGTCGACCGTCGAGCGAACGATGGCCCCGAGCATCGAGAGCACGAGCAGCCCGATGCCCAGCACCGGCACCCACATCGGGGTCTCGGTGGCTTCGTCATGGACCGTCGGGAAATCGCTCATCTCGGCTCCTCGATTCCCCCGACGATACGGGGCCCCGGGGCGGGCGGCAACCCGTGCCTCAGCCCACTTCGGTCGTGAGGCCCCCGCGCGCGGCGAGGACGTACATGCCGGTCGCCACGTCGGTCGTCACGATGACGCGCCGTGCGTCGAGGTGGAGGTCGAGGACGAGCGCCCCCACCACTTCGTTGGCCGTCGGCGGGATGAGGTCCACGCGGCGGATCTCGTCGAGCTCGATCGGCCGGTCGTCGTGACCCTCGGGACGCACGAGGCGCGTTCCTTCGAGCACCGCGTACCCCGGACGCACGTGCTCCTGCTCCCGCTTCGGGGGCAGCAGGGGGCAGCGCAGGGCGATGCGGCGGAAGAGCTCGAGCTCGCCGAGCAGCACGTCGTGGAGCTCGCCGAGCGTGCGACCGTCGGCGCCGAGCAGCTCGATCGAGTCGCCCGTGTGCCGGAGGCCACGGATGCTCTCGAAGGGCACTCGGACCGTGCCCACCGGACCGTCGATCGCGAGCCCCTGGGGCTCCACCACGACGCGGGCGTGCGCGTCCGATCCCCGGGTGAGGAGGATGCCGCCGCCCGCGATCACGGCCGCGACGACGAGCGCCAGGGGCAGGGGGAGCCAGGGCAGCTCGAGGCCGACGGAGAGCGCCACCAGCACGAAGCCGACGAGGCTCGCGACCGCGATCGCGAGGCGCCTCGCGAGCGTGCGTGCCTCCGGGCGGCGATCGAAGACGAGCTCCGCGCCCGCGTCCCGCGCCTTCGTGTCGCTCGCGCTCATGCGTCGCCTCGGAGCGCCCGGACGAGGGCCTCGTGGATGGCGCCGTTGCTCGCGAGGCCGGAGCCTCCGTGGATCGTGGCCTCGCCCGCGATCGACGTGAACGTGCCCCCCGCCTCGCGGACGAGCACGGCGGCCGCGCCGACGTCGTAGGGCTGTATCCCGGGGTCGACCATCGCGTCGCACTTGCCGAGCAGCAACTGGCGATAGCCGTCGAAATCGGCGAAGCCGCGGCAGGTGTACGTGCTCTTCGACAGGCGGAGCAGCATCCCGTCCTGGCCGGTGTCCGTGAACTGCTGGAGGCCGCCGTGCGAGACGAGCGCGGCGTCGAGCGTCGCCACCTTCGAGACGTGGCAGGGCCGGCCGTTGCAGTCCGCGCCGTGCCCGCGGATGCCGACGAAGAGATCTCCGGCCGCTGGCATGTAGGCGATGCCGATCGAGGGGATTCCCTCGGCCTCGAGCGCGACGAGGATCGACCAGGTGGGCAGGCCGCGGATGAACGCCCGCGTGCCGTCGATGGGGTCGACGAGGAAGCGCATGGGCGCGCCTTCTCCCGAGGATCCGGTCTCCTCGCCGAAGAAGCCGACGCCGGGGAAGCTCCGCTCGAGGTAGGCGCGGAGCTTCTCCTCCACGGCGCGGTCGGCTTCCGTGACGGGGCTGCGATCGGGCTTCGCCTGCACTCGTGCGGCGGCTCCGCCCGAGTACATCTTCAGGGCGATCTCGCCGGAGGCGAGCACCTCGTCGACGAGGTCGCGGAGCGCGCGCCATCCGCCGATGCGGTCGAGGTCGAAGGGGGCTTCGGTCATGGGGCGAGCATGACGCAGCCGGGCCGTCCCGTCACCGCCGCCGCGCCCGGTCGGTGGGCAGGTCGGTCGCGGCCAGGGGAGCGCCGACGAGGCGGGCGCGCGGATCCGTCGTCCGGCCCGCATCGACGAGGTCGAAGCGGATGGTCGAACGCCGCTCGGGTGCGGCCGCGATCCACGAGCCGCGCTCGACGTCGTCGCCGACCTCGACGTGGACCGCGCCGACGCCCGAGTAGATGGTGATCCAGCCGTTCTTGTGGAGGAGCACGACGGAGGTCGTCGTGCCGTCGAGCCCCTGCCCGACGTAGAGGACGCGCCCGTCGGCCGAAGCGCGCACGGCCGTGGAGGGATCGACCGCGATCCGGAGGGTGTCCTGGTCTCCGAGATCGCGGCCACCGCGCGTGGGCCAGAGCAGGCTCGAGAAGAGCCGTCCCGGGAGCGAAGCCAGCAGGGTGGCGTCGGCTCCGCGCTCGAGGAGGCGACGAACGCGCGCCGGCGGACGCTCCGCCACGGAGGGCTCCGCCGCGGTCTCGGGCGCGGCAGGGGACCGGGTCTCGTCGCGGGATGCGAGACGCGACGCCGGCTCCGTGCGGCTCGCCGTGCGTGCGGGCGTTTCCTCGCGCGTCGCGGTGCGTGCGGGCGCTTCCTCGCGCGTCGCGGTGCGTGCGGGCGCTTCCTCGCGCGTCGCGGTGCGCGCGGGCGCTTCCTCGCGCGTCGCGGTGCGTGCGGGCGCGTCGGCCTCCGGCTCCGCCGAGAAGTCGGGCACGATCTCGCCGAGATGGTCCCGTCGATGGCCGCCGCCCGGCTGGGCGCGGAGGGCGTTCAGGCGCGAGCGCCCCTCCACCCACGGCTTTCCGCGGAACTCGCCCATCGGATCGAGAGGCCTTCCTTCGTCGCGGAGCTCGAAGTGGAGGTGGGGGCCCTGCGAATGGCCCGTGCTGCCGACGAAGCCGATGCGCTCGCCGCGGCGCACGCGATAGCCGGGCTGCACCGTCGCTCGATCGAGGTGGCCGTAGAGCGTCATGCGGCCGTCCGCGTGGAGGATGATCACGCAGTTCCCGTAGCCGCGCAGGCCGTTGTCGCTGTAGGCCACGATGCCGTCCGCGGCCGCGTGGACGATCGAGCCGCGGGGAGCGACGATGTCGACTCCGTTGTGCGGGACCTCGGGGCGATCGGTCCGGACGTAGCCCACGCCGCGGCCGAATCCGCCTTCGTCCACAGGCCAGCGGAGCGTGCGCGGACGCGCGCGTCCGGCGGCCTCCACCCAGCGTCGCTCGGGAGGATCGTGCAGGAGCACGATCGCTGCGTCGCGCGTGCCGAGCCCGAGACGGTCGGCGCGCTCCTTGGAGGCGCCGTGCGGGGTCGGGACGCGGCGCGGCCCGTTGCTCTCGCGGCGGCGCGGGGCGCGGCGGCCGCCCGTGCGTCGCGGCGTCGCCTCGTCTTCCTCGGCCTCGTCGTCGGGCGGCTCGAGGATCGCGCCGCTCGACCCGCCGAGGGCCGAGGGCTCGAGGTCCCCGCTCCCCTCGACGTCCGCCGGCTGGGGATGGGCCTCGATCGCGCTCGCGAGCGCGAGGCCGTCGTCGGCGCCGGCGCGGCCGGCGAGGCCGAGCAGGATCGCGAGGAACGTCGTCGTTCGGAGGGCTCGACGGATCATGACCCTCGTGGGATCGAACGGATCGGGCCGAACGGTCAACTTTTCGGGCATGCCCGCCCCCCTCCGCGCGGTGGCCCGTCCCGTGTCGGGGGGCGAGGGGGGCGATGCCGCGCGCTCTTCCCTGGTACGTTCCGTCGGGGAAGCGCGGATCCGCGATCGGGGGGCGAGTGCGCGAATCGACGGTGGGACGGCGACGACGGAGCACGAGCCTGCGCGGATGCGCCGGGCGGCTCGCCGCGATCCTTCTCGGCGTCGCGACTCCCGCCTGCGGGCGCGAGCCGGACCGCGCGCGGCCGCCCGCGCTCCAGATCGGGGGCGCTCCCGCGCACAGCGAGGCGGATCGCTTCGTCCTCGCCCGCGCGCGGATGGTGCACGAGCAGCTCGAGGTCCGCGGGGTGCGCGATCTCCGCGTGCTCGACGCGATGCGACGCGTGCCTCGGCAGGAGCTCGTGCCCGTGGAGGCGAGGGACGAGGCCTACGACGACCATCCGGTCTCGATCGGCTACGGGCAGACGATCAGTCAGCCGCTCGTCGTCGCGATCATGACCGAGCTGCTCGAGACGGAACCGGGGGATCGCGTGCTCGAGATCGGGACCGGCTCCGGCTATCAGGCCGCCGTGCTCTCGCTGCTCGTCCGCGAGGTCTACACGATCGAGATCGTCGAGCCCCTCGCACGCCGCGCCGAGCGCGACCTCGCACGCCTCGGGTATCGGAACGTCCACGTCCGCGCCGGTGACGGCTATGCCGGCTGGCGCGAGCACGCGCCGTACGACGGCATCGTCGTCACCGCGGCGGCCCCGAGGATCCCGGAGCCGCTGAAGCAGCAGCTGGCCATCGGCGGCAAGCTCGTGATCCCCGTCGGCGAGGGCTACCAGATGCTGCGTGTCGTCACGCGGACCCGCGAGGGATTCACGGACCGATCGGTCGAGCCCGTGCTCTTCGTCCCGATGACGGGCCGCGCTCGCGAGGAGCGCTGACGGATGGGCGCGCCCTCCGACGAGGCCGATTCGTCCGTGCGTCGCCTCGGCCTCCCGGCCGCCACGGCCGTGGTCGTCTCGAACATGGTCGGCACCGGCGTCTTCGTCTCGAGCGGCCTCCTCGCGCGAGAGCTCGGCGACGCGCGGCTCGCGCTCTTCGCCTGGGTCGTCGGTGGCCTGCTCGCCCTGCTCGGCGCGAGCGTGTACGCGGAGCTCGGCGCGATGTTCCCGCGCGCGGGCGGGGAGTACGTCTACCTCTCGCGCGCCCTGCATCCGTCGGTCGGCTTCGTCTCCGGATGCGTGTCCATCGCCGTGGGCTTCGCGGCCTCGATCGCCGCCTCCGCCGTCGCCTGCGCGAGCCACCTGCACGCGATCGTCCCGTCGATCCCCGTGCACGAGGGAGCCGTCGCGCTGATCCTGATCCCGACGGCCGTGCACGGTCTCGGCGTCTCCGTCGGCGCCCGCGCCCAGACCCTCGTCACGGCGCTCGAGACGCTGCTGCTCCTCGCCTTCGCGTTCGCGGCGCTGGTGGTCGGCGAGGGGCGGACGTCGAACTTCGATGCGGGGGCACACGCCTCGTTCGGGAGCGGGCGGTTCGCCCTGGCGCTCGTCTTCGTGTCGTTCGCGTATTCGGGGTTCGGCTCCGCGGGCTACCTGGCCGGAGAGCTCCGCGAGCCGGTCCGCACGCTGCCTCGCGCGTTGCTCGCGGGGACGGCCCTCGTCACGGCCCTCTACGTCGTCCTGAACGTCGCCTTCTTCTACGGGGCCAGTCCTGCACGCCTCGCGGAGGATCCGGCGATCGTCGCGCACGTCGCGGCGCGCGAGCTCTTCGGCCCCGGAGTGGGCGCGGCGATCTCCGCGATGGTCGCACTCGCGCTCTTCTCGTCGATCTCGGGCATGGTCCTGGCCGGACCGCGCGTGCCGATGGCGATGGCGGAAGACGGGCTCTTCTTCGCGTCGTTCGCGCGACGAGGCCGCGGCGGCTCGCCGACGCTCGGGCTCGCGGCGCAGGCGCTCGTCGCCGTCGCGCTCGTCCTCACCTCGACGTTCGAGGCCCTCCTCACGTACGTCGGCTTCCTCCTCGGCGTCTTCTCGGCCCTGACCGCCGTCGCCGCGATGGTCCTGCGGTCGACCGAACCCGCTCTGCCACGTCCGTACCGCGCGCCGCTGCTCCACGTCTCCGCGGGGGTCTTCGCGATCGCCTCCGCCTGGGTCGTGATCGCCGCCCTGCGCGTGCGCCCCGAGGCGGGTGCGTACGGAGCGCTCACCGTCCTCGTCGGGCTCGTGCTCTACGGCGCGCGCCGGCTCCGCGGGATCGCACACCACCGCGGCGGATGACGGCGACCTCGCGCGCGCCGCGCCCGGCCGGTTGACGATCGGCGCACCTCGGTCGAGGATTGCCGCATGCCCGAATCGAATCGCTCGCTCGCCGCCTACGAGGCGCCCTCGCTCGAAGGCTTCGAAGGCGCGGCGCCCCCGACCTTCCCGGGGCTCGAAGCCTTCGGCGAGGCCCTCGTGAAGGTCGCGACGAGCGTCACCGGCGAGGACATCGAGGGCCGCATCCGCGACATCGTCGTCCATCCGAACGCGATCGGCTGGGATCCCTTCGGCTTCGACCCCCGCTTCGCCCGCTACGCGCTCGCCGTGGCGGCGCTCCTGCACCGGCGCTACTTCCGCACCGTCGTCCACGGCATCGAGAAGCTCCCCGAAGGCCGGGTGCTCGTCATCGCGAACCACTCCGGGCAGATCCCCCTCGACGGCGTCATCATCGGCGCGGCCATGCTCCTCGACGCGAAGCCGCCCCGCTTCCCGCGGAGCATGGTGGAGAAGTGGACCGCGGAGCTGCCCTTCGTCTCGACCGTCTTCCCGCGTTGCGGGCAGGTCGTGGGCGCGCCCGACAACGCGCGGCGCCTGCTCCAGCAGGAGGAGGCCCTGATCGTCTTCCCGGAAGGAGCGAAGGGGATCTCGAAGACCTACGATCGCCGCTACCAGCTCAGCGAGTTCGGCCTCGGGTTCATGCGGCTCGCACTCGAGACCAAGACCCCGATCGTGCCCGTCGCGGTGATCGGCGCCGAGGAGCAGTATCCGTCCGTGGCGAACGTGAAGCCGGTCGCCGACCTGCTCGGCATGCCGTCGTTCCCGTTCCTTCCGCAGCTCCTTCTCGGCATGCCGTTCCCACTGCCGACGAAGTACCGGCTCTACTTCGGCTCTCCGATGACCTTCGACGGCGATGCCGACGACGACGATGCCGTCGTCGAGGCGAAGGTCTGGGCCGTGAAGACCGAGATCGCCAGCATGCTGAAGGGCGGTCTCGACGAGCGCGAGAGCGTGTTCTTCTGATCGTGCGCGTTCGCCGAGTCGAGGGTTGCCACGGGGCGCGCGGCCTCGGATAATCCCGGCCCGTGGGGAACTCCGAGGACAAGAAGAAGCCAGCGGCGCGTGCACGCGCGGGCGCTCGCGAGGACGAGGCGTCCGCGACGAAGCCCGCGAGCGCCGCGGAGCGCTCGAAGCCGTCGGCACGTCTCCCGTCGAAGAAGCCGTCGCCCGAGGGCCGAGGCGCGCAGGTGAAGGCGACGCCCAAGGCGGGCACACCCAGGCCCGGCTCGACCCAGGGAAGCCCTTCGAAGGCCTCCTCCCGGATGGCCGAGCCCTCGGCCACCGTCGAGACCCCGAAGCCCGCGAAGCGGCCTTCCGCCCGTCCGATGCCGAGCGGGGCCCCCTCCGAGCCGAAGGCGTCGCGACCACGCATCTCGGCCCGTCCTCCCCGTGCGGCCACCGAGTCGATCGAGCCCGCGGCGCTTCCCGCCGTGACGCCGACGCTCCCGGAGCCGCCGCGCATTCCGGCGATCGAGCTCGTCGCCGCCACGGTCGACGTTCCGTCGAGCGGTGGCACGGTGGACGACGCGCGTCCGGTCGTGCCGGAGCCCGCGAGCGCCGAGCCCGGCTCCGCCGTGCGCCATCCGCCCGTCGCCGCTCGGGACGAGGCCGAGGGCACGACCGAGGGGCCGATCGACGACGGAGAGGGCACGATCCTCGTCACGGGCATCTGCGGACGGCTCGGCAAGCTCGTCGCCCGCGTGCTCCACCGCGACTCGCGCGTCGTCGGCATCGATCGGCGTCCGTTCCCCGACGCCCCGAAGGACATCGTCCACTACCGCCTCGACGTCCGCCGCAAGAAGACGAAGGACGTCTTCCGGCAGGAGCGGGTGAGGGCCGTCGTGCACCTCGGCGTGATGCACGATCCGCGTTCGCACCACCGGCTGCGCCACAGCTGGAACGTCGTCGCCTTCCAGAAGCTGCTCGAGTACATGGAGCAGTTCGAGGTGCCGAAGCTCGTCGTGCTCTCGAGCGCGAACGTCTACGGACCGCAGCCGGACAATCCGCAATTCCTCACGGAGGAGGCGCCTCTCCTCGGCTCGCAGGAATTCTTCGCGATCCGCGACCTCGTCGAGCTCGACATGCTCGCGCAGAGCTATTTCTGGCGGAATCCGAAGACCGAGACCGTGATCCTCCGCCCGTGCCACATCCTCGGCACCGTGCGCAACGCACCGAGCAACTACCTGCGGCTCGAGCGGCCGATCAGCGTGCTCGGCTTCGATCCGATGGTGCAGGTGATCCACGAGCGCGACGTCGTGCGCGCGATCCTGCGCGCGCTCGAGCCGGGCGTGCGGGGCATCTACAACCTCCGGGGCCCGGGCGAGCTGCCGCTCTCCCGGCTCTTCGCGATGGCGGGCAAGAAGCTCACGCCCGTGCCGGGCCCGCTGCTCCAGGCGGCGATCGCGCAGGCGTTCCGCTTCCGCCTCTCGAGCTTCCCTTCGCCGGAGCTCGATCACGTCCGCTACGTCTGCATGGTCGACGACACGCGGGCTCGCGAGCAGCTCGGCTTCGTGCCGGCCTACACCGTCGAGGAAGCGGTCCAGGCCTGCATCGACGCCTGAGGCTCAGCGCGCGGTGAAGCTGCCGTGGGCGAGGAAGCGGAGCACGAGCTCCGTGACCTCGGCGTTCGACGGGAGGAACGTGTGGGAGGCATGCACGGTCGCGTGGTCCGCCGCCGCGGGATGGAGCGCCTCCCGCACGAGGACGGTCGAGTCCGAGGGCTCGCCGGGCGCGACGAGCCGGAGCACCCAGGACGCGGGCACGAGCGGCGAGGCATGGGTTCCCGCGATGCAGCCGGTCGGTCCGGGGAACTCCGGGAGGGCGTCGACGCGTCGTCGTTCGAGCTCGGGCAGCGCCAGGCCGTAGGCCCATCGCACGGGGGGGAGCCGGGCCAGCGTCTCGGCGACGAGGGAGCCGGCCGCCGGCGAGCCGAGGAGCACGCTGCGGCCGCAGCGGAAGTCGGGGTCGACGAGGCGCAGCGAACGGTACACGACGCCGCCCATCGAATGACCGACGAAGCCGAGCCCGTCGCCGGCCCCTCGGACGCCCGTGCGTTCGAGGCGGTCGAGCACGTGCTCCGCGAGGCCCTCGAGCGGACGCGCGCGCGAGGGATAGGGCACGACGTCGACGGTATGGCCCGCGCCTTCGAGGGCCCGACCGAGCGGCCGCATCGAGCGCCCGGTGCGGGCGAGCGCGTGGAGGAGGACGAGGTGCATCGTGGAGGAGGAACCCCTCGATCGCCTCAGCGATTCCCCGCCGTCGTCCCCGGGCGGAAGAGCGCATCGGGGCCGAGCGCGCGTACGTCGGTGACGCCCGTGAGCGCCATCGCCACCTCCATCTCCTTCTTCACGATCGAGAGGATGTGCGCGACGCCCGCTTCTCCGCGTGCGGCGACGGCGTAGGCCCACGGACGTCCGACGAGGCAGGCCTTCGCTCCGAGCGCGAGGGCCTTCACGACGTCGAGGCCGCTCCGGATGCCTCCGTCGACGAGGACGGGGATCCTCTCACCGACGGCGTCGACGACGGGCGGGAGGGCCCGCGTGGTCGAGGGCACGGCGTCGAGCTGCCTTCCGCCGTGGTTCGAGACGACGACGCCGTCGGCTCCGACGGCGACCGCCTCGCGCGCGTCGTCCGCGTCGAGGATGCCCTTCAGCACGACCTTCCCCGGGAAGCTCGCGCGGACCCACTCGATGTCCTTCCAGGTGACCGCCGGATCGAATTGCCCGTCGACCCATTTGCGGAAGTCGGTCGGGTTGCGGGCGCCGGGCACCGCCTTCGTGAGGTTGCCGAAGACGAGCGGGCGACCGCCGAGGGCGGTCTCGCGGATCCACGCCGGATGCGAGGCGAGGTCGAGCGCGCGGCGCAGCGAGCCGGCGAGGGAGAGGGCTTCCGTCATGCCGTTGCGCGTGTCGCGGTACCGCGCGCCGACCACGGCGAGGTCCACCGTGAGCAGGAGCGTCGTGCAGCCAGCGGCGACCGCGCGCTGCATCAGCTCCTTCGCGTAGCCGCGATCGCGCATCACGTAGAGCTGGAACCAGAAGGGCGCCGTCGTCGCCGCTCGGACCTCCTCGAGCGAGCAGATCGACACGGTCGACTCGCAGAAGCGGATGCCGGCCTGCTCGGCGGCGCGGGCCGCCTGCACCTCGGCCCGCGGGGCGAACATGCCGGCGAGCCCGACGGGCGCGAGCACGAGGGGCATCGAGAGCTCCTCTCCGAGGACGGTCGTCCCGAGCGAGAGCTGCGAGACGTCCCGGAGCACCCGCTGCCGGAGCAGGACGTCGCGGAGGTCCGCGACGTTCGCCCGCATCGTCGCCTCGTCGTAGGCGCCGCCGTCGATGTAGTCGAAGAGCTGGCGGGGCAGCTTGGCCCGCGCGCGCTCCCGATAGTCGCCGAGGGTCGCCGGGAGGAGGTCGAGGGAGCGATCGGGGGCCCGGGTCATTCGTCTTCTCCGGCGTTCGTCAGACGGTCGGTCAGCCAGGCGAGCGCCATCGAGCGCTTCGGATGCTCGTCGAGGCGGCTCACGAGATCCTCGAGCTCGAGGAAGACCGCCTCGCCGAACGTGGCCTTCACGTCGGCGTCGAGGTGCTCCCGCACGCGCGCCCTCCGCTCCTCCCGGGTCGCGTCCGGATCGAAGTAGCGATCGAGCTGGCCGAGGACGTGCATCGTCGCGAGCGTCGTGAGCTCGCCGGCGTCGAAGAACACGCCTCGGCAGGCCTGGCAGCGCTCGAGGTGGAAGTCGCCGTCCCTGGCCTCGACGCGGGCGCGCCTCAGGATCCCGTGGCCCTCGGGGCAGAGGCCCGTCTGGCGATCCTTCTCGCGGGTGCTCTCCACCGGGCGATCCGTGAGGCGGACGTCGACGACCTCGCCGAAGCCCTTCACGGCCTCGGCGGAGAGCCAATGCCCGTGGCAACGCTCGCAGCGCAGCACCGTGCCGGGGGCTTCGGGGTGGACTCGGACGAGCGAGGGGGCTCGACACTTCGGACACGCGGTCGCCATGGACGGACGATGCCTCGGGAGGGACGGAAGCGGAAGAGCGCCGTGCAGGGGCACGACGCTCTCATCCGCGAGCCTCGCGAAGGCTCACTGGCAGATGCCGTCGACGCAGCTCTGACCCGAGGCGCAATTCGACTGCGTAGCGCAGGTCGGGCTCAGCTCGTGCTGCGTGTGGCAGTAGCCGTCGCTGCCGCAGGAGACGAGCTGCGCGTCGTTCTGCATGCAGAAGACGTCGTCGGCGTTGCTGCCGGCGTTGTACGTGCACGGGATGCGGCAGACGTGGTCCGTGAGGTCGCAGACCGAGGGCGAGGTGCACTGGGTGTTGTTCGAGCAGAAGGCGCGCGGGTTCCACTCGGGGCGGCAGAAGTAGTCGGAGTTCGACGTCTGGCATGCGTCGACCGAGTTCGAGCAGCTCGAGCTGCCCGTGCAGTCCTGGAGGCACCGACCCTGGACGCAGTGACGGTGGCTCGAGCAATCCGCGCTCGTCGTGCACTCGGTCGGATCGGTGACGCAGTAGTGCGCCGTGGTGTCGCACTTCTGGCCCGAGCCGCAGCTCGCATCGCTCGTGCACTGGGCCACGCAGGTGCTGTTCACGCAGAGGCGACCGCCCGCGCACTCGTAGTTGAACTGGCAGACCTCGGTCGACGCGTCACGGCAGTAGCCCTCGATGCAGAGCTGGCTGCCGGTGCAGTCGGAATTGCCGCGACACTGCGGCGGCGTCTGCGGCACGCAGGTGCTGCGGTAGTCGCAGACCTGGCCGGTCGGGCAGGCTGCGTCGGTCGCGCAGACGATCGACGAATCGCATTTGCGCGTCGTCGGGTTGCAGTAGGTCGCGGAGGCGCAGTCGCCGTTCGTGCGACAGCCGGAGGTGCCGCCACCCCCGCCGCCCGTGCTTCCCCAGACCGGGCATCCCCCGAGCAGGGTGAAGAAGGGCAGGACCATCGATACAAGCAGGCGGCTACGCATGGGGCACTCCTCGGGTCCGGTTGGACGCCTCGTCGCCACGGGGTGGTGCGAGAAGCATGCCACCCTCTTGGACCCCTGGGAGGGGCCTGGAGAAAGCGGATTCCGCCGTCACCTTGCCCCCGACAGCCGAGGAACGTCAACTCGCGTTCACGGTCTTCGACGCACGAGGCGGAATCCCGGTTCACACCAGCGAGCGCTCAGAGGTCGAAATCCGCGTCGTCGGGCGTTTCCTCTACGTCGGCGGGCTCGGCCTCGCCCTCTGCGGGCTCCGCGGACGGCGGCGCCACCTCCGGCTCGGTCGTTTCCGGGGGCTCGGCGGCCGCGGTCTCGCGATCCGGGCGACGGCCGCGGGGCCGCTCGACGAAGTGCGGCAGGGGATCGAGCGGGCGGCCGTGGAGCCTCCACTCGAAGTGCAGGTGGGGGCCGCGGGCGAGGCCCGTCTCCCCGACCTCGCCGAGGACCTGGCCCCGCCGGACGATCTGCCCGGGGAAGACCCAGCCGGCCCGGAGGTGGGCGTAGAGGCTGATGCTCTCGTCGGAGTGCAGCACCACCACGACGTTGCCGTACCCGCGCATCTCGTTCTTGGCGTAGATGACGAGGCCGTCCTCGATCGCGAAGACGTGGGTGCCCGGCGAGGCGCCGATGTCGACGCCTCGGTGGGGGGGCTTCACGCGGTAGGTCACGCGAGCGCGCCCCCCCCGGCGACGGGGAGGGACCCGGACGCGGATCTTCGAGCCCCGCTTGAGGCCACGCAGGACCGAGCCGCCGTCCACGGGCCACTTGAGGCGCGACGGGGCCCTTAGACCCCGGACGGCCTCCATCCACGCGGGCGGGGGCGTTCCTTCGAGCGCGCGGCCGCCGGCCGTGTGGCTGCCGAGGCCGAGCCTCCGGGCGAGGTCGTTCTCCGGGCCGTAGGGCTCGGGCACCCGCAGCGGCCCGTCGCAATAGCGGCGGGTCCGGTAGCGTCGGCACTGGGTCCGGCCGGCCATCCACCGGGTGGGCGGGACGTCGGGGCGGGCGGTGCCGTCGGGAGGCGGCGCCTCGGCCGCCGCGGTCGCGACGGAGGGGGGAGGGCCGAGCTCGGAGGCCGGGATCCGCACGACGTTGCCCGTGCAGCCGTCCTCCACCTCGACGAGCGGCTCGTCCGCCGCGGCGTAGGGGCCCGTCGAGACCAGGAAGGTCGCGACGACCGCGGTCGCGATCGCGCTCGCGACGACCCGGCTCGCCCTGTCTCGATTGCCTCGGACCATGGCCGGCCAGCCTGCACCGGAACCGCCCAGGGTCAAGGACCGGGCGCGCCTGTGAGTCAGCCCACGAACGTGCGGTCGAGGACCCCCTGCCGGCGCAGGGCGTCGTAGAGGACGATCGACACGGCATTCGAGAGGTTGAGGCTCCGGACGGCCCCGAGCGTGGGGATGCCCCAGACGCGGTCCGGATGGGCCGCGAGGAGCGCTTCCGGCAGGCCGACCGACTCCTTGCCGAAGACGAGGGCGTCGCCCGGCCGGAAGTCGGCCTCGAGGTAGCTGCGGGTCGCGTTCGCGCTGAAGAGGTGGAGCCTCGCGCTCGGGAATTTCGCCTCGAAATCGGGGAGATCCGGGTGCACGTGGACGTCGACGAGGTGCCAGTAGTCGAGCCCGGCGCGTCGCACGCTCTGCTCGTCGATGCGGAAGCCGAGCTTGCCGACGAGGTGCAGCGGGCAGCGGGTGGCGGCGCAGGTCCGGGCGACGGAGCCGGTGTTGGGAGGGATCTCGGGCTCCACCAGGACGACGCGGAACGGGGTCTCCATCGGCTCGGCGCGGAGCTTCGGGCCACTGGGCATGGCGCGGTGGATAAGGCGGCCACGCGCTCCGGGCAAGGCGGCCGTGCTTGACTCCCGAGGACGGGAGCCGATAGCGTCGGGGCCGGAGACGTCCCCTCCCGTATGCGCACGAAGTACTTCGCCTCGGCGGCTCTGCTCGCCGTGCTCGCGGTCGCCCCGCGGGCTGCCGCCGATCCGATGGACGTGACGCTCTCGCGTCTCGGGGTGGACGGCATGGGCCAATGCCCGGCCGACGGCTCCGTCCCCACCTGCGTCGGGGACGAGGCGAACTACCAGCGGCTCATGCTCCAGCTCGGGAACGTGGTCGCCCATCCCGTGCTCTCGCCGGCGCGAACGCTCGGCTACCGCCATTTCTACGTCGGCCTCGAGAGCAGCGTGACGAGCATCCACGGGCCGTCGACGCAGGCCGCCCGGAACTACTGGTCGCTCGGCACCGACGGCGGCTCGTCCGCCACGTACGAGCAGGGCAACCTCTACTCCGAGTCGCGCCTTCCCGCGTTCCGGATCGCGACGCGCAAGGGCCTCCCCTTCGGCTTCGAGCTCGGCGCGAGCGTCGGCCGTCTCGTCCACACGAGCAACTGGCTCTGGGGGTTCGAGCTGAAGTGGTCGCTGCTCGAGGGCTTCCGCCGCGGCGGAGCGGCCTTCCTCCCGGATCTCGCCGTGCGCGGCACGGTCACCGGAATCACCGGGACGCGCGGCTTCACCATGACCGTACCGACGGCCGACGTGATCCTCTCGAAGGGCTTCGTCCTCGGACGCACCCTCTGGCTCACGCCCTTCGTCGCCGGTCAGATGGTCTGGACGATCGTCGACAGCGGCGTCGTGGACCTCTCGCCCGGGAGCGTCACCGACAACGACACCGGCGCGAACCTCTACGTCTTCGACAAGATCCGCGCCTGGCATCCGCGCATCGCGGCCGGCTTCCAGATCCAGTACCTGCATTTCCAGCTCACGGGCGCGTTCCGCTACGACCTCGGCGATCCCTCGCGGGGCCTCGACGCCGTGAACGGGAGCCCGAACCCCAAGATGCCGCAGCAATGGGCGGTCGACGTCGGCGTCGGCGTGACGTACTGATCGTCTCCCCGCGGCGCGTCCCCGATCGAGCCGCGCCTCGCGCCCGATGATGTCGCGCCGCCTCGTCGCCCTGGTCCTCGTGCTGCTCGCCCTGCTCGGCGCCGGGTGGGTCGCGTTCCGGCATTGGCGGGCGCTCGATCCGCTCGCCGAGGCGCTCTCGCATCGCGGGCTCGTGCTCGTCGCGGGCGAGGAGCCCCCGCGGGGGCTGCGTGTGGTCGGTACGGAATGGCGCGAGGCGAGCGCGGTGGCGGACGTGCGGGCCGCGCTCGCCGGACAGGCGGCCTCGACCCTCGCGGCCGCGCTGCGCACGAGCGGCGCTCGGGGCCTGCTCGTCGGCACGCGCGCCACCGCGCGCGCCGGAGAGGGCGCCTCCCTGCTCGAGCGTTTCGCGGCCCTCGACGTCGTCGACGGATTCCACGCCGAGGCCATCGCCGCGACCTCCGCGCTGTACGTGCCCGACGCGTCGGTCGAGCTCGGGTCGGAGGAGCGCGCTGCCCTGCCGCGCGTCGCGCGGCTCGTCCTCTCCGGAACGCCGCCTCCGCTCGCGAGCCAGTTCCCCCCCGCCCTCCGGGCCCCGCGTCCGGTCGAGATCCTCGTGCTGGTGCGCGACCGCGACGGGACGCCGCGGCTCTGGCGCTCGGCGCGGGGCTCGTCCATCGCGTCGGCCCTGCTCACGGCGCTCGCCTCGGCCCGGGACCGCTGGGAGGCGCGTGCGCTCGCGCTCGGTGGTTCGGCGGAGGCGACGCTCGCCGAGCGCGACGTCGAGGTCGCGCGCCTGATCTTCGACGGGGATCTCCTCGAGCCCACGCGCGAGCTCGCCAATCGCGCGATCTCCCCCGCGCACGGCGTCGGGTACCAGTCGCCGAGCGACTGGCGCTACGTGTTGCCCGAGATGTTGCGCCGCGAGGGCGTGCGGACGGGAGCGGCCGCCTTCGAACAGCTCTTCCGCGACAACGGCCTCCCGCTCGACTCCCTGCGCCGCACCGATCTCCGCTTCTACCGTCTCCGCGTCGAGAGCTACGGCGTCTCGCGTGCGCTCGCGGTCGACGAGCTCGACGCCCCCGCACCGGCCGGGCTCCCGGATCCGCGCGACGTCCTCGTGCCCGCGGAGGCGCTCAAGCCGCCGGTGCCGGCGGGTGGATCGACAACGTCGACTCCTCGACCGCCGGCAGACGCACGGTGAATGTCGTGCCCTTGCCGGGCTCGGTCCGGACGTCGATGTGGCCGCCGGCCCCGGCGACGATGCGCTGCGAGATCGCGAGCCCGAGGCCCGTGCCTCGATCCTTCGTCGTCACGAACGGCACGAAGAGATGCTTCGCGACCTCGGGCGGGATGCCGGGACCGGTGTCGTGGACCTGGAGCTCCACCCACGACGTGCCGGCGCTGCCCCGGGCGACCTCGTTCGTAGTGACGCGGATGCGCAGCTCGCCGCCGCTCCCCATGGCCTCGACGGCGTTGCGGATGAGGTTGAGCAGCACCTGACGGAACCGCTCGGCGTCGATGCGCACCTTGGGCATCGCCGGATCCTCCTCGACCGAGAGGCGCGTTCCGGTGGCCGAGAGCTCCGCGCCGAGCAGCTTCAGCGTCCGATCGACGGCGTCGCGCACGTCGATCGCGCGCGCGTCGCCCGTCGAGGGGCGCGCGTAGTCGAGGAAGGCGCCCACCACGCGGTTCAGCCGATCCGTCTCCTCCACGATGATGTCGAGGAACTCGCGATCGGCGGGATTCGACTCGGTGCCCGGCTCGACGAGGTATTGGGCGCTCGCCTTGATCGCCCCGAGGGGGTTGCGGATCTCGTGGGCGAGACCCGCCGCCATCTCGCCGAGGGCCGCGAGACGCTCGCGCTCCTTCATCTCCTGGTAGAGCTGCGAGTTCTCGACGGCGATCGCCATCTGGGCCGCGAGGCCGACCAGGAGCTGGACCTCGTCCTGCGCGAAGGCGTCGCGCACGCGATCGTCGCGCACGGCGAGGATCCCGACGAGCTCGCCCTCGCTGCTGGTGATCGCGAGCACGACCGACGCGTGCAGCGCCTCGAGCGTCTGGACGATCTCGTAGGTCGTCTCCGCTTCGCGATCCTCGCTGCGCTTGCGCTTCTGCTCGAGCTCGGCCTCGATCGCCTCGAGCACGAGCGCGTTCTCGCGGACGAGCCGATCCAGCATGGGGCGCGCCGGCGCCGACTCGATGCGCCTCGGAGGCTCCGGGCCGAGGTGGCCGAGGAGCCGGTAGCCGCGCAGGTCGCGCTCCGCCAGGTAGACCGAGGCATGCGTCACGCGGCGCGACTGCTCGAGGGCGCCGAGCACGAGCGAGGCCATCTCGTTCACGTCGAGCGAGTGCGCGATCCTCCGCCGCAGGGTGGAGAGCAGCCGCTCGAGGTCGAAGCGTTCCCAGAAGAAGACCGCGGAGATCCACTGCTCGACGCGCGTGCGGAGCGGCTCGAAGAGGAGGAGCACGACGAGCGCCGCGACGAACGAGTGCACGAAGAAGCGCTCGCCCGTGATCTTGCCGAGCACGAAGAGCGTGCCCGCGAGGACGAGCGAGAGCGCCGCGAGCACCCCGAGCCGGCCCGCGAGCTCGTAGAGGTCGATGAGGCGTGCGCGCGTGATGCTCTGGCTCAGCATGTAGAGGAAGCCGAGCACGAAGACGGTGCCGATCGGGGGCACGTCGAGATCCACGTAGAACGGGACGTAGTCGAGGAGCGTGAACGTGCCCGCGAGGCCGCCGATGAAGGTCAGGTAGCGCAGGCGTGCCGCCTCGAAGCGGGAGCGGGTCCGCTGCCTCCGTCGGTCGAGGAGCACGAGCGTCGCGTAGAACGACAGCAGCATGTAGGCGACCACGGCCCAGGGCAGGAACGGGCTCGCGTACGCCGGCGTGAGGAGCACGACGAGGATTCCGAGCGCCACGACGCCGGCCGTCCGCGAGAGGAAGGTCAGCCGTCGGTCCCCGTCGGCGACGAACGCGCGGAAGAACCGCACCGCCGACAGGGCGACGAGCACGCCCCACGCGAGGTGCATGCGCTCGAAGGCCGGGCGCGGCGAGAGATGGCGGAGGAAGGCCGAGAGGTGGAAGAGGGCGACGTTCACGGCGAAGGCGGCGAACGCGCGATGGACGCGCAGCTTGCCCTCGCGGAGGAGCACGTTCGCCGCCAGCGCCACCGAGAGCAGTGCCGCGATCGCCGAGACCTGGAGTCGCAGATCCACGGGCGAGAGGGTACCAGGGCGGGGCCCGTCGGCACGCTCCCTTGCCCGTCCGTCGCCGCCTTTGCCATGGTGGGTGCATGACGAAGGCCTCGGACCCTCTCGTGATCCTCGACGGTCCGCTCGGAACGGAGCTCGCCGCCCGGGGCATCGAGACGGGGCTGCCTCTCTGGAGCGCGGCCGCGCTCGACACCGCCCCGGACGTCGTCGCCGCCATCCATCGCGACTACGCCGCGGCGGGTGCGACGGTCCACACGACGGATACCTTCCGGACGCAGCCCCGATGGATGGGAGAGGCCTTCGAGGCGAAGGCGAGGCTCGCCGTCGCCCTCTGCCGGGGCGCGGTGCCCGCGGGGCATCGCGTCGCGGGCTCGATCGCGCCCGTGGAGGATTGCTACCGGCCCGATCGCTCGCCGGGGGAGGGCGCGCGCGCCGAGCATCGGGCGCTCGCGCGCGTGCTCGTCGACGCCGGGGTCGATCTCTTGCTCTGCGAGACCTTCCCGCATCCGGAGGAGGCCCTCGTGGCGGTCGAGGAGGCCGTGGCGACGGGGAAGCCGACGTGGCTCGCGCTCACGGCGGGCCCGGACGCGGACCTCATGAACGCGGAGTCGATGCGCGCCACGGCGCGGGAGGCCGTCGCGCGCGGCGCCTCCGCGGTGCTCGTGAACTGCGTCCCCGCCTCGCGGACGGCGGCGTTCGTCGAGGCGCTCGCCGGGCTCGGGGTCCCCTTCGGCGCGTACGCGAACGCAGGCCGTGCCGACGAGCGCATCGGCTGGGTCGCCTCGGCCGAGCCCGGCGCGACCGCGTACGCGGAGCTCGCGCGCGGCTGGATCGCCCTCGGTGCGAGCCTCGTCGGCTCGTGCTGCGGCACGGGCCCCGCCCACGTGCGTGCGCTGGCCGAGCTCGCGCGTGCTCTCGGGCGGTCCTAGGCGCTAGGAGCGGTACTGCTCGACGTCGATGTTGTAGCGCCGGAGCCAGCGGTGGATCTGCATGCGCTCCTTGCCGAGCTGCCTCCCGATGGCCGCGATGTTCCCGCGATGCTCGGCGAGGAGACGACGGAGCTCGGCTTCGTCGGGCGCGACCGGCGCATGCTTGCTCGTCAACGTCTCGGGCTCGTCGGGCGGCACCATCGGCCGCGGGCTCGGGGCGATGCGGGAGCGATCGTAGGTGGCGTCTCCGTGCCTCACGGGGGGGCGCGACGCGGGCGTCGCCGGCGCGGAGGAGGCGGGAACGGCCGCCGGGCTCGGCACGGCACCGACGCGGGCGCCGTGTCCCTCGAGGGCCGTCTGGACCGTCGTCGGGAGGTGCCGGAGGTCGAGCTCCTGTCCCTCGGCGAGCGCGACCGAGAGCTTCACGGCGCTCTCGAGCTCGCGCACGTTGTAGGGGAAATCGTAGTGCGCGAGCGCGAGCATGTAGGCGAGCGTCGGCTGGGCGTCCGGACGGCCCGCGCGCTTCAGGAAGTGCCGCACGAGCAGGCAGAGATCCTCGCGGCGATGGCGGAGCGAGGGGATCGCGATGGGCACCTCGCGCAGGCGCGCGAGCAGATCGCCACGGAACCGCCCCTCGGCGACCGCGGCGTCGAGGTTGCGGTGCGTCGCCGCGACGACGCGCACGTCGACCTTCACCGGCATCGTCGCGCCGAGCGGGAGCACCTCGCGCTCCTGGAGCACGCGGAGGAGCTTGGCCTGGGCCTCGAGGGGCATGTCGCCGATCTCGTCGAGGAAGAGCGTGCCGCCGTTCGCCGACTGCACGAGGCCGACCTTGTCCTGCGTCGCGCCCGTGAAGGCGCCGCGGCGGTAGCCGAAGAGCTCGCTCTCGAGGAGGTTCGAGGGGAGGGCCGCGCAGTTGATGGCCTGGAACTGACCCTTGCGGAAGCTCCAGCGGTGGAGCTCGCGCGCGACGAGCTCCTTGCCGGTGCCGCTCTCGCCGTGCACGACGACCGAGAGGTTGGTCCGCGCGACCTTGGCGATCTGGTCGAGGAGCAGGTCGATCTGCATGCCGCCGACGAGGAGCGGCTCGACGATGCCGTGGGCCGGGGCGCGGAGGATGTCCTTCTCGCCCGTGAGCCGGTAGGCCGCGTAGCGATCCACGTGGGCGGGCGCGAAGCGATAGACCGTGTCCCCGATGCGCACGACGTCGTGCTCCGCGAGACGGTGCTGATCGACGCGACGTCCGTTCACGAGCGTGCCGTTCGTCGAGCCGCAGTCGACGATCACGTAGCCCTCGTCCCGCCGCTCGATGCGCGCGTGGTAGCGGCTGACGGCGCCCTCCTGGATGCAGAGCTGGTTGTCCGACTCGCGGCCGATGGTCGTGACGGTCCCGCCGAGCGGGAACGCGGACGACAGGATCGCCGCGAGCCTCGAGTGGATCAGGACGAGGCCCACGATCGGCCCTTCGCTGCCCCCCTTGCCGAGGGCATCGAACGCGTCGGTCGTCCAGGTGCGGCGGTCCTCTTCGGTCATCGGTCCCGATCCGGCGAAACCTACCAGATGCCCCCGCCCTAGCCCAGGAGCGGAGGGGTGCTCGCGCCCCCGGGGGGATCTGCTACCTTCGCGCCGGCCATGAGCGAGCCCAAGATCACCCTCGCCGAGGTGCGCCGCGTCGCGCAGCTCGCCCGCCTCGCGCTCAGCGACGACGAGGCCGTGCGCGTGCAGTCGCAGATGGACGCCATCCTCGGCTACATGTCCGAGCTCGATTCCGTCGACGTGACGGATGTCCCGCCGACGTTCCACGCCGTGCCGATGGACGCTCCCCTCCGCCCCGACGTGGTCGGTCGCTCGCTCCCGACGGCCGAGGCCCTCTCCCAGGCGCCGCAGAGCGAGTCCGACGGCTTCGCCGTGCCCAAGGTCCTCGAGGTGGGCGAATGACCGAGCTGCACCGTCTGGGCGTGGTCGAGCTCGCCGGAGCCGTGGGCTCGGGTCAGGTCTCCGCCGTCGAGGTCGCCAAGGCCTTCCTCCACCGCATCGAGGCGCTCGACCCGAAGGTCCACGCCTATCTCCACGTCGACGCCGAGGGCGCGCTCGCGGCCGCCGCCGCCGTCGACAAGGCGCGCGCCGCCGGGCAGGCGCTCGGGCCCCTCGCGGGCGTGCCGCTCGCGGTGAAGGACAACCTCTGCACGCGCGGGGTCCCCACCACCTGCGCCTCGCGGATCCTCGAGGGCTACGTGCCGCCCTACGACGCCCACGTCGTCGAGAAGCTCCGCGCGGCGGGCGCCGTGATCCTCGGCAAGGCGAACATGGACGAGTTCGCCATGGGCTCGTCGAACGAGAACTCGGCCTTCGGCCCCGTGCACAATCCCTGGGACCTCGAGCGCGCTCCGGGCGGCTCGTCCGGCGGCTCGGCGGCCGCCGTCGCGGCCGGTCTCGCGGCCGGCTCCCTCGGAAGCGACACGGGCGGCTCGGTCCGCCAGCCCGCGGCCTTCTGCGGCGTGACCGCGATGAAGCCGACCTACGGCCGGGTCTCCCGCTACGGGCTCGTGGCCTTCGCCTCGTCCCTCGATCAGGTCGGGCCCTTCGGCCGCGACGTGCGCGACACCGCGCGCCTGCTCGGCGTGCTCGCGGGCCACGACGCGCGCGATGCGACGAGCGCCCACCATCCGGTCGACGACTACGAGGCCGCCGTCGCCCAGGGCGTCGCGGGGCTCCGCGTCGGCATCGTCCGCTCGGCCCTCGAGAGCCTGAAGGACGAGGAAGTGAAGCGCGCGACGTTCGAGGCCGCGAAGGCGCTCGAGGCGGCCGGCGCGACGCTCGTCGACGTCGAGCTCCCGAACCTCGGCCACGCGGTCTCCGTGTACTACCTCGTCGCGACCGCCGAGGCGTCGAGCAACCTCGCTCGCTTCGACGGCGTCCGCTACGGCAAGCGCGTCACCGGCAAGACGCTCGCCGACATGTACGAGCTCACGCGCTCCCAGGGCTTCGGCCCCGAGGTGAAGCGGCGCATCCTGCTCGGGACCTACGCCCTCTCGGCCGGCTACTACGACGCCTTCTACCTCAAGGCGCAGAAGGTCCGGACGCTGATCCGTCGCGACTTCGACGCGGCGTTCGAGCGCTGCGACGTCGTGCTCTCGCCGACGACGCCGACGCCCGCCTTCCGCCTCGGCGAGAAGACGAGCGATCCGCTCGAGATGTACCTCGCGGACATCTTCACGCTCCCGCCGAGCCTCGCGGGCGTGCCCGCGATCGCGACCCCGGCAGGGCGGACCGCGGGCGGCCTGCCGCTCGGCGTGCAGCTCTCGGCGGCTCCCTTCGCCGAGACGACGCTCTTCCGCGCGGCGCGCGCGATCGAGCAGGCGCTCGGCCTCGGAGCGACGCCGCCCGGATTCTGACGCGCCTCGCGATCCGCGAGGACGACGTCGACGGACGAAGCCCGGTGGATCCCACCGGGCTTCGCGTCGTTCGCGGGCGTGCCGCCTCAGAAGCCGATGGGGTAGCCGTAGTACCAGGACGTCGGCGGCAGCTCGACCGTGGCGAGAGGCGCTCCGAGCTGCGGCAGTGCGTGGGCCGTCACGGCCGAGTCCCCGATCGCGAGGAGACCGTCCGCGAGGAAGAGCCCTCGGCGCAGCTGCGGCTCCGGGTTGCAGGGCACGTAGGGCGCGTCCGGCGACCACTCTGCGCACGGAGTCGCGAAGGCCGCGTGGTCGACGTTGCCGACCGCGACGAGGCCGTCCGTCACCGACACGTGGAAGACCGAGACGACGCTCGCGTAGCTCGGCGAGTAGGTCGTGATCGGGATCGCGAGGAGGCCGGAGCCCGGATCGAAGACGAAGTCGTGGGGCTGGTAGGTCGCTCCGGAATAGCCGTCGATCGCGAGCTCGTGGAGGACCGTGGGCGCGCTCGGCACGCCGACGTCGAAGACGCGCAGCGCGAGCCCCGTCGTGCGCCCGAAGTCGTCGGCCGCGAAGCCGATCGTCAGGAGGTGCGTCGCGTCGAGCGGATGGACGTAGGTCGAGAAGCCCGGCATGGTCAGCTCGCCGAGGACCTCGGGCGTGTCGCTCGCGAGGTCGACGACGAAGAGGGGATCGACCCGCCGGAACGTCACCACGTAGGCCTTCGTGTCGACGAAGCGGACCGCCTGCACGCTCTCTCCCGGTGCGAGCGCCGGCGTCGAACCGACCTCCACGAGCGAGGCGCCGTCACGGGCGAGCACGCGGACGCTGGTTCCGTCGGGAGCGGCGCGGGTACCCGTCGTCGCGACGTCGCCCGCGAGCGCTGGCCCGGCGAAGACGATGCCGCCGCTCGCGGAGTCGGAGTGGTGCGTGACCACGCGGACGCGATCCTCCGTCGCGTCGATCCAGTACGGGGACCCGATCGTTCCGTCGACCTCGCCGGACGCCTCGTAGGGCGTCGTGATCCCGTCGAGGCCGAACCGCCGGAGGACCGTCGTCACCGGCCCGGGGAAGCCGAGGACGCCGCCGTACCACGCATCCGAGTACGCGAGCACGAGCGCGTCGTGGCTCGCGTGCAGGAGCGAGGCGTCTCCGACGACCGTCGTGGACGCGATCGTCCGAGGCGCGTGCACGTCGAAGCCCACGATCGTGACGAAGCCTTCGTCGGCGGCGCCACGATCCTGGAGATAGACCGAGTCGCAGGGCGTCGGGATCGCCTGCCACTCCGAGCCCTCGTGGACGAAGTCGTGGGGCACGAGCTCCTCGAACTGGAGCGAGTCGATGCGCTCGAGCGCATTCCTCCGCCACGCGACCACCTGCGCCGTGTACTCGTCGCGCGTCAGCGAGCCGTCGTACGCGAAGTAGGGACCCGGCGTGAAGGACAGACCGTCGGTGCGCACGGGCGCCCGGCGCACGACGACACGACCGACGTCGCCGTGACGACGCGCGTCGACGAGGGAGCCCTCGAAGACGCGGTCGGAGACGACGACGGGAGTCTCCGCGGAGACGTCGAGGACGAGGACTCGGACGCCCTCGGGCGTGGGCGGCTCGGAGGGGCCGGCGTCGAGGCCGAATCCGCCGTCGGAGTCGGGGATGGGAAGCGCCGCATCGCCGGCGAGCGGCGGAGGGGCCGTGCCGGCGTCCGCCGCGAGGACCGGAAGCGGCTCCGCGTAGATCCACGAATAGCCTTGCGTGACGACGATCGCGCGATTCCCCGCGACCATCAGCCCTTGCACGGCGCCCGGGAGCTCGAGCGTGCCGACCTCGCGGAGCTCGCGCGCGGGCGAGGAGGCGAGCACGCGGAGCGTGTTGCCGTGGACGAGGTACGTCCGATCGCCCGTCGTGTCGACGAAGTCGAGCTCGTCGACGCCGGCCACCTGCACGTTGGTCTCGGACGGACGCGCGTCGCTCGTCGGCGCGGCGGCCGCAGCGCCCGCGACCGCGCCGGCGTCGGTGAAGTCGTACGTCGGGGCGCCGTAGTACCTGCCGTAGGACTCGACGAGCTCGTACGCCCGCGCCTCCACGTGGGCTCGGGCCTCGGCGCGAAGGGCGTCCTCGAGCTCGGCACAGCTCGTCGAGCGCGAGAGCTGGGCGCCGAGGCGCGTTCGCGAGGGCCTCGGCACCGAGAGCGGATCCGGCTCGTGACAGGCCGAGACCAGGAGCGGGAGCGACGACGCCAGGACGAGCCAAGGCGATCGGGAAGCAAGGGTCATGGGATCTCCTCCGCCGGCCCCGGGGCCGGCGAAGGCGGAGAGAGCAGGAAGGATGCCAGCGGGCCGAGGGGACCTCTGGTCCACGAATTCCAGGGGATCCGCGCTCGGCGCGCGGCATCGTCGCATGCGCGGGACGGCCTCGGGCGGCGGGGCGTCACGCGCACGTGACACCGGACGGGACGGCTTCGCTTGGTATGCTCGGGCGCGCATGGCTCGCCCCGTCCTTCCTTGCCTCTTCGCCGTCCTCCTCGTCGGCTGCGCGGGGATGCGCTCGAGCGGCGCCTCGCATGCGGTCGCTGCGGCCCCGCGGGTCGCGGTCCTCCCCATGGCCGCCGTCGTCGCCGGCATCGACTGCCCGCCGCTCGAGGTCGGTCTCTCCCGAGGGCTCGCGGACGTTCAGGGGCTCGGGATCGTGCCGGCGGCCGAGACCGCACGGGTGCTCGGAAGCGAGCCCGCGGACTGCGCCGAGTCGCTCGAGTGTCTGAGGCGCGTGGGCGCGGCGCTCCACGCGACCCACGTCGCGTCGCCCACGGCGGTCGGCCTCGGCGAGACCGTGCTCGTGCGCGTGCGGCTCGTCGAGGTCTTTGGCGCGCACGACGATCGGTCGAGGCAGGAGCTCGTCCGTGCCGCCACCGCCGAACGCGTCGAGGCATTCCTCGAACGGACGGGCAGGGAGCTCGGCCGCTCCCTCGTCCCACGGAAGAGAGCCGGCGCCGGGTTCTACACGGCCGTCGCCATCGTCGGCGCGGGCCTCGTCACGGCCACGGCCGTGACGATCGCGAACCGCGGTCCGACGCCCGACGCGATCGTGCGCCCGCCCTGAGCGGCCTCAGGGCGAAGCGAGGGCCGCGAGGAGCCGATCGAGCTTCTGGCTCGCGCGCGCGTAGTCGCCTTCGGCGAACGCCTCGAGCGCGGAGGTGGCGAGCGGATCGAGCGGCGTCGTGTCCCTGCCGCGGGCTCGGGCCTCGCGCAGGGCCGCGTTCGCCCGGGCGAGCTGGCGCTCCACCGTCGCCCGATCGATCGGCGGGGGAGCGGGGGGAGGAGGCGCTGCCGCCGGGGACGGTGTCGGCTCCGGCGTTCCCCGCGTCGCCGGTCCTGGCTCCGACGGAGCGCTCGGCGCGGCGGACGGCGCGGGCTCCGCTCTCGTCGCGCGCGGGGTCGAACGGAGCGGAGGATCCGAGCGTGTCCCCCTCGACGTCGGCTCGTCCTCGGGGGTGCGGGGTCCGGGTGCCGGGGAGGTCGGTGGAGGGGCTGGCTCGAGCCGCGGCACGGGTACGGACGCCCGCGCACTCTCGGCCGCGGGCCGAGGCGCGGTCGGCGTGCGAGGTCGAGCCCCGATCGCGAACGCGGCGAGCGCGAAGGCGACGAGCGTTCCCGCGACGAGCACGAGCCGGCGGCCGAGGGGTCCGCCGGTCCCGTGAGCGGCCGAGGCATCGTCCGACGTCGGCTGCGCGACGCTCTCGGGAACGGGCAAGAGCCGGCCGACGCTCGTCGCGAGCTCCGAGCTCGGATCCGTCGCGGCGAAGGGTGCGAGCGCACGGGCGAAGCTTCGCGCGCTCGGGAACCGCTCCTCGGGGAAGCGAGCGAGCGCGCGTTCGAGCGCGGTGCGGAGGCCCACGGGGAAGGAAGCGTCGAGCGAGCGGGGCGGAGGATCCTCCGCGCGACGGAGGAGCTCGAGCTCCCCGTCGCCCTCGAGGTAGGGGGCTCCGCTCAGCATCTCGAAGAGCAGGAGCCCGACGCCGTAGACATCGGTCCGCGCATCGACGTCGGAGCCGGTCGCCTGCTCGGGCGAGAGGTAGCGCGGCGTCCCGCGCACGAGACCGGTGCGCGTGCGCTCGGCGCGGAGCCGCGAGCGGGCGATCCCGAGATCCGCGAGCTTCACCTCGCCCCGCCGCGAGACGAGCACGTTGCGCGGTGTGACGTCGCGATGCACCGCGCCGAGCGAACGACCGCCCCCGTCCTTCGCCTCGTGCAGGTGCGCGAGCCCGTCGAGCAGCACGGTGGCGAGGCCGACCGCGGCCCCGGGCGAGAGCGCCTCCCCACGCGCGCGGAGCGCCTCGAGGAGCGCGGCGAGCGTGCAGCCGTCGACGCGCTCGAGCACGAGCGCGGGGGCGCCGTCGACCTCGATCGTGTCGAGCACGTCGACGATCGCCGGATGCGCGAGCGTCTTCGCGAGCTCCGCTTCGTGGGCCAGCGACGAGCGGAACGACGGATCGCGCGAGAGCTCGGGCCAGGGGACCTTCAGCACCACGTCCCGACCGTCCGCGAGCGAGCGCGCGGCGAAGACCTCCGAGTGCCCACCCACGGCGAGCCGCTCGCCGACGACGTAGCCCGCGATCCGCCGCGGCTCAGCCTTCGTCGTCGCGGAGGCCATGCTTGTGGAGGAGGCGATAGCAGGACTGGCGCGAGAGCCCGGAGACGCGTGCGGCCTCGGAGAGGTTGTCGCCGTGCGTGGCGAGGAGGCGCTCGAGATAGGAGCGCTCGAAGGCCTCGAGAAGGCGTGCCTTCGCGTCGTGGAAGGGGAGCTCGAGCAGCTCGTTCGAGGGGTCGCTCGGGGCGGACGTCGCCGTCGCGGTGGCGAGGGGCGCCTCGAGGAGCGTGGTCGCGTCGAGCGGGCGCAGCGCGACGAATCGCTCCACCACGTTGCGGAGCTCGCGCACGTTGCCCGGCCAGTCGTGTCGCGCGAGCACCGCGAGGAGCTCCTTCGGAACGAGCGGGGCGTCGTCGCCCGCGATCCGCCGCGCGAAGTGCTGCGCGAGGCGCGGGATCTCCTCGAGTCGCTCGCGCAGCGGCGGAAGGCGGACCGCGAGGACCGAGAGGCGATAGTAGAGGTCGGCCCGGAACCTCCCGGCGCGGACCTCCTCGGCGAGGTTGCGATTCGTGCACGCGACGAAACGGACGTCGACCTCGCGCCGCTTGCTCTCGCCGACGCGCTGCACCGTGCGGCTCTCGAGCGCGCGCAGCAGCTTCGGCTGGAGCTCGAGCGGGAGCTCGCCGATCTCGTCGAGCACGAGCGTGCCCTGGTGCGCTTCCTCGAAGACGCCCGCGCGCGAGTCTATCGCCCCGGTGTAGGCGCCGCGCGCGTGCCCGAAGAGCTGGCTCTCGATCAGCGTCGGCGTCGCGGCCGCGCAGTCGAAGACGACGTAGGGGCCGTCTCGCCGGCCGGAGCGCTCGTGCACCGCGCGCGCCGCGAGCTCCTTGCCGGTCCCGGACTCGCCGAGCACGAGCACCGTCGCCTCGCTCTTCGCGGCGGCCTCGAGCGTGGCGAACGCCGCGCGCATGGCCTTCGAATGACCGAGCAGGCCCCCGAAGCTCGTCGCGCGGGAGAGCGGCAGCTCGTCCTCCCCCTCGTCCAGCACGAGCCGCAGTCGGCTCTTCCCGAGCGTGATGTCGGTCGTGCCGACGAGATGCGCCTCTCCGAGCCGGAGGCCTGCGACGAACGTTCCGTTTCGGCTCTCGCGATCGCGCAGGAGGTAGCCGTGCGGGCCCGGAACGAGCTCGGCGTGCCGTGCCGACACCGTATCGTCGCCGAGCACGAGATCGCAGCCGACGTCGGTACCCACGACCACCGGGACGAGCCCGATGGGCGCCTCGCGACCCGAGTCCGGACCTTCGATCACCACGAGCTTCGCGCGGCGCACGCCGAGCGACTCACGGCCTCCGCCGCGGTCGATCACCCGGGTTCCGAAGGGTGTGTCGCGCGTGCCCACGCCCTCCCGTGTACCACGGAACCCGTCCTCGGCGCGCGCGGGGTCGTGGCGATCGATGCGATGGCTCAGGGGCTGCCGGGGCATGGTTTCGGGAAGTCCGCTCGGAAGGCCTGGGGGCCCTCGACGCTGGGGATCTGGTCGAGGGGGACGTCGTCCGCGCCGAGGACCGAGGGACGGATCTCGATCGCGAAGCGCGACGAGCGCGTCTCGACGCGCCCGGGATCGACGGCGATCGTCGCCTCGCGTCCTTCCGCGTCGATCTCGAGCCCTTCGGGCGGCGATGCGGGGAGGAGGACGACGCTGCCCGCGGCGAGCAGCGTCGCCGGCTTCACGGGGCGCTCGAAGCGGACGCGGACGCGAACGACGGAGCAGGTGCTGGAGAGCACGGACACCTCGCTGATCCGCGGAGGGCGCCGCTCGGGAACGAGGTCGAAGGGGAGGCCGAGGGTCCGCACGTCCGGGCCGAAGCGCTGGCCGAGGAGCTCGCCCTGCGCGACGGGCCGCGACTCGTCGTGATCGGGACCGAGACCGAGCACGCGTACGTCGATCGGCACGTTCGGAAGCCCGCCGCGCACGATGCGGACGAGCGGGAGGCGAGCCGCGGGCGGCACGACGTCGGCGACGAGCTCGAGGTCGCTCGGATCCCCGTCGAAATCGCGGATCGAGAGCGTCGGCGAAGACTCCTCGTCGCCCGGATGGTAGAGGCCACCGGGCGCGTCGAGCACGACGCGCACGAGCGCCACCTGCGCGCGCACCTGCGTCGCGGTGTCGAGGTTCGGCGAGGCGCGGAGCTCCACGTCGAGCGCGCCTTCGTCGCAGCCGACGAGGGCGAGCGCGAGGGCGACCGTCACCGGCCATCGACTCACGGCGCCCCGCATCGGAAGAGCCAGCCGCAGCCGCCCGACGAGGTCGGGCCACAGACCACCAGGGCCTGTGCTCCGTCGAAGCACGTCGGGGCCTCGGGCGCCGGACCCGCGCATGTCCCGCCGCCGCAGGCATCGAGCCAGGCGCTTCCGTCGGGGGGCGAGGTGCCCCCGTCGCTCCCGCCGTCCGCGGAGGGCAGGCCTCCGTCCGCCGCGGGGGGCAGGCCGGCGTCCGCGGAGGACAGCCCACCGTCGGAGCTCGACGGCCCCGAGCCGGCGTCGCCGAATGCCGCGCCGGTCGTGTCCGCGCAGGGCACGTTCATCCAGACGCAGCTCGTGCCCGCGACGTCGGTCGCCAGGCAGGACGCCCCGTCGTAGCGCCCCGCTCCGCAGCTCGCTCCGGCGCCGTCCGGGACCGGGCCGCAGGCGCCCGGGTCGCAGACCGCGCGGAAGCCGAGCGGGAGGTCCGCCGCGCTCCCGACCTCCACGGTCCGCCCGCTCGCGGGATCGACGCCGACCACGCCGCCCTCGTCGCAGGCCGCGACGAGGAGCACGAGGGCGAGGGAGAGGGCGAGGCGGGACATGGGGAGCGTGAGGCCCATGGTAGTCGGCGATGCACGGGGGATGCCATGTCGCGGTCCCCGCCGTCGCGGCCCGAGGTCCGGCGATTCCCGTGTGGTTCCGCTGGCCCTCGACCCGGCCTGCGGGCGCGCCCGCCGCGCCGTCACGCGCGCGTGACGGTCCGTGTCACTCCGAGGGACCGACGGAGCCGCCGCTCGCCACCACGCGGTTCCGCCCGGCCCGCTTGGCCTCGTAGAGCGCGGCGTCGGCCCGATCGACGAGGGACATGCCGCTCGGCTCGTCGAGGATCCGCGTCGCCACGCCACAGCTCACCGTCACGCGCTCGGGACCGTGAGGGGGGAAGCGCATCGCCTCGACGCCCGAGCGCACGCGCTCCGCCACGACGAGAGCCCCCTCGTGGTCGCACTCGGGCAGGAGGAGGAGGAACTCCTCGCCGCCCCATCGTCCCGCCATGTCGACGTTCCGGACCGAGGCGCGGAGCACGTCGGCGATCGCCCGGAGGACGCCGTCCCCCATCGAGTGACCGAACCGATCGTTGATCCACTTGAAGTGATCGACGTCGAGCATCACGACCGAGAAGGGATTCTCGTAGCGCGCCGCGCGATGATCCTCGTGCTCGAGACGCGAGACCAGCGTGCGCCGGTTCGCGAGGCCCGTGAGGGCGTCGGTGAGGGCGAGCCTCCGCGTCTCCTCGACGAGCACGAGCGACTTCACCACGGGGGCGATGGCGTTCGCGAGCAGCGCGGCCGTGGTCCGGTCCTCGCTCCCGATGCGCTTCTTGCCGCCGTGGATGCGGAGCGCACCGAGCACCTCCCCCGCGACCTCGAGCGGATAGACGTCGATCTCGCCGGCCTCGAGCGCCACTCCGTCTCCCCAGCGCGGATCGCGCTCGCGGACGAGCAGGGGAGGCATGTCGCTCGGCTCGAGCCCGAGGGCCGCGAATTCGCGCTCGGTCGGAGCGACCGGGAACGGCCCTCGCGCGACGATCGCGTGGGTCGGACCGACCTTCCCCCCGAGCGTGAGCGTCAGGTACGCCGTCCCGAGCACGTCGCGGAGCAGGCCGGCCGCCGCGCGCAGGAGCACCTCGCGCTCCTCGATGTGCGTCATCAGCCTGCGGGCCTCCGCTGCGACGACCGCCTCGAAGAGGTGGCGATCCATCACCGCGGAGACCCGGCTCGCGGCGTCGACGTGCGTCCTCTTGGGGAGCTCGCGCGAATGCGGAGGACGTTCGGCCAGCAGTCGTTCGATCGTCGGCAGCAGCGCCTCGAACGTGCCCTCCTTGGCGAGGTAGGCGTCGGCTCCCGCGTGGAGGCCCCAGAAGCGGCTCCGCGGATCGTCCGAGGCCGTGAGCAGCACCACGGGGAGGTCGCGCGTCGCCGGATCGCTGCGGATCACGCGGCAGAGCTGGACGCCCGTCATCGCGCCCATGCGCACGTCCGAGACCACGAGATCGAAGGGCTCGCGCAGCGTCTTCTCGACCGCCTCCTCGCCCGAGGCGACCGCCACCACCTCGTGGCCTGCGCGCACGAGCTGCTCGGTGACGCTCCGACGGATCAGGGCGCTGTCGTCGACGACGAGGACACGCGGCATTGGGCTCGAATGTCTCACGAGGCCGGCTCCATTGGGAAGGCGCGGCCGTCCGGGAGGATCGATCCGTACGTCCTCCCGTGGAGCCGACGCCGGGCGACGAGGCGGGTCGGTGGATCGGGGAGACTTCCGGCGGAGTGGGACGGTGTCGTTGCGCTCCGGAGACCCTCGGTGGGCCGTCCGCGTCACGGGCTGCGCGCGTCGCAGCTCGGGAGGAGCGCGCTCCGACGCGTCGCCGTCAGAGCGCGAGCTCGGTGGAGCCGAGGTCCGCGAGGCGGCGCGCCGAGAGCCCCGAGGGCTTCCGATGCTGCATCGACGCCGACTCCCGGTACTGGATCGGCGTGAGTCCCGTCCAGCGCTTGAACGCGCGCTGGAAGGCGCTGCGCTCGCTGAAGCCGAGACGGTGCGCGAGCTCCTTCACGTCGACCTCGGGCACGCGGAGCGCCTCGAGGGCCTTCTCGCGCCGCGCCTCGTCGAGGAGCTGCGAGAGCGACGCGCCCCGCTCCTGGAGTCGACGCTGCAGCGAGCGGGCCCCGAGGCCGAGGCGACGCGCGAGACGCTCGAGGTCGACCTCGCCGAGATCCGACTCGTAGCGGAGGAGCTCGCGCAGGCGCTCGAGCATGCGCTCGTCGGAGTTGCGGCTCGCGAGCAGCGCGTCTGCGCGCTGCTTCAGCACCTCGCAGAGCGGCTCGTCGCGATGGAGATGCGGCACGTCGAGCAGCTGCCGGTCGAAGACGACCTCGTACTCGCGCGCGCCGAACTCCACGGGGCAGCGGAAGATCCGCTCGTACTCCGCGGCGTACGACGGGGGCGCGTAGCGGAAGCGCACGACCTTCGCGCGCTTGCCGGGCGGCAGGAAGGAGAGGCCCATCTTCGTCACGAGCGCGAGCGAGAGCTCCGCGTGGAAGCGCGCGTTCGCGTCGGGCACGGGCGGCTGCTCGTAGAGGAAGCGCGCGTCGTCCCCCTGCTCGACGAGGCGCCAGCGCGAGCTCTCGACGATGAGCGGCGCGTAGCGGACGTAGAGCTGGATCGCCTCCCTCAGGCTGCCCGAGTTCGCGAGGAGGTGTCCGACCACGTGCAGGGCGCCGACCGGCGCCGACTCGCCGACGTGCAGCCCGAGCGCCGGGTCGCCGGTCACGGCGATCGCGGCCCGGACGATCGAGTCGACCCGGTTGACCGGGAGCCGGTGGGTCGGGTCGGAGAACTCCTCGGGCTGCAGCCCGATGCGCGAGCAGAACTCCGGAGTCGCGACTCCCTGCTGGCGGAGGGAGTCGAGGATGGCGCGGACGATGGCGATGGAGACGTACACGGCAGCCTCGCTGAACAAGTGGTTGGATGCACAACGTCTCCGGATAGACACCTACAGTCAACGGGGAAGGCGCACTGTTCGGACCCCTGGTACGCACTTTTTCGTCCTAGGTCATGGACAAACGCATGTATTGGAAATCTATTGGGAAAATCATTGCTCAACTGGTTGCGCAACGTGTTGCTCAAACGGCCAGTCGAGTGTCCTCCACAGCCCCCTCTTGCTATAAGCGCACCCACCCATGGCTACCGCGTACGAATCCGTCATCGGCCTCGAGGTCCATGCCCAGCTCCGCAGCAAGACGAAGCTCTTCTGCGGCTGCTCGACCGAGTACGGCGCCCCGCCGAACACCCAGATCTGCCCCGTCTGTCTCGGCCTTCCGGGTGCGCTCCCGGTTCCGAACGGCAAGGCCATCGAGCTGGCCGTCCGGGCCGGGCTCGCGCTCGGCTGCGACGTGCGCGGCGAGAGCCGGTTCGCCCGGAAGAACTACTTCTACCCGGACCTCTCGAAGAACTACCAGATCAGCCAGTTCGAGCTCCCGCTGAACGAGGGCGGCACGCTCGAGATCGAGGTCGGCGGCAAGAAGAAGGTCGTCGGGATCACGCGCATCCACGTCGAAGAGGACGCGGCGAAGAACATCCACGGCGAGGGCGGCGGAACGGCGACGCTCGTCGACTTCAACCGCGCGGGCACCCCGCTCATCGAGATCGTCGGCGAGCCCGACCTCCGCAGCGCCGAGGAGGCCGAGGCGTACCTCAAGAAGCTCCACGAGCTCCTGATGGCGATCGGCGTGAACGACGGCAACCTCGAGGAGGGCTCGTTCCGCTGCGACGCGAACGTCTCCATCCGTCCCGTCGGCGAGACGAAGCTCGGCACCCGCACCGAGCTCAAGAACATCAACTCCTTCCGCTTCGTGCGTCGCGCGATCGAGCACGAGATCATGCGCCAGGAGGCCGTGCTCTCGGGCGGCGGTCGCATCGTCCAGGAGACGCGCACCTGGAACGAGGCGGCGGGCAAGACGATGTCGATGCGCAGCAAGGAAGAGGCGCACGACTACCGCTACTTCCCCGACCCCGATCTCCCTCCGCTCGTCGTCTCCGAGGCGCGCATCGCCGAGATCCGCGCCGCGATGCCGGAGCTCCCCGAGGCCCGTCGCGCGCGATGGATCGAGACCCTCGGCATCACCGAGTACGACGCGCAGGTGCTCACGGGCCACCCCGAGATCCCGGCGTTCTACGAGGAGGCGGTCCGTCTCTGCGGCGCCATGGGCAAGGAAGCCGGCAAGAAGGTCGCGAACTTCGTCCAGGCCGAGGTGCTGCGCGACACGCGCTACGACGGGCTCGACGCCCACTTCCCCGTGACGGCGGAGAAGCTCGCCGAGCTCCTGCTCCTGGTCCACGACAACACGATCAACGGCAAGATCGCGAAGACCGTCTACGCCGAGATGGTCTCGAGTGGGAAGCACGCGAAGGCGATCGTCGACGAGAAGGGCCTCGCGCAGGTCACCGACGGCGGCGCGATCGAGGCGGAGTGCCAGAAGCTCGTCGACGCGAACGCGGACAAGGTCGCGCAGTACCGCGCAGGCAAGACGGCGCTCTTCGGGTTCTTCGTCGGTCAGGTGATGAAGGCCACGAAGGGGCAGGCCAATCCCGCGCAGGTGAACGAGATCCTGAAGAAGCTGCTCGATGGCTGAGACCCTCGCGAGCGGCGTGCCGGTCTCCCGTGCGCCGCTCTCGGGCGCGACCTACTCGGCGGTCGAATACGATCCGGCGACCGACGAGGTCGTGATGCTCGACCAGCGGAGGCTGCCGACCGAGGTCGTCTACCACCGCTACACGAAGCCCGACGAGGTCGCCGAGGCGATCCGCGCGATGGTCGTGCGCGGCGCACCGGCGATCGGCATCGCCGCGGCCTACGGTCTCGCGCTCCTCGCCCACGCCGAGCGGGGCGACGCGGCCGTCTTCCTGATGGCGAACGGGGTCGCCGGCCGCATCCTCGGGGCGACCCGACCGACGGCGGTGAACCTCGCCTGGGCGATCGCCCGCATGGCGCGCAAGGCGGCCGACGTGGCGAGGCTCCCGCCGGACGAGCGGGCGTCCGCGATGCGTCTCGAAGCCGAGGCGATCCACCTCGAGGATGTCGCCGCCTGCAAGGCGATGGGCGCGCTCGGCGCCGTCGACGTCCCCGACGGGGCGACCATCCTCACCCACTGCAACGCCGGTGCCCTCGCGACCGGAGGCTACGGCACGGCCCTCGGCGTCGTCCGGGCCGCGCACGCGGCCGGCAAGCGGATCCGCGTGCTCGCGGACGAGACGAGGCCCTACCTCCAGGGCGCGCGGCTCACCGCGTTCGAGCTCGCCTCGGACGGCATCCCCGTCGAGGTGATCACGGACAACATGGCCGCGCATTTCTTCCAGCGCGGCGAGATCGGCTTCGTCGTCGTGGGAAGCGACCGCGTCGCCGCGAACGGCGACGTCGCGAACAAGATCGGGACCTACGGCGTGGCGGTGCTCGCGAAGGAGCACGGGGTGCCGTTCACGGTCGCCGCACCCACGAGCACGATCGACCTGCGCACGCCGACCGGCGCGCAGATCCCGATCGAGGAGCGCTCGCGCGACGAGGTCGCGAGGGTCGGCGACACCGTGCTCGTGCCCGACGGAGTGCCCTGCCGGCATCCGGGGTTCGACGTGACCCCGGCGCGGCTCGTACGAGCCCTCTACACGGAGCGCGGCGTCGTCCGACCGGATCGCGGCGAGCTCCCGTCCGCCTTGTTCGGCCCGGTGCGCCCCGGGGCCTGAGCCGTTCCCCGGGAACATCGCCGGAGGACGAGGCCGAGCAGGGCCACGACGGGGCCGAGCGTGGGCGCGTGGGTCGACGACGGAGCCGCCGTGCAGCGACCGCAGCCGCTCGACGCTGGCGCGACGATGCCGTCGCCCGTCGCGAGCGACTCGCTCGCCGAGGAGGAGGCCGGCGGCGCCTCCGTTCGAGCGCAAGCGGCCGCGGCGAGGGCGAGCAGGGGGAGGAGGATCGGTGGGCGCCGCATGGGCTCCGTGCTGCCGGAGGCGACCGCGCCCCGGAAGGCCCCGGCCCGCGGCGACGCCCCGGCCACGGTCGGTCCGCCGCGGACCCTCCTTCAGCCGCGACGCAGGCGCAGCGCGTTCGTCACGACGCTCACCGAGCTCATCGCCATGGCTCCCGCCGCGATCATCGGGCCGGTCGCGGTGGCGAGCATGCCGAGCGCCGCGAAGGGAACGGCCGCGAAGTTGTAGCCGACAGCCCAGCCCAGGTTCTGGCGGACGATGCGGCGCGTCTTCGTCGAGAGCTCGAGCACGTCGAGCACCGCTCGGAGGTCGTTCCTCATCAGGGTGATCCCGGCCGCCTGCACCGCCACGTCCGAGCCCGCCGCCATCGCGAAGGCGACCGCGGCGGTCGCCATGGCGGGGCTGTCGTTCACTCCATCGCCCGCGAAGCCGACGGTCTCGCCCTCGGACTCGAGCCGTCTCACGAGCTCGGCCTTCGACTCGGGCGTCTGGGCCGCGTGGACGTGGCTCTCGGGGATGCCGACCGCTCTCGCGATCCGCACGGCGGGACCCGCGCGATCGCCGGTCGCGAGATGGACCGCGATGCCGCGCGCGCGCAGCGCCGCCACCGCGTCGTGCGCGTCGGCGCGGAGCGGATCGAGCGCGCCGAGGACGAGAACGGGGCGTTCGTCGATCGACACCACGATCGGAGTCTCTCCCTCCGATTCGAGGCCCGCGAGCGCGTCGTCGATCCACGCGCCCTCGGCGCCGGCGTACGACGGGGAGCCCACGCGGACGCGCCGTCCGTCGACCACGCCGGTCGCGCCGCGTCCCGGGATCGATTCGACCGACTCGGCGCGCGCCGCGTCCTCCGGGAGCTTCGCGGCCTCGACGACGGCCCGCGACAGGGGATGGTGGACGGCCTTCGAGACGCGGGCCGCGAGCGCGAGCGCCTCGCCGCGATCGACTCCGTCGGCGCTCGCGGCGACGTGAGCGACGGGCTTGCCCACGGTGAGCGTACCGGTCTTGTCGACGACGAGCGTCGTCAGCGCCGCCGCCCGCTCGAGGGGCTCGGCGCCGTGCACGACCGCGCCCTTGCGGGCCGCCGCACCGAGCCCTGCGACCATCGCAGCCGGCGTGGCCAGCCCCATCGCGCAGGGGCAGGCGATGACCAACACGGAGAGGGCGGCGAGGATCGCGTGCTCGACGCTCGCCTCGGGCACGAGGAGCCAGGCGACGAACGTGCCGAGCGAGACGAGGAGGATGCCGGGGACGAAGATCCGCGAGGCGCGATCGACGAGGCGCTCGATCGGCGCGCGCGTCGACTGGGCCTCCTCGACGGCCTTCGCGATCTTCTCGAGGCGCGAGTCGGCACCCACGCCGGTCGCCTTCACCACGAGCTCGCCGTCGCCGTTCGTCGTGCCACCGATCACCGGATCGCCCGTCGCTCGGACGACCGGCATCGGCTCGCCGGTCAGCATCGATTCGTCGACGGCCGAGGTGCCCGCCTCGACCGTCCCGTCGACGGGCAGGCGCGCATGGGGCGGCACGACGACGAGATCGCCGGCCCGGAGGAACGACGCCGGGATCGTCTGGTCCCCCTGCTCGGTCCGCACGACCGCCTCGTCCGGACGGAGCGCGAGCAGCTCGCGGACGGCGGCCCCGGCGCGTCGGCGGGCGCGGGCCTCGAGGGCGCGGCCGAAGCGGACGACGGCGAGGATCATCGCCGCCGTCTCGAAGTAGAGGTGGTGTCCGTGTCCCCGCACGAGCATCGTCGCCGAGAGCACGAAGGCGGCGAGCGAGCCGAGCGCGACGAGCGTGTCCATCGTCGCCTCGAAGCGGCGGCCCGCGTGCCACGCCGCGACGAAGAATTCCCGACCCGGCCAGGCCATCACGGCGAGGGCGAGGAGGGCCTGCGCGTAGGCGTGCCCGGGGAACTGGAGCGCGGGGATCATCGCGACGGCCATGAGCGCGGCGCTCGCCGCCAGGCCGAAGCCCACCTCCACGCGCTCCTTCCGCTCCGAGCCCTCGTCGACCGACGCCGTCGGGCGTTCCGGGGCCTTCGCGATCGCGTAGCCCGCGGCCGTCACGGCGGCGCAGACGACCTCGTCGCCGACCGAGTCGTCGACGAGGATGCGGGCCTTGTTCGTCGCCAGGTTCACGCTCGCGCGGACGACGCCGGGGACGCCCTCGATGGCCCGGGTCACGCGCCCGGCGCAGCCGCCGCAGCGCATCCCCTGCACGTCGTAGAAGGCTTCGTGGCGGCTCTCGGACGGGGTCTCGGCCATGACCCCGAAACCATGCGCACCGCGCCGGGGCCTGTAAACCCGCGCGGAGGGAGCGACTTCAGAACACCGCCCGGCGGTGCTCGATCATGAGGCAGCGGTCCTGCACGACGGCGATCCCGGCCTCGGCGAGCTTCTTCGCCGCCTCGTCGTTGCGGATGCCCTGCTGGAACCAGACGGCGCCGGGCTTCATCGCGATCAGCTCCGAGACGTGCTCCGGGATGTCCTCGGAGCGGCGGAAGACGCAGACGACGTCGACCGGCGGCGGGACCTCCCGGAGGCTGCGGACGACCGGCACCCCGAGGATCTCGCGCACCGCCGGGTAGTAGACGGGGACCGGGATGACCTCGACCCCTTGGTCGACGAGGTACTTCGGGACGTAATGCGCCGGTTGATCGGCGTGGGTCTCCGGCTTGATGCCGAGCACGACCACGCGGTGCGCGGTGGCGGCGATGTCGAGGATGGTGGCCTCGTCCTCGACGAGGAGCTTCCGGTACGGCATGGGCTCCGCGGCATTATAGCCGCAAGAGCGCCGCTCCCCAGTTCAGACCGGCCCCGAGGGCGAGGAAACAGACGAGCTGCCCCTCCTTCAGGCGGCCGTCCCGGCGCATCTCGTCGGTCAGGATCCCGATCGTCGCCGCCGAGGTGTTCCCGTAGCGGGCGATGTTCGACGGCACTTTCTCGGGCGGGAGCTTGAGCTTGTCCCGCACGGCCCCGTTGATCCGGTCGTTGGCCTGATGGGCCACGAACCAGTCGATCTGATCGAGCGTGACCCCGTTCCGTGCGCAGAGGCTCTCGACGACGGCCGCGAGCTCGGTGACCGCCGTCTTGAAGAGCTCGGGTCCCGCCATCCGGGGGATGTGCTTCTCGTCGTGGAGCTGCTCCTCCGTGATGTACGGGAACGACGTGAAGCCCATCGGGATGTAGATGTGATCGTACATCCGGCCGTCGGTGTGGCACTCGGTGCCGAGGAGGCCCTGGCCTTCCTTCGCGGCCTCGCCGACGACGAACGCGCTCGCGCCGTCGCCGAAGAGCACCGCCATGCCGCGGTGGCGCGTCGCGCGTGCGTACGCTTCCTCGTCGACCGGATGATCCGCCTCGCCGCGGAGCACGTCCCAGTCCTTCCAGGGCATGAACGCGGCATGCGCCTCGGCGCCGCAGATCAGCACGCGCTTCGCCGCCTTCGAGGCGACGAGGCCGTTCGCGACCTGGAACGCGAAGGGCACCGCGGCACACTGCTGGCGGATGTCGAGGGCGGGGACGCGCGGGATGCCGAGCTTCGCGCCGAGCAACCCTCCCGAGCCCGGGAAGAAGTACTCGGGAGTCATCGTGCAGAAGATGATGTAGTCGATGTCCGACGGGGCGAGGCCCGCGGACTCGATCGCGCGTTCCGCCGCGATCTTCCCGAGATCGCTGACGCCGACGCCTTCCGACGTGAAGTGCCTCTGCGCGATGCCCGTGCGCTTGCGGATCCACTCGTCCGACGTGCTCATCACGCGCGAGAGATCGTCGTTCGTGATCGGCTCGCCGGGCGCGTAGCTGCCGGTTCCGAGAATCGTGATGCCGGCCACCGATGCCTCCTCGAGGGCCCGCGGTCGAGACTCCGACGATGCGCCGGAGAGGGCGGGCCAAGGTTCCGATGGGCGCAGCGTCGCCGCACCCCCCACGGGCATCAACTACGCCGTGCGCAACGCGCGTGCAACCATCGGAAGCGATGTGTCGCCCGTGCGGGCGAAACGGGTTCGCCCGTAATTCATGGCCGATTCGTGCACGCGTCCCGTCGCCGTGCTCGGGTGCGAACGCGCCTTCGCAGCGGCGCGCACGTTGCAGTCGGGACGCGATGCTGTCGAGGTTCGTAGTAGTCTCCGCGCGTGGCTCCGAAGTTCCGCACGTTTTTCGAGTCCCTCCTCCGCGAAGAGGGAGCCCTGCGCCGCACGCTCGCCGCCGAGCTCGCGGTGGCCCCGCGCATCGTCGGGGACCTGCTCCCCACGCTGGTGCGTGCGCGGTTACGCGGCTCGCCCAGCCTGCTGGCCCTGGCGCTCGAGAACGCCCGGCGCTCGCCCCACGGCCTCGCGCTCGAGCTGGATGGCGAGAGGGTCACCTGGGGCGAGCTCGACGTCCGCACGTCCCAGGTCGCCCGGGTGCTCGCCGGCCACGGCGTGTCGAAGGGCGACGTCGTCGCGCTCGTCGGTCGCAACGCGCCTTCCTACGTGGCGCTGATCCTCGGCGCGACACGCGTCGGCGCGACCGCGGCGCTCGTCAATCATCACCTCGTCGGCAAGCCCCTCGCGCACGCCCTCGTGCAGAGCCGCGCGCGTCTCTTCGTCGTCGAGCGCGAGCTGCTCGCCAAGGTCTCGGAGGTGGAGCTCCCCGCGGGCTCGCGCGTCGTCGCGTACGGGGCGAGCGACGCACCCTTCGAGGAGGCGATGCGCGGCGTCGGCACCCGGCCCTTCCTGCCGGTCCCCGTCGGGGAGGACGACGACTTCGTCTTCATCTACACGTCGGGCACGACCGGCTTCCCGAAGCCCTGCCGCGTGACGCACGGCAAGGCCCTCGGGGCGGGAGCCGCCGCGGGCCACGTCCTCTTCGGCCTGCGCTCGGGCGACAAGATCTACTCGCCCTTGCCGCTCTACCACGCGAGCGCGCTCCTGCTCGGCGTCGGCTCCGCGATCGCCTGCGGCGTGCCCCTCGCGCTGCGCCGCGACTTCAGCGCGAGCGCCTTCCTCCCGGACGCGATCCGCTACGAAGCGACGGCGATGCTCTACATCGGCGAGATCTGTCGCTACCTCCTCGCGACGCCGCCCTCGGCGGACGACAAGCGGCACCGGATCCGGGTCGCCGCGGGCAACGGCCTGCGCGCCGACGTCTGGGCGGCCTTCGAGGAGCGCTTCGGCATCCACGACATCCACGAGTTCTACGGGGCGACGGAGGCCCCGGGAGGCCTCGTGAACCTCGGCGGCGTGCGCGGCTCCGTCGGACGCCTCCCGTTCGACGGCTTCGGCTTCGTGAAGCTCGCGAAGCTCGACGTGGAGACCGAGGAGCACGTCCGCGACGCGGACGGCTTCGTCGTCCCGGCGGGCGAGGACGAGCCCGGAGAGCTCCTGATCCGCCTCGTCGATCGGATGCCGATCGCCGGGCTGCGCTTCCGCGGCTACACCGACGCGAAGGCGACGGATGCGAAGGTCCTGACCGACGTCTTCCGGCGGGGCGACCGCTGGTTCCGCTCCGGCGACCTGCTGAAGCGCGACTCGCTCGGCTTCTACCAATTCGTCGATCGCATCGGGGACACCTACCGATGCAAGGGCGAGAACGTCTCGACGAACGAGGTCGCCGACGTGCTCGCGCAAGCGCCCGGCATCGCGGAAGTCACGGTCGTCGGCGTGCGGGTCCCCTCGCTCGAGGGGCAGTTCGGCCTCGCGGCCCTCGTCGTCGAAGGCGCATTCGATCCCGTCGCGTTCCGCGAGACCGCGGAGGAGCTGCCTCCCTACGCGCGTCCGCGCTTCGTGCGCCTGCTCGAGCGGCTCGAGGTCACCGGGACGTTCAAGCACCAGAAGACGACCCTGCGCCGCCAGGGGGCCGATCCGACGGGGATCGCCGATCCCCTCTTCGTCCTGGACGAACGGGTGGGCGCCTACGTGCCGCTCGACGCCGAGGGCTTCCGGGCCATCGTCGAGGGTCGCACGCGAATCTGAGCGTCGCGTGGGCGCGCGCCGGGCGGGCCTCGGCTATGCTCGCTCCGCCTTCCGGAGGTCCCGCTTGAACGTCCTCGTGCTGAACGCCGGCTCGTCGAGCCTCAAGTACCAACTCGTCGATCCCGCGAGCGGAATGAGCACGCTCGCCGGCCTCGTCGAGCACCTCGGCGACGAAGGCCGGACACACGAGTCGGCCATCACGGAGGTGCTGGCGTCGCTCGGCGATCGACGCATCGACGCCGTCGGCCACCGGGTCGTGCACGGCGGCGAGCGCTTCCACGAGGCCGTCCGGATCGACGAGGCCGTGGTCGCTGCGGTCGAGGCCGCCGTTCCGCTCGCGCCGCTCCACAACCCGGCGAACCTCGCGGGCATCCGCGCGGCGCGTCGCCTGCTCCCCGGCGTGCCCCACGTCGCCGTCTTCGACACGGCCTTCCATCTCCGCATGCCGAGGCGGGCTCGTACCTACGCGATCGACACCGAGGTCGCCGCCGCCCACGGCCTCCGGCGCTACGGCTTCCACGGGACCTCGCACGCCTTCGTCTCGAGGCGCGCGGCCGAGCACCTCGGCACGCCGATCGAGGAGCTGCGCATCGTCTCCCTCCACCTCGGCAACGGGGCGAGCGCCTGCGCCGTGGAGTACGGCCACAGCGTCGAGACGAGCATGGGCCTCACGCCGCTCGAGGGGCTCGTGATGGGCACGCGCCCGGGCGACCTCGATCCCGGTGTCGTCCTCGAGCTCTGCCGCAAGGTCGGCGTCGAGGAGACCGATCGCATCCTCCACCACCGCTCCGGTCTCGCGGGCCTCTCGGGCGTCGGCAACGATCTCCGAGCGATCGAGGCGCGGGCCGCCGAGGGCGACGACCGGGCGCGCATGGCGATCCAGGTCTTCGCCCATCGCGTGCGCAAGTACGTCGGGGCCTACGCCGCGGTGATGGGTGGCCTCGACGCGATCGTGCTCACCGGCGGCATCGGCGAGAACGGCGCCGAGATGCGGCGCCGGATCCTCCAGCGCCTCGAATTCCTCGGCGTGCGGCTCGACGACGAGAAGAACCTCGACGCGCGGGTCGACGACGAGCATCCCGTCGCCGACGTCAGCGCGGCGAACGCGCGCGTCCGGACGCTCGTGATCGCGACGAACGAGGAGCTCCAGATCGCCCGCGAGGTGGAGCGCCTCGTCGGCGGCCAGAAGGAGCTGCGGATGCCGCGGCCGATCCCGATCGCGGTCTCGGCGCGTCACGTCCACCTCGATCGGAAGGCGATGGACACGCTCTTCGGCGCGGGCTCGGAGCTCGTGCCGATGCGCGAGCTCTCGCAGCCGGGGCAGTACGCCGCGGAGCAGGTCGTCTCCCTCGTGGGACCGAGGGGGCGCCTCGATCGCGTGCGTGTCCTCGGACCGCTAAGGAAGGCCTGCCAGGTCGAGATCTCGCGGACGGACGAGTTCTTCCTCGGCGTCGACGCGCCCGTGCGTCGTTCGGGCCAGACCGAGGGCTCGGCGCCCATCGCCCTCGAGGGGCCGGCCGGGCGGATCGAGCTCCGCGAGGGGCTGATCTGCGCGTGGCGGCACATCCACATGACGCCCGAGGACGCGGAGGCGTTCGGCGTCTCGGACGGCGACGAGGTGGAGGTCGCGGTGCGAGGCGGACCCCGGGATCTCGTGTTCGGGGACGTCACCGTGCGCGTGACGAAGGAAAGCCGCCTCGAGATGCACATCGACACCGACGAGGCGAACGCCGCCGAGATCGGTCCGGGGGCGGCCGGAGAGCTCGTCGAGGTCTACACCTCGACGGAGGGCGCGACCGCGGAGCTACGCAGCCGCCGTTGAGCCCGGCCGCGGGCCCCGCGCCCTCGGCTCGCGCTCGCGGAGGACGAGCACGAGCACGGTCGTCGCGAGGCAGGCGAGGGTGAGCAGGACGAGCGCGACCGAGGCGTGGCCGACCGGATCGCGGATCGAGCCGTCGAAGCCCGGGAGCGCCTCGACGTACCGACGCACCTGGCAGGCGTCGAGGACCGTCCGCGCGTCGAGGTCGACACGCACCAGGGCCTCGAGCGCGGGGCGCGTCGCCGTGAGGTGGCTCGCCGTCGAGAGGACGCCCTCGAGGCGGGTGATCGAGCCCGCGAGGAGGAGCTGGGGGATGACGAGGAGGTTCACGCCCCAGAGCGCGGCGACGGGCCGCCTCACGGCCGCCGAGAGGACGAGGCCCAGGGCCGCGGCGGAGGCCGAGACGAGGATCCCGATCGCGACGTAGGAGCGCACGGGGCCCTCGAGGCCGAGGCGCGGGATCGCGACCAGGACGTGCAGCGTGCTCGTCACGGCGCCGAGCGAGGCGAGCACGACGAAGCGCGCGAGCACGTAGGGCACGAGACCGAGGCCGGCGAGGCGCTCCCGCGTGAAGATGGCCCGCTCGCCAACGAGCGCGTTCGCGCTGGCGATCACCATCGGGAGGAAGACGGCCATCAGCACCGCGAGCAGACCCGTGCGCGGGTCCCGGACGCGCTGGGTCGCGGCCTCCTCCGAGGGCGCCCGCGCTTCCGGATGGGCCGCGACGACGCGGGGATCGCAGGCCAGCGCGGGACGCGAGTCCTCGCAGGCATCGACGAAATCGCTGGCGTCGCTGCAGCCGAAGCTGCGGATCCGGGCGCTCGGGGCGCCGTTCGCGGCGAGGCCGATCAGGAGCGCGAGCAAGGGTGCTTGGAGCAGCAAGAGCAGGACGGCGGCGCGCTGCCGGAGCGTGATGCGGAACGTCCGGGACAGGAGCGTGACGAGCTCCCGCGTGCGCGCTCGCTCCCTCACCTCGGGGAGCACGGCGGCGTTCGCCGCATCGAGCCCGGCGAGGCGCTCCTCGACGTAGCGACGACGGGTGTCCGTGACCGAGTAGAGCCGCCTCAGGTACTCGGGGTCGGCGGCGTCGAGGCGGTCGAAGATCGCCCGAGGGCGACCGCGCTCGGCCCCGAAGAAGTCGTAGGAGTCGGGGCGCGGCGGGCCGTAGAACGCGAGCTTCCCTCCCCTCGCGAGGATCGCCACGACGTCGAACGACTCGTACTCCTGCACGTCCGGCTGGTGGATGGTGACGAGCACGGTGCGCCCGGCGTCGGCGAGCCGGCGGAGCGTCGCGACGACCTCGGCCGCGTCGGTCCAGCCGAGGCCGCTCGTCGGCTCGTCGAGCACGAGGACGGTGGGATCCGTGACGAGCTCGACGGCGAGGTTGACGCGGCGGCGCTGGCCGCCCGAGAGCACCTTGTCCTCGGGGCTGCCGATCACGAGATCGCGCTGCTCCACGAGGCCGACCTCGGCGAGCGTGCGATCGATCGCTGCCTCGATCTCCTCCACCGTCGTCTCGGCGGGTAGGCGCAGGCGGCAGGCGTAGCGGAGGGCCTCGGCGACCGTGAGCTCCGGATGGACGATGTCGTCCTGCGGGACGTAGCCGAGGTTCGAACGGAAGGCCTCGAGGTTCTTCGCGAGGGGCTCGCCGTTCACGAGGACCCGGCCGCTCGTCGGACGCGCCACGCCGAGCACCGTCTGGAGCAGCGTGCTCTTGCCGGCGCCGCTCGGTCCGAGGAGCGCGACGAGCTCGCCGGGCGCGATCGAGAGGGTCACGTCGTCGAGGAGCGCGCGGGGCTTGCCCGTGCTGCGATCGGGGACGGAGAGGCCCACGCCGACGAGATCGATCCGCACCTCCGCGCGGCCCGCCTCGACGACGCGTCCCTCGGGCAGGACGACGAGCTCCACGGCGCCGACGACGATCCGATGCCCCGCGTCGGCGAGCATGCCCTCCGGCGGCACGCGCCTCCCTTCGACGAACGTGCCGTTCCTCGAGCCGAGATCCTCGACGAGCACCGCGCCTCCGGCCTGCGGCGTGACACGCGCATGACGCCGGGAGACCGAGGGATGCGCGAGCCGCAGGCCGATGCCGGGATCGCGCCCGACGACCACGGGCCGGCGGGCCGGCGTCTCGTCCGGGCCGTCGAGGCGCACCATCGTCGTCGTCGGCTCCTGGCCGACGAGACGCACGAGCGCGGCCGACGGGAGGGCGAAGGCCCCGATCCGGAGCACGCTCGTCGGCGAGATCGGCGCGGGGGCGGGTCGCTGCGCCGCGCCGACGTGCGGTGGAGGGTCGACGGCGATGGCGAAGCCGCCGTCGCGCCCGACGTGGAGCTCGCCGTAGCGGAGCGGCACGTCCGGATGGCGGATCACGACGTCGGCCTCGGGGCCGGAGCCGATCACGGCGGGGCGGCCGGGGCGCGGGGCGCGGACGACGTGGACGAGCAGGCCGGCCACGGCCGGATGGCTCGTCGGCAGCGCGGCGGTCCCGAGGCGCACGTCGTCGCCGAGGGTGACGAGCGCCCGGTCGATGCGCTTGCCGTCGACGAAGGTGCCGTTGCGGGAGCCGAGATCGACGACGAGGAGGTTCCCGCTCTCGTGACGCGAGACGAGCGCGTGGCGCGCCGAGACCGAGGGATGGTGCAGGACGAGGAGGTTCGAGGGATCCCGCCCGACCGTCACCGAGCCGGGGCCGGTGAGCGAGCCTCCGCAGCTCTGGCAGTCCACGGCGCGCGGGGTGAGCTCCGAGCCGCAGTGAGGACAGAAGACGGCCATCGCTCGAGCGAGCGTACCGGACCCCCGGTGCAGCGCACAACGGAGGGGCCGGCGGGGGCCCGCGAAGGCCCGCCCGCCGGCGTTGCGCTCAGAGCGATTCGCCCGCCCAGAGCGACTCGAAGTCCCCGCGCGTGCGGACGACGCGATGCGAGCCGCCGTCGACCAGCACCTCGGCGGCGCGCGGTCGCGCGTTGTAGGTCATCGCCATCTCGCGGCCGTACGCGCCCGCGCCGCGAACCGCGACGAGGTCGCCCTCGCGCAGCGGGGGCAGCTCGCGGTCGCGCGCGAGGAAGTCGCCGGACTCGCAGACGGGCCCGACGACGTCGACGGTCGCGAGGCGATCGCCGGTCGGCTGCGCGACCGGCACGATCGCGTGGTAGGCCTGGTAGAGCGAGGGACGGAGCAGCTCGGTCATCGCACCGTCGACGATCACGAAGCGCTTCGAACCCTGGTCCTTCACGTAGAGCACGCGCGTGAGCAGCACGCCGGCGTCGCCGACGAGGAAGCGGCCGGGCTCGGTGATCACGTCGAGACCGAGCGAGAGCGCCCCGCTCGCCTCGAGCCCCTCGCGGATCGCGGCCCCGTACGCCTCGGGAGGCGGGTAGGGCAGCTTCTCGTGGCCGTAGGAGAGCGACCAGCCACCGCCGACGTCGATCGCCTTGAGCTCGGCGCCTTCGTCGATGCAGTGCTTCGCGAAGCGGCCGAGGATCTCGATCGCGTCCCGCAGGGGATCGGGAGAGCCGAGCTGCGAGCCGATGTGGCAGGCCACGCCCTCGAGCTCGAGGAAGGGATTCTCGACGAGGCGGGGGAGCAGGGACTCCGCCACCTCCGTCCGGATGCCGAACTTCGAGCCCGTGAGGCCCGTCGCGATGTAGGGATGCGTCTTCGGATCGACGTCCGGGTTCACCCGGAGCGAGATCCGGGCGCGCTTCGCGAGCGCGCGGGCGATGCCCTCGACGGTGTCGAGCTCGGCGACGCTCTCGACGTGGATCGAGCGGATGCCGAGCTCGATGGCGCGCGCGATCTCCTCGCGGCGCTTGCCGACGCCGCTGTAGACGATGCGCTCGCGCGGGAATCCCGCCTTGATCGCGCGGGCGAGCTCGCCGCCCGACACGATGTCCGCGCCGCAGCCCGCCTTCGCGAGGCGCGAGAGGAGCGCGAGGTTTCCGTTCGCCTTCACCGCGTAGGCGATCATGTGGGGAGCGAACGCGAGGGCTCCGTCGATGCGCCGGAACGCCTCGTCCACGGCCGCGCCGCTGTACACGTACGTCGGGGTGTCGACCTCCGCCGCGATGCGCGAGAGGGGCACTCCGTCGCAGACGAGCTCGCCGTTCTCGTAGCGGAAGTGGTCGGAGGGCGGGACGCCGGGTTGGGTGCTCATCACGGGGTTCCCTTCGCGCGGGGGTGGATCACCGGCTCGGCGCCGACGGCGGACGCGGTCGCGTCGACGTCGAGGCCTCGCTTCGCGAGCCGCTCCCGGAGCTCGAGGATCGCGGCGGCGACGCGGCCGCGTGCGGGTCCGCCCGGGAGATCGCGTCGCTCGACGGCCGTCTCCATGTCGAGCGCGGCGTAGATCGACTCGTCGAAGCTCGGATGCTCGGCGCGGAGCTCGTCGAGCGTCAGCTCCGAGAGCACCTTCCCGTGCTCGACGCAGTATCCGACGAGGCGTCCCGTGACGTGGTGCGCGTCGCGGAACGGGAGGCCGCGGCTCGCGAGCCAGTCGGCGATCTCCGTCGCGTCGAGGAAGCCCTCGCGCAGCGCCGCGCGCATGCGGTCCTCCCGGAACCCGGCCGACGCGATCGAGCCCGTGAGCACGTCGAGCGAGGCGTTCACCGTGTCGAACGCGTCGAACACGGGCGGCTTGTCCTCCTGGAGGTCGCGGTTGTAGGCGAGCGGGAGCCCCTTCAGCGTGACGAGGAGGTTCACGAGGTCGCCGATCACGCGTCCCGTCTTGCCGCGCACGAGCTCGGCCATGTCGGGGTTCTTCTTCTGCGGCATGATCGACGAGCCGGTCGTGAATGCGTCCGACATCTCGATGAAGCCGAATTCCTGGGTCGACCAGAGGACGAGCTCCTCGGCGATGCGCGAGAGATGCACGGCGGTGATCGCGAGCGCCGAGGCGATCTCGAGGAGGAAGTCCCGATCGCCCGTCGCGTCGAGCGAGTTGCGGGACGGCCGGTCGAAGCCGAGAGCGCGGGCGCTGGCGTTGCGGTCGATCGGGTAGGTCGTGCCCGCGAGCGCCGCGCTGCCGAGCGGGCATTCGTTGAGGCGGTTGCGCGCGTCGTGGAGGCGCCCGCGGTCGCGGTCCAGCATCTCGGCCCAGGCGAGCAGGTGGTGGGCGAGGCGGATCGGCTGCGCGCGCTGCAGGTGCGTGTAGCCGGGCATCAGGACGCCGACGGTGCCCGCGGCGCGCACGGAGAGCACGGCGAGCAGGCGATCGATGCGGGCCATCGTGTCCTCGGCCGACTCGCGCACCCAGAGGCGCATGTCGGTCGCGACCTGGTCGTTGCGGCTCCGGCCCGTGTGGAGCTTTCCGCCCGCGGCACCGATGCGATCCGTGAGGGTCGCCTCGATGTTCATGTGGACGTCCTCGCGCCCCTTGTCCCAGACGAACGTACCCTCGTCGATCTCGCCCGCGATGGCCTCGAGCCCCGCGACGATGCGGTCGACGTCCTCCTTCGGGAGGATGCCCTGCGCGCCGAGCATCGTGACGTGGGCGATCGAGCCGCGGACGTCCTGCGGCCCGAGCCGCTTGTCGACGTCGACGCTCGCGCTGAACTCGAGCGCGACCGAGTCCAGATCCTGTTCGAAGCGACCGCCCCAGGCCTTCTTGCTCATGCGTTTCCTCCGAGGGACCCCGGTTGTTCCACGGGGGCCCCGGGGAGGCAACGGGGGTCAGGGCCGGTTCGCCAGTCGGACCTCGATGCGCCGGAGGAGCCGGGCGCCGGCCGGGAGGGTGAGCCCGTCGATGAGCAGGCCGAGGAGGGCCGCGACGCCGGGGGGGACGAAGCCGATGGCGCAGGCGACGACGAGGACCGCCCCGCCCACGAGCGAGATGGCGACGCCCCGGATCGCCTCGGAACGACCGGCCTTGGCGATCCAGAGGGCGTTCGTCGCGTCCCGGACGTCGTCGGTCGCGATGGCGATCGCGTTCTCGCTGGTCGAGCCGCCTGCGGCCGAGAGGACGATGGGGACGTCGGCGGCGGCGAGGGCGGCTTCGTCGAGCTGCGGGCGGCCGACGGCGGCCACGAGGCTCCCCGACTCGCGGAGGCGACGCACCTCGGCGCCGCGCTCCTCGGGGAGCAGCTCGGCCTTCACGTGGCTGACGTCGAGGTTCCGCGCGAGCGCCTCGGCCGTGCCGCGATGGTCGCCGGAGATGAGCACGGCCTCGACGTGCAGGTCGAAGACGCGCTGGACGGCCGCCCGGGCGCCCGGGCGGATCGGATCCTGGAGCGAGATGATCGAGCGGACGCGTCCCCCGAGCCCCACGAAGAGCACGGTGTGGCCCCGCGCCTCGGCGCGGGCGGCCTCCGCATCGGCGATGGCGACGCTCACGCCTTCGTCGAGCAGGAGCTGACGGTTGCCGATCACGAAGGGCTCGCCTCCGGGCGAGAGCGCCGTCACGCCCCGTCCCGGGAGGAAGGTCGCACGGCGCACGGACTCGGGGGCGATCCCGTGGAGCTCCGCGTACTCGCGGATCGCGGCGGCGATCGTGCTCCCCTCGGCCGCCATCTGCGCCGCGGCCGCGAGCGCGAGCAGCGTGCGCGTGTCGACGGAATCGTCGATCGCGTGGACGTCGACGACCTCCGGATCGCCCTCGGTGACCGTGCCGTGGCTCGAGAGGGCGGCGATGGTCACGCGGCCCGCGTTCTCGAGCAGACGGGCGCTCGGGAAGATGATGCCTCGCTCGGCGGCGGCCGCCGCGGCCGCGACGAGCGGTGCGTCTGCCGCACGACGTGCCGCGAGCAGCGGGGCCGAGACGAGGACGGCGGCCGCGGCGGCGAGAGGCGCGGCGATGCCGGGGGCGCCGGCGATCGCGACGCCGCCGATCGCCACCACGAGGGCCGCGAATCCGCCCCAGCGCGAGGCCTGTTCCGCGAGGCGGGCGACGCGGGCCGCGGTCGGTCCGGTGCCGACGCCGAAGCGTCCGGGCCGCGCGAGCGCCCGATCGTCTCCGACGCGGGTCGCGAGCACGCGGACCGCGCCGTCGGTGACGCGCGCGCCCGCGAGCAGGGGCTCGCCCGGGCCGCGACGCACGGGCGTCCGTGCGGACGGGAAGAGCAGCACGTCCGCCTCTCCGGCCTTGATCATGCCGTCCACGCCGAGGACCTCGCCGTCGTGGGCGATGACCTCCTCGCCCGCGCGGATGCGGTCCGTGGGCACTTCCTGATCGTCGACCTGGACCTGGTTCGGGTCACGAACCGGGATGCGCACGCGGCGCGGCAGTCCGGCGAGCAGCTCGTTCGCCATGTCGACGACGGGCAGGCGCGAGTGGGCGTCGAGCACGACGCGGAGGAGGGCGGCCGCCGAGGCGAGCGCCGCGCCCGAGAGGCCGAGCCAGGCGTCGGGGTCGGCCATGCGGTCGATCACGCCCGCGATGGCCGCGAGCACGGCGCCGACCGGACCGACCGACCAGGGCAGGGCACCGACGCCCTTCCACGCGGGAACGCTCGAGCGGAGGGCGAGGATCGCGGCGATCGATGTGGCGGTGGCCGACACCATCGGGAAGGCGAGGTGGCCGGGCACGAAGGCGAAGACGAAGCCGACGAGGCAGGCCGCGAGACCGAGCCACGGCAGCCCGGGGGCCTCTTCCGAGGGCACCCCCGCGCGGGGCCGGGTGGCCGGGAGCGGAGCGCGCCTCGGCTTCGCGACGGCGGCCGCGGCCGGGTCCTGGCGCCGACGGTCGATCCGCGCCGGGGGATGCGTCGAGGCCGGTCGGGGCGTGCGTCCGAGCCGCCGGAGGCCCTCCTCGCACGCGGGCCCGCAGAGGAATTCGAAGCCGTCCTCGAACGCCATCACGCGCGGGGCGCGGAGGGGATCGACCGGCTTGCCGCACGCCGGGCAAGGACGGGCGATGGCCTTGGGACGGGCGGGATGCACGGCCGGGGTACGTACCCAGCGGCCCCCGGAGCGTCAAGGCAGCGGACCGGCGCTCGCCGGGGAATCCGCGCCCAGGTTCGCGTGTCGAAAAGTGGACGCGCGGCTCCCGCGCGTGGCACGCGAGGCTCCATGCGTCCTTTCCCTACCTCCCCGAGTCGATGGCGAAGGAGCTCCGTCGCCGCCGTCGTCGTCGTCGCCACGGCGGGCTGCGTCGAGCCGGAGTCGGGGAACGGTGGCGCGGTCTCCCCCCGCGTCGAGGCCGTGAGCGCCGAGCCCGAGCGGGATGCCGAGGCGGAGCGCGCGAGGGCCGAGGCCGAACGCGCCCACGACGAGGCCGAGCGCGCCCGCCTCGAGTCCGAGGCCCGGGCCCGTGCGGAATCCGACGCGCGTGCGCGAGAAGAGGCCGAGCGCCTCGCCTTCGAGCAGCGCTACCCCCTGCACGGCACGGCCTTCCACTTCCTCGCCCGCGTCTTCGCCGAGCCCTCGGATCGCGCGGTCGTCATCGGCTACATGCGCCGCGGCGCCCATTTCCGCGCCTCGGCCCGCGTTCCCGGTCGGGGATGCGCGCGCGGCTGGCACGAGGTGCCCGGGCCCGGCTTCGTCTGCCGTGGCGATGGCTACCTGGTCGGGGAAGGCGTCCAGACCTTCGAGCCCTCCCCGAACCCGCCGGCCCTCGAGGACGCGCTGCCCTACGCCTACGCGTACACGCCGCGCCGCTCGACCCCGCAGTTCTTCCGCATCCCCACGGTCGACGAGGTCACGCGCACGACGGCGCTCTTCGCCCGCATGGAGGCGGCCGAGGCGACCGCGGCGGCGACCTCCGACGAGAATCCGGTGGAGGCTCCGCCGCCGCCCGGCTCCGGAGGCGACGTGGAGGAGACGCCGCCCGCGGAGGACGCCGACGCCGGCATGCCCGACTTCCTGCGCATGCGCATGCAGAAGGGCTTCTACGTCAGCGTGGACGGCGAGGAGAACGCGGACGACGGACGGCGCTTCGTGCGCACCGTGCGCGGCGCGTACGTCCCGGCCGATGCGTTGATCGCCAACAATCCCCCGACCCATCGGGGGGTCATCCTCGGCGGCGAGTGGCAGCTGCCGATCGGCTTCGTCTACCGGAGCGGGACGCATCGCCTCCTCCGGGATCCGGTGACGGGCGCGTTCACGGACGCGGGCCTCGTCGACCAGCACACGCCCTTCGTCTTCCACGAGCGCATCACGCGCGGCAGCTCCGCGCACCTCGTCACCTCGGAGGGCTGGATCGTGCGCGAGAACACGGCACGCATCGCGCGTCCGGTGGCGCGCCCGAACGGCGTGCCGCCCGAGGCCCGGTGGATCCACGTCGATCTCTCCGAGCAGGTCCTCGTGGCGTACGAAGGCGACCGTCCCGTCTTCGCGACCACCGTATCGACCGGACGCGAGGGCTTCGCGAGCCCCACGGGCACGTTCCGCATCCAGTCGAAGCACGTCTCGACGACGATGGACGATCTCGCCGCCGGCCCCGAGGCCTACAGCATCGAAGACGTCCCCTGGACGATGTACTTCGAAGGCAACTTCGCTCTCCACGGCGCGTTCTGGCACAACCAGTTCGGCCGCGTGCGGAGCCACGGCTGCATCAACCTCGCGCCCGCCGACGCCCGTTGGCTCTTCCAATGGTCGACGCCCACGCTCCCCGCGTCGTGGCACGGCGTCTTCTCGCGCCGCGGCGACATGGGGACGTACGTGGTGATCGAGCCCTGATCGACCCGGGCTCCCGCCGCACGTCTCAGCGCAGGAAGAAGCGCGGATCGTCGGGCCGCACGTCCACGTGGAAGTGGTCGCGGTGGCCCTGGTTGTAGTTCGGCGTGAGGACCGAGCTCCAGATCTTCGCGCGTCCGAGGTCGCACGCCGCCGAGAGCAGCGTCCGGCCGCCCTCGCGGCGGGGCGTCGGGCCTTCGCAGGTCACGTGCTCGTAGTCGAGCTCGAAGTCGGAGACGACGCGGAGCAGACCGTCCGCGGTGCCGAAGACGCCGATGTCGAGGGCGAGCCCCATCGTATGGAAGCTCGTGAAGGGATTGTCGCGGTAGGCGCTCACGACGCCGACCATCGTGATGCCGTGGCGACGGAGGACCTCGGCCGTGCGCGGCAGCTTGGCCGCGAGCTCGCAGGCGACGAGGAAGGGCCGGTTCGCCGCCGCCATCTGGAAGCGGACACCGCCGATCTCGCCGCCGATCTGGACGGGCACCGGGATCAGCGCGGGCGCGTTCGTCGGCACGCGGTAGGGGACGCCGAGGCGATCGAGCTCCGCGAGGCACTCGCGCGCCGGGCGGATCGACCAGGTCGCGGCCGAGTCCGTCGACCAGGTCGCGCCGCGGATCGTGGCCCGGAAGTTGTGGAAGCCTCGGACGCGCCGCGCGATCTCGCGGGCCGCCCGTCCTTCGGGCGTGTCCGCCGCCGCGAGGAAGCGTCCCGGGGGCTCGGGCGCCGCGGGAGCCGGCGGCACGGGCAGATGGCTCGGCCAGGGCACGTTGCGCCCCGAGGGATCGCCACCCGCGCTCGCCTCGACGTGCGTCGGCTCGGGCAGGGCCTCGAGCCGCGCGTCGGCGATGGCCGAGACGAGCCAGCTCCTCGGGACCGCGGCGTCGTGGACGTCGGCGATCGCTTCCGGCGGGAGCGTCGCGTCCTCGACGGTCGGCGCGAGCTCCGGAGGCAGGTCGAGGCGCGCCGTGGTCGGGCGGAGCTGCCAGCTCGAGTCGAAGAAGCCGCTCGCGACCGCGGGGGCGCGTCCGCCCGGCATGCGGCCCTGATCGTTGCGGGTCGACTGGCGGTTGTAGACGAACCAATCCGGCAGGAACTCGGGCAGCTTGTTGCCCGCGGTGACTGCGCCCGCCGTCACGCCGCCCTGCACGATCACGTAGCGGTCGTCCGCGAGCGGGCTCGGGTAGACGAAGCGCACGCCGACGTCGGGGCCCGCGAACCGGCGCTCGCCGACGACGATCGCGTCGCGCTCGACGCGGATCGGCAGGCGATCACGCACGCGCTCGAGCATCGCGTTCGAGCCGGCCGTGCCGTACAGCACGAGGTGGGCGCCGCGGATCATCTCGTCGGTCACGGCCGTGTCGGCGACGACCTCCTGGCGGATGTCCCAGCTCCAGAGAGGCCAGCCGCGCGCGCCACGCTCGGCCGCGCGCTTCAGCTCCTCGGTCGCGGCCGCGTCCTGCGTGCCGTACACGTGGACCATGCGCTCGTAGTAGGCGTCCGTGATCGGGCCCGACAGGCCCGGACGCTTCACGAGGCCGTTCTCCGGATCCGCCGGGAAGCCGGTGTGCCACCCGCTCCCGTCCTTCACGAAGTTGATCGCGTGGCCGAACGGAGCCTTGGGACCCGAGTACGCCTCGGTCCCGTCGATCACGACCTTCAGCGAATCCCCGTCGACCGGCACGTCGCGCAGATCGACGAGGAAGGCCGTCGTGTTCGACGTCTCGACGCGCACGGTGTCGGCGTCGACCACCGCGCGCACGCGGGCCATCTCCGGATAGCTCGTGATGCGCGTGACGGTGATCCAGTGCTGCCGGTTCGCGCGGTAGTCGCCGGTGAGGACCCGGACCTCGTGCGGGCGCGGGTTCCGCTTCTTCGGCGCGAGGCGCGAGTAGATGTTCCCGTGCTGATGGCAGATCTGCAGGATGTCGTGGCCCGTGTTGTACCAGGTGATCGTCACCGGCAGCTGCAGCTGGTGCACCCGATCCTCGAACGCCTGCACGAACGCGGGGCGCATCGGACCCGGGTCGACGCGGCCGTGGTACGTGCGCCAATCGGTGTTGATCGCGTTCTCCGTGAGGTGCATGCCGGAATAGCGCTCGACGTTCGCGCGATCGAGGCCGCTGCAGGCGCAGGGCGCGTACTGGAGCCAGCTCGGCGCGCCGGCCATCGCCATCACCGTCGAGAAGCGCCACGCGTTGCGCATGCCGATCGAGTACGCGCCGAGGCCGCCGTTCGAGAGGCCGCCGAGCACGATCTGGTTCTCGTCGACGTTGTAGTGCCGTTGCACGTCCGCGATGACGTCGAGCACGTCGCGCTCCGCCATCCAGCGCCAGAGCATCTGACCGAAGCCCGTCGGGGCGACGACGATCCAGTCGGGGCGGTACTGAGCCGTGTACTCGTCCCAGAGGTGCTGGTCGTACGTCAGCCAGTCCATGTTGTTGCCGAGCACGACCCCGAGGAAGAGGTTCCCGTTCGACGAGCCGCCGTGGAGCGCGACGTAGAGCGGGTAGGGGCGGCTCGGATCGTAGTTCTCGGGGAGGTAGACCGCGTAGCCCTGGAGGATCGTGCTCGCCGGGTTCCGGTAGCCGCGGTTCGTGATGCGGCCTTTCTCCTCGACGTAGGGGTCGTGGCCCTGCTCGATGCGATCGAGGTAGCGCTGGGCCCGCCGTCGGTAGAGGGGCGCCTTGTCCGCGAAGCGATCCTCGAGGCGATCCGAGAGATCGAGCAGGAAGCGCACGGAGAGGATCGCGCCGGCGGGTACGTTCGCGGGAGGTGCGGCCTCCACGCGGGCGAGCCGCTCGCGCAGACGCGCGGCGCTCTCCGCAGGGCCCGCGGGACGGGGCGAAGGAGCGGCCGCAGGGCGCGCGCCGGTGGGGGCCGGGCCCGGGGGCTGCGCCGGCGCGGAGACGGCGACGAGGAGGGCTGCGGAGGCGAGGACGAGGCCGAGGGAACGAGCGGAGATCGGCATGGAGGTCGGAGCCACGGGACGGAGGGGCGTGGATCGGACCCCTTCATGCCCCGTCCCTTCGATCTCCGCAAAGTCGCGGCGCGACCTCCTGCCCGTGGACGAATCCCCCGGGAAGCGGTAAGCCCCCGCCCGGGCCCGTGGAGGGCCGGAGGGGCGCATGTCCGTACAGATCCGCGAGCACCGACTGGGCAGGGACCTCGACGAGTTCATCCGCTTCCCGTACGAGCTCTACCGCGACGATCCGGCGTACATCGCGCCGCTCGAGCTGGAGATCCGCGACCGCCTCACGCCGAAGAAGAACCCCTTCTTCGAGCACGGCGAGGCGGTCCTCTTCACGGCATGGCGCGATGGCAAGTGCGTCGGCCGGATCAGCGCCCAGATCGACCGCGAGCACGTGCGCATCCACGAGGAGAAGTGCGGCTTCTTCGGCTTCTTCGACACGATCGACGATCAGGAGGTCGCGACCTCCCTCCTCGACGCCGCCGAGGCCTGGCTACGCTCGCGCGGCATGACCGTGATGCGCGGCCCCTTCTCGCTCTCGATCAACGAGGACGTCGGCGTCCTCGTCGACGGCTTCGAGAACCCCCCCGTGATCGGCATGGCGCACTCGCGCGCGTGGCAGCACAAGCTGATCGAGGGCGCGGGCCTCGTGAAGGCGATGGACTTCTATGCCTGGAAGTACGTCGTCGAGCCGCCGCCCGAGCGCGCCCAGAAGGCCTGGGAGCAGATCACCTCGTACCCCGAGGTCCAGTTCCGCTCGGTGAAGAAGGCGCGGCTCCGCAAGGAGCTCGACATCATCCTCGACATCTTCAACGACGCCTGGCGGCACAACTGGGGCTTCGTCCCGGCGACCGAGTCGGAGATCAACAAGATGGCCGAGGACATGGGCCTCGTCCTCGACGAGGACCTCGCCTTCTTCGCCACGGTGAACGGCCGCGAGGTCGCGATCTGCGTCGCGATCCCGAACCTCATGGAGGCGGTCGCGGACTTCCACGGCAAGCTCTTCCCCTTCAACGTCTTCAAGCTGCTCTGGCGCGTGAAGGTGAAGCATCCGAAGTCGGCCCGGCTGATGATCCTCGGCATCCGCGAGGACATGCGGCACCTGAAGAAGTACGGCGGCCTCTCCCACGCGATGTACGCCGAGCTCGCGCGCCGCGGCATGGCGAAGGGCTACGAGTGGGCCGAGCTCGGCTGGACCCTCGAGATCAACAAGCCGATCAACCTCGGTATCAAGTCGATGCGCGGCAAGGTCTACAAGACGTACCGCGCCTACGAACGCCCCATCGCCTCGGCGAAGGGCTGAGCTTTACGTTCCGGACTCCCGGCTCGAGGATACGCCCGCCATGACGCATCACCTCATCGTCCGCGCCTTCCACTTCTTCGGCATCATCTTCTGGGTCGGGGGCGTCGTCTCCCTCGCCCTCGCGACCGCCCTCGCCTCGAACGGCGGCCGCGAGACCGCCCAAGCGGCCCGCCTCGTGGCGCTCCGGGTCGCGACCCCCGCGATGATCCTCGCCTGGGTCGGTGGCCTCGGCATGCTGATCCCGGTCTGGTCCGACCACTATTCCCACGCTGGCTGGATGCACGGGAAGCTCTTCCTCGTGTTCGTGATCTCGGGCCTGAGCGGGGCGCTCTCGGGCACCCTCCGGAAGGCCGCGAACGGGGAGGGGGACCTGCCCGCCGGGAAGCTCCGGGGGCTCGCCCTGGCGATCCTCTCCCTCGCGCTCGTGGTCATCGGCCTCGCCGTCCTGAAGCCAGGGGCCTGAGGCCCGTCCAAGTGTTTCGAGGGCCCCTCGCCGGAATTCGGGCGGAGGCCCTCGGACTTGCTATGATGAGCCCACCGATGCTTCGCCGTATCCCCCTCCTGCTCGCCTTGTCGCTCGCCGGTTTCGCACCGGCCTGCAAGGATTCCGCGAGCACCACGGTCGTCGGGACGGCGGATTTCGCCCTGGCCCCGGGCTCGAGCACCGGCTTCGATTTCGCCCGGGACACGAACCTCCCGAACGATGCGACGTCCTCGCGGACCGGGACGATCGGGGGCCACTGCGTCCTCGGCACCGACACGGTCGACGCCCGGCTCGCCGTCATCGGCGGCACCACGCAGGGGGTGTCGTGGATGGACGTGCACGTCGTCGGGACGTCCCCGAACGAGGTCGCCACCGTCGAGGCCGACATCAACGGCGCCATCTACGCCGCCGATTGCGACCAGCTCGCGGTGACCGTGGACCGGAACCATCGCACGTTCACGATGACGGGCTCCTGCCCGCTCCTCTCGGTCGCCCCGGACACGGTCACGCTGACGTCGGATCTCGAGTTCGACGGCTGTCAGCGGCAGTAGGGCCGTGCCTCAGGGCACGGTCGGGCTCGCCGCGAGCGCGCGCCCATCCGTCCGGATCGTGACCCCGCCGTTCCGGTCCGTGCGGAAGACGCGCGTGCCGGCCGCTCGTAGGGCCGCGAGCGGCTCCGGATGCGGATGGCCGTAGCGATTGCCCGCGCCCGCGCTGACGAGCCCGAGGCGCGCCCCGACGGCGCGGACGAACGCGGGGGCGCTCGAGGTGCGGGAGCCGTGGTGGCCGACCTTGAGGACGTCGGCCCGGAGCCGCTCGGGCCGACGGAGCAGGAGCGATTCCGCCCGGCGCTCCGCGTCCCCGACGAGGAGGAACGCCCTCCGTCCGAGCCGGAGCCGGAGCACGAAGGAGTTGTCGTTCTCCCCGAACCCCGGCCGAGGCCCGGGACAGGGGTGGAGCGTCTCGACGGCCGAGGCCCCGAACGTCCGGGGGCGGGCGCAGAGCGCGTCCGGGCGCACGATCCGGATGCCCCGACGACGGGCCTCGCGCACCAGGGCCGCCGCAGCGCCCCCCGGCTCGTCCGCCTCGGCTTCGCCCGTATCCCAGAGCTCCCCGACGGGGAACGCACGGAGCACGGCTCCGAGCCCTCCGTAGTGATCGGGATGGGGATGCGAGAGCACGACGACGTCGAGCCGATCGACTCGGCGCGCGCGGAGCCACGGGACGAGGACGCGCTCGCCCGGATCGGGGCGCCCCCCTCCGCCGTCGACGAGCATCGTGCGGCCGTCGGGGAACGAGACGAAGAGCGCGTCGCCCTGTCCGACGTCGAGCGAGACCAACGCGAGCTCGCCGCGGAGCGGGTCGCCGAGGCGGAGCGCGGCCTCTCCGACGACGACGGCGAGGGCGAGGGCGGCCGCGACGATCGCACGGGCGCGCAGCGTGCTCGCCGCGAGCCATGCGCCCGAGGCGAGCGCGAGCGCGAGGCCCTCGAAGGCGGTCGGGGGAGGGAGGGTCGAGTCCGGCGAGACCGCGGCGAAGGCCGTCGAGCCGACGAGGAACGCGTCGCTCGCCGCCTCGAAGGGGACGGCCGTCCACGCGGCGGCCACCTCCGAGACGAGCGCGACCGCGGCATGCACGAGCGCGAGAGGGAGGAGGACGATGCCTCCGAGCGGGACGAGCACGAGGTTCGCCGGGATCGAGACCGGCGAGAGCGCTCCGAAGCCGTAGACGACGACGGGAGCGGTCGCGATCGCGCTCCGCACCGCGAGATCGGCCGCCGTCTTCGCGAAGCCGAGCGTGCCTTCGTGGCGCGGCGCCGAGAGCACGGCGATCGTCGCGAGCACCGAGAGCAGGAAGCCGGGGCGCGTGGCGCCGGGCGGATCGAGGAGCGCGAGCCCGATCGAGGCGAGCGCGGTGACCGACAGGGGTTCGGGTCTGCGCCCCGCGGCGACGAGGCCGAACGCCAGCGACGCCGTCGCGGCGGCGCGCCAGGCGCTCGGTGCGGAGCCCGCGAACGCCGCGTGCGTGATGGCGAGCGGGATGCCGGAGGCGGCGGCCCATCGCCTCGGCTCGTGGACGCGCGGGGAGCGCGCGAGCAGGGCGCCGAGTGCGAGGACGAAGGCCCCGGCGACGAAGGCGATGTGCGTTCCGGACACCGCGAGCACGTGCGAGAGCCCGGCCAGGCGGATCGCCGAAGCGTCTTCCGAGGCGAGCGACGAGCCGTCGCCGAGCACGAGCGCGCAGGCGACGCCCGCGCTCGTCTCGTCGAGCGTCCGCGCGAGGGCGCGACGCACGGAGGCGCGCGCGGCGCCGAGGAGCCGTGCGTGCCATGGCAGGGCGCGCACCTCGAGCCGCGTGCCCTCCGCGAGATGAAGGACGCCCGCGATCGGGCGCGCCTCGGGCCACGGTGGATGCGGCGAGGCGTTCCGGAACGGGGGCGTGGCTCGGAGGCTGCCGCGTGCCGAGACGCGCGCGCCGAGGGCGACGGTGGCGCCGGCGATGCGTACGCGGGCGCCCGGGTCGATGCGTCGTCCGTCGGCGAGACGGCCGTGGTGCACGACGACGACGGCATCGACGGTCCGGCCGCGTCCGACCTCGCTCTCGATCGTTCCTTCGAGAGTGCCGTCTCCCGAGGGGAGCAGGGGCGTCGGCGGCGCGCCGCGCGTCGCGAGCCCGGCGAGGAGCGCCGCGATCGCGAGCGGAGCCGCCCAGAGCTTCGAGCCGAGCTCGCGACCGATCGCGACGAGGGGCGTCGCCAGGACCATCGCAACGATCGCGAGGGGCACGCGCGCGCCTTCGGGGAGCGACGGCGCGAGGACGAGGCCGAGCAGGTAGGAGGCGGCGAGGGCGAGGAGCACGGCTCGCTCGCATGCGGGATGCGGACCGCAGGGCCTCGCTGCTCGAACGGGGCGTTCGCCCGCGTGGCCGGCGATCGTGCGACGGGGCGCCCGGCGGCCGCCGCGCCCCTTGCGCCTCCGTCCCCCATCGGGTACACAACCCCTCCCACGTTGGACCCTTAGCTCAGCTGGATAGAGCGACGGCCTCCGGAGCCGTAGGTCAAAGGTTCGAATCCTTTAGGGTCCGCCAGAGAAACGCCCCGCATGACGGGGCGTTTTTCGTTTCAGCGGTGACGAATCGTCCCGTATTGAACGTTGGGTTTCACTTCCCCAACGCAGCGACCTTCTCGCGGAACGCCGCGAGGAGAGCCGCGCTCAGGAAGACGGGGTTCTCGGCGTGGATCCGCCCGGCCGCGTCGGAGGCGTCTTCGGCCGGAAGGTGCCCGCCTCGAACCAGCTCCACCATGAGCTCGAGGCCCCAGAGCACGGGGATACCGCTCGCCTCGCAGGACCTTCGCAGCGCCTTGTCGTTGCTCACGCAGGTCCAGCCTTGGTCTCGGCACACCACCAGGCACGTTCGATCCTCGAAGGACAGCCGCCCGTCTCGGCCAGCGGCCTCCGTGACCTGGGCCAGAGTCGGCTCGACCACTCGAAACCCGAGACGCTCACAGTCGGACTCGTCGAGGCCATCGACCTCGGCGAGCACCGTGCTCACGATGTGCACCGGGCCAATGTGACGACTCACGAGCGAGAGGATCGTCAGGTCTGCTGCCCGGTAGTCGACCAGCACGTTGGCATCGACGAGCAGGAAGCTCCGCGTGGACATCCCTCACCCGACCCAGGACGCCGACAGCGTGCGCATCTCCTTGACCGAGATGCCGAGGATCTCGGCGCCGCGTCCGAGGCTGATCTCGCCCGCTTCGGCGGCGCGACGCACGAGGCCGGCAAGTCGGTCCTCGCGGAAGTCGCCTGCGGAGAGGTGGTCGGGCTCCCGCCCACGGAGAACCTCTGGCGCCGCGGTGAGGAACTCGGTTTCGGCCAGTGCGGACGGTTCGTCGGTCTTGGAGAGTGACTGCCCCGTCGCGCTCTTGTAGTCCGCCTGGAAGCGCACCCAGATGTTGCCCCAACCCGTGTAGGTCGGAGCCAGGCGATGGAGCACGGTTCGATAGCTGACGCGGAAGATACGCTTGACCTTGATGACTCGGTCTACGAGCGGAAGGCCACGAGATTCCGCCCACTCCCGCTGGAACACCGCGTCGGGCATCAGGAACTCGGCGGCGAATGCATCCGCCTCGCGCTCGTGCTCAGGGTCTTCCTCCTGCTGTTCCTCGCCGTAGTCGTCGAGGTGGAGCAGCAGGTGACCGAGCTCGTGAGCGGCGCTGAAGATCCACCGCTCGACGGAGATCCGATCCCAGGTGTTGACCACGACGGCGGGACCACCGTCTGACGGGCCGACTGACAGACCGAAGAACCCATCCGAGGCCACCGGCATCGGGCAGACCTTCACTCCGGCCGAGTCGAGGAGGCCGCAGATGTCTCGGATCGGCTCGTCGCCGGTGAGCCCAAGGGAGGCCCGAGCCGCACGCGCGACGGCGATGGCCCGATCCTCGCCGACTCGAGCTCCGGCGGCGGCGGCGGTGCCAGCGAGACGGAACGGGCGGTGGCAGACGAGGATCTCCTCGAGGCTGTTGTAGTCGGACAGCCAACGCCCGACGTCGGTGAGGATCTGATTGCGGGTGCGAAGCTTCTTGTGCGAGCGGAATCGGACGTTGCGCAGCTCGACGCACGGCTCGAGGAGCTGACGGACGGGGACCTTCAGAGCGCTCGCGATGGCCTCGAGATTGCGAACGCGAGGCTCGACGTCGCCGCTCTCAACGTTGCGATAGGCGCTGCGCGACAGCCCGGCCGCCTCGGCGACCCGGTCCTGCGACAGGCCCTGGGCTCCGCGAATCCTCTTGAGGTTCGCGGCGATGATGTCGTTGGCCATGGCGCACCTACCCTCCGGACGCAAAAGTAGCCATGTTGACGATCGTCGTCAACATGGCTACTTTTGGGGAGCGGGCGGATGCCTTTCGAATCCAGGAGGCGGTGGGCTGTCCTGTCCCCGCGGGGGAAACGCGAGGGCGGCCTGTGGCCTTCGAAGAGGGCGCTCTCAGTTCGACTGCGGCATGAGCTCGACGGTGACGGAGGTCGGGGTGTCCGCGACGAGCGTGATCGCGACGCTGGTGTCGACGTAGCCCGGTGCCGCGGCGAACACCACGGGCGATCCGGGGGTCTGACAGGAGAAGATGTGCTGGCCGGATCCGTCGGTCGTGGACTGCGTTCGCGAGACCACGCTGCTGACCAAGGTGAGCGAGGCTCCCGGGAGGGGGGCATGGGTAACAGCGTCGCGGACGATCACGGTCAGGTCGGGATTGCGTGAGAGGGCGAAGTCGAGCGTGTAGGCGGAGCCCGGAGCCACGACGATCGGCTGGAACTGATAGGAGTGACAGGTGTCTCCGCTCGCCACGCAATTCGACGTTGACGATGGCACCCGGTCGACGGCGTAGGCGCCGCTCCCATCCGTCGTGGTCCCACTGCCACACGACACCGGGATACCCGCGATCCCCTGCCCCGAGACGAGCTCCGTGACATGCCCGGTGACTCGCGCGTACGGGAGGAGCGTCACGTCCACCGTCACCGGCCCTGGCGACGAGAGGGCGAGCGTCCCCGTATACGTCTGGTAGGGGGAGGAATACGCGCTCACCTGGATCTGCGTGCGCGTGACCGGCACGTTCAGGAGGGTGTAGACGCCGGACGCGTTGGTGCTCGTGCTGGCGTTCCCGATGGACACGTATGCATTCGCGACCGGCGCGGCGGGCGTGCCCGCCTTCACCGTGCCCGTGACCGTCACCTTCGCCGCCGCGACCAACGTGACCATGACTCCCGACGCTGGAGACGAGACCGAGGTCGAGGTCGTGACGTAGTCCGGTGCGCTGGCGGTGAGAGGCTGGCTGCCCGTTGGGACCGCCGCGAACGAGAACGAGCCGTCCGCGGCGCTCGAGGTCACCTGGCCCGCGACTGACACCACCGCGCCTGCGATCGGCCCGACCGAGTCGCGGACTTGTCCTGACACGGCGTAGCCCGGCACAACGTGGAGGTCGAGGGGGGTCACGGCTCCGCGCACGACCGTGAGACTGCCGGACAGAGGCACGTAGCCGGGCGCGGTGACGGAATAGCGCCCATTGCCGAGGGCCACTCCTGTGAGCCGGAACTGGCCTGCCGAGTTGGTCCAGCCGACGGCGTCACCGATCGATACCTGGGCGTTCGCAAGCGGCGACTCGGTGCCGGTCACGCGGATCGTGCCCGCCACCTCGCCGACGGCCGCGAGCGTGATGGGAAGGCGCGTCGTCCCGGACGCAGCCACGTTCACCGGGATGTCCATCGAGCGGTAGAAGGCCCGCTCGGCCCGGAGGGTCTGCGATCCGGACGGCGGGTTGACGAGGACGAAGTGCCCGTCCGTGTCGGAGGTCGCCTGGGTCGTTCCGATGCGGACGACTACGCCGGCGAGGGGCACGGCCCCTTCCTGCGCGACCACGGTCCCCTCGACGGTCCGCGTGGGGCGGACGAGGGTGACCGTCGGGACGCTGGTGTTGCTCCCCGACTGGACCATCACTCCCATGCGGCTCGCATCGGTACCGTAGGTCGGCGCGGCCGCGACGAGATCGTACGTGCCCGGCGCGAGGTCCGTGACGCGGTAGGCTCCCGACGAGTCGACGACGGCGGTCGTGACCAGGGCGCCCCCCTGCATCACGGTGACTTGCGCCCCGATGCCAGTGGGAAGGACCATTCCCGAGAGGGACCCGGCTGCGGCAGCGAGAGGCTGCAGGGTGATCTTCGGGACCTCGGTTGTGTTCGCCTCGGTGACGACGACGCCCGTCGTGGACGCGTTCCGCGCGAAGCCCGGGGCGTTGACGACGAGGTCGTAGGCTCCGACCGGGACGCTCGCGAGGAGGAAGTCGCCCGTCGCGTCCGTCGTTGCCTGAGCGAGCGCCGCGCCCCCGACCACGGCGCTCACCGTGGCCTGCGCAGTGGCGGGCGACACCTTGCCGTGGATGTTGCCAGCTCCCTGACGGTAGAGACCGATGGTGCCGAGGTCCGTCGCGTGCCCCTCGGTCACGTCGACGCTGCGAGTCGCGTCGAGATAGCCCGTAGCGGAGGCCACGATCTCGTAGGAGCCGGGGGGCAGGTCGAGCGAGAAGTCGCCGGTATGCAGGTTCGCCCGCGACTCGGAGACCCACTCTCCGTCGCGGTAGACGCTGACCGTCGCGCGGGCCTGAACGGGAAGGATCGTGCCGGTCGCGGAGCCTTTGGCCGACGAGTCGCATCCGGAGGTCGTTGCGCCGACGAGCAGCGCGAGGGCGGTGATAATCGGGGCGAAGAGGGAGGCGGGAGATCGGCGGGAAGTCGTCGCGAGGCGAATCATGGAGCTCGTTGTCCGTGGTGGTGTCGAGGTGGACGGCGATCGGCCCGGGCGAACCGGGGTCGCAACCTGGGTTTCGGCGCAGCGTCCCCCTTCGATGCGAACGGATCGTTCGCGTGGCAACGGCAACCTCGCTTTGGAGCGAACACTGCGTAGTCGCCTACTCTCATCGGGCGATTCGTGGTGCGCATTCCTCTGGAGCTACGGCCCACCGGCTCCCGGTGCCGATCCTCGATCCCTTCGCCTCGCCTTCGGCTATCGTTTCCCTGCCCGTCGTACCTTCGAGAGCTGCATGACGAAGAAGCGTGATGTCCTAGTTCGCCTCACTCGCGACGAGCTCCTCGCCGCCGCCGACCGCCTCGGGGTCGATTTGCCGGAGCGCCGCGCCAAGGACCCGATCGTGGAGACCCTGGTGGGCTCGAGGAAGGCGCCGGTCGCCGAGATCCTCGCGGACCTCAAGCGCGACCGTCTGAAGGAGCTCTGCCGCGAGCTCGGCCTGGACGACTCGGGCAAGGAGAAGGCCGAGATCGTGGCTCGCCTCACCGGGGAGTCGAAGACTCTCGAGGAGAATCAGCTCGGCCTCGGGTTCGGGGCGGACCACTCGAAGGCCGCGGAGCCTGCATCTGCTGCGCGACCCTCCGAGCCAGCCCCCGCCGAGGCCACTGCAGAGGCCAAGCCGCGCCGCGGACGCCCCGCCAAGGCGGAGAAGGCCGCGTCGAAGGGTGGCGAGCTCGGGGGGCTCGAGACGAAGCTCTGGCAGGCGGCGGACAAGCTCCGCAACAACATGGACGCCGCGGAGTACAAGCACGTCGTCCTCGGCCTGCTCTTCCTCAAGTACATCTCGGACGCCTTCCTCGAGAAGCACGCCGCGCTCGAGGCCGACGCCGAGAACGGCGCCGATCCCGAGGATGCTGACGAGTACCGGGCCGACGGCGTCTTCTGGGTGCCCAAGGAAGCGCGGTGGCCGGGCATCCTCGCTCAGGCCAAGCAGCCGACCATCGGCAAGGTGATCGACGACGCCATGGTGGCGGTGGAGCGTGAGAACCCTTCACTGAAGGGCGCGCTGCCCAAGGTCTTCGCTCGGCCCGACCTCGACAAGCAGCGACTCGGCGAGCTTGTCGATCTCTTTTCGAACGTCGGCCTCGGCGACAAGGAGAACCGCAGCAAGGATCTGCTCGGCCGCGTCTACGAGTACTTCCTCGGCGAGTTCGCCTCGGCCGAGGGCAAGAACGGCGGGCAGTTCTACACGCCGCGCTCCGTGGTGCGGCTGCTCGTCGAGATGCTCGCTCCCTACAAGGGGCGCGTCTACGACCCGTGCTGCGGCTCGGGCGGCATGTTCGTGCAGAGCGAGCTCTTCCTCGAGGCGCACGGCGGCAAGCTCGGAGACATCTCGGTGTATGGGCAGGAGTCGAACCCGACGACGTGGCGGCTGTGCCGGATGAATCTCGCGATTCGAGGGATCGAGGCGAATCTCGGCGCGGAGCCCGCCGACACCTTCCACGCCGACCAGCACAAGGACCTCAAGGCCGACTACATCCTCGCGAATCCGCCCTTCAACGTGAAGGACTGGGGGCAGGAACGGCTGACGGATGACGTGCGGTGGAAGTACGGAGTTCCGCCCGCGGGCAACGCGAACTTCGGCTGGATGCAGCACATCGTGCACCACCTCGCGCCGACGGGGACCGCGGGCTTCGTGCTCGCGAACGGCTCGATGTCGTCGCAGCAGTCGGGGGAGGGCGAGATCCGCAAGGCGCTCGTCGAGGCGGACCTCGTCGACTGCATGGTCGCGCTTCCGAGTCAGCTCTTCTACACGACGCAGATCCCGGCGTGCCTCTGGTTTCTCGCGCGCGACCGCAAGGGCGGGAAGCTCCGCGACCGTCGGGGGAAGGTGCTCTTCATCGACGCACGGAAGCTGGGCACGATGGTGACGCGCGTGCACCGCGAGCTAGCCGACGAGGACGTCGCGAGGATCGTGGGGACGTACCACGCGTGGCGCGGGGATGCGGATGCGGTGACGGCGGGCGCGAAGTACGAGGACGTCCCGGGGTTCTGCAAGAGCGCGACCCTCGCGGAGGTCGCGGCGCATCAGTACGTGCTCACGCCGGGGCGATACGTGGGGGCGGAAGATGGCGAGGATGATGAGGTGCCGTTCGAGGAACGGATGAAGGGCCTCGTGGCGAGGCTGGAGGGGCAGTTCGCGGAGGGGCGCACGCTCGAGACCACGATATTGGCAGGCCTATCCCGGCTCGGAGGCGTTCAGTGGCGATGACGCTCCTCGGAGAACTCGGCGCCTTCCGCAATGGCGTTAACTTCTCGCGGGAGGATGAGGGGCGTGGCCTTCCCGTATTGAAGGTGAAGGATTTTGGGAATCTAACCGCTGTACCGAGTTCCGGACTTGATGAGCTGGACCCGGCAAGGGTACGCCCCGCGCCGGATCAACTTCTGGAACCGGGCGATACGGTGATCATTCGGTCCAACGGCAACATTGACCTCGTCGGTCGCTCGCTTCTCGTGACGCAGGCCATGTCGCGTTCCACGACCTTCTCGGGGTTCTGTATCCGATTTCGACCAGACCGGCGGTTGGTCGATCCCAGGTACGCATTCTACGTGATCAGGAGTCAGAATACTCGGCGCTATTTCTCTTCATATGGATATGGAACCGGTATTCAGAACCTCAATCAAGACATCCTTGCCAAGGTTCCGTTTTGGCGTCCGTCTCTGCCGGAACAACACGCCATTGCCTCCATCCTCGGCGCCCTCGACGACAAGATCGAGCTGAACCGCCGAATGAACGAGACACTCGAGGCGATGGCCCGAGCGATCTTCAAGAGCTGGTTCGTCGACTTCGAGCCCGTGCGCGCGAAGATGGAGGGGCGGCGGCCCATGGGCATGGATGCCGACACCGCGGCGCTGTTCCCGAGTCGGATGGTGCAGAGCGAGATGGGGGAGGTGCCGGAGGGGTGGGTCGTTAGGCCGCTCGACGATGTCGCCACGTTCCTCAATGGCCTTGCGCTTCAGAAGTATCCACCGAGGTCAGACGACACACTCCCGGTCATCAAGATCGCGGAGATGAAGAACGGAATCACCGCGAAAACGGATCGAGCGGACGCCGGGATCCCAGCCCAGTACGTGATTCGTGATGGTGATGTCCTCTTCTCGTGGTCTGGCAGCCTCACCGTGGTCGTGTGGTCCGGCGGGCTGGGTGCCCTCAACCAGCACCTGTTCAAGGTCTCGTCCTCTGAATACCCGAAGTGGTTCTATCTCGGCTGGGTTCAGCACCACCTACCCGAGTTCCAGGCAATCGCGGCCGACAAGGCGACGACCATGGGGCACATCCAGCGCCATCATCTCACGAGAGCGAAGGTCGTGTGCCCGGAGCCGAGCCTGATGAATCGTGCGAGCGCTACGCTCGGCCCGCTGGTGGACCTCAGGGTGTCGAGGGACCTGGAGTCTGCGTGGCTGGCTCGGATGCGGGACGAACTCCTCCCCCGCCTCCTCTCTGGAGAGCTCCGCGTCCGCGACGCCGAGCGCCTCGTCGAGGCCCACGTATGACTGCCAAGTCCGTCACCGAAGAGGTCCTCGAAGACCACGCCTTCGCCATCCTCGAGTCCCTCGGCTGGACCTGCCTCCACGGCGCTCGCATCGCTCCCGATGGCGGACACCCCGAGCGCACGACGTACCACGACGTCCTCCTCGGCCAGCGCCTCGCCTCCGCCATCGACCGCCTCAACCCCAAGGTGCCCTCCGCCGCCCGCGAGGACGCCCTGCGCCGCGTCGAGCACCTCGACGTCCCAGGCCTCGTCGCCTCGAACCGCCACTTCCACCGCCTAATCGTCGACGGCGTCGAGGTCGAGGTCCAGGCCGCAGACGGCACGACGCGCGGCGAGCGCATCCACCTCGTCGACTTCGACGACCCCCACGCCAACGACCTCCTCGCGGTGCGGCAGTACACCGTGGTCGAGGGCAACCAGAACCGCCGGGCCGACGTCGTGCTCTTCGTCAACGGCCTGCCCCTCGCGCTGCTCGAGCTTAAGAACCCGGTCGACGAGAACGCCACCATCGAGTCGGCGTTCCACCAGCTCCAGACCTACAAGAAGCAGCTCGCCTCGCTGCTCCAGTACAACGAGCTCCTCGTCATCTCCGACGGTGTCCAGGCCCGGCTCGGCAGCCTGACCAGCATCTACGAGCGCTTCCTGCCGTGGCGGACCGAGGACGGCCGCGTCGTGGCGCCGAAGGGCAAGCTCGAGCTCGACACGCTGATCCGCGGAGTCTTCGAGCCCCGCCGCATGCTCGAGCTCGTGCGGGGCTTCGTCGCCTTCGAGGACGACGGGGCCAAGGTCGAGAAGAAGCTCGCCGGCTACCACCAGTTCCATGCCGTGCGCTTCGCCGTGGCCGAGACGGTCCGCGCCGCAGCGGTGCAGGCCAAGGCAGCCGCCACCAAGGCGAAGCCCGCCGAGGGCGTGCACGACGCCGTGGTCGGGTACGGGAAGCGCGCCGAGCTCCTCGCCGACTCCTCGGGCAAGCCCGGCGATCGGCGCATCGGCGTCGTCTGGCATACCCAGGGCTCCGGCAAGAGCCTGACGATGGCGTTCTATGCCGGTCGCGTCATCGCTCATCCTGCGATGGAGAACCCGACGCTCGTCGTCCTCACGGACCGCAACGATCTCGACGACCAGCTCTTCACGACCTTCGCCCGCTGCAAGGACCTGCTCCGCCAGACCCCGGTGCAGGCCGACAGCCGCGACCACCTTCGAGAGCTTCTCCAGGTCGCCTCCGGGGGCGTCGTCTTCACCACGATCCAGAAGTTCATGCCCGAGGGCCCCGGGGAGCGGTTTCCCGTGCTCTCCGACCGACGGAACATCGTCGTCGTCGCCGACGAGGCGCATCGCAGCCAGTACGGCTTCCGCGCCACGTACCAGAAGGGCGTCATCAACGTCGGCTTCGCGCAGCACCTCCGCGACGCCCTGCCGAACGCCTCGTTCATCGGGTTCACCGGGACCCCGATCGAGCTCGAGGACAAGAACACCCGCGCGGTCTTCGGCGACTACATCTCGGTCTACGACATCCAGCGTGCCGTCGAGGACGGCGCCACGGTGCCCATCTACTACGAGGGCCGCCTCGCCCGCATCTCGCTTCCCGACGAGGCCAAGGCCGCCCTCGACGCCGAGTTCGACGAGGTCACCGAGGGCGAGGAGACCACGCGGAAGGACCAGCTCAAGTCGCGCTGGGCCCAGCTCGAGGCCGTGGTCGGCGACGACAGCCGCCTCGAGCTCGTCGCCAAGGACATTGTCGAGCACTTCGAGAAGCGCCGCGATGCGATGGACGGAAAGGCCATGGTCGTCTGCATGAGCCGCCGCATCTGCGCCGCGCTCTACGAGGCGATCCGCGCGCTGCGCCCCGAGTGGCACGGGGAGGGCGACGACCAGGGCGAAATGAAGGTCGTGATCACGGGCTCCGCCTCGGACGTCGCCGAGCTCCAGCCCCACATCCGGAACAAGGCCCGTCTCACCGAGCTCGCGAAGCGCTTCCGCGATCCCGACGACGCCTTCAAGCTCGTGATCGTCCGCGACATGTGGCTCACCGGCTTCGACGCGCCGTGCCTGCACACGCTGTACGTCGACAAGCCGATGCAGGGCCACGGCCTCATGCAGGCGATCGCGCGCGTGAACCGCGTCTTCCGCGACAAGCCCGGCGGCCTCGTCGTCGACTACATCGGTCTCGCCGACAGCCTGCAGAAGGCCGTGCAGACCTACACGCAGAGCGGCGGCCGTGGCGAGACCACGGTCGACACTGACGAGGCCGTGTCGGTCCTCCTCGAGAAGCTCGAGGTCTGCCGCGACCTCTTCCACGGCTTCGACGTCCAGGCCTTCGTGAAGGGGACGCCCATCGAGCGCGTGCAGCTCCTGCCCCAGGCCGTCGAGCACGTCCTCGAGCAGGACGACGGCGCCGACCGCTTGATGCAGGTCGTCCTCGAGCTCTCGAAGGCCAACGCCCTCTGCTCCGCTCGGGACGAGGCCATCGAGGTGCGGGACGAGGTCGCGTTCTATCAGGCCGTCCGCGTCGCCCTCTCCAAGGTCCGCGGCGGCTCGTCGAAGTCGCAGGCCGAGCTCGACCATGCCGTCCGTCAGATCGTGTCGAAGGCCATCGCCGCCGAGGGCATGGTCGACATCTTCGCGGCCGTCGGCCTCAAGAGCCCGGACCTCGGCATCCTGAGCGAGGAGTTCCTCGCCGAGGTCAGCCACCTCCCGCAGAAGAACCTCGCCGCGGAGCTGCTCCGGAAGCTCCTCGCCGACGAGCTCAAGATCCGGCGGAAGACCAACCTCGTGCAGTCCGAGGCCTTCTCCGCGAAGCTCGAGCGGACCGTCGCCCGCTACCACAACCGCGCCGTGCAGACCGTCGAGGTCATCGAGGAGCTCATCGAGCTCGCCAAGGAGATGCAGGCCGCGAAGGCCCGCGGCGACAACCTCAAGCTCACCGACGACGAGCTCGCCTTCTACGACGCCCTCGGCACCAACGAGAGCGCCGTGCAGGTCATGGGCGACGCCGCGCTCACGATGATCGCCCGCGAGCTCACCGACATCATCCGCAAGAACGTCACCATCGACTGGACGCAGAAGGAGCAGGTCCGGGCGAAGCTCAAGGTGCTCGTGAAGCGGAAGCTCAAGCAGCACGGGTACCCCCCGGACCTCCAGGAGCAGGCCGTGGCGACGGTGCTCAAGCAGGCCGAGATGTTGGCGGCGGAGTGGGCGGCGTGACAAGGCCTATGCGAGGCGGGGTATTGAGGTCGTCGAATGTCATCACGCTCGGCTCGCTGCGACCTGACGACACACCTGGAGCTGGAATCGCTCTGGGGCGATGTTCCCAGGTGAGTGTCGTGCGGCGAGTGCGTCTCCTCCTCGACTCGGGGCGACGGAGTCGGGCTCCTACCGAAACGCATGACCTGAAGGTCAGCGCCACGGAAGCGGGTCATTGGGACCAAGCTAAAGGAGGGGTGGGTACGTCCATGGGAATGCTTGTTTCCTTTCGTCATTCCAAGCGGATGGGCGCAGTCGCGGAGCCTGCCCCATGGTCGAGGCCGATGGCCGACCGTCCCCTCGCGAGATTGCGGCCGCTATTCAGCGCCAGTGCCCGGCCTCGTCTGCCCTCGTCGGACGAGGGACGGCGTCGGTCGCAGCTGACCCGGTTGTTAGGGGG
>JAXLYX010000016.1:0-175843 GCA_046351215.1 Polyangiales bacterium | reverse complement strand
GGCGGCCGGACCCATGCGCTCGTCGCCCGCCGGATAGGCGTCGACGTGGTGCACGCAGAAGAGGAAGGGATCGAGGGTCTCCCAGGGGAAGCCGAGAGGGAGGACTCCGAGCAGCGCGTTCGACATGCCCGGATCGTAGGGAGCGGGGCGCGATTCGTCGATGGTCGACGTGATAGCCTGCTCCGATGGGAGCCATGATCGACGACGAAGACAAAGCGCGAAGGCTCGCACGGGCGCTCGCGTCGGACATCCGCCTCTACCACGAGGAGGAGCTCCGGACGGGTACGGACCTGTCGGGGCCGATGACCGAAGCCCGCGAGCTCTTCGAGTCGCGCGTCGTGCCCGCGCTGCACCCGCTCTTCGACGTGGAGCTCGCGGGGATGGGCATCACGCGGATCCCGCCGCCCGCGCGCACCGCCCCCGTGGCCTCGACCGCCGCTCCGGCCGCTTCCGCCGCCGCTCCGGCGCAAGCCCCGCCGCGTCCACGGCCCACGCTCGACACCGCTCCCGCCCCGAGCACGGGTCTCGGAGTCGGCGCATTGCTTGCTATCGCAATCATCCTCGCGGCCGTCGCGGGCGGGATGGTGACGTACCTCGTCCTGCGCGGCTGACCCCGACCCCTTTACGTGTAGCAATCCGATACCTATCTTGGCGGCACTCGTCCTCGAACCGGGGTGTGCCGTGCCATTCGCCAACGTCGAGCTTCCGTCGATCTTCCTGACCCGCCGCGTGGGTTCCGTGACTCCCGAGGAGACCGCCGCCATGGTGACGCGCCTCCGGAAGGTGCTCTCGGAAGCCACCTCACCGTGCGTCGTCGTCTACGACGCCGGCCACGATCCGTCCGGCCGGCCGGATGCGCGTTCCCGCCAGCACTTCGCCACGCTCTTCGCCGACGAAGACGGCCTGCTCCGGAAGCGTTGCGCGGGCATCGACTGCGCCTTCCCGAGCCCGCTCTCGCGCGGCGTGCTGACGGCCGTGCTGTGGGTGAAGTCGCCGCCGATCGGGACGCACGTCCACGCGAGCTGCCGCGACGCGGTGCGCGCCGCCGTCGCGCGCGCGAGCTCGAAGGCGGACGTCGACGGCCTCGTGAAGGCGCTCGACGACGCCGCGGCCGCCGTGCGCGCCGACGGCAAGACGGCACGCACCGCCTGAGCCGCGTGGCGCCGGTTTCCACCGTGTTTCCGGCGGACCGGTTTCTGTTTCCGGCCTGAAAATTCGCACGGGTGTCGGGACGCCTCCCGACGCTTCGAGGCGATCGACGTCGCACGAGCCCCTAGACTCCGAGGAGCCACGGCCTGCGCATGGCCGCGGCTCTCTCCGATGAAGACGTTCGTCCGAGCCACCGAAGTCTGGGTCCCCACGCGCGATCACACCTCGCTCGAGCTCGCGAGCGGGCTCTACCACGGGCTCGACGACTTCCGTCGCGTGAGCGAGTCGATGCGCTTCGACTACGGAGAGGGCCTTCCCGGCATCGCCTGGGCCTCGGGGCATCCGGTGGTGCTCACGCACCTCGAGCGACCGCCGTTCCGACGCGCGGACGCGGCGACGGCCGCGGGTCTCTCGACCGGCGTGGCGGTGCCGATCTTCGCCGGCGAGTTCCTCACCTCGGTGCTCGTCTTCTTCTGCGGCGCCGATCCCGAGCTCGTCGGCGCCATCGAGCTCTGGCACAACGACGCGAGCGAGTCCGCCGATCTCGCGTGGGTCGACGGTTTCTACGGAGCCGCCTCCGAGTTCCGATGGACCTCGCACAAGGCTCGCTTCCGCGCCGGCCACGGTCTTCCGGGCCTCGTCTGGGCGAGCGGGAGGCCCGAGCTGCTCCCGGATCTCGGCCGCACGCCGGTCTTCCTCCGCGCGGACGACGCGCTGCGCGTCGGCATCGATCGCGCGCTCGGCATCCCCTGCGGCGAGCACGGGGCCCACGCGTACGTGCTCACGATGCTCTCCGATCCGTCGACCCCGATCGCGCACCGGCTCGAGATCTGGAGCCCCGACGCCGATCACGAGAGCCTCGTGCTCCGGGTCGGCGATTGCGATCTCGATCCCGACTACGACGGACGACCCGGCTCGCGCGTCGTCGCCAAGGGGAGCGGCGCGATCGGGCGGGTGCTCCTCACCGGAATCCCCTCGACGTCCGAGGACCTCGAGCCCGACGAGGTCGAGGCCGGTCTCGAGAGCGTCGTCGCCTTCCCGATCCTCGAGGAGGGCCGCCTCTCCTCCGTGGTGGCGCTCTACTTCTGAGTCAGCCGCCGCCGACCTCGACGACCTCGACCCGCGCGCGCGCGACGTGGCCCGCGTCGTCCAGCGCCTCGACGACGTGGGTTCCCGGCGTGGCCCTCCACGCGGCCTCCGAGGTCTCGCGACCGTCGACGCGCAGGCGGACGCGACGTCCCTCGGAGGCGCGCGTCCGGATCGGGATCGCGGGCGCGGGCCTTCCGGCCTGCACGTAGAGCTCGGCGCCGTCGCGCGGCTCGACGAGCACGAGACCGTCCTCGGGACGCGCCGCGACGAGGCCATCGGCCGGTTCGTCGTGCACGCCCGAGCACGTGCCCATCGGTGCGTGCCCGCGTGCGAAGCGCTCGAGACGCGAAGGACACGTCGGAAGCGCCCTCTGTCCCGTCCACTCGCAGACGCGGACGGACGCGAGCTCGAGACGCGGAGCGGGCCGACGCGGGCCGAGCGCGCCGTCGTCGAGCCGTCCACGCGCCGCGTGGAGGATCGAGACCGCCGTCGGGGCCGCGTCCACGAAACCCGCGACTCCGTCGAGCGGCCGGCCGCGCGGATCGCCGACCCAGACGACCACGAGGAGCTCCTCGTCGTAGACGGCCGCCCACGCATCGCGGAACCCGGGCGAGGTTCCCGTCTTCAGCGCGAAGGGCGCCGAGGGCGAGAGCGCGCGCAGATCGTCGCCGAAGCCGAGGCGGCGAGCCTCCGGATCCGAGAGCACGTCGGTCACGAGCGCGGTCGACTCCGCGTCGAGCAGGCGTGTCCCTTCGCGTGCGTCGAGGGGCACCGTGCTCGGCTCGATCGCCGTGCCCGAGCGCGCGAGCACCAGGTACGCGCGCGCGAGCTCGTAGGGGCTCGCGCTCACGCCGCCGAGCACCACGCCCGCGCCGTGCTCCGTCTCGTCGAGCGCGGCCCCGAACCCGAGCGCGCGGAGGGTCGTCACGAGCCGCGTCGCCCCGACGCGACGCGCGACGTCGAGCGCCGCGAGGTTCAGCGAGGCCGCGAGGGCACGCCGCGCCGAGACGCGGCCTCGCTCCTCCCCGTCGAAGTTGCGGGCGTCGTAGAGCGCTCCGTCGCCGAGCGTCATCGGACGGAGGCGATCCTCGAGCGGCGTCGCGGCCGTGCCGCCGTTCTCGAAGAAGAGCTCGTAGGCGAAGGGCTTGAGCGTGGAGCCCGGGTGGCGCCGCCTCCGGAGGAGATCCATCGCGCCCGCCTCGTCCGACGCCGCGTCCCGCGCGGCCCCGACGTAGGCGAGCACCTCGCCCGAGGAGACGCGGAGCACGAGTCCGGCCGCGTTCGTCACGCCTCGCGGCGCGCCCCGGTCCACGGCCGCGCGGAGCAGCGCCTCGGCCTGCCTCTCGAGGGGCAGGTCGAGGGACGTGCGGAACGTCCGGCTCTCGGGCGGCCTGCTCGCGAAGCCCTCGAGGACGCGATCGACGAAGCGCGCCGCGCGGTAGGGCCGCGGGGTCTCGGCGCGGATCGCGGGGATCGCCTGCTCGGCCGCCCGGACTTCGTCGTCACGCGCGAGCCCGAGCTCGCGGAGGCGCCCGAGCACGTAGCCTCGGCGCTCGAGGGCGCGCGCGAGATGGCGACGCGGCTCGGTGACGCTCGGTGCCTGCGGGATGCCCGCGAGGAGCGCGGCTTCGTCGAGCCCGAGCTCGTCCGCGCCCTTTCCGAAGTAGACGCGGCTCGCGCGCTCCACGCCCACGATGCCGTTCCCGAAGGGGAGGCGGTTCGCGTATTCCTCGAAGATGCGCGGTTTCGAGAGCTCGGTCTCGAGCGCGAGCGCGAGCACCATCTCGGACGGCTTCGACGCGAGACCGTGCGGGCGGCCCCGGACGAGCTTCACGAGCTGCTGCGTGATCGTCGAGCCGCCGCTCCTCCGCCCGAGGGGGAGGACATGCGACAAGACCGCGCGCGCCAGGGCACGATCGTCGACGCCGTCGTGCTCGAAGAAGCGCGCGTCCTCGGCGGCGACGAGCGCCCGGACGAAGGCGGGCGCGATCCGATCGTAGGGGACGAAGACGTGGTCCGCGTCACCGCCTCGCACGTAGCGGAGCGGCTCGCCGTGACGGTCGACGATCTCCCGCGACTCGTCCGGTCGGACGAGCAGGGCGCGATCGAAGCCCACGACGTGGCCGATCCCGAGCCGGAGGCCCAGGAGCGCGACCATCGCGAGGGCCGCGATGCGCGCCCGCCGCTTCACGGATCCACCACGAGCGAGTCGACGCCCGAGATCGACCACGTCTCCTCGCGCACGCCGACCTCGGCGGTCGCCGGCAGCAGGGTGAGCGTGCCCGGCGTGGTCGGGACCACGAGGTACGTGAGCTCGTGCAGACCCTGCGGTGGCTCCACGAGGTCGAAGCGCGTGACCCCCTCGCCGACGCGTTTCGTCTCGACGAACGCGAGCGTGCGCGCGGCGATCGCGATCCGCGGATCGATCACGCTCCCGATCTCGGGCTCGCCGAGGACGGCCGCGACGTCGTCCCGCGCGGTCGAGTCGCGATCCACCGAGCCGCGATCGAAACCGGTCGCGTCGGGGCTCGCGATCGTGAGGCGCGAGTGGACCGCGTCCTGCACGATCAGGAAGAGGCGCACGCGGATCGGCACACCCCGGGGCACGTGGGACCCGGACGCGATCGCGCGTCCCTCGATCGTTTCGAGGCGACGCACCACGTAGGCGTGGCGGCCTCGCGCGGGCTCGTCGTCCCTCACCGGAACGGACCACGAGCCGTGGATCGCGAAGGAGATCCGCGAGCTCCCCACGGCCGCGAGCGCGAGCGCGGGGCTCCGCCCACGGACACGGTCGACCGGGATCGTGAAGCGACGCACCGCGCCGTGGCCGCCGGAGGGCACGAGACGCGTCCCGTCGAGCGTGACGGAGATCTCCGTGCGCGCCTCGGGCAGCCGACGCATGGCGACGCTCGCCGCCTCGACCGCCTCGGCGAGATCGGAGAGGTCGACGATCGCGTCCGCGTTCAGGAGCGTCGCGAGCGCCCCGTCGTAGCGAGGCGCATCCCGCGCGAGGTCCTCGCTCGAGCGTGCGACGCGCACGAGGGCGGCGAAGAGCCGGGCCTCCGACGGAGCGTCCTGCTCGAGGATCGGCCCAAGGTCGCGCGTCGCCCGGGCGAAGAGCGCCTCGCGCCGATCGTCGTCCTCGTCCATCGCCCCCGCGAGCTGCAGGAGCGCGTACCGCGAGAGGAATTCGCGCTGCGCGAAGAGGGCGTCGATGCGTCGCGCGTCGCGCCGACCGGACTCGGCGAGGACGCGCATCGCGGTCGCGTAGGCGTCGATCCCGTAGGCCCCGGCGCGCTCGCCGAAGTCGCCCGCCTCGAGGAGGGTGACGAGGCGATCGCGGACGCGACGGATCTCCGCGTCGGGCACCGAGAAGCGCGCCTTCGCGAGCACGAGGGCCCGGTAGGCCGCGAGCGTGCCGACGGCGCTCGAGCCTCCGGCCTCCGAGCTCGGGAAGCCCCCGTCCGCGAGCTGGCTGCCGCGCACGCGATCGAGCGCGTCCCGGGCCGCGAGCTCGAGACGATCGAGCTCGTGCGGCCTCGGCGACGTGCCCGCCTCCGCGTCGAGCACGAGGACCGCCGCGCGGAGGAAGGCGGCGTTCTCCATCACGCCGTTGCGGTAGCGGAGCCGCGCGACGCGCTCGACGAGGCTCGCGAGGCCGACGAAGGGCCCGGGCCGCACCTCGACCACGAGCTCGCCGTCGAAGGCCTCGGGGGGGACGTCCAGGCCGACGACGTGGTTGCCGTCGAAGGTGCCGGCGATGCGATGGACCGAGGCGCGGGCCTTCGCGAGCACGGGCACGTGCCGCTCGAGCTGGTAGGCGAGCTCGTCCGAACGCACCTCGAAGCGGAAGGCGATGGGCTCCCGGCCCGCGGTCACGGGCGCGCCGAGCGTCTTCGTCTCGCCCGCGGCGAGCTCGAAGGGGAGCTCGTGCCGCGTTCCGTCGGCGACGAGGACGACCATGCCGGCGCGTGCGGCGTTCGAGGTGTTCGTAACCAGCGTCTCGGCGACGAAGACGTCGCCTTCGATCGCGTGGTCGGGGAGGAGCGGCCGGATCACGACGGGACGCGTCACGGTCGTCGAGGCCTGGGCCTTGCCGGCCTTCGCTCCGTCGTCCATCGCGACGGCCATCACGCGGAGCTGCGTCGTCCGCGGCCCGACCGGGACCTCGATCGTGACTGCCCCCGTCGCATCGGTCTCCGCGTCGGGGACGAAGAGCACGGTGGGATCGAAGCGATCGAGGCTCGGCGGCGGGGCCTCCGTGCTCTCCTCGCCCCCTCCGTCGCCCGAGCTGCCGCCCGAGACCGCGGGCGGGATCCTCCGCCGCAGCGCGTCGCGGAGATCGAGGACTCCGTGCGCGTAGGAGCGCATCGGGAAGAGGTCCTCGTTCGGCGAGCGCACCTGGTAGCCGGTGAGGCGGAGCACGCCCTCGTCGACGACCCAGAGCGCGACGTGAGAGGTCATCGGCCGCCCGGCCGCGTCCGCGACCTTCACGCGCACGGGCATCCGCACGTCCGGCGCCGTCGTCGCCGGCACGTCCTCGAGGCTCACGACGAGCGCCGAGTCGGCGGGGCGCACCGCGAGGTCCAACATGCCGATGCGCACGTCGGGCGCGTTCACGTCGAGCCGCTCGTCGACCGGACCGGTGCGCGGCTTCGCGAGCACCACCGTGACCCGCGCGCTCGGCACCATCGCGTCCGTGATCGGCACGCGCACGACCTGACCGCCCGACTCGAAGCGCTGGTGCGCCGCGTGCTTCACACCGTCGGTCGAGACGAGCACGAGGGCCTCGGCCGCGGGGAAGGGATTCTCGAAGGAGAGCTCGAGCGTCTCGCCCGAGACGAAGGACCGCTTCGATGGATGGAGCCGCAACGATCGTCCGGGCCGGTCGGCGGAGGGCGCGGCATCCGGACCGACGACGAAGACCCGAGCGCTCGCGAGGCTCGTCCGGCCCTGGCGATCGCGGGTCTCGACCTCGACGCGGTAGTTCCCCGGATCGGCGGGAGCGAACCGGCATCGGGCCGTGCCGTCGGTCGCCGTCACGGTGCAGCGGTTCACCACCTCCTCGCGCGCCGCGCGGCGCAGGGCCGCGTCCTCGCCGGAGCCTCCGTCGCGCTCCCAATAGGGATCCCAACGCTCGCGCACGGTGCGGAGCTCGACCGAGGCTCCGTTCACCTTCGCCTGCTCGGCGTCGACGACGACGGCGTCCTCGAGGATCGTCTCGCCGAGGCGGATCCACGGATCGTGCACGTCGAGGCCGACCTCGACCTCCGCGGGCATCGCCTGGACGGTGCGCGAGCTCGAGGTGAGCTCGCCGCCCGGATCGCGCACGCGCGTGTCGACGCGGAGCAGCGTGCGGGTCGGGCGATCGAGCACGTAGGGCAGGGTCGCGCGGCCCTTGCCCGTGTCGTCGAGGGGCGCCGAGGCCTCGTGCTCCGTGCGCGCCGAGACGTAGGTGTCGACGGGTCCGAAGGTGTAGCGCTCGAGCGCGGTCGGACGATCGACCTCCCCGAGCCGGCGCAGGATGACCTCGGCCTCCGTGCCGCGGAGCGGCGCGCCGAAGAGGTAGCGGGCCTCGAACGCGACCTCGACCGGTGCTCCTCCCGTGTAGACCTCGGCCGAGGGATCCACGTCGAGACGGACGCGCGGCTCGGGGAAGTAGGCGACGCGCACGTCGGTCTCCCCGATCGGCGCCTCGACGCGCTCGCGCTCGACGAGGACCACGCGATGGCTCCCCTGATCCGCATGCTCGGGCACGACCAGGGTCGCGAAGACGCGGCCTCCGCCGACGTCGGTCGCGGCCGACTCCGCGACGATGTCGCCCGTCGCCTCCTCGACGAGCTGGAAGCGCCTCGGAGCGGCGTCGGGTAGCGAGGCGCGCGCACCCTCGAGCTTGCGCACGTATCCGAGGGCCCGGAGGGAATCGCCGGGACGGTAGATGCCGCGATCGACGATCACGGTCGCGTGCACGCCGACGTCGGCGGAGGTCTCGACCGAGCCGAACGCGGGGGCGTCCACGATCGCCCGATCGGCTCCGAGGCTCGCCGAGAGCACGTGCGGCGTCGTCACGAACGCCGCGGCCCCGCGCGTCCGCTCGAAGATCGCGAGACCGCGCGCGTCGGTCGTGACCGTGGCGAGCGCGCCCTGCGGTCCCCAGCGACGCACGGGCACGTCGGCGAGCGGCGTCGCGGCGTCGAGCGAGGTCACCCAGGTGACGAGCGCATCCTCGAGCACGATCGTCGTCAGACCGAGGTTCGTCGACTGGAGGAACGCGGACGTCGACGGCGGTGCGCGTCGGCCGTTCTCGGGGGACGGAGGCTCGAAGGCGACGAGCGCGCCCTTCGGACCCTGCACGCTCGCGAAGGCGTCGAGGGTCCCTCGGCCCCAACGGTTCGGACGCGACTCCGGCACGAGCGGCGCGAGCGGCGCGAAGGCGACGCGCGACGCGCCGAGGAACCCGCGTGGATCGGTGATCGCGCGGAAGATCGAGCCGTCGTCGATCGGGACGATGCGCACGCGGTTCCGGGCCGCGTTCACCGCGCGGAACGGGAGGATGCACGGGCTCCCCGCTTCGCAGGTCGTGCCGCTTCCGATCACCTCGACCGACGGAGCCATGCCCGCGCTGCGCACGGCGAGCGGCGGCACGGTCGCGAGGGGGATGCCATCCGTCGTCACGAGGTTGCGGATCCTCACGGTGTGCACGACGTCGGGCGCCCACTCCGCGCGGATCACGAGCTGCTTCCCGTCGTGCTCGAGCGAGGTCCGGAGGTTCGTGACCGGCGGCACCACCGCGATCGCCTCCGCCGGCGGAAGCGCGAGCGGATGCGTGCTCACGAGGCGGAGCGCCTCTTCGACCTGGAAGATGCCGGACGCGTCGCGCGGCGAGGTCGCGAGCGGAGCCTGCGCCTGGCCCGTCGAGGTCTCGACGTACTCCTCCTCCTCGTCGCTGCCCTCGTACGCGCTCTGCCCGAGCACGAGCGAGGGACGCGGCGCGACGTTCGCGGTCAGCGTGTTCACGCGCGTGCCCCACGTGCGCAGCCAGCGCGGGAGGAAGGCGACGCCGATCACGCTGCCCGGCTCGAGCGAGGTGCCGACGCCGATGTCGACCGGATAGCGACGGTCCGCGTCGGGCCCGGAGGACTGCACGGTGAAGGGGATGGAGCGACCGCCTCCGCCGACCTCGTAGACGAGCACGTCGCGCTTCAGCGCGCGCGCGTCGACCGGACCGTCGAAGGTGAAGCGGAGCGGCGCGCCGCTCGCGACCTCGGAGGGGCTCGTGACGACGCGCGGCGTCCCGTCGAAGACGACCGTGCGCGAGTCGACGGCGCCGAGCGTCTCGCCCGCGAGCGACGCGAGCGAGGGCGAGGGCCGGAAGCGCACCTGCGCCATCCGATCGAAGACGGCCGTCTCGGCCTGGAAGCTCAAGGTCGAGGGGCTCGTGTACGTGGCGATGCCGCGGACCGGCGGGACGAACTCGAGGGGCGCGGTCGGCAGCGGACGCCCCACGGCGATCGAGCGCACGATCGGGCGGTTGAAGGCGATCTCGAGCGTCTCGCCACGCCGCACGCGGACGACCTCCTCCACCGGCTGCGTCATCGCGAACTCGTCGGACGTGGTCGCGACGAGCAGCGGAGCGAGGTCCGGCGCGGGCAGGAGCGGCTCGTCGGGCGCGGGGAAGAGGCGCGGCGCCGGCTCGAGCGGCGGTCCGCCCGTCACGGGTCGATTCGTCGAGCCACAGGAGGCGAGGGCCCACGCGCAGAGCGAAAGGCCGATGCCCGAGAGCAGTTGGTGTCTCCCCACGTTTCCCCCTCAGGCCGGTGGTGGCACCGACGACGGAGCATGCGTCCGCGGCTTCTCGAGGTCGAGCACGGACCGGACCTTCGCGAGCAGATCGTCGGCCAGGAAGGGCTTCTTGAGGAAGTGCACGTGCCCTTCGACGACGCCGCGCGGTCCGAGGACCTCCTCCGCATGCCCCGACATGTAGATGCACGAGACGTTCGGATGGCCCGCGGCGACGAGCGCGTGCACGCGCGGTCCGTCGATGTCCGGCATCACGACGTCCGTGAGCAGGAGGTGGATCGGGGCCTTCCACGACGCGAGCAGGGCGCGGAGCTCGATCTCGGACGAGGCGACGCGCACCGCGTAGCCCTGCTGCGCGAGCACCTCCTCGACGAGCCTCGGCACCGCGGGATCGTCGTCGACCACGAGGATGTTCTCCGAACCGTGGAGGGCCGCCGGTCGTTCGGGCCTCGCCGAACGCACCTGCGCCGGCTTCTCGCTGACGGGGAGCGTGATGCGGAACGTCGTTCCGTGGCCGGGCGTGCTCTCGACCTCGATGCGTCCGCCGTGTTGCTTCACGATGCCGTGCACCGTCGCGAGACCGAGGCCCGTGCCCTTCCCCTTCGGCTTGGTCGTGTAGAAGGGCTCGAAGATCCGATCGAGCACGGCCTTCTCCATGCCCGTGCCGGTGTCCTCCAACGTCGCCACGATCGAGCGCTCGCCGGTCGAGGCGACCTTCTCGCGCACCTCGAGCTCGAGCGTCCCACCGGTCGGCATCGCGTCGCGGGCGTTCGCGACGAGGTTCATCCAGACCTGATCGAGCTGGGCGACGTCGGCCTCGATCGCCGGCAGCCTCTCCGGCACGACCAGGTGGAACGCGACGGTCTCCGGCAGGAGCCGACGGAGCAGCGGATCGAGCTCCCGCAGGGAAGAGGCGAGATCGATCGGCCTCACCTCGAGCACTTGTCGTCGACCGAACGCCAAGAGCTGCTGCGTGAGCGCGGCGGCGCGCTCCGCCGACGCGATGATGTGGTCGACGTACTCTCGCTCGCGCGCGGTCTCGGGCAGCTTCCGCCGCGTCAGCTGGGCGTAGGCGAGCACGGGCGTGAGCATGTTGTTGAGGTCGTGCGCGACGCCGCCCGCGAGCTTTCCCACCGACTCGAGACGCTCGGCGTGCGCGAGCCGCTCGCGGCTCTCGGCGAGCGCCTGCTTCGCGGCGGCCGCCTCGAGCACGTCGCTCATCATCGATTGGCCCATGAGGACGATCATCCCCGTCCACGCGTACTCGATCAGGTAGATCGAGTGGATCACGCCGAACGTCCCGAGGGCGTCGTTCGCCAGCCCGAAGACGAAGAGACCCGCGCCCGCGAGGAGGTTCACCGCGCGATCACGGACGTCGCCGCCCGCTCTCCACATGCGCACGCCGACGATCGCGAGATGCACCGCGAGATAGGGCACGATCGTCGAGATCGCCAGCACGAGGGGTCCGGGCTCGACCTCGTGGTAGACGACGTGACCGAGGATCGGGACGTCGAGCTCCTTCGTCGAGGGGATGTCCGTGACGAGCCAGCCCCGGCGCTCGACGAGGGCGACGAGACCGAGGGCGGGACCGATCCACGCGACGAAGCGGCCCATCCGTGGACCGCGCCCGCCGGAATAGGCGTCGACGAAGTAGAGGAGCGAGAGCGAGACCGTGCCGATCGTCGCGAGCTGCCATCGCTGCCACACGGCCCCCTCGGCCGACGAGGCGCAATCGTAGAGGCCCACGGTGAACACGTCGTAGAGCGCGATGAGCGCGGCGGTCGCGGCGAAGTAGAGGTCGCGGCGCTCCCCGTCCCGACGGCGCAGGAAGAGCATGAGGTGATACACGGCCAGGTGGGCCGAGATCCCCGCCAACGCCACGACCGGCACCGCGACCGGCTGCATGCCCACCTCCGACGTCCGAGCCCTCGGCCCAGTACCCGACTACGATCTACCACTTCATCCTATCGGGCGAGCCGACGGAGGAATAGGTGGTCGGCTTCGGATCGGAGACGTCGCGAGGCGCCACCTCGAGACGCGGGCTCAGTCGCGCGGGGCGGGCTCTCCGCCGCCGGCCGGGGCCTCGCGCGCGACGATCCCGACCTGGTGGAGCACGTGCTCGATCGGATCCGCGAAGCGCACGCAGACGAAGGTCAGGAGCGCCCAGAAGCCGAGGTGCATCCCCCAATACGCGAGGGGCCGTCCGAGCCATCCCTCGCGCCCGACGTTCCGCGCCTTCCAACGCTCCACGAACACACCGCTGCCGAGCCCCGCCACCGAGCCGATCAGCGCGCCGGCGCCAAGGCCCATGCCGGCGTAGATCATCGCGATCATCGGACCGAAGACGACGAGGTAGATCCCGGCGTCCGCTCCCGTGCCGTGCGAGAGCGCCTCGTAGTAGCCCTGACGCATCCCCTCGAGGCCGCCGAGCCCCCCTCCGACGAGGAAGCCGAGCGGAATGCCGGCGACGAGATGCCATCGCCGCCGCTTCCTCGGCGTCGGCGTCTCGACATCCGCCCCGCCCTCGGGCGCCCCGGGCGCGGTCTCCTCTTCGTCGCTCATCGCGGGATCGTATCGCAGGCGCCCGTGCGCGGGGCAACGCGAGCGGACTCAGGTGCCGGAGCCCACGAGCATGAACGTGTCGCCGGCGTTCGGCATCGTGTCGCCGTTGCCGTCGGTCCAGAGGATCACGTAGTAGGCGTTGGCATCGGTCGCGAGCGAAGGCGCGATCTGGGTCGCGAAGTAGAACGCGCCCGCCTTCGTGCCGGTCTCGTAGTAGCCGTACGCGTTGAGGACGACCGTCCCGCTCCGAGGCTCGCGCACGACCTGGATGAGCGCGAGGTCGTGGCTCGCGTCGAGGGTCGTCGCATCGACGGAGAGGACGACCTGGCCCGTGCTCCGGCTCGTGAGGATGTACTGATTGCCCGACCGGGAGACCGTGAGGGGCGTGTCGTTCGCCTGGAGGTACGCGATGGCGTTCTGGATCGTCTCTCCGCCGCCGACGAGGTAGAGCGAGCCCGGCCCGCCGATCGGTCGACCGGTGCTCGGCTCGAGCACGCCGGGCTTGTTCTGCATCGCGCTCGTCGTCGGGAACGAGCCGCAGGCCGACGCGAGGCTCGAGCCCATGTCGGCGCCAGCCGTGTCGTCGGTCGGCACGCCATCCTGCACGACCAGGCCGTTCCCGATCGCGCAGAGGTCGCGGAACGCATGCGGCATGGCGCCCCCGTCCGTCGCGCCCGCGTCGCCCGCGGCGTCGGACGCGCCGCCGTCCGAGCCTCCCGCGTCGCCGACGAGCGCGCTCACGTGCTCGTAGCCGACGTAGCCGCAGCCGGCGACGAAGGCGAGAGGAGCGAGGAGCGCCCACGAAGCGATCCGCATCCGGGGATATTACACCGCTCGGATGGCGCGGCGCTTGTCCTACACATCGCAGATTTCCTCACGATGTCGCGGGTCTAGGGGAAACCATCCGTCGGCCGCGGACCCGGGAGGTGGCTCGCGACGGGATGGCGGCCCGACGCGTGCCGCATGCGCGGGAGAGTGCGAGCGGACGCGGACGAGCTTTGCTCGCGGCGCGCCGGAACGAAGAAGCGTTTCATCTCACGTTTCCATGCCAAGATCGCGCATCCTGGAACCATGCGGAACACCCTTCGTACCTGGGTCTTCGTGTTCGGAGGCGCGGCGTCGCTCGTCGCCGGGCTCCGCCTCTCGGCGTCGGGACCCCTCTCACGGACCCCGGGGCCCGATGCCCTGCACGAACCGCCGCGCGCGGACGCGTCGCTTCCCGAGCTCCGGGCGTTCGCACCCGGATTGGTCGGACGCGTGCTCCGGACGGGCGCGACGGTCACCGAGGATGCCAAGGGTTTCCACGTCGGGCTCGCGCGGGACGGGGACGTCGTGCACGAGGCCCTCGCGGTCTCGGACGGCGGCGTGCCGCACGCGCCCGTCGCGCTCGAGCTGGCCCCGGACGGACAGGCACGCCTCTCGTTCGGCTCGGCCACGCTCGAGCTCCGGGAGGAAGGAGTCGTCGGCCGGGGCGAGAGGGTCGGCGACGCCGTGAGGCTCCGCGTTCCCCACGGCTACGCGTATTGGTCGGTGGACGAACGGGGCGTCGAGGAATGGCTCGCGATCGAGGCGGGCATCGCCGACGACCGTGCGCCGATCGCGCGCTACCGCATCCCCGACGGCACGTTGCGCGCGGACGGAGAGGGCATCGTCGTCGCGCGCGCCGACGGACGCGACGTGACGCGCGTCACCGCGCCCGAGGCGTACACGACGAGCGGTCGACGCGTGGAAGCGAGACTCGCGATCGAAGACGATGCGATCGCCCTCTACGTCGACGCGGATCGCGAGGCCGTGCTCGTCGATCCGATCTGGGTCGAGGTCGCCCCGCTCGTGAACGGGACGATGGAGGACGTGGCCGCGCTCCTCCCGAACGGACGCGTGCTGGCGGTGGAGCCCCACACGCCGCGCAATTCGCTGGTCTACGATCCGGTCGCCGATCGCTGGAGCCAACCCACGACCACGACCTCCTATCACGTGGGGCATTCGGTCACCGTCCTGACGACCGGGCGCGTCCTGGTCGTCGGTGGCCTCGAGAACGGCGCGCCGCACCGACACACCGATCTCTACGACCCGGCCACCGACTCGTGGAGCGCCGCCGCGGACATGGTGAATGCCCGCTACTACCACGCCGCCGCACGTCTCGCGGACGGACGCGTGCTCGTGGCTGGCGGCTTCGACAACCAGGCTTCGCTCTCCCTCGCCAGCGCCGAGATCTACGACCCGACCTCCGACACGTGGACGCGCGTCGCCGACATGCCGTGGTCCCTGATGTACGCCGTCGCCGTCACGCTCGACGACGGGCGTGTGCTCGTGACGGGTGGCCTCGAGTACGGTCATGGCAACCACGACACGTCGCTGCTCTTCGACCCGGCCACGGGTTCGTGGTCCTCGACGGGAGCGATGGTGACGCCCCGCGACATGCACGCCGCCGCGAAGCTCCCGGACGGACGGGTCCTCGTCGCTGCCGGTCGCGGAACGCAGTACCTGGCCTCCGCCGAGATCTACGATCCCGCCACCAACTCCTGGTCACCGACGGGCTCGATGCACCAGGCCCGCGTCTCGATGGCCTATGGCGTGCAGCCGACCGGGGCCGTCTTGCTCGCCGGAGGCTCCAACGCCACCGGCGGCGCGCTCGACAGCGTGGAGCGCTACGATCCCGACACGGGGCACTGGGAGCTGCTGCCCCCCCTCCACTACGCACGGTACTACGCGACCCTGGCGACGCTCGCCGACGGCTCCGTGCTCGTCTTCGGCGGGCTCGCGGGAACGACGTACCCGAAGGCCGTCGAGCGCTACTCGACGATGCCGAACGGCTCGGCGTGTGCTTCCCGACACGACTGTCGGAGCGGCTTCTGCAGTGACGGTGTCTGCTGCGACGTCGACTGCGGCTCGTCGGTCCTCGACTGCCGCGCCTGCAGCCTCGCGAGCGGCTCGTCGCAGGACGGTGTCTGCAGGCCACTTCCGAACGGCCTCGGCTGCGAGGACGGCCTCTCCTGCTCGAGCGCGTCGGCGTGCTCCGCCGGCCAGTGCGTCGCCACCTCGCCCCTCGACTGCGACGACGGCAATGCCTGCACCGCGGACTCCTGCAACGAGTCGACGCTCTGCACGCACACGCCGCTCACTTCGCCCGGCTGCACGCCGGACGCGGGGGCCGTGGACGCCGGAGTCGCGGACGCGGGCGGGATCGACGCCGGAGTCGCGGACGCGGGGGCCGTGGACGCCGGACCCGGGGACGCGGGCGGGATCGACGCTGGAGTCGCGGACGCGGGCCGGATCGACGCGGGCAGCGCGGATGCCGCCGTGCCCGACGCCTCGGCGACCGACGCGTCCGTGGACGGCGGCGAGATCCGGCTCGTGAAGTTCGACTGGCGCTGCAGCGTCAGCGCGGGATCGGGAGGCGGCTCGCCGCCCTACGCCGCCTTCGCGCTCGCGGTCGCGACGCTCGTCGTGCGACGCCGCTCGCGCGAGAAGCGCCGACCGTCCTAGCCGGCGAGCGCCGCGTCGCGATTCCTCCGCGTCTCGTCGAGCTGCTCCTGGAAGCGCGCGTGGCCCTCGGCGACGAGCGCCTCGTAGAAGGCGATCGACTCGTCGTAGAGCCGCTTCGCGAGCTCGCCCTTCACGTACCGCGAATCGTACTTCGTCGGCGGCAGCGTCGCGCGGAGCTCCTTCGCCGGCAGCGAGGCGAGGAAGGCGTCGCGCGCGGCGGCGAGCCTGTCCGGGGCGGGATCCGCGGCGAGCGCCTCGAGCTCGGCGCGCGTGTCGGAAACGAGGATCGGCGAGAGGATGCCGGCCCAGGCGCGCAGCGCGCTCTCGCGATCGTCCCCGTCGTATTCCGCGTCCCACTCGGCGCCCATCTCGAGCCAGAGCCGGTAGAGGGCGAGCGCGAACGTCGGCGCGAAATAGGCCGACGTCGGCTCGTCGTGCGGCACGAAGATCACGGGTGGCTCCGGCGCTTCGCCCTGCCACGCGGGATAGAACGCGAACGAATCGCCCGCGCCGTTGCCGGCGAAGGGAAACACGCCCGGCCGGAGGTCGCTCCGCTCGGCCACCTCGGAAGGGTCGGTGTCCCACTCGATGCCCCGGAGCCAGAGCACGACGTTCCGCCGCTCCTTCACGAGCCGCTGCCGCGTCGCCTCGTCGAGGTCGTGGTAGGCGGCTCCCCCCCAGTAGTCGAAACGGCCCGCGAGGTGCAGTGCGAGGAAGGAGGCGGGGAGCTTCATGCGAGGCACGGTAGGCCGCGCTCCGCATCGGGATCAAGGAGCGTCAGCGGAACATCTTCGACTGCCGCCGCGCGACGAACGCCGCGAGCCCCGGGCTGAGCCTCTTCGTGTAGTACATCGCCCAGCTCTCGGGGGACACGGGGCGCACGGCCTGGTTCTTCCTCACCGCGTCGACGATCGCCTCGGCGACCTGCGCCGGCGTGTAGTGACGCTTCGTGTAGAGCTTCTGCACCTCGTCGCGCACGCCGGGCTTGCCCATCTCGCCCTCGAGGATCGTCGAGGCGATGATGCCCGTGTCGATGATGCCCGGGCAGATCGCCGTGACGCCGATGCCGTGGGCGGCCATGTCGGCGCGGAGCGATTCGGAGAAGCCGAGCACGGCGAACTTGCTCGCGGCGTAGACCGGCATGTCGGCCGCCGCGAAATAGCCCGCGAGCGAGGCGAGGTTCACGACGTGCCCGCCGCGCCCGCGCGAGACCATCGAAGGCAGGAACGCATGGCAGCCGTGCACCACGCCCATGAGGTTCACGTCGAAGACCTTCTTCCAGGTCTCGAGCGTCGTCTCGAGGAAGCGTCCCGCCGCCCCGATGCCCGCGTTGTTCACGAGGACGTCGACGACGCCGTGCTCCTTCTCGATCGTCGCGGCGAGCGAGCGCATCGCCGCGCCGTCGGCGACGTTGGCGAGGAACGTGAAGCACTTCCCGCCGACCATCTCGACGCGCTTCTTGGTCTCGCGAAGTCCCTCCTCCCGGATGTCGGTGACGAGGACGCGCGCGCCCTCCTTCGCGAAGGCGATCGCCGTCTCGCGACCGATGCCGCTGCCACCGCCCGTGACGAGCACCAGCTTGTCGTCGAATCGCTTCACGTCACGCCTCCCTCGCGCCGGGCCGCGCCGGCTTCCGTCGTCCGCCCTTCGTTCCGCGACACGAAGTCGCGCACGAGCGCCGTGATCACTTCCGGATGGCTGCGCTGCGCCCAGTGGTTCGCCTCGATCTCGACGCGCTCGAGCTTCGTGCAGACCTCGCCGAGGTCGGCGAAGTTCACCGGCTTCACGAAACGATCGCGGAGCGGCACCACGAGGAGCGTCGGCGTGCGCACCGAGCCCTTCGCGAGCGGCGCCGGAGGCGGCCTCAGGTTCTGCTGGTAGAGACCGATCGGGTTCCTCGTCCGCGCGAGCACGTCCGCGTCCGTGATGCGCAGGTAGGGATCGCTCGAGGGGACGCCGCCGCGCTCGAGAGCCCGCCTCCAGCCGTTCGCGCCGACGAGCTCGAAGAACTTCTCGCCATAGCCCGGGATGTTCAGCGCGTACACGTACCAGCTGCTGAGGATCTGCGCGATGGTCTCCCAGCGACGCTTGCCGTCACGGCCGAGGAGGCCCCGCTTCGCGCCCTCGAGCATCGACCCGACGTGCGGCCCCGACATGCTGGTCCAGCTCCTCACGCGCGCCGCGTAGCGAGGCTCGCCGACGAAGCTCCAGCCGAGCACCGAGCCCCAGTCGTGGCCGACGAGGTGAACCTTCCCCTCGGGCCCGCGCGTCGCGTCGATCACCGCCTCGATGTCGGGGAGGATCCGCTCGATGCGGTATCCATCCTTCCGCGACGGAGCCGTGCTCTCGGCGACGCCGCGCAGGTCGAACGTGATGACGTGGAAGTCCGACGCGAGCGCCGCGAGCTGATGGCTCCACACCGCGTGGCAATCGGGGAAGCCGTGGAGGAAGAGGATCCCGGGGTTCCTCGGATCGCCGTCCTCGACGACGTGCAGCACCGAATCCTGCGTCGTGACCTTCCGACTGCGCATGCGCGAACGCTCCTCGATCGGGGCGAGCCGCGATTCCCGCGACGTCCCGGCCCGAGGAGTATGGGGGCGGACGGTCGGGGCTCGCATGGTCCGCGGGTGCCAATTGGCTTGTCCGATGGGGCCAAAGGCGGGGGATCAGGCCACGGCCGCCGCGAACTTCCCGAAGAGATCGCCGCTACTCCGCTCGAAGCAGCGTCGTCATCGAATCCATGACCGCATGGACGACCAGCAGGGCCCGGTCCGCCGTGGGCGGCTCCCTGCGGGTTCTCGCATGGATCGCAGTATTCCTCTCCTCCTTGATGAGGTTGGCGACGTTGTGGATCGACGGTGGCAGGTCGTCGGTCCCGACTTCCTTCAGCCGTCCGAGCAGGGTGCCAAGCGACCAGTCGTCGGCTGTGGAGACTCCCAGCCTCTCGAGGCGATACCGCAGGCATATCTCGATCACGCGGCCGGACATCGCGATGGCGGCGCCGTAGCAGCCGATGGACAGGCACGCGGCCACTTCGTTCATGGAGGCGATCACGTCGCGAATCGCGGGAGTCGATTCGCCTAGCATGGTCAGACGAGTCGTGCGTCCGTAGACGAGCTCCACCACTTCGGGGTGCATGCCCGAACCCAGCCGCATGTGGGTCAGGCTCAAGCCAAGCGCCCCCTGCAATGGCGCCAGGAGCGAGGTCACGGCCCAGATGTTCCTCTCGACGTCCGTGATCTCGACGACCCCCGCATCCGCCAGGCTGCGCAGCACGCTGTTCGTCTCCGTGTAGAACAACGACGCCATCGTGCCGTCGAGCCCCGGTGGACGGAGGGCCTGGGCGACATCCGCGGTACTGCAGGGCCCATGGTCACGCACGAATTTCAGTGCATGGATCGCGTTCACAGCCATCGGATCAGGCTACCGCGCCTCGTCACGCCGCGTCCACGTGCCCGCCCCGTCACCCCGCGTTCCCGCAATCAGTACGGGTACCTATTCGCCAGCCACGCCGCGCCGGTTCCGGCTGGCGCCGTTCGCAGGATCGCACGCACGAGCGCACCTCGACTCGGATGCGCCAGGAGAGCTCCGAGGATCTCCTCGGTCCCCCGCTCGAGCTCGATCGCCTCGTCGAGCCGAGCCAGGAGCTGCTGCACGCTTACGCCGGGCTCGCGCTCCGAGGAGCGACTCCAGAGTGATGCGCGCTCTTCGTGAGCAGCCTCCCGGTCACCCTGCAGGATGCGGATGCGCGCCGTCCAACGATGGATGTGACTCGCGAGGCCTCGTGCACAATCCACGCGGCTCCCCTGTGGTCGATAGGGGTCGAGCTCTTCGAGCGCGCGAGCCGGTTCGCCGAGGAGGACCCAGGCACGTGCGAGCTCGTAGTCGACGAACGCCTGCGACGTCCAGTCGTGGGGCACCGCGTCCCGGAACGGATAGACGAAGCGATCGATCGCTCTCTCGAGGGCTGGGCGATCTTGCGAGACGCCGAGGCAGCGGATATGGAGGGCGAGGGGATGCGAAGCCGACCCCGGCTCGAGGTTCTGGAACCACCCTTCCACCACCGCTCCGGCGAGCACCGCGGCGCTCTCTGGATCCTCGATGGAGAGGCATCGCGCCGCGGCACCGAGAATCATGCGCTCCTCGCGGATGCAATCGATCGCAACGCGACGAACCTCGGTCATGGCATCCGCGAGGAGGTCCCGACTAGGGACTGTCCGCTGGAGTCGTGCGATCTCGCTGCGCGCCAGGGCGACGGCCGCATCGTCGGCCGCGTCCACGAGCGATTGAAGGTGATGCGCCTGCACCTTGGCGTAGAGGGTACGGGGAAGGTCAGGGAGACATGGGTCGTGGAAGGCCGACTCGTCCGTGTCCCCTCCGACGTGCCGCGTCGTGATGGCCTTCGCGAGCCGCGCCCATGCTCGCGCGGTCCGCGACGCGCCTCCCTTCCCGAAGGCCCCTGCGCGCACCGCCAGCGAGCGCCAGTTCGTCTTGGAAGGCCGCTCTTCGAGCGCCAGCGCGAGCAACGCCCGGGCCTCGTTCTCGTCGGTCCACGGACCGCTCTCCCGGCGCGGTTCCGCCAACGCGAGCTCGCGTGCTTCCTCGACGGTTGCGACCTCGATCACCTCGACCGACTGCCCGAAGCAGTGCTGGAATCGTTCCGCTTCGCCGGGCGCGACGAGCACCGTCCCGATCCCGGGAAGCCAGTCGCGCACCACCCGGGCCTTGGGCTCGAATCCATCCACGGGGGACACGTTGCCTTCTGCGTCGATGACGCCGAGCGCGGCAACGTACGACCGAAGCGGCCGATCCTCGATCGACGAGATCTCTCCGAGCACGAAGGCGAGACCGTAGGAGGCGCCGTCGAGGGAGGCGGGAGGCTCTGCACCGACGGGGGCGATCAGGGTGCCGAACCACTCGACCGGATGACTTGCAGAGTATGGACGGCGGAGGCTCGCCGCGGCGCGCACGGCCACTTCCCGCGCCGTGACCGCTGCGTCTCGCGTCGCCGGTGCGAGTGGAAGCGCGCGGGCTCGGTTGCGGGCAACCGGGGACGCTCTGAAGACACGAGCCCCCGGCCCGACGACGCAGAGGAGCACTGTCTCGCCGGCACCCAGCTCCCGCGGCCCTGCGGGTCGCAGCTCGAGCGCTCTCGAGTTCGACTCCCCGCGCCGCGGGAAGGCGGCCGGATCGCGGAGGACGAAGTCCACGAGCTCGCGAGTTCGAAACGGCGGCAGGGTACCGTGGAGAAGCGCCTCGAGCGTCACTGCAACGACGGTCCCCACCAAATGCCTCTACGTGCCACCGAGGCCTCGGCGAGCTCGTCGTCGCACCCCGGATCGGCGACATCCAGCGTCGTCAGCCACGACTCGGCGCCGCGATCCAAGTCGGCGAGCGCATCGTCGAGCGCGAGGTCGCCCGCGCCGCGGAGGACGACTGCGACGGATTCGAGCTCGTTGCGGCGATGCCGCAGCAGCCTTGCAGCAGAAGCCGCGTCCGGCGATCGCTCGCTCACGAGCTCCGGCAGCTCCGAGAGGAGCTCGCGGCACCGCCCGACGCGGTCGAGCGCCTCGGCGCGCACCCGATCGCGTGCGACCTGGTCCATCGCACGAGCTTTCTCCATCACCGCTTCCGCGGGCGAGGAGATCTCGCGGCGGAGCAGAGCCTGCAGGGCTCGAGTCGGCTCGGGATGGGATGCCAGCGCGAAGCGGGCGACGTGCCCGAGCGCGGCGCAGCGGTCGACCGCGAGCGGCGAGGCCTCGAGGACCTCGAGGCGTCGACGCAACCAAGGTGCCAGCGAGAGACTGGTGACGAGAGCGATTGCCGAGGGAACCGACGGTTCGTGGCTCGCCTGGCGCCCGACCACGTCGAGCTTCTCGGCCCAGGCAGGAGCCCGCGTGGGAACGAACCACGCATGCAGCATGCCGGCGTCGGCGGCGATCCAGATCTCGCCCCCTTCGCATTCGTACACGGCCGCTCCTTCGCTGTCCGGCGCGAGCAGGAGCAGCGTCCCGAGCTCGGGCGCGTAGGTCGATTCGCCCACGAGCCGCTCCGGCTCCAGCCCACCCACGACGACGTACCGTGAGTCGGTGCGCCAGAAGGCGATGGCAAGCCCCGGTAGACGGGCGGCGGTCGCACGAGCGAGCTCGAGCTCATCGACGAAGGAGGGATCGCCTCGAAGACGCTCCGGCGTCCGAGCCGGATCGAGACGGACCACGTCCGTCGTCAGACCATAACCGACCTCGGTCGGGGGCCGCACGCTGCCGAGCTCCTCGACCGAGGGGTCGTCCGCGAGCCCGAGTCGCTCCCGCCAGCTTTCCTTGGCATCCGTCATGGGAAGTCACTTCCTACTGTTCGACGTCGCTGGAGGGGTCGTTCTGACGCCGCCTCAGGAGGTTCAGGTAGAGGACCAGCTCGTCCGCATCCATCGCCGACAGCGCGCCCGAGCTCCGCTCCTCGTCGATCCGATCGCGAAGATGCTTCCGGGCACGTGCGTGGCGCTGCTGAACGGCGTCGCGGAGCCGCTTGTGCGTCGCCACGTCCGCTCCTTCTTCGAGCCCCTTGGCCCGCAGCAGATCGCTCGTCTCGACTTCACCGACGACGAGCTGACGCATCTCCTCGACCGATTCGAGGAACGAGGCGCGGTGATCCACCTTGGGGATCGCCGCCGCGGCACGCTCGACGAGCGCCTGGAAGACTCGCTGCATGGTGAAGTCCTCGACAAGAATCTCGGAACCGGGAGGCACGACCACCGTCGGCGTCTGCCCGTCAGGGGTCAGCTCCTTGCTCCGACGCCTCCGACGTCGCAGCTCATCGATGCATTTGTTCCTGCACGCCATCTGGAGATACGCCGCGGCGTTCGCCGGGGCTTGCCGCTCCCCACGACGGTAGGCCTCGAACACGGAGAGCAGGGTCTCGGCGACCGCGTCCTCCGCCAAGGCTTCGGAACCGAGCATCCTGCGGGCGTACCCGACGAGCCGTGCGCGCAGCGCGGCGTAGGAGGCCTCGTCGAGCTCTCCGTGCGCGACCAGGGCGAGAGCGGCAGCGTCGAAGGCGTCTTCGCGATCCGTCATGTCGTCCCCCAGATGGCATGCATCCAGCTCCCGACCTGGTCGGCGTCCCACCGGACGAGGCCGTCTGGAAGCGGGAGCGCCCGACCTTCGGCGAGACACCGACGGAGATGCTCGCGTGATGCGCCCGCGGAGGCCATGGTCGAGAGGGAACCGGCGTCGGGCCACGCGTCCGGCACGCGTCGGATGGGAATGCCGAGGGCACGTTCGAGCTCCGAGGCGACCTCGTCATACCCCGCGTGGCCGTGGCCCATCGCGCGCAGGCCTCTGTAGACGGTGTTCGCTGCGAAGTCTGCGAGGACGAGCCCCGGGTGTGCCGCGGAGTCGATCGATCGGACGTCGTCGACGACGATCCGGAGCCGTGCGTCCCCGAGACCCGAAGATGGAAGGTGGGGATACGACAGAGCTTCGCGCGCCCGAGCGCCGACATCGGCCACGGTCAGGGGCGTACGACCGTAGCCAGGTCGCACGACGCCGCGTCGAGCCACATGCAGGTGCACGCGGTGCGAGGCCCCCCGGCTGGACCGGAGCGAGAGCACGGCTCGCTCGAGGAAGGCTCCCAGCGCCGCGAGGTAGTCGTCCCGGGGGACCGAGCGCGCCGCCTCGTCCGGCGCCGGTGCGGACGGCCCCGAGCCAAGGAGGAACGCGCCTATGAAGACCACCGCGCGTCCCTCCGGAAGGCCTTCGACCGCCGTGCGCAACACGCGCGCGATCCCCTCCCGATCCTGACCGCAGCGATGGCGCAAGCGAGCCGCCAGTTCGGGATGACGGATTTCGAGCCAGCGGTCGACGCCGGCCATCGTGGCGTAGTCGGGCTCCCGTCGCGGGAGGGAGACTGCCTCGGACAGGGCCCTTGCCCAGTGGTCGTCCGACCCCTCGATCACTCGGGAGACGTCGCGCGCGAGCTCGGCGACCTCGGGCGGCAGCGCGCCCTGGCGACTCGCTCGGCCGAGAGCCCACGCACGCCCGCTCGGTCGACCGAACACGCTCGCGTGGAACGGCCACGGCACTCCCGGAGCGGCCTCGGCAAGTGCGTCGCGAACCCGCTGCGAGGGAAAGCGAGTGCCGGGTACGTCGCCGAACGCGACACCCGCCACGACGCGAACGTCGTCGGGACGGTCGAAGTCCCCGGACTCGTCGACGAAGATCTCCCATTCCACGCGATCGTCGGTCATCGCCGTCATGGTATCGCCTCGGGCGAGTCCGCGAGAAGGGTCACGACGCGCCGCCCGGAATCGAGTCCTGGCTCGTGACCTCCGCAAGACGATGGAGCATCGAAGCCACCGATGGGATCATGCTCTCGAGGTCCGCACGAATCGCATGGGCCTTGCGCTTGGCCCGTCCTCCAGGTCGCCTCGCGCCTAGCCCCCGCTCCGACGGGAGAGGCAGAGGTCGTTGGTCCAGTCCTGCATGGAGCACGTCGTTGCGAAGTTGGCTTACCTGATTGCATAGCGCGCAGAGACGCGCGAAGTCCTGCATCCCCAGTACGCGGGCCAGCCTCTCCTGCTCGATTCCGTTCGGCGTCCGTTGTTCCGCACGCCGAGAGAGTGCCGAAAAGACATCATCGACGGTCCCCATGGTCTCTGCGAGACGGTCCGCATCGTTGGCAGCCTCGCTGGCATGCCACATGGCCCGATAAGCGTAGTGCGCCAGCCCTTCGCGCAGGGTCGCGGCAAGCTCGGCGTATCGTTCGGTCTGCGAATAGAGTTGGGCGACCGCCACGTAGTTCGGAACGGACCCACGCGAAAACGGGGCACTCGTGGAAACGAGTGCGACGTGTTTCTCCAGGTGTAACAGCGTCTCGCGCAAGGGAGGAAAGTCGCGCTCAAGTCTCGAACGCGTCGCCGCATGGTCGGGTCCGAGCGTCTCGAGAAGCGCTGGACCGCTGTGGGACTGCAAAGACTCCAGCCTGAGACACGCGAGGTCGTCGGCGAACTTGCGCCCCTCTCGACCAAGCCGCCTCGGATAGTCGGCGCTCGCGTAGGCCACCGAGTCGGAATCGGGCGGTAGGCCCGCCCGACGTTCGTTGGCGATCCGCGTTGCGAGCGCCTCGAAATCGTCCGCGCGACCATGCCGTACGAACGCATCGATCGCCGAATTCCACTGGGCTGCGAAGAGCAAGGGGCCGAGGTCCCAGATCGGGGCGATGGCGTCCGGCCCCTGGTTCGGCTCGCGGGCCTCGTACGCGCCGTACGTCACGAAGACGGAGGGTTCCTGCTCGAGGCCTTGGCGCCGCCACTCGGAGGCGGCGAACGTGAGCGCGCTCGTCACGAGCAGTGACTGGGCCCGGAAGCCATGCGTGATGTCGACGTGGAGCTCGATCGGCCGCTCGCCGGTCGAGCTCGGGAGATCGCGCAGCTCCGGCAACAGGATCTCGAACGTCTTCCAGAGATCTGAGCCGCCCGCGCCCGACGGGAGAACGAGGAAGCGCGATGGACAGCCGAGGAGGGCGAGCAGCCTGGCGTCGGTCCAGGCATTTCGGACGTCCTCGGTACCGATCAGCACTACGTCGTCGTACCCTCCGACCAGCTCGATCAACGCGGCTTGGACGAGCGGCGTCGGCCGGCTGATCCGCGCGGGGTCGCGAAATACGTACCGTACGCGATCGTAGCGATCCTCTCCGAAATCCTTCGGATTCCCCCGTCCGAGGAGTGCCACGAGCTTCCGATACGATCGCTCTTCCATCCGCCACCTTTTCAGAAGAATGCCGCCGCGTACGCGTCGAGCGCCGCGACGTCGCGGCCTCCGCGGACGGCAGTCGCCGCCCGCGCGAGGGAATCGATTCGCGATTCCAAGGGCTCCGCGAGCCAGCCCCGATCGCACGCGTCCACATGCAGCTCACGGGGACGCGGATGCACGCGGACCTCGCTCGCGCGCCCCTCGATCGTCCCCGCCTCGACCGCATAGCCGGCGTCCCGGAAGCCCTCCGACGCCAGTCGGACGAGCTCCGACGCACGACCATCGTCACCTTCCGCGCGCGCGACGATCGCGAGCGCTGCCCGGGCGTGGGCGAGGCAGTGAGCGTCCGCATCGTCGAGCGACTCGAGACGCCCCATCGCGTCCCGAACGCCCTGCGACATGCCCGGAAGCGCGAGGGCCTCTCGCGCGGAACACCAGACGAGACCCCGCAAGGCCCAATCGGGGCGAGCGCCGCGCAACGAGGCCAGGGTCCGCGCCTCGTGGTAGAGGCTGCGCGCGACCTCGAGCTGGCCCGAGGCCCGGAACGCGTGGGCACGGTAGGTGACCAGACGCTCCCGCTCGCCGGAGCCCCGCGGCAGGAGCGCCTGATCGAGGGAGAACGCGTCGATCGCGGCGCTCGGCCGGCCTCCGAGGTAGAGCACCTCTCCGAGCGCGCCGTAGGCTGCCGCCACGAGCTCGTCGTCGGCGCTGCGCCGCCCTGCGTACAGAGCGGAGAGGAGCCAAGCCCGTGCGGACTCGAGATCCCCGGCGTCGCTCGCGAGCTTGCCGACGGCCAGCGAGAGCCGCGCGCGATCGCCGAGCGGACGATCGTCGACCAGGCGATCGAGCTCCGTGATTTCGTCGGTCGCGACGGTCTCGCCGAGTCGATAGGCGAGGAACACCCGCTCGATGCGGGCCGCGACGATGTCTTCCGTTTCGAGCACGCCGAGCACGTGACGGGCCTCCGCGACGCGACCGTCGTCGACGAGCCATCGCGCGAGGAGGGTGCGCGCCTCGGCACCGAGGGTCCCTCGTTCGACGAGGGCCGCGAGCTCCTGCAGGGCGGCCGGGCGCTCGACGAGCGCACGCCGGCGCACGGCCTCGAGCAGCGCTTCGACGTCGCCCATCAGCCGACCTCCCCCGCGCCGTCGAACGCTTCGAGCGCCTGCATGCCGTAGCACCGCCCGAGGAAACGGAGCACCGGTAGCTGATCGTCGAGGGTCTCCACGGACGCCCGGCCCGTTCGTACCGCTTCGGCGAAGCTCTCGAGCTGCCGCACCGAGGCCTCGCTCCAGGAGGTTCCCGCGGTCGCGACGACCTCCTCGCGCCCGTCGGGATGCACTCGGACGAAGCGAGCGCGATCCGCGATCCATCGCTCGTCGTCGACGTCGAGCTCGATGCGTTCCCGCTTCTCCGCCGCACGCGCGAAGTCGAAGCTCAGCCACGTGCGACCCGCCAGCGCCCAGACGCTCGCCTGGCTCTCGACGGTGCGCTCGGGGGTCGGTCCCGCTTCGCCCCAGAGCGAGCACGCGAGGAGCTCGAGCGGCCCGAAGAGGAATTGGGCCAGATCGATGCCGTGGTAGCCGAGGTCGATCAGGACTCCCCCGCCCGCCTTGTCGAAGTCGGCGCGCCACACTTCCGGGGACGCCGGGCGCGCGGAGCGTGAGCCGCCCTGCACCCAGAGCTCGACGCGACCGCTTCGGACGATTCGTCCCGCAAGGGCCTCCTTCATCGCGACGTACGTCGGATGATGCCGTCGCTGGACTCCGGTGTGCATCACGAGACCGGCCCGGCGCATGGTCGCCGCCATCGAGAGGCCCTCGCGCAACGAACGCCCGAGGGGCTTCTCCTTGAGCAGATGGATGCCGTGGCGCCCGGCCGCCTCGACCACCGCGGGATGGACGTGATGCGGCAAGGCGACGATCGCGGCGTCGATCGTTCCCGAGGCGAAGAGCGCCTCGAAATCCTCGAACGAAGCGATGTCGTCCCTTGGCCCGAGCCTGGAACGGACATCGGCGAGCAGCGACGGCTCGCGATCGCAGATCGCAGTCAGCGTGACGCCGCGGGCGTGCAGGGAAGCCTCCACGTGATCGCGCCCCTGGTTGTTGAGGCCCACGATGCCGACGCGCAGCGGAGTGTTCATCCGTGCGCTCCGAGCAACGAACCGCCCGTGACGTCCAGCACCGCCCCCGTGACGAACGAGCTGTCGGGACCGAGCAGGAACGCGATCGCGCCGGCGATCTCCTCCGGCCGGCACAGCCGACCGAGGAAGGTCCCGCTCGCGATCTTCCTCTGCTTCGCCTCGTCCCAGTCGTGCGTCATCTTGGTGAGCGTCGGACCAGGGAGCAGCGCGTTGACGCGGATGCCATCACGTCCGAGGGCGCGCGCCATCGCCGCGTTGAGGCCGAGCATGGCGGCCTTGGAGGCCGAATAGCTCACCTTGCGCGCTCCCAGGATCGCGACGGGAGATGCGACATGCACGATGGAGCCACCGCCGCCGGCGCGCATCGCGGGGACCAGGGCCCGCGAGATGCGCATCGCGGCCGTGACGTTCACGTCCATCGAGAGCTGCCAGGCGTCGTCGCCGATGTGCTCGAGATCGTCGCCGTGCGAGATGCCAGCGAGGTGCACGAGACCGTGGAGCTTCCCCTCGCCGATCGCGTCCTCGAGCGCGGCCCGGAGCGCGTCGCCGCAGTCGGCGGATGCGAGCTCGCAGGGCACGAGCCGCAGGGTGGCCGACGCCGTGAGCACCGACTCGAGCGACTGGGCGCTGCGATCGCTCGCGAGCACCGAATACCCGTCGGCGAGGCACCGGGCGACCACCGCTCGACCCATGCCGCCAGCGGCTCCGGTGACGACGACCCAGCGGTTCGCGGTGCTCACGAGGACCTCCCCGCGGGAGGACCACCGGCGAGACAGCAGCTCACGAGAGCCACGCGTCCGCCTGCCGGTAGTGCTCCCGCGTCACGTGCGTGCTGACCATCCCGAGGGCCGCCGTCACGACAGCCGCATCGTCTCCGTAGCCGACGATGGGCATCAGGTCGGGGATCGCGTCGAGCGGCATCACGAAGTACGCGATGGCGGCCGCGATCTGGAGCTTGACCCAGATCGGCGTCGCGTCGTCCATCATCGAGAAGTACATCGCGACGATGTCCCGGGCGAAGGGGATGTATCGGACGACCTTTCCGAGCTTCGCGAAGAAGTCGTCGGAGTCGGCGCCGTGCTGCGAGGGGTCGAAATGATTGTCCATGCCCTCTCGACGGTGCGGGAGGGAGGGATCTGACGTGGGTGATCACGATTTTTTTCGGGGGGGTGCGGCGTCCTGCGCAGGCGCGGATCCGGAGCGGGGCGGACGCGACTCCGACCGGGCGTAGTACGTGCGGCGGTCGCGACTCTGTTCGGGGTCCACGAGCTGCACGTCGTAGCCGTAGAGGACGTCCCCGAGGGGATCCGAGGGGTCGAATGCCGGCAGGATCTGGCCTTCGATCGCTTCCGCTGCCGCCCGGCTCCGGAGGTCGCCTCGGAGGTGGATCCCCTCGAGTCCCCGAGGACTGTCGCCTCCACGTTCGGCCTTCTTCGGCGATGCGTGTCGGGCGAACCAGACGTGCCCTCCCCGCTGCGTGGCACGCTCGTTCTGATCCAGGGCGCGGGGATACCGCAAGCGTTCCACCGGAAGCTGCGACTTCTGCCACGCCTCGACACGGGCCCCCAGCTCGGCGACCTCGCGGGCGAGCTCGTCGGGAAGCGCGATCGGCATTTCGTCCGAGCGCTCGAGGGTGTGGAGGACGGCACCGAGCTCGTCGGTCACCGTGACTCGTCGCGGACGACACGCCCCGAGTCCGAGCGGCTTTCCCCCGCCGAGCCGCCAATCGACGGAGCAGGCGAGGAGGAGCAGGGCGAGCTCGCGCCGCGACAGCGCGCGGAAGGAGATCCGGAGTCGACCGACCTGACCCTCGCGGAGGAGGTCGCAGGTCTTGTTCACCTTCTTCTGGGGCGCGCCGTCGAGCTCCCCGTTCCTGCCGTAGACCCCCTGTGTCGTGAAGAGCCAGGGCGCGAGCACGCCCCGTTCCCTCGTCGTCCGATACACCTTGTAGCCGCGCATGCGACCGCTGCGCGTGTCCACCTCCGACGCGTTCCGGGACTCCCGATAGAACGCGGCGCATCCGAGATGGGGCGGGGCGAGAGGCGCCAGCGTGACGCGATCCACGTTCGGGATCGCATCCTCGAACACGAGGTTCTCGGGACGGATCCGGGCGGCGAAGGCCTTCGCCGCCCCCGCGGTAACCGGAACCTGACCGAAGAGGTTCGTGACTTCGTCCACGAGGCCATCGTCCCGCAGCGCGTCGGGCACGACCTCCGCGTGCCGCTGCGCGAGCACGTCGAGGAGTCGTTCGCCCCGCCGGCCCCAACGGGCCCACTGGATCGATTTGACGTCGCGAGCCTCGCGGAGCTCGGCGGCGTCGAGGTCCGCGGGCTCGAGCCACACGAGATCGCCGCGCTCGAGGCTCGGGAACTCGGCATGACGATGTCGACCGAGGTAGGCCGCCCAGAGCTCGGGACCGAGCTGGAGCTCGGTGCCCCCTTCGAAGTAGCCTTCACGCTTCCCCTTCGGCTGCACGGGCCGCCCCGAGAGCTTGAGGCGATGGGGCGTCTGATCGCTCGCGCGCTTCGTGGGTTGGCCGTCGGTGCCACAGAAGAGCTTCGGTTGCCGCTGTCCGTTCTTGGGTCGATCGGACATGTAACGGTCGTTGCGCCCATCGGGCGCCGCCTTCACCAGGCTCGCGCGCGCGACTCGCACGCGCCCCGAGCGTCGATCGCTTCCGGGCTCCAGCACCTCCGCCAAGAAGCAATTCTTCGGGATCGCCGGATTCGGCGCCTTCTCCGATCGCGGCCCGAGCGCCGTGTCCCGCCCCTGGCAGAGCCACGCGAGCTCGTCGGCGTAGCCCAGCGTCCCGCCCGTCAGGATCGTCATCAGCGTACGGAGCGCGCCACGCACACCGGTGGCGGGAACGATCACGTCGGCGCCACTCGAGAGCACGCGATAGGTCCGATGACCGTTCTTCTCCTCGATGGGCTCGGGGTCGCAGGTGAGCAGCGGCGAGAGCGTCTCGAGCTCGAGCTCGACGAGGCCCGTGATCCGATCCTTCTCGACCTCGTCGATCGTCAGGGGCGTGGGCGGCATGCGGCGCGGCTTGCCAAACGGGAGGAACGTGTAGGGATTGTGGAACGCCTCGCCGAGCACGGCCGCCGACGCGCCTCGCTGGGGTGACGATGGCCGCGGCGCCGGCTCGCGCGCGCCATACATCGGGCCGCGGCCCGGCGCGGGTCCCCCGCGACCCCGCGGACCACCGAAGCCTCCGCGCATGGGCTGAGGCTGGGGCGCGACCGGTCGCGGCGCCTCGGGCGCCGGGAGCTTCGCGATCTCCGCGGCGAGCGCATCCGCCTGCTCGCGCGCCGGGGATCCCTCCGGGCACTTCTCCGGATTGGCGCGGAACTTCTCGAAATCGCGGCGCTGCGAGGCGGAGAGGTTCCCCTTGCGGATCGCCTCGCGGATCTGCTTCAGGAATGGATGCTCGGCGCCGCTCATCGCTTCTCCCCCTGCTTGCCCAGCCCGACGAACGCCTCGGCGTGCGGGCCGGTCGCCTCCGCGCTCGCAACGGCGAGCCTCCCGGCCGCCTTGCTCGAACCGATGCGGATCAGCCCGACATCGATCGCGCGGAGCGTCTGGGCGATCCACCGGGCCTCGTCGGCCGTCGGCCGCTCGACGGTGAGGGTCGATTCGAACGTCGTCTTCACGGGGACGACGGTGTTGTCGAAGAGCAGCCCTTCCTGGGCGCCCCCGGTGATCCGATCGACGGCGACGTGCCGTCGAACCTGCGGCTTGCCCTGGATCGGAGCGAACGCATCGGCGACGTGCAGCCGCCCCTTGGCATACCCGCTCCCGAAGAGGCGCATCACGGGGCAGGGGATTCGCTCCGGATCGTCGGCCCATGCGTCCCGCTCGGGTCCCCCCGGGACGAAGCCGTAGGCGAGATCGTCGCCGTCGACCGCCTCTCCGCGTCCGAGCCGTTCGAGGTGCCGCCCGACGGCGTCGATCACCTCGTGGCCCTCGCGCGCCGCGAGCCGCGAGACCCAGGAACGCAGCGCGCCACGGAGCGTGGAGCCGGGAAGACGCCAGACGACCTTCCCGGAAGAGTCCGTGACCTGCTGCGGCTCGGCCTCGAAATCGAAGCCGACTCCGTCGGCGACGAGCACGTCCTGTCCTCTGGGCACCCGGAACGCGACCCGCACGACGAGCCGATCGGATGTCGAGCCGTCCACGGCGAGGGTTTCGCCACCGCGGAGCGGCTTCCCCTCGCGAGCCGAACGTGCCTCGTCGAGCATCGCCGCGTGATCGTCCAGTTCGTCGAGATCGAACGCGCGCAGCCATGCCGACTCGACTTCGACGCGACCGATGCCACGCGCCGCCGAGCCTCCCAGGGTGAGACCGTGCAGGAGCCCCGGCAGCGTCCGAACGAATCCGGCGGCGTCGGGGCGCGCATCGTGCACCCAGATCACCACCGTGGCGGCCGTTCCAGGCGACGTGGCCGCCGCCTCGAACAAGGCCCCTTCGAGCACGGCCCCCGTATGACGATCGCGCGCGATGTGCGTGCGCTTCGCCTCGGGCTCGTCGCCTGCACGGAGGAGCACGTCGGGAAAGCGGACGCGGCTCGGAACGAGCTCGAGCGTCCCGTCATCGCGTCCCTGGGCCGGCCGTTCGCCACCGAAGAATCGCACGACCTCGGGATCGCTCGACGCCTTGCCCAGCCGACGGGCATAGGCGTGTCGGAGCGCGCCCGCGAGGCTCGTCCCACGCAGCACGAGCCTGCCCTTCCCATCACGGGCGAGCCGGAGCGCATTGCGATCGCGGGTCTCGCCGAGTCCCACGCCAGCCGGGAAACGGAGCTCCATCGCCAGTCGATGCACGGAGATCATCGCCGGTCCTCCTCTTCGCGGTCGGCAATGGCGAAGTCCTGCCAGACGCGCAGGGCGCCCAGGAGCTCCTCGCGGGATCCCTTCAGCAAGGACTCGAGCCGCCGCGCGACCGGCCGGAAACGTGCCGCCTGCGCCTCGTTCCGGGTCGATTGCTCCTGCAACCACTTCTCGGCGGTCCCCGACCGCACCCGCGCAGCGAGGCGCGCGATCTGGCTCGCGGAGGGCCCGCCCGACCTCGCCAGGTCGAAGAGCTCGATGCCGAGCTTCGTGCGCGCATCCGAGCGGCGTTCGACGAGGGGGGGCGGCGCGGTCACGTGGAGGCGCGACGCGCGGCCCGGATGGGGAAGAAGTGCGCCGAACCCCTGATCCCGTCCACCGCCGAGCCCGCGCACGAGGGATTCCTCGGCCGAGGCGAGCGGAGTCCGCAGCTTGATCACCGTGCCCGGGAGGAGCACGCGCGTCGCACGGAGGCGGTTCGAGCCCCCGCTCTTCCGGCCGAGCCCCTTGCGATTCCATCCGAATCGGATTCCGGCTGCGAGGTGGAGCTCCTCCACCTCGCCCCACCCGGCCTCGCGGACGAGCTCGCGCACCTGGACGTCGAGATCGGTCGCGCGCGTGTCCGGAAGAGCGATCGGCGACTGGACGACGAGGATCCGCACACCGCCTCCGTCGTGCGCGCGGAGGACCTCCGAGCCCTCGATCGGTGCGAGCCGTAGGCGACCCGAACCGCGAACGCTCCGGGACTTCCCGACCGCGACCCACGGCTCGGATTCGAAGCCCCGGACCAACGTCTCGACGATGCCCAAGGGAATGGCGACCACACCAGCGAAGCGCATCGGTGCCAGGCACTCGGCGGTGAAGAGGCCCCGTTCGCCCGAGCCCGAGGGATGGGCGTGGACGGCATGCGCGGAGATCACGCGCGGCATGTCCGCCCCCCGGTAGAGCACCACTCCACCGTCGGTGGCGCGCGCCAGGATCCCGTCTGCCGACTTCAGCGGCGCTCCGGCCGGGACGGTGCGCCAGTCGTACGGGGCGACGAGCTCGTCCTCGAAGCGATGGACCCCGCGCTCGTCGGGAAGCTTGGTCATGCGGTGGGTGCGGCTCGTCCGGACGGGGATTCCCTCGCAGCCGTCGGGCATCGGATGCAACGGCCAGCAACGGAACGCCGGATGGGCGAAGAGGGCACTCGCGAGCGCGTCGTCGATCGTCGAGAGCCGCGTCAGGAGGATGCCCTGGACGGCGCTCGCGGGGATCGCGAGTCCCGAACGCAAGGCGTTGCTCGAACCGATCGGCTGCTCGGGGCAGAGCACCGGCCCTTCCGCCTCCAGCTCGAGTCGGAGCCACACGGTCCGCCCCTCGACGACGGCACGCGGACCGCCGGACGCCGATGCAGTCGACGGAGCGGGCCGCGCGACGGCCCTCGCGAGCTCGCGCAGGAGAGCACCCGGAGAGCGCGTCTCGCCGTCGATCCGCACGAGGCAGGCGCCGGAGCCGCGGTTCCGTCCGCCTCCCACCGCGGCGAGCGATGCGAGCGCGAGTCGGATCGCGAGCTCGGCCGCGGGATCGGACGAGCTCAGGTGGACGCTGCCGCGGAGCTTCGACCCCGCGGCGAGCGCCTCGGAGGTACGCAGCGTTCCGTCGTGCGCGACCCCCGTGTCGGCGAGCGCGGTGCGCGTGATCGTCCGCGAGGCCCGCTCTCCGTGGCCGACGAGCTTCGCGTCGGTGAACGATGCACCCGCGGCCACTCCGTCGTCGCCCTCCTCGCCGGGACGGCCGAGGATCGCCTCGACCAGGCGCGCGCGATCCCATTCGCGCACGTCGACCACCTCCTCGAGGAGATCCCGGACCAGGCCCTTGAGATGCGAAGCCCGCAGGGTCGGCCGACCGCGCTCGTCGCGGGGGAGGAGGTCGTCGACCAGCTCCGTCCCGAGACCGGTGCCCGGCTCGGCGTCGCTGACGAGCTCGAGCTCGTAGCGGATCTCAGGCATCGGCCGTCTCCTTCTCCATGCGACGGCTCTCCTGCACGAGGAGGAGGGCATCGAGGAGGTCCGTGGTGCGCAAGCCGTTCGCCGCGCGTCTCCAGCGGGACCCGCGGCGACGCCGCTCGGCGAGTGGCTCGGCGGGCTCGTCGAGCCGCTCGACGAGGGCCTTCACGGCACCCCGCTTGCCGAGCCGCGCGACGAAGGCGCAACGCTCGTGGTAGGGCATCGAGAGTCCTTCGCGCACGGATTGCTGGAGGCTCCTCGGCAGCCGCGAGAGCTCGTCGGCGAGCTCCTCGAGCCCTCCGAGGTCCGCGATCGCGAAGGGGCGCTCGGTGAGCTCGACGACCTCGCCGAGATCCGCGTCCCGGAAGCGGAGCTCCCGCTGACGTCGCGCGGCAGGCGTGTCGAGGAGGCCTTCGGTCACCGATTCCCAGTCGACGCAGGCCGGTGCCGGGATCGGCTTCGTCGGGCCGGAGGCCTCGCGACGCGCACGGCCTCCCTTCTTCGCGCTCGCGAGCAGCGATTCGGCGTAGGGGATCGCCGTCGAGAGCGGGAGGGAGACGGGTGCGTAGAGAACGCCGGCGCTGAGCGTGATGCGTCCTCCGGTACCGACGAACAGACCTCCCGCCTCGCGATCCGACCGCTCGGCGAGCACCTCGAACCGTGCTGCCGCGGCCTTCACGAAGGCCATGGCGTGGTCGGCGTGGACGAGGACGATCAGATCGTCGCCGCCGACCACGAGCGGACGGATCGGGAGCACGACGGATCCGGTGCGCGTGGTCGTGCGCTCGAGCTCCTGGGACGACAGGTCGCGTGCCCATCGCCCGAGGACCGCTTCGATGCCGGCGACGCACGCGCCGGTCGTGCAGCGGTCGACGGCGCCCGCGAGCGCCCGGAGCCAGCGTACCTGATCGTGCGGGGCGCGGGGCTCGGCGAAGAACGCGCGGTACTGCGCGCCCATGTCGTTCCCGTCCATGGCCACGATCGCCCAGCGATTGCGAGCGCCGATGGAACGGGCGCCCGCGCGGCCCTCGTCGTCGTCGTCACCCTCCTCGCCGGGCGTGACGGTCGAGAAGAAGCGTGCCGACCTCCCGCGCAGCGCGTCGGGGAGCGTGACCGAGAGTCCCTCCGCGGTCGCGTCGGGCGTGCCGCGGACGAGCCGGTCCGTCAGCGAGTCGGCCGTCCGTTCGCCGTGGGCTCGGATGCGCTTCCACACCACGGGATGCACACCGCGAGCATCCTCGCGGAAGCCCTGCCCCTCGCCCGGAGGGACGGGATAGAGACCGCTCGCTGCGCAGGGCTCGCCGTCGAGCGAGGCGGGGACGAACGGAACGAGGTCGCGCGCCTCGTTGGCGGCGGTCGAGAACTCCGAGGCGAGGCCGAACGCGATGTCGAAGCCGCGAGCGTGGGCCTCGCGGACGAGCCGTTCGCGGATGCGCCGGGCCTCGTCGGCGGAGCCGACGACGAACGCGCCCTTGCCGCCTGCGGAGTACACGTGGGCGGCAGGTGCGATCTCGGGTACGACCCGACGGTCGAAGTCGTCGAGCAGCGCGCTCCCGCCGACGATGTATCGAAGCCGCGGCACGGCGAACACGTACGACTGGATGCCCTTCACGTCGTAACAGAGGAATTCCTGGCTCACGATCCGAGTCCCTCCCCACCGAACGCGGCGATGGTACGAAGCGGCGGGGTGTAGGTGGCAAGCGGGAAGTGGCTGCGACGATGTACTGCGGCGTTCGGCGTAGATCGGGAGATCATCGCTCGATGCCCTGGAGACGGGCCCGCTCGAGGAACGCCTCGTAGTGGGCCCGTCCGTACTCGACGAGGCGTCGGCTCGCCTCACCGGTGATCGCACGCCCGTCGTTCTTGCCGATCTCGATCGCCAACAGCCCGAGGACATACGTCTGGATCCCCGCCGTGGTGGCTCCGACCCCCGAGACTGCCCCAGCTGCGAGCGGTCCCCCGGCGCCCCACCCGAGGAGCTTCGCGACCTCGACGAAGACCTGGCGGCCGAGCAGGTTCAGCGCGGCCGCGAAGCCGAGGGATTCGAACACGCTCGTCCAGGTCACGGGCGCTCCGAGCACGCTCGAGAGGTGGCCGAACATCGCCGCGGTCTCCGCCACGATCGCACTGCTCGCGGCGGGTACGGGGAAGGCGCCGGTCGCGGCGGCGATCAGCGTGTACTTCGCGACGATGGACTCGGCGCGCCGGAGAGATTGCTCGTCGACCATGGGAAGCTCCTCGCCGGGGCATGGGGCCGCCGGACTCCTCTCGAGACACGACGTCGGAGCCGCGCCTCATCTGACGTCATGGGGTGCGGAGCGCGAACGGAGCGTTCGCAGGCGGGGCGAAAGAAAGAGGTCCGGACTGGATGGCATGGGCATCGAGCCGGCGATGCGTGTCCGCGGGGTGCCGCGTCGGCGTGCGTCGGGCCGAAGGGGGAGCCGGGACACGGGTCGGGGGCGTACCAGGTCAACGCGAACACCTACGCGGCTGCGTCTCAATCCCCAGGTCGGGGGCGGAGGGATCGCTGGCTTGGGCGGCGATCATACTGAAGCCGGCGTTCACGTCTCAATCCCCAGAACGGGGCGAGGTCGGTTCCGACCCATCGTCGAAATCCTTTCCCCCGCAACGGTTACCGCGTCTCAATCCCCAGAACGGGGCGAGCTCGGTTCCGACCGGTGCTCTTCGACTGGTGCGGCAACATCATCAACATGTCTCAATCCCCAGAACGGGGCGAGGTCGGTTCCGACTCGCCCTGGGCGATCGCGGGGATCGCCGTCGGCGCCGCATCTCAATCCCCAGAACGGGGCGAGGTCGGTTCCGACGCGAGGGCCTGCCTCGCCGCGAAGCTCCTCGGCTTCGAGTCTCAATCCCCAGAACGGGGCGAGGTCGGTTCCGACTTAACATCGCGCTAGAGTCGGTTCCGCTTTCGGAGATGTCTCAATCCCCAGAACGGGGCGAGGTCGGTTCCGACGTGGCGGATCGAGCTGTCCGAGACCGTCAGCACGGTCGTCTCAATCCCCAGAACGGGGCGAGGTCGGTTCCGACTCTACTTCGAGGGCACCTCGGAGGAGTTCCAGAAGAGATCTCAATCCCCAGAACGGGGCGAGGTCGGTTCCGACCGCCCCACGACGCCGATACGCAAGCGCGGCAAGCGGGTCTCAATCCCCAGAACGGGGCGAGGTCGGTTCCGACACATCGTGCCGTGACCAACGCCATCGCCGAGCGGATGGTCTCAATCCCCAGAACGGGGCGAGGTCGGTTCCGACACATCGTGCCGTGACCAACGCCATCGCCGAGCGGATGGTCTCAATCCCCAGAACGGGGCGAGGTCGGTTCCGACCTCGGGGACCGTCTCCTCTGCCGCTTCAAGGCGGCGGTCTCAATCCCCAGAACGGGGCGAGGTCGGTTCCGACCGCGATACGCACGCCGTGAAGGCGCCGAGCGAGGAGTCTCAATCCCCAGAACGGGGCGAGGTCGGTTCCGACGCGCTTCCAGGACGCGGAGCTCATTCCGAAGGCGGGAGTCTCAATCCCCAGAACGGGGCGAGGTCGGTTCCGACCGTGGAGGGATTCCTTCCGCGGCGCCTCGTCGACGAGTCTCAATCCCCAGAACGGGGCGAGGTCGGTTCCGACAAGGCCCCGGCGAAGAAGCCGGTCCGCACGGAGTCTCAATCCCCAGAACGGGGCGAGGTCGGTTCCGACGGACACTGACACTCCAAACCATCGGAAGCATTCGGAGTCTCAATCCCCAGAACGGGGCGAGGTCGGTTCCGACGACGCCCTCATCATGGCCCAAGAGGCCATGCACGCGGGTCTCAATCCCCAGAACGGGGCGAGGTCGGTTCCGACGACCGATGCGATGGACAGCGTCATCCAGGCGCTGAGTCTCAATCCCCAGAACGGGGCGAGGTCGGTTCCGACAGCTCGAGCCACTCGAGCGGCCGTACTTCGAGGCGTGTCTCAATCCCCAGAACGGGGCGAGGTCGGTTCCGACGACGCTACATGAGGCAGGGCACGGAAATCGCGATGGCGTCTCAATCCCCAGAACGGGGCGAGGTCGGTTCCGACAGACATCTTCGTCGACGGCAACCAGTGCCAAGGCTAAGGTCTCAATCCCCAGAACGGGGCGAGGTCGGTTCCGACCGAATTCGATGATGGTTGCGATGGTTCTCGCGATGGGTCTCAATCCCCAGAACGGGGCGAGGTCGGTTCCGACGACTTCTTCGCGGCCGTCCAGGCCTGCGCGGAACTGGTCTCAATCCCCAGAACGGGGCGAGGTCGGTTCCGACCACACTGCCAAGGTAGGTCCCTGGTTTTGGGGATAGGTCTCAATCCCCAGAACGGGGCGAGGTCGGTTCCGACCGACTCTGCCAATCTCTTTTGGGAGTTTGGCTACTGGTCTCAATCCCCAGAACGGGGCGAGGTCGGTTCCGACCGACAGGGAGACTGCGGCGCGCGAGGCTCTGGCGGTCTCAATCCCCAGAACGGGGCGAGGTCGGTTCCGACGCACTTCGCGCCAAGATCAAGGCGGACCGTGCCAAGTCTCAATCCCCAGAACGGGGCGAGGTCGGTTCCGACGCGTCACGCGCACGAAGCGCTACGCCCCCGGCACCTAGTCTCAATCCCCAGAACGGGGAGAGGTCGGTTCCGACCTTACTGGAAGCACGGAATTGGCCAGGCTGGCCAGGTCTCAATCCCCAGAACGGGGCGAGGTCGGTTCCGACGTAAAGGCAATGGAACGGATCCGGCCGCTTTGCGGTCTCAATCCCCAGAACGGGGCGAGGTCGGTTCCGACACTACGGGCAGCAGGGACACGGTGTCGTCGACGGTCTCAATCCCCAGAACGGGGCGAGGTCGGTTCCGACCAGCGACGCGCGAAAGCGCATGCTCTCCGCGAGCAAGGTCTCAATCCCCAGAACGGGGCGAGGTCGGTTCCGACTAAAATGCGAGACGTTGGCAAAGCACGCGAGCAAGTCTCAATCCCCAGAACGGGGCGAGGTCGGTTCCGACCGTCTGGATCTACGTCGACTATCCGAACCTCGTCACGTCTCAATCCCCAGAACGGGGCGAGGTCGGTTCCGACACGCTCGACTTATCTATCAAGCAGAAATCGAGGGTTTGTCTCAATCCCCAGAACGGGGCGAGGTCGGTTCCGACCGCGCGCATCGCTGAATACCGAACGCTCGTGCGCGTCTCAATCCCCAGAACGGGGCGAGGTCGGTTCCGACCAGACCACCCAGCAGCGCAACAAGAACAACAACGACGCGTCTCAATCCCCAGAACGGGGCGAGGTCGGTTCCGACCACAACGAATCTGCTCGGATCCTGAGACTTCCTCGTCAAGTCTCAATCCCCAGAACGGGGCGAGGTCGGTTCCGACCCCGGTAGCTGGAAGCCTAGCAGATCCGGCCAGTTGGCACCCTCGCCGCGACGATCCCCCACGCAGGGGCCGCATCGCCCGCGACACCCGCGCCACTCACTCCATGAAAGCCGAGCGATTCCGCTCGACTGCACCCGCGACGATCCGTCCCTTCGAGAGCCGGAGCCCGCCGGCCCGGCTCCCCCCTCGACGGGGAGCCGGCAACGTATTCGGTTTTCAATCGGCCTCGCTCACTCGATCAGCTCGAGGTCGAGCTGGTCGCCGAGCAGGCCCGGCCCCACGCCGTGGTGCTCGATGCGCCCACGGCACGTTTCGCAGAGGCGATAGTAACGCAGGCTGTCGGTCGTCGGATCGACGATGCGCTCGAGCTCGCTGCGCATCCGCAGGTACGCCGACGGGGCGAGGTCCGGCACCTCGAATACGCTCTTCTGCACGCGGCTCCCGCGCGCGAGCAGGGACTTGGTGAGACGCGCCCGGATCCTGTCATCGGCGACGTCGAACGTGATCACGATGCGCATCTCGACTCCTCTCGGCCAAGCCCCTCAACGACTCCGGAACGGCTCGTACGCCTCGCCGCCCAGCACGTCTCGCGCGAAGGCCCGCGCCTGGGCCTCGATGAGATCCCGCGGCGCGAGCCGACATCCGAGCGGCTCGTACCAGACCGGTTTCGCCATCCGCCGCTCGAACAGCGTCAGGAACCACCGCAGCGACTCGCGGCGCAGGTACACGGGCTCCCCCGCAGCCGCCTCCTCGAAGTCCTCGGGTCGGAACGCCCGACGGTTGATGGATGCGACGACGAACGCATCGACGAGCGGCGCACGCAGCTCCTCCACGAGATCGCAGGCGAGCGAGGGCCTCCCGTTGAGCGGCGCGTGCAGTGCGCCGAGGTACGGGTCGAGGCCCACGCGACCGAGCGCCGCCTCGACCTGCGAGGTCACCAACGTGTACCCGAGCGAGAGCAGCGCGTTGACGGGATCCAAGGGCGGCCTCCGATTGCGACCGTCGAAGCGGAGCTCGTCGGTCCGGAGTAGGTCCCCGAAGGCCGCGAAATAGGCCACGGCGCATCGCCCCTCGAGACCTCGGATCGCGTCGAGATCCTCCATGTCGTCGAGGCGCGTCAGGGCGAGTCGCATCGACGCGCGCGCGGCCTCCATCGCCGGGCTCTCGCCGTGGCGCCGTGCATGCTGCAACAGCAACGTCCGCTGGTTCCGCACCTTGCCGCGCACGAAGGACCGCGCGAGCCGCTTCCGCGTCACGTCGTCCTCGAGCGCGCGGAACTGCGCAAGCCGGAGCGCGACCTGGCGGGAAGGGCCGCCGATGATCCGACCACGGTAGCGGCCCGTGCCCGACAGCCAGACGGTATCCACGCCACGTTCGACGAGGAGGTCGAGCGCGGCCGGCGTGACGGTGATGTTCCCCATCAGCACGAGCTGCGCGAGGTCGTGCACCGAGACGTCGCTCGCGGGCGAGTCCTTCGAGACCACCCGCAGCCTCTCTCCTTCACGCCGCAGCGTCGCCCCCGCGCGGGTCACGTAGACCGTCCGGCCGCTCATGGCGATCGCTCGTCGGACGACGCATCCGGCCCGCCGTGCTCGCCGCGGCGCTCGAGATGTTCGATGCGGCGCTCGATGCGATCGAGCGCCTCGCCGAGGGCCGCGAGGGGCGAGGTCACCGCGCTCTCGTCGGCGTCGAGCCAATCGGCGAAGGGTGCATGCTTCGGCGAAGACGGAGCGACCGAGCCCACGGCGAAGAACGCCGGAGAGGCATAGGGTCGAGCGTTCGCGACGCGCGGGCAGGCCGAGCAGCTCGCTCCGTGCGTCGGGAGCAACCGGAGCTTCTTGCATCCGACCGGCGACGGCAGACCGCGACGCACCCGACGAAGCTCCTCGAGGCTCGAGTGCGCGTGCGCGAGGACCTCGTCGATGAGACCGGGACCGGCGCCCACGAGGCCGAGGCTGTACGTGAGCGCCCTGCCTTCGTCGGCCGACAGCACGCGGTCCCGGTACGCCGCGTCGACGATCGCGCGCAGCACGCCGCAGCCCTCGAGCATCCGCTCTTCCGCCGCACGCGCAGCGTCTGCGTCCGAGAGGCCGCGGAGCGCGGCGGCGATGGAACGCGGGAGCGGAGCGCTGGGAAGTACGGGCGCCGGCTCGAGCGGGCCGCGCCAGGGAGCGGGCAAGGGAGCCAGTCGGTGCGCGAGGATGGCGTCGATGAGGGACGGCTCGGCAGGCGCGAGCTGGAGAAGGGCTTCGTGGCTCGATTCGATCGGCTCGAGGGATGCACCGAGGAGGCGACAACGACGGAGCGTCCGCTGGTGGATCCCGAGGGGGAGCTTCACCAGGCTCGAGAGCCCACGGGGACCTGCGCTCTCCTGCTTCGGGAAGATCTCCACCGAGACGTCGGCCGGCTGCGGGCCCGCCGCGCGCACGAGCTGGGCGAGGAGGGCGCGCGCCGCGCGGGCGGGACGTCGTGGCTCGAAGAAGATCCAGAGATGGATCCCCTTCGCACCGCTGTCCTCGGCGAAGAGGGCGAGACCGAGCGAGCGCGCCGCCTCGAGGACGGCTCGAGCGTATTCGCCGAGGCCGGCGTGCGCGAGCGGCGACACGTCTTCGCCGTGCGCGGCGCGCAGTGCGTCTACCGCGTTCCGCGCGAGATCGAGGTCGATGACACCGAACGATACGGTGCCGTCCGGGAACAGGAGGTACTGGCCGATCGTGATCCGTCCCTCAAGATGGGCTCGGACGACCTCCGGCGTCAGTGGCTCCTGCACCGGCCGGTAGCCCGCGCGGTCGCGACGCGCATCGTGCCACTGGCGGGCGTAGAGATCGCGGCGACCTCCGAAGAATCGCGAGAAGAGCTCCTCGTCGGCGCGGTCGTGCGTCGGCGTGATCGAACGGAACAGCACCTCGTCGTCCTCGAGGGAGGGATCCTCGTCGACCGGTGCGGCGGACTCGCCCTCCAATGTCGCTTCCACGTCGAGGGCTGGTGCTTCCCTCCAGCCACGTTCGCGGACCAGCGCCAGTCGGCCGAGCTCGACCAACCGGGAGACGAGCTCGGCCCGCTGCGCCTCCGACCAACACACCACCTCGTCGAGAAGCGCGCGGAGCTCCTCCTCGCGGCCCTCGAGGACGAGCCGTTCGACGACCTCCGGAGCCGAGCGCGGATCGATCATGCAGCCTCCCGGGAACCGGGATGGGCCCGCCGCGCGACGAGCGCCTCGAGTCGCTCGCGGGTCGCGGCCGCGTCCGCATCCCGGCCACGCGCCGCCTGGGCTTCGGCCAGGCCGCGGAGGGCCTCGACGTGCTCGGATTGATAGCGGCGCCGACGGAAGGCGTTCGCGTCCGTGAAGGCGCGCTCGGCCTCCTTGGCCTGGCCGCGACGGAGGAGTAGCCAGCCGAGACGTGTCAATGTCAGGTGCTTTCCGACGCGGTCGCGCAGCAGCGAGGCACGGTAGGCCGACTCGGCAGCCTCGGCGTCTCCCTCCGCGGAGCGGGCGTCCCCGAGCGTCCGGAAGAGCGCCGGCGTGCGCCGCTCCGGCCTCACGTGCGCTTCGATCCATCGGGCGGCCTCGGCACACCGGCCTCGGGCGAGCTCCACCTCGGCGAGACGACCGAAGAGGTGATCGGAGCGACCGCGCGGCGAGGCGTCGAGTGCGAGGCGGAAGGCGCGCTCCGCCGCGTCGAGCTCGCGCGTGGCGAGACAGATCCGCCCGGCGAGCCCGAGCTGGTGATGACGCTCCACGTGGCGCCCCTCCTCGTCCACGCGGACGAGCTCGAAGGCCAGCCTCCGCGCGAGCTCGAGCTTGCCGAGCCGGAGCGCCGAACGCGCGCCCGCGTACAACGTCCGGGCGTAGTATCGGAATAGATCGCCCCGCCGGGCCCGGACCTCGGCCGACAACGCCCGGTAGCGTTCGACCACGCCGAGGAAGGCCCTCAACGCTGCCGCGTCGTGACAGTTGTCGAGCTGCGCCTCGAACACGCCGAAGCGGTAGAGGTCCTTGATCGACCCCGGCTCGTACCGCAGCGCCTCCTCGATCCAGTGGAGAAAGCCCTCGTGCACCGCGGTCCGGTCCTCGGGCCCGAACGTCGGATGCTCGGGATCGGGCGATCCATGCCGCGGTGCGGCCAACCGGAGACTGGCCTCGTAGAGGACGTACGCGAGCGCGGACGCGAGTCGATGTCCCGGCGCGGACGCGTACGCGCGCTCGAGGAGGGCAGCCGCCTCGAGGTGGCGGTCCCTGTGGGTCAGGCCGAACGAAAGGAGCCAGGCGAGCTCCTCGTCGTCGGGCCCGAGCGCGAGCGAGCTCGGGGCGCAGGCGACCAGGGCATCCCAATCGCCCGCGCGGAACGCCGCGCGCGCCTGATCGAGAACGGTGTCATGGGGAGCGAGTGTCGTCGGTTCCATGCCCGATCGACGTGCGCGCCTCTCGTCATCTGACGCCACGCGAGAACGCCCTCGCGGGTTATGCTGGCGGCCCTCGTCTCGTGTCCCCGCCGACCTCCCGTCTGCCGCTTCCCGATTGGCTCGTCGCGCTGCGACGGATGCATCTCGACGCGCGTCTCGACTTCGAAGCGGCGCCTCGGCTCGAGCCGATCCGGGTCGGTGCGGCGATGCACGGAGCCCTCGGCCGGGCGTGCCTCGCCCTCGATGGTGCGCCGAGCCCCGATCGCGCGCCGGCCGAGGGCCTCTACGCCAGTCTCTTCGGGCCGCCTCCGCCCCGCGGGCTCGACGTCTTCCTCGACGGTCAGAGGACGCCGGCGCTCGCTCTCTCCGTTCGCGTCGGGATGCGCGGGAGCACGGTGGAGGTCGGGCTCGATCTCCCTCCGAAGGCCGAGCCCTTCGTGCCTCGCCTCGTCGCCGCGCTCGAGCTCGCGGGACGTCTCGGCCTCGGTCCAGAGCGAGTGCCGTTCCGTGTGTCGGAGGTCCGTGCGAACGGCGCCGCGATCTACGAGCCGGTGGCCTGGCTCCGCGATCCGGAGCCCGAGCGGGTGATCGTGGAAGAGCCGGGCCCAGCGGGCCCCACGATCCTCCGAGCGCTCTCTCCCCTGCGAATCGTCCGGGAAGGACGCGAGCTACGTGAGCCCACGCTCGAGGACCTGGTCGTCGCCGCGGCCCGACGGCTGGCCGGCTACGCCCACCATCACGACCCGCAGGGCGATGCGATCCCGAACGTGCAATCCCTCGTCGCATCGCTCGCGCTTCCCGACGTCCGCGAGGCACGGTGGGAACGGCATGCCCGTCGGCGGTACTCGCGGAGCACCGACCGCGAGCATCCGCTCGAAGGGGCGGTCGGCGAGCTCCAGCTCGAATCCGGCGCCGAATCCTCGGCGGCGATCGCGATCGTCCTCGGCGGAGCGCGGCTCGGCCTCGGCAAGGGAGTCAGCATGGGCTACGGCCGGCTCGAGCTGCTCGAGCGCCACGGACCACCACGCTCCTGAGCCGCTCGCGGCCCGCGCATCGCGCGGCGCGGGCCGATGACGAGAATCGGACGAGTACGCGTCAGATGGGCGCCGGTGCCGACGTCGTGTTGTTCGGGAACCATCCCAGCACCCTCGGAGCCGATCATGCCGAAGCTCGCCCGCCGTCCCGTCGCGTCCGCCTCGCTCGCCACCACCGCGATCTCCGCGATCGTCGGGCCCGCTGGCGGGATCGTCGAACGCTTCCTCCAGCACCACGCCGAGCTCCGCCAGCTCGAGGTGAGGCGTGTCGAGCTCGAAGCCTCCGCCGCGCTCGCGCAGCGGAAGCTCGAGATCGCAGGCCAGGCCTTCCTGCGCGACCTCGAGCAGCGCCACCAGGGTGTGATGCTCGCCCTCGAGGCCGAGCGACGCGAGCTCGACGAGCTCTGCGCGGATCGGGCGGCGAAGCGTGACCTGCAGAGCCGAGTCTACGCGGCCTTCCTCGTCGAGGACTGCCCGGATCGGCGGGAGGACCTGTTGACGCTCGCTCGCCTGATCGAGAGCGACGCCGAGAACCTCCGCAATCGCTCGGATGCGGTGCGGAAGCGCATGCACGACGCGCACGGCACGCGTCCCCCGAGTCCCTTGCAGTGGCTCGCCGAGAGCCCGGAGGAGCGCTGATCATGCTGCCCGCGATCCTCGTCGGTCTCGGCGTGGCGGCCCTCGTCAGCACCGTGGCCTCGGCCTTCGAGGAGGCCGAGAAAGAACGTGTCGAGACCCGTCGTTCGAACCTGCGGGCTCGCGAGGTCTCCATTCGCCGCGACCTCGCGGCCCGGGCCGAGGCCTCGAAGGATCGCGCGCGCGCGGCCGCACGCAGGCAGGCCCACATCGAGGTCGAGCAGCTCCTCACGATTGCGCGCAAGTCCCTCGAAGAGCTCGATCGCGATCTCGAGGCCGCCCGTGCGGACCAGCACGCCCTCGTCGCCGAGCGGATCCGACCGATCTCCCGAAGGGCCAGCACGGAGAGTGGACATTCGGCACGTAGGACGCGCCGGCAGCAGCTCGAGCAGGCACTCTCCGACATCGACGTCCGGGTCGGGGCGCTCGCCGAGAGGCGGGTCGCGACCGAAAACGACGTGCGGAAGTACGAACGGCGCCTCCGGGAGCTCGAGGCGATCGACGTCTGACGAGGCCCGCATCGCTCCGCGGCCATTCACCCAGCATGTCGAGCCAGGTCGGGTCCACGAAAGGCCGCCGAGGCGCACGGCGGCCGAGGTACCTTCCGATCGTTGACGCTCGCGCGAGGCACTCGGCAGCGACGAGCGACGATGGGACGGGAGCCGGCAGAGATGACACTCTGGACGTTCGGGATCGATGAATCGGGAACGCCCGAAGGCGCACTCGTCGACCGCGATCAGGGCGGACGAGGAGGCTTCCTGGTCGGCGGCCCACTGGCGCCGGTCGCCGACCACGTGCTCGCGGATGCCATGGCGTCCGAGTTCCGCCGCGCGGAGATGGTCCACGGGCTGCCTCCTGGCAAACGGCACGCGAACGAGCTCTCGGACGCCCAGCGGATCGCCGTGCTTCGGGAGCTCTCGACGCGACTCGCGGGCCTCGGGGGAGTCTGGCTCTTCTTCCACGACGAGCGCACGGCCTCGGGCCTCGACGAGCTCGAGGCGTTGTTGCGCTACCTGCGAACGCTCTCGGCCTCCGTCGAAGGCGCGGGCCGGCTCGGCTCGATGCTCGGGGCGTCCCGTCTAGCGCTCCGGATCGCCCAACGCAGCATTCCCCTCGAGGAGCGGCTCGTGGCCAAAGTCCGACGAGGAGGTGCCGCCCTGCACCAGACGACCTCCGAGCACGGAATCCGGTATCGCGCCGTCGTCGAATCCGAGGCTCGTCAGGCGCTCGAGTCCCTTGGGCGCGAGGCCCCGGGGTGGCTCGCCGCGCCCTGCGCTCTCGACGAAGTGCTGGTCGAAGTGGCCGCCGATCCGAGCTCGTCGGGAGCGATCCATGCCGCGGACTTCGCCTGCAATGCCGTGTTCCGCGCCCTGCGCGACGCGCGAAGCGGGGAGGGCCCCGCGAAGGCGGACGCGCTCGCGAAGGCGATTCCCGGAGGCGCTCCGATCCTCGTCCTCCGAGCGGACACCCTGCATCGCATCCGTCGACTGGATCGCGCCCTGCGGGCGGACCCTCCGGACCTCGTGGCGGCCGCCGAAGCGATCGAGCTCCCTGCCGCCGCGAATGCCCTCGAGGCCGAGATCCTCGGAGCGATCCGCACGATCCTCGAGCGTGCCTGGGTACAAGGCCTGACTCGACTCTCGGAGTCACGATCGGCATCGGAGGCGGCCGGTGGTCGCGTCGAGTCGTTGGCCCGCGCTCTCGCCTTCCGCGCGGGCGCCTCGCTCGCCGCGCGCTCGGGCCACTTCGAGTCCACGTGGCGCGCGCTGCATGCCGGCTGGGCGGGGGACGAAGGGCTGCCAGCACGTGTCCGAGAGCGCACGACCGACCGCGCCTTGCGTGCTCGGCTCGCGCGTCTCGTCGTCGAATGCGCCAACCACCGTGGTGACGTCGACTCGGCCCTCGCGTGGGCCGACCGTCACCGCGACGCGCTCGGTGGAAGGCGCTCCGTCCGCGCGCTGGCCGATTCCCTGGAAGTGGAGATCCTCGCCACCGTCGCAGTCCAGAACGAGCTCCCCACCGCGGCCGAGCGCGTCGAGGTGACGCGGACCCGCCTCGAGGAGAGGACGAAGCGCCTCGAATCACTCGCGGACGAGACACGTTCGCTCTTCGACCTCGCGAACGCCCGGGAACGAGGGCTCGACCGGGAGCCCCCCCTGTGGGGCGACGGCGATCGGGCCCTGTACGGAGCGCTCGATCGCGAGCCTCCGGAGCCGCGACCGGATCCCGAGTCGGGCATGGCCTACGGGACCATCGCCCGATCGTGGGCTTTCCTCGGCCGGCTCGACGAAGCCCTGGATGCCGCCCTCGAGGCCCGCCGGTACTTCCTCGACTCCGAGCCCGACCTCCGCTTCAACGCCCACGTGATCGGTCGGATCCTCGCCGAACGTGCCCGCCTCGGCGCGCGCTCGAGGTCCGACGAGCCCGAGGCGCTCCGCCTCGCATTGCAGCTGGCCGGCGCGTCGGTGAACGGAGTCGAGCTGCTCGACGCGAAATCCGTCCGACAGCAGCCGGCCCTCCGCTTCGGCATCGACCTCGCCCTTCGTGCGTTGCTCCATGCAACCGAGCTCGAGCCGCGCGCGAGCCGCTGGGCACAAGCCCTCGCTTCCCGTGACGGACAGCAGCTCCGTTCCTCGCTCGCGAGCGACCTGCGCTCCCATCCCTCGGAGCTCGTCGCACGCCACGCCGCCGAGCTCGTCGAGCGTCATTTGGGCCGCAAGGCCGCGCTGCCCTGGTACGACTTCGCCGTCGCGCTCGCCGACGAGGCCGTGCCCGGCTCGACCCTGGCGCGCATCGGAATGTTCACTCGCCGCCTGCGGGACGAGCCCGGCTTCGCGGCCGAAGGCCCTGTCGGTTCCGTGTTCGCACCGACTTTCGAGTACCGGTAGGAGACCGGCGACGGGCCTCCGAAGTCCGGCGCATCCGTTGCCCACGCACATCGACCGAGCATGTCGAACATGTCCCGACCCACCATCCGAGCCCTCACTCCCGAGCACCTCGTCGATCTCCTGCGTGATCCCGAGGATCGTTTCCGCGAGTTCGGAAGGGAGAACCGCACCGTGCTCCGGAAACTCCTCGGGCGCGCGCGGCGGGAGGTGTCCTCGTACGTGCCGACCACATGGTTGGAGGGCGCAGCCGGTGTGCTCGCTCGCGTCTACGGAGACCATCCCTACGTACGCGAGCTCGAAGGGCTCGCGCGCTCGGCTTCCGTGGGGCTCGAAGAGCTCTACCTGGCGAACATCGCGTACGACATCACGTCCGTCGCCGGCGCGACCGGTCTCATCGGCTGCACCGGCATGGTGCACGGTGGGGGCGACTCGCAGCCGCCGATGATCGCGCGGAACATGGATTGGGTCTTCCCGACCGGCATCGGGGCGCACTCCTGCGTCTTCCGGTTCGTGGACGATCACGGTTCGTATCTGAGCGTCGGGTTCCCTGGCGTGACCGGAGTGATCTCGGCACTGTCGAGCCACGGCTTCGCGCTCACCGTGAACCAGGCGTTCCATTGCGGGTTGCCGTCGTTCACGTCCCTACCCGTCCCGTGGCTGACGCGCCTGGTGATGGACTCGGCGACGAGCTACGCGTCTGCACGCAGGGTCCTGGCCACGACGGCGGCGGCCACCTCGAGCTACCTGCTCCTCGCCGGGTCGCGTCCCGGCGAGGCCGCGCGGGTCGTCAGCCATGGATCCTCCGACGATGTCCTGGCGGTGGGCAAGGATCGGTATGCGGTGGTGGCGAACCACGACCCGGACGAAGACTTCGACGTCTGCGACGGGGAAGACGGGGACTCGTATGCCCGACACCGAGCCCTGGAGAAGCGGGCAGCCGGGGTCGGAGCCGGCGACATCCGAGCCGCGCGCCTGGCCTTGTCGCGATGGCCCGTCTCGCACGCATCCACCGTTCACCAGATGGTCCTCGTACCAGCGTCGGGGGAGCTGCACCTCCGGTGTCCCCATCGTGGGCAGCGTGGGTACGCCGTTCACAAGCTCGAGCGGGAGTCGCATGCGACGGATGGGCCGTAGCGCGAGCGCGAATGCCATCCGGTCGGTCTCGCTCGCTGCCAGCCTCCTCCCGACCGTCCGCGGATGGTCGCGTCCCGATGGCGGAGGGCCACGGAGGGTCGCCTACGCGGATCGCTCCGCGCTCGCCCCCAGCGCATCGGTCTCGGCCGTCCAATCGATGGCCTCGAACGCGACCCGAGCGCGCTCTAGCACGGCCTTGGCCGCGACCTCGGGGAGCGGATTCCCTCCGTTCTCCGCGATGGCGACGGCCAACTGGCCCAGGAGCCACGTCTGGACCCCCGCTGTGGTGGCGCCGAGCGCCGACACGAGGGGCGTCGCCATTCCTGCCGCGAAGGTCGCGTTGATCCACCGCATACCCTCGACGAAGAGCGCCCGCCCAACCGTGTTCAGGGTCGCGGTACCTCCCATCGAGGCCAGCACGGTGCCGAACGACACGTCCGCTCCGTAGATGGCCGCGACGTGGGTGAACATCACCGCCTGCTCCGCGACGATGGCCGCGGAGGCGGCGGGCACGGGCAACGCGCCCGTCAGGAGCGCGACGGCGGTGTAGCGGCGGACGATGGACTCCGACTCGAGGCGGGCGTTGAGCTTGGTCATGCCCGATCGACGTGCGGAGTGGGGGAGATCTGACGGCCACCCTCGAGAAAGATCGGTCGATGCGGCCGACGGCACACGCGGGGGCGTCGGCGGAGCTCACTCGGGATCCACCGTATGGGCGATGGGCCACTAGCTCCCGAGGTGGGACGACGCCCCACGGTCGGAGGTTCCGTGCTCTCCCATGAAGGAATCGGTTCGACGCGCACGCGTGGTAGCGTGGGAGCGTGAGAAGCGGACCATGGCCACTCTGAAACGTACGATGCCCGCACTCGGGCCGAAGGGATTGGAACCGCATGACGGTCCGGAGGACCGGGAAGATCCGTCCCCGCACCGGGTTCCGATCCCAGAACCCCGCCGCCCCATCCTGGCCATCCACTCGTTCATCGAGGAGACGTCTGACGAAGCCGCGCGTCCGTCCCTCGCCAGCGAGATGCAGATCCTGCGGCTCGACGAGGATCAGCCGGTCCTGATCGTCGGTAGGCAACGTGACTGCGACTACGCCATCGGAGCCGATGACCAGCTGTCACGACGCCACTTCCAAATCCAACTACGGGACAGTACCTGGTGTGTGCGGGACCTAGGGTCCACCAACGGAACGTTCGTCAACCAGGATCGTCTGCAGCCGAACGATCTGGCGCCCCTCACCGATGGAGACGCGATCACGGCAGGCGGTCATCGCTTCCTCTATCACTCGCCAGGAGGTGCCCAACACGGCATGCTCCGGGCGATGGCGATCCACCCGGTCACCGGGCTTCCTCGCCGGCCGATCGTCATCCCGCGGCTCGACTACGCGCGTCGACTCCGACCCGCAGCGGTAGCCGTTGCGATCGAGTTCGGCGGCCTGGAAGGCTTCGCCAAGCGAGTCGGAGTCGAGAGAGCCAGAGACGCTCTGCGTCGTTGTGCGACGTACATCGAGTGGTTCGCCAAGGATCGATGGCCTGGCGCTTCGTGGGTCGGCCACCTCGAGGAAGACTCGCTCCTGGTCTGCATCGAACACGCCGAACCGGGGCGTGTCAGCGCCGATCTGAGTGCACTGTACCAGACGGCACCAGTCGAACTCCGCTCCGTCCTGGGAACGACCATCGCGGCCGTACCTACCGCCATCGGGCTCGATCAGGATTCCATCGACGGGCTCCTCGAACGTCTCGCAGACAAGTCGTCGCTCGCACGACGACTGCAAGAGGATCGCATCGCGACATCGCCGATCCGTGTCACATGGTTCGACAACGATCTCGATGGTTTCCGGAGCCTCGCGGATCCCCTCGAGGCCATGGCCCTGATCCAGGGCGTAGCCAACGGCCAGGACGCGGTTTCGCGAGATCTCCTGCGAGACATGGAAGCCTGTATCGCATCCGCGCTCGAATCCCGGTCGGGTGCGAACCAGGCGGTCGTTACGTCGCTGCCCGGAGCGTTGCTCTGGCTCGTCGCCAGCAACAGCACCCTCGGCGAGCTCGCCGAGACCTTTCGCGGTGAGACGAATCTCAAGGTCCACGTCGACAGGAACCAAGACCACCGATGGCGTTGGGTCGATCGCACGAGGCAGTCGATCGAGGGGCGGACGACGTCGAACCGCAGCCGCATGATGTTCCCGATGGGTGAGCTACTGGACGTCCTCACCTGTGAGGACGGTGACGCGGAAAGCGTCGGCCGTCTCGCACCCGCATACGAGGCGGCGCTCCGATTCACGTGCGGCCTCGTTACGGCCACCGTCGCATGGGAACTGGCTGAAGCCCGAGCGGCTTCGATGGATCAACTCGTTCCCCACGACCTCGCGGCTTCCGTCGAGCTCGTTCGGGACATCGTGAATTCCAGTCCTGGTGCAGGCAACTATCGCTTCTTCCTGAATCGACTCATTGGCGCTCTGGGCCGACAGCGGACGCCGGGACCGCTCTGGAGACTGCGTGAGAGCGGGTACTTCGATCGTGCGGCAATCCTCGCTACCGAGAGTCGCAATGCAGTCTCGCACGACCAGCTCGGCCTGGCCGATCGACTGGCGGCGCGCGAGAGGGTCCTCCCGGCGCTCCAACAACTGGCTGCCGTACTGCGCGCACCCGACCTGAGGCTCTACTGGATCGAAAGCGTGATCGTTCCTCGTCGAGGCGGCGACCGCAGGGCCCGCGCGAGATTGCTCGATGGAGTCTCGGGTCGCCTGCTGGAGGATCTCGAGACGAGCGCGCCCCTGGACCGCGGAACATGGCTACGTGTCGGCGAAGACAGGTGGATCCGCCTCTCGCCGTTCGTCGAGTGGATGACGTGTCCCGTGTGCTCGACTCCCGACTGCTTCGTCTCGGTCGGGAACCCCTTCTCGGCGGCGGGAGTTCGCATCATGGGAACGAGGCACGGGCACCTCGAACCGATGCACAAGAAGTTCGATCTCGGCACCAACGAAGAAGCCGCGATCCTCATGAAGATCGTGACCGAGCTCAAGGCCGAGAACACCTCGCCTCGGGACACCTACATACCTGCCGCGATGTGACTCCGGGTAGGAGGCAAGAGTACGCCGAGGGGGCTCTCAGAGGGGCTTCGTAGAGCCGCGCGTCGAAACGATTGCTCTTGCGATTGCGGCACAACGGAACGAATACCGCCTCGCCTCGTCGATGAGACGGAGGGAATCGACTGCATGCTATCCTGCCGGCATGCGGCATCTTCGTGTCGGACGGCTCCGCGTTCGAATCCTCCCTGGAAATCCCATCCAAGGAACCGAACCGATCGACGCATTCGTGGTTCCTGACGACTCCCTCCTCACGCATACGGGCGGCGACATACCGGGGCTATGGGACGCTTCGAGGAGCGATCTGGAGGAGTTTGCCGAGACGCGTATCGCACGTCCTCTGGCGATCGGTGATGTCGTGATCACCCCGCCGTTCGGTCTGCCAGCCAAGCATCTCCTGCTCGCGATCACGTTCGACGTCGACGGCTACAGGAGTATCGGTCCGGTCGAGGTCGAGTTGCTCTTCGGTCGACTGCTCGACGAAGCGGGCTCGCTCCAGTGCAACAGCATCTCGGTCCCGCTTCTAGGAGCAGATCTGGGACGCCTGGACTGGCACGGCTCGCTCGCGGCTGTGTGCGCCGCGATCGACGAACGCTCGTGCGATTCGCTGGCACCCACCGCCATCGATGTCTGGGTGGCGTCCGAGCACCACCAGGAGGCCGAACGTCTCGCTCGCGAGCGACTCCAGGAGCGCGCTCCGATCGGAGAACTCGTCTCCCGTGTATGCGGGGCCCTGCCTCCGCCGGAGGCTGCGGCGCTGCGAGGCGCCTTTGATGCGGTCGCCGCGCAGCAGAGCGACGACGCATTCCTGGAGCTGTTCCGGCTGGCCGAGTCAGCGCATCACGCGCTCTCTGTCGCAGATCCGAGCACGGCGACCGCTCATCGTAGTCCGATAGCGGATCGGATACTGCGCGACGCGAATGCAACCAGGACCCGACTCGCTAGCCGTGTTCCGATCCCTGCGAACGAGCAGGCGAAGATGCTCCGTCTCCTGGCCCGCGCGGCCGAGCAACTCTTGATCGAATGCGCGGCAGGCACACCCGAGGTCCGGGAAGCAGGCACTCCATCCGGACAGGCGCCCCCGGGCGCGACAGTGACTGGCCTGGTCCGTCCGCCGACGGCCAGCGATGCGGCCCTGATGGTGGCAGGGGCGGCCGGCGCCGCCGCACTTGGCATGCCCATGGCGCTCGCACTTCCGGGCGCGGCCCTCGGTCTACCGCTCTGGGGCATGTTGGCCAAGCGGCTGGCACCCCGGACCGTTGATGCGCAGCGGCCTGCCGACACGATGCCTGCCCACGTGGCCCGTGAGTACGCGAGCGCAGAGACGGTGGTGGGAGGGATCGCAGCTGAAGCCCAGGTGACCTATGGGACCCCTCCACTGCCACCGTCGCCGGCCTCGACGCAGGTCGAGCCGACTCGGCGGCCCACGGTACGAAGCACGGTCAAGAGAGCGGTCGCAACTCGATCCTCGTACCATCCCACAAGCGAACCGGTCCGCCGTCTGCATGCTCTGCTCATCGACCGGTTGTCGCCAGCCGCAGCAGCGGATCTCTACCAGCTTCTCGAAGACGAGGGCTATCAGGGAGACCCCGAGCTCCGGTTGCTGGAGCACTGCGTGCGAGTGGAGGATCCCGGCGACCTGGTGGCTTCGCTGTTCTCGGCTTCCGAGCTCCGCAGAATCCTGGATGCGGAAGGGGTTCCTCGTGACCCGCGCAACACGGACCGGCAGCTCGCCCTCAGACTTCTCAGCCATTTCGGGTTTCCAGACTCCTCGCCTCCGCACGGGCTGCACCAGGCGAGGGGCTTCTTCCGAGAGGCCCTGCGCGACGTCGCCCACGCGGACCGTGAGCGACTCGGAGGACTCGTGACGACCGCAGCCTCCCGTCTGGAGTACCTGCTGATCGTGTTGCTTCGCTTCTTGTGCAGCGCCGCCTACGGCCAGAGCCCGGAGGCATACTTCGCGGGGTCGGGCGAGCTCGAACGCGGCCGTCGGATCGACCAATGCTCCTTGGGCACTCTATTCTCGCTGGCGGCCCGACTCGGCCGTGACCTGGAGCGGGACCCTGCGGAGTCGAAGAAGGTCTTCCGACGTACCGTGAGCGAGTTCCGCCTCGTCCCGGAGGACGCTCCACGTATGGCGGCATGGCGAAATGGCTTCGCTCATGTCGCCCGATCGACCGAGGGAGAGTCTCTCTCGGCCAGCCGAAGCCGAGCGCAGACGTTCATGGAAGCCGGCCTCGACTTCATCGACTACCTCGAGAGCGAACCGTCGCGCGTCTTCCCGCGAGTGATCCGTATCGAACAGATCGCCATCGACGGGTGGGGCCGGCGCACCATCCGAGCGATCACGGACTCCGGTGAGAAGGAGCATCTCTTCACGGACCTCGACCTCGCCCCGGGCGAGATCTACTTCATGCACCCTTTCTCGAATCCGCTTCGGGTCGATCCAGTGCTCGTTCCGGCCGGAGACACCTCCCGCATCATCGACTCCTCGGTAGCTCGACGGGACGCTGCGGGCAAGACTTGAGCTCGTTCCCTTTCCCCTGAAACACGTTGGCCGCCTCGCGGTTGCGCAGCGGCCGACGTAGGAGAGCCGTGGTCTTCGCCACGACATGTCGGCGCCTAGCCGTTCGGGTCACGACAGGGCGAGATGGCACGAGCGGAGCGTAGGAGAGAGGGAGGAAATAAGTCCAAAGCGCGCTCACATAGGCATGTCATTGAGAGAGGCCGCGTCACACGCAGCGACCGGCCCACTACGCCACGGCCGCCGCGAACTTCCCGAAAAGATCGCCCGGCAGCGGATGCTCGAGCTTCCACGTGATCGCCATCGGGCACTCCCCCTCGTGCTTCACGTACGTGGCGGGGCCGAGGAACCAGAAGGCGCGCTCGTCGGCACGAAGGCGCGAGAAGAGGAAGATGCTCGAACCGGATCGCGCATGGTTGCGGTACCGAAGACCGGTCTCCCCGTCGGCGCGCGTGACCGATTGGCTCTCCCAATGGACGAGATCGCGACTGATCGCATAGTCGCGGTAGCGCGTCGTCGGCGAGAACTGCCCGCTCGTCTTGTCGAGCGTGAAGGCGAGCAGGTCGGCCGACGCCTCCTTCGCCCAGTACACGCCCGTCTGCCAGGGCGCGACCTTCGCGCCCTCCCCGAGACCGAAGGCGGCCAGGATCTCGAGACGCGTGTAGCGCGCATGGACTCGCAGAGGCACGTCGGGACGATCGGGCAAGGGATGCTGGAGATGGTCGAGCCGGCCCTCGAGCACGTCGAGGAGCTCGAGCAGCTCGGCACGGAGCTGGGGATGGGCGCGGAGGAGCGACAGGCCGTCCTCGAGCGTCGTCGACTTCGTCACCGCCTTGTCGGCGAGGGAGGCGACGAGCATTCGCAGGAGGCGTCCATCACGCACCGAGAGCGCCTCGGAAGGCGACACCGATTCCTGGGAGAGGAAGCGACGATAGGCCGAGATGCGTTCCGGATCGTCGACGTGCAGGAGGCGGCCGATCGCGCGCCGAAGGACCTCTTCCTTCGGTCCAGGCGTGGCGACCGGAAGGCCGGCCGCTTCACGGAGATCCGACCATCCATGGGTACCGGCGTAGACGTCCTCGAGGTCGCGACCGGTCTCGTCGAGGTACTTCGAGAGAGTGACATCGCCCTCGACACGCGTGAGCGCGCGGAGCTCCTCGACCTTCGCCTTCCACGCGGTCGGGATCGCCTCGCGGAGATTGTGGAGCACGATCTCGCTGGCGATGCGGTCGAGCTCCATGTGGCATCCGGCGGGAAGGAAGGGGAAACCCTGTTCGATCTGGGATTCGAGCTCCTTCCGACCGACGCCGAGCAGCGCACCGAAACGCCGGTCGAATCGGAATTCCTTGCGTTGGTGACCGACGAAGTCGAGCACCGTGCAGAAGGTCTTGCCCGGGCTCCTTCGGAGCCCGCGACCGAGCTGCTGGAGGAAGAGCGTGGCGCTGTCGGTCGGCCTGAGCAAGAGCACGAGATCGACCGCAGGAACGTCGACGCCTTCGTTGAAGAGGTCGACGGAGAAGACGACGTTCACCCGGCGCTCGGCGAGATCGCGGAGCGCCGCACGACGCTCCGCGTCCGGAGTGTCCGCCCAGATGGCCGTCGCCGGGATCCCTGCTTCGCGGAAGACCCGCGCCATGAACCGCGCATGCTGGACGCTGACGCAGAAGCCGAGCGCACGGACGCGCGCGACGTCGTCGACGCGCTCGACCATCTGGTGCACGACCCGCCTCGCCCAGACGTCGTCGGCGGTCAGAAGGTTCGTGAGGCCCTCGACGTCGTATCCACGCCCTCGACGCCAGGGGATGTCGCGCAGATCGAGGCCGTCGTGGATTCCGTAGTAGACGAAAGGTGAGAGGCGCTGTTGGTCGATGGCGTCCCAGAGACGGAGCTCGGCGGCGATGCGACCGTCGAAGTGGTCGAGTAGCGAGAGGCCATCGGTGCGTTCCGGTGTCGCGGTGAGGCCGAGAAGCTCCTTCGGCCTCACGTGGTCGAGAAGGGCACGATACGAGGGCGCCGCCGCGTGGTGGAATTCGTCGACGATCACGACATCGAAGTGCGCGGGATCGAGGTCGGCCGTCCGGGCCGAGGCGAGACTCTGGATCGAGGCGAAGACGTGCTCGAAGCGCATCGGACGCTTGCCGCCCACCCAGAGCTCGCCGAAGGAGGGGTCCCGGAGGGCGAGCCGGAACGTCGCGAGGCTCTGCTCGAGGATCTCCTCGCGATGGGCGACGAAGAGAAGGCGTGCTCTTCGCAACGACTCGCGCAAGGCCGCGTAGTCGAGCGCCGCCATCACGGTCTTGCCCGTTCCCGTGGCGGAGACGAGCAGGTTCCGGTGGTGGCCCCGCTCGCGCGAGACGGCGATCTGTTCGAGCAAGCGTTCCTGGAAGGGCTCGGGCCGGAGCTCGAACGCCGGGAGCCGCGAGCGCCGGGCATCGCGATCCGGGTCGATCTCGCGTCGGAACTCGTCCGCGTCGTACGGACGGAAGTCGCCCGCGTTCCAGTAGCTCTCGAAGACCGCCGCGACCTTGTCGACCACGTCCGGATTCCGTGCGCCGGAGACGCGGACGTTCCACTCGAGGCCACTGACCTGCGCCGAGTGCGTCAGGTTCGACGAGCCGACGTAGGCGGTCGAGTAGCCCGAGCTACGATGGAAGAGCCAGGCCTTGGCGTGGAGGCGAGTCGTGCTCGTGTCATAGGACACACGCACATCGGCACCGAGCTTGGCCAGCTCGTCGAGAGCGCGTGCCTCCGTCGATCCCGTGTAGACGGTCGTGAGCACCCGGATGGGACGCCCGTTCTCCGCGTGACGGCGCAGCGCGTCGAGCAGGGGACGGATGCCGGTCCATCGGATGAACGCCATCACGACGTCGATCCGATCCGCGGAATCGATCTCCGCGAGGAGCTGATTCCCCACGCGAGGCTCGCCGGGAGCGTTGGTCAGCAACGTGGTGTCGAGCAGCGGGATCAGTGGTTCCCCGAGCGGCTCGGGCGTTCCGTCGGGCCTTCGGCGCAACACCGCTCGGAGCAGACTCGCGGGCTCGACCGGTTGCTCCTGCAAGACGTCGCTGTCTTCGACCGTCGCCTCGATCGTCTCGAGGATCTTCTTCGCGAGATCGAGCCCGGTATCGACTCGACGCTTGTCGGGCACCGACGCCAACGCGCGCGCCACGATTCGTCCGAGATGCATCGCCAGGCGATCGGGCACCTCGGCGGCGCGGAGATCCTGACGACGCGCCTCGAGTCGGGCATCGAGCTCGCGCAGCTGCTCTTCGAGCGCCTGGGTGATCAGACTTTCGTGGAGCCCACGGCCGAGTCCGGACATCGCCGCGAGGGTACGCCGACCGACACGAAGCGGGTGCCGTCGTCTGCGCGGCGAGTCCCGGATGACCCGAACGGCGCAGACTACGACATCACCTTCCACCCACCCTCCCCTCGATCCGCACCGCCCCCAGCAATCCCGTCGGATCGTCCTCGAGCGAGAACGTGTGCGCCCGCAGGTCCACGCGAACCTTCGCGTGCCCATCGACCCCCGAGGGCGACTCGTCGACGAGCAGGTGCGTTCCGACCCAGTGGATCATCGCGGTGGCCGGATAGATCAGGCGATCGTTGCAGGTGATACGAAGCGGGGTGCGGCGGTTCTCCGGTCCCGGGACGTCGATGCGGCAGGTGTCGCCCACGTGGAGCCACTCGGGCGCGTGCTCGAGGCGCGTGACGTGGACCTCGTGGACCTGGACCGTGACTTCCGGCGTCGACACGTTCCGGAGGATCGCGAGTTGGTAGCACGCGGGCACGAACTGATGGCGCGTGCAGGCCTCCGCATACCGCGCCTCCGCCAGCCCCACGTCGCGCGGCATGCCGTACCCCGACTCCGCATCCTGCGCGGCCTCCGTGAGCGCGCGTGGGTAGCCCATGCAGGCCTCCGAAACCCCGTCGTCGCAAGCGCCACGATAGAGCTCGATCGCACGGCTCGAGTCGCGCGCGACGCCGAGGCCCCGGTAGTAGAGGAAGGCGAGGCTCCAGCAGCTCGTCGAGTCGCCGGCCTCGCAGGCGTGGTTGTAGACCTCGGCCGCGAGCGACGGATCGCGGGCGACGCCGAGCCCGCTCTCGAGCATGGAGCCGACGTTGCGGCAGGCGTCGAGGTCACCGGCGTTGCAGGCCCGGAGGAAGAGCTGCACGGCGCGCTCGTGATCCTCGGGGACGCCATGGCCGTAGAGCGAGGCGGTGGCCAGCGCCGCGCAACCCGCGGGGATGCCGAGCTCGCAGGTGCGCTCGTAGTAGCGAGCCGCCTCCGCGTCGTCGCGCTCGAATCCGCGTCCTTCGCCGTGCATGACCCCGAGGCCGAAACACCCGAGCCCTTCGCCGGCGTCGCAGGCGCGACCGTAGAGGGCGGCGGCCTGGGTCTCGTCGACGGGGACTCCGTCGTCGTCGAGATATTCGTCGCCGAGGGCGGCGCAGGCGCGCATCTCTCCCTCGTTGCACGAGCGCCGGAAGAGCGAGACCGCACGGTCGTGGTCGGGCTCGACACCGCGTCCGTCGTGGAGCATCGAGCCGAGCCCGAAGCAGCCCGAGCCGTCGCCGCCGTCGCACGCGCGACCGTAGAGCGAGACCGCGCGGGCCTCGTCCCGCTCGACGCCGATGCCGTGGGCGTACGCGTCGCCGACCCGCGCGCAGGCGAAGCCCAAGCCGCCCTCGCAGGCGCGGGAGAACGCGTCGATCGCGGCGCGCGGTTCCATCGCACCCGCGCGGCCGTCGAGCACGAGCCCACCGAAGAGCAGGCAGCCGCGCATCTCGCCTCCGTCGCACGCGCGGCGGTAGAGCTCGACCGCTCTTGCGTCGTCGCGCGAGGTTCCGAGGGCGTTCGCGTGGAGCGTCGCGAGCTGGACGCAGCCGGCGTACTCGTTCCCGTCGCACGCACGCTCGAAGAGCCCCCTCGCCGTGCGGTAGTCGGGCGCCACGACGGGCCGCGCGATCATCGCCCAGCCTTCGTTCGCACAGCCGAGCAGCTCGCCCGCTTCGCACGCCGCGTGGCCGATCGCGAGCGCGCGGTTCCGATCCTGCCCGCGCTCCGGCCCGAGGAGGAACGCGCCCGCGAGCTGCGCGCAACCGCGCTGGCTCCCTCGATGGCAAGCCTCGTCGTAGGCCTCGCGCGCCCTGGGGATGTTCACGGGTACGCCGCGCCCGAGCTCGTAGGTCTGGCCTTCGCGGAGCAGCTCCGCGACCGCGGGATCGGGCCCCGTGGGACGCGGAGGTGCGGACGCGCAGCCGAATGCGAGAGACACCGCGAGGACGAGCGAGAACGCCGCTTTCGAACCCATGGGGCCGACTGGTAGCACCCGAGGCCCCGTTCGCCAGGACCCCGGGGGATACGCCGTTCGCGCGAGTCAGCGGACGATGCGGCCCTCGATCCGCAGGGCGCCGAAGCGGCCGGTCTCGTCGTCTTCGAGGCGGAACGTGGCGCGGCGCGGGTCGAGCTGGAGGCGAGGGTCGCCGTCTTCGCGCGTCGATTGCGTGTCGTCGATCGCGAGGCCCTCGGCATCCCAGACGACGTACGAGGTCGCGGGATAGACGAACCGACCGTTGCAGAGGAGCCGGATCCACGAGCGCTCACCACCGGGCGCCCCGATCGCGATCTCGCATCGATCGCCGACGCCGATCCCGTCGGGAGCGTTCTCGAGGCGGGTCACGCGGACCGAGAAGCGGCGAGTTCCCTCGGGCTCTTCCCCCCGAAGCAGGGCGAGCTCGAAGCAGGCGGGCCCTGACGGCTCCGCTCCGCATGCGATCTCGTACCAGCCCTCGGCGCCCGCGCGACTCTGGCCCTCGGCGTCGCCGGTCTGGACATCAGCGCCCGCCGCGGTGAAGGCGAGTGGGACGAGGTCGCAACCGATTCCGGCTTCGCACGCGTGGGTGTAGAGAGCCGCCGCCACGATGGTGTCGCGCCGCATGCCGATGCCGCGGAAGTATCGAAAGGCGAGGTCGGCGCAGGCCTGCCCATCTCCCTCGCCGCAGAGCTCGCTGTACAGGGTGACGGAGCGCTCGACGTCCGCCTCCACGCCTTGGCCCTCCGCGATCTTCGCGGCGACGCGTCGGCACGAGGTCTCGTTCCCGAGGTCGCACGCACGTTCGGAGAGCTCGAAGGCGCGCTCCAGGTCGACCTGCACGGTGCGCCCGGCCTCGTAGAGCTGCGCGAGCTCCTCGCACGCGGCGGGCGAGCCCAGCTCGCAGGCCCGCTCGAGGAAGGCGAACGCGCGATCGTCGTCTCTCGGTCCGCCCTGTCCGCGCTCCGCCATGTGCCCGAGCGCGTCGCAGGACTCGGCGTCGCGCACCTCGCAGGCCTTCTCGTAGAAGACCCTCGCGCGATCGAAGTCGGCAGGCACGTCTTCTCCCGTGCGGAAGATCCAGCCGAGCAGCTGGCACGAGGGCCCGTAGCCGAGCTCGCACGCGCGCTCGAGCGTCGAGGTGGCGCGGTCGCGATCGCCAGGGAACCCTGCGTCTCCTTCCCAGGAGAAGCTGCCGATGACATGGCAGCTCTCGAGCGCCCCCTTCTCGCACGCCTGCTCGAGGAGCTCGATGCCGCGGCGCGGGTCGCGCGGCATCCCGTCGCCGAGCAGCGTTCGAAGAGCGAGATCGCCACAGGCGTTCACCTCGCCGGCTTCGCACGCGACGGCGTAGAGCTCGTTCGCCGCCACGGCGTCGGCTTCGATACCGCGACCCGCGACGATGAAGTCGGCGAGACGTTCGCAACCTATCGGATCGCCGGCGTCACAGGCCTTACGCAGGAGCTCAAGCGCGTGGGCCTCGCTCCTCTCCACACCCCAGCCTTGCGCGTAGAGGGAGGAGAGGACGACGCAGCCCCGGGGTTCGTGGCCCGCGCACGCCCGCTCCTCGAGCGCCATCACCTGGCTCATGTCACGTGCGCCGGTGGGCGTGATCACTCGGAGCCAGCCTTCGTTGGCACAGCCGAGAAGATCGCCGGCCTCGCACGCGCCATGGGCTAGCTCGAACGCCAGGCCGAAGTCTCGATCCGCGAATCGACCGACGGTGTAGAGCGGTGCGAGGCTGGCACACGCTCGCTGCGCGCCTCGGTCGCAGGCGGCGCGATACGCTTCGCGAGCGCGCTCCATGTTTCCCTCCACGCCGAGCTCGCGCGCATAGCGATCTCCCTCGGCCACGAGGCGAGCGATCTCGGCCTCGGGCGATGCGACGCGCGGCTGGGAATGACAGCCGACCGCTCCGAGGGCGACGAGCAGGACGAGGGAGGGAAGGCCACGGATCCCTGGGCCTCGAGGGCGAACGGCAAACGGGCGGCGCGAAAATCGGAGATGCGAATTCATGGGGATTTCCTCGAAGGAGTCCCCCGTCTTCGGCCGACGTGGCGGCGAGTTGCGTCGGCGCCGGCGGGCGCCGCTTCCCGAGCGCCCGCCGATCGCGCGCGACTCGCGCCGTACGCCTCAATCGCCCCCGTCGATCACCGCCTCGATCGAATCCGCGAACAGCACGCGCTCGGCCCAGCGATCGAGCGTGGCGGAATCGGCTGCGCGGACGCGTGCCTCGAGCGTCTCGCTCGGGGCGCCGAACCGTCTGGTGAGCTGGCGGAGCAAGAGCTCGGCTTTGCCTTCGGCCTTTCCGAGGGCAAGCCCCTTGGCCAAGCCCTTCTCCATGCCTTCCGCGATGAGCTCGTCCGCGATGGTCATGATCACCTCTTCGGTCGGTCGTCCCACGCCCCAGTGCACGACGTCCTTGAGACGCTTCGCTCCGCCTCGGCCGACGGAGACAGCATAACGCATGGCCACGGCGAGGTCGCGCAGGCCCGACCGGGAGGTCCCCAGGGCTCGTAGATCCTCGCGAAAGGCCGAGAGCTCGGAGCCGAGGTCGTGCGCGCTGCGAGCGCGCATGAGCAGGAACATGATGATCCTCGCGAAGGCCGTGAGGAGTGGGCGCAGTCGGATCCCCTCCGGCGTGGTGCGTGCGAGGTCGTCCAACACGAAGCGGAAGTCGGGGACGAACGGCGCGAGCTCCGAGGGTTCGGTGGTCACGCCCCATACGAGGCCACCGAAGGTCGTGGGCGCTCGCCACGGAGAAGGACCGTGGTGCAGCACGACCGGTACGATCGGCGGTAGCCGCGCCGTCCGCTTCGGGTTCTCGCGCCGCCACCGGCTCCAGATCGCGTGCATGTACCCCAGCAAGCGCAGAGGCATGTCCGGTTCCACGGTGCTCTGATGCTCGAAGAGCACGTACACGAACGCCGGCCGACCTCGCATCGGCGCCGTCAGCAGCACATCGCTCGCCGAGCCGCGCAGCGAAGCGTCGACGAACGTGCCCGGCACGACCTCGAGGCCGCCGAGATCGAGCCTGGCGAGCACCTCGACGGGCAGCACCGTTTCCAGCTCCCCGCGTACGTGCTCCACCCGGCTGAACGCGTACTTGAAGAGCGCGTCGTGGGGTTGGTCCGCCGGCCCCCACGCCGAGAGCGCGAAGTCGACGGCCTCTCGGGCCGCGAGCAGGTCTTCGTCGTCGGAAGAGGACACGCCCCCTTGTTCGGGCGTTCCCGAGGACGGTTTCCTCGCGGAACACCAAGACCTACCGGAACACGTCGCTCCCGAACGACTTCAATCCCCGCTGCCCCGCATACCCAAGATACGGCAGGCCGAAGAGATCCTCGACCGTGCGCAGGAACGAGTAGTGGTTGTAGGGCGTGTCGTTCGTCGTGCCGGGCGCGACGTGCGAGGAGATCAGGAGCGTGCCCGTGCGGCCGCCGCCTTCGCCGACGATTCCCGGCGCCGCCGTGTTCGGACCCGTGGGCTCGTTGCAGCACGCCGAGGAATCGGCGCTCGAACCGCCGAATTCAGCCTCGTCGAAGGTGATCACGAGCAGGCCGCCGTCCTGGTAGGCCGGCGACGCGAGGATCTTCGGCACCCACTTCGCGAGGAAGGCGTCGGCCGAGACGAGACCGCCGGGCGAGCCGTCGACGCAGGGGCCGTCGTGGCCGTCGTTGCAGAGGTTCGGCGTGATGAAGACGTAGTTGGGCGTCGTCGCGGCGCTCCCGAGATCGGCCTCGAGCCCCGTCAGCGGGACGTCGTTCGCCGCGCAGCTCGGCGTGTCGATCACGGAGTGGAAGTAGACGAAGGGGTTGTGGCGGGTCGCGTACTGATCGCCGAGGCGCGCCGAGACGGTCGGATCCTTCTGACCGATCGTCGGATGACGGCAGGTCGTCGGCTCGGTCGGCGAGTTGCCCATGTCTTCCTCGTACGCGCGCCAGGTGTAGCCGTGCGCCTCGAGCTGGTTCGCGATCGTCTCGATCGACGCCGGATACACGCAGCCCGTGCCGACGGCCTGACCGTCGGCGTCGACGGGGCCCGACTCGACGAAATCCGTGTAGGTCGTGCAATCCGCCTGCGTGCTCGGATTCGGCGCCTGGCCGCTGACCATCGCGATGTAGTTCGTGAGGCTGAGGTGACCGATGCCGTGGTACTCGCGGAGCAGCTGCCCCTGCGGGACGAGCGTGCCGTTCAGGTACGTGGCGACCGAGCCCGAGCCGAACGTCTCGTCGTAGCCCTTGTTCTCGAGCACGATCACGAAGACATGCTTGATCGTCCCGACCGCCGGCGTGCCGCTCGACGACGACGACGAGTCGTCGCAGGAGCCGAGCACGAAGGCGAGCGAGAGGACGAGGAGCGTGCGCGCGAGGCGGAGCGCACGGAGGCGGCGGTTCGGGGATGGGGTCACGGCGGGCCGAGGGTACGAGCCCCGCGGGCCCAGGGGAAGACGGGTCCGCGACGAAGCGGTGGCAAGTCGGTGTCGTCCGGTGCGGATCGACCGTTGCAGCAGCACCTTGTCGCGAGCCCATGCGTGTCCGCTGCCGACCTCCCGCGCGATTGCGTCTCGTCCTCTCCCTCGTCGTCGCGCTCGCGTCCGGATGCGACGACGAGTCCCGGAGCAAGCCGCGCCCTTCGCCGCTCGCGTCGGACGCCTGCCTCGTGCTCGCCTCGACGCGCTGCGCGGCCTTCGCGCACTGCGCCGATGCGTTCCCGCTCGAGCGCCGCTTCCGCTCCCGCGAGGTCTGCGTCGAGCGGCTGGCACTCGAGTGCGCCGTCTTCGAGCGCGCGCCCGGCACGGCGATCGACGCGGCGTGGACGAGCGCCTGCGCGGCCGCGCATCGGAGCGTTTCCTGCGACGTGCTACTGCACGCGGACGTGATTCCGGGCTGCGAGCCCCCGCGCGGTACGCTCGCCGACGGAGCACCTTGCGTGGTCGACGCCCAATGCGCGGGCGGACGGTGCGGGTTCGACGCGGGCGGGACGTGCGGAAGCTGCGGCTCGCCTGGAGGGCTCGGGGCCTCGTGCGCGACGATCCCCTGCGCGACCGGCTTCGCGTGCAACGAGCACGTGGTCTGCGCCGTGCCCGCGCTCGAGGGCGAGCCGTGCGGGCGGAGCGTGCCCTGTGCGAAGGGCACTTCGTGCGTCGGAGCATCGCACGTCGCGATGGGCGTCTGCGTCGCCGACGCGCGTACCCCCGGAGCGACGTGCGACCCCGCGTACGCGACCGGCGGAGGCTGCGACGAAGCGCTCGGCCTCGGCTGCGATCCGGTCTCGTCGACCTGCGTCGTCGTCACCGTCCGGGAGCCCATCGAGGCCTGCAACCTCGGCGATCCCACGGTGATCTGCGGCGAAGGCTCCGAGTGCCTCGGCACCGCGACGGGGACCGCCTGCGCGGTCGTCCCGAGCGAGGGCGACGCCTGCGACCGATACGGCGTGCCGTGCCTCGAGCCCTCCGTCTGCCGCGTCGCGGCCGGCTCGGTGCAGGGCGTCTGCCTGCTCCCGGACGACTCGCTCGACTGTCCCTGAGGTCCACGGACCTCGCGGCCGCCCTTTCGCGTCGAGGGCTCGCTCAGTCGTCGTCGTCGACCGCGGGCAGGTTCGCGCCGCGAAGTCGGGCACGCAGCCGCGGGTCGCGTGCCGCCGCCATCCGGAACGCCGCGAGCTCGCGCTCGTATTCATCGGCGTCGCCGTCGTCCTCGAGGAGAGGTTGCGTATCCGAAGGCAGACGGCCGTCGATCACGGCCCGGAGACGCGACCCTCGAGGCGCCTCGCCGAAGCGGGCGAAGTAGAGCACGTCGCCGAGCTCGGGGCTCGAATCGGGCGCGTGGAACGACATCGCCTGCGACCAGCGCTCGGCCACGTCGGCCCCTCGCGCCGTGCGCGCGACCCGGCTGTTCTGGCGATCGGGGACGGTGCGCGCACGCACGGTGTAGGGACGGTAGTCCGGCCGCGTCGTGAACGTGTCGAAGGGGAGCGTGGCGTGCGCGGTATAGCGGTTCAGGGGCGGGATCCCGAGGATGTGCTCGAAGGTCCGGAAGAGGGATGGATAGGAGAGATGCACGCTGCTCGTATGACCGCGCTTCACCCAGGGGCTCGCGACCACGAGGATCGAGCGGTGCAGGTCGACGTGATCGGCGCCCCCCTGCGTGTCGTCCTCCACGATGAAGATCGCGGTCTTCCGCCACTCGGGCAGGTGCGTGATCGCGTCGACGAGCAGGCCCGTGCCGTAGTCGTTGTCGCTGATCATCGACTCGGGCGTGAGCGAGCCCGGCGAGAGGCCGTTCGTGTGGTCGTTGGGCAGGAGCACGTAGGAGAAGGGAGGGAGCCCGTTGTCCTTGAACCAGTCGGCGACGAACTGGGCCTTGAGCTCGTCCTTCAGGCTCGTGTTGAAGAAGATGCCGGGGAAGTCGACGACGATGTGGTCGAAGACGCGGCCGGTCGAACCGTCGGGAGCCGTCGCGGAGCCGCCCGAGCCGACGACCTCTCCGAAGACCCGGTAGTCGACGCCGTGCCGGATCAGGTGGGTGAAGAAGCTGCCGAAGTCGGGATCGCCCGAAGCGTCGATCGGATCGCGCGAGAAGCCGGACGCGCCACGGTAGTCCTCGAAATACGAGACGCGCTCCATGTAGTCGTTCACGAAGCTCGACGTCAGCCAGAAGTGGCCCTGCACCGAGCTCTCGCCGTCGTCGTAGAAGTTGTCGTGGTTGCCGAACTCGCGCGCGAGCGCGTGGATGTTCGGCGTGACGTCCTCGCCGTACATGAGCAGCGTGGGATCCGCCTCGGTGCCCTCGAGGTCGCCGAGCTCGGAGTCGTAGCTCTTGTTCTCGCGGACGATGAGCACGATGTGCTCGATCGGCGTCGCTTCCCCCGACACGGCGGGAACCGGGAACTGCCGCCCTCCGCAGTCGACCGGATAGACCTCGTCAGGACGGCGGAGGTTCGAGCGCACGGTCTCGCTCGACGCGACGAGATCGATCGTCGCGAGATCGACGAGCTGCATCGATCCGGACATGCGCTCCTTGCCCTGCGCATCGCCCGGAGTGTTCCAGCCGGTGGGCCCCGCTCCCACGCCCTTGCCGTTGGTCACGAGGAGCTTGCCTCCGGCCAGGGAGACCGCGGTTGGATACCACGCGGTCGGGATCGCTCCGAGCGTCGCGAGGGTCGACGGGTCGAGCACGTAGATCGCGTTGTCGCCCGAGCGCGCGAGGTAGAGGCGGTTGGCGGCCGCGTCGAGCGCCATGCCGGAGGGGCTCGTCGCGGGTAGGAGCCGACCGAGATCGTCGACGAGATCGGCGTCGCCCATGCGGACGTCGAGGGCGAGCGAGCGCGTGGCCGTGTCGACGGCGACGACCCGATCCGCGTCGGAGACCGTGACGAAGACGCGGCTCTCGTCGGGCGTCGTCTCGAGCCCCATCGGTCCGCCGCCGAGCACGTCGATCGTGCCCTTCACGGTGAAGGTCGCGAGGTCGATCACGACCACGTGCGTCGTCTTCACGAGCGTGACGTAGAGCTCCTGCCGCGACGGGAGCTCGAGGATGGTGAACGGCGCGTCCTCGAGCGTGACCGAGCGCTTCCGTGCGAGCGTCGTGCGATCGAATTCCACGAGCTCCTTCCCCTGGAAGGCACCGACCCAGAACACACCTCCGTCCGAGGCCACCTCCATCCCCACGGGGAATCCGTCGAGAGGCACCTGGGCGTCCGGTGTCACGGTGCCGAACGACGCGTCCACGTCGTAGATCTCGACGAAGCCGGCGTTCCCGCCCGCGACGTAGAGCTTCTTCCCGTCGGGCGAGAGGTCCATGCCGTGGAAGGCCTCGGGACGAACGAGATCCTCGAGGATCGCTCCGTCGGAGAGACGGACCACCTCGACCGCGCGCTTCGCGTAGCCGAGGTTGTTCACGTACGCGACGCCGAGCGTCGGATGAGGCAGGACCTCGACCGGGAAGCCGCCGAGCACGACGTGCTGCCCCGCGGGCGTGAGGCGCCGACCCCCGGGCAGGACGATCGAGCTTCCGTCCGAGCCCGCGTGCATCAAAGCGTCGGCGGGTGGCGGCGGGACCTCGCAGAACGGGGCGCTGTCACCGCCCCCGCAGCCGATCAGGGTGGCGAACGCGAGCGAGGCGAACGTGGACGGACGGCGCATCATCGGGCTTCCTCGGGGACGCGGGGGTGGCCGGAGGATGCACAAGGCGACTCGTGTGTGCGATCGACGCTTCGGCGACGAAAGGGAAACGCTTGGAGGTCCGAGGTTCCGATCCTGTGACGACGCGCCACGAGCGCCGTGCAAGCCTTGACCACCGCGGCGCGGTGGACGATTCCTCGCGCCGATGCGCCTCCTCACCGTCGCTCTGCTGTTCTCCGCGGTGCCGTCGCTCTCCTTCGCACGCGCCGACGATCGCCCCTTCGTCTTCGTCCAGAACGCCGCGGGGCCCGTCGATCGGAGCGTGGACGCCTTCTACACCCTCAACGTGGGCGCCTCGAGCAGCGGAGCGATCCGCTTCTCGGATCCGACGGTCGCGCGGCCCGGTACGGTGCAGCAGATCGGCGCTCAGGCGGGCCTCCTCCCTTTCCTCTCGTTCGGCGCGTTCGGCCTCGTCGCGCCGGGCTCGCCGACGGGCCAGGGGGGCACCGGCGGCGGCTACGTGCACCTGACCGCGCTTCGTCCGCGCGACGGCTCGACGAACGGTTTCACGCTCGGCTTCACGCTGCTAAGTGTTCGCGAATTCGAGGGTGCCTTCGCCTTCAGCCTCTTCAATTCGCTCTCCTATGCGCACGATGCATTCCTCGTCACGGGCAACGTCCAGCTCGAGCGCCGCTTCGCGAGCGGCGCCGATCCTCTCGACGTACTCGTGCGCTTCGGTGTGGGCTACGACGTCCTCCGCGGCCGTCCGAGCTCTCTTCGTTTCGGCGTCGAGTACGTCGGTCAGGACCTCGAGAGCTACGTCGAACACGACGAGGCCGAGGGCGGCGCCGTGCACCTCGTCGCTCCGAGCGTCTCCGCTTCGCTGCGCGAGCGTCGTCTCGATGTGGGCTTCGCTCCCGGCGTCCTCTTGTCCGCCGGCCGCGTCGGCTTCGGGTCGCGGCTCCTCGTCGCCTGGCGGTTCTGAGTTCGCGCCGGATCGCTAGCGACCATCGCGCGGCTCCGCCGCCCTTCGCCGTCGGTCGGTGACGAGCTCGCCCGCGACTCCCCAGTTGTCGGTCGAGACCTCGTCGATGACGACGAAGGTCGTCGCCGGGTCCTTGTCGAGGATGCGCACGAGCAGCTCGGTGGTGCCGCGCACGAGCTCGAGCTTCTTCTCGCGCGTGACGTTCTCGTCGGTGATCTGGATCAGGACGTAGGGCATCGTCTTCCTCTTCTTCTTCGGATCGATGGATGGGGCGTTCAGCCCGGGACGCGACTCAGTGGCGGCCGGCGCTCATGCCGCCGTCGACGGGGAGCACGACGCCGGTCGTGAACGTCGCGTCGGCGAGGTAGAGGACCGCGTTCGCGACCTCCCGCGCCGCGCCGATGCGGCCCGCGGGCTGCAGCGTGCGGAGGAACGCGTGCATGTCGGGCGTGTAGAGCGGGGTGTCGATGATCCCGGGAGCCACCGCGGAGACGAGGATCTTCTGCGCCGCGAGCTCGACGGCGAGCGCCTTCGTCGCCTGCTGGATCCCACCCTTGATCAGGATCGGGAGCGAGGCCGGCACGCTCGCCTGCGGCTGCAGCGAGATGCTCGCCGTGACGTTGACGATGTGACCTCCGCCGCGCGCGACCATGTGCCGCACGGCTTCCTGGGTCGCATGGACGAAGCCGCGGAGGTTCGTATCGAGCAGCGCGTCGACGTCCGCGCGCGAGTAGTCGACGATGGGCTTCGCGAGGAAGATGCCGGCGTTGTTCACGAGGACGTCGGCGCCTCCGAACGCGGCCTCCGCCGCCGCGAAGAGGCGGGTCGAGGTCGACGGATCGGCGATGTCGCCGGCAACGGGCACGAAGCGCGAGCCCGCGCCGAGCGTCTCGGCCGCGCGGGCGAGCCGCTCCTCGCTGCGTGCGTTGCCGACGACGCGGTCTCCGCGCTCGAGGAAGGCGCGGGAGACGGCGAGGCCGATGCCGCTCGAGGCTCCGGTGACGACGGCGGTGAGGGGGTTCCGGACGGACATGACGACGCTCCTGCCCCGCGACGCGGGGCGACGATCCGTGACGAGGCTCCCGTGGACGGCCCTCCCGTCGGTGGGAGCGCGTCTTCGCGGGTTCGTGCGGAGGACGAGGAGAGCTTGGTCTTTCCGGGAACGGGCGTAAACGGTTGCTTGCGCAAGGAATTCATTCCATGACGTAATCAATCGGATGCATCGGCACTTCGACGACGTGCAGCTCGGCAGCCTCGAGCTCTTCTGCGCCGCGGCGGAGCTCGGCAGCTTCACCGCCGCGGCCAAGGCGGCGAAGGTCACCCCCGCGGCGGTCAGCCGTTCGGTAGCGCGGCTCGAAGAGCGGCTCGGCGCGCGTCTCTTCGTCCGCACGACGCGCAGCCTCCGCCTCACGGAGGCCGGGCAGGCGTATGCGGAACGTTGCCGCCGGGCGCTCGCGGACCTCGCCGATGCCGAGCGCGAGATCGGGGGCCGTCAGACCGCGACGACCGGGCGGGTCCGCATCAGCGTGCCGACGACCTACGGACACCACCGCCTGCTCCCACGCATGGGCGCCTTCCACGCGCGCTACCCCGGCATCCGGGTGGACGTCCACCTGAGCAACCGGAACATCGACTTCTTCGAGGAGGACTTCGATCTCGCGATCCGCGTCCGTTCGCAACCGGACTCGACGCTCGTCGTTCGCAAGCTCGAGGATGCGGAGCTCGTGTTGATCGCCGCGCCCGCGTATCTCGCGCGCGCGGGCATGCCGAAGGACGTCGCCTCGCTCGCGGAGCACGAGTGCATCCAATTCGAGCTGCCGAGCAGCGGGCGGCGGATCCCCTGGCCGCTCCACGTCGGCGGGAGGGAGCTGCCCGTCGAGACGAACGGCGCGATCGCTTGCGCGGACGACGTGCTCGGCGGTGTCACGCTCGCGCTCGCCGGCCTCGGGATCTTCCAGACCTACCGCTTCGTCGTGGAGGACGCGCTCGCGGACGGCCGGCTCCTCGAGGTCCTCCCCGAGACGCGGGGCGCCACGCGGCCCTTCAACGTCCTCTACCCCCATTCGCGGCGGCTGCCGCTGCGAGTGAAGGCCTTCGTCGACTTCTTGCTGGAGCAACGAATCGGCCGCTGAGGCCGGCCGTCCGCGACGGACTCGTTACACGGTGTAGGAAGCGAATTGCGTCCGCGGAACCGTGCCTCGACCGCGCTCCGGCTCCAGGATGCCCGCATGGACCGCCACGACCCGAGAGACGCCCCCGCCGTCCCGAGCGCTCTCCATCTCCTGCTCGCCCTCGCCGTCGTGGCCGTTTGGGGCAGCAACTTCGTCGTCATCAAGGTCGCGCTCCGCGACCTGCCGCCCCTCGCGATGGCCACGCTCCGGTTCACGCTCGCCTTCGTCCCGGCCGCGTTCTTCGTGCCTAGGCCCGCCATCGCGCTCCGGAACCTCGCGTCCTACGGGCTCGCGATCGGCGTCGGGCAGTTCGGCCTGCTCTACCTCGCGATGCGCGGGCACATCTCGCCGGGTCTCGCTTCGCTCGTGATCCAGTCGCAGGTCTTCTTCACGATCGCGATCGCCATGCGACGGGCTCGAGCGCTCCCGCAGGTCTACCAGCTCGTCGCCGTGCTGCTCGCGGCCCTCGGCATCGGCCTCGTCCTCGCGTTCACCGACGCGACCACCACGCCGCTCGGGCTCGGCCTCGTGCTCCTCGCGGCCCTGTCGTGGGCGTACGGAAACCTCGTCTCCGCCTCCGCACGCGGCGTGAGCATGCTCGCCTACGTCGTCTGGTCGAGCGCCTTCGCCATCGTCCCGCTCGCGCTGCTCTCGCTGCTCGTCGACGGATGGGCGGCGGTCCGCGAGGGATGCGCGAACGCCGGCCAAAACGTCTGGCTCGCCGTGCTCTGGCAGGCCTGGGGCAACACCCTCTTCGGCTACGGCGCGTGGAGCTTCCTCCTCGCGCGCTACCCCGCTTCGACCATCGCGCCCACGGCGCTCCTCGTCCCGATCTTCGGCATCACGGCCTCCGCTCTCTTCCTGCACGAGCCCATGCCCCCGTGGAAGCTCGCGGCCGCCGCGTTGGTCCTCGGAGGGCTGGTGGTGAATCTCTGGGGCGCGCGGAGGATCGCGGCGACGAAGGCGGCCTGAGGGAGCGCGGACGAGCGGCGCGCGGAGGACGGAACGAAGACGCCCCACCGACCTCGCGGCCGACGGGGCGTCCCGACGTACCGAGCACGCCTCGCGTGCCCGGGCTGTCACCTCACTGGAAGGTCTCGCCCTTCTCCGCCATGTCGAGCAGGAGCTTGGGCGGAGCGAAGCGGTCGCCGTACTTCTTCGCGAGCTCCGCCGAGCGCTGCGCGAACGCACGCAGGCCGACGTAGTTCACGTACTGGAGCAGACCGCCGGTCCAGGGCGGCGCGCCGATGCCCATGATCGAGCCGATGTTGGCGTCCGCGACCGAGCGGAGGACGCCCTCCTCGAGGCAGCGGATGGTCTCGATCGACTGGATGTAGAGCAGACGGTCCTTCATGTCCTGGAAGTCCGCCTCGCTCGGCGCCGCGTTCTTCACGAACGCCGCGGAGAGGCCCGACCAGAGGTGCTTCTTGCCGCCCGCGGGGTACTCGTAGAAGCCCGCGCCCGCGGCCTTGCCCTTGCGGTTGAACTCGTCGCACATGCGATCGATCACCGAATCGGCGGGGTGCGCGACGTAGGCCTTGCCCTCGGCCGCGTAGTCCTTCTTGGTCTGCTCGCGGACGTGGCGTCCGAGCTCGAGCGAGACCTCGTCGTTCACCGCGAGGGGGCCGACCGGCGAGCCGTTCTGGAGAGCGGCCTGCTCGATCGAGGCGGGCGCGAGGCCCTCGGCGAGCATCGCGACGCCTTCCATCGCGAAGGTGCCGAAGACGCGCGAGGTGAAGAAGCCGCGGCTGTCGTTCACGACGATCGGCGTCTTGCGGATCTTGAAGACGTAGTCGAGCGCCTTCGCGAGCGCGGCGTCCGACGTCTCCTTGCCCATGATGATCTCGACGAGCGGCATCTTGTCGACCGGCGAGAAGAAGTGGAGACCGATGAAGTTCTTCGGCTCCTTCGACGCCTTCGCGAGACCCGTGATCGGGAGCGTCGAGGTGTTCGAGCACATCAGCACGCCCGGGATCGCGGCGGCCTCGGCCTCCTGCGTGACCTTGGCCTTGAGGTCGCGGTTCTCGAAGACGGCCTCGATCACCATGTCGCAGCCCTCGAGGTCCTTCGCGTCACCCGTGGCGTGGATGAGCGAGAGGATCCCGTCGGCCTTCTCCTTCGTCATGCGGCCCTTCTGGACCGCGCCCGAGAGGAGCTTCTCCGAGTAGGACTTGCCCTTCTCGGCCGCTTCCTTCGAGACGTCCTTGAGCACGACCTGCACGCCGCTCATCGCGGTCACGTAGGCGATGCCCGAGCCCATCATGCCGGCGCCGAGGATGCCGACCTTCTTCGGCTCGAACTTCGGCTCGTTCTTCGGACGCGCGGCGCCCGAGTTGATCTTCTGCAGGTCGAAGAAGAACGCCTTGATCATGTTCTTCGAGACCTTGCCGGTCGCGAGCTCGACGAAGTAGCGGCTCTCGATCTTCGCCGCGTTGTCGAAGTCGGTGTTCGCGCCTTCGACGGCCGCCGCGAGGATGATCTTCGGGGCGGGCATCGGCGCGCCCTTGAGCTGCTTCTTGAGGTTCGCCGGGAACGCCGGGAGGTTCGCCGCGATCGACGGCGAGCTCGGCGTGCCACCGGGCATCTTGTAGCCGTCCTTGTCCCACGGCTGCTTCGACGAGGGATTCGCCGCGATCCACTCGCGCGCCTTCGCCATCATCGTCGCGGCGTCGGGCACGAGCTCGTCGATCAGGCCGATCGACTTCGCCTTCTCGGCCTTGAAGCGCGTGCCCTGGAGGAGCACGTCCATCACGGCCTTCTGCAGGCCGAGCAGGCGCACGGTGCGGACGATGCCGTTGCCGCCCGGGAGCAGGCCGAGCGTCGCCTCGGGAAGGCCGAACTCGGCCTTCGGATCGGCGATCGCGACGCGGTGGTGGCAGGCGAGCGCGATCTCGAGGCCGCCGCCGAGCGCCGTGCCGTTCATCGCGGCGACGACGGGCTTGCCGAGCGTCTCGAGCAGGCGGAGCTGGCGCGTGAGGTCACGGACCTCGTCGTACATCTCCTGGGCGCGCTCCGGCGTCGCCTGGATCAGCATCTTGAGATCGCCGCCGGCGAAGAAGGTCTTCTTCGCGGAGGTGACGATCACGCCCTTCACCGAGTCCTTCTCGGCGTACAGGCGCTCGACCACGCGCTTCATCGACGCCTGGTAGAGCTCGTTCATCGTGTTCGCGGACTGGTTCGGGTCGTCGAGCGTGAGCGTGACGATGCCCTCGGCGTCCTTCTCGTAGCGAATGGCGGTCTGTTCGGTCATGGGAGATCTCGCACGGTGGAAAGGTCTTGGGAGGGCTCGTTCAGAGGCGCTCGACGATCGTGGCGATGCCCATGCCGCCACCGACGCAGAGGGTGCAGAGGCCGTAGCGCTTGTTGCGGCGCTCGAGCTCGTCGAGGACGGTGCCGAGGATCATCGCGCCGGTCGCTCCGAGCGGATGGCCCATGGCGATGGCGCCGCCGTTGACGTTCACGTTCTCCTGCGAGATGCCCATGTCCTTGATGAAGCGGAGCGCCACCGAGGCGAACGCCTCGTTGATCTCCCAGAGGTCGATGTCCTTCGCCGAGAGGCCCGCCTTCGCGAGGGCCTTCTTCGTCGCGGGCGCCGGGCCGACGAGCATGATCGTCGGATCCGCACCCGAGAGAGCGGTCGCGACGATGCGACCGCGCGGCGTCATGCCGAGCTCCTTGCCCTTCTTGTCCGAGCCGATGAGCACGAGCGCGGAGCCGTCGACGATGCCCGACGAGTTGCCCGGCGTGTGGACGTGCTCGATCTTCTCGACGTAGTGGTAGCGCTGCAGGGCGACGGCGTTGAAGCCGCCCATCTCGCCGACCATGGCGAACGAGGGCGAGAGCTTCCCGAGGCCCTCCATCGTCGTGTTCGCCTTGATGAACTCGTCCTCCGCGAGGACGGTCAGACCGTTGCGATCCTTCACGGGAACGAGCGACTTCGAGAAGTAGCCGTTCGCGCGGGCGTGGGCGGCGCGCTGCTGCGACTGCATCGCGAAGCGGTCCACGTCCTCGCGCGTGAAGCCCTCGATCGTCGCGATGAGGTCGGCGCCGATGCCCTGGGGCACGAAGCCGGTGTCGTAGTTCGTGAGCGGATCCATCGCCCACGCACCGCCGTCCATGCCCATCGAGCAACGCGACATCGACTCGACGCCGCCCGCGAGGACGAAGTCCTCGAAGCCCGAGCGGACCTTCTGCGCGGCGACGTTCACGGCCTCGAGGCCCGACGCGCAGAAGCGGTTGAGCTGGACGCCCGCGACGGTGTCCGGGAGGCCCGCCGCGATGGCCGCGGTCTTCGCGATGTCGGCGCCCTGATCGGCGACCGGCGTCACGACACCGAGCACGACGTCGTCGATCACGGCCGGGTCGAGCTTCGGGTTGCGGGCCTTGATCGCGTCGATCAGGCCGACGACGAGCGACACGGGCTTCACCTCGTGCAGCGAGCCGTCCTTCTTGCCCTTCCCGCGCGGCGTGCGGATGGCGTCGTAGATGAATGCTTCGGTCATGGAGCGTCCTCCGATGGGCAAACTGCCCCGTCTTCCCCGGGCTCCCCTCGGGGCTGGGTCCTCATGTTGACTGAATGGAGGTTCATCGCAACGGGGTGGGAAGCGAGAAACCACAAAGATCGCGCAGGCTTACGCCTTCGGGGTGATAGGATTCGCCCCCATCCGAGGGCTGCTCGACGCCCTCCTCGCTTGTGGGAAGGCCGCTCGGGGCCGTACGTAGGATGTCGGGCCGGGTGGGATCGTCTCCCGGTTCGTCGGAGGTCCAAGTGCCCGTACGCATCGCGCCCCGCTTCGTCCGTCCCCTCCTCGTCGCGTCGCTCGCCTTCTCGGGTGTCGCCGGCGCGGCCCTGATCGTGGATCCGATCGCGCTCGCCGACGCGCTGCCGCATCCGTGGACCCTGCGCTCCGTGCAGGGCGCCTCGAGCATGGCGACGCGCCTCGGCATGGACGACGACCAGGCGCTCTCGACCCTGCTCTCGGCCGTGACGAACGGCAGCACCTACCTGCCGATCGACCTCGCTCCCTTCCGCCGCGATGCCGCCGCGCGCGTGCGCTTCGTCAACGACGTCGGACCCGTGGCGAAGCGGATCCTCGCCTCCGACGTCTTCCGCCGCGTGTACGCCGACTACCGCGCCGATCGCATCGCGAGCGCGACGCCGGAGCCCCAGCAGTCGATGGCCCAGATGCGTCAGCAGCAGATCACGCAGATGCAGGCGAGCATCGCGGATCTCCAGCAGAACATGCAGAACCCGCAGCTCTCGCGCGACGTGCGCAACCAGCTCCAGGGAGTCCTGCGCCAGATGCAGGGGCAGCTCCGCGATCTGCAGCGGCAGGCGAACGATCCGGCGACGCAGGCGCAGGATCGGCAGCAGGACGAGACGATGGCGCGCTACCGCGAGCAGGCGGTGACCGAGGCGCTCGCCCAGATCGACCGCGACGTGCCGGCGGATCCGAACCAGCTGATCATGCGCCGCCTCGAGGACTACCTCGCCCTCACGGCGAACATGCCGTGGAACGCGCAGCTGCAGCTCCAGTACGGGATGCAGCGCTTCGTCGATCCGACCCTCGAGCAGAAGGACGGCTTCTGGAAGATGAACTTCCGCGCCGGCCGCGAGGCGGTCGAGGCCGCGCGGACGTTCGCCACCTCGTGGCTCGCCGAGCTCCGCGCGGCGCCGCCCACGACGGTCGACGCCGGGGTCGGGGCCGCCGACGCCGGAACGCCCTCGACGCCGACGACGCCCGCCCGGAGGGGACGGCGGCCGCATTGAGCGCGGCCCCCCTGCTCGCAACCCGCGAGATCGCAGGGGAATCCAGTCCAAAAGAGCGCTCCGGCCGAGAACGTGCCACGCTGTCGACTCCCCTAGGAGGACCGTTGTCGAACCCCCAGTCGATGCTTCGCCCCATCTCCGCGATCCCCAGCCACCGAGGTGAGCCGTGAGTGGCAATTTCGGAACCGGCAAGCGCCAGCGCGAGGCCGAGCAGACCAAGAAGCGGCAGGAGAAGGAGCAGCGTCGGCTCGCGAAGCGCGACAGGCGCCCCGCCGAGATCGAGATCGTCAGCGCCGACGAGATCCAGGGGAACCTCCCCTCGATCGAAGAGGCCATGGCCGCGCTCGAGAATCCCGGTCAGGTGCAGCGCTCGGCCGCCTCGATCCCGGCGCGCCTCTTCGTCGGCGGCGTGGCCGACGACGTGAGCGAGCAGGCGCTCCGTGCCGTCTTCGAGCAGTACGGCAACGTCGCCGAGGTCGTGATCATGAAGGATCGCGTGACGCGCGCCCCGCGCGGCTTCGGCTTCGTCACGATGGCCGACCGCCGCGACGCCACCCGCGCCATCGAGAACCTCGACGGCAGCGAGTTCCACGGCCGTCGGCTCGCCGTGAACGTGGCGACCGACCGGCGCTGAGCCCGGCCGGCGCGGCCCCAGCCAGCCCGCCTTCCGCTACTGCACGTGGTAGCGGAAGGTGAAGTTCACGGTCGAATCGTCGACGTGGAAGCTCTTGCGGATCGCGACCTCGACCGAGAGGCGACGATCGACGTAGCCGATGCTCCCGCCCATCGTGCTCCAGTCGCGCAGCGAGTCCCACGAGTACCCGACGCGCAGCGGCACCACGCCGCCCGCGAGGTATTGGATGCCGCCGCCGAGCACGACCGAGGTCTCGTCGCGGGTCGTGAGGTCGACGAGGAGATCGAAGGCGATGTCGAAGACGTTCTCGTACGAGTACGACACGCCGCCGCCGAGCCGGAGCGGCGCGAGCGACGAGTGCATCGGGATGAGGTTGTAGCCGAGCAGCGCGATGTTGAAGCCCTCGAACGCCGTGAGGCGGAACGAGGCGTCCATCGTGAAGCCCTTGGCTTCGTCCACCTTCGGCTGACCGTCCTGCGCGTGACGGTCGGAGGTGAGCTTCAGGTAGCGGAGGCCGACGCCGAGACCGAGCTGGTTCGAGAGCGCCGTGCCCATGGCGAGGCGCATGTCGTAGCCGCTGTAGCCGAGCCGGCCCGCGCTGAGGATGCCGCGCGAGACGATGCCGGCGGCCAGCTTGCCCGTGACCGAGTCGACGAAAGCGCCGCCGAAGCTCCAGGCGTTCACGCCCGGCATGTACTGGACCATCGTCTCGACGTGGTAGAGACGCATCAGCGCGAGGTTCGCCGCGTTGGTCACGGCGGCGCTCGTCGACAGGGCGCCCGCGCGACCGCCGAGTCCCATGCCGACCATGCGTCCGGTCTGGTAGTCGGTCGCCGGGACGTGGTCCGCGTTCGTCGTCGTCGGGACGGTGGCGCCCGAGGGGGCCTCGGTCTGGGCGGAGGCGAGCCCCGGCAGGGCCACCCACGCGGCGACGAGGCATCCGAGCGCCGCTCGGAGCCGGCGGGGCCGGCCCGACTTTCCCTTCCCGTCCATCTGGCGGGAACCTTAACAGGCGGATCGGCCGGGTAAAGAAAAGAGCCGGGGACGGCTCTCGAAGGGCCGCCGAGCGGGGTGGGCGAGCTCCCACCCGCCCCTTCCCCCACCGACCTGGCCGAGTGTATCGCTGAACATACGTTCAAGGTTGTTTTCGGCCATCCGAGGGGATCCGCCGGGGCCCGAATTCCGGCTGGTCCGATCATCATCGTGATCCCCCAGGGATCCCAGGGGCTTCGGCACCGAAGCTCGGGAACGTGATCCAGGGTCGACACCGGGCTCCCGCGGGAGCGTCCCGGCGGGCCCTTGGAGCCCCGATCCAGCGCGTCCGATTCTGCAATGATTCCGTATGCTTGGAGATGTCACCCCCAGGGACGGGGGATCACCGCCGATGCGGGTCGGATTTCGACGCTTGTGAATCTTTCGCGATCCCGACGAGTTACGATTTTCCCAAAACGACCCCGTAGACACCCCCAGGGCACGCTGCTAGGTTCGCGTTCCCTTCGTTGGGGGGCCGGTCTCAGACGCACCGACCGCAGTTCGGACCAGGGGAGTCCGAGACAGGCCAGAAGACTCGTGATCCAGCTTGTGGACAAGCTGGGGATCGAGGGGATAACTACGCCGTTTGTTTGGGGAATTCCGGATGGACGACCTGTGGACACGCGCCCGCTCGAAGCTCGCCTCGCGCCTCTCGGCCGAGATGATCGAGACGTGGCTCGACCCCGTCGAGCTGGATCGTGTGGAGGGCGAGGTCCTCGTCCTCCGCGTGCCCAACCGCTTCCACGGCGAGTGGCTGGTGCAGCACTACCAGCCTCTCGTGATGGAAGCGTGTGACGAGGTCCTCACCGAGCTCGGCGAGGACCTGGTCCACCCCCTGCGCATCCGTCCCGTGGTGGACGAGCGCCTCAAGGATCGGGTCCCGGCGCCGAAGGCGCGCGAGGCCACGGTTCCCCCGCCGGCCGCGGCTCCCGTGGCCCCGGCCCCCGTCGCCGCCTCGCCGGCCGTGCCCGACCCCGAGCTGAACCCGAAGTACGTCTTCGAGAGCTTCGTCGTCGGCGCCTCGAACCAGCTCGCCCACGCGGCGAGCCTCGCGGCCGCGACCACCCCGGGCAAGCGCTACAACCCGCTCTTCCTCTGCGGCGGTGTCGGTCTCGGCAAGACCCACCTCGTGAACGCCATCGGCCAGAAGATCCGCGAGGACAATCCGAACGCGCGGATCCTCTACCTCTCGGCCGAGACCTTCACGAACGAGTTCATCTCCGCCATCAAGACGAACCAGATGGAGCAGTTCCGCGACCGTTACCGCAACGGCTGCGACGTGCTCCTCATGGACGACATCCAGTTCATCGCCAAGCGCGAGAGCACGATGGAGGAGTTCTTCCACACCTTCAACGCGCTCCATCACTTCGACAAGCAGATCGTCGTGACGTCGGACGTCTACCCCGAGCACCTCGAGGGCATGGAGGCGCGCATCATCAGCCGCTTCCAGTCCGGCATGGTCGCGGACATCCAGCCGCCCGACATCGACACGCGCGTCGCGATCCTCGAGAAGAAGGCCGAGCAGGAGGGCATCCCGCTCGACAAGACGCTCGCGAACTTCCTCGCGCAGTGCGTGAAGAGCAACGTCCGCGAGCTCGAGGGCACGCTGCTCCGCCTCGCCGTCCAGGCCGAGCTCCTCGGCCGCAAGATGGACCTCGAGCTCGCGCGCATGGCGCTCCGCAACGCGATGCCGAAGAGCGAGTCGGCGACCACGGTCGACGACGTGCAGAAGGCCGTCTGCGACTACTTCGGCATCCGTCTCGCCGACCTCAAGGGCAAGCGCCGTCACCGCAGCGTGACGTTCCCGCGCATGCTCGCGATGTACCTCTGCCGACAGCACCTCTCGACGAGCTATCCCGAGCTCGGCGAGCGCTTCGGCGGCAAGGACCACACGACCGTGCTCTCGGCCTGCCGCAAGATCGAGAGCCTCGTGGAGCAGGGCGACCTCGACGTCCTCGGACCGCTCGAGGCGATCCAGCGCCGTCTCGGACTCTGAAGCGCGTCGCGCCCGGGGCCGTCCGGTCGGCTCCGGGCGCGCGCAGCTTCCGCTCCCTCAGGGCTGCCTGAGCTTCCGCATCTCCTCGAAGCCGGCGAAACGCTCGGGGTCGACGGGATGGGCCGTCACGAAGCCGTGGCAGAAGCAGCGGCGGAAGTCGGCGTCGACGGCCGCGACCTCGACCGTCGCGGTGCCGAAGCGCTCGCCCTTGATCTCGACCTTCTCCGAGGTCTCGTCCTCGACGATGGTCGTGCGATCGGCGAGCAGGAGGAGCGGCGTGCCGGGCTCGAGGCCCTCGAGGTCGAAGCTCAGCGTGATGTGCTTGGTGAAGTGCGGATGACGCATGCGCGCGCCGCGTCCGGTCGCGCCGATCGCGTCGAGCTGCGTCGAGAGCGCCGCGAGACCGACTCCGCCGTTCGGGAGCAGCGCCCGACGGAGGTGCGCGTCCGCGTCGACCTCGTCGAAGGTGCGGAGGTCGAGCCAGACGAGCGAATCGGTGAGGTGGTACTTCACCCCGATCACGCGCATCGTGCGCTCCTCTTCCTTCTGGGCCTTCTCGAAGAGCAGGCGCCATCGCTCGAGGGCCTCGCCCTGGGGGAGATCCGCGGCGGTCGGCACCGTGGCCGTCGCGCGCAGACGCTCGGAGCCGAGGAAGCGCGTCTCGAGTCGGAAGCCTCCGTTCTCGTCTCGGTAGGTTCCGTCGAACTCGACGAGGTCGCCGATCGGGAGACCCTTCTGGAGCGCCGCGTCGATGCGCACGCGCGTCGGGGCGCCGGCGTCGCCGCGCAGCCTCGCGAGGATCGGCAGGGTCCGGACGAGCGGATGGATCCCTCCGTGCACGCGGCCCGGAGGACCGAGGAGCTCGTCGGTGAAGAACATCGTCCCGCGGAAGCGGGTCTCGTGATCGTGCGTCTCGGTGACGAGCTCGCGCAGGGACGCGAGCACGGCGGTGTCGATGGCGGTCATGGGCGTGCGCGGACTATGGCACGGACGGTCGCGGAGCGCGGGAACGGCTCACCCGAAGGGGTCGGCCGCGCACGAATGCGGACCGCCGTTCCCGGAGCCCCGGTCCCGACCGTGCTAGGGACTCGATCGATGGATCGAGCTGGCGATCTCCTCGGCGACATCCGCGTCACCGCCGATGCGGAGGTCGCGAACCGCTACCGCGGTCATCTCTCGGATCGATGGAACGTCGTCTACGCCTTCGGCGGCGTGACGATGGCGGCCGCGACGAGCGCGGCGCGCACGCACGTGGACGATCCCCGCTACGCCCTGCGGAGCGCGACCGCCACGTTCCTCTCGCCCATCACCGCCGGCGCCGTGCGCTTCGACGCCCGCACACTGCGGGCCGGCAAGGGCTCGCGTCAGGTGGCGATCGACATGGCGGGAGAAGGCGCCGCCGCGAGCGCGGGCGACGAGCCGCGGAGCGACCTCCACCTCGTGGCGACCTTCGCACCCGATCAGCCGATCGACACGCGCTTCACGAATCCCGTTCCGCCCGACGTCGCCGATCCCGAGGACATCCAGTACGAGGTGCCGAGCGACTACCCGGTGCATCGGCTCAACTACCATCGCTCGGTCGAGGTGAAGACGGCGATGGGCCATCTGCCCTGGGATCCGGACTTCGAGCCGGGCGCGGCGAAGTGGGCCGGATGGTTCCGCTTCCGCAAGACCCCGCGGCTGCCGACCGGCGAGCTCGATCCGCTCGGCTACATCCCCGCCGCCGACATCCTCGGGCCGGCGATGCTCCAGAAGCGTGGGCCCACCGCCGAGCCGATGCTCGTCGTCAGCCTCGAGCTCTCCGTGCACTTCCTCGCACCGACGAAGAGCGAGTGGCTGCTGCAGGAGAGCGAGGTCTTCCAGGCCGCGGACGGCTACGTCTCGGGCATGGTGCACCTCTGGGATCGCGACCGGAACCTCGTGGCGACCGGCATCCATCGCGCCCTCATGCGCCCGATCGATTTCCGCAAGCTCGGCCGTTGACGCGCGGACGCGCTCGTTGCCGGAACGCACCGCGATCTGGCCAGCTGGGTCAATGACGCGCGTCCCCCGAAATGTCGTCGCGAGTCAACGCGGACCGATGGATGTAACGGCGGCGTGTGTGCGATGGATCCGTCCACGTCGACTCTCGCACCGGGTGTGGCGACACCTCGGTCGCATCCCGCGATGCGAGAGCCGGAAATGCCACGACCACGGACGGGCCCCCCCGATCGCGAGGGCCCGTTCGGAGGGCGAGCTGCGCCCTCGAACTCGAAGGATCCGTCCCCATGAAGAAGCTCCCCCTCGTTCTCGCCTGTGCGATCTCGCTCTTCGTCGGCGCCTGCGACGCCCCGAGTCAAACGACCGGCGACGGTACGGCGCAGGTCGAGATGACGAACGAAGAGAAGGCCGGCTACGCGCTCGGCGCGCTCGGCTCGTCGATGACGAAGATCGACTGGAGCCAGCTGAGCGGCACCCTCGACAACCTGCAGCTGCAAGGTACGGGCCTCGACCTCGGTCGCATCGTCGATCGCGACACGATGACCGTCGACGCGTCGGTCGACGTCCTCCGCACGCGGGTCCTCCTGACGATCAGCCTCGACGAGTACGTGCTCACCGAGGGCGAGACGGTCTCCGGAACCATCGAGATCGGACTCGGCTACAAGCGCAGCCTCCTCTCGCAGAGCATCGTCGTCACGGCGAACACGCCGGACGAGGATCCCCTCGTGTTCCACGGCGGCGCGATGGACGGACACACCATGGGCTTCCGCGACCTCGAGCTGACCTACAAGCAGGCCAAGATCCAGCTCGGCGAGCCGGTGGCCGTCCGTGGCACCGTGCTCGTCGACGGCTTCCCGGTGCCGGTGAATTCCGAGATCATCGCGCTGATCATGAAGTTCGTCTGAGCCGACCGCGACGCGCGCCGTCCGTTCGGCTCCGGCTCCGAGGCTGGCCGGCGACGGCGCGGACGTGGCACGCTCCGCCTCGTTGACCTACCGCGAGAACGCCCCCCCTCCCCCCGAGCGGCCGAAGCGCCTCGTGACCGCGAGGCTCCGGCGTCGGGGCCTCGCCTGGACCGTGTTCGTCGTCGCCTTCGCGCTCGCCGGGGCCTTCGCGGCGTGGACCTTCCAGAACACCGCCGTGACCGTGCGGTGCGAGCGGCGCGCGAGCGGCGAGACGCCCCTGTGCGTGGCGACCGAGCACGGCCTCTTCGCGGGGGAGGCGCCGCAACGCTTCGAGGCGGGCCCCCTCTCGCTCGCGTGGGCGCGCATCGACGCCGGGGACGACGGCACGACCATCCAGCTCCAGCTCGGCGGCACCCTCTTCCAGGCCTCGAACGTCTCGGAGCGCGAGGCCGACGCGTTCATGGCGGCGTACCAGGCCTACGTCGCCGACCGGGATGCCGGCGTCTTCGAGCGGACGGAGGGGCCGGGCTCGCCCTGGGCCTGGGTGCTCTGGCTGGCCGTCGTGGGGCCCGTCGGCTGGGCGTTCTGGAGCGTGGACGAGCGGACGAAGGTCGTGCTCGATCTCGACGGGAACGAGCTGCGCGTGGAGGTCGGTCGATGGCTCGTCGCGCCGCGCGTGTCGACCTTCGATTGGACCGAGTTCGAGCGCCTGCGCTCCGAGAGCTTCGACACCGAGGAGGAAGACGTCGAGCGGCTCGTCGGCGAGACGAAGAGCGGCCGGACCGAGCTGCTCGTCGTCGCCGGCGATCGCGACACGAAGCGCGCGGCCGAGCGCCTCACGAAGGCGATGACCGAGGAGCGCGCGCGGAGGAAGGCCGAGGAAGAGCTCGGCGCGTGAGGCTCGCCCGCGCCGGAGCGCGCGGGCTCAGAAGACGTGTCCGAGCGAGAACGTGCCCTGGAAGCTCGTCCTTCCGTCCACGGCGGCGCGCGGCGAGATGCCGACGTCCATGCGGAACACGAAGGCACGGCCCCAGAGGATGCGCAGGCCGGCGCCGAAGCCGAAGCGCAACGGAGGTCCTCCGTTCACGCCGCCGTCGGTCTCGAGGAGCGATGCGAAGACGCGGCTCGCGTCGACGAAGGCGACGGCGCCGAGACCGAACTGCTGCCGCCGGAGGTGGAAACGGGCGAAGACGCTGCGGAGCTCCACGTTCGCGAGCAGCTTCGTGCGTCCGATCTGGCGGCCGTAGGGGAGACCGCGGTTGCCGGAGGAGCCCGCCGGTCCCGCGAAGCTCGAGTAGCCGCCGAGCGTCGAGAGGGCGAGGAGGGGCATCGGCCCGAAGCCGAGGTCGGCGGCTCCACGGAGGGCGAGCACGAGCTTCTCGCCGACGAGCGGGAAGAACCATCGGGAATTGAAGTAGAGCGAGCCGTAGGCCGCCTGCCGATCCGACGAGGGACCGCCGCCTCCCCGGAACGAGACCTCGTGGTAGGCGCCGTGCGTCGGGCTGAACTCGTCGTCCCGCGTGTCGAGCAGCAGCCCGACGAGCCCTTCGACCAAGAGCTCGCGCGCCTCGCCCCGGAGGACGGGATCGGCCTGGGTCGCCGCGGCCGCGGCGTCGCGGGCGAGGAGGCTGTCGTCGTACGGCGTCGTGTCGATCCCCGTGATCCCGAGACCGGTGACGAAGTCGAGGCCCCGACGCAGACGGTAGCGCGCGAAGCTCCGCGCCTCGAACATCTCCCGCATCGACATGAAGTAGCGATCGGGCGGTCCGGTGTAGTCGTCGGGAATCGTCGCGCTCGTGCCGTTGCCGACGCCGTAGTAGGCCGCACGGAGCGAGTGGCGATAGCGCAGGAGCGCGTAGAGACGCAGGCGACCGCCGAGCAGGCCCGGGAGGTCGAGGCGTAGATCGGCCGTCTGGAGCGGGGAGGTGACGCCGCTGTCCGAGCCGCGGATCGCCGCCGAGGCCACCAGCTGGACGCGCCATCGGAACGGCGCGTAGCCGGGCTCGAAGCGCGTGATCGAGCTGGTCAGCCCGAAGATCACGCCGAAGTTGTTGTTGGCGACCACACCGGGGAAGCCCGCGATCTCGGTACGCCGGCTCGGGACGGCCCCGGCGGGTGCGACGAGGGGCGGCGGGTGCACGAGCTCGCTGCCGTTCCGCGGCTCGGTGCCGTCGATCGGCGCCGGGCGCTCGGCGGGCGGAGCGGCCGGCGCCGCCGAATCGGCCGGCGGAGGGTCGTCCGCGCGGGCGAGGCCCGCCCCGCCGGCGAGCAGGAGCCAGGGCACGACGAGCCAGCGCGCGAGCTCTCGAAGGGTTCGGGCTCCCTGCCCGCTCCGCTCCGGTCTCGTCACGTCCCCTCGCCCTCCCCCGATCTGCGCCTTGGTCCCACTGCGACCTGGCGCTTAGGAAGCACGAACGGCCGCCTCCGGCCAGGCGACGTGGGGCGACCGGCGGCCGCGACCGTGGGCCGCTCAGCCCTTCGACGCCCGGAGCGCCGCCCGTGCGTTGCGCCCGAGACCCTCGGCGAAATGCGCGACCGTCCGCCCCAGCACCGAGACGTCGAGCGTGCTGAAGAGCGTGTCGGCCAGGCCGAACGGGAACATCGTGAGGATCGGGCCGCGCGCGTACTCGAGCATCCAGCAATGGTCGGGGATGCGATAGCCCTTGGCCACGTTCGCCCCGAGATGGTGGACGTCGCCGGGGCCGACCTCGACGCGGGCCGTGTCGCCTTCGGCATAGCCCCACATCCCACCGTCGAGCACGAAGTCCCAGACCTCCGTCGCGTAGCGACCCGAATGCCCCTCGGTGCCGATGGGCGTGCCGAAGAGGATCAGGTACTCGTCGAACGACGAGTAGAGGAACGTCATCTGTCCCATCGCGCCGCCCGCGTTGTTGAGGATCCACCGGCGAGGCCCGCGGTGGATGCGCTCGCCGTAGGTCTCGGCGAGCGACGCCGTGAGCGCGTCGAACATCTCTTCACGCGGCATCCCGAGCACCGCGCGCGTGTGCTCCTCGAGCACCTCCGGATCGAAGACGTAACCCATGATCACTCCCCCCCGCGGGTGCGATCGGCGCGCTCGATGCGCGCTCGCCGCCCCTCGTTCAACACGAATCGAGCCGTCAGATCGAGCTCGCGGAAGACCTGCTCGGTCGAGTAGACCGACGCGGACCAGCCGACGAGCAACGCGAACCAGACGCGATGCAGCACGATCGCGGCCCGCTCCGGATCCTCCGGATCGCGCTCCCACGAGCCGTCGGTGCCACGCGCGGTGATCGCGTCGTCGATGAGCTTGGTCATGCGATGGACCACCGCCTCGAGCTGCGCGAGCGAACGGGACTGTCCCGAGCCCATCGCCGCGATCACGGCCCGCGCGTAGCTCGGACGCTCGAGGAACGCGCCCGTCGCGAAGCGGAAGAACCGCCCCACGCGCAGCTCCGGCGTCTCGCCCTCGACCGGCCGCCGCGCGACGTGCGCCTCGAGCAGCAAGAGGTCCTCGGCGAAGGCCGAGAGGAGGATCTCCTCCTTGCTGTGGAACACGCGGTAGAGCGCGCTCATCGACACGCCCGCGCGCTCGCAGACGTCGCGCGTGCGCACGCCCTCGAAGCCCCCTTCGTCCGCCAAGGCGACCGCGGCTTCGACGATGCGGTGGATCCGCTCCCGCGCGTCGACCGCCCGGGGCCCCGCGGCGCGGCCCGGCGAGCTCTTGGGTGCGTGCTTCCGCGACTGGCTCACATCCCTATCTATTGCTCGATTCTCTTTGGAAGCACGCTTCCATGATTGGCCGAAGCGGACACGGACCCGCCGCGGCGGTCCCTAGACCGGGACCCCGCCGGCCGGCCGGACGACGTCGGGCGGCGGCCATCGCTTCGCGTGCGTACCTCCTCCCGAAGGGGGCGATGGATGCCTCGAAGGGCGGACACGGACTCGGCATGGCGACGGAGCCTGGCCCGCGCGGGCGCGTGGGCGGCCGTGCTCGCGCTCGTGTCGGGCTGTCCGCGCGAGAGCTCCGGGCCGACGACGGACGCCGCGATCGACGCGGGCGAGGACGCCGGAGCCGACGCGGGCGAGGACGCCGCGGTCGACGCCGGAGCCGACGCGGGCGAGGACGCCGCGGTCGACGCCGGAGCCGACGCGGGCGAGGATGCCCGAACCGACGCCGGCCAGGACGCCGCGGTCGACGCCGGAACCGACGCGGGAACCGACGCCGGCCAGGACGCGGGCGTCGTGCCGACGATCGTCTCGCCTCCCGACGGGAGCGCTCTCCGCGCACGGCGGCAGGTCTTCGTCTGGACCGGAGGCGGCGAGGGCTATCGGCTCCGCATCGGCACGACCCCCGGGGCCGCGGACGTCTACGAGAGCCCGCCGCTCGGCGCCGCGACGAGCGTCACGGTGGATGGCCTCCCGCTGACCGGCGTGACGCTCCACGCCGAGCTCTCGAGCGGTCCGGACGGCGCGCGCGTCTCGTCGTACGCGACGTAACAGGCGCCCTTGCGTCGCGGGCTCTGCGTCGTCGTCGACTACGCCGACGTGGGGCTCGAGGACTACGCCGGCCCGGGCATGAACGACCTCTCGGACGTCGACGCGCAGCTGCGGGAGATGGAGGCCCACTGGAACTGGCTGAGCCGCGGGCGCGAGAGCACGGCGTGGGACGTCGTCCGGGTGCAGCTCGCGACGACCCTCGCCGGGACGACGTTCTCGGGCTGGCCCGCGTTCCGCGACGAGGTGGTGAGGCTGACGAAGCAGCAGGTCGACGTGGCGGACTACGACGTGGACAGCGACGGAGTCCTCGACGGGATGTGGGCGATCCTCGCGAGCCAGGGGACGATTCCGGACTACGCCGTCGGAGGCACCTCACAGAACGGGGGCGCGAACCTCTTCGTCGACGTCCAACACAGCACGAGCATCGTCGGTCACGTCACGGGCAACTTCAACCACGAGCTCGCGCATGCGCTCGGGATCCAAGACCTCTACGGGACGTACGACACGCTCTACGACCTCACCGTGATGGCCTCGAGCTGGCCGCTTCCCCCGAACGATTTCACCGCGTACGAGCGCGTCCGCCTGGGCTGGGTCGAACCCGTCACCCTCGACCAGACGACGACCGGCGTGGTGGTCCCGAGCGCCGACGATCACCTCTTCGCGGTGCGGGTCCCGACGGCGCGACCCGAGGAGTACTTCCTCCTCGAATACCGTCGGAGACCGGCCTCGGGCTACGGCTCCGCGGGGAGCTTCGCCTACGACGGTCTCGCGGTGCTCCACGTCTTCGAGGCCTCGACCCAGGGCACGGATCCACCGCTCGTGAAGCTCGAGCCCGCGGACGGGACCACCGCCGCGAGCCACGCGCCCGAGGTCGACGACCTCGCGTTCCCCGACAACCCGGGGCTCCTCCGGCCCTTCGTGCTCCGCACCTACTTCGGCGGCGATCCGGTGTTCTCGATCGACGGGCTGCACTTCACGACGGACGGAGCGCTCGCGTTCGACCTCACGATCCTCTCGTCCGGCATGGGCTCCGCGTCGAACCTCGTCACGAATCCGGACGTCGAATCGGATGCGAGCGGCTGGAGCACGAGCGCGTGGATGCCCGCCGCGGCGTCGTTCGCCTGGACGCCGTCGGGCGCGAACGGCTCGAGTCACGGCCTCTCGATCGAGGCCGCGACGGAGAACGACGCCCAATGGTCGACGCCCGTCACCGGGCTCGTGCCGAACGCCTCGAGCTACGTCTGCGGCTTCCTCGAGGGCGAGAACGTGACGGGAGGCGCGGGCGCGACGCTCTCTCTCTCCGGCACGTTCGTGTCGACCCCCGGGCTCTACGGGACGTTCCCGTGGACGCGTCGCTGCATGATCGTGCAGAGCACCTCGTCGTCCGTCGACGTCGCCTGCAGGCTCGGAGGGTTCGGCGCGACGACGTCCGGCCGCATGACGTGCGACCAGGTCTCGCTCTTCCCGCTCGAGAGCGCGTTCGGCGCCTGGCCGTGAGCTCCGGCTCGGCGAGACCTACGCGTCGTCGCCCGGCCCGTGCCGGAGGTTGCGAGCCGCGCCCGGAAGGACGCGGCGACTACCCCACCGGCCTCGCGGACGGAGGTCGCTTCGAGGACCGACGCGTCTCGCTCGCCCGGAGCGCCGGCGCGAGCTCGGCGAAGACGTTCTCGCGTCCGACGAGGTCGAGGATCTCCGCCTTCTCGAGCTGCGCCTCGACCTTCGGATTCACGCCGACGAGCAGGACCACCACGCCACGCTTCTTCAGGCCGACGAGCGCCTCCTCGAGCGTCTCGAGGGCCGTGGCGTCGACGAAGGGAACCCAACCGAGCCGCAGGACCAGCACGCGGGGATCGGCATGCGTGCTCGCCATGGCGCGCTCGAATTTCTCGACGGCACCGAAGAAGAAGGGGCCCTCCACCGAATAGACGACGACGTCCTTCGGCAGCTCCAGACCCGCGTGCTGCGCGAGCTCGCCTCCTTTCAGCTCCGCCACCTCGACGCTCGAGGCCATGCGTCGGAGGAAGTTCAGGGTCGCCAGGATCACGCCGATGTTCACGGCGACCACCAGGTCCGCGAAGACCGTGAGCGCGAAGGTCAGGAGGAGGATGACGACGTCCCCCCGCGGGGCGCGGCGGACGATCTTCGCGAAATGCCTCGCCTCGCTCATGTTCCACGCGACGACGAAGAGGATCGCCGCGAGCACGCAGAGCGGCACGCCGGTCGCGAGGGGGGCGAGGACCAGGATCACCAGCACGAGGGTCACGGAGTGCACGATGCCCGCGAGCGGGCTCGTGCCGCCGTTGCGGACGTTGGTGGCCGTGCGTGCGATCGCTCCCGTCGCCGCGAATCCGCCGAAGAGAGGAGCGAGGATGTTCGCGAGGCCCTGACCGATGAGCTCCTGGTTCGAGTCGTGCCTCGTGCCCGCCATCCCGTCGGCGACCACGGCCGAGAGCAACGACTCGATGGCGCCGAGCATCGCGATGGTGAAGGCGGGGCCGATGAGCTCGAGGACTCCGTCGAGGTCGATGTCGAGGAGCGCGGGCGAGGGAAGCCCACGGGGGATGCCTCCGAAGGCGCTCCCGATCGTGGCCACTCCGTCGAGACGAAGACCGGCCTGGAGCGCGGTGCCGAGGACCAGCGCCACGAGGGGACCCGGGATCCGACGAAGCCCCGGGATGCGTGGAGAAAGGACGACGGCGGCGAGCGCCACGCAGCCGAGGGCCGTCGTGGCGGGGTGCAGGTGGGGCAAGGCGCGGACGAACTGCCAGAGTCGCTCGTGGAAGTGGTGACCCGTGGCGGGTTCGAGCCCGAAGAAGTCGCGCCATTGACCGACGAAGATGGTGAGCCCGATCCCCGAGGTGAAGCCCACGATCACGGGATCCGGGATGAACTTCACCATCGCACCGAGCCGTGCGACGCCGAGGCCGACGAGCACGACCCCGGCCATGAACGTCGCGACCTGGAGCCCACCGACGCCGTATCGCGCGGTGATGTCGGAGAGCACGACGATGAACGCGCCCGTGGGTCCGGCGATCTGCACGCGACTGCCGCCGAAGACGGAGACGACGAAACCCGCCAGGATCGCGGTGTAGAGGCCCTGCTCGGGCTTCGCCCCGGAGGCGATCGCGAAGGCCATGGCGAGTGGCAGGGCCACCACGCCGACGATGGCGCCGGCGACGACGTTGCGGGTCCAATGGTCGCGACCCAGGAGACCCGCGCGGCGAGCTTCGAGAAGGGCAATCACCCTTCCCTCATACCACGTCGGGAGTCGCTCTCGACGACGCCGGCGGTGCCACCCGCTCCGCGCGACTCCCTGCATCGCGCTGGCCTCGGAGCTGCGTCAGCCCTCGACGGAGAGCACCACCTTGCCGACCGCTTCACGTCGCTCGAGACGCGCGACCGCGGCGGCCGCCTCGCGGAGCGGGAACACCCGGTCGACGAGCGGGCGGAGGCGGCCCTCGTCGCAGAGGCGAGCGAGGGTCTCGAGGTCCTCGACCTTCGGCGTCGAGACGTAGGTCCGGAACCGACGGCCCGTCACGAGCCTCGCGAGACCCCCGAAGAGCCCGACGGTGAGCAGCGCGCCGAAGCTGCCACCGGCGAGGACGTAGACGCCGCCGGGGACGAGGTGCGCGCGGTAGGCGAAGGGCGAGCCGAACGCGGCGGCGTCGAGCACGACGTCGAACGTCCCGAGCTCGCCGCGACCGAGCGCCTCGGAGTCCACGACGCGACCGACCTCGAGCGCCTCGAGCGCGGCGCGCTTCTCGGCGCGCGCCAACGCGGTCACCTCGGCGCCCATCGAGGCCCCGAGCTGCATCGCGAAGGAGCCCACGCCCCCCGTGGCGCCGACGACGAGGAGGCGCTGGCCCTGCGCGAGGCCCGCCACGCCGCAGAGACCGTTCAGCGCCGTCGCGGCCGCCATCGGCACGGCGGCGGCCTGCTCGAACGTGAGTCGCCGCGGCTTGTGCACGAGCGCGGACTCGGGCGCGGTGACGAGCGTCGACGCGGCCCCGAAGCCGCAGCCGGAGAGGTCGCCGAAGACCTCGTCGCCGACGCGGAGTCGCGTGACCTGCGCGCCGACCGATTCGACGACGCCCGCGACGTCGGCGCCGAAGCCACGGATCCGATGCGGACGCGAGAAACCCACCGCGAGCCGGAGCGGCAGCGGCGTCCCGTGCAGCATGTGGAGGTCGGCCGCGTTGACGGATGCCGCTCGCACGCGGACGCGGACCTCGGACGGTCCCGGGGCCGCGGGCTCCACGGATCGAACCGAGAGACAGCTCGCGTCTCCGTACCGATCGATCTGCACCGACTCCATGAGCGCTCCTCTCGCGGCGCGAAGGCCTCGACGGAGAGCCTTCGGGGCGGCGCGGAGGAGGGCTCCGCGCGAGAGCCGGAACTCTACGCCGATCGTCGCATCCGCAACAAGCTCGACGGGGTCGTCGCTCTCGAGAGGACCGAGAGCCGCGTCCGGGCACGTGGCGATCCGCGGCGCCGTGAAGGCCCGGACGAGGAAGAGGTGCGTGCCGCCACCGACCCGGTGGGCGACGGGAGCATCATCGCGTCGGGGATTCGTAGAGCCCCAGCGCTCGGTTCGCGACGAACCGGATGCGCTTCGAGATCGCGTCGTCGTCCTCGACGTCGTGCGCGAGCGCCACGATCTCCGTGAGCGCACCGCGCGCCCGGCGGATCTCCTCGACGAGCCAGGCGACGTCGTGCGAACGCACGTCGGCTCCACGGGCGATCGCCCGCTCGAGATCGCGCGAGCGCCAATCGACGAACGCGCTCCGCGAAGGCAGGAGGCCCGAGCCGCCGCAGTCGGGGCAATCCAGGGGGCCGTAGTCGGTCGGCATCTCGCCCGACCCTCGGCAGCTCTCGCACTCGGGGACGTGGACCATGGCTTCCTCCGCCGAGCCCGCTCGACGTGCGGTGAACCGGCTCGTGCCCCCATGGTGCGCCCGAGCGCCTCCCGGCCGCAACGGCATGGGACGGAGCGCCCGGCTCGCCTCAGGGATCGAGTGGGTTCTCGGTGAGCTGCTGACTCCCGAGCGCGCAGTCGATGGGCCGCGCGTCGCGGTCGCCGTCTCGGATGGCCTGGTACGACTCGACGACGTCGGAAGCGTGGAACAGGGCGAGTCGACCGAGCCAGGCCGGCGCGAGGAACTGTCCGTCGAGGCCGGAGCGGACCTCGCCCTGGTCTCGATGACACGACTCGCATCCGGCGGCGGAGCCGGCCGCGCACTCGTTGGTCGGGCCCCACGGATTGCCGCAGTCGTGGCCTTCGTCCTCCGTGCACAGCACGAACTGGTCCCAGCCCGTTCCGAGGAAGTCGGCGGGCATGTCGGCCTTGGTGCCCGGAGGACAGGCGTCGTTGAACGCGCCCGTCGTCGGGCCCGTGGGCGGGACCCAGAACGTCAGCCACCGCAGGTACTCGCCTGGCTCGAAGAAGCGGGCGACGCCGATGTGGAGGCCGACGAGGTAGACGCGCGGTCCGCTCGGGGGTTGGTAGCTGTAGAGGAGCGAGGGATCGATGGCGTCGCCGAGCTCGGCGCCCGTGACCCAGAAGAGCTTCACGAGACGATCCCCCGTGCGGAATCGCGGCATCCAGTTGCGCTCGTCGGCCGTGCAGGTGGCGACGCGGGTCCCGAGGTCGTCCGGATGTGCGTAGCCGAGGTCGACGAACCTCTCCGCCATCCCGGGTTCGAGCATCGTGGACTTCTCGTCGGGCAGGCGATCCCACGGCATCACCACACCGAGCTCTTCGAGGTTCGGCGCGGCGTGCGCCTGGTAGACGGACTCGAGCGATGGATACGACTCGAACGTGGGATAGCCGGCGAGCGGCCCCGACGGAATCGCCTGCACCACGGCCCGGAGCTGGCACCAGGCGAAGGGACGGGGATCGTCCGGCGAGACGCCCGCGCAATCGATCGGAGCCGAGGGAACGCCCGCGGCCGCCGCGATGTCGACGATGCTGAACGGCGGCACGTTCGGCACGAAGGCGTTCGGATGGTCGGGCACCGGCGGAAGCGGACCGGGCGACATCGAGCATGGGGCGAAGCCGAGCGTTCCGTCGGACGGCGAAGCGGCGGCCGTGACGTCGCAGCCACACGGCGCCTCGTCCTCCTCCCCTTGGACGGCCTCGTTCATGCGTGCTCGCACGGACTCGAACCAACGCTCGGCGCCGTGGCCCCCGTCCGGACGAACGAGGGTCTCGACGAGGCGCGAGCCTCGCGTGGTCGACCCGTTCCGGCGCTCCGACCAGAGGGCGCGCACGCGGAGGGGCGTGGAGGTCCCGATCAGGGAGGGCGGGACGCTCGCCATCGCCACCCGGGTCGATGCGGGAGGCGCATCGCTCGGCGCGCCGATCAGGGAAGGACAGAGCCTCGGATGCGCGCTCGCGTCGATGCCGAAGGCGTCCCCGTAGAGGACCGAGCCTCGCGGCGAGCGAGCGTTCGGCACGAAGAGGCGCGGGCATGCGACTCCGTCCCGCTTCACCGCCTCGAGCTCGAGGTGCAGCCGGGTCGACGTGCTGTCGGGCAGGACCCGCGCGGGCGAGTCACCGAACCACGCGAGGGTGCCGCTCCCCGTGGGGAGCCTCTCGCCGAGGAGGAAGACGTCGTCGCCGGCCGCCATCGAGACCACCCGTCCGCCGGCCGCATCGACGAGAGCGGTCGCATCGGGTCCGAGGCGTGCGTCGACCCACTCGGCGCCGACGACGACGGCGTCGCGCAGCACGACCCGTCGCCCACGGCTGGTGGCATGCACGGTGGCGGGGCCGCTCGGGATGCCGGTGGGCACGTCGATCTCGAGGCGGTCCCAGGCGACCTGCCGGAACGTCGTCGGCTGTCCGCCGAAGTCCACGGAGCGGATCGTGTGGAGCTCCGCGCCCCGGAGCGTCAGCGTGCCGCCCGGCTCGACGGCGAGTGTTTCGCCGCATTCGAGGTCCGCCACGTCGTTGGCCGTCTCGATCGAGACGCGCCGGAACGTGGCGACCACGGGCACGCCCTCGTTCCTGCGAGCCGCCGCCAGGTAGGCGCGCCCCGACACCGCGAGCTCGGCCGCCGCCTGCCGCGAGAAGACGGTGCGGAATCCACCCGTGGCCGTGGGGTCCGAGACACGGAGAAGGAAGAGGCCATCGGTCCGCGAGAGCTCCACGTCGACCCCGTTCGTTCCGAGGCTCTCCTCCGCGAGCGCCACCTCTCCCCCGTTCGAGGTCCGCTCGCCGGCGAAGAGCATCAGCGCGCCACCTTCTCCCGCACGGAACGACGCTCGGAGACGTGGCCCCCGATCGTCACCCGGGTTCGGTGCGAACGCGAGGGTCGCTTCCCCCTTCGAGACGGAGTCGATCCGCGCCCGGAGCACGAACTCCCCCGCGACGGACCATCCGACGTGGTGGTACGCGTCTTCCGAGGCCGCGAACCCGGCGCCGTCGGAGCAGAGCGTCACGTCGGCCCCACTCGGCTTCGCCGCCCCGACGACGGCCGCGCCGGTCGCCCCGAAGGAAGCCCCGTCCACCGGCGCGGAGTCGAAGGGGCAGCCTCCCTCGCGAGGACGCTCGGCACGGTTGCAGGTCAACGTCGACGACGTGAAGACCAAGAGGGCCAAGAGGGGACGCACCATGACCAATCCTTCGGCGAGGGGTTGGTCCGGAAGTGACGATCGGCGGCCGGAGGTTCACGAGGTTCTGGGTTTTCGCGACACGGTCGCCGATCGGTTCGAGGGTCCCGACGTGCGAATCCTCGCATCGCGGCTCAGCGCGAGCGAACCGGTTCCGGCAGGCGTCGTGGCGGACCCTGGCCTTCCCCGAGACACGCCCCGAGGCTTCGGAGGATCCGGTATTCGTCGATCCCTGGGGAAGGGACGTCGTACCCGAACCAGTTGCCCAAGAGTCCCCCCGCATGAGGACCGGGGCGCCGCCGCCAGATGTGCAGAGAGTAGTACTGGCTGGTCACGACGGCTTCCGTCGCCGCGCCCTCGCCGATCAAGCTCACCTCGTACTCCGCCATGCTCGGGGCGATGCGTCCGTCGATGCGGTAGATGCGGACGGGCTCCGACCGCAGCAGGGATGCCTCGGGCTCCCCTGCATAGTCGCGGACGGTGACCCGATACCGCGACGGCTCCCTCGCGAAGACGTGCCCTCGCCCATACCTCCCGTAGGTGGCCATGCATGCTTGAACGGAAGCCATCGGCGCCTCGAATCGCCATCGGCCCGGAAGACCCGATGGCGGCGAGGCGGTGCTCACTCGCGACGGCAATGTGCGTGGCTCGAGGACGAGGATCCATGCGCCGGTGACCACGCACGGCGAGATGGCGACCACCAGGACCCAGAAGAGCTTCGAGCGGAGGATCGACGACATGAGCGAAGGCTTCGGCGCCGGCAACTCACCGCGGATGCGCTGATTCCCAGCTGATACCTCGGTTCCACGCCGACCCGAACACGAGCAGAGCGCCGCCGACGAGAGCCACCGCCGACGGCATCCACCCGCGCCCGAAGCTCATTCCGATGAACTGGATCAGCCACGCGGAGACGCAGAGTCCGACTCGCGGCATGCACGCGTCGCGAATCCCTACGACGCACGCCTCGACGATCGTCGAAAGGGTCGAGCAGAGGATCGCGAAGGTCACCCCGGAGATGTTCCATCCCATGCCTGCGAGGACTCCGAGATAGAGGAGCACGCAAAGGCCCGTGACCACGGCGACGAGTGCCCCGACGGTTCGTCCGAGCGAGAACCGACGTCCGGCCAGCGGTTCGATCGCGAACGGGATCATCCAGAACGCAGAGCTCGTCGGGTGTAGCGGCACGAACGGCGACACGAGGTCGGCCTCGCGTACGTCGCCGCGTCCGATCCACATCGCCACCAGCATCGGCGCGGCGAAGGACGCGATCGATGCGAGGACGAGTGCTCTGCGGTAGGTCCAGGGCTTCACAGGCGTGGTGCGGCTCGCGGATGCCGGGGGCATGGCGACCATGGATACTACCTCGACGCTCGGCCCGAACAGGCGACCTTCCGCCGACGCGAGCGCCCGAGCGGAGACCGCGCCGACGACCTGATGGTTTCCGCGAATTGCCCTCGGCGACATCCAGGTGCCCGGCCCGAACGGCTCACTCGAAGACGCGTGCGATCGCGCCCGCCTCGACCCGGGGCGGCCTCCGGAACGCGACGTAGGACGCCGCGAGGACCGAGCCGGCGAAGGCGCTCCAGACGACGTCGATCGCGACGTCCGTCGCGAGGTAGGCGAAGTACGGCCTGTTCAGCTCGCCGAGGCTGAAGCGCCCGGCGAGCGCCGAGTCGAAGAGGTGGGCGACGCGGGGCGAGACGACGATCCGTGCGATCGTCACGAACGGAGCGAGCAGCAGCACCGGCGCATGGGCACGGAGGCTCTGCGCCGTGCGTCCCTCGTGCAGGGCTCGGCTCGACGCGAACGCGGACCACGCTCCCTTCTCCTCGGCGAGCGCGATCGGGAGCGCGAGGCCGTTCCGCATCGCGTACGCCACGAGGACGACGAGCCCCGGCAGGAGGAACGCCGAGCTGCCGAGGAGGCCGAGCGCGAAGACGAGACCGTGGACCCGGAGGACGCGTCCCGCGTCGGTGGCGAAGGGCGGGGTCCGTTCACGCGCGCCGAGCAGGACGAGCGAGGCCCGGAGGACGGAGGTCGTCGTCAGCACGTCGCTGACGAAGAAGAGAAGCACGAGGCTCGTCAGCGCCACGAGGAGCTGCGCGAGCCGATGCTCCGGTGCCGGCTCCGGCGCGAGGAGCAGGCCGAGCACCCGACCGACCGCGCGGACGATCGGCCCGGGGAGCGCCGCCGCCAGGAGGACGGGCGCGTGCTCGCGGAACAGGCGGGCTCCTTCGACGAACGGCGACGGGGACGTGTCTCGGGTCATGGGCGGCTCGGAAACGCCGGGCACCTCACCTCCGCCCCATCCCCACGTACGCCGGCATCTCGGTCACGCACGCCCCTTCCCCGAGCTCGAGGACGAGCGCGTCGCGCAGCTTCTTCGCGAGCGGGGCCCAGGCCTCCGCCCCGAGGCGCGTGCGGAGCAGCACGATCGGCGCCATCGAGCGCTCCATGCTCGCGAACATCGCGGCGAGGCTCTCGTGCTTCATCTCGTGGACGAGCGTGTGCACCTCGACGTCGCGGAAGCCCGCGGCCTCCATCTCCTCGCGCACCGAGGCGGCGGAGCTCAGCGGGGGCGGGCCGTCCGGCGCGGGCATCGGAATCAGCTCGCGCAGCGTCGTGAAGAGCACGCGCATCGCGGGCACGGCCTCGACGGGATGCCAGCTCGAGACGAGCGCCGTCCCGCCGGGACGCAGCACGCGACGGAGCTCGGCGAAGCCCTTCGCGCGGTCCGGGAAGAACATCAGCCCGAACATCGAGAAGCCCGCGTCGAAGCTCTCGTCGGCGTACGGCAGGGCCTGGCCGTCGCCGACGCACGCCGTGACGTTCGTCACGCTCCGCTCGCGGACGCGCCGCGCGAGTCGCTCGATCATCGCGGGCGCGAAGTCGATCGCCTCCACGTGGTGCGCGCGCTCCGCGGCGAGCAGCGAAAGGGTCCCGGGCCCGGCGGCGACGTCGAGCACGCGATGCGTGCCGTCGACCCGCGCGAGCTCGAGCGCGTCGCGCGCGTAGCCCTCGAAGACGGGGACGATGTCGGATTCGTAGCCGGCCGAGACGAGGTCCCAGGGCGTCGGCGTGGCGAGCGGGCTCTGCGGGGCGGTGGACATCCCCGCATCCTACGCCCGGTCAGCGCTGGAATTCTTCGAAGAGCGCACGCATCCCGCGCGCGACCGCATCGGAGGCCTGCTCGCGCGTGAGCTTCCGATGCGTGTACAGGGTGAGCACGGCCTTGCTCGAGGCCGCGGCCATCGCGCTCACGGCGTTCACGAGCGGCGGATCGACCCGCGTGATGCTCGCCACCCGCGCGATCCACGGACGGTGGAGCGCGTCGCGCGTCGCCCGCGTGAGCGCCGCGATCTCGGGATCCGGCCCGTCCATGTGGAGCAGCAAGAATCCGCCCGCGCCCGTCGCGTCGATCGCGTCGCAGGAGGCCTCGACGAAGCCCCGCACCGCGCTCTCGAGCGTCGTCATGTCGCGCGTCTCGCGGAGGAGGGGCGCGCGCTCCTCGAACCGGACCTCGAGCTCGCGACGGAACTCCTCGAGCACGGCCGAGAGCAGCGCCTGCCGGCTCGGGAAGAAGCGGTAGACGACCGCCCGGGTGACGCCGGCCGCCTCCGCGACCTCCGGGGCGCGCACGTAGTCGACGCCGACCGTCGAGAGCAGCTCGCTCGCGACCCGGACGAGCTGCTTCTTCCGGGCCAGCGAACGGAGGCGCTTGGCCGGGACGGGGGCGGACGCCCGCGAGGAGGTCGACGGGGTAGGGAGTGCGGTCATGGAAATCGTTGGGGAATCCGGTTGTCGGTGGACGCTTTGAAACGCGTTCTATACAGTTTGTGTACAATCGGCCCCGAGGGCAAGACCCCTCCTGCACGCCGAGAGGAGAACGCCGTGAAGACCGAGCTCTGCGACCGCCTGGGAATCGAATTCCCGATCTTCGCCTTCACCCATTGCCGCGACGTCGTCGTCGCCGTCAGCAAGGCCGGCGGCTTCGGCGTGCTCGGCGCCGTCGGTTTCACGCCGGAGCAGCTCGCGCGCGAGCTCGAGTGGATCGACGCGCACATCGGCGACCTGCCCTACGGCGTGGACATCGTCATCCCGCAGAAGTACGAGGGCATCGGCGAGAGCGATCCGGCGAAGCTCGCCGCGCAGCTCGAGAAGATGGTCCCGCAGGGCCACCGCGACTTCGCCGCGAAGCTCCTCGCGGAGCACGGCGTCCCCGAGGCCCCGCCCGAGGACAAGCTCGGCCTGCTCGGCTGGACCGAGGCGACGGCGAAGCCCCTCCTCGACGAGGCTCTGAAGCATCCGAAGGTGAAGCTGATCGCGAACGCGCTCGGCACGCCGCCGAAGGAGATCATCGACCAGATCCACGGCACGGGTCGCCTCGTCGCGGCGCTCTGCGGCAAGGTGAAGCAGGCGAAGAAGCACAAGGCCGCCGGCATCGACATCATCATCGCGCAGGGCACCGAGGGCGGCGGTCACACCGGCGAGATCGGCTCCGTGGTGCTCTGGCCGCAGATCATCGACGCCGTCGCTCCGCTCCCCGTCCTCGCGGCGGGCGGCATCGGCAACGGTCGCCAGGTCGCCGCCGCGATGGCGATGGGCGCCGCAGGCGTGTGGACCGGCTCGCTCTGGCTCACGGTCGAGGAGGCCGAGGCCGAGCCCGCCGAGAAGCAGGAGTACCTGAACGCGACGAGCGAGGACACCGTCCGCTCGCGCTCGTTCACCGGCAAGCCCTGCCGCATGCTGAAGAACGACTGGACCGAGGCGTGGGCCGATCCGAAGAACCCGCAGCCCCTCGGCATGCCGCTCCAGGGCCTCGTGACGGCCGACGCGATCCGCCGCACGAACCGCTACGCGAGCGTCGGTCAGGCGCAGAAGGTCGCGTTCAACGCCGTCGGCCAGGTCGTCGGTCAGATGAACAAGGTCGAGAAGACGCGCGACGTGATCGCACGGCTCGTGAGCGAGTACGCCGAGGCCGTCGAGCGGCTGCAGAACCTGCTGGGCTGAGACGGCGCGCGGCTCGCCCGCCGCGCCCGACACGCCGCGACGCCGCGGGGCCCGAGGCCTCGCGGCGTTCGCGTTCGTACCCGACGGACCGCGCTCAGTACCCGGGCCCGGTGTGGAGCTCCGACGGGAGCGCGCGCAGGTAGTCGTAGTTGAAGGACTTCGCGTTCGGTGCGCTCGTCCACTTCGCCTCGAGCGCCTGCAGATCTCCTTGGAGCTTCTCGAAGGCCTTCCCCATGCGCTCGCGCAGCGGCGTCGGGATCGCCTCGAGCAGGTAGCGGAAGTCCTTTCCGTCCGGGCCCGTGAGGAGCGTGAAGCGCGCCTGTCCGGTCGCGAGCGCGACGTAGGCGAGCGAGCGCCACTCCTCGACGGCGCTCGTGCCGCCGTCCTTCGGCACCTGGACCTTGCTCACCCGCGGATCGAGCGCGGCCCGGATGCCGGTCGTCCCGTAGATCTGATGGCGCACGGTCGTGTGGTGGATCGTCTCCGCGGCGAAGCGAGCGATGCCCTTCTTCGTCTGGAAGCCGTCGTAGCGCTCGGGGAGACCGCGCACGAGGACCTCGCGGAGACCGCGATGGAAGTCCTGCAGGTGCCGGTCCTCGACGACCGCGCGATCGTCCGGATAGATGGCCTCGACGAGCGCGGCGGCGTAGGCGTGGAAGATCTCGAAGTACTCGAGCTCCCACGAGACGCTGCAGTGCGGCAGCAGGGCACCCTTCGTGCCGTCCCGCGCCGGCATGCGCATCGCCTCGGTGCGCGCCTCGAAGTCCTCGTCCTCCCCGTATTCGAAGGCCGAGTAGCAGTCGTCGAGGTGCTGCACGAGCGCGTCGTGGGTCGTGGCGAAGATCTGGCTGAAGACCGCTCCGTCCTGCACCAGGTGCTCCGTCGTGAGCTCCTCGGCGAGCTCGTGCGAGAAGAAGTGCAGGTAGAGGAAGGTCCGGAACGGATGGTTCCACGCACCCGCCGCGTCGAACGCGTTGTGCATGCTGACCTCGACGAGGTTGTACGTCATGTGGATCTCGGCGAGGTGCTTGCCGCTGATGACCTGGTAGTAGAGCGACGCGGTCACCAGGGCCTCGGCGTGGCGGAAAGCGGGATCCGCCGGATCCACGGGGATCTCGAGGGACGAGCGCGGCGCGACGACGGACTCGAGGACGAGACGCTCGCTCCGCGGATCGACGCGGAAGTAGGCGAGCCCGCCGTAGGGCTCGTAGTCGGGCTTCGTCTCGTACTTCTCGAGGAAGCGGAAGTCCGAGACCAGCGCGCCTTCGCCGCGCTCGGGCGCGGGCTTCGCGAACGAGCTGCCGATGCCGAACTCCGTGAGGTAGGCGAGGAGCTGACCGGACTCGAAGGCCCGGAGCGCCGTCTCGGGCACCGGCTCGAGGCGTCCTCCGCCGGGGAGCGTGGCTCCGAAGAGCTCCTTCTGGAAGAGGGAGGGCCAATAGGGCTCCCCGTTCTCGAAGACCTGCATGCGCAGCTTGTCCGCGAGCCGCGTCGCGACGTTCGACTGGGGAGCGAATTTGTCGAGCAGGGCGATGAGCGAGAACGCCGACTTCGCCTGCGCGAGGAGCTTCGTGAAGATCGTCGCGTTCGCCTCGAGCTCGTCGTCGAGGAGCGCCGGGATGTCGAGGCTCGCCCCGAGGTTCGTCGGATGGGCCACGGAATACGGGACGAGGCGCGCGCGCTGCGGCTTCTTCTTCCGGTAGACGACGTCGAGCGCGATCGGATCCGGGAAGCGGTCGGCGCTGATCAGCTTGAAGTAGATCGGAACCCAGAGCGCTTCGGTCACGACGACGCGGAGCGTGGAGACCGCGAGCGGGAAGGTCTTCGCCGAGACGACGAGCCCTGTAACGGCGGCGAGGAAGAGGCCCCAGGCGAGCGGCCCGAAGGCGGGCGCCGCCACGGCCACCTCACGCGAGAACGTCGGATCCGCGCTCGTGACCTCGAGGAGGCTCGCATAGAGCATCACGCCCGAGAGCGTGCTCAGGGTGTGGAAGATCGTGCTCGCCCGCGGCGTCGCCGTGCCGACCACGAGCGCGGTGAATTGCAGGACCGCCTGCGCGAGCAGGAAGTGGCCGCCGAGCGGAGCGCCCGAGGCGAGCACGAGGATCGCCTGGACGAGCTGGGTCCCGAGGAGGATCGCCGGCAGGAGCGGGTTCGGCGGCGCGAGGAACAGGGCGAACGCGAGCCCCGCGCAGGCCGCCGTCGAGACGACGAGGAGCGCCGCGCGCATCGTCTCGTCCTCCACCGTCATCGAGACGACGAAGAAGAAGATCGTCGTCGTCACGGGCGCGAGGTTCGCGAAGCGGACGCGCTGCGTCCACGTCGCGAGCGGGCTCTTCGTCTGGTCGAAGGGGGTGCCCGAGAGGATCAGGCCGAGCTCGAAGAGGAAGCCGAGCGTGCTCCCGAAGATCGTGAAGAGGAAGGGCAGCCAGGTCCACGCCGCGAGCCCGCCAGGGGCCTCGGGCACGTGGAGGAGTCGGAGGATGCCGTCTCCGACGAGGCGCTCGAGGACCTGCCGCACCTCCGGGTTCCCGGCGCCGAGCAGCGCGAGGAACATCAGCGTCGAGAGCGCCGACATCGCCACGAGGCTGAGCACGGACGCGATCGATCCGAGGAGCGGGAACGTCGGTCTCTCGGGCACGACGAAGCGGAGCTCTTGCTCCGTCTCGATGGGGTTGGTCACCGCGTCCGACGGCGACCGCGGCGGACGCGATTCACGGACGTGGTTCGGTCGGCTCGATGCCCGAGGCCCCCTTGCCTCGAGGACGACGTTCAACTCTGCGCTCATGTGGGTCCCCCTGTCTCCCCGAGCCCGGTCCCCTGGCTCGTCCGATTCACTCCGCCGCGAGCTTCGGGAGCTCCTCGGCCCTCTGGGCGAGCAGCGTGCGTCCGAAGTCGGCGCTCATCCGGGCGCGCGCCTCGTGCACGCGGTGCAGCACGCCGTGGCGCGTCTCGAGCCACGCATCGACCGCATGGGCCGCCGAGTCCATGAGGCGCTCGATCTCGGCAACGCTCATGTCGAACTCGAGCGTTCCGTAGCCACCGGTCGGCAGACGACAGACGAGGCTCTGGTAGACGTCCTGCTCCGTGGTGTCGTTGCCGCCGGTCGCGGTGTCGAAGACGCGCTCGATGCGTCCGATCGTCTTCTGCGACAGCGTCGTGGGCGCCGGGCGACGCTTGTGCGGATCGACCTCGAGGGTCTCGTCGAGCGCGAGGCCGAGGATGCAGCGATCCGGATCGGGCGGTCCGCCCATGATCGCGGTGATCCACGGCGCGTCCGAGACGAGGAGGCGGAGCGCGAAATTCGAGATCAGGCCGCCGTCGAGGATCACGTGACCGGCGATCGACTGGCCGAGGTACGTGCCCCACGACGCATCCCACACGACCTCGGGCCAGACGAAGGGGATGCTCATCGACATCCGGACCGCCCAACGCAGCGGCAGCTCCGGCGCGGTCCGATGGTTCAACACCAGCATCCGCGTCGCCGTGGTGTCCGAGGCGACGAGGTTGAGATCGAACCCCGTCTGCTCGTGGAAGCGCGCGAGCGGGAGCTGGCTCAGGCCGGGCGAGCGCGCGTCGAGGCATTCGTCGAGCCAGGCGAGGAAGCCCCGCGCCGAGTACAGACCTCCGTGCTCGACCAGGTTGAAGAGGCGAGCGAAGGGAGGCAGGAGGAGGAGCGTCCGGAGCGTGCCGATCTCGATCGGCCGCTCGAGCACCTGCGGCAGGAAGGGATCGAGCACCTCCGCGATCGCGCCGCCGAGGAGGCTGTGGAGGATGTCGTCGTTGCCGACGTGACCGGGCTGCTCGAGGAACGTGGTCATCCGCGAAGCCCCCGACGGGAGCCGCTCGAGTCCCACGTCCCGCAGCGCCTTCCCGCGGTAGCCGGCGGCGATCAGCGTCGCCGTGATCGCACCCGCGGACGTGCCCACGAGACGTCCGAAGTCGTAGGACCGCCTCTCGAGCTCCGCCACCGCGCCGGTGAGCGCGAGCCCCTTCGCACCGCCGCCCTCGAAGACGACGTCGAGCCGTTCGTTCGTCATGAATCCCCCCGCAGCCAAGCTGCCACGGGGCGCGCGCGTTTCCCGCGTCGATCGCCCGAATCGCCCGCGAGCGTGATCCGCGTCACGTTCGCGCGGGGGTCAGTCGGGCGCGGGCTCCGGAGGCGCTTGGTAGACGCGTCGCAACGCCACGGGATCGAGGAGCTCGATGCGGCTCCGCTCGACCGCGACGATCCCGTCCTTGACCCACGCGGCGAGCTGGCGGTTCACGCGCTCGCGCGAGGCATCGACGATGGCGGCGAGGTCGTTCTGCGTGAGCGAGACGGCGATGCCGCGCAGGAGGCGCCCGTCCGTCGTCCCGCCGACGTCCTCCGCCGCTTCGACGAGGCGCTTGGCGAGACGCTTCTCGAGATCGAGGAACGCGCGATCCTCGAGACGTTCCGTCAGGCGTCGGAGCCTGCGTGCGACCACGCTCGTGAGCGTCCAACCGATGGCCGGATAGGCCCCGGCGAGCGCGAGGAAGCTCTTGCGCTCGAGGACGAGAAGCCGCCCGCTACCGACGGAGATCACGTCCGCCGAGCGACCGCAGCCGTCGACCATCGCGATCTCGCCGAAGACCTCGCTCGGCCCGAGCACGCTGAGCGTCACCCGGCGACCCGCGGGGTCGGTGGCCGTCACCTGGTAGCGGCCGCGGTGGATCACGAAGAGCTGGTCCCCGACCGAGCCTCGCTCGATCACGACCTCTCCCTTGCACGTCCGTACCCACCGGCCCGCGGCGAGGATGCGATCGAGGCCTTCGTCCTCGACTCCGTCGAAGAGACGCACGCGACCGAGCCACGCGCGCGGCTCGTTGCCGAGGCCGGCGGCCGGCCCGCGGCTCTCCACGCGACGAACCGCGTCGCTCCTTCCCTGCGCGCTCGCGGCGAGTCGCGCGGACGGACGCTCTCTCTCCATCACCATCCCCTGGGGTGATGGTACAGAAGCGGTCCGTGGGACGCATCGGGTTTCGTTCCGGAGCGAGCCGGAGGGCACGCGCGACGTCGAGACCCATGCGGACGGCGCGCTGGCCTATGCGACCATCGCTTGTCCCTGAGGGTCATCCGTCGGAGTGATCCGCCACGACGTAGCGCACGCGGTACAGACGAAGGTGGTAGCGGTCACGCGCCATGACTGCGCTCGGGAGCCGCGTGTCCGCCGCGGCGACCAGCTCGAAATGCGCGATGCCCGAGAGCGCTCCGACGCTCTCGGGCGGTCGCTCGACCGAGAGCAGCACGAAGTCGGGGTGGAACGTCTCGAGGTCCGCGGCGAACTCGGCGACGTCCGATTCCGAGACGGCGAACCGGAGACCGTGGAGCGGCGACGGGAGGAGCATGGCGCATCCCCGCTCGCGCACGGCGAAGTAGGCCTCGGGCTCGGCCACGAGGCGCGAGCCTCGAGGGACGTGCCTTCGTAGGACCGCATCGATCGGTTCGGCGTTGTCGACGGCGGCTTCGCGCAGAGCCAGGCGTGCGTGATGGCCGTATCGCACGAGCGGCACGGCGAGGAGCAGACCCGCGGCCACCACGAGGCGGGTTCGCCCGATCCGCCCGGCGAAGGTCGACAAGCCAGCGCACCCCGCGACGTAGAGGAAGGGCACGAAGAGCTTGAAGAAGCTCTCTCCGGGAAGCAGCGCGAGGGTACCGAAGAGACCATAGAGCAGGGCCGCTCGCATGGCTCCGCCGCCCTGGCGCCACCCACCCACGATCCCGACGAGGAGAGCCAGGGCCACGTGCGTGACCGGTCGGAGAGACGCCAGGTGCTCGATCGGGCGCCACAGGATCAACCACGCACTCGGGAACGGCGCCGGAGGGCCGCCCGCGTGTGCACCCCGCACGTGGTCTGGGAACTGCGTCCTCCAGGCGTCGACGTGGGTCGCGAAGTGGACGATCCACGGGGCGAGTCCGACGACCCCCCCCAGGACGACCTCGGACACCGCCCGGAGGCGCGCCTCGGGAGGGGCCGTCACCAGCGCCGTGAGCGCCGCGGCCGGAGCGAAGACGGCAGCGACGGGATGCACGGCGACCGCGAAGCCGACCAGGGCCCCGCTCGCGAAGCGCCAGCGCGCCGCGTCGGACGAAGCGCAGGAGCCCCTCGTCGCGCAGACCGCCGAGCCCAGGGTGCACGCGATCGCCAGGAGATCGGGTCTGCCCGACGTCGCCGCCCGGAAGAGGACGAAGTCCGTCGCGAAGAGGGTCGCGGCGACGGTGGCGAATCCCACGCGCTCGGCGCGGGTCCCGACGGATGCGGCTCGAGTCGTCGCGAACACCAGCACGGTCGCGAGCACGCACTCGAGCGCCGCCAAGAGCCGTACCTGGTGCATCCCGAAGCCGAAGAGCTCGAAGAAGGCCGCCCCGACGAGAAACGAGCCCGGTGGCTGCAACGCGAACGTACGATCGAGACCGCGTACGGAGCCGAACATCGGATCCGCGAGCCGCAGCTCGGCGGAGAGCACGCGCGCCGGCTCCGCGTAGAAGGCCTCGTCCACCCAGCTCGAACCACGACGGATGGCGACGACGAAGAGGACCGCAGCGGAGATCGCGATGACCGCGCACAGCGGGGCGAACAGGCGAATCCGGTCGGCTACGGGCGTCGGTTCGGAATCCTGCACGTCGGAACCCCACATCTTCCGGCCGCTTCTCGGTCGACGTGCCAGGGCACGCGCGCCGGGCTCAGCCCACGTGCTCGCCCGCGACCTCGAGCAACCGCTCGATCGTGACGTTCTTGCCCCAGCGGACCGGACGCTTCGCGGACGGTCCGTCGGGCAGGAAGCATTCGTAGTCGTAGCGCTCCGCGTCCGGATCCTGCGTCGTCACGTGGACGAGACGGCGGGCCTCGGAAGGTGACGTGAGGTCGACGGAATTGCTCGCGCCGGTATCGACGGGGACGGCGCCGTGGGCGCCGTTCGAGAGCGCCTCGAGGAGGCGCGCGATGCTCGGATCCTTGGCGGTCATCAGGCCGTCAGGGTGGCATCGATCGCGGACGAACGCACGCGTGGACGAGGCGGATCGTCGAGGCGACCAGGAGCCCCGGAGCGACGAAGAAGAGGAAGATCCGGAGCACGAGGACGAGCACCGCGGCGATCGGCAGGACCAACCCGTCGAGGCCGTTCGGCGAGAGCAGGCGCTCGACGACGTGCAGGCGATCGAGGACGCGCAGACCGAGCTCGTGGAGAGCGGCGAGCACGAGCGTGGCGACGACGAGCGAGCCGAGCGAGCGCAGGGCGTCCGCGGGAGCCCCGCTCGACGGTCTCGATTCGTTTGCAGCTCCTACGTTCATGTCCCGGGCCCCGCGGTGAGCATGGCGAGGAGGATCGCGTTCCCGAGCGGTCCCCCCGAGACGTAGCGGAACCCGGCGGAGTCCCCGACCGGCAGGCCGAAGAGATGCGCCGTGCGGTAGAGGCCGACGAAGGTCTCGCGATCGCCGTGGAGGCGCGACGAGGCGAGCGCGAAGCCCGTCGCCGACACGCTCGCACCGAGCACGACGGGGCCGCTGTCGATGTCGCCGTTCCCCGACCGTCCCGAGGGGTACTCGCGCATCGCCCCGAAGCCCGCGAGGTTCATCCCGAGCGCACGGACGAGCGAGCGATGGAGCTCGAGGGAGAGGCCCCGGTCGGCGAAGGCGAGGAAGTACGCGCCGAGCGCCGTGCCCGAGCCGCGCGGGCCGTCGACGACGTCGCACGTCGAGGGCGAGACGCTCTGGATCAGCAGACCCGTCGAGGGATCGCGGAAGCGCGTGCGGAAGAGCGCGAGCATGCGCTCGATCGAGGCGCGATGATCGACGTCCGCCACGCGCTGGTGGAGCGCCAGAGCCCCCACGATGGAGGCGAGGTCGACCGGATAGGCCTCGCCCGGATAGGTCTCGATCACGCCGTTCGGAGCGGCGGCGAGCTTGCGCTCGAACGAAGCGCAGAGGCGATCGTGGAGCGCGGCCTCCGGGAGCTCGGGATCGGCGAGGCGCGCGAGGCCGAGCGCGAGCGCGACGTAGCCGAGGTAGGCGTGGCCCTTCGCGCTCTCGAGGTGGAAGAGACCGTCCTCGCCGAACGCGATCGTCCCGAAGTCGCGCGTGCCCGGAGCGACGAGGCCGGACGTGGCCCGTCGCAGATCGTCGCGGAGCACCGCGCGCATCGAGCGATCGGCGAGCATCGTCTGCGCGAGCCCGATCGCCGCCATCTGATGCGTGCCGAAGGCCCACTCCCCGTCGAAGCGCGCGTTGCCCGTGTGGAACGCCGACGTCGTCACGCCCCCGCGGATCGCGAGCGCGACGCTCCGGGCGAGGGCGTTGCGCGGCTCGGCGCGGCCCTCGTAGAAGGGCGCGGCGTCGCGACCCGCGACCTGGCGCGGCAGCACCCAGGCGGTCGCGACGACCGCGAGGACGAGCAGGAGGAGTCGCCGGAGCACCACGCGGAATGCGACGCGCGAGGGAGCCCCGGCATTCCCCAACGCGACCTCGAAGCCACCGTAGGGACCGGCCTCCCCCGCTTGCCTCCTGGCCCCTCGGACATGAGAGAATGGAAAGATGTCCCTGCCGCCCTCGATCTCGCGCCGCACCCTCCTCGCGAGCAGCCTCGCCCTCCCCGCGGCGGGGCTCGTGGGCGCCTGCCGGCCTTCCGTGGCCCCCTCGAACGGGCAGGGCCCCGGAGCCATCGCCCCCTCGCGGCTCCGCGAGGTGGTCCAGATCGTCGACGCCCAGCCCTTCACCGAGGGCGCGGGCGTGCACCTCCGCCGCGCGATCGGCACGCGGGCCCTGCCGATGCTCGATCCCTTCCTGATGCTCGACGAGATCAAGTCGAGGAACCCCGAGGACTACGTCGCCGGCTTCCCGACCCATCCGCACCGCGGCTTCGAGACCGTCACGATCATGCTCGAAGGCGCGATGGAGCATCGCGACAGCCTCGGGAACCAGGGGAGGCTCGGGCCGGGCACGGCGCAGTGGATGACGGCCGGTCACGGCATCCTCCATTCCGAGATGCCGAAGCAGGTCTCGGGGCTCTTCCACGGCTTCCAGCTCTGGGTGAACCTGCCCCGGGCGCGGAAGATGATGCCCCCGCGCTACCAGGACATCGAGGCCGGCCGGATCCCGCTGCTCGGCGTGCAGGACGCCTCCGTGCGCCTCGTCGCCGGCGCCATCGGTCAGGCCGAGGGCCCGGTCGAGGGCATCGTGACGGCCCCCCACCTCCTCGACGTCACCCTCCCTCCCCGAGGTCGCTACGAGCACACCCTGCCGAGCTCGCACAACGCCTTCGCCTACGTCGTCGAGGGCGACGTCCGCATCGGCTCGAGCGCCGCCCGCGTGACGGGCGGGCAGCTCGCCGTCCTCGAACGGCCGGGGGATCGCATCCGCTTCGCGAGCGAGGGGGGGGGCCGCCTGCTCCTCGCGGCCGCCCAGCCCCTCAACGAGCCCGTCGCCCGCTACGGCCCCTTCGTCATGAGCACCGACGAGGAGCTCCGGCAGGCGGTCGAGGACTACCGCTCGGGACGCCTGACCGTCCTCTGAGGAGCCGGGACGAGCCCTCTCCCCGTCCGACGGTACAGCCGCGGGTCGAGGCTCGGGCGAGCCCTCCGTGTCCCCCTCCGGATACTGAACGCACGTTCAAAGATTCTTTGCGCGATCCGAGGAATTTCGCGATAGAATCCGCGCGCTCCCGCGACTCGGGGGCCGTGCGTCCGAGGGAGGCTGTGGACGAGGCGTGGTGAACCCCGTGGACAACGTCTGTGAGGATCCTGTGGATCGTTTCATCCCCAGTTCCTCCCCGATTCCATCCACGGGCGGATCTCGGAAGATCCTTCCGTGATCCCGAGAGCTTGGCTCTCGTTTCCCCCAGTCCACAGCCCCTACGACGACGACGAGATTTAAAGATCCATACCCTTCCGATCCGGAGAGCGTTTCCGGAATCCCGATCGAGCAGGCACCGAGAGGCATCATGGAGCTCACGATCAGCAAGCGCGATTTCCTCCGAGGACTCAGCCGCACGCACGCGGTCGCCGACCGCAAGAGCTCGATGCCGATGCTCTCGAACGTCCTGCTCACCTCGCAGGGCACCGAATCGCTCCGCCTCGCGGCGACCGACCTCTACCTCGGCGTGACCGCGCTCGCGCCCGCGAAGATCGGCAAGCCCGGCAGCGTGGCCGTCGCGGCGCGCACGCTCTTCGACATCGTGAAGAACCTGCCGGACGGCGACGTGAAGCTCGTCACCGGCGAGAACCACGCCTGCACGATCCAGTGCGGGAAGGTGAAGTACAAGATCCCGGGCATGCCGGGCGAGGACTTCCCTCCGCTGCCGAGCGCGAGCGAAGCGACCTTCCACGAGATCGACGTCGACGCCCTGGCGGAGCTCGTGCAGCTCACCTCGTACTCGATGTCGAACGACGACACGCGGCCGCACCTCGCGGGCACGCTCTTCGAGAGCGACGGAAAGGTCGTCCGCATGGTCACGACCGACGGTCATCGTCTCTCGAAGGCCGAGCACAAGGCCGAGGGCGCGGCGACGTTCAGCATGCTCGTCCCCTACAAGGGCGTGAACGAGCTCAAGCGCCTGCTCGAGGACGCGAAGTCGAGCCGCGGCAAGGGCGACGAGGCGACGACGATCGGCATCGCGCACGCGTCCGGCAACGCCTTCTTCCGCCGCGACGGGCTCATGCTCAGCGTGAAGCTCGCGGACGAGCAGTTCCCGCCCTACTCGAAGGTCATCCCGCAGCGCCACACGCGCCGCGTCGTCGCCTCTCGCGCGCTCCTCGTCGAATCGCTCCGCCGCATCGCCCTCGTGGCGAGCGACAAGAGCGGTGGCGTGCAGCTCCGGATCGAGCCCGGCACGATGCGCGTGCAGAGCCAGAACCCGGACGTCGGCGAGGGCGTCGAGGAGATCGACGTCGACTACGCCGGCGATGCGTTGACGATCGGTTTCAACGCCAAGTACCTGCTCGACACGCTCTCGGCCATCGGGCACGACGAGGTCGCCATCGAGCTCTCGGGCGAGCTCGACCCGGGCGTCGTGCGGCCGGTCGGGGACGGCGTCGACTTCGTCGGCGTCATCATGCCGATGCGCATCTGAGATGCCCGTCCCGGCGGCCGAGCCGCAGCGGGTCGAGCGACTCTTCGTCCGCGGGTTCCGCAACCTGCGGACGCTCGATCTCGTCCCAGGCACGCAGTTCAACGTCCTCCACGGGGACAACGGCGCCGGGAAGTCGAGCCTGCTCGAGGCCATCCACTACCTCGGAGCGCTGCGGAGCTTCCGCGGCGCCCGGACCGACGACCTGATCCAGCTCGGCGAGGGCTCGGCCGTGCTCAAGGCGAGGATGACGGGGGGCGCGTTCCCCCGGGTCTTCGAGGTCGGTCTCTCGCGGACCGGGCCGCGGCGGGTCGTCCTCGACGGCAAGCGGCCCCGGTCCATCGCGGCCTGGCACGGGGCGGTGCACGTCGTCCTCTTCCATCCCGGCGACCTCGAGCTCGCCTCGGGCGGTGCGGACGCCAGGAGGGCCTTCCTGGACCGGATCCTCGAGCAGATGGACCCGACCTACGCCTCGACCCTCGCGGCCTACGAGAAGGCGCTCCGGAGCCGCAATCGGCTCCTGAAGCAGGAGGACGTCGACCGCCGGTCGATCACGGCCTTCGACGCCCTGCTCTCGCAGAGCGGGGCCGTCCTCGGGCGGTGCCGGGACGAGCTCGTGAGGGACCTCGCGCCACGGGTCGAGCGGGCCTTCGGCGAGGTCATCGGGGACGAGGTTCCCCTCTCGGTCCGCTACCGGCCGAGGGTGCCCCCCGACGCCGAGGCGATCCGCGAGGCGCTCGAGGCGAGCTACGAGAAGGACCGCGCGCGCGGGTTCACGGCCGAGGGCCCCCACGGGGACGACCTCGCGCTCGAGGTGCGGAAGGTCGCCGCGCGCCACCACGCCTCGCAGGGGCAGCACCGCGCCATGGTCCTCGCGCTGAAGGTCGCCGAGCTCGACGTGCTGACCGCGCGGACGGGCTTCGTGCCCGTCCTCTTGCTCGACGACGTCTCGAGCGAGCTCGACCGCTCCCGGAACCGGCGCTTCTTCGGGATGCTCTCGCGGATGGGAGGCCAGGTCTTCCTCACGACGACCCATCCGGAGTTCATCCTCATCGACGAGGGGCGCACGGATTTCCGGGTCTCGGCCGGCGAGGTCGCGCGCGTCGGGGCCTAGGCGGATGCCCGGGCGTCGATTCCCTCCTTTGGCGTGCCCCGCCTATTGACTCCCCGACGCGCCGCGCCTCAGGATCGGCGGGTGTCCGTGAAGAAACGCCTCTCTCCGCTCGACCTCGCCTTCCTCGCCGCCGAGACGCGCGAGTCGATGATGCACGTCGGCGCCCTCATGCAGCTCACGCCGCCGCCCGACGCCAAGCCGGAGTTCCTCTACGAGCTGATGGAGGAGATCAAGCGGGAGACGAAGGTCCGGGCCCCCTGGAACCTGAAGCTCCGCTTCCCGGAGATCCTCTCGAACCCGCTCCAGTCGTGGGTCGAGGATCCGCGCTTCGACGTCGAGTACCACGTGCGTCGCTCGGCGCTCCCGACGCCGGGCGGCGAGCGCGAGCTCGGCGTGCTCGTCTCGCGTCTGCACAGCCACAGCATCGACTTCCACCGTCCGCCCTGGGAGGTCCACTTCATCGAGGGTCTCCCGAACGGGCGGATCGCGATCTACTTCAAGGTCCACCACTCGCTCGTCGACGGCTACACGGGCATGAAGCTCCTCGCACGCAGCTTCACGACGAATCCGGACGAGCGCGACACGCCGATGTTCTTCCTCCGCGAAGGGCCCTCCCCGCGCACGAGCACGGAGGTCAGCGGCAACGAGGGTCCGCCGACGGTCGACGCGATCCTCGAGAGGCTCCGCGAGGAGCTCTCGTCCGCGCTCACGGCGACCGGCGCCGCGGCGCGCGCCATCTCGGCCGTGGTGAGGGCCACGCGGTCGGGCGACAAGGATCTCGTCGCGCCGCTCGACGCGCCGCGCTCGATCCTCAACGGACCGATCAGCCGGAACCGCCGCTTCGCCACGCAGCAATTCGAGACCGAGCGTCTGCGTCGGGTCGCGAAGGCCCTCGGCGGGACGATGAACGACGTCGTGCTCGCGATCTGCGCGAGCGCCATCCGTCGCCTGCTCCTCGAGCTCGATGCGCTCCCGTACGAGCCGATGACCTCGATGCTCCCCGTGAACATCCGGCCGAAGGACGATCCGGGCGGTGGCAACGCGGTCGGCGCCGTCCTCGCCTCGCTCGCGACCCATCTCGACGATCCGCTCGAGCGCTTCCGCGCGATCGTGACCTCGACGAATCGCGCCAAGGATCAGCTGCGCGGTCTCTCGCAGGCGGCGATCCTGCAGTACTCGAGCATGTTGATCCTTCCGATCCTCTTCTCGGCGCCGCCGGGTGCGGCGGGTCGCGTGCGGCCGGCGTTCAACGTCGTGATCTCGAACGTGCCCGGACCTCGCGAGAAGCTGCACTTCCGCGGCTACCGCCTCGATGCGTACTACCCGCTCTCGATCCCGTTCCAGGGCTACGGGCTCAACATCACGGTCGTGACCTACGCGGACACCCTGAACTTCGGGTTCACGGGCGATCGCGACTCGGTGCCGCATCTCCAGCGCCTCGCGGTCTACGCGCGCGACGCGCTCTCGGAGCTCGAGCGGCTCGCGGACGCGGCCGGAACCTCCGACGCGAACGCGGCACAGGGCGCGGGCTGACGGAGTCCGCTAGGCTCCCCGCGTCTTGACCGCGTTCCTCATCTCGATGTCGATCGCCTCGGCGCTGACGGCGATCTTCGCGTTCCGCTTCCAGGCCTCGAAGAAGCCGTGGAAGCTGCTCGCCTACTTCGCCCTCTTCTTCGGGCTCGAATGGGCGGGAGAGACCTTCCTGCTCCCGCACGGCGCCCTCCCGATCGAGATCGCCTGGGTCTGCTTCGGCATCACGGGGCTCTTCGTCGTGGCGTCGATCGTGCGGGATCGGTTCGATCCGGGGTGAGGGTCAGAAGACGAGGAGCACCGCACGGATCGCCAGCGCGAACAACACCAGGGACGAGAGGGCGAAGACGGCGAAGCGCGCCTCGATGCGGTTCCAGGTGGCCTGCACGAGGCTGTGGACGACGCGGAGCCCGACGTAGGTCCAGGCCAACGCGACCTCGAGCGGGCTCTCGACGCCGAGGCAGGCCAGGGTGAGCGCGACGGCGTAGAAGAGCGTCGGCATCTCGAAGAGGTGGTTGTAGTTGTCGGCCTTCCAACGCACCTGCGCCGGGAGCTCGGCCATCTGTTCGCCGCGAGGCCGCAGGGGATCGAGCTCCATCCGCGCGCGCCGGATGGCGGGGATGCGCGTCGCATACATCCAGGACCACATGAAGAAGGTCCAGAGCACGAGCGCGACGACGGGTCGGAGCATGGGGAGTGCAGGCATGTTCATCGTGCGGCTTCCGTGATGGGTCCTTCCGACCACGCGCTCCCTCGGACGGGCGCGAGCTGGAGCAGGCCGAAGACCGCCTCGACGACGACGAAGCCGTAGAGGAGCGGCATGGCACCGTACGCGAGCGCGCGCAGCATCGCGATCGTGAAGAGCACCCGGCCCACCGCATCGAAGCGCGCGAGGCGAGGGTCGTCGTAGCGGAGCCGGACGAGGGACCAGACCAGCACGACCGAGCCGAAGAAGTTGGCGAAGAGCATTCCGTGCGGGTCGAGGGGAGGCAGTGGTCGGCCCGTCATCCGTTGCTGCAGGAGGTCGAAGAGCGGCCAGACGAGGGCCACGACGGGGGCGAGGGCGAAGGGCGTCGAGACCCAGAGGTCGTACCAGGCGGAGGCCCGATAGATGCGGTGGAAGCTTTCTCTCTCGAGCATGTGCGGCTCCTTTTCGGGGGACGCACGTGGTATGCACCTTGGACCATGGTCCAAGGTCAAGGCGCATGAGGGTCGGCGAGCTCGCGAAGAGCGCCGGGGTCAGCGGGGACACCATCCGGCTCTACGAGTCGATGGGCCTCCTCCGTGCGACGCGAGGCCGGAACGGCTACCGGGAGTTCCCCGAAGAAGCCCGGACCCTCGTCGCGTTGATCCGGCAGGCGCAGCGGCTCGGCTTCTCGCTCTCGGAGATCGGCGCCGTCCTGCGTGGGCTCTCGGGGGGCTTGTCCGCGGCCGAGGTCGAAGCGCTGCTCACGCGCAAGCTCGCGGACATCGATCGCCAGCTCGAGGACCTGCAGGCGCTCCGCGGCCTGCTCGAGACACGCCTGCGCGACGTGTGCGCGCTCGGGCTCGGCCCGGCTCCGAGCGGGGCCGGGAAGCGGGCGGCGAAGAGGCGCTGAGGGCGCTCGCGGCTTGAAGCCCCGAGCGCCCGCCCCAGGCCCTCAGACCTCGCCGCGCGCCCACTCGTCGAGCAGCGTCTCGATGCGCCCGAAGACCTCGTGGAGCGTGTCCTCGTCCGGCAGGAGCGTGACGCGGAAGTGGTCGTGGTAGTCGACGTTGAAGCTCGAGCCGGGGACGACCAGCACGTGCTTCTTCTCGAGCAACGCCATCGCGAACTTGTGGTCGTCGAAGGCCGGGAGCTTCTCCGTCTTCACGCCGACGAAGGCGTACATCGCGCCCTTCGGAGCGACCACGTGGAGGTACTTCGACTTCGCGATGCCCTTCAGGATCGCGGCACGCTGGCGGCCGAGGCGACCGTCGGGCGCGGTGAGGTCGTAGATGCTCTGCACACCGCCGAGCGCCGTCTGCACGGCCCACTGGCCGGGGACGTTCGAGCAGAGGCGCAGCGAGGCGAGCATCTCGAGCGTGTCGAAGTAGCGCTGTGCGTGCGCCTTCTTGCCGCTGAAGAAGACCCAGCCCGTGCGTAGACCGCAGGCGCGGTAGACCTTCGAGAGGCCGCCGAAGGTCGCGCAGAGCGTGCCCTGGCAGTACTTCGCGACGGGGAAATGCTGCGCGCCGTCGTAGAGCACGCGGTCGTAGATCTCGTCCGAGAAGAGGACGATCTTCTTGTCCTCCGCGATGCGCACGAGGCGCTTCACCACGTCCTCGGGATAGACGGCGCCGGTCGGGTTGTTCGGATTGATCAGGACGAGGGCGCGCGTCTTCTCGGTGACGAGCTTCTCGACCTCGTCCGGATCGGGGACGAAGCCGTTCTCCTCGCGGCACTGGTAGTAGACGGGCTTCGCGCCCGTGATCACGACCGAGGCGGTCCAGAGCGGGTAGTCGGGGGCGGGGAGCAGGACCTCGTCGCCCGGCTCGAGCAGCGCCTCCATGCACATGAGGATCAGCTCGGAGACGCCGTTCCCCATGAAGACGTCCTCGGCGGTGACGCCGGGGATGCCCTTGTTCTGGGTCTCCATCACCACGGCTTCGCGCGCGGGGAAGATGCCCTTCTGATGCGAATAGCCCTCGGCCGCGCCGAGGTTCTCGATCAGGGCGAGACGCATGGTCTCGGGCGTGCGGAAGCCGAACGCGGCCGGATTGCCGATGTTCAGCTTCACGATCTCGTAGCCCTGACGCTCGAGCTCTCCGGCGCGACGAGCCAGCGGACCCCGGATTTCGTAGCGGACCTTCGCGAGATGACGGGGAGTGGGGACGGCCGTGGGAGTGCTCATGACGGCGAATCTATAGCCGATCCGCCGTCCTGGGCCCAGCCAGGGCCGTTTCCCGGCTCATTGCAGGATGCAGGCCTGCCCCAGGACGGGGCAGGAGTAGCCCGGCTCGATCTTGCATTTCGCGTCGCAGCCATCGTTCGCGTACGGGTTCCCGTCGTCGCAGGTCTCGAACCACGGGCTTGCGGTGTCGAGCATGCTGTTGCCGCATCGGCCGCAGGCCTGCCCCGGGACGTCGCAGACCCAGCCCGCCTCGATCGTGCAGGTGTTGGTGCAACCGTCGTTCGAGTTGATGTTCCCGTCGTCGCAGGCTTCGGATGCCTCCTGCACGCCGTCGCCGCACGAAGCCGAGAAGCCGCAGGCGCCGAAGAAGGGCATCGCCTGGCCCATGACGCCGAAGCGTCCGTTCGGTGCGCCGGCCGCGCCTCCGCTGCCGGGCGTGCCGGGCGTGCCCGTGGTGGCGAGGAGACCGAAGGTGCTCGATTGGCAGACGAGCTGCGCGATCGAGACGCCGCCGGCTCCGCCGCCGCCGCCACCGCCCATCGCGCCCGGCTGGCCCGCACCGCCGCCGCCGCCCATGGCGCCTGGACCGGTGGTCGAGAACCCGGCGCCGCCGATGCCGCCCATTCCGCCGTCGCCGCCCAAGCCGCCTGGCCCGCCGCTTCCGCCCTTGCCGGCGGGGCCCGAGACATAGGTCGAATTGTTCGAGACGAGGTACGCGGTGTTCACGACGAAGATGCCGAAGGACGAGCCGCCCGGCCCGCCGCCCTGACCACCGTCGCCGCCGCAGCCGCCACCACCGCCACCGCCACCGCCGCCGCCGCCGCCGCCGATCGTGGCGCCGTTCGGATCCCCGGGTCCGCCACCGCCGCCGCCGGGTCCGCCGACGCCGTGGTAGCCGCGCCCGCCGTTCACGCCGTAGGGCGCGAGCCAGGAGTACGTGCCGAGGTCGGAGAAGACCGCGCCCGGGTTCTGCTGGGCATAGCCCGGCGTGCCCTGGGGCGGGGCACCCGGACAGACGGTCGCGTTCTGACCGGTGTTGCTCCCGACGCCGCAGCCCGCGAGCATGCCCGCCTGGGCTCCCTGGCAGCCGGGGTTGCTCGGGGGCGAGGAGCCGCCCGTGCCCACCGTCAGGCCGCCGCAGCTCTGGAGCGCATCGGATCCACCCGTGCCGCCCTGACCGCCCGTGGTGATGTTCACCGACTGCGGATCGCCGGTGCAGTACGTGAAGCCGCCCGTGCCGCCGGTCGCCCCGGTGCTCGAGACGGCGGCGTTCCCGTCGGCGCCCGTTCCACCGCCCTGACCCGCGGCGCCCGTGTTGCCGTTCGTGCCGTCCGAGGCACGTCCCGCCATGGCGCTCACGTTGTGGAGCTCGAGGCTGCCGCTCATCATCGTGCCGGTGTTGTCGAGCGCCCGGATCGCATAGACGCTCACGCTCGGATTGAGCGGTGCGACGTTGAGATCACCGGCGACGATCGAGAAGCGATCGACGATCGTCTTCTGCGTGAGGCCCTGCGCGATCAACGTCTCGATGCGCCCGTCCGCCGGGGTGTTCGCGCCGATGTTGCGGATGGTGGTCGTCGCCGCGGCGGCACGGGTCCACGGGAGCGACTGGTCCGCCTGGCGCTGGTAGCCGCCGTGGATCGCGATGCCGTCGGCGAGCGAGACCGTCTCGTCGTACACGCCCGCGGCCACCGCGACGTGATGCCGTCCGCTCATCTGCGCGACCGCGAGGCCCTGGCCGATCGTGCGGTAGGGCAGCGCTATCGTGCCGAGACCGCTCTGGTCGTCACCATCGGTCGCGACGAAGACGGTGTCGGTGATCGTGCCGTCGAAGCCGTCGCAGTTCGTGTCCGCGAAGGTCGTCGTGAGGTCCGGGTCGTCGACCCGCGGCGTCGAGGTGCAGGTGAAGGTGCAGTCGATGCCGCTCACGTTCGAGAGCGTTCGGATCGTGCTGCAATCGCTCTGGCACTGGGCGTCGAACCAGGCCGTGTTCACGCTCGGGGTGCAGCTGCAGCTCTGGCAGAGCGACTGTCCCGGCGGGGCCGTCGTGCAGTTGCTCGTCTGACAGGCGAGCGGGGCGGGGCACTGGCATTGCTGGACGGCGGTGCCCGCCGAGAAGCCGGGATCGCAGACCTCGCCGGCCGCGACGTCGATCGTGCCGTTGCCGCAGAGGAGGGTGCAGAGCGTGCCGTTGCCGTTCGTGTCGACGTAGCCGGCGGGGCAGGCGCCGCAGTGGAAGCTGCCGGGCGCGTTCACGCAGCCCGCGACCGGATCGCAGCCGCCGAGGTTGTTCGCGCATTCGTCGACGTCGACGCAGGCGGTGTCGCCCGTGCCGGTGAAGCCGCTCGGACAGGGGCCGCAGACGGCGCCCGTGGGCGAGTTGTTGCAGGTGACCCGCGGATCGCAGCCGCCGTTGCCGACGGAGCAGGCGTTCGAGGGCGGCGGCTGGCTGCCGCACTCGCCGCAGTCGTAGGCGCAGCTCGAACAGTCCTCCGACTGGGCGTTGCACCGGGCGTCCCCGCAGAAGCCGCCCGTGATGCCGCCGTCGCCCTGCGGCGGGCAGAGCCCGCAGTCGATCGGACAGGCGTCGCACGTCTCGCCGCTGCCGCAGACGCGGTCGGTGCACGCACCGAAGGGCGAGCCGCCGCCGCCGTCGTCGGGGACGACGACGACGGGGATCACGAAGCAGAAGTGCTCGGTCACGGCGGCCACCGAGGCGGAGCCCGAGCGCCGGGTCGGGAGCGGGACGTAGTTGTCGGTCCCGTTCTCGGAGCGGACGACCACGACGTCGGCGACGCTCGCGCCCGCGGGCAGGCGCCGCATGTCGATGGGGATCGTCACCTCGACCGGGCGATCGAACCGCGCCCCCGAGGGATCGAGCTGGATGGGGTCGGCGACGGCCGCCGTCCCGCGCGGCGGACGGACGCTCGGCACCTTCGTGACGGTGACCTCCACGTCCGCCGTCACGGCTCCGGCCGGGAAGTCGACGGTCACGCCGCCCGGTCCCTGGAGCTTCGCGCCGGTCGCGCCGACACGGCTCGAGACGTGCGAGGACGAGGAGCCCGAGCCGCTGCAGCCGACGAGGATGAGGAGAAGACACGCGGACACGACCGCGCGTCGCGTGACAGGGATGCTGACCACGTGCGCCCTCCGAGAGCCCGACCCTTGGTGTACGCAGGTTACCTCCTGCGGCTTCCTCCGAGGGAGCCCGGATCGCGGGGCCAGAGGCGTGCGGCCGGTACGGCGACGTGGTCCGGAGTGCGACTAGATCGTGCGCGGGAGCGGGAGGCCGATGCGTCGGGCGAGCGCATGGGCGAGCCGGAGGTCGCCCGTGGCGAGCCGGAGCGCGACGAGCCCGCGCGTGGCCGCCTCGGGATGGGCGCGCAGCAGGGCGCGGAGCACGTCCGCCTTCTCCCACGACGGCATCGCCATGCGGAGGTTCATGAACCGATAGATGGTGCGGATCCGCGGGAAGAGCGCCGCGTAGACCGCTCCGTCGTGGTCGTAGCCGATCACGTCGAGCACGTAGCCGAGGTACTCGTTCGAGAGCTCGAGCTCGAGGGCCGTGGAGCGGGTCGCCGCGACGAGCCGGAACACGGCGTCGATCGCCGGATGACCCGTCGCGATCGCGTCCTTCCACTCGGCGAGGGCACCTTCCTCGACGGGCACGTCCCGCGGCGGTGGGAGGTGGAAGGAGCGCGCCCGGAGCAACCAGTTGCGCCTCCAACGATAGTCCCAGACGTAGAAGGTGAACCACTCGAAGTGGGCGAACGCGATCAGCTTGCTGAGGCGCATGCACTCGAGGATCGTCCGCGCCATCCGGACGTTCAGCAGGGGGACGTCGTTGCGGTCGACGCTCTTCTCCCGCACGCCGTACACGTTCGCGAGCCAGGCGTACTCCGAGGGGAAACGGTGCCACGCGATCTCGAGCGCGTAGCTCGGCTGGAAGCCGAGGTCCACCGCCAGGTCCTTCATGTCGTCGAAGATCTGGAAGTTGGCGAGGACGTAGCCCCAGCGCGCGATCACGTCCGAGAGCTCGCGCGGATCGAGACCGAGCAGGCGCACGCGGATCGCGATCCACTTCGTCATCACGACGTTGTTCTTGCGGAAGAAGTGCCAGGCGACGTCTGCGAGCGGCAGGCGGTCGAGCGGGACTCCCGGCGCGACGTCCGGCAGGTGGAGCTCGTCGAGGAAGGTGGCGAAGCAGTGGTGGAAGAAGTCGCGGACCGCGGGCTCCACCGCCCTTCCCTCGGGCCCCGCCTCGAGCAGACGGCGGATCGCCGCGTGCAGCTCGCGCAGCACGACGAGCATCGCCGCGTGGTCGATGCCGTACTTCACGATCGGCGTCTCCGGGTCGACGCCGATGGAGCGGAGCCCGTCGTCGTCGAGATCCTCGAGGGGGATGAAGACGGCGTCGCGCCGCGAGGGCGCGTAGAGGCGACCGAGCAGCGCCACCACCCCGCCGCGCCCCGCGTTCTTCACGAGGTTGTCGACGAGCTCGTCCGCGAGCTGCATGTAGAGGAAGGAGAGATCGCAGATCGCGGTCGAGTCGCGGAACGTCGCCCGGATGCCCCGGTCGAAGACGAAGTTGTCGAGGATCGGCGCGAGCTGCTCGAGCGCCGAGAAGGTCTCGCGCATCGTCTCGTTCGCGCGCACGCTCGCGGGCAGGAGCGCGTTTATGCGGTTCCTCCGCGCGAGATAGAAGGGCGAGAGGAAGAACAGGCGGAAGAACTGGACGTTCTGGGTGCGCTTCTGCGCCCACCACGCCTTCGACGTCGTGGGCCGGGAGAGCCGCCGCTCCCAGGACTCCACGAGCGCGCCGAGGTCGCTGGCGGGATCGTTCGTCGGCCTCGAGCCCGGGCTCGGATGGAGGGCGACGAGCGTTCGGTGATCGAGGTCGGTGTCCGGATCGAGCCCTTCGCGGCGCAGCGCGTCGATCTCGGCGTCCTCGGCCTCGGCGACCTTCGCGACGAAGCGCGTGGCGACCTCGGTCCGCTCCGTGCCCACCTCGAGCGGGTCGAGGTAGTGGTGCACGAGCCCGAGGCGCAGGCTCGCGAGACCCACCAGCGTGCGGAGCGAGTCCGAGACCTCGTCACCGTGCAGGCGCACGACGAGGTGACGATCCTCGAGGAGCTTGCGCTTCACCTCCTCCGCGAGCGCGGTCTCCTCCGGATCGAGCGGAGAGAGACGGGCGAGCGCATGCTCGTGCGCGAGCTTGATGCGCTGCGGCGTCTCGAGGGAGGGGAGCGGCCTCATGCGAGCCTCTCGAGCGCCGCGACGCTCTCTCCGAGCTCCACGTGCTCGTGCGGGGCCTGACGGAGGAAGGCCTCGATCGCGTCGCTCTTCGAAAGGGCCCGATCGAGGCGGGCGTCGCTTCCCCGCTGGTAGGCGCCGAGCATCACGAGGTCGCGCTTCGACTCGAGCAGCGCCATCGTCTCGCGGAGGGTCGCGGCGGCCTTGCGATGCGCGTCGGTCGTGACGGCGGGCATCACGCGGGAGAGGCTCCCGACGACGTCGATGGCGGGCCACCTCCCGCGCGCACCGAGGGAGCGATCGAGGATCACGTGGCCGTCGAGGATGCCGCGGACCTCGTCGGCGATCGGCTCCTCGAGATCGGAGCCCTCGACGAGCACGGTGTAGATGGCCGTGATCGCGCCGCGATCCGAGCTCCCGGCGCGCTCGAGCAGCGCGGGCAGGGCCGCGAAGACGCTGGGCGGGTAGCCGCGCCGCGCGGGCGCTTCGCCCGACGAGAGGCCCACCTCGCGGCCCGCGCGCGCGAAGCGGGTGACGCTGTCGACGAGGAGCAGGACGCTCTGTCCGCGGTCCCGGAAGAACTCCGCGATCGCGGTGGCCGTGTGCACGCTCTTCAGGCGGACGAGCGCCGGCTCGTCGCTCGTGGCGCAGACCACCACACTGCGGGCGCGGCCTTCGTCGCCGAGCGAGTCCTCGAGGAACTCGCGCACCTCGCGGCCGCGCTCGCCCACGAGCGCGACGACGATCACGTCGGCCTTCGCTTGGCGGGCGATCTGGCCGAGGAGCGTGCTCTTGCCGACTCCGCTCCCGGCGAAGAGGCCGATGCGCTGGCCGACGCCGAGGGTGCAGAAGGCGTCGAGCGCGCGCACGCCGAGCGGGAGCGGCGTGTCGATGCGGCGACGCGCGAGCGGATGCGGAGGCTTCCGCACGAGGGGGACGGGCTCGCCGACGAGCTCGGGTCCGCCGTCGAGCGGCCTTCCGAGTCCGTCGAGGACGCGCCCGACCATCGCGGGAGAACAGCGGATCGAGGGAGCCGCGCCGAGCGACTCGACCCGATCGTCGGGGCCGAGGCCCGCGGGATCCTCGAGCGGGAGCAGGACGGCGAGGTCCTCGTCGAAGCCGACGACCTCGGCGAGCAAGGGCCCCCTCCCCCGTCGATGGATGCGCACCGCGTCGCCGAGGCGGACGCTCGGCACGGTCGCGCGGATGGAGAGCCCGACGACGGAGGTGACGTGTCCCTCGGTGCGCACGGCGGAGACCGCGTCGAGGCGGCCCTTCAGGGCGTCGAGGTCGAGGGCCACGCGTTACTCGAAGAGCGAGCGCAGCTTGTCGAGGAACGTCGCCTGCTGCGGTTGCGTCTCGATGCCCATCTCCTCGGCGAGCTGCTCGATCAGCTTGCGTTGCTGGCGCGTGATCTTCGTCGGCACCTCGACCACGACGGTGACGAGCTGGTCGCCGCGACCGGCGCCGCCGTAGAGCGGGATGCCCTTCCCACGCAGGCGGAAGAGCTTGCCCGACTGCGTGCCCGCCGGGATCTTCATCGTGACCTTGCCCTCGAGCGTCGGGATCTCGACGTTCGAGCCGAGCGAGGCCTGGGGGAAGCTCACGGGCACCGTGCAGCGCACGTCGGCGCCGTCGCGCGTGAAGAGCGGATGCTCCTCGACGTGGATCGTGATGTGGAGATCGCCCGTGCCGCCGGGCGCGATCTCGCCGCCGCCGCGCACGGTGCGCACCGAGCCGTCCTCGACGCCGGGGGGCAGGCGCACGGTCATCGTCTCGGGCCGCGGGCGCGAGCCCGAGCCCTGGCAGTCGCGGCACGGCGTCTCGATGCGCTGGCCCCGACCGCCGCAGACGGTGCAGGGGCGCGTGGCGGCGAAGAAGCCGCGCTGGATCCGGACCTCGCCCTTGCCGTTGCAGGCGTGGCAGGGCTCGACGCGCGTGCCGGGCGCGGCGCCGCTGCCGGTGCAGGTCTCGCAGGGCGCGGGACGCTCGACCGTGATCGCCTTCTCGACGCCGAGGGCGGCCTCGACGAAGCCGATCGAGAGGTCGTACTGCACGTCGCGTCCGGCGCGACCCTTGCGCTTGCGCCCTCCGAAGACCTCGCCGAAGAGGCCCTCGAGGATGTCGGCGACCGCGCTGAAGTCGGCCGGCTCGAAGCCCGTGCCCGGCGTTTCGAACGCCTGATGGCCCATGCGATCGTAGCGACGACGCTTCTCGGGGTCGGAGAGCACCGAGTAGGCCTCGGTCGCTTCCTTGAACTTGTCCTCCGCGCTCGCGTCGTCCGGATTGCGATCCGGGTGGAACTGCATCGCGAGCTTGCGATACGCCTTCTTCAATTCGTCGGGCTGCGCGGTCCGTTCGACCCCGAGCACTTCGTAGTAGTCGCGTTTCCGAGGAGGCACGGTCGGGCCATTCTAGGCGGCCGGGGTGGGGGCGCAACGACCGGGGCCGTTCCGCGACGGCTTTCGCAGCCGAACCCTTCCCCTCGGAATCCCCCGTTGTGCGGAGGTCCCTTCGCTGGTAGCTCACGGGCGTGCCGGAGACTTCCTTTCCCGTCGCCGCCGAGGACGTCGGCGAACGCGTCGACGTCTTCCTCGTCCATCGCATCGAAGGTCTCGGGCGTGCCCGTGCGAAGGCGCTCTGCGAGGAGGGCAAGGTCCGCGTGAACGGAAAGCGCGTCGCGAAGGGGACGCGCCTCTTCGAGGGCGACGTGGTCTCGCTCGACGAGCTCCCCTCCCCGAGCCGCTTCGAGGCCCTCCCCGATCCCGACCTCCCGCTGCGGATCGTCTTCGAGGACGCGGACCTCGTCGTGGTCGACAAGGACCCCCATGTCCCCTCCCATCCCCTCCGGGCCGACGAGCGCGGCACCGTGGCGAGCGCGCTGGTCGCCCGGTACCCCGAGATGCGGGGGGTCGGCCACTCGCCCCGCGAGCCCGGGCTCGTCCATCGGCTCGACACCGGGACCTCGGGGCTCGTGATCGCGGCGCGGAACGCCCAGGCCTTCGAGGCCCTGACCCGGGACCTCCGGGCCGGCCGGATCGACAAGCGCTACCTCGCCCTGGTCGAGGGGCGGGTCCGGGAGGGGCTCGTGATCGACCTCCCCATCGCCGGCGACCCCTCCGATCCGAGCCGGGTCCGTGTCGTGGACGATCCGTCCCAGGCGATCCGGCTGCGGGCCCTGCCCGCCCGTACCGAGGTGATCACCGTGAGCCCTCTCGAGGGGGCTCGCTCCCTGGTCGAGGTGCGGGCCCGCAGCGCCCGTCGCCATCAGGTGCGGGTGCACCTCGCCTGGGCGGGCCACCCTCTCCTCGGCGACCTCCGCTACGGCGGACCGAGCGTGCCGGGGCTCGATCGGCACGCGTTGCACGCCTCGCGCCTGGTGTTCGCGCACCCACGGACCGGCGAGACCCTCACGGTGGCCAGCGAATTGCCGAAGGATCTCGCAGACGTCGCCCGACCGTCGGTGGGCTGACATCCCACACTGTCGGTGAGCCGGCGATCGATCTCAGGACTCTCCAGGGAGCCAGCTCGGCCGATCCCCGAGGGCGATGGGGAGGCTGACGGCCACGATCGGGGGCATCCACTCGTCCCGGAGGGTCCGGAATCGGCGACCGAGCTCGGCCTTCGTCCGCCCCTCGGGGAGGCGGTCGAGGGCCTCTTCGATGGACTCAGCCACCTCGCGGTTGTGGACCCCGGTCGGGAAGGTCTCGAGGTATCGCATGAGATAGCCGACGGCCCGGACCGGATCGCTGGTCCGCCCGGCGCGCGCGACACAGCCGATCCAGAGCGCGTCGTCGCTCGGATCGATCGATCGTCGTCTTGCCCGATCACCCACGGTCATCCCGATCCTCCTACGTCGCGACCCCTCGCGGAGATCCCTCGCGATCGAGTCGGGAACGTCGATTCCGCCCGACGCATTCCCGAGGGGGTCCGCGGAGATGGGAGGGATCGGACGATCGGGGAGGGGAAGGACGGGTGAAGAGGCGGAGCCGTCCTGCCTCCCGGCCGTGTCCACCAAAAGCCCTTGACCATTACTAATGGACATCGTTTTTTAATGGACATGCGCGATCCGGACGCTGCCCTGCAGCCCTATCTGCGAAACCTCGAATCGCTGCCCTTCGTCCGAAGAGTTCGCGTTCTCGATTCCGAGGGCATCGGAGGCGGGGGAAGGTTCGACGCGCTCCTCGAGCTGACGACGCCTGATTCGGTGCACACGTTTCTCGTCGAGCTCCGAACGAGTCACTTGAGCACGGATCTGGTGCCCCACGTGATTTCCCTGGGCCACGGGGTTCCCCATCTGCTGCTGATGGCCCCGTCCATCGGAAGATCCGTCGCCGAGGAGCTCGCCTCCGCCGGCATCGACTACGTGGACCGCGCAGGAAACTGCTTCGTCTCCATCGACGGTCGCTACATCGCTCGCATCGAAGGTCGTCGTGGCGACTGGCAGGCCTCGAAGGAACACAGGGCCCTGCGCCAGGCGTCCTACCACGTGCTCTTCGCGCTTCTCGCGCGTCCCCACCTCGTGGGCACGGCTGTCCGCGAGATCGCCAAGCAGGCCGGCGGCGTGAGCGCTCAGACCGCGAGCGACCTGCGCCACGAGCTGGTGCGGCGCCAGTTCCTTTCGACGATCGGGCGGACGTACGAGTGGAACCCGACTCGGTGGTCGGAGGCCATCGATCTCTTCGTCCAGGGCTATCTCACGGGCGTGCGCGCCCGACTCGTCGTGGGGCGATACCGCGCTCGAGACAACGATCCCGACGAGCTCGAGCGAAGGATCGAGTCGACGCTCGGCGAGCGTTTCGCGTGGGCCTTCGGAGGCGGGGCAGCCGCGATGCGACTGACGGGATACTACCGAGGGAGCTCCACCGTCCTCCACGTGCAGGACCCGCCACCGGACCTCGGCCGCACGCTTCACCTCGTGCCGGATGCCGCGGGCCCCGTCGTCATCTGTCGATCGATCGGCCCATGTGCGTTCGAAGGCGCGGCACCGCGAGCGGTGCATCCCCTCCTCGCCTACGGGGACTTGCTCGCCGAGGCGAATGAACGTGCCACGGAGGCGGCGGCCGAGCTGCGGCACCAATACCTCGGTGCCCCCCCCCGGAAGTCGACGTGAAGGGCCTTTCACCGTCGCAGCGGAGCGTGCTTTCACGACTCGTCGAGGGCCTCTCGGGTTCCAGGAAGCTGGTCGTGATCGGTGCCGCGGCGCTGAGCCACCACGTACCCATGGGCCGCCGCACGGAGGACGTGGACATCGTCCTATCTGCCCATGTGGTGGAGCTGCACGGGCTCGTCCAGCCCTTGGGGTTCGAGCGGTACCGGGACGTTCCCCATCGCTACCGTTCACGGGGCCAGGACCCGGTCTTCGTCGACATCCTTCCCGTGGATCCGGAGGTGCTCGAGGAGGGCTACCTCGAGTTCGAGGACGGTCGACGCCTCAACATGATCGGCTTCGACCTCGCGCTGGACCACACCGACGTCGTGTCGATCGATTCGTCCGGAACGAATGTGGCGGTGGCACGGCTTCCGGTCATCGCCTTGTTGAAGATGGTCTCGTACCTCGACCGCCCCGGGGAAAGAGAACGCGACCTCGAGGATCTCCACGCCATCTTCGAACACGCGCTCGGTCCGCAGGACGACATCCGCTGGGAGGACAAGGCGATTGCCTCTATCGCGTTCGATCACCAAGGGGCGTACTTCGTGGGCCGATGGCTCGGAAGAATCGCCGGTCCGACCCACCTCTCCGAGATTCGACGGTTCCAGCAAACGGTGCTCCAACCCGGCGCCCCCTGGTTCTCTCGGTGGTTGGCAGCGGCCCGGTTCGTCGCCGCGGACCCGGAACGACGTCTGCTCGACCGTTGCGACGCGTTCCTTCGGGGGCTCGACGAAGCACGGAACGGGGATCCGCGGAGCTGACGCGCGAGTCGCCGGCCGTCGTGGGTGGGAATCGTCGCCCCTCGGCCCGCACGGCCACCACCGACGTGAGGCGATGTCGCACGTAATCTTCTTCGTGCGCCGATCGTCGCTTCGTGATGGAGAATTCGTCACGCGCTCTCGATCCCCTTGGGCATCCCGATTCCGTCCGACATGATGGAACGTTCATGGACGCGAATCGACCGCCCGACTTCGACGCCGGCGCCACCGTGGTCTCGCCGCTCGCGAAGCGGGGCCGATCCGTCGCGCCTCCCGCGTCCGAGTCGGGCGAGACGACGGTGACGACGAGCGACGCGGCCGTCACGACGAGCGATGCGGCCGTCACGACGAGCGAGACCGGCGCGAACACCCTCCCCTCGAGCACGGGGGTGACGAAGGCGAGCACGGTCTCGGGCAACTCGAGCGCCTCGCTCACGCAGCGTTCGTCGAGCCGCTCGGAGAGCGCCCTCCGCACGCACGCGGACGCGGCGATCGCGAGCGCGATGCTCGAGGAGGAAGGCGAGCGGGCCCGCGGCTTCTCCGCCATCGTCGCCGTCGTCACGCTCTTCGTCGGACTCTGCCTCCCCTTCCTCGGCGGCGACCGGATCGCGAAGCTCCTCTCCGCCGCCTCGCTCGCGGCGATGGGCGTCGCCTCGGCGGCGGTCTTCTGGCGCACGCGCGAGCCGAAGCACTACGCGTGGTGGATCCACCGGTCCTACGGCTTCTTCCTCGGCGCGGGCGTCGCCTTCGTCGAGTACTACCTCGGCGTCTTCTCTCCGGTGCCCGTGATCCTCACGCTCGCGGTCCTCTTCTTCGGGCAGTCCGGCGATCGCATCGGCTCCTTCTTCGTGCCCGCGTGGCTCACCACGCAGTGGCTGCTCCTCGCGAGCGCGGTCACGGCGGGCCTGCTCCCCGATCGCGGCCTCTTCTCGGTCGGTCACACGGATCTCGCGTCGCGCGTCTTCGCGATCCTCGCCGTGCTCACCGTCCTCGGACTCACGCACCTGATGGCGCGCATCAGCCGGGCGAGCCTCGTCGAGGCGCTCCAGCGTTCGCACGGCGCGATGATGGTCGCGCACGAGCGCCTGGTGCAGCTCGAGGAGGCGAAGGCGAATTTCGATCGCGCGCTCGGCGCCGTCGTCGGCAAGGCGGGGCGCTACTCGGGTGCGCGCGCGGGAGACTACGTGCTCGACGTGGTGATCGGCGTCGGCGCGATGGGCGAGGTCTACGCCGCCTCCCGCGAGGGCGATTCCTCGTCGGTCGCCGTGAAGCTGCTGCAGGCCGAGGCCATCGAGCGGACCGAGCTCGTCGAGCGCTTCCTCCGCGAGGGCGAGATTTGCCGCAAGCTCTCGAACCCGCACGTGGTGCGGGTGCTCGACGTCGGACGCATGGAGGACGGTGCTCCCTTCCTCGCGATGGAGCGCCTCTACGGCGAGGACCTCGCCTCGCGTCTGCGTCGCGACGGGCACCTCTCCCTCGTCGATGCGGCGACCCTCGCGCGCGAGGTCGGCAAGGGCCTCGTCGACGCGCACGCGGCGGGCGTCGTGCACCGCGACCTCAAGCCGCAGAACATCTTCCACGCGAAGGGCGAGGACGGGATCCACCGCTGGAAGCTGCTCGACTTCGGCGTCTCGAAGCTCGGCGGCACGTCGAACACCCTGACGGAGCACCAGGTCGTCGGCACGCCCGGCTACATGTCGCCCGAGCAGGCGCGCGGCATCCCGGTCGATGCGCGCAGCGACGTCTTCTCGCTCGGCGTCGTGCTCTACCGCGTGCTCACGGGCCATCCGGCCTTCACCGGACCGAACGTGCCCGAGACGCTCTTCGAGATCTGCTACCGCGGCCCGCGCTCGCCTCAGAAGCTGCGGCCCGAGCTGCCCTCGGATCTCGAGCACGTCTTCGCCATCGCCCTCGCGAAGGAGCCCGAGGATCGCTTCCAGAGCGCGCAGGAGCTCGTGAAGGCCTTCACGGCCGCCTGCCGTCGTGACCTGCCGAGCGCGCTTCGCCTCCGCGGCGAGGAGCTCGTGCGTCGGTTGCCTTGGTCGGCGTGAGCGCGGGCAGCGGCGGCTGCGCGAGCGAGCGGAGGAAGGCGATGAAGGCCTGGACCTCGTGGTCGCTGAACCGATAGGGCGGCATGTGGATGTGGGAGTAGCCGCGGACGATGCGCGCTCCCGGTGAACGGATGGATTCGGCGACGTAGGCCTCGTCCACGCGGACCGAGCCTCCACCCTCGAGCGGCACGTCCGAGCCCCAGAGGCCCGCGAGGCTCGGGGCCGGCTTCCGGACGATGGGCTCGGTGAAGTGGCACGCGCGGCAGCCGGCTTGCGCGTAGATCATCTCGCCCCAGCAGACATCGGGATCCATCGGCATGGGGTATCCGTCGCACCGCGAGGGCTCGTGGAAGCCCTGACCCGCCGGCCATGGCGCGTCATAGTCCTCGACCGGGACGACCGAGAGCTGCGCGCGCATCGTCGAATGCCCCGTGTCGTCGCCGGGCCAGGCCGTGGATTCGCCGCAGTAGCTCCCGCAGAACATCTCGATCGGATGCTCCGGGTCCGTGAGATGCGTGGGCGTCACGTCGAAGACGTCGACGTGTCCGGGGATCGCCGTCGCGCGGACGCGGAGCTCGGGGATGTCGAGCGTGTGCACGGTGTCGGCCGACGTGAGCTCGAAGCGCACCGGGCGACCGACGGGGAGGACGAGCGCGTTCATCCGTACGGTGCCGTTCGGATGCTCGAAGGCGAAGCCCCACTGCTGCGCCCTCACCTTCACGACCACCGCGTCCGTGGGCGCCGGCAGCCGTCGATCGAGGAAGACGACGAAGCCCCGATGGAAGAAGAAGGCGCAGATCGCGACGAAGACCGCGAGGAAGACGAGGTTCGGCGCGAGGCTCTCGTGCGTGGGCTCGGGGCTCCGCATCACCGATCGCTTCCGTCGCACGACCGCGAGCGCGATCGATCCCCAGACGAGCACGACGCCGATCACGGTCACGGCGAGCAGCGCCGTGAAGAGCGCGTCGATCTCGGGGGCGTGCTCGGAGAGCGCGGGAGGGAGCAGGGGCATCGGGTCGAGGAGGAGGAAGGCGACGATCGCCCGCAGGTCTTCGTCACCCCGGAGGAAGGATGCTACAAGCCGGCGACGATGCTTGGACTACATTCCTGCTCCGTTCGGAGTAGCTGCCTCACGATCGCTCTGCTCCTCCTCGTCTCCACTCGCTCGGCGAGCGCCCAGACGAGGTCGCGGGAGCCGCCTCCCGAGGATCCTCGGCCCTCGTTCACGGGAAGCGTGGTCGACATGCCGTATTGGGCCCAGCCCTCCTCGAGAGGCTCCGAACCGCAGTACGTCGGAGGCGCCGGTGGGTTCGCCTTCGGCAACCTGCTCGACGTCCGGCTCGCCTACCGCGGACGGAAGCCCTTCTTCGTGCGGGCGGCGCTCATGCCCTACAACCACACCATCGCGGGCGGCGACGGCTCGTCCCTGGGGCAGATCCGCGGGGTCACCAAGACGCTCTCGGCCTTCGTCGCAGCCGGCTTGGATCGACCCTTCTTCGACGTCGGCGCTGGCGTGGGCCTCGTGCAGCGCAACGTGCCGGGCGCCGAGGTCTCCTGCACCCACTATCCGCCCACGCCCTGCACCGGGAATCCGGCGGCGTTCTACACGGCGAGCCTCGCGCCCTCGATCGTCCTCACGGGTCGGGTCGGGACGTACGGCCGCCACATCTTCCTGGCGAACGTGACGATGGGGTTCTGGAGCGGCGGGATCCACTTCGCGAACTTCGACGCGACGCTCCATCTGCGCGCCTACCGGACGCGCCTCTACGTGGTCGTGCAGGGCGGGACCGGATTCGACGTCCTGAACTACTCCGACGTCTCCGTGGGGGCTCGCGTTCGTCTCCTGGGCTCGGTCGCCTCGCGTGCGCTCTTCGCCCGCGTCGGAGCGGGTCTCGCCGTCACGAAACAGGCGGGCTACTACGAGGGCGACACGGTGTCGTGGTCCCAGCCGGTGACCGCACGTGGACCGCTGATCACGTTCGGTCTCGACTTCCGGCTCTGACGCGAAGTTGGACGAGATGTACACGTAGATGTACATTGAGCCCATGACCCAGCGCTACTCCATCGCCGAGGCGCGGGCGCACCTCGCCGACATCGTGCGCGACGCGGAGTCCGGCCGATCCGTCGAGCTCACGCGGCGCGGCAAGCCCGTGGCCGTGGTCGTGTCGGTGGAGGAGCTCGAGCGCTTGAAGAGCGGCCGTGCGACGTTCGCTCAGGCGTTCGCCCGCTATCTCGATGCGCATCCTCGCGCGGCGCGCTCCGTTCCGGCCGAGACCTTCGACGGGCTCCGCGATCGCTCCGAAGGTCGCGAGGTCGACCTTTGAGCCTCCGCTACCTCCTCGACACGAACGTCGTTTCCGCCCCCGTTTCGACGAGCGGGAATCCCCGCGTCGTCCGGAAGCTCTCCGACGTCGGCACCGAGTGCGCGATCGCGGCGCCCGTCTGGCACGAGCTCGTCTTCGGAACGGAACGACTCCCTCCGGGACGCCGACGCGTCGCGCTCGAGGCCTATCTGACCGACGTCGTGAGGCCTTCCTTTCCGGTCCTCCCGTACGACGAGGCTGCCGCGGCATGGCACGGTCGCGAGCGGGCGCGCCTCTCGGACCTCGGGCATCCGCCGCCCTTCGTCGACGGACAGATCGCGGCGATCGCGCGGACGCGCGGGCTCGTGCTCGTCACCGCGAACACGAAGGACTTCGAGCGCTTCGAAGGTCTCCGGCTCGAGGATTGGACGAAGCCCACGAGCCGTGCAGGCCGCAGGCGCGGCGAGTAGACGGCTCAGCGGATCGGCAGCCGGAACGCGCAGGTCGAGATCACCGCATCGCCGAAGCGGTTCGTGTTGAAGCGCCAGTCGAAGGTGAGCTCGAGCTGGGCGCCCGAGAGCCAGGTGAGGCCGCGCGCGTCGAGGTTCGGGAAGAACCACACGAGCGAGAAGCCGGGCTCGTTCACGTGGAACCGCGTCATCTTCGGATCGGCCGTGTAGTAGAGGGGGTTGCCCGAGTACATGCCGAGCGGCGCGCCGCCGTAGAAGTCCGCGGCCGACTGCTTGTAGTAGCGGTAGCGGAGCCGGAACATGAGGTTGCTCCCGAGGTCCTGGTAGACGCGCACCTCGGGCGTGACCGCCGCGACGTCCCAGCTGTCGATGTAGCCGCGCAGGGTGAAGTGGAGCGCGGTGCCGCTCTCGGGGAAGGCGTATTGGATGCGCGCCCAGAGGTTGTTGCGGATGCGCGTGTCCGGATGGTTCTCGGGCTCGAGGCGGCCGTTGACCGTGGCCTGCCGGTAGGGGCTCGAGAGGTAGCCGTCGAGGTAGCCGAAGTCGTAGCCCACGAGGAGGAGCGCGACGCGAGAGAGCGTCTGCTCGAGCATCGGCGAGAGCAGGATCGTGTTGAAGCTCTGCGCGAAGGTGTTGGCGGTCATGCCGCCGCCGCCCATCGGCGCCTCCTGCGCGCCGATGCGGAAGACCTGCCCCACGTCGTCGTGCATGAACACACCGCGGAGCCGGAGCACCGTCGAGCGGTCGTTCATCGCGAGCTGGATCGTCGGGATGACGCCGTACGAGACGTAGTCCGGCTCGTGGCTGTAACGGAAGAACGCGCCCGTGCGCAGGTGCATGCCGTTGCGGAGGTGGAACTCGTAGCTTCCGCCGAGACCGAACTCGTTGCGGACCTCCGTGAAGCGCACGTCGGTCTGCGCGCCCGCGCCCACGCTCGCGCTCGTGATCGCGTCGACCAGGTAGTAGCCGTCGATCTTCACCCCGCGCGCCGTGTCGAGCTGCGTCGAGACGACGGGAGCGACGATGCGCGTGGAGTTCTCCCAGAAGTAGTTCGTCCGGAGCTCGACGTTGCCGGAGATACGGCCGGATGCCTCGTCCGCGGAGACCTCGGGAACGAGGGCGAGCCACGTGGCGACGACGAAGAGGGCGTACAGGAGCCGGCTAGTTGCAGCCACAACCGCCACCGGTGCTGTTGTAGCCACCCATCGCGCCCTCGCGCGAGTCGTAGACGTGGGCCCGGAAGGCGGTCTCGTAGCGCTCGCGCTCCGTGTCCATGTTCGGACGCGAGAGCGCCTCGCGCTCGTACGGCCGCACGTGCGTGCAGCCGACGAGGAAGAGGAGCGAGGTCGCGAGGACGAAGCGGGACATCGCGCGCACTCTAGCCCGAAACCAGCCAGTCGTAGAGGCGCAGCGCCTCGACCGTCGGCGCGAGCAGGGCTCGCGCCACGCGGCGCAGGATCGGGCGGTCGCGGATCACGTCGGCGAGGTACGGACCGATCGCGTAGTAGGTGTCGACGAAGGCGCTGCCGGCCGCGGTCGGGCGCAGCGTCTCGTCACGGAGACGTCGGAGACGGATCAGGTCCGGCGTCATCGTCGAGCCGTAGGCCGCGGTGGCGACGAAGCAGGGCGAGACCTGGGTGAAGTGGATCTCCGTGGTGCGCAGGGTCGTCGTCGCGATCGGGCCGGAGCGTCCGCAGGCGTCGATCGCCCGGATGCCGACGTTGTAGGTCGTGAGGAAGTAGAGCCCGCCGATGTCGACCGTCGCCATCGATCCCGGCGTCGGACAGACCGGATTGCCGGCGTCGTCGGGCGGACAGACCGTGACGGCTTCCGCTTCGAGCGTCGCGGCCTTGGCGTTCCAGCCCTCCATGAACTGCGCGTCGTCGTCCATCGGATCGGTGGAGACGCGGATCTCGTAGCCCACGATCGCCCGTCGGCTCTCGGGCGGCAGGAACTGGAGCCGGCCCCACTGATGCGAATGCTTGATGTCGGGGTACGTCTCGGCCGCGAAGTCGGGCACGGCCATCGGCTGCGTGTCGACGCCGCAGACGCCGGTGCACGTGCCGGAGGCACCGCAGAGGAAGCCCGAGGGACACTGGGCATCGCTCGTGCATCCGAGCTGGCACTCGGGCGGAGGGTTCGCGCCCTGGCAGGGATCGATCGGGAGCACGTCGACCGTGAAGCGCGGCACGTCGGCCGAGACGCGGCGCAGGCGATCCGCGCCGCTGCCAGGCGCGTTCACCGGATCGTCGGTGATCGTGGCGTCCATCGGCCGCACGTTGCCGTCCTGGCCGTGGAGCTCGCCGTAGCCGACCGGGGTCGAGGTGGAGAACGTGGCGGAATCGGCCGAGAGCACGAACGGAACCGAGTACACCACCGAGGGCTGACCCCGGTAGGGATAGCCGGTGGTGATCGCCCAGGAATCCCAGTTCGAGGTGTTCGGCGTCGGATACGACGTGGCGTCGTAGCTGCCGTTGTAGTCGCGCTCGGTGTTCACCTCGATCCAGACGACGTAGTCGCCGTCGGGCCAATCGACGGGCGCCACGAAGCGGATCGTCTGCGCCTGGTTCGCCGGCGCCGTCGCACGGGTCACCGCGTCGATCTCGGGCATCGCGGCGCGCACGTCCGCTGCGAAGCCCGCCACCTCGGGATAGTCGCAGACACGGCCCGTCGCCCGATCGCAGACCTGCGAGGAGCGCGTCACGTCGCGACGCATCGGATAGAGCGAGGCGATCGGGAGCGCACGGTGGATCTCGACGCCCGGGCTCGTCTGGAACGGCTCCCAATAGCCGTTCGCGACGTCCGTGGCCGTGATGTAGCGGCCCTTGTCGCTGTAGAAGGTGCTCGCGCAGGTCGTCGCGTCGACGTTGTTGTTGTTCGAGTTGTTGAACGAGAGGCAGAAGTAGTTGTCGGTCGAGGAGTCCTCGATCGAACGCGACGCGTAGCCCTCTCCGGGGAGCCCGGTCTGCGTCTTGCGGTTCTGGAAGATCACGAGCGGGAAGGTCGGCGTCCCCGGCGCGGCCGCGCGGCGATGCGCCCAGACCGGCAGCACGCCCTCGCGGCGACCGTAGGGCCAGCGGAAGCCGCTGTTCATCTGGAGGGCGCCCGGTCGGTTCCCGATGCCGCGGAGGGCGACCGCTTCGGTCAGCGCCACCGTCGCGACGAAGGATCCATCGGCGCGCTCGATCCAGATCGCCACCTGCGCTCGCTTCGTCGGCGTGTAGCGGAGCTCGAGGATCCGGCCCTGGGCCGAGACCTGCGTCGAGACCGACAGCGAGAAGGCGAAAGCGAAGGCGAAGGCGAAGGCGCCGCGAGCGAGTGCGGACATACGGAGCCGTCAATCTACCGCCCCGGGCCTCCCGATCGCAAGGAAGGGAGCCCCCCGTTCAGCGACGCTTTCCGCGGGATTTCGACGGGTTGCGGGGGCCGCGGGGTCCAGGCGCGGTCTTGGACGGTGCCCGCTCGGAGCGGGCCGCGGACGCCGAGGCGCCCTTCTCCGGGCCCCTCCCCTCGAGCGCGAGCAGCTCGTCGCGGAGCCTCGCGGCCTTCTCGAATTCGAGGTTTTCCGCGGCGAGGAGCATCTCGGCGCGGAGCTCCTCGACGCGCTCGCCCAGCTTCGCCGGATCGAGGGCTTCGCCCTTCTTGAGGATCGGGATGGCGACGTAGTCGTTCGTCCCCGACGAGGGATCGAGCTCGAAGAGCGCCTTCTTCACCGTCTCCGGAGTGATCCCGTGTCGGGTGTTGTAGGCTTCCTGGAGCGCGCGACGTCGCGAGGTCTCGTCGAGGGCGTAGCGCATCGCGTCGGTGATCCGGTCCGCGTACATGAGCACCTCGCCCCCGGCGTTGCGGGCGGCGCGTCCGATCGTCTGGATCAGGGAGCGCGGCGAGCGGAGGAAGCCCTCCTTGTCGGCGTCGAGGATCGCGACGAGCGAGACCTCGGGGAGGTCGAGGCCCTCGCGCAGCAGGTTGATGCCGACGAGGACGTCGAAGTCGCCGCGGCGGAGGTCGCGCAGGATCTCCGTCCGCTCGATCGTGTCGATGTCCGAGTGGAGGTAGCGGACCCGGATGCCGAGCTCGCCGTAGTACTCCGTGAGGTCCTCGGCCATCCGCTTCGTGAGCGTCGTCACGAGGACGCGCTCGTTGCGCTCGACGCGCGTGCGGATCTCGCCGAGGAGGTCGTCGACCTGGTGGCGGACGGGACGCACGTGCACGAGCGGATCGAGGAGGCCCGTCGGCCGGATGACCTGCTCGACCACCTCGCCCTGCGTCGCGTCGAGCTCGTAGGTGCCGGGCGTCGCGCTCACGTAGATCGTCTGGCCCACCTTCCCCTCGAACTCCTCGAACTGGAGCGGTCGGTTGTCGAGGGCGGAGGGCAGCCGGAAGCCGTGCTCGACGAGGCTCTCCTTCCGCGCGCGATCGCCGCGGAACATCGCACCGATCTGCGGCACCGTCTGGTGCGACTCGTCGAGCACGAGGAGGAAGTCGTCGGGGAAGTAGTCGATGAGCGTGGGCGGCGGCTCGCCCGCCGTGCGGCCCGAGAGGTGGCGGCTGTAGTTCTCGATGCCGTGGCAGAAGCCCATCTGCTCGAGCATCTCGAGATCGTAGAGCGTCCGCTGCTCGAGGCGCTGACGCTCGAGCAGCTTCCCCTGGGCCTCGAGATCGAGGAGGCGGTCGCGGAGCTCCTCTCGGATCGACCCGATCGCCTTCTTCCGCTGGGATTCCGGGGTGACGTAGTGGCTGCTCGGATAGATGCCGTACTGGTCGAGGTCGCGGAGCACCTTGCCCCGGAGCGGGTCGACCTCGGCGATGCGATCGATCTCGTCGCCCCAGAATTCGATTCGAACCGCCACGTCCTCGGAGTGCGCCGGGAAGACTTCGACCACGTCGCCGCGCACCCGGAATGTGCCGCGGTGGAAGTCGACGTCGTTGCGCTCGTACTGGATGTCGACGAGGCGCCGGAGGAGCTCGTCGCGGCGGAATTCCTGGCCGCGCCGGAGCTCGATCAGCATCTCGTGGTACCACTCGGCCGAGCCGATGCCGTAGATGCAGCTCACGCTCGCGACGATGATCACGTCGCGGCGCGAGAGGAGTGCGCGGGTCGCCGCGTGCCGCATCCGGTCGATGCGGTCGTTCACGATGGCGTCCTTCTCGATGAACGTGTCGCTCGCCGCGATGTAGGCCTCGGGCTGGTAGTAGTCGTAGTAGCTGACGAAGTACTCCACCGCGTTCTCGGGGAAGAGCTCCTTCATCTCTCCGTAGAGCTGGGCCGCGAGCGTCTTGTTCGGGGCGATGATCAGCGTCGGCCGCTGGGTGCGGGCGATCACGTTCGCGACGGTGAAGGTCTTGCCGCTGCCCGTGATGCCGAGCAGGACCTGGTGCTTCTCGCCGCGCGAGAGGCCCGAGATCAGGGCCTCGATGGCGGCGGGCTGATCGCCCTTCGGGGCGTGTCCGGAGACGAGCTCGAAGGCGGAGGTCATGGGAGACCCAACGTAGCATCCGCTCGGGGTGGGATCCCGTGCGGCCCTCCGCTAGGATCCCCGGCGTGACGCTCACGCGCGGATCGCTGGCCGGACGCTTCCTCGCCCTGGTCGAGAGGAGCCGGGACATCCTGGTGCTGATCGACCCGCAGGGCACGGTGGAGTACGCGAACCGGGCCCTCGAGGACCTGCTCGGCTACCGACCCACCAGCGTCGTCGGACGCTCGATCTTCGCCCTGCTCGGGGACTCGGAGATGCAGTCGCTCTCCGAGGCGGTCTACCGCGTCGTCATCGAGAGCGCGCCGGCGATGCGGCTCGAGCAATCCGTGCGCGACCGGCGGGGCGCGTTCCACCACTTCGACGTGATGGTCGAACGGGCCGAGCTCGAGCCCGCGACCGAGGTGATCGTGCTGACGGCGCACGACGTCACGAAGCATCGCCAGATCGAAGAGGAGCTTCGCTCGTCCGAAGAGCTCTACCGGACGATCTTCGAGTCGTCCGTGCAGGGCGTGAGCGTCGTGCAGGACGAGCGCATCGTCGCGGCGAACGCGGCCGCCGCCGCGGTCATGGGCATCCGGCACGCGGAGCTCCTGCGGCTCGACGCGCGCGAGCTCTTCGCGCTCGTCCACCCCGACGATCTCCAGCGCGTCCTCGACTTCTTCGCGGGCGTCATGGCCGCCCCCGATCGCGTCCGCCACGCGCGCTATCGCCAGCGACACCGCAACGGCGACGTCCGATGGGTCGACATCTTCGTGCGTGCCGGCATCTTCCAGGGGCGCCCGGCCCACTTCATCGTCTCGCTCGACGTGACGGAGACGCGCAACGCGCAGGACGCGCTCCGACGCGAGCGCGACTTCGTGTCGGCCGTGCTCGACACCGTCGGCGCCCTCATCGTGGTGCTCGACACCTCGGGGCACGTCGTCGGATGGAACGCGGCCTGCGAGCAGCTCACGGGCTACTCCGACTCCGACGCGCTCGGTGCTCGTTTCGCCGACCTCGTCGTGCCGGAGGGAGAGCGCGCCGGCATCGAGAAGCTCCTCGAGTCCATGACGAAGGAGGCCTATCCGAAGGGTGGGTTCTCGCGCTGGAAGACGAGCTCCGGGCAGATCCGCGAGATCGAATGGCGGAACTCGGTGATCACGAACGAGAAGGGCGAGGTCGAGTTCCTCATCGGCACCGGGCTCGACGTCACCGAGCGGATGGCCGCCGAGCGCGACCTCCACGCGATGGAGGCCCAGCTCCTGCAGGCACAGAAGCTCGAGGCCGTCGGTCAGCTCACCGGCGGCATCGCGCACGACTTCAACAACCTCCTCACCGCGATCCTCGCCGCGGCCGAGCTCGCGAAGGAGGCCGTCGAGAAGGATCCGGAGACGGCCAGACGCGATCTCGAGGAGATCGTGAAGGAGGGACGGCGTGGCGCGCGCCTCGTGAACAAGCTGATGGCGTTCAGCCGTCGCGAGTCGCTCGAGCGCGTGCCGCTCGACCTCGCGGCCGTCGCTTCGGACGTCGAGCGGACGTTCTTGCGCCTGCTGCCGGAGAGCGTCGCGATCGAGCTCGCGATCATGGGGCGCACCTTCCCCGTCCTCGCCGATCGCGGCGCGCTCGAGCAGATCCTCGTGAACCTCGTCACGAACGCGCGCGACGCGATGCCCGAGGGCGGCGTGCTCCGCGTCACGGTGAAGGACGGCGAGCACGTGCCCGCCAACGAGAAGGGCGAGCCGGTTCCCGGAGCGACCGCCCTCCCCCACGTCGTCGTGGAGGTCTCGGACTCCGGAATCGGCATGGACGAGCTCACGCTCTCGCGCATCTTCGAGCCCTTCTTCACGACGAAGCCGATGGGACGGGGCACGGGGCTCGGGCTCGCCACCGTCTACGGCCTCGTGAAGAAGCACGACGGCTTCGTCGAGGTCGAGAGCCACGTCGGGAAGGGAACGACGTTCCGTCTCTTCTTCCCGCGACACGAGGCGAAGCTCGAGGTCGTCGCCGCGCCGAAGCCCGACGTCGAGCATCGCGACGCCAAGGGGACGATCCTCGTCGTCGAGGACGACAGCACGATCCGCCGCTCGGTGAAGCGCATCCTCGAACGCGCCGGTTACCGGGTCGAGCTCGCGAGCGACGGCCAGGAAGCGCTCGAGCGCTTCGATGCCGACGAGCGCTACGATCTCGTGGTCACGGACGTGATCATGCCCCGCCTCTCCGGCCCGAAGCTCTACGACGCGGTGCGTGCGCGCGGCGACGCGACGCCCTTCCTCTTCACGAGCGGCTACCCCGCCGACGAGATGGACCGCATGGAATCGGCGCGTCCCGACCTCCCGATCCTCCGCAAACCCTGGACCGCGGCCCACCTCCTCGAGCGCGTGCGCGAGGCGATGGGCGAGACGGACGCCGCATGAAGTCGAAGCGCCGGTCCGCCCCCGTCAGACCACGAGCTCGCACCCACACTCGAGCGCCACGGTGACGGGCGACGTCAGTCGCCTCGTGCCGTCGGCACGGACGTGGAGGACCAGCAGGGTGGACGGGTCGAAGACGACGACGTCCTTCACGCCCTGGGCGATGTAGAAAGGTGGGCCGAGCTCGAGGTCCTTCGCTTCGAAGCCCTTGCTGACGACCTCGACGACCGCCTCGGGGACGGTCGTGAGCGGCGCGTCCTGCTCGTCCTCGCTCGGCTCGCGGCAGAGGACCGCGATGTCCGGTCGCTTGAGACCGTTCGGGAACCGCACGTAGCAGTCGAGGACGTGCACGCAGGAACAGTCCTCGGCGTCGCGGCTCCGGCGGATCGACGCGGCGATGCGCTCGACGGCCTTCTGATGTCGATAGACGGGTTGGGCTTCCCACGTCGCGAGGCCGTCGACGATCTCGAGTCGGAGACCGAGCTCGGACGCGGCGAGCAGCAGCGCGGGATCGATCGGTAGCTCGCCCACGTCTCCCTTCCCTTCGACACCCGAGAGGGTAGCAAGGCGGGGGAGGAGCGTCATCGAGCGATCGGCGGAGGAGCTGGGGCGCGCGGTCACGCGCCGTGTCTCGGCCGCTTCGAGCGGCGGTTTCGCGCGAACGCGGAAGGCCCGCAGCCTCCAAGGCATGCGGGCCTCCGTTCGCGCACCGGGAGTGCGGCTCAGCCGTTCGCCTTCGCGAACTCGACCATGAAGGCGACGAGCTTCTCGACGTCCGAGGGGCCGAGCGCGTTGTAGATCGACGCGCGGATGCCGCCGGCCGAGCGATGGCCCTTGAGGCCGACGAGGCCCTGCTTCTTCGCGTCGGAGACGAACTTCTTCTCGAGGTCCTCGGTCGGGAGGCGGAAGACCGGCGTCATCGTCGAGCGCGAGTCCTTCTCGACCGGGCCGCGGTAGAAGGACGCGTTCTCGTCGATGCAGCGGTAGAGCATCTCGGCCTTCGCGCGGTTGCGCTTCTCCATGCCGGCGGCGCCGCCCTCCGACTTCACCCAGCGCAGCACGTTCCGCATCATGTAGATGGGGAAGGTCGGGATGGTGTTCTGGAGCGAGTCGTTCTCCGCGTACGTCGTGTAGCGGAGGAGCTTCGGGAGCGTCTTCGGCGAGCGCTCGAGCAGGTCCTTGCGGATGATCACGAGCGTGATGCCCGCGATGCCGATGTTCTTCTGCGCGCCGGCGTAGATCAGGCCGTACTTCGCGATGTCCATCGGCTTCCACAGGATGTCGCTCGACATGTCGGCGACGAGCGGAACGTTCCCGGTCTCGGGCACGTAGTGGTACTGCGTGCCGTAGATCGTGTTGTTCGTCGTGTAGTGGAAGTACGCGGCGTCCGGATCGAGCTGCAGCTCGGCCTGCGTCGGGACGCGGGTGTAGGAGCCGTCCTTCTTCGTGTTCGCGGCCTCGCGCGCCTGACCGACGAGCTTGGCTTCCTTGAAGGCGCCCTCGGCCCAGGTGCCGGTGATCGCGTAGTCCGCCGACTTCCCCGCGAGGAGGTTCATCGGGACCATCGCGAACTGCATCGTCGCGCCGCCTTGGATGAAGAGGATCTGGTGGGTGTCCGGGATGCCGAGGAGCTCCGTCAGGAGCGCCTTCGTCTCGGCGTGCACGGCCTCGTAGTCCGCGCCCCGGTGGCTGTGCTCCATGATGGACATGCCAGTGCCCTGGTAGTCGAGCAGCTCGTCGCGAGCAGCCTCGAGGGCGGGAAGGGGAAGCGCAGCGGGACCGGGGTTGAAATTGATGACGCGGGTCATGAGGCCGCGAAGCATAGGGACGGAAGGCCGTTCCGCAAACCGGCGCGAGCCGGCTTTTCGTGCTGGAATGAGCGCCCGGCGGGGGTGGTTCCTCCTCCCCGGACGGGGGACGAGGGGGCGCCATGGCGCGTCGGGGTACGAGGGACGAAGACCGGAAGCCCGGCCGGGACGCGCGGAAGGACGGCCAGCTCTGCAACGCCGTGGCCGAGGCCGTCTCGATGGCCCTCGGTGCCGAATGCGACGATCCGGGGGTGTCCTCGCTCTGGGTACGCGAGGTCGTTCCCTGGCCGGATACCTCGCGATTGCTCGTGATCCTGGAGAGCCCGGAGGGCGAGGACGCGGCGGAGCTCGAGGAGAAGCTCGTCGAGTGGGAGGGGATGATCCGCTCCGAGGTCGCGGCGGCGATCCAGCGGAAGAAGACCCCGCTCCTCACCTACCGGGTGCTGCCGGCCGGCGCGACGAAGGTCGAGGACGACTGATTTCCGGCTGAACGGCCGGATTCGAGGGACGCCACGCCTCTCGTCACCCACGCCGTTGCCGAGTCCTCGTTCGCGCCCGCCGGCGGACCGCGAGCAGGGCGACGAGCGAGAGCGCGAACGCGGGCTCGAGACGCGGGCGCGCCGAGCCGATCGAACACCCCGAGCGCGCACGTGCCGGCGGGGGCGCGATCGTCTCGTTCTCGAGGGCGACGTCCGGATCGGGCTCGCCGTCGACGGGCGGTGCCTCGCCGATCGGGGGCGCGGGGGGCGTGACGCCGATGCGGGTGATGCGCATCGCGTCGACCGCGATGTGCTGTTGCGAGGCGACGGTGCCGGCGTAGTTGTCGAAGACCGCGACCGATTGATCGGCCCCCGCGGCGAACGGGTACGCGCCGAGCGAGACCCAGGTGCCGGCGGTTCCCGTGGCCTCGGTCGCCTGGTCGACGATCACCGTGCTCTCCACGCCGCCGTGGCGCACCACGTACCGAGTCGCTGCGTAGACCGCGAAGGGATCCGTCAGGTAGACCTCGACCTCGTAGTCGCCGGCCTCCGCGAGATCGAGATTCCAGCGCGCCCAATTCCCGGGCGTCGGTGACGACCACGCGTTCGTCCAGAGGAGCGAGCCGCCGTTCCCCACGTTCGTCTCGGTCCGCCAATAGGTGGTCGATCCGAAGGCCTCGAAGCAGGGATCGAGCTCGTCGATCACACCCCCGAAGGGACCGAGGGCGATGCAGCCCTCCTTCGTCGGAGGGGTGACGATGCCGCTGAACCAATCGGTCGTCTGCATGCCGGCCTCTTCGCTCAGCTCGACGTGCAGGTGGTCGTGATGCGGATTCGGGCCCGTGTAGAGCTTGCCCTTCTGCCCTGGGGTGCGCGATGCCATCCAGGTCCACTCGTCCCAGATGATGTATTGGATCCCGATCGCCTCGGCGTTCTCGATCAGCCAGTTGCCGATCGGATCGCCGAGGTCGTTGTCCGCCGACGAGTCGCTGAGCGGCAGCATGATGTCGAGGGCGCGACCGACGGCGTGGATCGACATGTAGGCCGTGTTCGCGGTGTTCTGCCGACAGTTGTAACCACCGATGACGTTCGTCTGGGGAAAGTGCGCGAGGAGATACGAGCGCACGATCGACGCGCCTGTCGTGAGGCTCCCCGAGCAATCCTTCCCGTCGTTCCAGAGCCCCGCGCCCGTGTAGACGACGTAGCTCGCGTCACCGGCCGCGAGCGTGTCCGCGGGGATCTTCCACGGGCCCGGGTACGCGAGCTCGGACGACTCGGCGCCGACGTTCTCCGAGTCGGGCATCGCGCAGCCTTGGGCCGCGAACAGGATCGCTGCGAGGAGGAATCGACGCATGAGACGCCCCACGGGTCCGGAGGGTTCGATGGGCCTACGACGCCCCTTTCGGGGGTCGGTATCGCGCCACGAACGACCCCGACCCCTCGCTCGGAAGTCGAGTGTCTCATTTCTCGGTCCGGATGTGGACCGGGTGCGGAATTCGGGGCCCCGGTGGGGCCCGACCCTCACCCGGCCGGCGCCGGCGTCGGCGTCCCGGGATCGGTCGCGGGGGTCGGCTCGCCGGGCGTCGGCTGGGCCCCGGGGGCACCGCCCGCGGCGGGGGCAGGGGAGCCACCCGCGGCAGGCGCCGACCGCGCGCGATCGAAGCGCCAGCGGAGGCCGCCCATGATCATCGTGGCCTCCATGTTGTACTGGCCGTTGCCGATGATGGCGGGCCCGCCCTGCGTGGGCGAGCTGCCGTTGCGCTCGGGGCGGAGCGCCGTCGGCTGCGCGATCACGCTGTTCGTCACGTTCGGATCGTTCATGAAGAGGTGACCGATCGCGCCGTCGAGGTAGAGCCCGGGCTTGACCTGCCAGCTGCCGCCCGCGCCGATGTAGACCTTCCACGCGTCGAGCGTGAGGGCCTGCAGGTGCGCGTTGTCGAAGCCCGTGGTCTCGTAGAAGCCGCCCGCGCGCAGCGTGATCTTGCCGCCGAAGAGCCCTCCGTACTCGATGCCGAGGCGGATCGAGTAGGTGTTGTGCATGCTGCGATCGATCGAGACCGGTCCGACCTCGTAGTTGCCGATGCCGGTCACGTTGCGGATCCAGACGTCGTGCGGCGTGAGGTCGACGGTCTTCTGTCGCTTCCAGCCCTCGATCACGAAGGCCGTCTCGATCGCGAGGTTGCGGATCGGTCGGACCTCGATGCCCGTGCGGAGGATCCACGGGAACGGCATGTCGAACGACATCGAGTTGCCGTCGACGTAGGCGCCCTGGAACATGGCCGCGGGCGGGAGCCGCACGTCGAAGGTACCGTTGCCCGAGAGGTTGAACGGGAGCACGGCCGAGGCGCCGAGGCGCACCTTGCCCGCGTCGTAGGTGATGCCGAGGTTCGCCGTGGCGCGGATGATCGGGAAGGCCTCGAACTGGGCGACGCCGTCGTAGTCCGGATCCTCGGGCTGCGAGCAGATCGTCCCGTCGCAGGCGCTCATCGCGACGGTCGCGTCGAAGCGGCCGACGATGAGCTCGGGCGAGATGCCGATCGCGAGCCGCGGAGTCGGGCGCCAGGCGGCGGCGAGGGCGAGGTACGCGACCGCCGTGCCCTTCATGTTGTAGAGCGAGTAGCGCTGCGGCGCGGGCTCCTCGTTGCCGCCCGAGCCGACCGTCGTGGGCCAGTTCAGGAGGACCGCGTTCGGCGCGAAGACGGCGGCGCCGAACGTCCATTTGTCGAGCCCGAAGTCGTCCGAGTAGGCGATCATCGGGATCGGGATCGGCGGCGCGCTCACGTCGACGGTGGGCAGCGTGTTCCCACCGCTGTCGACGCGCGTGTACGAGCCGTTGAAGAACGTCATCGAGCCGTCGATGAGGAGCTGGCGGCCCGACCAGGCGAGGTTCGCCGGGTTGTACCAGATCGCCTGGGGATCGCGGCCGCCCGCGACGTACGCCGTGCCGCGCCCGAGGGGAACCGCACCGCGATCCGTGAGGTAGAAGCCGCCGGCCGAGGCCGAGCTGGCCGTCCCGAGCACGAGGACGGCGAGGAGGAGCGAGACGAGGCGATTCACGGGTGGCCCCCGAGGGTGCGGTTCTGGACGAGGAGGTAGAGGCGCTCGAGGCCGCGGAAGGGATCGTCGAGGAAGTCGTGCGCGCTCCCGAGGGCGTCGTCGTAGTCCTCGGGATCGAGGTGCGTGCCCTTGTCGATGCGTGCGGGCGCGCGGTTCACCTCCGAGATCACGTCGATCAGCGCCTCGATCGGCGTGATCGCATCACCCGTTTCGGGGAGCGCGACGGTGTTCCGCAGGATGGCGGGCAAGGTGTGCTCGGTGTCGGCCTCGCTGATCTGCCGGAGCAGGGTGACGACGCTCGCCGCGGTCGAATCCGTGGCGGAGAGGGGCGCGGTGGCACGACCGGCGATCGTGTCGCGCGCCCGCGTCGCGAGCGCGGTCGACATCACCTGGAGCACGGGCTCGAGGTTCGGATCGTCGGCGAGCCATTGCAGCGTGTCGGCCAGCGAGACCAGGGTCCCGTCGAACGCCGGGTCGGTGCCGGACTCGCTCGCGAGGTGCGAGACCAGCGAGAGGAGCTCGGTGCGCGTGTCGGGATCCGCGAGGAGCCCGTCGAGGACGTCGACGATCGCGTCGGCCTCGGCCGAGGCGAGGTGGGCCTCGGCGCGCGCGGCGAGCCCGTCGGACCAGGCCGTCGCGTCCCCCTTCGTGCGGTGCTCGGCCATGCGGCTCCGCGCGAAGTCGACGATCAGGCGGATCGAGTCCGGGATCGTGCGGTTGTGGAAGCGGCACGTCGCACCCGTGCAGTCGACGGCGGCCAGCACGTCGACGAGCCGGCTGCGACCGGCGAGCCAGCGATCGTGGCGCGTCGAATCGCTCGCGGACGCGAAGGCGTCGTCGATGTCGCCGAGCGCGACCAGGAACATGTCCATCGGAGTCCACGGCACGGTGCGCGAGCCGCCGCTCGTCTTGTGCGTCGTGCTCCCGTTGCGGGCGCGCAGCCCCACGTTGCGCTGTGGATCGGCGAGGAGCTCGATCGCGGAGGCGAGCGCCCGATAGCCGTCCACGCCGGTCCGCGGCTGCACGCTGCCGAGCGTCCCGCCGAGCCGGTTCAGCGTCGTGAACACCCGTGCGCCCCGCGTCGTGCAGCCGCTCGGGCCGTGGACGCAGTCCGAGAGGATGTCGCTCGCGAGGGGCTCGTAGGTGTACCCGCGGGTCGGGTGGACGAAGAACTGCGCGGCGGGATTCGTCGTCTGCGTGGTGGTGTCGCCGACGCCCGGCCAGTGGAGGAAGATCGCCGAGATCAGCTCCGCGAAGAAGAAGCAGGGCTTCGACTGGTCGGCGCCGGGCGTGACGTGCGTGCACATCGGCCCCGTCGCCAGCGACGAGTCGACGGAGTAGAAGGCCTCCATCAGCGGGACGAGCGTGTCGTAGAACGTCAGGCGCTCCACCGGCGTCGGGCAGCTCGCGGCCTGGGCCGACGTGACCATGTTGTCGCCGCAGAAGATGTACTCGCGCTCCCATGCCGTCACGACCTGGGTGCTGTGGCGCTGGGCGACGGGGACGCCGTCCTTCGTGAGGGGCGGATCGATCAGGTCGGTGACGAACGGCGTCGGCGCGAAGACCATCCGGTTGATCGCCTCGGGCGTCGGATGGGTCGTGAGGCCGTCGATGCCGGAGGATTGCTCGAGGATGAAGTCGCCGGCCTTGCCGAGCATCTGGATGACGGTGTTGAGGAAGTTGCTCTTCATCTCGAGCGTGAACTGCCCGAGCACCGCGTGGCCGTAGGCCTCGGCGGCGTCGGGGATCTCGATGAGCCCACAGGGCTGCTTCTGCGCGGCCGTGAGGAGGAACGAGAGATCGATGCCGAGGACCTTGACCTTCGGATTCGCCTTGTTGCACATGCGAACGCCGTTGAGGTCGTGGATCATCGAGAGCGAGCGCTGGAAGACGCTCTGGTTCGTCGGCGAGTTCGTCGCGTTTCGGTCGACGGGCTGCGTGAACGTGATGTTCGCGAACGAGGCGTTGACGTTGGCCGGGTCGTAGTGGAACTCGTCCCGGTAGCGCATCATCTCCGCGATGATCTGGCCCGCTCGGCGCATCCGGGGATCGCCGATCGCGCGGAGCAGCTGCTCCGTCAGGCCCGGCGTCTGCGCGATGCCCGCGAGCACGAGCTCGAGGTCGTCCCACATCTCGTGGTTCGGGGCGAGTGCGGCGCGGGTGTCGGCGTCGGCGAGGGCGTTGCCGTAGAGGCCCGCCTCGACGAGGCCGGCGAGCTCGTTCTCGTGGGAGCTCGTGAGGAGGTCGAGGGTGGCGAGGGCGTCGTCGATCTCCGAGCGGTCGAGGGTGGTGCCGAGCGCCTGGACGAGATCGAGGATCGGGCTCTTCGACGTGTCGTGGCCTTCGTAGGCGTGCAGGAGCGCGCCGAAGCGCTCCGTGCGCTGCGCGGTCGGCCCGAGCACCGGATCGAGCCCGCGCACCATGTCGAGGAGGCTGTCCTTCGTCGGATCGAAGGTCGGCCGGAGCGAGCGGACGAGAGCGGCGAGCATCGAGCGATCGAGGTCGGCGTAGTCGTAGTAGAGGCTGCCGTCCGCGCGCTGGGCGCGGCCGCGGGCGTCGCGTCGGACGCCGGTCTCGCCGGGGAGCGCGAACGGAGTCGGCACGGCGAGCTGGGCGCCGCTCGCGTCGGCGAAGTGGCCGAGGCGGTCGAGGTCGGCGAGCCCGTCATGGTTCGCGTCGACGAAGGGCGCGGCGACGACAGCGCCGCGGGGGACGGCGACGCCGCGCGCGTCGCGCCGGGCGACGAGGATCGGTCGACCCGTGGCGAACGCGTCGCGTTCCGAGAAGAGGAGGTCGCGGGCGAGCGTGAGGCTGAGGGGGCCCGAGACGGGGTCCGCGGGATCCTGCGTCGCCATCTCGAGCGCGGACGCCGAGAGGAGCGCGTTCAGTCGGCCCGTTCCTGCGGCTCCGTCGGTCAGCTGCGCGAGCGCGCGGTCGGTGAAGGTCTCGAGACCGGGATAGGAGAGGACGTGGCGGATCACGCCGAGACCCTGCCGCTCCGGGCGGTAGCCCTGGCGGTGCATGAGGCGCTCGGCGGCGGCGAGCGCCGTGTCGTCCGCGGCGACGCTCGCGAGCAGGCTGGCGAAGCTCCGCGTCGTCTGCGGCAGCAGGTCGTGGGGCGGATCGTAGAGGGGGACGATCGAGACCAGGAGACGGTCGGTCGGGCTCTCGAGGTCGTGGGGCAGGATCGTGTCGATGGCCTCGACGACCTCGCCGCGATGCTGCGCGAGCGAGACGAGTCGGGCGTACGCCACCGGGTCGTCGCTCGCGGGCGCGTCGGTCGGGGCGACCTCGCCGGCGCACAGCCCGCGGCTGTTGCGGGCGGAGACGTCGTTCGGGTAGGCGTCGGCCCCGAAGCGTTTGCACGCCACGCGGAAGACCTCCTCGCCGACCGTTCCGCGGGTCGTCGACTGGGTCGTGTCGAGGGGCTGGGGACAGCCGCCGAGCATGGTCAGTGCGAGCAGGCCGAATCCCGCCCGCGTTCCGATCGGGTGCTTCCAGGAAAGAATCACGACGCCTCCGTGCCGCTAAGGGCGCGACGGCGCGTGTGCGCACCGCCGGCGCAGGAGTGCCCTTCGGGCGCCGCTCTCGCGGCTGCCTCGAGGCGCCTCCGTGCCGACCAAGAAGCCATGTAGGGCAGGCGACGCCAATGGCGGTATCGTCCAAAGTCGCGCTTAGGCCCAGCAAAATGGGCCAATCGTCGCCATCAGCGCGAGCGGCGTTTTGCGCCCGAAGGGCGAGGGCGCCTCACCCGGCGGGGCGAGGCGTCATGACGCCGTCCGGGGTCGGTCGATCGGGGTGGCCGTCAGCGGCGGCGTCGGGTGGGCTCTGCCTGCACGCGACCGCTCACCGTGGGGAAGGGCTCGCGGGTGGCGTCGCCGGGGTTCGAGGCGTCCTCGTCGAGGGCGAATTCGGTGGCCCCGGTCGAGGGCACGAACGGACCGCCGAACTCCTCGTCGACCTCCATCTCGTGCATCTCCTCGCCCATCTCCTCGCCCGAGGTCGCGGAGAGCAGGAACTCCTCCGCGAGCTCGTTGGCGAGCTCGTCGCGCGTGCGAGCGGGACCGCCGAGCGGATCGCGGAAGAACGCGTCTCCGCTGTCTCGGCGTCCCCGAGGCTTCGTGCTCGGACGAGCGGCCTTGTGGGCCCCATTCCCCTTCTCGCTGTCGGCCATCGGAGACCTCCGCATGCCTGGGACGTAGTCCTCAGTCTGCCACCTTCTCGGGGCCCATAGCCATGGGCCCGGACGGCCAAGGGAGGGGGCCGGGGCGATGCGGGAGCGCGGGGCCCGAAAAGCGAAGAGGGGCTCCGCGTTTCGCGGAACCCCTCGTCTTCCCTGGTGGAGATAGTGGGGATCGAACCCACGACCTCTAGAGTGCGATTCTAGCGCTCTCCCAGCTGAGCTATATCCCCGGGACCCTCTCGCGCCCGGGGGCGCAAGCGGGCCGTGACTATACCCGCGGTCTTCGGGTGTGCAAGCGGAAATCGGGGGATTTCAGCGGCCCGGGAACGGGCCGTTCATGCCGCTCGCGGCCCGGCCCGTGCCGAGATGTATCACGAAGGATTCTTGGCGATCCGCGCGGCGATCCATTCCGCGAGGCCGCTCAGCTCGGCCCGATCGGCCAGGTCGTCGTCGTCGTCCTGCGACTCCGCGAAGACGAAGAGGGGGATCCCGGGGAGGCGCTCGGCCAGGATGCGCGCGTTGCTCTCCCGGCTGGGATCGGGTTCCGCGAGCGGCTTGCGGACGAGGACGAGCGCGGTGACCGGGAGGCCGCGGGCGCGGGCGCAGGCGACGAGGGAGAGCGTGTGCGAGAGGGTCCCGAGGGCGTCGGGGGCGACGACGAGGAGCGGGGCCTCGAGCTCGGCGGCGAGATCGGCGAGGTCTTCGTGCTCGTCGTAGGGGACGAGCAGGCCGCCGGCCCCTTCGACCAGCCCGAGGTCGGCGCCGGCGACGAGCTCCCGCAGCGTGGCCGCGAGCGCTGCGATCGGCGGGGGCTGGGGGCAGCCCGCGAGCGTCGCGGCGTAGGGCGCGAGCGGCAGCGGTGCCCGGTAGAGGCCGGGGGCGTGGGTGAGCTCCGGTCGGGAGCAGGCGCGTCCGAGGGCATGCGCATCCTCGGGCTCGGGCTGGCAGCCGGTCTCGAGGGGCTTCACGGCGGCGACGGCGAGGCCGCGCCGGACGAGGGCGCGCGAGAGCCCGCGGGAGACGAAGGTCTTGCCGACGCCGGTTCCGGTCGCGGTGACGAAGAAGAGTTGGGTCATCGGAGGAGGGACCTGCGCGCGTCGTCGAAGGCCTCGAGGGCTCGGGTCACGTGCGCATCGCTGTGGGTGGCCATGGGGACGAGTCGGATCCGGCTCGTGCCGGGTGGCACGGTCGGGGGCCGGATGCCCTGGGCGAAGATGCCCCGCTCGAAGAGGGCCGCGGAGAGGCTCATGGTCTCCCGGGCGTCGCCGACGAGGACCGGCACGATGGGGGTCTCGCCGTCGGGGACCTCGTAGCCCTGGTCCCGCAGGCCCGCCCGGAGGCGCTGGCCGTGGCGACGCAGCGTCTCCCGGCGATCGTCCGCCGCCTCGACGAGCTCGGTCGCGGCGACGGCGACCCGGCCGAGGAGCGGCACGGGGGCGGTCGAGAAGACGTAGCTCCGGGCCCGGTTGCGGAGGAGGGCCACGACGGCTTCGCTCGCGACCGTGAAGGCGCCCGCGGCTCCGAAGGACTTGCCGAGGGTGCCGATCCGCACGTCCGCGCGCACCCCGAGGGCGGCGCAGGCCCCCTGGCCGTGGGGCCCGAGGACGCCGAGGGCATGCGCCTCGTCGATCACGAGCGGGGCCTCGTAGCGGTCCGCGAGGGCCCGCAGGTCGGCCAGCGGGGCGAGGTCGCCGTCCATGCTGAAGACGGCGTCCGACACGATCAGCGCCCGTCGGCCCTCGCCGCGATGGGCGTGGAGGAGACGCTCGAGGTCGGCCGGGTCGGAGTGCCGGTGGACGTGGATGCGCGCCCGGGAGAGCCGCATCCCGTCGATCAGGCTCGCGTGGTTCAGGGCGTCGGAGAAGACGACGTCGTCCGGTCCGAGCAGGGCCTGGAGGGTCCCGACGTTCGCGGTGTACCCGGTCGAGAAGAGGATGGCGGCTTCGTCGCCGAGGTACCGGGCGAGCCTCGCCTCGGCGGCGCGATGCGCGTCCATCGAGCCCGAGACCAACCGCGAGGCGCCGGAGCCGAGGCCGTCCACTTCGAGGCTTCGCCGGGCGGCCTCGAGGAGCGCCGGATGGTCCGCGAGCCCGAGGTAGTTGTTCGAGCAGAAGCAGAGGACGGTTCGGCCGTCGACTCGCATCTCGGCGGATTGGGGGCTCTCGACCGAGCGGGCGTTCCGGAGGAGGCCCCGGGCGGCGAGGTCGTCGAGGGCCGCTTGGGCGTGGGCGCTCAGGGACACGGGAGGGATCTAGCAGGTTGGGGGCGGGGCGTGGGTGTTGGGTGGGGGTTGGGCTTCGAGGGCACCCCGGGTTGAATCCCGGGGAAACGGTCGGGGCTCGGTGGTGGGCAAGTCCGGCCCGGGGCGGGCCGGACTGGGTGGAGGGTCCCGGGAGGTTTCACGTGAAACGTGGCCGGGGCTTCGAGGGCACCCCGGGTGAATCCCGGGGAAACGGTCGGGGCTCGGTGCCTGGGAAGTCGGGCCCGGGGCGGGCCGGACTGGGTGGAGCGTCCTCCGGGCTCGGCGGGGGGGCGGGTTGGCGGTGGGAGGTTTCACGTGAAACGTGGCCGGGGCTTCGGGGGCAGCCCGGGTTTCAACCCGGGGTGCCCGTGGGCACCACTCGAATGGCCCAAACCCCAGCCTGCGGGAAACGTGACTCCGAACGTTCCACGTGAAACATCCCGGCCGTGGACGCCGCCTCGACTGCACGGACCGTGAGGACGCTCCTCCTGGGACTGGCCCTGGCCGGGGGCTGCAAGGAGGCGCCGGCCGCATCTCGACGCGACCCCGCTCAGCCCCCCTCGCCCGCGGCGCGGCCCGCGCCCACCCTCGCCGACCTCCGCGCCGAAGCCCGGACCGGTCGCCTCGGGGTCGGAATCCGCGCCGCCCTCGTTCATCCGGATCCGAGCACGCGCCACGAGGCCGTCCGGCTCCTCTCCTGGGTGGCCCCTTCGGAGGCACGCCCCTTCGTGCTCCGCTCGCTCGGGGATCCGGACCCGCGGGTCCGGGCGGAGGCCGGCTTCGTCCTCTCCCTGCTACCCGACCTCGGAGACGAGGGGGAGGAGAGGCTGCTCGGCGCGCTTGCCGCCGAGGGCGACCCGGCCGCTCGGGCCTCGTGGGTCCGTTCGCTCGGACGGGTCGCCTCGGAGCGGGGGCTCTCGGCCCTCCGTGTCGCGCTCCAGCAGGGCACCGCCGACGAGAAGCGCGCCGCCTGTCGGGCGCTCGCGGACGCCGGGGAGCGGGGCGAGCCCATCGACGTCGCGGTCCATCAGGACCTCGCCCAGCTGCTCCGCCCGGACGTGGGGGCGGACGTGCGGACCGAGGCGGCCCTGGCGCTCGCGAGCCTCCCCCCCGCTCCCCTCGGCGACACGGCCCGCGGCCTGCGGCAGGCCCTGATCGGGGCGACATCCGACGCGGAGCCGGCCGTGCGGGCGGCGGCCTTCGCCGCGCTCGGGCGGCTCGGGGGCTGTCCCCTCGAGACGCTCGCCCCCGGACTCGAGGATCCCGAGCTCGCCGTCGCGATCGAGGCGATGCGCGTCCTCGTCGGAACGGTAGACGCCGCCCACGACGCCCTCGTCGCCCGGACCCTGGACGGGGCCCTGGCCCGAATGGCTCCCGAGGACCCCGTCTCCCGGACGCGGCTCGGACGTCTCGTCGACCTCGCCGCGCCCCTCGCCGCCCAGCCGAAGACCTTCGCGGCCGCCGAGGCGCTCCATGCCCAGCTCGGGGCCCTCGCCTCCCCCACCCCGGAGCTCGGCCGGCTCCACTGCCGCGCCGCCGAGCTCGTCGATCGAGGGCGAGGCTGGCCCTCCCGCCTCGAGACCTGCGGCCTCGGTCAGGTCCCGATCGGCTGGCGCCTCGAACGAACCGCGGTGCTCCTCGGCGACCTGCGCGGGGAGGAGGCCCTCCGCCTGACGAGCCTCGTACGGCTCTTCGAGACGGGGACGCCCCGTGTCGCGGCCGCCGCCCTCCGGGCCCTGCCTCCCCTCGAGGTGCCCGGCGCCGTGGCCCTCCTCGTGCAAGGCCTCGGGACCGACGAGCCTGGCATCCGGATCCCGGCGCTCCAGGTCTATGCCGCACGCCGCGAGCGGGCCGCGCCCTCCGACCCCTGGATCGCCACGGCCGATCCGGCCGCTCTCTCGGCCATCGCCGCCGCCGTCGAGCTCGACCTGCCCGAGGCCCGGCTGGCCGCCGTCCGCGCCGCCGCCGTCTGCGGGATCCCAGACGCCACGGCCCTCCTCGTCCGCCTGGCCCAGGCTCCCGAGCGGGGCGTCCGCGAGGCTGTCCGTTCGACCCTGGCGCGCTCGGGTCGGCCCGTGGCCCCGGCCTCGGGGCTCGCCCTGCCGCGCGGCTCGGACGCCCCACCCGCCGAGCCCACGAATATCATCTTCGATACGGATGCCGGCACGTTCGAGGTCCGACTGGACTCCCCCTCCTCCACGGCCGCCTCCCGCCTCGTCGAAGCGATAAGGCGAGGCGCCTACGCCGGCCGCTCCGTGGATCGCGTGCAGGTGGGCCGGGCCGTCACGTTCGGTGGACCCCGGAGCGACGCGTACGGCACGGACCTCCCCCTCGTCCCCTCGGAGCCCGACGCCGAGCCGACCCGCCGCGGCGACCTGCTCCTCGCGGAGGTCGGAGCCGACACGGGGTCCACGCGACTCCTCGTCCGGCTCGCCGACGCGCCGGCGCTCGACGGCCGCGTCACCCGGGTCGGCCGCGTGACGCGGGGCCTCGACGTCGTCGAGCGGCTCGACGAGCTCGACCGGATCCGCGGCGCACGCACGAGCGTCGTCGGACGCTGAGCCCGAGGCCACGGCCGGGCAGCCCGACCGTCGGGACACGAAGCCCTCAGAGCTGCACGTCCGCCCTCGGGTCCTCCGTCATCGCCTCGCGGATCTTCTCGAAGGCGGCGTCGAGCTCGGCCGAGCGCTCCTTCGGGATCCGGATGGCGAGGTGGACGATGAGGTCCGAACGCGAGCCGTCGCGGCGCTTCACGCCCTTCTCCCGGAGCCGGAGCTTCTGACCGGTCTGGGCGCCGGCGGGGATCCGGAGCTGGACCGGACCCTCGGGCGTCGTCACCTCGATCTTCGCGCCGAGGTAGGCCTCGGCGGCCGTGATCGGGAGCCGGAGCTGCAGGTCCTCGTCCTCCGGCTCGAACCAGAAGTGCGGATGCTTCTCGACGTGCAGCGTGAGGATGGCGTCCCCCGGGGGGCCGCCGCGATGCCCGGGCCGGCCCTTGCCCGCGAGCCGGATCCGTCGGCCATCCCGGGCCCCGGGAGGGATGCGGACCTTCAAGCTGTGGGGGACGTGACCGGGCGTCTGGAAGGTCAGCTCGCGCTCGCAGCCGAGGACCGCGTCCCGGAAGTCGATGGTGAGGTCCGCCTCGACGTCGCGGCCCGAGCGCACGTGGCCTCGGCCCCCCGCGACGTGGCCGCCGAAGAGGTCCCCGAGGTCGAAGGGGGCGCCGCCGAAGCCCGGGCCCTGCGTGTGCACGCCCCCGGCTCCCCGGGCCGCGCGGAAGAAATCCCCGAGATCGAAGGGCATCCCCCCCGGTCCCCCTCCGCCCTGTTGGTAGGCCTCGTACATCGCGGGGTCGAAGCCCTCGCGCAGCCCGACGTGCCCGTAGCGGTCGTAGAGGGACTTCTTCTTCGCGTCCGACAGCACCTCGTACGCCGCCGAGACGTCCTTGAAGCGCTCCTCCTTCGCCTTGTCGCCGGCCGTGCGATCCGGGTGGAGCTCCTTCGCGAGCTTCCGGTACGCCTTCTTGATCTCCTGCTCGGAGGCCCCCCGGCTCACGCCGAGGACTTGGTAGAGGTCCTTCTCCGCCATGACCGTCGGAAGTTAAGACCCTCCCCGGGGACTTCAACGCCAGCTCCGCCGTCTCGTGACCTCCGTCGCGATCCGACTGCTTGAAGCGCGACGTTCCGGGTGATAATCCGGGGCGCTTGCCGATCGAAGCCACACGACTGCCCCGACACGTCGCCATCATCATGGATGGCAACGGCCGTTGGGCCCAGGGGCAGGGACAGCTCCGGACGCTCGGCCATCAAGAAGGCTCGAAGGCGGTGCGGCGCATCGTCCGCGAGTGCCGCCGGCTCGGTGTGAGCGCGCTGACCCTCTACGCCTTCAGCGAGCAGAACTGGGCGCGACCCCGCTTCGAGGTCGAGGCCCTGATGGAGCTCCTCCGGGACTACCTCCTCACCGAGCGCAGCGAGCTCGTCGACAACGACATCCGCCTGCGCGCGATCGGCAGCGTCGAGAAGCTCCCGACGCGCGTCCGCGAGGTCCTCGAGCCGCTCGAGGCGGACACGGCGCACCTCTCGAAGATGACGCTCACGCTCGCCCTCTCGTACGGCGGCCGCGAGGAGATCGCGGATGCCGCGCGTCGCCTCGCGCGTCGCGTGGCCGCCGGCACGCTCGATCCCGACGCGATCACCGAGGACCTGCTCGAGCGCTCGATGCCCTCGATGGAGGTCGGTCCGGTCGACCTCCTCATCCGCACCGGCGGCGAGCAGCGCATCAGCAACTTCCTCCTCTGGGGCGCGGCCTACGCCGAGTTCTGGTTCACGGAGAAGTTCTGGCCCGACTTCGAGGAGGCCGATCTGCACGCGGCGATCGACGCCTTCCAGAACCGCGAACGGCGCTTCGGCCTCGTGCCGGGGGCTCCGGCCGAGGGCACGGCCGACGTCGCGCCGCAGGTGACGAAGTGAGCGAGACGCCCGAGACCCCGAGCCCGGCCGAGACCTCTACCGCGGACGGCGCGGCCAAGCCGAAGATCGGAAACACGGCGCTCCGCTTCATCTCGGTCGCCCCGCTCATCCCCTTCATCCTCTGGTTGATGTTCGGGGAGCAGAAGCTCGGCTTCCGCCTCTTCATCCTCCTCGGCATCGTGCTCGGTGCGCGCGAGCTCTTCCGGATGACGATCCCGGAGTCGAAGGGCCTGCAGCTCTACGGCATCGTCGCGACCGCCGGTCTCGCCTGCGTCCGCGTGCTCGCGCCCGAGCTCGCGCCGGAACGCGCCGCCGAGATCCACGGCCTCGCGCTCTCGATCCTCGCCTTCGGCGCTCTGGTCGCCGGTCTCGTCGTGCCCGATCCGGTCGAGCGCGCCGCCGCTCGTTCGGGCTGGCTCCTCGGCGGACCGATCTACGTCGCCGGCACGCTCTCGCACCTCGTGCTCCTGCACGGCCTGCCCCACGGCGGCGGCTGGGTCCTGCTCAGCATGTTCCTCGCGTGGCTCTCGGACACGGGCGCGTACTTCGCCGGTCTCTACCTCGGCAAGCACAAGCTCTACCCGAAGCTCTCGCCCAAGAAGACCGTCGAGGGCGCGATCGGCGGCCTCGCGGGCAGCGTCACGGGCGCCGTGATCATCCACTACACCGTGGTGCCCGAGCTCCCGCTCCTCGGGGGCATCGTGCTCGCGCTCGTCGCGGGCGCGCTCGGCCAGGCCGGCGATCTCTTCGAATCGCTGCTCAAGCGCTCGACCGGCGTGAAGGACAGCGGAGCGCTCCTCCCCGGCCACGGCGGCATGCTCGATCGCGTCGACGCGCTGATGTTCACGGCGACCGCGACGTGGATCTACGCGTCGTGGATCCTGCCGGGTCGCTGACGATGCCGACACTCCGCGATCACCTCGCGCGCGAGCCCTATCGGCTCGTGATGTCCTCCGGCTTCTTCGGCTTCTTCGCGCACTCCGGGATGCTCACGGCCCTCGAGTCCGAGGGGCTCGCGCCCGCCGCGGTCGCGGGCTCGTCCGCCGGAGGGCTCGTCGGGGCCTGCTATGCGGCGGGCCTCGACGCGAAGCAGCGGAACGAGGTGCTCCGCTCCCTCACGCGCGATCAGTTCTGGGATCCCGCGCCGGGCCCCGGACTGCTCCGAGGCGAGCGCTTCCGTCGGAAGCTCGAGGACGTCTTCCCCGTCCACACGTTCGAAGCCTGCCGGATCCCGCTCTCGCTCTCGGCCGTCGACGTGCTGCGCCGTCGCGTGCGCGTCTTCTCGAGCGGAGAGCTCGTGCCCGCCGTCTACGCGACCTGTGCCGTCCCCCTGCTCTTCCATCCGATCCGCCACGGCTCTGCCTGGCTCACGGACGGAGGCGTGCTCGATCGCCCGGGGCTCCACGGGGTCCCCGAGGGCGAGCGCGTCCTCTATCACCACCTCGCGTCGCGCTCGCCGTGGCGTCGCAAGAACGATCCGGCGCTGAAGATCCCGGAGCGCTCGAACATGCGCTCGCTCGTGCTCGAAGGTCTCCCGCGCGTCGGACCCTTCCGTCTCGAGGAGGGCCCGCGCGCCCTCGACGAGGCCTACGAACGCACGAAGCGCGCGCTCGATCGCGTCACGACCGATCCCGTCGTCGCGGGCTGAGCCGCCCGACCGAGTCGTCTCCTGTCGGTGCCGCGCGCACCCCTCGACCCCATTGACACGGCACGGGTTCCACAGGCCAATTCGAGCTCTCGTATGGTCGCCTCGGCCGTCATGGAGGGGAGCATCCCCGCGGATGGCGTCGTCCAGCTTCTCCGAGCGATCGAAGATCTGCGCGCGACGGGAGACCTGCATTTCGAGGACGGCTCGGTTCGCGGCATCGTGCGCGTCGAAGGCGGTCAGCTCGCGCTCGACCAGCCCGACCGCCCGGACGGGAACGATCCGGTCGAGCTCTTCCTCGCGCGCCGCGGAGGCACGTTCTACGTGGTCCAGGTCCTCCCGGACCTCGAGGACACGACGGGCGACGAGGCGTATCGCGAGGGCTCGCTCGCGACGCATGCGCCCTCCGATCTGATGAACTTCTGCGAGCGCGTGGGGCTCACGGGCGTGCTCCGCTTCGAGCACGGCCAGGGTTTCGCCGTGATCCACTACGATCGCGGTTTCCTCACGGGCATCGCCGCCGACGGCGTCGTCACGACGGATGTGAACGACGTCTTCGGTTGGCAGGAGGGGACCTTCCGAATCGAGACGCGCGCCAGCGCGCCTCGGCTCCCGCCGGTCCCGACCCAGGTCGAGGCCTCCGTTCCGACGCCCCTCCCCGCGCCGCCACGTGCGCCGACCGGGGCGAGCGATGCCCATGCGATGCGCGTCGTCGAGATGCGCCTCGACGCCTTGATGAAGGAAGCCGAGGGACGGCGGCCGAAGACCGTGCGTCCTCCCGATCCCTCCATCCGTCCTCCGCGCCCCGCCACCCTTCCCCCGAAGGTCGACGCGACGGTCCGCGTCATCTTCCTCGGGGGCTCGGGCGAGATGCTGCTCCGCCAGGAGGATCTGCGAGGGGCTCGCAAGAGCACGTTGCCGCCGCTCGGTCTGCCCGGTCAGGCACCCTATCCGCTCGTCCACGGGGACCACCTGGCGACCCAACAGGTCCTCGGCGAGGAGCTCCTCGCGAAGCAGAAGGACCGCGTCGCCAAGGCGAAGGAAGCGTCCGTGGCGAAGCGGGCCCCCCTCGTCACGGACGGCATGCCGCGCGCCGCGATCGTGGCGCTCGTCGTCCTCCTGCTCCTCGGCCTGTCCGCGTTCGTCGCCACCCTCGTCGGCGTGTCGTAGGATCCGCCCGTGCCACGGGCGTCTGCGCTCCACCGGGTCCTCGTCCTCGCCGGCGTCCTCGCGCTCGTGCGCGTCGTGCCCGTGGCGGCCGACGACACGTCGCTGCCGACGGAAGCCGGTGACGACGCCGTGCTCGTGCCGCCGGAGTCCGAGGCCGAGCAGGACGCGGAGGAGGAGGCCGCGACCCATCAGGACGCCGAAGCCACGCCGCCCGGCGCCGATCCGTGGGCCGAGGCCGGCATCGAGGACGAAGAGCCGGACGAGGATCCGTCCACGCGTCCGCGTCTCCGCTACTTCCTCGAGCGCGTCCGCATCGACGGCAACGCGCGGACGCACGCCCCCGTGATCCGCGCCCGGATCCCGCTCTCTCGGGGCGACGTCATCACCCCGGAGAGCGGCCAGCTCGAGGCGATCGCCTGGGCCCTGCGGGGCACCGGCTTCTTCGACCGCGTCTCGCTCCGGCTCGAGCGGGGCAGCCGCCGCGGCTGGGTCGTGCTCGTGGTCGAGGTGCGCGAGCGCAACACGATCGTCGTGCAGCAGTTCGTGCCCGGCGTGAGCGAGGGCCTCTCGCGCACCACCGACCCGACCCGCGACATCACGCCCTACATCGGCTTCGGCATCGCGGAGACGAACCTCCTCGGCACGGGCTCGGCCCTCTCGGTCCAGGGCCTCATGTCCTCGGGCAACCAGGGCATCCGGATCGCCTACACCGAGCCGCGCCTCTTCGGCTCGCGCTACGCAGTCCGCCTCTCCCCCTTCTTCAACAACGCGCGGGAGTACTTCGGCAATCCGCCCGTGAAGGTCACGGGGAGCTGCGATCCGATCGCCGTGCCGGATTGCTCCGAGGCGCTCGACGCCCAGAACGCCGTCGTCTTCTACCGACGCGGCGGCCTCGACGTCGGCGCGGGCCGGGCGATCGGAGTCTCGACGCACCTCTCGCTCGACTACCAGGCCGAGATCATCCACGTGCGCTCGGAGCCCGAGGCCGCGAGCCAGGTGATCCACGGCCAGACGGTGCCGATCGACTTCCAGATCGATCCCGGGACGACCTTCAACTCCGTGCTGAAGCTCGCGCTCGTCCACGACCGGCGCGACGATCCCGGGCTCACGCGCAGGGGCCTCTTCGTGCGCCTCGAGGCCGACGTCGGCACGCGACTGCTCGGCGGTCGCTACGACTTCATGCGTCTGCAGGGCCTCGTGCGCGGCTGGGTCCCCGTGGCCCCGAACCACGTGCTGCGCTTCTCGGGCTTCGCCGGCGCGGCCGTGGGCTACGTGCCGTTCTTCTACGCCTTCCACACCTCGGACCTCACCGACCTCATCCCGTCGCGTTTCCTCGAGATGGAGATCGATCGTCGGCCGCCGCCGGACCTGCTCGGCACGTCGATCCAGGGCACGCGCATCGGCGACATCGCCGGCCGGATCGACGTCCAGTACGAGTACGTGCTCTACGCGACGAGCGGACGGCGACCGGTTCGCCGCGTCCACGCCTACGCGAACGTCGGCCTCTACTCGGTCGCCGATCTCGCGACCCTCCAGATCGTCGGTCCGACCTATTCGGGCCTCGCACGCCTCCCGATCGATCTCACGTTCGACCTCGGCATCCGCGTCGACACCGACATCGGTGTCTTCGACTTCGGTCTCTCCAACGTGGTCGGGTTCGTGCCATGGTGGTGATGCGCCGGCTCGTCCTCGCCCTCTTCCTGGTGCTCGCCGGCGTGGTCGGGGCGGCCGCGCAGGCGGGCCTCGCCGAGCGACGCATCGGCGTCGAGTGGCACGACGGAGTACCCCACGTGACCTTCGGCGTCCGCGACCTCGCCGACGCGAGCGTGCGGCGCGCGCTCTCGAGCGGTCTCGCGAAGCAGATGGTCGTGACCATCCAGTCGTACCGGGGCCGCAGCCAGGTCCCGCTCGCGACACGCGTCCTCTCGTGCCGTGTCACGTACGACCTCTGGGAGGAGGCCTTCGTCGTCCGGCGCGGCCGGCGGACCGAGGTGGCCCGCACGGCGGACCAGGCGCTCGGGCTCTGTCTCGACCTGAGCCGCATCCCGATCGGCGTGGCCGCGGACTACGCCGCCGTGCGCGGGAGCGACGTGTACTTCGCCGTCCGCGCGGAGTTCAACCCGATCGCGGCCTCGAGCTGCCCGCGGCTCCTGCGCAACCCCGCCGGGGACGATCCGCTCGTGCCCGTCGTCGTGAACATCGTACGCCGCGAGATCTGCCAGGCGGAGCGCGCGCTCGAGTTCCGATCGCCCGCGGGGAGGGTGCCGTGATCGGCCTCTCCCGGTTCGAGCAGCGGATCCTCTTCGCGATCGGCATCGTCGTCGCCTGCTCCGTCGTCGGCTCGCTGCTCTTCGGCTACGTGGCGGTCCGCGACGCCTACCGCATGGGCGTGAACCGCGACGTACGGTCGGAGCTCGTCGCGGGCGTCGACGCGCGGCGCGCCTACCTCGTCTCGCGTCGCGAGCTCGCCGAGCGGACGGTCGAGGGCCTCGCCCGGGACGTGCGCCTCGTGCGCGCGGTCGAGGCGCGCGACGCCGCCTCGCTCGACTCGCTCCTCCACGCCTTCGTCGAGGCGGATCCCGGCATCGACCACGTGGCCGTGATCGTCGACGACGAGGTCCTCGCCGAGGTCTCGTACCCGCGCGACGCGGCGGGCCCGATGCACCGCATGACGCGCACGGCGACCGTCGAGTCGTCCTCCGCGGACGCGCTGATCGAGCTCGTCGTCGTCGAGCCGCAGGCGACCTTCGACCGCTTCCAGCGCTCGGGCGAGATGGCCGAGCTCTTCTCGCGCCTCGAGGCCCGACGCGACTTCGTCTCGAACGTCTACGTCGGCGTCTACATGGCGTTCGTCGTCGTGATCGCGATCGCCGCGATGGCGCTCGGCGTGCTCCTCGCGCGCCGGGTCACGCGTCAGGTCGGCGTGCTCGCGGAGGCGAACCGCCGGGTCGGTCGCGGCGATCTCGACGTGCGCGTGCCCAAGGGCTCGGACGACGAGATCGGCGAGCTCATCGAGTCGTTCAACGGCATGGTCGAGGACCTCAAGCTCTCGCGCGAGCGCATCGACTACCTCCAGCGCATCGGCGCATGGCAGGAGTTCGCCCGTCGCCTCGCGCACGAGATCAAGAACCCCCTCACGCCGATCCAGCTCGCCGCGCAGGAGGTGTACCGCTCGTACCGGGGCGACGATCCCGCCTACCGCCGCAAGCTGGAGGACGCCTCGGCGATCATCGAGGAGGAGATCGCGACGCTGCGTCGGCTCGTCTCCGAATTCAGCGCGTTCGCGCGGCTCCCGACCGCCGAGCTCGTCGACGCCGATCTCCGCGACTTCCTCGCCGATCTCGAGCGCTCCGGCCCGGCCCTGCTCGAGGACGCCACCAAGCACGAGGCCGCGCCCGTGAGGCTCGCCGTCGAGGTGCCGAAGGAGCCGCTGCCCGTCCGCATCGACGCGATGATGTTGAAACGCGGCGTCGACAATCTCGTACGGAATGCCGTGCAGGCCGTGTCGCAGCTCCGTGTCGAGGGAGGGGGGAAGGTCGTCGTCCGGGCGAGCCGTCAGCGGGATTCCGTCCGGCTCACGGTGGACGACAACGGCCCCGGCATCCCCGAGTCGGACCGCGACCGCGTCTTCGACCCCTATTTCACCACCAAGGCCGAGGGCACCGGACTCGGCCTCCCCATCGTGAAGAAGGTGGTGCTAGAGCACGGGGGAACCGTGGCGCTCGTCTCTTCGCCCCTCGGAGGCGCCCGGTTCGTGATCTCGCTACCCCTCGCCGGTGGGAGCCCGACGCCATGAAGCAGGATCTGAAGCGGCTACTCCCCTGGCTGACCATCCCCCTCGTCCTCGCGGCGCTGGCCTGGTTCCGTCCGGGCCTCTTCTTCGGCAGTGGGCTCGAGGATCGCGAGGCCCCCACGTTCGACGCCGTCATCGAGGCGGGCGACGGCCAGGGCGACCGGGTCTCGCTCGCGGACCAGCGGGGACGGGTCGTCGTGCTCGATTTCTGGGCGAGCTGGTGCGGCCCCTGCCGTCAGTCGGTCCCGATCCTCAATCGGGTCGCCGCCCGCTTCCGCGACAAGCCGGTCTCGATCTACGGCGTGAACGTCGAGCCCGAGCTCGGCCCGCGCCGCCTGCTCCTCGCGCACCAGGGAATCGGCGCGATCTTCCCCACGTTCCAGGACAAGAACGGCGATCTGCAGCGGGATTATGGCGTCCAGATGTTGCCCACCTTGGTCGTCATCGATCCCGAGGGCAAGGTCCGGCACGTCTCGAGCGGCGTTCCCTTCGAGGGCCGGCTCGTCTCCGTGGTCGACGGCCTATTGCCCTGAATTTCCGCGTCCGAACGCCCCGAGGCTCCCTGGGTGGGGAGGTGCCACGGCTGATCCGCTATTGACCGATCGGCCGGTCTTGGTTAACGTTCGCGCCCTCGGAACCCCCTGGAAGGCCCTTCTGGGTGCGGTCCCTGGAGGTTTGAGTTGATCCAGTCGCTCCAGCAAGGCGTGAACTTCGACGACCGCGTCGCGTACCTGACCCGACTGCGGGAAGAGGCCGCCGAATCGGTCCGTCGGGTGTACGACGACCGGCTGCTGATGTCGTGGATCTACCACGACAGCGCCCTCGAGGGCGTCGTCTACACCATGGAGGAGCTCCGCGCGGCGATCGCCGGCCAGTCTCCCCCGGACGCCTCGCTCGTCCCGACCTTCGACGAGATCCGCAGCCACAAGCTCGCGATCGACATCGTGCGCGAGTACGCGGACAAGAAGCGCGTCGCGATCACGCTCGACACCGTGAAGCGCATCTACGGTGCGCTCGCGCCGGACGAGGTCGAGGGCAAGGGGCCGCCGAAGTACCGCAAGGACATGCCCGTCCATCGCCTGTACTTCCACGACATCGCGACGCCGGACAAGATCCAGCCGCAGATGAAGCAGCTGCTCGACTGGATGAATTCGCCCGAGACCAAGCGGTCGACGCATGCCGTCCGCCTCGCCGCGAAGGCGCATTTCCAGATGCTGCACATCTACCCGTTCCCGAAGCACACGGGGAAGGTGGCGCGTCTGCTCATGAACCTCGTGCTCCTGCGCCACGACTTCCCGCCCGTCGTGATCCACGCGGCCGAGCGTCAGCGGTACTACGAGGCGCTGAAGAACAACGACAACCAGGTCGCCCAGCTCGTGAACGAGGCGCTCGTCGCCTCCGTCGAGAGCGGCATCCGGTACTTCGAAGAGGCGCTCGGGATCACGGTCTGAAGGGCCGTGGGCCTCGGCGCTCCCGGGGTCTCGATCAGGGCTTCGCGTCGCCGCCCGGAAGGACGTCGACGAGACCGCGATCGAGCGGCCTCCCTTCGAGCGCGAGCCGGCTCCCGTCGGCGAAGTCGAGCACGAGGATCCGATCGCCGTTCGGGCAGCCGAGCACGACGAGCTCGGCCTTCGGAGTCGTCGGCGGGAGACCCTCGCCTTCGGTCTCCACGGCGACCGGTCCGCGACGGATCAACCGTGCGATGAGGGGGCCTCGCCGCAGCTCGCTCGGCACGCGCCCCGGAGGCACGCCCACGGTCGGGACGAGCACGTGGAGCTCGTCGGGACGGGGCTCGAGCAACCAGTCGGCATGAGGGGCTCCCTGGGTACGTAGCAACGTGAGACTCTCGGGGCCTTCGCGCAGGGTCATGCGCCCCTGGATCCAGAGGTCGCCGTCGGGATGGACGAGCACGTCACCGAGCCGGAGCCGTCGGGGACCCGCGGCGGAGGGCTCCGGCCGCGCGGTCGGCTTCTTCCGGAGCGCGCGCGCGATCCCCGCGCCCACGGCGAGGCCGGCGGTGACGAGGGCGAGCTCGACGATCACGCGCGGAATCCCTCGTGGAACCGGCGCGCCGCGGCTTCGGGATCCGGCGCGCCGGCGACGGCGGAGATCGCCGCGACGAAGGCGGCGCCCGCGGTGCGGAGCGAATCGAGGTGATCCGCCGTGATTCCCCCGATCGCGACGACCGGCACCGGAACGCGGCGCGTCACCTCGGCGAGGCGCTCGAGGCCGACCACCGGATCGGGGTTCTCCTTCGTCGCCGTCGGGAAGACGGGGCCGAAGCCGATCAGGTCGGCTCCGTCGCGCACGGCGGCCTCGGCCTGCGCGAGGTCGTGGGTCGAGATCCCGATCGGCATCGAGCCGACGAGGAGCCGAGCCTCGGAGACCCGGAGATCGTCCTGGCCGAGGTGCAGCCCGTCGGCCTCGACGAGCCGGGCGAGGTCGGCCCGGTCGTTCAGGACGAAGGGGACGCCCTCCTTCACGCAGAGCGCGCGCATCGCGCGGGCGAGGCCGAGGAGCTCGCGATCCGCGAGGCGCTTCGCCCGGAGCTGGAGCACGGCGCATCCGCCGCGTAGGATCGCGCTCGCCACCTCGAGCGGATCGCGTCCTCCGACGTGCTCGGGATCGACGATCGCGTAGAGGCCCCGGGTCCCCGTCCAGCTGGTCATGGTGCAGGGATGTCCCCCGTCCGTGCGCTCGTCAACGGGGGCCGACCCGGCCCGGGCACCGTCCACGGGCGGAGCGGAGCTCCGTGCGCTAGCGTCGCGCCGTGCGTCGCCCCGAGAAGAGCACCCTCGCCGCGGTCGCCGTGGCGCTCTTCTTCGGCGTCTCGGGCCTCCTCCGCTACGCGACGTTCACGAACCGCACGTTCGACCTCGCCTTCTACGCGCGCATGGCGTGGGGCATGGTGCGCCTCGACTTCTGGGATCCGATCCTCGGCACGTCCGTGCTCGGCCTGCACCTCTCGCCGGTGCTCTTCCCGGTCGGCCTCGTCGGCCTCGCGATCGGCACGGTGCCGGCGCTCTACCTCGGTCAGGCGCTCGCGGTCGGCTTCGCCTCCGTCCCGCTCGCGCGCGTCGGCGAACGTCGCTTCGGTCCCGTGGGACGCTGGCTCGGCGCGCTCGCGATCGTGCTCCATCCGAACGTCGGACACGTCCTCGCCTACGAAGCGCATCCGGGCACCTTCGCCGTGCTCCCGCTCGCGTGGATGGCCGATGCGATCGATCGCCGCTCGACCCGCGCGTTCGTGCTCGCCTCCATCGGCGTGCTCGCCTGCCGTCAGGATCTCGCGCTCGTCGTCGCGACCTCGGCGCTCGTCTTCGGTCTCGCGGATCGCTCGGCGCGCAAGACGGTCTTCGCGACGGCCGCGCTCGCGCTCGCGTACTTCCTCTTCTACCTCGTCGTGCTGCACCCGCGCTTCAAGCCGCCCGTCGGCTCGATGGAGCTGCACTTCGGCCGCTGGGGGAGCTCGCTGCCGCGCGTCGTGCTCGCGTGGATCCTCCATCCCGGCGAGGTGCTCGCCCACCTCGCCGAGCCGATGCGCGCGAGCTGGCCCTTCCGCATCACGGCCTCGCTCCTCTTCCTCCCGCTGCTCTCGCCGAGGATGCTCGTCGCGGCCTCGCCGATCCTCGGCGTCGCGCTGATGTCGGTCTTTTCCACGACGACGAAGATCGAATCGCATTACCTCACCTGCGCGATCCCCTTCCTCGTCGCGGGCGCGTTCGACGGAGCCTCGACGATCGGCGCGCGCCTCCCGAAGCTCGCTCCCCACCTGCCGCGCGCGCTCGGCCTCGCGCTCGTCACCGGCCTCGTCGCGCAGGGCTTGTTCTCGCCGTTCCGTCCGCGGCCGGGCTTCGTGGACCCGGACATCGACGCGAGCGCCGCGCGTCGCCTCCTCGCGCACGTGCCCGCGCGCGCGTCGATCCAGGCACCGGACGCCTTCCTCCCGCACGTCGCCGAGCGGCCGCTCTTCTTCCGCGCACCGCCTCCCGATCGGGGCGCCGACTACCTGATCCTCGATCTCCAGCACCGCCAGCGCTTCGCGCACACGGAGGATCTCCTCCGCACGACGGAGGAGCCGCTCGTCCGTTCGTTCTTCGCGCGGCAGGACCTCGCGCTCGTCGATCACCAGGGCCGTTTCGTCCTCTTCCGCAGGGCGAGCGTCTCGCACGAGGCGCGCATCCGCGCGATCGCGGCAAGCCCGCCTCCGGGCGTGGGCGTGAGGATCGCCGCCTGTCTCTCCGTGCTCGACGCGGAGGCGCGTCCCGGCGCGATCGTCTTCCGCTTCCGCGCCCACGGCTCGTGCCCGACCGATCTCGCGATCCGCCTCGGCGAGGGCGAGCGACCGACGCGCGTCGATCTCCTCTTCGACGGGCTCGTCTCGCCGGCGCAGCTGCGCGACGGGGACGTCGTCGCCTCCTTCCATGCGTGGACCGAGCGCCTCCCTTCCACGATCCGTGTCGGCGCGTTGCGCTCGAGCGGCGCCCGCCCCGAGCCGGCGGATCCGATGTCCGTGCCCGTCGAGGTGCGCAGGTGAACGCCCCTCTCGAAGCGCTGCGTCGCGATCTCGAGCGCCATCCCCCGTTCCGGATCCCGCGCTTCCCGGGCTTCGTGCGCGCGGCCGTCGCCGTGGTCCTCGTCCCGCGCGGAGACGACCTCGCCCTCGTGCTCATCGGCCGACCCGTGAAGAAGGGCGATCGCTGGGCCGGCGACATCGCGTTCCCCGGTGGGCTCGCCTCGGCCGACGATTCGAGCGGCGTCGCGACCGCGCGGCGCGAGGCCTTCGAGGAGGTGGGGATCTCCCTCCGAGAGAGCTTCGGCTTCCTCTCGGACCGCTTCACCCTCGCGCCGGGCGCGAGCCGGCCGATGCGCGTGCGGCCCGTGGTCTTCGTCGCGACGGGGCCCTTCGCGCCGACGCCCGATCCCCGCGAGGTCGCGGCCGTCTACGAGCCCACGCTCGCGGAGCTGCGCGCGGCGGAGCCGAGGAAGGTCGTGCGGCAGCTCGGCCGCCTCCCTCTCTCGTTCGACGGACGCGCGCTCGGCGAGCACACGCTCTGGGGCCTGACGGCCTCGATGGTCGCGGAGCTCGAAGCCCGGATCGCTCGCGGAGCGCTCGACCTCAGTCCGTCTCGGTCCTCGGCTCGCTCGCCACGGCCTTGAGGAGGGCACGCTCGAGCGAATCCCGATCCGTGTGGATCCGGAGGGCCCCGCCGAGCACCACGTTCGCTGCGTTCACGCCCATCGCGACGAGCTTCGAGCGCACGGCGAGGTGGACCTCGGCGTAGCGATCGCGTCGGTGGAGGAGCCAGTCGGTGAGGTCGCGGCGGCATTGCGATTCGTAGCCGCCCATCTCGAGCCAATCGTGGAACATGTGGAGCTTCCGGCCCCCGGCGGCCTGCCACCGTCGTTCGCCATAGCGCATCACGAGGTCCGAGTGCGGCCGCTCCATCGAGCCCCGCATCGCGATCACGTAGATCGTGGGTCCGAGCGCCCAGAGACGGATCGTCCCCCGGGAGGTCTCGAGGACCTCCGGGTCGAGCGCGCGTTCCTGGAGCAGCATCACCCGGCGAGGATAGACCCGACCCCCCCTTCCGGATCCAGCCGATACCGCCCCGAAGGGACGCGGACGGCCGCCGGGGGCCCCGAAGGCCGGACGAGCGACCGTCCGGTCGGTCCCGCATTGCCAGCCGGCCCCGGAATCGGGTTTCCTACGCAGGCATGCCGTCGTTCGAGCACATCGTCCGCTACGACCCCGTCGAAGACGTGATCTGGGTCGACGGGACGGGTATCAAAGCCGAGTCCATCGAGACGGTCGACGGGGTCTTCGACGCCCTCGAGGCCGTCAGCGCTCGGCATCCGGACCGCTACGCGATCATCTGTTGGAAGGACGTGGGCGTCGGGAGCCCCGAGATCGTCGAGCACTACACCCGGCGCACCCTCGCCTGGCAGAAGAGCGTGAAGGGCGTGGTCCGCTACGCCGCCAACGATCCCGTCGTCCGTGCCCACATCCAGGCCGAGGCCCGGAAGCACCAGAAAGAGGGCATGCGCTCGAACCTCTACGAGACGCGCGAGCTCGCCCTCGCGGCCGTGCGGGCGCTGAAGCTCGTCGACTCGCAGAGGGTCTGAGGGACGGAGCCGAGGGATGAGCCGGATCGAGCGCACCACCGAGTTCTTCCCCCTCGTCGTCACCCGGGTGCCGGCCGCCATCACCCTCGCCGACATCGAAGTCTACGAGCGGGAGCTCGAGAAGACGTTCGAGCGTCGTGCGCGCTTCGCCTCCATCGTCGTCACGACGGCGTCGACGAAGCTGCCAGGAAGCGCGGAGCGGCGGCGCCTCGCGCAGTGGCAGCACTCGGTGATCGAGCTCATCGCCCGCTACAACGTCTTCCACGCGACGGTCGTCGACTCCCCGATCGCGCGTGGCGCGATGACCGCCATGAATTGGCTGTTTCCTCCGCCCAACGAGCAGGTGGTCGTCGCCACGTTCGGCGAGGCCTTCGACCTCGCGATCGCGCGACTGCGCTCGGCCGGCGTCGACTTCCCTCCCGCCCTCGAGCAGCTGGCCCGCACGCGACCGCGCCACGTCGACGAGCTGCTCGGAGCCCGACCGCACGACCTCCGGCGCTAGGGCGGGCGAGCGACGTCCCGCCGATGGGCGTCAGCCGCGCTTCCGGAGGCGGACTCGCACGTCGCGCGCGGGCGGCGTGGTGCCGAATCCGATCCGGTTCAGGTCGAAGGCAGGCACCTGGCGATCGAGCAGCTCGAGCTCGTAGCCCGCGAGCAGCGTCGCGACGACGAGCTTCATCTCGTTCCGGGCGAAGTGCCGACCGGGGCACATGCTCGGGCCGGCGCCGAAGGGCAGGAGGGGGAACGCGAGCTTCTGGCCGCGCTTCTCGAAGCGGGCCGGCGAGCCGTCCTTCGTGAGGAAGCGATCGAAGCGGAATTCCTCGGGCGAATCGAAGATCTCCGGATCCATCTGCATCGCGCGCGGGTACAGATTCAGCGTCTCGCCCTTCTCGACCGCGAGCGGGCCGGAGACGAGGGGGAGCACGATCGGCTCGGAGGCGCGCCGCGGGATGAAGGCGGAGGACGCGACGCGGAAGACCTCGTCGATCGTCGAGTCGAGCGCGACCATCCGCTTGAGCGCGTGCCGGTCGAAAGGGCCGTCGCCGACGTCGGCGATCACCGCCTCGAGCTCGCCGCGCACGGCCTCGCGCGCCCGCTCGTCGCGGAGCACGTGGAAGACGACCCAGAACGCGGTCGCGACGGTGTTCGCCTGCGCGGCCCAGAGCAGGGAGGTGTCCATCCGGCCGCTCTCCTCGACGCCGACGTGGTGGGCCGCGTAGAGCGCGCGACGCTCGGCGACGAGCGGCGAGGGATCGGGACGCAGCACGGAGAGAGTCCGCAGGGCGGTCTTCTGCGCCTTCGACACGCGGGGCAGGAGCACGCTGGGGATGCCGAGGTAGAGCGCGGGCAGCGCGCGATCGATGCGCTGGTAGGCCTCGTAGAGCCCCTCGTCGAACGTCCCGTCGCCGAAGACGGCGTCCGTGCCGGCCGCGAAGACCTGCCGCGTGACGAAGGAGAGGAGCGCCACCTCGCGGGGCCGCGTGTCGACCTCGCGCGCGATCCGCTCGCGCAAGAGGCGCTGCATGTGGAGGCTCGCCGCCTCGAGCGCGTCGCCCGAGAGGTGGCGGAGCACCATGCGGCTCATCTCGTGGTTGCCGAGCTCGTCGGCCGCCTCGCGCCCGTAGCCGAAGACCTTCACGCCGAACTCGACGGCGAAGTCGTCGAGGCGCAGCGCCTTGTGCGAGAGCACCGTCTGGTAGTCGCGCGGCTCGAGCAGGAACGTCCGCCATCCGTCGGGGAAGCGGAGCTCGAAGACGTCGCCGTGGCGTTCCCGGCACGAGGCGAGGTACGCGTCGGGATCGCGCCCGAACGCGATCGCATGGCCGAAGAAGGGCACGCCGCCCGGCACGCGCGGTGCGCGACGGGCGGACGTCGTGGGCGACGACGTCGTGGTTTCCATGGGGCGCACTCTACCCCGGTCCCGTCGCCGCGGACTCGACCTTACGTCGTAGGTCCGTCGTCAGCTCGGCTCGACGCGTCGCTTGCCGTCCGCCGTCGCGAGCGCGCCGTAGAGCTCCGGGCGACGGTCGCGGAAGAAGCCCCAGGTCGCGCGGTAGCGCGCGGCCGCGTCGAGATCGATCGTCGCGACGGCGACGCCGTCCTCCGAGCGATCGAGCTCGGCGACCTTGTCGCCGCGCACGTTCGTCACGAAGGACGAGCCGTAGAACGAGGCGTCGCCCTCGACGCCCACGCGGTTCGCCGCGGCGACGGGCATCGCGTTCGAGACCGAGTGGCCGATCATCGCGCGCTGCCAGGGATCGCGCGTGTCGTTGTCGACCTCGATCGGCTCCGAGCCGATCGCCGTCGGGTAGAGCAGCATCTCGGCGCCGAGCAGCGCCATCGCGCGCGCGCACTCCGGATACCACTGGTCCCAGCAGATGCCGACGCCGACCTTGCCGAAGCGCGTGTCCCAGACGCGGAAGCCCGTGTCCCCGGGGCGGAAGTAGTACTTCTCCTCGTAGCCGGGGCCGTCGGGGATGTGGCTCTTGCGGTACACGCCGAGCATCGAGCCGTCGGCGTCGATCATCGCGACGCTGTTGTAGTAGGCGTGGCCCGCGCGCTCGAAGAGCGAGACCGGGACGACGATGCCGAGCTCCTTCGCCACGCGCTGGAAGCGCTCGATCGTCGGATGGCCCTCGAAGGGCCGTGCCCAATCGAAGAATTCCTCGCGCTCCGTCTGGCAGAAGTAGGGACCTTCGAAGAGCTCGGGCGGGAGCACCACGTTCGCTCCCTTCGAGGCGGCCTCGCGGACGAGCGCCTCGACGCGCGCGACGTTCGACTCGACCGAGCCCCCGAGGGCGCATTGCACGACCCCGATCGTGACCTCGCGGCTCATCGTCCGGCCTCCGGCTCCTGCTGCGTCATGCAATGGAACGAGCCTCCGCCGCGGAGGATCGCCCGCGAGGGCCGGCCGATCACGCGGCGGCCCGGGAAGCAGCGCGCGAGCTCGGCGACGGCGTCGTCGTCGAAGCGGCTGCCGTAGGTCGGCACGATCACGGCCTGGTTCGCGATGTAGAAGTTGCAGTAGCTCGCGGGCATCACGTCGCCGCTCTCGTCGAGGAGCACGCCGGCCGAGGGGATGCGGATCACCTCGAGCTTGCGGCCCTTCGCGTCGGTCGCGGCCGCGAGGTCGTTCGCGAGCTCGTCCATCACCTCGGCGTTCGGATCGTCGCTCGAGCGTGCCTGCATGCAGACGACCTTCCCGGGCGCGACGAAGCGCGCGAGCGTGTCGATGTGGCCGTCCGTGTGATCGTTGAGCAGGCCGCGCTTCAGCCAGACGATCCTCGAGACGCCGAAGCAGTCCGCGAGGAGCCGGTCGAGCGCCTCCCGATCCATCGCGGGATTGCGGTTCGGCTCGAAGAGGCAGGACTCCGTGGTGAGCAGCGTGCCCTCGCCGTCGACGTCGATCGCGCCGCCCTCGAGCACCTCGCGCCGGACGAATTCCTCGTAGCCCATCGCCCGCGCGACCTGGTGCGCGACCTGGTCGTCGCCCGGCATCACGTACTTGCCGCCCCAGCCGTTGAAGACGAAGCGGACGGTCGCGAGCTGGCCCTCGCCATCGGCGAGGACGATCGGCGCGGTGTCGCGCGTCCAGCCGTCGCCGTACTCCATCCGGTGGTAGCGGACGTTGGGCACGTGGCCGACGAGCTTCCGCGCCCGGGCCTCGACCTCCGCGTCGCGCACGAGGAGCTCGACGTCCTCGCCGCCCTCCTCGGCGATCGCACGGCAGAGCCCCGCGTGCTCCTCCTGCGCCTCTTCGAGCAGGCCGCTCCACTCCTCGGCGATGTAGGGGAAGGCGAGCCAGGCCGCCCGATGGGGGGCCCACTCGGCGGGCATGCGGAGGCCGCGTGCGCGAGGCGTCGGGGTCGTCATGGGCGCCGAGCTTAGTGGGCGGGGGCCCGGGGATCCAATCGACGCGCGCGACTTTCGCCTCGGCCGAAGCAGCGTACAGTCGGGGCCGAGGCGCCCCCCCTTGGACTTCGCATTCGAGCTCTCGGTCATCCTGGGCCTGACCCTGCTGAACGGCTTCTTCTCGGCCGCCGAGATCGCCGTGCTCTCCGTCCGCAAGACCCGCCTCGCCGAGCTCGCCGACGAGGGGAGCTCCGGGGCGGAGGCGGTGCTGAGGCTGCGTCACGACCCCGAGCGCTTCCTCGCCACCGTGCAGATCGGCATCACCGTCGTCGGGGCCACCGCCGGCGCCTTCGGCGGTGCCACGCTCGAGGCGCCGCTCACGGAGGCGCTCGTCGCGTTCGGCTTCGGTCGTTGGGCCCAGAACCTGGCCCTCGCGCTCGTCGTCGCGCTGATCTCCTACCTCTCGATCGTCCTCGGCGAGCTCGTGCCGAAGTCGCTCGCCCTCCGCTCGAGCGAGACGATCAGCCTCTTTTCGGCCCGCCCCCTGCTCGCGCTCTCCTTCCTCGCGCGTCCCCTGGTCTGGTTCCTGACGATCTCGTCCAACCTCGTGCTCCGGCCCTTCCGCGACAGCACGACCTTCGTCGAGGCACGCCTCTCGCCCGAGGAGCT
>JAXLYX010000015.1:0-219270 GCA_046351215.1 Polyangiales bacterium | reverse complement strand
GCGGGCGCGGGTGGTCGTCTTCGGTCTCGGCGGTGTCGGGTCCTTCGCCGCGGAGGCGCTCGCGCGCAGCGGCGTCGGCCACCTGACGATCGTCGACTTCGACAAGGTCTGCATCACGAACACGAATCGCCAGCTGCACGCCATGAAGGGGACGATCGGCAAGCACAAGACCGACGTCATGGCGGAGCGCCTCGCGCGCATCCACCCCACGGGCACTATCGAGCCGATCGCGGAGTTCTACAACGCGGCCTCGAGCGAGCGCCTGCTGGCGGAGCCGTTCGACTACGTCGTGGACTGCATCGACAACATGACGGCGAAGGCGCACCTCGTGGCGACCTGCGTCGCACGGGGAATCCCCATCGTCTCGTCGATGGGCGCGGCCGCGCGCATGGATCCGACCGCGATCCGCGTCGACGACCTGTCGGAGACCCACGTCGATCCGATGGCGCGTGCGTTCCGCAAGATCCTCCGGGACGTGTACGGGCTCGAGGCGCGCCGCGGCTCTCCGATCGGGGTGAAGGCCGTCTACAGCATGGAGCATCCGCTCGAGCCGCTGCCGCCCGCGTACGACGGCGACGAGGGCTTCCAATGCGTCTGCCCCGGAGGGAAGAACGGGGTCAACGACTGCGATCGCAAGGTGCGGATCGACGGCTCCGCCTCGTTCGTGACGGGAGCCTTCGGCCTCGCGGCCGCGAGCGTCGTCGTGCGCACGCTCGTCGGGGACCGCACGGCGCCCTGAGCTCCGCGCGTCGGCCGCTTCCTCCGGCTCAGAGCAGCGACTTCAGGCAGCAGCCGAACGAGCAGTACCCGCCTGCGGCGCAGGTCCCGTCCGCCCCGCAAGGCGTCGACGGAGCGTCGCACGCGGCCGCGCCGCCGCAGTCCGCGGGCAGGTCGGCCACCGTCTTGCCCGCGCAGAGCTCGCAGCGACCGCAGGGGTTCTGGCAGGCGGCGTTCGGGAGGCAGGCCGGACAGGCCGTGGGGTCGCCGAGCGTCGCCGCGGTGCAGGTCGAGACGAGGCGGACGTGGTGCGCCGCACCGGCCGCGTCGAAGACCTCGCAGCAGCCGAAGCAGTCGCAGCCGTTCGGCGTCGCCGCGAGGCAACGGGAGACGCAGCTCGCGGAGGGCGAGCAGGTCGCGCAGCTGCCGTTCGCCGGCGAACCCGTGATCGAGCACTGGGTCGAGACGCTGCAGTCGTCGTTGCCCGAGCCCGAATTCCCGTCCCAATAGCAGTCGTCGCAGTTCTTCCCAGGGCTCGACGTGAAACCGTAGCCGTACGTCGCCTCGTCGTCGTCCAGGGCGCCGGCGCACTCGGGATCGAGGGAGTCCACGAGGCCGTCCCGGTCGTCGTCCAGGCAGTTCGCGCAGAGGCAGACGTGGCCCGAGCAGCGTGGCCGTGCCGGATCGTTCGGATCGCAGGCCACGGATGCGTCGCCGCCGTCGGAGCCCGACGTGCCGCCGTCCCCGATCGAGCCTACCGGCCCGTCCTGCGATTGGATCAAGAGCACGCTCGACTGGCAGTCGCAGGCCGAGAGAGCCAGCGAAGCGAAGAGGAGGAGACGTACGAGACCCTGACGCATGGGAGCTCACACCCGAGTTCGGGATCCACAGCATGCGTCACGGAGCGCGTTCCGCCCAGGGGAGCCGGCCGATTCGCCTCGGGCGAGGCGCGTGCGCGCGCCGCGGTCCTGGGTCAGCCGTACACCTGGGCGACCACCGCGAAGAAGATCGACGTGAAGATCTGCTGGTGCAGCAGCACCGCCGCGACGAGACCGAGCATCCGCCCCGGGCCGTCGAAGAGCTCCTGCCAACGGTGGGCGAGGCGGTCGGAGAGGGCGAGCGGCACGACGGCGTGGCCGTCGAGGGGCGGGAACGGCATGAGGTTGAAGGTGCCGAGGACGAGGTTCGTCGAGAAGAGGACGCTGACGAAGGTGCTCAGCGCCGTCGCGCGCCCTCCTTGGCCGACGACGAGGCAGTCGAGCCCGAAATCCGTCGTCGGGGGCAGGAAGAAGCCCTTCGCGAGGCCGATCCTCATCACCCCGATCGCGAGGCCGCAGAGCAGGAGATCCGCGAGCGGGCCGGCCGCGGCCATGACCGCGGCTCGCTTCGGATGGCGCGAGGCCCAGCGCGGATCGTAGGGGGCGCTGGCCCAGCCGAGCATCCACTGTCCCCCGTAGAGGAAGAAGGAGACGAGCGGCATGACGATCATCCCGAAGGGCTCGCGACGCACGTGCGGCGTCGGATCGAGCGTGACCTGATCCTCCGCCGTCGGATCGCCGAGCTTCATGCCGACGAAGGCGTGCGCCGCCTCGTGGAACGTCGACGAGAAGAGGAAGGCGACGAACCAGATCGGGAGCGTCTTCAGGATCGAGGGATCGAAACCCACGGCGTCGTCCGCTCGGTGCGTTCGACCTTCAGGCCTGCGAGGGCGTCCAGCGCAGGACCGGCTTGCGGGCCGCGCGGGTCTCGTCGAGGCGACGGAGCCGCGTGACGTGCGGAGCCTTCTGCACGTGCTCGGCGTTCGACTGCGCCTCGTCGCTGATCTTGCGCATGACCGCCACGAACTCGTCGAGGGTCTGCTTGCTCTCGGTCTCGGTCGGCTCGACGAGCATCGCGCCCTTCACGACGAGCGGGAAGTAGACCGTCGGCGGATGGAAGCCGTAGTCGATGAGCCGCTTGGCCACGTCCATCGTCGTGACGTGCGTGTCCTTGAGGTGCTTGTCGCTGATGACGACCTCGTGCATGCACGTGCGGTCGTAGGCGACGTGCCACGTCTCGCCGAGCTTCACGCGGAGGTAGTTCGCGTTGAGCACGGCGAGGTCGGTCGCCATGCGCAGGCCCTCGGCGCCCATCTCGCGGAGGTAGGCGTACGCGCGGACCATCATGCCGAAGTTGCCCTGGAACGAGCGCACGCGGCCGATCGATTGCGGGCGCGAGCCGTAGTCGAGGCGGTAGGTGCCGTCCTCGTTCTTCTCGGCGACCGGCACCGGCGCGAACGGATCGAGGAGGTTCTTGTAGCCGACCGGGCCGCAGCCGGGGCCGCCGCCGCCGTGCGGCGTCGTGAACGTCTTGTGCAGGTTGAACTGCATGACGTCGATGCCGAAGTCGCCCGGGCGTCCGCGACCCATGAGCGCGTTGAGGTTCGCGCCGTCGCCGTACACGAGCCCGCCCTTCGCGTGGACCATGTCCGCGATCGTCGGGAGGTGGGTCTCGAAGAGACCGACCGTGTTCGGGTTCGTCACCATGATCGCGCAGACGTCGTCGTCGATGAACGGCGCGAGCTGCTCGGGCAGGACGACGCCCTTCTCGTCGACGGGGAAGGGCACGGTCACGAGGCCGTTCAGGGCGCACGACGCCGGATTCGTTCCGTGCGCCGTCTCCGGGATCAGCACCTTCTTCGGGCTGCGGCCCTTCGACGCGTGGTACGCGCAGATCATCATCAGGCCGACGAACTCGCCCTGCGCGCCCGCGGAGGGCTGGAGCGAGACGCGGTCCATGCCGCAGACCTCGGCGAGGCCCTGCTCGAGCCGGTACATCAGCTCGAGCGCGCCCTGCGACATCGAGTCCGGCGCGAGGGGATGGATGCCCGCGAAGCCCGGCAGGCGGGCCGCCCACTCGTTGACCTTCGGGTTGTACTTCATCGTGCACGACCCGAGCGGGTACATGCCCGTGTCGATCGCGAAGTTCTGCTGCGAGAGCCGGACGTAGTGACGCACGACCTCGGGCTCCGAGAGCTCCGGGAGGGGAGCGGCCTCGGCGCGCTTCTGCTCGCCGTAGATCGCCTTCGGATCGACCTCGGGGACGTCGAGCGCGGGAAGCGATACGCCGGTCCGCCCACGAGCGCCGAGCTCGAAGAGGAGGGAAGGCTGATACGTGAGACCGGAAGCGACCTGGCCGGGCATCGTTTGCACCTCGTGCGGAACGGCGGCGAGGGTACTGCACCGGGCCTGCGCAGGCCAGGCGGAATTCGGACGATCGGCCGGCGGCCGCTTCAGTCGAAGGCGCGCGCGAGCGTGTCGAGGGCGGCGCGGTCGAACTTCGGCACGAAGAGGTGCGGCAGGCCGAGGAAGGGCCCCTGCAGGTTGCGCCGGAGGAGCGCGACCGAGTCGTCCTGGACGCGCTCCCGGAGCGAGCGCGCGCGTCCGGCTCGGACGGTCGGGTGGATCGGCGAGGCCGCCTCGATCTGGCGCGGGAGGCCTTCGATGACGGGGCGCTCGTCCGGACCGAAGAGGCTCGGCAGGAGGGAGTTCACGACCACGGCGCCGATCGGGAGGGAGAGCTCGTCGACGAGCGCCGAGTGGAGCTGCAGCGTCTCCTGCGCCGGCATGTCCTCCGGCAGCGTGACGAGCACCATGCCGCTCTGCCGCGGATCGCGGAACATCTCGATGGCCCGATCGGCCTCCTTCCGGAGCAGGCCGGGAGGGGCGACCTTCTGGATGACGACCGGCACGCGGAGCATGTCGAGCGCATGACCGGTCGCGGGCGCGTCGACGATCACGAGGTCGTAGCCCTGCGAGCCGTCGGGCGGCGAGGCGTGGAAGAACGCCTTGCCGAGCATCGACCAGGCCTCGATGCCGGGCGTGCCGCGGAGGAACGCGCGGACGAGGCGGTTCTCGAAGATCGCCTTGTAGAGGGCGCGGACGCGCAGGACCATCACGCCGTATTCCTCGAGGGACGCGGACGGCGTCATGTTCACGGCGTCGAGGTTCGGCGCGACGTTGACCACGTGCGGGCCGATGGGCGGCACGTCGAGGATCTGCGACAGCCGCTCCTTGCAGTTGACCATCGCGACGAGCGTGCGCTTGCCCTTGCGGCTGGCGGCGAGGCCCATCGCGGCGGCGACGGTCGTCTTCCCGACACCGCCTTTGCCGGTCACGAAGAGGAAGCGGCGGTCGAGGAGGCCCGTCATCTACGCGGCCGAGATTAGTGGCGGGAGCACCGGGGGGCAAGCCTCGAACCCCCGGGAGGCCGCACGTGGACCGGGCGGCCGCGGCCCCTCGGCGCGCGCTTGTCCGGGGGCCGAGGGCGCGCGACGATGCCCGCCACCATGGTCGACGCCCCGCGCCCCGAGCCCGGCACGCCCCGCCCCGATCGCGCTTCCGTCCCGCTGGCGCGGCGGATCGTCGCCTCGATCCTCGGTCTCGCCCTGCGCGTCTTCTTCCGGCGCATCCGGTTCGCAGGGCTCGAGCACGTCGATCCCGAGGGGCCGGTGATATTCGTCCTGAATCACCCCAACGGGTTGATCGATCCCGGGCTCCTCCTCTGCCACGCGCCCCGCCGGGTCTCGTTCCTCGCGAAGTCCACGCTCTTCTCGATGCCGATCGTGGGCTTCCTCACGCGCAGCTTCGATTCGCTCCCCGTCTACCGGCAGCAGGACCAGGGCTCGGATCCGCGGCAGAACCGCGCGACCTTCGACGCGGCGCGCGATCTCCTGCTGCGCGGAGGAGCGCTCGCCCTCTTCCCGGAAGGGACGTCGCACAGCGATCCGAAGCTGAAGCCCCTGAAGACGGGCGCGGCCCGGATCGCGCTCGGGGCCGCCACGGCGCTCGAGGAGGCCCGTCCCGGCACCGTCCTGCGCATCGTCCCCGCGGGCCTCTACTACACGGACAAGCGGACCTTCCGCAGCGAGGTCCTCGTGGCGTTCGGGCCGCCCCTCGAGGTCCCGCGCGTGGCCCTCGACGCGAACGGGGAGCCGCCGCGCGAGGCGGCGAAGGAGCTCACGGATCGCATCGGACGGGCGCTCTCGGAGGTCACGCTCGAGGCCGATCGCAGCGAGGCGCTCGAGCTCGCGGCGCGCGCCGAGCGGATCCTCACGGCCGCGGGCGACTCGGACGCGAAGGATCTCGCGCGCCAGCTCGAGGTCCGGAAGCGCCTCGCGGCCGGCTACGCCTACCTCCGGCGCGAGAGGCCCGAGGAGCTCGACGCGCTCGCGATGCGCGTCCTCCGCTACGAGTCGGAGCGCATCGCGCTCGGCTTGCCGGCGGACGCGCCCTCGCCGGACGCGTTCACGATAGAGAACGTCACCGTCTTCGCGCTGCGGCACACGGGCGTGATCGCGGTCCTGTCGCCGCTCGCGTTGCTCGGCCTCGTCACCCACTATCCGGCCTACGAGCTCGTCGACGTGATCGCGCGGCGCGGGGCGCGGTCGGAGGAGGACGTCGTCTCGACGTTCAAGTTCCTCTCGGCGCTCCTCCTCTTCCCGCTCACGTGGGGCGTGCTCGCGGGCCTCGCGGGGCGAGCGCTCGGCTGGCCGGCCGCGCTCGTCACGCTCGTCGTCCTCCCGCTCGCGGGGCTCTCGGCGCAGCTCGTCGCCGAGCGTCTCGCCGTCCTCGTCGGCGGCGCGCGGGCGCTCGGCCTCTTCGCCACGCGGAAGCGCTCGCTCGCCTGGCTCGCCGAGGAGCGTGGGGCGATCAGGGAGGCGATCCTGGCGCTCGGGGAGAGGATCCCGGAGGACGTGATCAGGCGCTGACCTTCTGCTCGATACCTGCGCGACAACGTCGGAATCGAGCCCCCTCGGGGGCGGATCCATCGTTGGCCGAACGCTGCGTGACTCCGTCGGAGTTTGACGCCTCGGCGGCGGCCATCGCATCCTCGGAGCGATACTCCGCGAATCCGAGGGGCGGCGCAGCATGATCGGGCCTGCTCGCCTATGAAGACTCGCAGCCGGCGAACGAGGGGAGCCCGTGCACGTGAACATCGGCCACTACACGTCCAAGAGCATCGACTCGGAGGACTGGAAGACCCTTCTCGAGGCTCTCGGGCAACCCGTGATCACCGACGAAGGCGACCGCCTCTACTACGAGGTGGCGGGTCTGGCGGTCGTCGTGGAGGTTCCCTCGCGCCTCGTCAGCACGATCTTCATCTACGAAGGCTCTCCGATTCCGATTCCCGATGGAGTCCTGCACAGCGATTCGAAGGACGAGGTGCTCGTGAAGCTGGGCCCGCCGGACGAAGACCGGGGCTGGGCGTTGTCTTGGGAGCGAGACGCGTATCGCCTCCGTCTCGAGTTCAAGGACGGACGGATGACCAAGGCGCTCGTGATGGGCTGATCGTGGTCCGCGAGTGATCGAACGAGTCCGGAGTCGGGGAACGGGGGTTCCCGCGCCCCAGGGCTCGCGTCGCGACGGGGCTTACGCGGCCGTCGTTCCGTGAGCCCTCTTGGTGCGAGGTGCGACACGTGTCCGCGAGCAAGATCACCTTCGAAATCCTGTCGTCGTCCGCCGGAGTCGAGCTCGCTCGAAACTGGCTCGACTACCTGGAAGTCTCGCCGCTTCTTCGTCCGACGCACTGGGGCGAGTCGGCATTCCTTCGGCATCCTTACTCTCGGTCGGGCCTCGAGGCGCATCTGAGGGGCGCCGCGGACGACGCGCCTCTTCCCGTCGTGAAGTCCGTCCGTGAGCTCCGATGGGAGAGCGAGGTTCCGCTCCCGAACCTGAAGCCGTCGTGGTTGAGGGTCGATGCGTCGCCGAACCGACCCCTGGACGAGCTACGGACCGTTTTGCGGGGAGTGACGGAATTCCTCGACGAAGCGGACCCGGAGATCGCGATCGTCTCGATCGCGCGGCGGACGGGCGTGCGTCCCGAGTCGTTCGGGCAGACGCTGCTGCATCCGGTCCAGTACTGGACCCATGGCCCGGACGAGGTTTGGCCGCGGACCTGCCTCGGTCGCAGGCTTGTCGCGATGATGGGCGGCCCCGCCTTGATCGAATCCATCGGAGCCACCGTCACATGGACTGCCCGCGGCATCGCAGTCGTGGACCTGGCGCCCGACATCCTCACGGCAGACGCCGACTTCCTCGAAGAGCAGCACGACCGAGTGCTTCGGGCGTTCCAATCGACGGGCGTCTTCGGGATGCGCCAGGGCCACGTGTCGGTTCCGGGGGAGCGCTGGACGGATCGCTAGGCCGTGGGGACGGAAGAGGAGCGCGGCGTTCCGGTCGGGCGGAGCGTGAACTCTCCCCGGCTCCTCAGCCCTTGCCCCGCAGCCGCACCTCGACGGGCATCGACGCACCGCACCACGGTGGAGCGCGACGACGCGCTACGGTGGGTCGGCGGCCGCCAGCAGTTCCTCGAGGGAGCATTCGGGACCGGCGGCCACATCGAAGGTGTACCCCTGATCGATCACGCGAATGTCCCGAGACAGCGCGGCGCGGATGCCGAGCACCGCACGAAATGCCACTTCGTTCAGGCCGCCAACCGCGATGTCGCCTTCCTTCGACACGACCCGCACGAAGACCGAATCGCCCTCATACCAATAGATGCCGTCGACCAGGCAGACGCCGCCCGTTTTCACGTCGGTGCACCCCATGCGCTCCAGCATCCTCTCCGCTTCGTCCACGGAGAACGATGCGACCCCCGGCTGGTAGACGATCAGGGAGGCACTCATCCGATGTCATCCCTCCGCTCGGTGCCCATGGCCCACGGAATTCGGTCGAAGACCGCGACCGCAACGCCGGAGGCCCACCGCGAACCCAACCGACCTGGCTCCCGAGGGGTGGGATCTCCCGTCTCTTCGTGCGGTTGACCGCGCATGCCCCGCTCAGCCCTTCCCCCGCAGCCGCACCTCGACGGGCATCGACGCGATGCGCTCGCAGAGCCGCCGCTCGCGCCAGATCGGCCACCAGTCGTAGAGGAAGACCTGGATCGGTCGCCACATCGCGACCCAGCCCATGATCGTCAGGCCTTCACGGAGCATCTCGCGGGAGATGCCCGAGTCGCGGAAGACGGTCTGCGCGATGCCGACGCAGCCGACGAGGAAGGTCAGGCCGATGAACAGGCTGAGGCGACCGTTCGAGAGCAGGAGCCGGAGCTCGTGCGAGCGCGAGTCCGCGAGGTAGCGGAAGTGGTTGTGGACCGCCTCCGAGACCTCCTTCTCGGTGTCGGGCGAGCTCTCGTCGTCGATGTGCACGACGAGCTTCACGTCCGCGACCTGATGCAGATCGCGCAGCGATTCGAGGATGTAGCGGGCCGCGGCGTCCGCGAGATCGCGCTCGTGGAAGGGCGACGGATCGAGCGTGTTGAAGAGCTGCGCCGGCGCGCGGACCTCGAGCTCGACGAGGAGGGACTCCCCTTCGTGCCGGTAGGCGCGCTCGACGGTGTCGGTCTTCATCCGGGGAGGATGACCCAGGACCTCGGGGGAACGCGAGGGGAACGGCTCAGTCGACGACGACTTCGAGCCGGGCCTCGGCGCCGAGGCGGAGGCCATCGCCCTTCGGCGTCGCCCCTTCGACGGTGACGAGCGCGCCGCGCCGGAGCGAGCCGAGCGGATGCCGGTGCTCGCGGGCGTCCCGGTCGAGCTCGACGAGGCGCACGGAGCCGCTCGCTCCGCATGCGTGCAGCTCCGTGCGACCCTTGCTCCCGAGCGGCGCGCTCACGAGCCGGAGCGCACCCTCCGGCACCTCGGCCGAGGCGCGCGTGGGCCGGGAGAGCGCGAGCCGCGCGTACGTCGGCGCGTCGTCCCGCAGGCCCGCCTCGCGTGCGAGCGCCGCGACGGAGCCCGAGAGCTCTCCCGGCAGCTCGACGTGGCACCAATCGCGCTCGCCGGACGCGAGCATCGGGCAGGGCCCGGTTCCGAGGCACGGCGCTTCGATCGTCGCGAGCCCACTCGCCGCCACCACGTCGCGGACGGCCATGAGCGCCCGGCTCGTCTCGCGCAGCGCCGGCTCGATCACGACGACCACCCCGTCCTCCGCGAGCGCGCCGACGAGGCTTCCGAGAAGAGAGGCCCGTGCGTTGGCATCCTCGCCGAGCTCGTTCAGCGCGAGACCGATCAGCACGAGATCCCAGGGCCCTTCCGGCGCCGCCGCGATCTTCCTCAGGTCGCCCGTCCTGGTCTCGAGCTCGAGGTCGGCGAAGCCCTCGAGCGAACGAGCGACCTTCGCCGCGATCGCGAGCGCGGCGGCGTCGACGTCGACCGCCCGCACCCGGAGCTTCGACGCGAGCCCCGCGACATGCGCGTAGCGCGCGAGCGAGAGCGTCGTCGTGCCGAGGCCCGCGCCGAGGTCGAGGACGCGCAACGTCTCGCGCCGAGGGAGACGCCCCCGCGCATCGAGGTCGCGGAGCACGTCCATCGCCTTCGGCAGATCGCGCGGCAGGAAGAAGCGCAGTCGGGCGACGTGCGACGCCGTCTGCGTGGCGACCTTCGTCAGCCGTCCGCGTTCCTGCGTGTAGGCTCGGCTGGTCTCGCTGACCGCCGCGGCCACGTCGACCGTCGCCGATCCGGGAAGGCCACGCGCGACCTCCGCGATGCGCGTCTCGAGGGACGGGGGCAGCTCGAGCAGGGCGTCCCGTGGGATCGGGAGCTGCTTGCCCCGACGGTCGTTTGCGAGAACACTCTCGGACCCCATGACTCGAGCTCCTGCGGCGAATCGACCCCCGATCGGCTGGCTCGTGCTGGCCGGCCTCTCGACGTTGCTCGTCGGCGTCTGCCTATACCTCGTCTTCGTCGTCGCGCCCGTCGAGCAGCAGATGGGCATCGTCCAGAAGATCTTCTATTTCCACGTCCCGAGCGCCTACGCGATGTACGTCGCCTGGGCCGCGGCGGCCGTCGGCAGCCTCCTCTACCTCTGGAAGCGCGACGAGCGCTGGGACGCGCTCGCCGTCGCCGGGGCCGAGGTCGGGATGGTCTACTGCCTCATCGTCCTGACGACCGGCCCCCTCTGGGCCCGCAAGGCGTGGGGCGTGTACTGGACCTGGGATCCGCGGCTCACGACCGTGATGCTCACGGGCATGGTCTACCTCGCCTATCTCTCGCTCCGGTCGTTCGGCGAGGCGGGCGAGGTCGAGAAGCGTTTCGCCTCGGGGCTCGCCCTGGTCGGCGTCCCGACGATGTACCTCATCCACGAGAGCGTCCAGCGCTGGCGTGGCGTGCACCCGACGGTGATCACCGGCCGCGGAGGCGGGATCCACCCCGACATGCGGCCCGCGCTGCTCACGGCCTTCGTGCTGTTCACCGCCCTCGTCGCGCTGCTCGTGTGGACCCGGTACCGGGTGGAGAGGGTGAGGCAGCGCCTGCGGGCGCTCGAGCTCGAGGCGGCCGAGGCCGGCCTCTTGGAGGAAGCATGAAGTCCCGCACGCGCCCGTCCGCCGTCCTCGCGACGGTCTTCGCCCTGGGCCTCGCGGCCTCGACGGCCTCCGCCGACGTGCCGCCCGAGCACGACGCCCCGCGGAGCGCCCAGGAAGAGCGCGCGGCCTCGTTCCAGGCCGTCTCCGGCGCGCAGGCGGAGAACATCCCCGGCGGCCCGCTCCTGCTCGGCGCGTACGGCCTCGTCTGGCTGCTGACCATGGGGTACGTGTTCCGCGTCGGTCGCCTCGAGGCGAAGCTCTCCGCGGACGTGGAGGCCCTCGCGCGGCAGATCGAGGAAGCGTCCAGGACCAAGGGCGTCTGAATGCCGACGATCGAGCACATCATCTACATCCCGGGTGTGCTCCTCGTGGGGCTGGCCCTAGGTTTCCGCATGGGTGCAAAGGCAGCGCGCGCGGAACTGGACCGCAAGGCCAGGGAACGCCGACGATAGACGCCCCCGCGAGGCAGTGCTTCCGGTGGCGGCTCTCGGGATCCTTTGTTACACCCCGGGGCCCGCTCGGCGGGCGCACTGAAACAACATCGCCACGGGAGTCGTCATGCTGGAGTTCTCGCTCACCGAGGAGCAGGAGGCGCTGGTCGAGCAGGCCCGCCGGTTCACGAAGGAACGCATCATCCCGGTCGCCGCCGAATGCGATCGGAAGCACGAGTTCCCGATGGACGTCTTCAAGGAGGCCCACGAGCTCGGCTTCGTGAACGCCACCGTGGCGACCGAGTACGGCGGAGCGGGCCTGAGCGAGCTCGACAACGCGCTGCTCACCGAGGAGCTCGCGTACGGCTGCACCGGCATCCAGACCAGCATCACCGCGAACACGCTCGGCTCGACCCCGATCCTCATCGCGGGCAACGACGCCCAGAAGAAGAAGTACCTCGGCATGCTCACGGCCGAGCCCTGCTTCGCGGCCTACGCGATCACCGAGCCCGGCGCCGGCAGCGACGCCGCGGCCCTCCAGACCCGCGCCGTCCGGGACGGGAACGACTGGGTCATCAACGGCTCGAAGTGCTTCATCACGAACGCCGCCTGGGCCCGCTGGTTCACGGCCTTCGCGACCGTCGACCCGTCGCAGCGCCACAAGGGCATCATGGCGTTCATCGTCGACCGTGACGCTCCCGGCGTCTCGATCGGCAAGACGGAGGACAAGCTCGGCCAGCGCGCGAGCAACACCGCCGTCGTGAACTTCGACGACGTCCGCATCCCTGCCGAGAACGTCCTCGCCGAGCCGGGCTACGGCTTCCAGCTCGCGATGCAGACCTTCGATCGCACGCGCCCCGACATCGCGGCCGGCGCCTGCGGCCTGATGCGCCGCGCCCTCGACGAGTGCGTCGCCTACGCGAAGGAGCGCAAGACCTTCGGCGTGCCCATCGCCAACCACCAGATGGTCCAGGCGATGATCGCCGAGATGGGCATCAAGTACGAGGCGACCCGGCTGCTCATGCTCAAGGCGGCGTGGAACGTCGACCACGGCGTGAAGAGCTCGCTGATCTCCGCGTACAGCAAGGCCTTCGGCGCCGACAGCGCCATGCAGGTCGCGCTCGACGCCGTCCAGATCTTCGGCGGCAACGGCTACACGTGCGAGTATCCGGTCGAGAAGCTTATGCGCGACGCCAAGATCCTCCAGATCTACGAGGGCACGTCGCAGATCCAGCGCATGGTCATCGCGAAGAACCTCCTCGCGGGCGTGCGCTGAGCCGGGGCCGCTCCGCGGCCCCATCGAGGTGAGCCCTGACGTCGAGCGGTCGCATCTTCCTCCTCACCCTGTCTCTCGGTCTCTTCGGGGCCGCGTGCTCGGGCGAGGAAGGCGCGGCCGCTCCTCGTTCCGTCCCCGCGCGTGCGCAAGGGGCACCGGTCGCGGAGGCGCCGGCGGCGACGCCGGTCGCGGACCCGCTGGCGCGGCCCGTCTCGCTCGCGCCCGCACGCTTGCCCCTCCTCGACAGCCTCTTCGATCAGGACGAGGTCCTCGCGGCGCTGCGGGCGGGGAGGGCACGGGCGATGAAGCCCGTCGGGAACACCTCGGTGGTCCTCAAGGTGCGGCTCGACGGCGATCTCGCCGCGGCGTGGAAGCCTCGCACCACCACGCATCCGCAGGGATGGCGGGCCGAGATCGCCGCCTACCGCATCGCGCGCCTGCTCGGCTTCGACAACGTCGCGCCCGTGGTCTCGAGGCGCTTCCGCGCGGACCAGATCGTGGCCCTGCTCGAGGGCGATCCCGCCCGCTGGCAGGAGCGCGCCGCCGCCGTCCGCTGGGACGCGGACGGCTCGGTGCCCGGCGCGGCGATCTACTGGATCCCGCGCATGGAGGACCTCGGCCTCGAGAGCCCTTCGGCGATGGCGCGCTGGGCGCCGTGGCTCCGCCAGGGCTCGCCCGTCCCTTCCGAGCGCGTGGAGCTCGCCCGCGATCTCTCGAACGTCGTCGTCTTCGACTACCTGATCGCCAACTGGGATCGTTGGAGCGGCGAGAACCTCCAGGCCTTGCCGGGGGGCCGCCGGCTCTTCGTCCGTGATCAGAACGCGGCCTTCCTCGAGCCGCTGCCGGCCCACCTCCGAGCGCGGCTCGCGGCCGATCTCGGGCGGGTCGAGCGCTTCTCCCGCGGCGTCGTCGAGGCCCTGCGCGCGCTCGACGAGGCCTCCCTCCGGGAAGAGCTCGCGCAGGACCCGGAGAACGCGCGTGCGCCGCTGCTCGACGACGCGCGGATCGCCGCCGTCCTCGCGCGGAGGGCGGAGATCCTGCGCCACGTCGAGGATCTCGTCGCACGTCACGGCGTCTACAAGGTCCTCGCGTTCGACTGAGGTTCGGCGGATACTCTCGGCCGTGACGGGATGGGAGACCGTACTGGCCGCGGTGGGCGGCACACTCGTCGGGCTCGGGCTCGGCATCACGATCGGGCGCCGGGGCGAGGAGCGCATCCGCCTCGAACGCGCCCAGGTCGATGCCCAGCTCGGGAACTCCGTCATCCCGGTGCTCGTCCATCGCGCCGAGCAGCTCTCCCTGCCCGTCCGTCCGATCGCCCGCGACGACGATCCGGTCGAGGTCGCCGTGGAGCTCGCGACGTCCATCCAGCGCTTCGACGAGACCAAGAATCTCCCGTTCTCGGACACCGTCGACGTCTCCCGCTCGTCGCTCTCGCCCGACAAGACCCGAGGAGCCCCGTGAAGCCGAAGGATCCGCTCGCCGCCGCCGACGTGGGACACGCGCTCGGTCTACTCGTCCACGATCTCCGGAATCCTGCCGCCACGCTCACGGCGAACGTCGACTTCCTGGCGGATGCGGGCGTCGCCGACGACGACGCGCGCGAAGCGCTCGACGACATGCGGATCGCGCTCTCGGAGCTCTCGCGCGGCCTCGAGCTCGTCGCGTGGGTCGCGCGGGGGCTCGCGGGGCAGGAGCCCCTCGTCGCGACGCCGGGGGACGTCGCCTCCTCGCTGACGGCGGCCGTGCGGGGCTTCTCCACCGAGTCGAAGGTCACGCTCACGGTGCATGGCGACGGACCGTTCGTGGCGCGGGGCGGCGCGTCGGCTCCACGCGTCGTCGAGACGTTGCTCTCGAACGCCCGCGAGCACGCCCGGGGCCGACCGGTCGCCATCGAGGTGCGGCGGGACGGGGAGGCCGTGGTCGTGACCACGACCGACGCCGGCAAGGCGATCGCCCCTTCGTTGCGCGAGCGCGCGTTCACGCTCGGCGGACAGTCGGACGTCAAAGGAAAGGCGGAGGGCCGCTACGGTCGGTACCTCGCGCTCCTCGCGGTGCGGACGGCGATGGACGGCCTCGGCGGGAGCGTCGAGGCGCGGGGCGAGGACGGCGCGGCCGTCTTCGAGCTCCGCTTCCCCGCGTAGGCGCGGCTCAGGCGCTGGGCGTCCAGCGCACGATCGAGTGCGCCGCGTCGAGCGCGCGGACCGCCTCGAGCGCTTGCGCCTCGGTGTGCAGCGCGGTCACGTGGAAGAGGAGGCGTGCCCCGCGCCCCGAGTCGGGCGGGACCACGATCTCGGCCACGGCGCCCTCGGTCTCGAGGTATTGGTGCAGGAGCACGGCGAGGTCGGGATCGCCGACGTGGACCGCCACCACCGGCCCGGCGCTCCCGACGACGTGGAAGCCCCGTGCGGCGAGGCCCCGACGCACGGTGTCCGCCGCGCGCGCGAGCCGTGTGCGGAGCGCGTCCCCGTTCGCCGAGCGCGACAGCTCGAGCGCCGCGAGCAGCTCGGCCGCCCGGACCGGGGGCATCGAGGCCGACGCGCCCAGTGCGGCCGCGAGGTGCCTGTAGGCGGCGTCCGAACGCACCGCCACGAAGCCGGCGTCGCTGCCGAACGTCTCCGAGAGCTCCGCGGTCACTACCTCGACGTAGGGGAGCACCTCCTGCACGGCGAGGAAGCCGCCTCCACGCGGGCCGATGCAACCGAAGTCGTGCGTCGCGTCGACGACGAGCGTCGCGTCGTGGTGGTCGCAGAGGGCCTTGAGCAGACCGAGGTCGGGGGACTGCGCGTCGTGGGGGAAATACGATTGCGTGACGACGACGAGGCCCGCGCGCGGATTCGCCTCGCGCAGGTCGATGAGCCGGTGGAACATCGACTCCGGATCGGTGTACGTCGCGTCGACCAGGGTGGCTCCCGTGCTGCGCACGGAGTCGCGGATCCGAGGGTCCGCGCTCGTGTCGACCAGGACCTGGTCGCCCGAGCCGACGAGCTGCGCGAGGACCTCGCCGAGCATGCTGCGCCCGGATCGGTGCAGCAGGACGCGCGGGAACCCGAGGGTCTCTCCGATCACGGCTTCGATCGTCCTCGCGAGCCTCATCGCCGATGCGAGGAGCGGCTCTTCCCCTCGGTGCAGGCCGAGGAGCGTCTCCGCGATCGCGCGATGCACGTCGCGATGCGTCGCGAGGCCGAGGCGATCTCACGAGGTGAACGCGAGCTGCGAGGTCCCCGTGGCGAAGCTCGCCAGCGGCGCGAGACCGAAGTGCGGAGTCGGCATCGGACGACGCGAGCGATCGAGGACGCGGAAGCGACCCGAGCGGTTGCCGTTCTCCGGCTGCTCGAGGCGCGCGAGCACGTTGGGGCTCGTCTCGTCGCCCTTCACCGTCGCTCGCGTTGGTTTCGACCGGTCGTCCATCGCCGATTCCGCTGAGGTCCCGAAGTCGTGTTGCGACGCCCCCGAAGCATACGACCGCTCGACGGGGATCTCCATCCCCCGACGGTGTCAGGAAGCGCGACGGACGTGGGCGAATGCGTACTGGGTCAGCTCGACGCGGTTGTGGACGCCGAGGTGGCGATAGATGCGCGAGACGTACACCCGCACCGTCGCGAGGCTGTGGCCGGTCGCCTGGGCGATCTCCTTGTCGGACAGGCCGCGGACGGCGAGGTCCGCCACGCGTGCGAGGCTCGGCGAGAGCCCCCAGCCTTCGTCGCCGCGTGGGGCGGTCGGCTCGGCGGGCTTGCGAGCCGCCGCCTCGGGACGGACCACGACGACGGTGAACGAGCGGCCCATCACCTCGATCGGCCGGAGGGTGAAACCAGGACCGGCCGCCGCCGGCCGCTCGAGCAGGTCGCGCGGAAGCTCGATCCTTTCGGCCCGGGCCGCTTCGTTCGCGTGGAGCACCGTGCCGCACGGAGCGAGCAGGCAGGCCGGCGCGTCGAACGCATCGAGCACCGCGGCGAGCGCCGAGACGGCGACGCGGTCGTCCGCGGGCCGCGCGTGGAGGCCGCTGCCGGGGTCTTCGAAGGGGTGGCGAACGGGAGGGCTCATGGGCGATTGCCCCTCGGCCGCAGCTTGGCGACGAGCTCCGCGCGCGACTGGACGTCGTGCTTGCGGAAGATGGCGTTGACCTGGTTCGCGACCGTCCGGACCGCGACCCCACGAGCGGTCGCGATCTCGGCGTTCGTCTTCCCCTCGAGCAGGTAGCGCAGGACCTGCCGCTCGGCGTCGGTCAGGCCGACTTCGTCATCGGCGCGCTCGACCGGGAGGGAGACGACGACCAGCTCGTCCTCGCCCGTGGTGATGCGTCGGACCCGCATGCCCGAGGGGGGCGTGGTGAACGGCGGGCGCGGCGCGACCTTCGGGGGCTCGCCGGTCGGTCCGGTCCCCAGGGTCTCGGGCAGTTTCGTATCGCGCGACGCCATGCCGAAGATGAGCTCTCCGTCCAGGACGTTCGCGCGGACCCCCCGTTCGGTCCATAGTCACTTCGACGACATCGACCACGCGAGGGCGGCCAGCTCGACCCGATTCCGGACCCCGAGCTTGCGCATGGCGCGGGCGAGGTTCGTCGCCACGGTCGTCTCCGCCAGGCCGAGCTCGTAGGCGATGAGCTTGTTCGAGTGGCCGAGCGCCGCGAAGCCGACGACCTGCCGCTCGCGCAGCGAGAGCGCGCGCGGATCGGGCATCGTCGGATCGTTCCGGCGTGCGACGAGGTACCGACGACCGTCGGAGTCGAAGCGGTCGACGATGGACCAGCGGCCCGAGACCAGGCCTCGCCAGAGGTCGAGCGAGCGGTCCGGGTCGTCACGGCGCATCCGGCCGCGCGCGCGGTCGACGGCCACGGCCGCCTCGCGCAGCGCGGCCCGGGCCGCCCGCGTCGTGGCGGGCCCTTCGGCGTGCTCCACGCGTCCGGAGGGCGTCAGGACGGCCTCGCCCTCTTCGAAGCGCGAGCGTCGCAGACGGTGGCCCGCGGCGATGTGGGCCGCGATCCGGTCCCAGCGCCGGACCTCGCCGCGCTGGAAGGGCCGGCTCGGGTCCTTCGCCCCCCAGGTGATGATCAGCCCTCGGCGGCTCGGATCGCTCGCCATGAACCCGACCACGTCGCTGAGCCCGACCTCGGCGTACTTCTCGGCCGCCACGGCCCGGACGTGGGGCACCGGCGAGAGCATGTCGAGGGCGAGCGTGATCCCGTGCTTGCCCCGGTAGGAGTGCTCGACGGCGGCGGTGTCGAACGAGGACTGCACCTCGGCCATGAGCTTCAGGAAGCCCGGGTCCCCCCGGACGATGGAGGTGTGGTCCACGACGACGTTGGCCGCGTCGGTCGCGTCGAAGGTCCAGGTCGCGCAGGTCGTGTGACGACCGTGGGGATCGAGGTATCGATCCACGGCGGAGGCGACCTTCGCCAAGTAGGCGGAATCCTCGGGTTCCTCGAAGTCGTAGGCCGTCTCGAGCACCGAGACGAGGTCGTGCACGGGGAGTCCCATGGATCGTCCCCATTAGGAAGTCCCCGATCGCCGTGTGTCAATGGCAGGTGCCGTCCGAACGGAGGACGTATGCGTCTGCATACGTTGTTCGGGCGAGGGGTATTTGCCACGCTCGTTTCACGATCGGCTCCCATGGGTGGGGCGGATTACCGGAGGGTGGGGCGATGCTTCTCGAATCGGTCGATGCGACGGAACGATGCGGAATCGTGGTGGATTCTGGAGATGCAGGTCCCGAGAGGGTCGCGGTGGTCGAGACCGCGGCATCCGGGGAGCCCGTCCTCGACGGGATTCCCGCCGCCTTCCATGCGGAGGACGTCCGGGAGCTCTTGCGCGAGGCGCTCCGGGCGGCCGAGGCGCTGAGGGTCACCGGGATCACCCTCGAGCGCGGCGGCTATCGGCTCCGCGTGGAGCCCCTGGGCGGCGATCGGATCGTCCGCTACGTCGCCGTCCTCCGCGGCGGGCCGGTGGCCGATGCGAGCCCGGTCCGGCTCACCCGCTCGGAGCGGAAGGTCTGCGAGCTGGCGACGGCCGGTCTCACGAAGTCGGAGATCGCCGAGCGCCTCGGCCTCTCCCCGCACACGGTGAAGACCCACCTCCGGAACGCCTACCAGCGCCTCGGCGTCGGGAATCGCGTCGAGCTCACGCGCGTCCTCTCCCTCTCGCGACCGGGCTGAGACGGCCGAGCTCCCCCGAATTCGCGCCTCGCTCGCGGATTCGGGGGAAAAATTGCGTCTCCGCCGCCGGAAACTAAGATCGCGGCGGTCATGGTGCGTGGTCTCGGGCTCGGTCTCTTCGGTGCGTTCTTCCTCGTGCTCGCGGGCGGTTGCTCGCGGGCGGAGGACGCGAGTCGTTCCTTCTTCGAGGCCGCCCCGGCCCTCGCGCAGCAAACGGCGGCGTCGACGGGGTCTCCGGCGAACGCGCCGCGGGCGGTGCAGGCCCCGGCGACGGCTCCGAGTTGCGCCGACCCGGTGCCGGTCTTCGAGGAGGGGCGCGAGGTGAGGCGGGCCTGCCCCGGCACGCCCGAGGCCGAGGGCCTGACCGTGCTCGATCTGTCGGACGACTGGGCGCCCTGGGTGATGCGCGCCCAGGAGGGGCATCCCGACGTGGGGTACCGGCGCACGTTCGTGGCGCTGGCCGACGAGCGCGAGCGCGACGAGCGAGGGCGAGCCGTCGGCGAGGAGCCGTACCTCGAGCTCTTCGGGATCTTCCCGACCTTCCGCGTCCTGCGCGACCGGGCCGCGAACGACACCGAGCACCGTTGCTCGGCCGCCGTCGACGACGCGCCCCTGCGGACCTTCGCCGGTGTGATCCGGCGCCGCGGCGGCACCGGTCCCGACATGGCCGCGATGGCGCGCACCGCCCGCTCGGCCCGCGACACGCTCGCGCGGGAGGCCTCGCGTCGCGGGCTCGCGTCCATCGACGACCTGAGCGGGGACACCCGCTACGGCACGCTCTACCAGCGCTATCGCGAGGCGCAGGGCTACGTCGCCGTGGTCTCGGCGGTCCAGCGCCACCTCGCCTGCGAGGGCATGCTCGCGCGCTACGAGGACGGGACCTTCGACGGAGTCACCTCGCGCGCGCTCACCACCTGGCAGCGCAAGAACATGCTCGTGTCGAAGGGCTATTTCGACGAGCACAGCCGCGACGTCATGCTCCTCCCGAGCGAGGAGCGGGTCTTCCGGAGCCTCCTCCGCGCGCTCCGCGAGCGGGTCGTGGACGCGACCGGCCTCGTCGAAGACGGGACCGCGGGCTCCGGCCCCTCCGAGGTGCTCGGTCGGCTCCTCGACGCGCCCGAGCTCTTCGCCGCGACGCGCCACGGGGCCCTGCCGAACGCCGCTCCCGACCTGATCTCGCCGTCGACCGAGGCGGCCGCCAAGGCGCTCGGCTGGATCGATCCGACGCACGCGCTCGACTGGCTCCGGAGCCGCGACACCCGGCGCCTCCGCGTCGCCGTCCGGCTGCCCGCGCTTCCCGCCTACCACTCCGAGCACATGGAGCTCCGCGCGGAGATCGATCGGGGCGACGTGAGGCGCGGCGAGAACCGCGAAGGCGATCGTCGTCCGACCACCGTCGTCTTCGTGCGCCACGAGGATCGCGACATCCCCCTCTTCCGGTGGAACACGACGATCGGCGGCTACCAGGACGAGGTGATGCCGGACGGGACGATCCGGACCCAGTACAAGGAATCGCCGGCGGGGCCGCGCATCTGGCGCGACGTCATCGCCGCTCCTTCGTGGATGCCGCCCTCGACGACGCCCGACGCCGAGCTTCTCACGCAGCGCCGGGGCGTCTGGGTGCCGAACCAGGGGCTCGTCGGGCCGGGCTATCGCTCCGCGTACGGCTTGCTCATGGTCATGCACCACAAGGTCCTGCCGCCGGCTCGCGACGGAACCCCGCGCTTCGACGACGAGGGCGTCCGTTCGCACGGCTCCGTGTCGTACCACTCGATCCTCAGCGGGTTCAGCCACGGCTGCCACCGCCTCTACAACCACCTCGCGCTCCGTCTCGGCGGCTTCCTCGTGCGGCACCGTCACCACACCGTCCGCGGGGACCAGCCGGCGGAGTACGAGCGCGATCTCGTGCGCGAGGGAGAGACCTACGAGATGCGGATCGAGACGCGCGGCTATCTCTACGAGCTCGTGCCGCCGGTCGACGTCAACGTCCTCGAGGGAACGGTGCACAGGCGGTGAAACCGCGCTTCGACGAGACCGTCCTCGGCGAGTACCTGGACCGCCTCGGCTGGCCCGCCGAGCCCTGCGGCGAGCGGACCTGGTGCACGACGCATCCGACGGCCGAGGGGGACGTGGCCGTCTACCTCCGCCTCTCGGATCACTGGCTGATCGCCACGGTCGTGCCCTTCCTCGCGACGCGCGGAGAGCTCGGCTTCGAGCTCTCGCGCTGGCTGCTCCGCATGAACCGCGACATGCCCTTGCGGAAGTTCACCTACGACGAGGACGGGGACGTGCTCCTCACGGTCGAGGTCCCGACCGAGTCGCTCGATTTCGGCGAGGTGGAGAAGGCGCTCGTCGGGCTCGTCGAGGACGTGATCCGGCACCGCGCGACGCTCCGTCGCGCCGCCCGGGCCTGAGCGCGGCGCGTCAACCGTCTCCGCGTTCCGGTTTCGTCCGGAGACGGGCGAGGTGCTCCCTCAGCTTCGCCTCGTATCCCGAGCTCTTCGGTCGGTAGTAGCGACGCCCTTCGAGCTCGTCCGGGAGGTAGGTCTCGCCGGGGGCGAAGCCGCCTTCGTCGTGCGGATAGCGGTAGCCGTCGCCGTAGCCCCATTCGGCCATCGCCTTCGTCGACGCGTTGCGGAGCTTGCGCGGGACGGGCAGCGGGCCGAGCGCCTCGACGTCCTTCCGCGCCTCGGTGAACGCGACGTAGCTCGCGTTCGATTTCGGCGCCGACGCGAGGTAGGTGCAGCACTGGGCCATCGCGAAGAGCCCCTCGGGCATGCCGAGCCGCTGGAACGCGCGATCGGCGTCGACGGCCACGGTGAGCGCCCGCGGGTCGGCGTTCCCGACGTCCTCGCTCGCGAAGATGATCATGCGGCGCAGGACGAAGAGCGGATCCTCTCCCGCCTCGAGCATCCGCATCATGTAGTAGATCGCCGCGTCGGGATCGGAGCCGCGCATCGATTTGATGAACGCGGAGACGACGTTGTAGTGCTCCTCGCCCTTCTTGTCGTAGCGCAGCGTCCGCGTGCCGAGCGCCTCCTTCGCGATCGCCTCGTCGAGCACCCCGGTGCCGGCGAGCGCGTGGTTCGCGGCGAGCTCGAGCACGGTGAGCGCCCGGCGCGCGTCGCCGTGCACGCCCTCCGCGATCGTCACGAGCGCCTCGTCGTCGGCCTTCACCCCGGTCTTGCCGAGCCCGTGCTCGCGATCCCCGAGCGCCCTCTTCTGGAGGCGGACCAGGTCGTCCCGGTCGAGCGGGCGGAGCTCGAACACGCGCGCACGGGAGAGCAACGCGGCGTTCACCGCGAACGAGGGGTTCTCGGTCGTCGCGCCGATCAGGGTGACGGTGCCTCGCTCGACGTGCGGCAGGAGCGCGTCCTGCTGGGCCTTGTTGAAGCGGTGGATCTCGTCGACGAAGAGGACGGTCCGTCGGCCCTGCATCGTGCGCCGATCCTCGGCCGCCTTCAGGATCGTCCGCAGCTCGGGGACGCCTCCGAGCACCGCGCTGAACGGGACGAACGTGGAGCGCGTCTCGTGGGCGACCACCTGGGCGAGCGTCGTCTTCCCGGTGCCCGGCGGACCCCAGAGGATGATCGATGGGAGGCGATCGCTCCTTATCGCCTGCGCGAGGACCTTCCCCGGCCCGAGCAGGTGCGTCTGGCCGAGCACGTCGGCGAGCCGCTCGGGGCGCATGCGATCGGCGAGGGGACCCTCGCGACGGCCGGCCTGCTCGAAGAGATCCATGGCGACTTGCTAGCACGGACCCCACGGCCGCCGCACGGCGCCAGGGCCCGCGAATCGCGGGCGATCGGGGCTCAGCGGAGGATCTTGAGCCGCTTCGGGCCCTCTTCCTTCGGCGCCTTCTCGCCGCCGCCCCGCTCGAAATGCTCGAGGGCGATGCGCTCGGCGAGCTTCTCGGCGACCTCGGAGAAGGCCTGGGCCGAAGCGGAGCCCGGCGCGGCCTGGACGATGGGGGTGCCCTTGTCGCCCCACTCGCGGACGCTCGTCTCGATGGGGACCTGACCGAGGAGCGGGGCGTGGGCGTACTCCGCCACCTTGGCCCCGCCGCCCGCGCCGAAGAGCTCGTGCTTCACGCCGGCGCTGTCGAGGAAGAAGCTCATGTTCTCGACCACGCCGAGGATCGGCAGGTTGAGCTTCTGGCACATCGAGACGCCCTTGTAGACGTCCTGGAGCGCGACCTCCTGCGGCGTCGTCACCATGACGACGCCCGTGATCTTCAGCTTCTGCGAGATGCTGAGCGCGACGTCGCCGGTGCCCGGCGGCATGTCGATCACGAGGTAGTCGAGCGGGCCCCAATCGACGTCCGCGACGAACTGCTGGAGCGCGCCGTGGAGCATCGGACCGCGCCAGACGATCGCCTGCTTCGGATCCTCGAGGAGGAAGCCGATCGACATCAGCTTCAGGCCGAAGCGCTCGAGGGGGAGGATCTTCTTCCCGTCCTTCGAGACCGGCTGGCCCGAGATGCCGAGCATCGTCGGCACCGACGGACCGTAGATGTCGGCGTCGAGGAGGCCGACCCGCGTGCCGAGCTTGCGGAGCGCGAGAGCGAGGTTCGCCGCGGTCGTGCTCTTGCCGACGCCGCCCTTGCCGCTCATCACGAGGATGACGTTGCGGACCTCGGGGATCGGATCGGTGCTCGTCGCTTCGCGCGTCGGGACGCGCACGTCCCAGCCGATCTCGATCACCTCGACGCCCAGGGGCGAGAGGGCCTCGTCGATCGCCTTCGCGAGCTTCGCCTTCACCGCCTCGGCGGGGGTGCTGAGCTGGACGTCGACCTCGACGCGCGTCCCGTCGACGAGCACCCGACGGAGCGTCCCGAGCTCCCCGATCGTCTTGCCGAAGGTGGGATCGACGACGCTCGAAACCGTCGCGCGCACGCTGCTCTCGGTGATCTCGGCCATGATTCGCCTCGTTCCGCGGGGCGTTCCTAGAGCGGCCCCGGACCCCCGTCAAGCAGGGGGGAGACCCTCTCGCTGCCCGCGGGCGGCGGCTCCGGCTATGCTCGCGCCCGTCCGCGGCGGAGCCCGGACCCCCTCCGCCATGCCCGACCGACCCTCCCTCCGAGACCGCCTCGCCCTCCCCCTCGGGATCTACCTGATTTCGGCGGGGATCTACGTGGCGACCCTCGGGCCGCGGGCCCTTCCGCCGTCCCCCGACAACCACTTCGTCCATCTCGCGAACAGCCTGCTCCACGGTCGGCTCGACCAGGGCGGCGATCCCCCGGGGACGAACGATTGGGCCTGCTACGACACGGAGCTGCGCGGGCCCTGTCCGAACCAGGTCTTCCACTTCGAGGGGGCCGATCGCGAGCGCTACCGCTGGTACGTCTCGTTCCCTCCCTTTCCCGCGGTCGTGGTGCTGCCGTTCGCGGCCGCGATGGGGACGGCGGTGCCCGACCGCCTCGTCTTCGCGCTCTTCGCCGGTCTCGGGCCCGCGCTTCTCTACGTCCTGCTCCGCGCGCTCCGCGAGCGGGGCTCGGGTCGCACCCGGCGCGACGACCTCCTGCTCACGGCCCTCTTCGCTTTCGGCTCGGTCTTCTTCTTCGTGGCCGTCCAGGGCACCGTCTGGTTCGCCGCGCACGTGGTCTCGGTGCCGTTGCTCTGCGCCTTCCTGCTCGCGTCGCTCGACGCGCGCCGTCCGTTCCTCGCGGGGCTCTTCCTCGCCTGCCTCTTCCTGACGCGCCCGACGACGTCGCTCTTCGGGATCTTCTTCGTGGCCGAGGCGCTCCGCGCATCCCGCCGGCCCTCGGCGACCTCCGCGGGCGATCACGCCACCCTCGTCCACGCCGGGGCGGACTTCCTGCGGGGCGTCGACCCCCGTGCGGCCCTACGTCGCTTCGCCCCCTTCGCGGTCCCGCTCGTCGCCGTCCTCGTGCTCGCGGCCGCGATGAACGCCGCGCGCTTCGACGATCCCTTCGAGTTCGGGCACCGCTACCTGCAGATCCACTGGCGCCCGCGCATCGAGAAGTGGGGTCTCTTCAACTACCACTACCTCTCGAAGAACCTGGCGGTCTTCCTCGCGGCCTTGCCGTGGCTCTCGGCCCAGGCGCCGCACGTGGTGATCAGCCGGCACGGCCTCGCGCTCTGGTTCACCACGCCCCAGGTCCTCCTCGCAGCCCACCCCAAGCGGACGACGCCGGTCTTCGTCGCGCTCGCGCTCGCGGTCGTGCCGGTGGCGGTCTTCGACCTCTGCTACCAGAACAGCGGCTGGGTCCAGTTCGGCTATCGCTTCGCCCTCGACTACCTGCCGGCCGTCTTCGCGATGATCGCCCTGTCCGGGCGGCGCTTCGGCGCGGGCTTCGTGGCGTTGCTCGTCTTCGCGATCGGGGTGAACACCTTCGGCGCCGTCACCTTCGATCGGATGTTCCAGTACTACGACGGCGACGGGACCCAGAACGTGATCTTCCAGCCCGACTGAGGCGCTCGCCGCGGTGCGCCGCCACGGACCGCGGCGGCGCCCGGGAGCCCTCTCAGAGCGCGTACATCACGCCGAAGTGCATCGTGAACTGATCGAGGGAGCCCCGGAGGTTCACGTTGTCGTACGAGTCGTAGGCGGAGTGGTGCATCCAGCCGAGCTCGACCATCGCGCCGAAGTGGCTCCGCGTGAGGATCGAGAAGCCGCCGAGCACGCCGAGGTTCCAGCCCGCGTTCGTGCGGTTCTGGTTCGACGTCACCTTGTTGTCCTGGTTCCAGACGTTGAGGGTGAAGCCGATCGGGACCGCGACGTAGGGCTCGAGCAGGAGCTTCCCGACCGTGAACGGGATGCGGCCGCGGGGCACGACGTCGAAGTCGAGGAGGGTGTTGCGCTGGTTGCCGCCGTCCAGGCGCCAGAACGAGGCGCCGAACTGCCCGCCGACCGCGAGGTATTCGAGGATGGGCACGTCGCCTCGAAGGCCGACGAGCGGGGTCGGATCGAGGTCCGAGTCGCTGTCGTTCGTGATCGTGCCGGCGAGCGGGACGCTCGTCTCGGTGTGCAGGTGGAAGCTTCCCCCGAACCCGCCGCCCGTGAAGAGGATGGCGCGCGTGGAGTCCCGGAGATCCGATTGCGCCGAGGCTTGGCTGGTCCCAAGGAGCAGGGTCCCGACGAGGAGGAGGGCGATGCGATTCGACATGGCGTGGCCGTAGCCCCCTCGCTCGGGGACGTCAATGGCCCGCCCCGACGATGGCACGTGGGGCCAATGCGCTCAGGGAAGGGTCGCCGTGGCCGTGGTTCCGGGCGGGAGCACCAGCGGCGGTAGGTCTTCGACGGGATCGGAGAAGCCGAGGTAGCGGCGCAGCTTGAGGGGCACGCGGAGCAGGAGCACCCGCACGCGCGGGAGGAAGGTCTCGATCAGGAGCCCGTGCCCGGGATCCACGAGGACGCCCCACGACACGAGCGTCCGGCCGCCTTCCCAGGCGTGCAGCCGGAAGAACCCCCAGCCCGCGACGATCGAGTGCGGGAGGTCGTCCGCCATGCGGAACATCACCGTGTGCGTGGCGGGATCGAAGTGCATGCGCACGTGGTACTCGGCGCTCGCCGGGCCGTAGGCGTGTCGGATGAAGACCGTCCGATCGGCCTCGCTCTCGCGCGCCGTCTCACGCGACTCGCGTGCGCAGGGCAGGATGAATTGGTAGCGGCTCGGATCCTGGATCACGCCCTGCCAGACCGCCTCGGGCGGCAGGTCGATGAGCTGGAAGGCCGTGCCGCCGACGAGGCGCAGGTCGCCCCGCCGCTCGGCCTTCGGATGGGTGATCAGGAAGCCCTGCTCGAGCCGCGCGCTCTCGTCCTCCGTGAGGCCGAGGGGGCCGACTCCCTCGTCGGCGCGCGCGGACGCGCCGGTCGCGACGAGGAAGCCGAGGACGAGGAGCAACGAGGGGGCGAGGCGGTTCATGCGAAGCTCGGGAAGAAGGGCAGGACGGCTGCCACTCCTCCGACGGGCACGCCGCCCGCTGCATTCAAGGTGCGTCCTCCACGTCGCCCGGCAAGCGGATCGCGTCCCTGAAATAGACGGCCCGCGCGAGATCCGTGGCCGGCCCCACGGGTCGCATCGCCCATTCGAGGGCCGGACGACCGGCCAGCGCGACGAGGAGGGCGAGCTGGGCCAGCGCCGCGTCGGTGTGGCCGCGGCAGGCCTCGACGTGGGCCCTCACCACCACGTGGCGGAGGCGGAGCGCGGGAGGCACGCCCTCGGCATCCTCGTCGCCGACGAGCTCGAGCGCCTGCTCGACGCCCCCTTGGACGGCGTGGAGCAGCGCCTTCGTCGCGCGCCACCAGCCGAGGTCCACCGTCGCCGGATCGAGCTCGGCGAGCAGCGCCTCCGCGCCCTCGAAATCCCCGTCGGTCGCCCGGATCGAGGCGAGCGCCTGGGCGCGCGCGGGAACGAGGTGGCGGTCGAGCCGGGAGGGATCGAGGGCCTCGAGCCGCGCGCGGGCGTCGCTCGACAGCCCCGCGGCCACGAGGGCCGGGGTGGAACGCAGCACGAGCGTCGCATGGTGGGAGGCGTCTCCGTCCGAGCCGGGGCGCGCGCGATCGAGGAGGGCGAGGAGCTCCTCGCGGGCCCTCTCCCGCGTCTCGTCGTGCTCGATCGCAGGCAGCAGGATGGAGAGAGCGCGCGCTTCGCGACGTCGGGCCGTTCCGAGCAACGAGAGGCCGACCACGAGGATGGAGGCCGTCGTGGTCGCGAGCGGGAACGCATGGTGGGCATGGATCCCGGTCGCCCCGAGCACCATCGCCAGCGCGTAGCCGAGGACGGCCGTCGAGACGAAGCCGCCCGCGGCGCGCCGCACGAGCTTCGGGCCGGGGAACAGGGCGATCGAGACGCCGTGCGCGGTGGCCGCGAGGAAGGGCGAGAGCAGACCGACCGCCAATGCCGCGAAGAGGGGCGCGAGCATGACCTCGGGCGTCAGTGCGTCGTATGACCGCCCGTGCCGTGGGTCGCCCCGTGGGAGCTGCCGTGCGTCGCGCCGTGTCCGTGGTGGGCGCCGTGGGCCGCCGCCTGTGCGCGCTCCTCGATGCGGCGTCGAACGACGGTGGCCTCCTCGTCGAGCCGGAGGCGGGCGTCGATCGCCTCGACCCGGAGGCGCGGGAGATCCGAGGGGATCGTCGCGTCGCCCTGGGCGGCGGCCTGCCGGAGCTCGTCCCACGCGGCGCGGGCCTCGGCGAGCCGTCCGGGCATGCGCTCGAGCGTGTCGGCGACGGCGATCCGCGCGCGGAGTCGGAGCGCCGCGTCGTTCGCCGTGGTGGCGACCGACAGGGCGGTGCGGAAGGTGACGAGCGCATCGTCGAGGCGGCCCTCGCGGCGGAGCGCGACGCCGAGGTAGTAGTGGGCCTCGGGCCGGCTCGGCTCGGACTCGCGCGCCCGGACGAAGGCCGGCAGGGCGTCGGCAGAGCGTCCGGTGCGCAGCGCCTCGAGACCTTCCTGGATCGCGATGGCGGCCGGGCTGGCCGTGCGCCCGGCCGGCGCCTCGGGCGCCGTGGCGGGCGCGGCGGTCGTCGCGGGGGCCGGCGGCGGAGTCACCGCGATGGGGGGCACGCTGACCCCCTGGGCGTGGGCCGGGATCGAGAGGAGCGAGACGGCGAGGGCGGCGAGGACGCGCATGGTCGGGAGCATACCGGAGAAGCGCGCCCCGGTGGAGGAACGCCGGAGATCCGGCGTTCGCACCGCGGGGGACCGGCCGCCCGACGCCCTAGAGCGGCGTGCCGGGCGGCTCCTTCCGGGCCGCGAGAGCCGACTTCAGCGGTCTCATCGCCTCCGTCATCGGGAGCTCGCTCGCCACGTGGATGCGGGTGGGCCGTTCGTGCTCGGCCAGCCGGGCCTCGAGCCGCGCGAGGAGGGCGCTCCGGTCGATCGTCGCGCCCTTCGCGGGGACGATCACCGCCTCGGGGCTCGCGACTCCGTCCGCGGTCTTCCGGCCGTAGACGGCGCAGAGCGCGACCGAGGGCTCCTCGTAGATCACGTCTTCGACGTCGCGGCTCATGATCGCGCCACGGCTCGTGCGGATCACGTCCTCGACGCGGTCGACGTAGTGGTAGTCCCCGTCCCCGTCGCGCCGGACGACGTCGCCCGTGACGTACCAGGCGTCGCCCGGGGCGAAGACGTCGCGCTTCACGCGTGCGCCCAGGCGATCGGCGTCGATGATGCCCGAGTGACCCGTCTCCGCGCCGTCGAGCCGCGCGATGAGGATGCCGGGCTCGTCGACGGCCGCGCGCACGAAGCGCCCCCACGGATCGCGCCGGAACTCGCGGGCGGAGAAGTCGTACGAGGCGACGTCGATGTCGACGCTCCCCGGCAGGGGGCGGCCGATGGCCCCGACCTTCTTGCCCGACGCGTTCGCGAGCACGAGGTTCACCTCGCTCGCGGCGTAGAACTCGAGGATGCCGAGCTTCGGCATGCGCAGGCGGAGCCGCTCCCAGACGTCCGGACGGAGACCGGAGCCCGCGAGCATCCGGAGCGAGGTGCGCTCCTCGAGTCGCTCCTTCGGCGCCGCCGAGAGCGCGCGGCCCATCTCGCCGGCGTAGTACGCGACGGTCACGCCGTAGCGATGCACGTCCTCCCAGAATTCCTCGACGTGGAAGCGGGCGCCGAGCGCGAGACGGGCGCCGCTCACGAGGGCGCTGCCGACCGTGACGAGCATGCCCGTCGGATGGTGCAGCGGGAGCCAGGAGTAGACCGTGTCGCTCGGTGTGAGCGTGCACGCGGCGGCGGCGCCGTACGCCGAGAAGGCCCAGCGGCCGTTCGTGATCGAGACGGCGCGCAGCTCGCCCTCGCTCGTGGCCCGGAAGAGCACGAGGGCGAGATCGCGGGCGCGCCCGCCGTTCGGCACGAAGTCCGACGGCAGCACGACGCGATCCGGATCGATGGCCTCCATGTCGAGGACCCCCTCGGGCAGCGTGCGCTTCGCGCCGCCTCCACCGAGGACGAGGATCCGGCCGTCGAACGCGTGCTTCGACTGCTCGATGCCCTCGGGATCGGTCACGAGGACCGAGATCTCCCCGAGCCGCGCAGCGCGCGCGAGCGTCGCGTCGTCGAAGGTGGGCGGGAGCACGACGGCGACCGCGCCCATGCGGTTCAGGGCCGTGACCGTCGTGAGGAAGCTCGGACGGCCCGTCATGCGGACGCCGACGCGCTGACCGCGACGGATGCCGGTCTCCCAGAGGCCCTTCACGACGTTGTCGACTCGACGCTCCGCGTCGGCGAACGTGAGCGCGCGGCCTTCCCAGAGGAAGAAGGTGCGCTCGGGGATCGAGCGGGCCCGGCGTGCGAGCTCGAGCGCGGCGCTCGTGCGCGTCTCTCCGTCGAGGCGCTCGAGGAAGGTGAGCTTCGGCAGCTGGTAGCGGAGCGAATCGAAGAGATCGCCCGCGTCCTCGGTCGCCTCGCCGAGGCGACGCCAGAGCCCGAGCGCGGTGTCGATCGCGGCGTCGTAGAAGAGGTCGAAGTCGAGATCGGCGCCGAGATCCGCGTCTTCCGGCTCGATCACGGCCGGGGGCACGGGAGCCGGGATGAGCGCGGGGCGCGGGCCCATCTGCTCGCGCCACTCGAGCCATTGCACGACGGTCGGCCAGCTCTCCTCGAGCGCCGTGGACCCGACGACGAGGCCGAAATGGCCCGCGAGGAGGTGGATCTCGTAGACCTCGGCCGACGGAGCGGCCTCGCGGATCGACGTCACGGCCTCGGGGCGGGCGATCTCGTCGCGGTCGCCGACGAAGCAGAGGACCGGCTTGTCGATCGCGGCGAGCGTCACGGTGCGTCCGTCGATCACGAAGCCGCCGGAGATCATGCGGTTGTGGACGACGAATTCCTCGATGAACTTCCGGAGCGCGGGCCCCGGCCAGGCGACGAAGCCCTCGCCCGCGAGGAAGCGCCGGCGGCTCTCCCGCTTCACGAGCGCCTGGCGATCGTGGAGCTTGCCGACGAAGTCGACGAGCTGGGCGAGCTCCTTGCGGAGGGAGAGCAGCTTGAAGCCGGTGCTGGTGAGGAACCCGGGCAGCCCCTCGATGTCCGCGAGGGGGCGGCTCGCCATGGAGCTCGCAGCCCGGATGATCTGCTCGAGCGCGCCCGGGCTCACGCCGGGGAGGTTGCGGTGGATGTCGACGGGGCTGCCGAACGTGATCAGCGAGGCGACGTCCTTGCACCCGACGTACGCCGCGGCCTGGTAGACGAACATGCCGCCCTGCGAGTAGCCGGCGACGTGGACGTCGTGACCCGTCGTCTCCTTCACGCGGCGGATGGCGTCCGCGACGGCCCGCACGTGGTCGTCGAGCGTGCGCTCCATCCCGCCTTCCTCTTCCTCGGGCGCGCCGAAGTCGACGAGGAAGACGTCGATGCCGTCCCGACCCAGCGCGGCGACCGAGCTGATGTCGGGGGCCATGTCGTAGACCTCCGCGGTGATCATCAGCGGAGGCACCAGCAGGAGCGGAGCGCCGAGGCGGGGCTTGCGCCCGTCCGGGAGCGGATACCGCCGGAGGCGGTAGGTCCGCTCGGCGTGGACCACCTCGAAGGGAGTCCCCTCGCGCGGCTCGAGGCGTCCGAAGCGCAAGAGCTCGAGCGCGTTCTGCGCGCCCATCTCGATGCGACGGAGTCCTCGACGCAGGCTCTTGTTGCTCGGCGTGGCCATGGGAGGAGCACGATACGTGATCCCGCCGGCCCGGACCAAGGGATCCGGCCGGGCCGTCGAGGCGACCCTTCCGGGTCAGCGCGGGTCGCGCACGCTGCCGGTGCCCGTCCGGAACGCGTAGTAGTGGTGCAGGACGCGCTGGACGTAGCGGCGGGTCTCGTCGTACGGCGGGATCCCGTGGTAGCGCATGACGGCGCCTTCGCCCGCGTTGTACGCGGCGATCGTGAGCACCAGGTCGCCGTTGAACATGTTCGCGAGCACGCGCAGGTACCGCGCGCCTCCGAGGATGTTCTGGCGGGGATCGAAGGGGTTCACGACGCCCATCGCGCGGGCCGTGCCCGGCATGAGCTGCATGAGACCCATCGCGCCCGTGCGGCTCACGACGTTCGGGTTGAAGTTGCTCTCCACCTTCACGACGGCACGGATGAACTCCGCCGGGAGCTGGAAGAGGCGGGCCGCCTCCTGGATGATCCCCTCGTACTGGACGAAGCGATCCCCGTGCACCGGGGCCGGGGTCGCGAGGGCGACGGGCGCGGTGGTGGACGCGAGGGCCGTCGCGACCGGGGACGTGGTCGCCTGTCGGGCGGTGGCCCGCGGCGGAGCGGCTCCGCCCCGGGCCTCGAGCCGGCAGCGCATGCCGGGCTGCCGCTGCTGGCCGATGTAGACCTCGCCGTCGGCGCTCTCGCACCACCAGATGTCGGCCGCCGCCGGGGCGGGCACGAGCACCGCCGCGACGAGACCCAGGGTGGTGAGGGACCAAGGACGCATCCTGCCGCGATTGTATCGAGACGCCGTCGGGATCGCCAAGCGAGCGGCTCGATCGTGGCAGGAGGCGTCCGGGGCGGGGCCCGGGCCCCCGTCGTTTTGCGGGCCCCGCCCCGAACGCTGGGGGTGAATCAGGATCGAGCCACCATCGGCGCGGATCGCGCCACGGCCACCGTTTCCGGGGCCAGGGGGGCTTCGGAGATGCCGGAGAGCTCCCGACCGTAGGCCTCGACCCCGCATTCGCTGAGATCGAGGCCCTCGAGCTCGTGAGCCGCCGGTACGCGGACGCTGCCCTTCACGAAGCGCTTCATGCCGAACCAGACGGCCGCGCTCGCGGAGAAGGCGAAGAAGACGATGGCCAGGCAGCCGAGGACCTGCACCCCGAGCGTGCGGGTGCCCCCGTCGACCAGCAGGCCTCCCTCGGACGCGAAGAGCCCGACGGCCAGGGTCCCGAAGATGCCCCCGACCCCGTGGACGGCGATGGCGCCGACCGGATCGTCGAGCCGGAGCTCGTCGAGGAGGAAGACGCCCTCCACGATGAGCACGCCCGCGACGGCCCCGACGACCAGGGAATGGCCCGGACCGATGACGTCCGCGCCGGCCGTGATCGCGACGAGGCCCCCGAGCGCGCCGTTCAGCGCCATCGAGAGGTCGAGCATGCCCGTACGGAGCTTCACGTGGCCGAGGGCCGCGAGGAAGCCGGCCGCGGCCGAGAGGTTCGTCACGAGGACGACCGAGCCGATGAGCGCCGGATTCGCCGCGAGGGTGCTGCCCCCGTTGAAGCCGAACCAGCCGAGCCAGAGGATGATCACGCCCAGCGTGGCGAGCGGGAAATTGTGGGCCGGGAGCGGGCGGGGACGGCCGTCCGGACCGTACTTCCCGATGCGCGGGCCGACGGCCATCACGCCCGCGAGCGCCATGGCGCCGCCGACGACGTGGACGACCGAGCTGCCCGCGAAGTCGTGATAACCGACCTTCGAGAGGAAGCCGCCGCCCCAGACCCAGTGTCCGACGATCGGGTAGATCAGCGTGGTCGCGACCGCCGTGAAGGCGAGGAAGCCGCCGAAGGTCGTCCGCTCGTTCAACGCTCCGCTGACGATCGTGCAGGCCGTCGCCGCGAAGACGAGCTGGAAGAAGAGGAAGACGAAGATCGGCAGCGTGCCGACGTCCGGCCAGCTCGCCCTCGGCATGAAGAGCGAGAGACCCATGAACTCGTTGCCGGTGCCGAACATGACGCCGTAGCCGACGAGGTAGAAGAGGATCGACGACACCGCGACGACGGCGACGTTCTTCATCAGCACCATGACGGCGTTCTTCTCGCGGCAGAAGCCGCTCTCCACGAGCGCGAAACCCGCGTGCATGAAGAAGACGAGGAACGCGCTGAAGAGCACCCAGATGCTGTCGAGCAAGGACTGCGACGCCACGCACACCTCCGGGACTTCGACGACTACGGTTGGAGCATGCGGAACCGGTGTTTCCGACCGATGTCGGGAGGGCTTCCGCCCGGAAAAATGCGGACGCGCACGGCGCGCGCCCGTCAGTCGATGCGCACGCCGCGGTAGACCCGCTTCGGAGCGACGCGCGAGGTCTCGCCCGAGGGCGGCGGCGGGGGCACCGAGTCCGGACGCGAGCCGGCCGCGGGGAGCGGGAGCTCCGACTGCGACGTCGGCGGCAGGGCCCCGGCGAAGGGAGGCGGCGCCGATGGGAGCGACGGCGCCCGGAGATCGGACTCGATCGCGCGCTCGAGCCTCCGTCCGACGAGCGTCGAAGCCATCCGGAGCGCCGGCACGTCGATGGCACGAGGTGCGAGGACGACCAGCGTCGAGCCGCGCAGGGCCCGGACGAAGAGCTTGTGATCACCGTAGTCGAGCAGCACGTGCTCGAGGGGGTCGGACTCCGCGTCGAGGGTCTCGCGGAGCCGGAGGATCCGGGATGCGGCCTCCTCGAGGCAATCGTCGTCGAAGACGGCCGGACAGTCACGGGCGACGAGGCCGCCGCGATCGTCGAGCACGAAGCTCCCGAGGAGGTCGCCCACGTCCCTCAGGGAGCGGAGGGCCGAGGTGGGGTCGCCGGCGATCATCGGAACACCTCCCTCACGAGCTCGTTCGGCTCGAGCTCGCGCGGCCCCTCGACCGCCACGAGGCTCCCGTCGGCCCGGGCGATCGCGACCCGCTCGTTGCCCCGCACCGCGTCGACGCGCACGAGCCGATCGAGACCGAGGTAGGCGCCGATCAGATCCCCGAGGCGAGCGACGAACGCGGACCGCTCGGCGAGATCGCTCGCGTCTCCCTTCTTCTCGAGCAGCTCTCCCTTGACCGTGAGCCGCACTCCGCGGCCTCGCATCGCTGGCATGGACGTCCTCGCCTCCGTGGGTTCGATCTCGAGCAGGTCGTCGTCCTCGAGCGCCAGGGTCTCGTCCGGGAGCTCCGGCACGCGGATCCGCGGGGACGACGCGTCGCGGTCGAGCCGTCGTTCCTCGTCCTCGGCGTGGGCCGCGCGGAGCAGCAGGCTCTGCCAGCTCGCGTGGATGGTCTCGGGCAGCGGCACGGGGACGCGCGCCTCCTCGACCTGCCCACCTTCGAGACGGAGCAAGCGCAGGACGGCCGCCTCGCCACGCTCGGTCCTCGTCTCCGCGTGCACGAGGCGGCTGCCCTCGAAGCAGAGCAGGCCCGACTCCGCCTGCGCGACGACCCGGAGCGCGCGTCGGCCCGCGTCTCGCTGGCACTCGAGCTGCACGAGGTCGAAGAGGCTCATGCCCCGGAGCTCCGCTCGGAAGCCGGTCTTCGGCTCGCCCTCGGAGGGCTCTCTCGGGACGGGATAGAGCGGCATCACGGCACCTCCTCCGCTCCGCGGCATGGCTGCCGCGCGTGCCCCTCCGAACGGGGGACACCTCATGGTGTGAGGTCTGGTCTGCGCCGCCGCCACGACGACGCGGCGATTAAACGCCTAGGAAACGAGCCTGAAACGAGCCCCATCGGCCCACGTCTCGGGTTCCGCGCGGGAGCGCTCCCGCGCGGTCCGGGACGCCCCGCCCGTCTTGGACTATGCTCGGCCCGCCATGCGCATCACGTGCGATTACCTCGTGCTCGGGAGCGGCGTCGCCGGCGCGACGTTCGCGCTCGAGGCCCAGAAGCACGGAAAGGTGCTGATCTGCACCAAGGGCACCTTGGACGACTCGGCGACCAGCTGGGCGCAGGGGGGCATCGCCGCGGTCCTCGACCCGACCGATTCGTTCGAGGCGCACGTCGCCGACACGCTCGCCACGGGCTCCGGTCTCTCGCACCGATCCGTGGTCGAGCTCGTCGTCCGCGACGCGCCCGTGCGCGTCCACGAGCTCATGGACATCGGAACCGCCTTCACCGCGAAGGAAGGCTCCGTCGAGCTCGACCTCACGCGCGAGGGCGGTCACAGCGCGCGGCGCGTCGTGCACGCGGGCGACATCACGGGCCAGGAGGTCCAGCGCGCGCTGAACGAGGCCGTCCGGAAGTCCCCGAACGTCGAGGTGCGCGAGGCGCACATGGCGATCGACCTCATCGAGACGAGCCGCTTCGGCGGGCCGCGCGCGGTCGCCGGCGCCTACGTGCTCGACGAGAGGACCGGCGAGGTCCACACGGTGATCGCGCGGGCGACCGTGCTCGCCACGGGAGGCGCCGGGAAGGTCTACCTCTACACCTCGAACCCCGACGTCGCGACCGGCGACGGGGTCGCGATGGCCTATCGCGCGGGCGCGACCATCGCGAACATGGAGTTCTTCCAGTTCCACCCGACCTGTCTCTACCACCCCGAGGCGAAGAGCTTCCTGATCTCCGAGGCCCTCCGCGGCGAGGGGGGCGTGCTCCGTCGGAAGGACGGCACGGCCTTCATGGCGAGCCACCATCCGATGAAGGATCTGGCGCCGCGCGACGTCGTGGCGCGCGCCATCGACTACGAGATGAAGCGCCTCGGCGAGGACTGCGTGTACCTCGACATGAGCGCGCGCACGCCCGAGTACCTCGTCCAGCGATTCCCGAACATCCACGCGCGCTGTCTCGAGCTCGGGATCGACATGACGAAGGAGCCGATCCCCGTCGTGCCCGCGGCCCACTACATGTGCGGCGGCGTCGTCGTCGACCAGGACGGGAAGACGTCGCTTCCGGGCCTCTACGCGATCGGCGAGGTCGCGTGCACCGGGCTCCACGGGGCGAACCGCCTCGCGTCGAACTCCCTGCTCGAGGGCCTCGTCTTCGGACACCGGGCCGGCATCGACGTGAGGGAGGCCTCCGAGTCGCCCCACGTGACCCACGTGCTCGACTGGGACGTCGGCCGTGCCGTGCCGAGCGACGAAGCCGTCGTCGTCTCGCAGAACTGGGACGAGCTCCGGCGCTTCATGTGGAACTACGTCGGCATCGTGCGCAGCGACAAGCGACTGCGTCGGGCCGAACGTCGCATCCAGATGCTCAAGGAGGAGATCCGCGAGTACTACTGGGAGCACCTCGTGACGCGCGATCTGCTCGAGCTGCGCAACATCGCGGACGTCGCGCAGGTGATCGTCGCCTGCGCCCTGCGACGCCACGAGAGCCGTGGGCTCCACTACAACCTCGATCATCCGGAGACCGACGACGCCGGTCACTCCGGGGACACCGTCCTCACGAGGCGCCAGCCCGCGCGCATCGTCGAGGTCTCGGAATGAAGCGCCATCCGGTCGTCGCGTGCTTCGCGCTCGTCGAAGCCGCGGTGGTCCTCTTCGTGGTGCACGGGCTCTTGCCCGCGAGCGACGCTCGCGTCGACGCTCCGCTGACGCTCCTCGCCGTCGCCCTGATCTTCGCCTCGCTCGGCCTCTTCGTCGGCGCCGCCTGGGCGCGCCGCGTCGCCGTCGCCGTGCTCTCGCTCGCCCTCGCGGCCGGCATGGGGCTCGTCACGATCCTCGTCGCCGGCGTCGGCGAGGTCTCGGGGATCTACGGCTCCATCGGTCAGGGGGTCGGGCTCCTCCTCGTCTTCGCGCTCCTCCTGGTCGTGCCCTACCTGATCGCGCTCCCCGCCGCGCAGCTCTACTACCTGCTCCGCGCGGGAGCCTCGACGGGGCCGAGCCGTGCGGCCTGAGCGCCTCCTCGTCCTCGCGCTCGTCGTCTGGGCCTTCGCCACGGTCGGCGCCTATCTCGCGGCGCGTTCGTACTCGAGCCTCGTCACGGAGCCGGCGCCGCCGCCCTCGGCGATCGCGTGGTCGCTCGCCGCCCTCGAGCGCGGAGGCGCGACGGAACGACCTCCGGCCGACGCGCTCTCGTACCGCGCGGCGGGGCCGGTCGTGGTGCTCGCGTTCGTCGGCGGTCGCGTCGTCGCCCGGCACGAGGGCGATCCTTCGCTCGTCGCGTCGGTGCGCGGGGCGATCGCCTCGTTCGCGGCGAATCCTCGGCTCGCTCCCGGCCTCTCCACGGCGGACGACGGACCGCGCGTCCGTTACTCGATCACCGTGCCCCTCGGCGAGGGCGCCATCGTCGTCGACGTCCCGGGCCTCGACCTGCTCCAGCTCGTCGCTCTCCGCGACGGCATCGCCGTGCGCCACCAGGGACGTCGCGTCGCCCTCGTGCCCGACGAGCTCGTCGATCTCGATCTCTACGACGAGGGCTTCGTCACCCCGCTGCCCGAGATCTACGTCGGCGTGCCGATGCCCCGCATCGTGGGGACGCTCGCGGTGCGGCTCGGCATCCCGGCGGAGCGCCTGCTCCGCGAGGGCCGCTTCACCCGCTTCGCCGCCCGCACCTACTCCCGCGACACGTACCCGCGTCGTCGCCCGGTCACCCAGGCGAACGTGCGCCGCGCGATCGGCGAGATGACCGACTACCTCGTCCGCTCGGAGCACGACGGACGCTTCGACTACCTCTTCGACGCCCGCGCCGGACGGCCCTACGGAATCGCCTACTACAGTCTCCCGCGGCACGCGGGCACGACCTATTTCCTCGGGCAGGCGGCGCGGGTGCTCGGCCGCGACGACGCGCGCGCCGCCGCGGAGCGCGCGTTCGGGTGGATGCTCCGCTTCCGCACCGTGAGCTGCGGCGCTCCCGACCGCCTCTGCGTGGTGGAGGGCAACGCCGGCGACGTCGGCGCGACCTCGCTCGCGGTCGTCGCCGGCACGGAGCTGGCGCGCACGGTGGGCGTCGAGCGCCTCCGGCCCGTGCTCGACGCCTACGGCGCCTTCCTCCTCTCCCAGCAGCGTCCCGACGGCGAGATGCAGCACGATTACGACCTGGCGAACCATCGCCCCGTCGACGTGCAGTACCTCTACTACAGCGGAGAAGCGGCGCTCGCCCTCCTGCGGCTGCACGAGGCGACGTCGGACCGACGGTACCTCGGGGCCGCGCGTCGTCTCCTCGAGCACCTCGCGACGAAGACGTGGGAATTCCCCGGGAGCCGCTACGTCTACAACGAGGAGCATTGGACGTGCATCGCCCTCGGGGAGTCGGACGGTCGGCTCGACCTCCCTGCGCTCCGCGATTTCTGCCGGCGCGTCTACCTCTGGAACGACGGTCTCCAGTACCGTCGCGGCGAAGGCCCCTGGGATGCCGAGGGCGGCTACGGCGTCACACCCTTCCTGGTCCCGCGCACACCGCCGGTGGGAACCCGTGGGGAGGCGTTCGTCGCGGCCTACGGAGCGCTGGCACGTCACGGCCAGGCGCCCGAGGGCATGCGGGCCCACCTCGATCGCGACGTCTCCATGCTCCTCGCCTGGCAGTACTCCCCGGGACCGACCCGCTTCTTCGCCGATCCGCCGAGGGTCCGGGGAGGGATGCCCGGAGGCCCGATCGACCCCGACGTGCGGAACGACTTCGTGCAGCACGCGGGGAGCGCGCTCGTGCGATGGCTCGAGCTGCGCGAGGCCGAGCTCTCGGCGCGCTAGGGAGCTTCGCGCTCCGGGCCGCGCACCTCCCGCCCTCGGCTCCCGGCGGCGACGGACCAGCCGTTTCCAGCGCTTCCCGGCCCGGGGTTCGTTGACACCGCCGCGTCGGAAGTCTATGACCCTGCGCGCGATTCCGGGGCCTCTCCGCCCCGGCAGGGAGCACGAGACACACCATGGCAGGCCATCTCTTCACGTCCGAGTCCGTCACCGAAGGCCATCCGGACAAGATCTGCGACGTCATCAGCGACTCGGTCCTCGACGCGATCCTCGCGCAGGACCCGACCGCTCGCGTCGCCTGCGAGACCATGGTGAAGACGGGCTTCGCCGTCGTCGCGGGCGAGATCACGACCCGGGCGATCATCGAGGTGCCCGCCATCGTCCGCCAGGCGATCTGCGACATCGGCTACACCGATTCGAACATGGGCTTCGACGGCAACACCTGCGCGATCCTCACGGCGGTCGAGCGGCAGAGCCCCGACATCGCCCAGGGCGTGAACGAGGGCGAGGGTCTCTACAAGGACCAGGGCGCCGGCGACCAGGGCCTGATGTTCGGTTTCGCGATCGACGAGACCAAGGACCTCATGCCGATGCCGATCGACCTCGCGCATCGCCTCGCGAAGCGCCTGACGGACGTCCGCAAGAAGCGGAAGCTCAACTGGCTCCGCCCGGACGGCAAGACCCAGGTCACGGTCGAGTACGACGGTGGCATCCCGAAGCGCCTCGACGCGATCGTCGTGTCGACCCAGCACTCCGAGGACGTGAAGCACAAGACGCTCAAGGAAGCGATCATGGAGGAGGTCATCCTCCCGACCGTTCCGAAGAGCATGATCGACAAGCAGACCAAGTTCTGGATCAACCCGACCGGTCGCTTCGTCATCGGTGGCCCCCACGGCGACGCCGGACTCACGGGCCGCAAGATCATCGTCGACACCTACGGCGGCATGGGCCGTCACGGTGGTGGCGCGTTCTCGGGCAAGGATCCGACGAAGGTCGACCGCAGCGCGGCGTACTTCGCCCGCTACGTCGCGAAGAACATCGTCGCGTCCGGCGTCGCCAAGCGCTGCGAGGTCCAGGTCGCGTACGCGATCGGCGTCGCGCAGCCGATGGGCGTCTACGTGACCACCTTCGGCACGGGCAAGGTCGAGGACGACCACATCGCGAAGGTCGTGAAGGAGCTCTTCGACTTCCGCCCGCGCGCGATCATCGAGACGCTCGACCTCCAGAAGCCGCGCTACCGCCCCACGGCCGCGTACGGCCACTTCGGTCGACAGGAGGAGTCGTTCACCTGGGAGCACACCGATCGCGCCGGCGAGATCGCCGAGGCGCTGCTCGGCAAGGGCCAGGGCGGCGTGACCGTCGCGCCCGCGAAGAAGGCCAAGGACGCGAAGAAGGACAAGAAGTCCAAGAAGAAGTGAGCCCTCCCCGAAGGGCACGACGATGCGGGCGGGACTCCCATGGGGTCTCGCCCGTTTCGCGTTCTCGGGTTACTCCTCTACCGAGGAGCCTTGGCATGCCACGTGAGGTCGAGAGCGAGCTGCGCGGTTGGGGACGGCACTCCGTCTCGGGGGTGGAGCTCTTCGCCGAGGACCTCGCCCATGCTTCGCGGGACGTCGCGATCGCCCGCGGTCTCGGCCGCTCGTACGGCGACGCGAGCCTTCCGCCCCGGAGCCGTGCACGTGCGCTCAACACGACGCTCGCGGACCGCATCCTCTCCTTCGAGCCGAAGGCGCGCGTCCTCCGCGCCGAGGCGGGGTTCTCGCTCGCCGAGCTGAACCGCCTCTTCATCCCGCGTGGGTATTTCCCGCCCGTCACGCCCGGGACCAAGTACGTGACGCTCGGCGGGATGGTCGCCGCCGACGTCCACGGCAAGAACCAGCACGCGGCTGGCAACATCGGTCATCACGTCCGCTCGCTCGCGATCCGCGTCGCCGACGGACGCGTGGTGGAGTGCAGTCGGGAGAAGGAGCGCGAGCTCTTCCTCGCGACGATCGGCGGGATGGGGCTCACGGGCGTCGTCCTCGAGGTGGAGCTCGCCCTCGATCGCATCCCGACCGCGTGGATCCTCCAGGAGTCGCGCCGCATCCGCGACATCGACGAGTTCCAGGAGGCGCTCGAGGAGTCGGCACCCAAGTGGCCCTTCACGGTCGGGTGGATCGACTGCCTGTCCACGGGCCGCGATCTCGGCCGCGGAACGCTGATGTGCGGCCGCTGGGCCGAGCCCGGCGAGGCGCCGAGCCATCCGCCGGCGGAGAAGCGCAAGACGGCGCTGCACTTCGACTGGCCGGAGCTGTTGCTCAACCCGCTCTCGATCCACGCCTTCAACACCCTCAACTACTGGCGCCACGTCCAGCGTGTGAAGACCGGCATCGTCGACTACGAGTCGTTCTGGTACCCGCTCGACGCGGTCCGCGAGTGGAATCGCATGTACGGCAAGCGCGGCTTCACCCAGTACCAATGCGTGTTGCCGCGCAAGGCCGGCCGCGGGTCCGCGCGCCGTCTCCTCGAGCTGCTCACGTCACTCGGCGGAGCGTCCTTCCTCGCCGTCATCAAGGACTTCGGCAAGGAGAGCGAGGGCATGCTCTCGTTCCCGACGCCGGGCATCACGGTGGCGCTCGACATCCCGGTGCGCGACGACACCCAGCGGATCGTCGACTCGCTCAACGAGCTCGTGATCCGCGAGGGCGGCCGGATCTACCTCGCCAAGGACTCCTTCACACGCGCGGAGCACTACCGCGCGATGGATCCGCGCATCGACGCGTTCAACGCCGTCCGCGATCGCTGGGATCCGGCACGACGGTACAAGAGCGCGCTCTCGGTGCGCCTGCTCGGAGACGACCGATGAAGATTGCGATCCTGGGAGCCACGAAGGGCATGGGACGGGCGCTCGCGCGCCGGATGGCCGAGCGCGGCGATTCCCTCTTCCTCCTCGGGCGTGACGCCGACGAGCTCGCCCGCAGCGCCTCCGATCTCGCGGCGCGTGGCGCGACCGGCCGGGTCGACGGAGCGGTCTGCGATCTCGAGAAGCCGGACACCTTCGACTCGGCCCTCGAGGCCGCCGAGAAGGCGCTCTCGGGCCTCGACGCCGTCGTCGTCACCGCCGGTCTCTTCGCCACGCAGGACGAGCTCGAGGCGGATCCGCTCCTCGCCGAGCGCGTGCTCCGCGTCGACTTCGCGAACACCGTCCTCTTCTGCGAGGCGGCCCGGAAGCGCCTGCTCGCGCGTGGGGGCGGCAAGCTCTGCGTCTTCAGCTCGGTCGCCGGCGAGCGCGGGCGCAAGCCCGTCGTGATCTACGGCGCCGCCAAGGCGGGGCTCACCCGCTACCTCGAGGGCCTCGACCACCGCTATCGGTCGCAGGGCCTCGAGGTGATCACGGTGAAGCCCGGCTTCGTGAAGACCGGCATGACGGCCGGGCTCAAGCCGCCGCCCTTCGCCGGAGAGCCGGAGCAGGTGGCCGAGCAGGTGCTCGCGGCCCTCGACCGAGGCGACCCCGTCGTCTACGCGCCGCTCCCGTGGGCCCTGGTGATGGCGGTGATCCGCGCGCTCCCACGCGCCGTGATGCGGCGCGTGGGCTTCTGAGCCCCGGAGGACCTCCCGGACCCGGGGTCCGGACGCTCCGGGGCGCGCCCGCGTGCCTCCTCGTCAGCGTCCCTTCCGGGCGAGCGTGAAGAACATCGGCGTGAAGATGCCGAGCTTGCCCCCGCGGACGAGCGCGTCCGCCCCGACGTGCAGCGTCTCCGACACGCGGATCGTGCCGGCCGGTGCGATCCGCGCGGCCTCGAGCGCCGTCACGAGCCCCTTGATGACGGCCCGACCGACGTCGGACCTGCGCACGCGCGTCAGGCTGTCGTAGCCGCCTTCGATCTCCCGGTACCACGGGGTCTCGGCGTCGGCGCGGAACGTGTGATCGCTCGTCTCGACGACGCTGAAGCCGGCCTTCGCGAGCGCGCGCCGCACTTCCTCGGTGGTCCGGATGTCCGGCAGGCCGTTGCCGATCTCGATCTCCTTCTTCACCGCGCGATGCTCGGCGTTCGAGGGATCGTACGCGGACGTCAGGCACCACTCGTAGCCGCCGAAGAGTCCGCCCGGCCGCAGCACGCGCGCGATCTCGGAGTAGACGGCGACGAGGTCGGGCGCGTGGCAGGTCGCCTCGATCTCGTAGGCGGCGTCGAAGCTGCCGTCGTCGAACGGCAGCTTCATGAAGTCGCCCTTCACGAACGTGCAGCGCTCCGCGAGCCCGTCCTGCTCGGCGAGCGTGCGCGCGCGCTCGACCTGGTAGGCGTTGTTGTTGACGCCCGTGACGAGGACGTCGGCGAAGCGCGCGATGTTCCGTGCGGGGCCGCCGACGCCGCAGCCGACGTCGAGCACCCGCGCGTCGCGCGCGAGGCCGAGCCGATGCGCGAGGTAGAGCTCGTGCCGCAGGATCGCCTGCCGGTACGGCTCGCCGCGGTAGGGAGCGCCGAAATGGAAGGACTGGCCCCAGCCGCGCTCGTAGAAGTCCGTGACGAGGTCGTAGTAGGCGTTGACGAGCTCCTCGTAGCGCTCCTTGCGCGTGTCCGCGCCTCCCGACCGATCGTCGTCGTGCAGGTGACGGTACCCATCGACCGTGTGCCGGACCTTCGCGCCGAGGGCGCGGCTCGCATCACCGACCAAACCGAACGTGCTCATGGATCTCTTCCCTCCGGGGAGGGCCGTAGCACGCGCGTGTGATTTGGCATGTGCAACACGTTTCTCGCATGAACGCGTTGCAGTTCTAACGTTCGTTCAGCGCTCGTCCTTCGCGCTCGCGACGAAGCCGCGGACGTCCTCGCGCGTCGCCCGGAAGAGCACGTAGAGGTGGAGGCCCGTCCAGGCGATGGCCACGGCGACGGCGAACCCCACGAAGAGGACGGCGTTCAGCTGCGCGGCGGCCTCGACGCCGGCCGTCGACTGCCCGTCGGCCTCGAGCATGGCGCGAACGTATTCCGTGAGGGCGCGCGTGATCCGATTCCACCGGCCGAACGCGTGCGAGAGGCCGACGCCGAGGATGGCCCAGATGACGAGCACGTTCGCGACGACGGAGTTCGTGAGCCACCACTCGGTCGAGCTGCGCCGCGCGCCGAGCATGAAGCTCCCGACGATCAGCATGCAGGAGACGATCACGTCGACGACGCCGAGCGCCCTGCGATGGGGCATCTCGAGGAAGAGCTCCGTGCGGACCTCGATCAGGTGCCGCTCCGCCTCGCGGGCCTTCTCCGTCACCCCGAGCATGGGGGCGGGCGCGCGGAGGTCGTCCATGCGGGCGAGCTCGGTACCGTTCGAGACGCCACACGACCCGAGGAGGGTCAGGGCGAAGGAGAGGAACAGCGCCGTGCGCACGCTCTTCGGGTCCGGGGACACGGCGCGAGCTTAGCGGACGCCCGCACGCCGTCGACCGCGGGGAGCCGAAGAGCGGGCCGGGGCGTACGATGGTCGGAACTTCCGGGCGTCCCGGACGTCGGAAGGACAGTGCGGGGGGCTTCCCCGCCGGAGCGGTCCGTGGAGCTGCGCTTCAATCTCCTCTTCCTCGGCCTCGTCGCCCTCGCGGCGATGGCGATGACCGCGTCCGAGCCGGTGGCGGCCCTGGACCCCCACGCCCTCGGCACGCGCCATCTCCGGGCGCTCGAGGATCGGTTCGCCCGGGAGCCGGGCGACCACGATCTCGCCCTCCGGCTGGCCGAGGCCTACCTGGAGCGGGACCGGCCCGAGCTGGCGATCACGGCGCTCCGGGCGGCCGATGCGCGGGTGCTCGACGCCCCGGACGTCGTCCACCGGCTCTCCCAGGCCTACGAGGCGATGGGCCGGCTCGACGAGGCCGAGAGCGCCGCCGAGCGCGCCTACGCCCTCTGCGAGCGCGCCGTCGACTGGGCCGACGGGGAGCTGACCGTGCCGCCCCCCCTGCACCCCTGCACCGCCCAGGTCCTGGCCGTCCTCGACGTCCACCGGGTGGCCGTGCACCACCTCCTCGGGTTCGGGGTCCACGATCCCCGACACGACGGCCGCACCCGTCTCGCGTACGATCTGGCCATGAGGCGGGCGCGAGTGGCGCTCGCCGAATGACGGAGGCGTCGGCTGGCCACTTCCCCACGCAAGCGATCGAACCAACCGTTCCGGGGCATGGCGCCGCTCGACCCCCGTCCGGCCCTCTTCCTGGCCGACTGGGAGGGGCACGACGACTTCACCCAGGCTCGGCTCCGCTGGCTCTCGAGCCTGCGGTGGATCGCCATGGGCGGCGTCGTGCTCGCCACGATCCTCGCGTGGGCGGGCTTTTTCCCCGGCGTGGCCTGGCCCGTGCTCGGCGGCGTGGCCGTCTTCGGCTGCCTCTACAACTTCCTCCTGCAGCGGTCCCAGAAGGAGGGTGACTCCCCGTCCGGCCGGCGGGCCGCCCTGCTCCAGGCGGTGGTCGACCTCGGCATGCTCACCGCCGTGCTCTGGTCGGCGGGCGGCATCGAATCGCCCTTCCTCGGCTACTACGTCTTCCACGTCGCCCTGATCGCCATCCTCGGCGGTCCGAGGGCCGCTTTCGTCGCCGCGACGGCGGCCCTCGTCGGCGCGGGCATGCTCTCGCTCTCGGTCTTCTATCCCCAGCTCGGCGTGGCCGGATGGAATCCGACGCCCCCCTGGGACACCGTCGCCGACGTCGTCGCGTTCGTGACGACGCTGGGCGGCGTCACGTACATCGTCGCGCATTCCTCGCGCGAGATCCGGGCGCGCGAGAACGCCCTGCTCCGCGCACGCGACCGCGCCTCGCTCGAGTACCAGCTCCTCTCGAACACGCTGAACGAGCTCGAGGCGGGCCTCGAGGTCGTCGACGCGGAAGGCAACGTCGTCTTCTCGAACAAGCGCGCCGAGCAGCTCGCCCACGAGCGCGAGACGCACGATCGGTGGGTCTGCCCCGGTCGGGACCGACCTTGCGAGAGCGATGCCGAGGGAACCTGCCCGGTCGCGCGCGCCCTCGAGGAGGGCATCGCCGGTCGTTGCCGGTTCGCCGTGCCGGAGGGCGAGGGCGAGCGCGTCTACGAGATGCTCTCCTTCCCGCTCGCCTCGCGTCCCGACGAGTCCCCGCGCCTGATGAACCTCTACGTCGACCGCACGCAGGTGGTGCTGGCGGAGCGACGTCTCCTCCTCGCGGAGCGGCTCGCGAGCCTCGGACGCATCGCGCAGGGCGTGGCCCACGAGCTCAACACGCCGCTCGCGACGATCCGCACCCTCGCGACGGATATGCGGGACGCGCTCGACGAGCTCGAGCGCACGGCGGACATCGAGCACAGGAAGCGCATCGTCGCCGATCTCGACGAGAGCGCAGCGCTGATCCGCGACGAGACCAAGCGCCTCGGCCGCATCACGCACGCCCTGCTCGCGGGCGGCGACCTCGTGAGCGCACGCATCTCGCCCGGCGTCTCGCTGCTCCGCGTGGTCGAGCGTGCGCGCGCCCTCGTCGCCGCCGGCATCAAGTCGAGCGTCACCGTGCGCATCGACGACTCCGTCGCGGGGCTCGAGGTCGACGTCGATCCGGACCGGCTGATGCAGGTCCTCGTGAACCTCCTGCAGAACGCCGCCGACGCCCTCCGCATGGGAGGCGGCAGCACGATCGTCGTCCGCGGCGAGGCCGAGGAGCGCGAGGTCCGGCTCGTCGTCGAGGACGACGGCCCCGGCCTCGACCCGAAGATCGAGGGGCGCCTCTTCGAGCCCTTCGCCACGACCAAGCCTCCGGGCGAGGGGACGGGGCTCGGCCTCTACACCTCGTACATGCTCGTCCAGAACATGGACGGCAGCCTTTCCCTCTCGAACCGTCCCGATGCGCGGGGGGCGCGCGCCGTGGTCACCTTCCCCGTGCCGCCCCTCCTTGCAGCCGAGTCGATTGTGGCGCAGCGTCGTACGGGATGAGCGAAGGCAGCGTCCTGATCATCGACGACGACGCCGCGTTCCGTTTCGCGGTGGGCAAGGCGCTGCGGCGCCACGGCTACGTCGTCCTCGAGGCCGAGGGCGGCGAGGCCGCTCTCTCCGTGCTCGGGGCCGAGCCCGCACCCGACGTGGCCCTCCTCGACCTCCGCATGAAGGACATGGACGGCCTCGAGGTGCTGCGCCGTCGCGGGTCGTCGAAGACCCGGATGATCGTGCTGACGGGCCACGGCACCGTGCAGGCGACCGTCGAGGCGATGAAGCTCGGCGCGTTCTCGTTCCTCGAGAAGCCCGTCGACATGGAGATCCTCCAGCCGCAGCTCCGGCAGGCGCTCGCGGACGGCAAGAAGCCGGTCACGGTGGCGAACGGCGACTTCGCTCCCCCTCTCGTGGGCACGAGCCCCGCGATCGAGGTCGTCCGGAAGTTCATCGCGACCGTCGGACCGACCGACGAGACGGTCACCGTCTTCGGCGAGACCGGCACGGGCAAGGAGGTCGTCGCCCGGCACGTGCACCTCGCGAGCACCCGTCGGGACGGCCCCTTCGTCGCGATGAACGCCGCCTGCGTGCCACGCGACCTCTTCGAGAGCGAGCTCTTCGGTCACAAGCGCGGCTCGTTCACCGGGGCGACGAGCGATCGCCCGGGCCTCTTCCGGGAGGCGCACGGCGGCACCCTCTTCATCGACGAGCTCGGCGAGCTGCCGATCGACAGCCAGGCGAAGCTGCTCCGCGCGCTCGAGACGCGGCAGGTGCGGCCCGTCGGCGAGTCCCGCGAATTCCAGGCCGACGTGCGCATCGTCGCCGCGACGAACCGCGATCTCTGGACGGAGGTGCAGGAGGGGAGGTTCCGCGAGGACCTCTACTTCCGCCTCCAGGTCTTCCCGATCGTGCTGCCGCCGCTCCGCGAGCGCCTCGAGGATCTCCCCGAGCTCGCCGAGCATCTGCTCTCGCGTCTCGGGCCCTCCGCGCCGAGCCTCTCGCGCGAGGCCGTGGCCGCGCTCTCCGAATACGAATGGCCCGGGAACGTCCGCGAGCTCCTGAACGTGCTCCGGCGAGCCTCGCTCTTCGCGGAAGGCGGTCCGATCTCGGCCGAGCTCGTGCGGCGCATGATCGCGGCCAGCGTCTTCGGTCAGGTGCGCACGCCCGTCGCCACGGGACGCGGCAGCTCGCCGGGCTTCGTCCCCGCGCCGATCGCGACCGCCGTCGTCCCCCCGAAGCTCCTGCCCTCCTCGGGGAGCCTCGCCGACGTCGAGCGCGCCCACATCGAGCAGGTCCTCGCCGCGATGGACGGCAACGTGACGCGCGCCGCGACGGCCCTCGGCATCGATCGTCGGACGCTCCAGCGGAAGATGAAGTCCTACGGGCTCGGCGGCGAGGGCTGAGTCGGCGCGGCCGGTGCGGCCGGTGCGGCTGGTGCGGGGGCGACGGCCGGCGCATCGAGCGTCGGCTCCACGGTCTCCTCGGGCGGCACGGTGCCCGTGAGGAAGAACTCCTCGAGCGCCCCCGGGAAGTCCGCTCCGACGTGCTTGCCGCTCGCGGGATCGATGCGTCCGGTCTCGATGCCCGAGGGGACGGTGAACGCGACCGGCCGACGCCCCTGCTCGGCGGCGCGCACGACCGCCATCCAGATGGGCAGGGCGCTCTTCGCCCCGCTCTCGCGGCGCCCGAGCGGACGGCGATCGTCGAAGCCCACCCAGACGCCCGCCACGGTGACGGGGGAGAAGCCGACGAACCACGCATCGCGTGCGTCGTTGCTCGTGCCCGTCTTGCCGGCGAGGGGGCGGCCGAGCGAGCGCGCGGAGACGGCCGTGCCCTCCTGCACGACGCTCTCGAGCAGGCTGGTGATGAGGAAGGCCTCGGCCGGCGACATCACCTGACGCGGCGCGGTCGCGGGCGGGAGCGGGATCTCCGTGCCGTCGGCCGTCGTGATGCGGCTGACGAGGCGTGTCTCGGCGAAGCGTCCGCCCGCGGCGAAGGTCGCGTACGCGTTCACGAGCTCGACGAGCCGGACTTCGCTGGCGCCGAGCGCGAGCGAGGGGTTCGCCTCGAGATCCGAGGTGATGCCGAGCGAGCGCGCGAAGGCGATCACCTGCTGCTCGCCGACGCGCTGCAGGAGCGAGACCGCCACCGGGTTGATCGAGCGCGCGAGCGCCATCCGCAGCCGAACCGGCGAGAGCGAGTCCTCGGAGTCCGGCGCCCGCAGGACCACCGTGCCGAGATCGATCGGCTCCTGGCTCATCAGCGTGGCCGGCGTGACCGCACGCGTCCGGAGCGCCTCCGCGTAGACGAAGGCCTTGAACGTCGAGCCCGGCTGTCGCAGGGCCTGCATCGCGCGATCGAAGCCCGCGGACTCCTCGTACGCGCCGACCAGCGCGAGCACGTCCCGCGAGCGGGGATCGACCACGACGATCGCGCCCTCGGGTCCGAGCTCGAGGCGCGCGCGGGCCGGCGAGGTCTCGTCGCCGAGGGCCTCGATGGACACCTTCGTCCGCGCGAGCCGCTCGGCGAATTGCGAGGCGGGGAGGCCCGTCGGGTTGTAGCGGCGGATGCTGGCCATCGAGACGAACGCGCGATGGCCGCCGACGTCGAGGAAGATGCGTCCAGCCGTGTCGTCGGCTCCCGTGACCTCGGCCGGATACGACTGACCGAGCCGCAGGGACGCGATGGACGGGAGCTCGTCGCGCGGGCCTCGGGTCGCCCGACGCCGCAGCGGCCCACGGTACCCGTTGCGCTCGTCGAGCTGCTCGAGGCCGCGGCGGAGCGCCTCGCGAGCCGCGCGCTCGAGCCGCACGTCGATGGTCGTGTGCACGACGTAGCCGCCGCGCTCGAAGGCGGCCTGTCCGACGCGCTCGCGCAGCGTGGTGCGCGCGAGGCGCATGACCTCGGGGGCCGCGCCCGTCTCCGCGTTCGGATCGGCGTAGGCGAGCGCCGTGTCGCGGGCCTCGCGGATCTGCTCGGGCGTGAGATCGGGCCAGTACTCCGCGCGCTTCGCCTCGAGCTGGCCGAGCACGTAGAGCTGGCGCCGACGCGCGGCCTCGGGGTTCCGGAAGGGATTCTGGCGCGAAGGCGACTGGGGGATGCCGGCGAGCATCGACGCCTCGGCCAGGTTCAGCTCGCGCGCGTGCTTGCCGAAGTAGTAGCGAGCGGCTTCCTCGATGCCGTAGCGACCGTTCCCGAAATTGATGTGGTTCAGGTAGAGGTGGAGGATCTCGTCCTTCGAGAGCTGCTGCTCGAGGCGCCGCGCGAGGATCAGCTCCTTCACCTTCCGGGAGAGCGTGCGCTCCGACGAGAGCAGCATCAGCTTCACGACCTGCTGCGTGATCGTGCTCGCTCCCTGGACGGCCCGGCGCTCGAGGATGTCCCGGAGGATCGCGCGCGCGATGCCTCGGTAGTCGAGCCCCTCGTGGACGTAGAAGTCCGCGTCCTCGGCGGCGAGCACGGAAAGCACGACGACGCGCGGGATCTGGTCGTTCGGCACGACCGTGCGGCGCTCGACGTAGATCTCGCCGACCAGCTGGCCGTTGCGATCGAGCACGCGCGTCGTTTGCGGGGGCCGGTAGTCGCGCAGCGCCGTGACCGAGGGGAGATCCCGCCCGTAGTACCAGCCGAGCACGCCGAGCGCGCCGGCGCCGAGCGAGGCGAGCAGGATCGCGAGCCCGACGAGCCGTGCGAGCCAGCTGCCCCTGCGCCGCCGGGGGGGAGGGCGCTTGGGATAGTAGGGGGTCGGAGCTCGTTCGAGGGTCCTCACTCGGACCGGCCTTGCTTGCGGAGGGCCTCGACGTGGGCGTTCACGTACGCCTCGGCATCCGTCACGGTGCTCATCAGGTAGCGTGCCTCGAGCCAGCGCCGTCGTTCGCCGTCGACACGACGATCGGAGCTCCGGGAGAGCGTGTACATCGTGATGGCGGCCGCGACGGAGACGTTCAGGCTCTCGACGAAGCCGACCATCGGGATGCGGTACGTCCCGTCCGCACGCTCGCGGAGGCCCTTCGAGGCGCCGCGGTGCTCGTTGCCGAACACGACGGAGACCCGCTTCTTGCCTGCGAGATCCTCGGGCGTGTGGTCTCCGTCCATCGACGCCACGAAGACCTCGTAGCCCTCGGCGTGGAGCGCGTCGGCGCAGTCCTCCGGCGTCGGGTGCCAGACGAGGTCGAGCCAGCGTTCGGTGCCCTTCGCCACCTTGTGCGAGCCCATGAAGGGCCGATCGTTCGCGACCACGTGCACCCTCTGGATGCCGAGCGCGTCCGCCGTCCGGAGGATCGCCGAGGCGTTGTGCGGATCGGCGATGTTGTCGACGACCGGCACGACGTCGAGCGTGCGCTGCTCGACGACGGCACGGATGCGGCCGAGCCGCTCGGGCGTGACGAGGGGAACGAGCGCCTCGATCACGAGATCGGGGGCCGCTGGCAGCTCGGGCGGACCCGAGATCCGGAAGACGCTCTTGTCGGTGGCGCGCACGGGAGGGGAAGTCTGGGCCGCTCGATCCCACGGAGCCAGACCTCCCGCAAGGCGAGCGCCTCGCGGAGGGGGAGCTCCGCGGCTCCGCTCAGGGCCGGACCCGGATTCCGAGGATCAGCGTGCCGTCCTGGTAGACCTGGCCGCCGACGAAGAAGGGATCCCCGGGGGAGGCCACCACCTGCAGCAGGGGAAGGTAGTCGGCCTGGTCGGGACGGTTGATCGAGACCTTGAGGTGGAAGCGACCGTCTTCGGTCACCTGCATGAGGCGGATCCGGAGCCGGCGTCCGTTCGGGAGCTCGAGATCGGAGTCCTGACCTTCCGTGAGCGAGAGCCTCGGCTTCGACAGGACCTGCAGGGAGCGGAACGAATTGAACGGCGGACGGCGGAGCGCCGGCATGTCGGCCAGCTCCGGATCGACCTGCCCCGGCTGTTCCTTCGCGAGGACGATGAAGACCTCGGCGGTCGCTCGACGACCCTGCGCCTCCGCCTGCGACGCGACGACGAGGGAGCCGAACAGCGTGGCGACGAGGAGCGGGGCGAGCTTCCGGACGATGGTGTTCATGCGGGTCATCTTCACTTGAAAGCGACCTGGCTGTCGCTGATCCAGACGACGGCGATCTGCTCGCCGTGGGTTCCCTCCACGGAGAAATGGGTCCCCGTGCTCTTCCCGAAGTCGATGTCGAGGATCTCCGTGCCGCGGGGGCCGAGGACCGGAGGCGCGGTCGGACCGTGGATCTCGGCGCCGACGCGGGCGATGTCGTCGCTCGCCGGTCGGTTCAGGACGAGGAGGAAGACGGCCGCCGCGGCCGCCAGGAGGCCGGCCGTGCCGGCTGCCAGGAAGCGGCGGCGGCGCGAAGCCAGCGGGACCACCTTGGCCGGCGCCGGCGCGGCGATCGCGCGCTCGATCCGTGCGAAGAGCTCGTCCGCGGCCTGCGCGTCGCCCATCCGAGCCTCGAGCTCGGGCGCCGAGGCCCGGACCACATCCCCGAGTCGGGACATGCGATCGACCTCGGCCGCGAGCTCGGGCGAGGCCGCGACCGCCGCCCGGACGCGCTCGGCCTCGGCGGGGAGGAGATCCCCGTCCAGGTAGCGCTGCAATGTATCGCTATCGATACGGTCCATGACTGCTGCTCAATCTTCGATTTCGAGGTCCCGGTCGAGGTAGGTGCCGAGCGCCTCCTGCATCTTCCGTCGCGCGTGGAAGAGCCGACTCATGATGGTGCCTTTCGGCACCTCCATCACCTCGGCGAGCTCCTCGTACGACAGACCGTCCACTTCTCTTAAGACGATGACGGCCTGGTGGTATTCGGGCAGGTCGGCGAGAGCCCGTCGGATTCTTTCGGCGAGCTCCTTCCGGAGCAGGGCCTTGCGGGGATTCTGGTCCTCGAACCCGCCCTGGGGGCCACCCTCGAGCGCCCCTTCGGACTCGTGTCCCAGGGCGTCGTCGAAATCGACCGTCCGCTGCCGCTTGGACTTCCGGGCCTGGTCGATCGCGAGGTTCATCACGATCCGGTAGAGCCAGGTGTAGAAGCTCGAGCCCCCTTGGAAGCCGTCGAGGTGCCGGTGGACCTTCACGAAGGCCTCCTGCACCACGTCCATCGCCTCCTCGCGATCCTTCACGACGCTCTCGGCGAGCAGGTAGGCCCGGCGGTGGTAGTGGTCGTAGAGCTCGCGGAACGCGGCCCGATCGCCCTGCCGGGCGCGCTCGACGAGGAGCTGGTCCCGCTCGGCCCGGGCCCGGGATTCCTCCCGGGCGACCCGGGACGCACGGCCACCCACGGACGGGAGCCCGTCCGCCTTGCCGCTGCCGTCGTCCGCCGCCGTCATGCCCCGGTCCCGCTCCCAGCCCCACCTGATCGGTCGGGCTTTCTTATCACGCTTCGACGTCCGCCCGCCCATCTCGTTCTCTCGGGAGGGGGCCCGACCCCTGGTCGGACGTTCACTCCGGGGTTACGGTCCGCGCCGTGTTCGACCTGTCGACGATGAATCCGCCCCAGCGCGAGGCCGTCCTGCACACCGAGGGCCCCCTCGTCGTCTTCGCCGGCGCCGGGAGCGGCAAGACGCGGGTCATCACGCATCGTGTCGCCTACCTCGTCCGCGAGCGCCAGGTGTCGCCCGGCTCCGTGCTCGCGGTCACGTTCACGAACAAGGCCGCGGGCGAGATGCGCGAGCGCCTCTTCCCCCTCGTCGGCCGTGCGGCGCGCGAGCTCCACGTCGGGACCTTCCACGCGACGTGTGCCCGGCTCCTCCGCGAGTACGCCGATCGCATCGGTCTGCGCAAGGACTTCGTCATCTACGACGACCAGGACCAGCAGGCGATGATCAAGCGGATCCTGCGCGACCTCGAGATCGACGAGAAGCGCTACCCGCCCAAGCAGATCGCCTCGCGCATCAACAGCGCCAAGAACGAGATGGCGACGTCGATCGACGGCCGCGATCCGACGAGCGAGGTCGCGCGCAAGGTCTTCGCCCTCTACGAGGAGCGCATGCGGGCCGCGTCGGCGCTCGACTTCGGCGACCTCATCTACCGCCTCGTGCTCGCGCTCGAGCACGATCCGGAGCTCCGCCGCGAGCTCTCGGACCGCTTCCGCTACATCCTCGTCGACGAGTTCCAGGACACGAACCACGCCCAGTTCCGCCTGGTGCGCGCGCTCTGTGCCACGCACGAGAACCTCTGCGTGGTCGGCGACGACGACCAGAGCATCTACCGCTGGCGCGGTGCGGATCGTCGCAACATCCTCGACTTCCGCCGCGCCTTCCCCTCGGCGCACGTGATCAAGCTCGAGCAGAACTACCGTTCCTCGCAGCGCATCCTCCGCGTCGCCCACGAGGTCATAAGGCGCAACCAGGACCGCGAGCCGAAGCGGATGTGGACGGACAACGACGAGGGGACGAAGGTCCTCGTCGTCCGCACCGAGGACGAGCGCGCCGAGGCGCAGATGGTCGTCCGCGGCGTGCGCCAGCTCCTCGACGACGGCCATTCGCTCGCCGAGGTCGCGGTCTTCTACCGCACCCACGCGCAGAGCCGCGTCCTCGAAGAAGCGCTCCGCGCTGCCAGCGTCCCGTACAAGGTCGTCGGGGGCATGCGCTTCTACGAGCGCGCCGAGGTGAAGGATCTCCTCGCGTACCTGCGGCTGATCCAGAACCCGGCCGACGACGTGAGCTGCCTCCGCATCGTCAACGTGCCGGCGCGCGGCGTGGGCAAGACCACGCTCGACAAGGTGCTCGATCACGCGGCGCGCTCGGGCGAGCCCGTGCTCGCGACGCTGCGTTCGCTCGCCTCGGGCGCGGAGCTGCCTTCGGCCGCGCGATCGAAGATCGCGGCCTTCGTCGCCCTGATCGACGGATTCCGTCGCGACGTCGAGAAGGGCGAGTCCGTGGCCGTGCTCGCGCGCGACATCGTCGAGAAGACGGGCTACGAGGCCGTGCTCCGCGCGGAGGACACGCCCGAGGCCGACGCGCGCCTCGAGAACCTCTCCGAGCTCGTCGGCTCGATCGCCCAGTACGAGGCCGAATCCGACGTGCCGACGCTGGCCGGCTTCCTCGAGCGGGTGACGCTCGACACCGAGGTCGAGGAGACGGCGGGGCAGGATCGCGTGACGCTGATGACGGTCCACGCGGCGAAGGGCCTCGAGTTCGACACGGTGATGGTCACCGGCCTCGAGGAGCAGATGTTCCCGTACCGCGGCCTCGACGCCGGCGCGGATCCCGACGAGCTCGAGGAGGAGCGCCGCCTCGCGTACGTCGCGTTCACGCGTGCACGGCAGCGCCTCGTCCTCTCGCATGCGGCGCTCCGTCGCCTCTTCGGGCAGGCGCGCGTCGGGATCCCCTCGCGCTTCCTCGACGAGCTCCCGGCGGCCGATGTCGAGCAGATCGACACGCGGCCCCGGCCCGTGCTCGGCGCGCGCGCCTCGTACGGGGGCTCGGGCGGCTACGGCGGGAGCTCCTACGGCGGAGGCTCCTACGGGGGCGGCTCGTACGGCGGACGCGGAGGCCACGAGCGCGAGGCCTACGACGCCCATCCGTCCTACGACGCCTTCGAGGCTCCTCGCACGGCGGCGCGGACGGGCTCGGGCGAGAGCTACGTGGACTCGTCCGACGCGCACGACGTGCCCGAGGGCGGCGCGCTCCGGAAGGGCATGCGCGTCCGCCATCCGAAGTTCGGCATCGGCGAGGTGCGCGAGGTCTCTCCGGGCATGCCGCCGAAGGTCACGGTCGCGTTCCGCGAGGTCGGCACGAAGACCGTCGTCGCGACCTACCTCGCGCCGGCCTGAACGACCTCAGTCGCCGCCGGACGACGAGCTCGAGGACGCGCCCTTCTTGTTGGACGGGCCGCTGTAGAGGTCCGAGTACCAGCCGCCCCCCTTGAGCAGGAAATTCCCCGTTCCGACGAGGCGCTTGAGGGAGGGCTTCCCACAGTCGGGGCACTTCGTGAGCGGGTCTTCGGTGATGCGCTGCTCCACCTCGAACCCGTGGCGGCAAGACTCGCAGGCGTATTCGTAGGTCGGCATGGGACTCTCCGTAGCGGCCGAAACGTAAGTTGGGGAAGCCGGGAGTCAAGGCAGGCCCGTCCCCAGCCCCGGGCGTGCGTCGATGAGACCGCCTTCGCCCGGATGGGTGCTTTGTGCGGGATCGCCGTGTCCACTAGGCTTCGCCCATGATCGAGAACCTCCCGAGCGTGACCGCGATGGCCGTCTCCTTCGCCCGAGGCCTGTCCGGCGCCGGCACGGGGGGCGTACGCGATCCGCTCGCATCCGTGCTGCTCCCCGGGCCCATCGGCGGCCTGCTCCGCGGCCTCGAGCGGCTGACGCAGGCGAGCCCTCGGCTCGAGCGGGTGATGGGGATCGTCACCCTCGGCCTCGTCGACCATGCGGGGCTCCGGACCGAGGCGATCGACCGAGCCGTGCAGGAAGGCGTCGCGCTCGGGGCGCGTCAGCTCGTGCTGGTCGGCGCGGGTCTCGACGCGCGCGCGCATCGGCTCCGGGGGCTCTCCGACGTCGACGTCTTCGAGGTCGACCATCCGACCACGCAGGGGCTGAAGCGCTCGAAGGCGGGCCGCCTCCCTGCCTCGTGCAAGTCGATCGCCTACGTCTCGGTCGACTTCGGCAAGGAGTCGGTCGAGGCGAAGCTCCTCGAGGCCGGCTACCGCCCCAAGGTGCCGACGGTCTTCGTCTGGGAGGGCGTGACCATGTACCTCCCGGCCGAGGCGACGCGCGCGACGCTCGCGACGCTCGCGAAATGCGCGGCGAAGGGGAGCACCCTCGCGATGACCTACGTCGAGCCGAAGCTCGCGACGATCCATCGCTCGTTCCGCCCCGCGGTCCTCTCGATGTTCGCCCTCGTCGGCGAGCCCGTCATCGGCCAGATCACGCGGACGGATGTGGCGGCCCTGCTGCGCGAGCACGGCTTCACGCCCGTCGACGACAGCGGCACCCACGATTGGGTGGAGCGCCACGGACGCGGGGAGAAGCCGCCGATCGGTCTGCACGAGCGGCTCGTCGTCGCGCGCAAGGCGTGACGGCGAGACCGCGCCTCAGTACTCGAACCCACTGCCGCCGATGAACTCGCGCAGGATCGACGTCGGAGGGACGTGGTCCGGGTAGATGCTCACGAAGTGCGCGAGCATGCGGAGCAGGCGGTACGACGTCACGTACGACGGATGGTTCTGCGGGACCTCGAGCAGGTAGCGCTCCGCGTAGACCTTGAGCACGGCGGGCTCGTAGATCAGCGAGGTGTCGAAGACGGCGTCCGCGCGATCGAGGAAGGGGAAGATGTGCTTGCGCTCCCCGCGTCGCACGGAGGGCCAGCGCGCGATCGTCTGGGCTGCGTCCGAGCCACGCGTGTGGCGGTCTCGGACGATGCGGCGGAGCAGGCGGAGGTCCGAGACCGGTACGCGGCTCAGGCGATCGACCGGCAGCGAGGTCAGCGGACAGACGAAGATCCGGAAGATCTTCGAGGCGTCGATCTTGTTGCCGAGGAGCTCCGGATTGAGGCCGTGGATCCCCTCGAGCAGGAGGATCTGGTCCGGGCGCAGCGTGATCTCCGCGCCCCCGTCGGGCAGGCTCTTGCCGGCCTTGAAGTCGAAGCGGGCGAGCTTCACCGTCCGGCCCGCGAGGACCTGCGAGAGCTCCTCGGACAGGAGCGCGGAGTCGAGCGCCTCGAAGGCCTCGAAGTCGAACTCGCCCTTCTCGTCGCGCGGCGTGCGATCGCGGTCGACGTAGTAGTCGTCGAGCGAGATGCCGATCGGCTGGATGCCGTTCACCTGCAGCTGCACCGAGAGCCGCTTGATGAAGGTGGTCTTGCCGGAGGACGAGGGGCCCGCGATGCAGATCACGCGGATGCGGTCCCGCTGCTGGGCGATCTGATCGGCGATGACGCCGATCCGCTTCTCCTGGAAGCCTTCGCTGACGCGGATGAGCTGCGAGACCTCTCCGCGCACGCACGCTTGATCGAAGGCGCCGACGCTCGTGATCCCGAGCGAGGTCAACCAACGCCGGTGCTCCTCGGTCACGGCTTCGGCCGATTGTTTGTGGGCGAGGCGCGGCTCGCCCTCGTTGACGATCAGGACGAGCTTGTCCTCCTCGACGGCGAGCCGGAAGGGGCCGAGCCGGCCCGTGCGCGGGACCATCGGTCCCATGGCGAGCGCGTGCACCTTGCCCATCGTGACGAGGGGAACCATCCCGTCGCGCCACGTCCGGAGGAGCTTCGCCGCGTCACCCCAGCCGTGGGTCTCGAAGTGGTGGGTCGCCTCCTCCACCGTCCAGTACTCGTGTCCGATCGGAACGTCGGCCTCGACGAGGCGGATCATCTCGAGCTCGAGCTTCGCCGCGAGCTCGGGGAGGGTCGTGACCGGGGCGTCCGCGAGGATCGGGTACGCGCCTCCGAGCGAGGGACCGATCGCGAGGTCGACCTCCGGGGCCACGCGGCGGCCCGCCTCGAGGAGCACGAGCCCGAGGCTCCGGCGGCGGATCCGATCGCCTTCCCAATGACTCGTCGCGAGCGGCGCGATATGGACGTCGGCCGTCACGGGCGCGTCGAGGGAGACGGGCTTCCGATCGATGAGACCCGCCACGACCACGGCCCCGTCGACCTCGCTCGGCAAGAGGGCCCAGAGGGGAGTGCCCGTCGGGACGGTCCGCGTCTTGCCGTCGAGCGTCACCTCGATCTCGGCGCGTCGCGGCAGGGAGCGCGCCGAGAGCAGGTAGCTCACGCTGTCCGTGAGGTCGGTGACCGTCTCCCGGATGTGGTGGATCAGCGAGTGGAGGAAGCGGATCGCGAGCTGGGGCTCCTCCACCGCCAGGCGATCGTAGGCGGCGCGCGAGAGGCGGGCCGCCGTGAGCTCCGTGATCGCCACGATCGTGCCCGCGCGCGGGCGGAGGGCGAGGAGGCCGAGCTCGCCGAAATGCGAGCCGCGGCCGAGGGTCTTCACCTCCATGCCGCCGCGGTGCAGGCGCGCCGTGCCGCTCATCACGAAGTACATGTCGGCGGCCCGCGTTCCCTCGCGGAGGATCTCGGTCCCGGCGGCGAACTCGACGTACTCGAGGTAGCCGGCGAAGCGGCTCCGTTCGGCTCCGGACAGGAGCGCGAGGGATTGGTCGTCGGCGAGGGCCGCGGCGAACGTGTCGGTCATGGGCTCGGGGATGGTAACCGCTCGGCTGCGCGCCTTGCTCGACCTTCCTGCTACGCCCCGATCAGGGCCTCGGCGAGGGCCGGGAGGAGCTCGCCGGTGCGGGCCTCGACGCGCAGGTCGCAGAGGGGATCGCCGCGTGTCTCGCCGAGGTTCACGAGCGCGATGGGGAGGCCTCTCTCCTTCGCGCGCCTCGGGAAACGCAGCCCCGAGTAGACCGCGAGCGAGGTGCCGAGGACGAGGAGCGCCTCGGCCCCTTCGACGAGCGCATAGGCCGCCTCGACGCGGTCCCGGGGGACGCTCCCGCCGAAGAACACCACGTCCGGCATGAGATCGCCCCCGCATCGGTCGCAGGGCACGACCACGAAGCCGCGCACGTCCTCGTCGTCGAGCGCGACGTCGCCGTCCGGACGCAGCTCGGCCACGCGGCGCCGGCACCAGGGGTTCCGCTCGAGGAGGCGCTCCTGGAGCGCGAGGCGTGCCTCGCGGGCGCCACATCCGAGGCAGACGACCTCCGCGAGGGAGCCGTGGAGCTCGATGACGTGGCGGCTGCCCGCGCGGTGGTGGAGGCGGTCCACGTTCTGCGTGATCACGCCGGCGAGCAGGCCGGCGTGTTCGAGCCGGGCGAGCGCGTGGTGGCCCGGGTTCGGCTCGGCCTCCGCGAAGCGGGGGAAGCCGATCGTGCTCCTCGCCCAATACCGCCGGCGGGCCTCCGGGCGCTCGACGAACTCGCGGTGCTGGATGGGGCGGCGCGGGAGGTGCCGGGTCGTGGGGCCCCGGTAGTCGGGGATGCCCGATTCCGTGCTGAGGCCCGCTCCGGTCAGGGCGACGAAGCGTCGGCCGCGGAGGAGGCGCCCGAGCGCCTCGAGCCCCTCGGCAAGGCCGAGCGCGGGGGAGGGGGAGTCCACCCCCTTTCGATAGAGCGGGGGCTTCCCAGCGTCCACCCCGGGCCCATCTCTCGATGCAGACCTCCGCCTTCCGCGCTAATTACACGCCGCGCCCGTCACCGACACGCCGGGAAAAGAGGAGCCGAATCATGGGCAACAAGACGAACGCCGGGAACTTCTTCGAGGACTTCAAGGTCGGCCAGGAGCTCGTCCACGCGACGCCGCGCACGATCACCGAAGGAGACGTGTCGGCCTACGTCGGCCTCTACGGCATGCGTTTCGCCGTGAATTCGTCGGACGAGTTCGCCCGGCAGCTCGGCCTGCCCCGCGCCCCGGTCGACGACCTGCTCGCCTTCCACATGGTCTTCGGCAAGACCGTGCCGGACGTCTCGCTGAACGCGGTGGCGAACCTCGGCTACGCGAACGGCATCTTCGGCGTGCCCGTCTACCCGGGCGACACCGTGAGCACGCGCTCGACCGTGATCGGCGTGAAGGAGCTCAGCAACGGCAAGGCGGGCGTCGTCTACGTCCGCTCGGTCGGCAAGAACCAGCGCGGCGAGATCGTCCTCGACTACTGCCGCTGGGTGATGGTGAACAAGAAGGATCCCTCGGCCCCCGCGCCGGAGGCCGTCGTCCCCGAGCTGCCGAAGTCGGTCCCCGTCTCGGCGCTGCGCATCCCGGCGAACCTCCACCTCGAGAACTACGATCTCCCGCTCGCAGGCTCGCGCCACGTGTGGAGCGACTACGAGGTCGGCGAGAAGATCGACCACGTCGACGGCATGACCCTCGAGGAGGCCGAGCACCAGATCGCGACGCGCCTCTACCAGAACACGGCGAAGGTCCACTTCGACCAGCAGCTCGCGAACCAGAACCGCTTCGGAAAGCGCCTCATCTACGGCGGCCACATCATCAGCCTGGCGCGTTCGCTCTCGTTCAACGGCCTCGGCAACGCGTTCAAGATCGTCGCCATCAACGCGGGCGCCCACGCGAACCCGAGCTTCGCCGGCAACACGATCTACGCGTGGAGCGAGGTCCTCGAGAAGCACGAGCTCCCGGGCCGCGGCGACGTCGGCGCCCTGCGGCTCCGCACCGTCGCCGTGAAGGACAAGGCGGCCGCCGACTTCCCGCTCAAGAACGCCGAGGGGAAGTACGAGGACCACGTGGTGCTCGACTTCGACTACACGGTGCTCGTGCCGCGCTGACTTCCGGGCGGGGCGGCGCGAGGGGGCGGCAACTTGTCTTGACAACTTGACCGCCCTGCCCCACGTTGAGCTCGTGCTCGACGCGGCCTCGCCGTTGCCCCTCTACCACCAGCTCGCGGAAGAGCTCTTCGCGCAGATCCGCGCGGGAGCCTATCCGCCAGGGGCGAAGATCCCGTCGGAGCACGAGCTGGCCGAGCGCTACGGGCTCGGGCGGCCGACCGTGCGGCAGGCGACCGACACGCTGATCCAGCGGGGCGTGCTCGTCCGCCGGCGGGGCAGCGGAACCTACGTGCGGAGCGTGCCCGCGCAGGTCGATCTCTTCTCGCTCGCGGGCACCCTCGTCTCCTTCCGGGAGCGCGGCATCGCGCTCGACGTCGCCCTCGTGGGCAAGCCCCGCCGCGGGCTCGTGGACGAGGCCGACCATCCGCTCCACGGGCGCGAGGCCGTGCGCCTCGTCCGGCTCTCGTCCGCTCGCCGCGAGAAGAAGCGAGAGCCCGTGCTCCTCGAGGAGATCGACCTCGACGCCGAGCGCTTCCCGGGCCTCCTCGACCTCGACCTCGAGGGCCGCTCGCTCTCGGAGATCGTCGAGGCGCGCTACCGCATGCGTCCCCAGAGCGCCGACCAGACCTTCCGCGTCGAGTCGCTCTCGTCCGAGCACGCGCGGCTCCTGGCCCTCGCCGAGGGCGAGGCCGTGCTCCGCGTCGATCGCACGCTCCATTTCTCGCTCGCTCCCGCGGCCGTCTTCGCGCGCATGTACTGCCGCACCGACCGCTTCGTCTTCAGTCAACGCATCGGAGGACACTCGCATGCATGAGCGCGGCTACTACGGCCGGTTCGGAGGGGCCTACATTCCCGAGATCCTCGTCGCCACGTTCGACGAGCTCGAGGAGGCCTTCCGCGCCGCGAAGAACGACCCCTCGTTCTGGCAGGAGTACGAGTCGCTGATGTCGACGTACTCGTGCCGCGCGACGCCGCTCACGTTCGCCGACAACCTCACGGCGCACTTCGGCGGGCCGCGCATCTTCATCAAGCGCGAGGACCTGAACCACACGGGCGCCCACAAGGCGAACAACGTGATGGGGCAGGGCCTGCTCGTGAAGCGCATGGGCAAGAAGCGCGTCATCGCGGAGACCGGCGCGGGCCAGCACGGCGTCGCGACGGCGACGATGGCCGCGAAGTTCGGCTTCGAGTGCACGATCTACATGGGCGAGGTCGACGTCGCGCGGCAGCGCCCGAACGTCTTCTGGATGGAGCGTCTCGGCGCGACCGTCGTCCCCGTGAAGGAGGGCAGCCGCACCCTGAAGGACGCGATCAACGAGGCCTTCCGCGACTGGGTCTCGAACATGGACTCGACGCACTACGTGCTCGGCACGGCCTGCGGTCCGCATCCCTTCCCCGAGATGGTGAGCTGGTTCCAGTCGATCGTCGGCAAGGAGGCGCGTCGCCAGATCCTCGAGCGCACGGGCCGGCTCCCTTCGCGCGTCTACGCCTGCGTCGGCGGCGGCTCGAACGCGATGGGCGTCTTCCAGGGCTTCCTCGACGATCCGGGCGTGGAGCTCGTCGGCGTCGAGGCCGGCGGCCACGGCCTCGACACGCACGAGCACGCGGCGCGCCTCTGCTCGAACGACGCGACCATCGGCGTCGCCCAGGGCTACAAGACCTACTTCCTCCAGGATCGCGACGGCCAGATGAACGAGACGCACAGCGTCGCGGCCGGCCTCGACTACGTCGGCGTCTCGCCGATCCTCTCGCACTACAAGGAGACGGGCCGCGTGCGCTTCGAGGCCGCGACCGACCGCGAGGTGGTCGACGCGCTCGCGCTCACGGTGCGCAAGGAGGGACTGATCCCGGCCCTCGAGTCGTCCCACGCCTTCGCGCAGGCCTTCAAGGAGGCGCCCACGATGTCGAAGGACGACGTGATCCTGATCAACCAGTCCGGTCGCGGCGACAAGGACATCTTCACGATCGCGGACGCGTTCGACGATCCGAAGTGGCGCGAGTTCATCATCGGCAAGGCGGAGGCGTACCGTGCTCGAGGCTGAGATCCGCAAGAGGAAGCAGGAGAAGGACATCCTGCTCATGACGCACATCGTGCTCGGCTATCCGAGCTTCGACGATTCGCGCCGCATCGCCCACGCGATGGTCGAGGCGGGCGTCGATCTGATGGAGCTCCAGATCCCCTTCTCCGAGCCCATCGCCGACGGACCGGTGATCCTTCACGCGAACCAGAAGGCGCTCGCGAGCGGCTCGACGGTCGACCGCTGCCTCGAGCAAGCGGCGAAGCTGGCGTCGGAGCTGCCGATCCCCTTCGTCTTCATGAGCTACTACAACATCGCCTTCATGCGGGGCTTCGACCGCTTCGCGAAGGAGATGAAGGACGCGGGCCTCCACGGCGCGATCGTCCCCGACCTCCCCTTCGAGGAGGGCGACGACGGGCTCTTCGCGGCGATGGAGAAGCAAGGGCTCGACCCGATCTTCATCTACTCGCCGAACACGAGCGACGCGCGCATGAAGGCGATCGCGGAGCGCGCGCGTGGCTTCGTGTACTGCGTGGCGCGGAAGGGCGTCACGGGAGAGTCGACCGACTTCGCCTCGCTCGACGGCTACCTCGGCCGCTGCCGCGCTGCGACGAAGCTCCCGCTCGCGCTCGGCTTCGGCGTGAAGAGCAAGAAGGACATCGACGAGCTCGTCGGCAAGGTCGACATCGCGGTCGTGGGCTCCGAGACGATCCGCGTCGTCGACGCGAAGGGCGTCGAGGCCGTGGGGCCCTTCATCCGCTCGCTCCGCTGACGCGGCCCCGCCGCTCGTCCGGAGCCGCACGAGCCTCGGGAGGGCCTACCGAGGCTCCGAAGCGGCTCCGGGCTCCGAGGCGCGCGGGGCCCAGGCCCGGGCCTCGGCGTACGCCTCCTCGAGGGTGGCGAAGGCGAGCTGCGGGTGGGTCTTGTGCGCGCGCATCCACGCGTAGGCCGTGAACATCGCGCGGTAGAGCGCCGAGGGGAGCACGACGATCTCGACGACGAGGCCGCCTTCCTCCGCGACCCGATCGGCTCCTTCCGCCATGCGCTTGCGGTAGGCGGCCGTCACCGTCCGGAGGTCGAGGTCCGGGAAGTGGGCGACGGTGATGATCGGCCCCCGGGTCCGGACGAGCTCGAGGATCGTCGGATCGAGCACGTCGAGATCCTCGAGCTGCATCACGCGCGGGAACGTCAGTAGGACGATCGGATGCTCGGAGGCGTCGACGCGGATGTTGGCCATGGTCGGGCGAGGCCTCAGGCCTCCCGCTTCTTCAGCTCCTCGAGCGCGGCCTCGAGCTCGGCCATCTCCGCCTCGCTCATCGCCTCCTCGGCGGCCGGCGCTTCCACACGCGCGGCGACCGGCGCCTGCGCGGGCGGGAGGACGCCCATCTTGCGCTTCAGATCCTCGAGCTCCTGATCGGCGCCCGCGGTCTGCTCGAGCGTGCGGAACTTCGACTTCAGGGTGTCGCCCGAGTACTGCTCGGCGATCTCGGCGCCGGCCTCGGCCTCGGACTCCATCTGCTCGATCTTCTGCTGCATCCGGTCGAAGGTCTCGAAGGCGCTCGTCTCCGAGAGCCCGGACATCGTCTCCTGGATGCTCTTCATCGCCTCGGCGCGGCGCTTGCGGGCGACGAGGACGTTCTTCTTGCGCTTCGCCTCTTCGATCTTGTCGTTGAGCGCCCGCAGGGCGGTCTTCAGCTGGTTGACCGCCGCGGCCTGCTTCTCCCACTGCTCGCGGTACTGCGCGGTGAGGCCGTCGTGCTCCTTCTTGCGGAGCAGGGCTTCCTTGGCGAGCTGGTCGTTGCCCGCGCGCACGGCGAGCATGGCCTTGCGCTCCCACTCGGACGCGGTCGCCTGCTCGTTCTGCACGCTCTTCTCGAGGCGCTTCTCGTCGGCGATCGCGACGGCGACCTGCTTCTTCGCCTCGACCAGCTGCTGGTTCATGTCGACGATGACCTGATTCAGCATCTTCTCCGGGTCTTCCGACTTGGAGATGAGGTCGTTCAGGTTGCTCTTCAGCAACTGCGCCATTCGTCCGAAGAAACCCATGCGACGCTCCTCTACGTCAGGCGGCGTGCGCCTCGCCGAGGCGCGCGTAGTGCTTGGTCAGAGCCAGGGAGAAATCGTCCAGCGTGCCCTGCAGCTCGTTGTAGTCGAGGTTCTCGAGCCGGAGCGTGCAGGTCAGGACCACCGACCCGTCCACGATGCCGTACGCGCCGTGGATCATGTCGGTGGCGTTGAGCCGGAGGAGCTCCTCGAAGAGCCGTGCGGGCTCGGCGACGCGCGCGAGGTCGATCACCTTCACGCGGAAGATCACGTAGTCGCCCTCGAGCTTCACGACCACGTCGAAGCGCGAGGCGGGATCGCGGACGATCCAGAGGTTCTCCGCGGCCTCGTGATGCGGCATGTGGGAGCGCAAGAGATACGCCTCGAGATCGTCGCGCGTGCGCATGGCCTCACTCCTCGAGCTCGTCCCCGCCCGGGTTCGCGAGCTTGCGTGTCCAGAGGATCGCGTCCTTCCGCTCCTTGCCCGACTGGACGCCGAGCGCGAGGAGCCCCGTCTTCCGGTACCCGGCTCCGGTGAACACCGTCGCCATCGGCACGTCGTCGACCGCCGCGAAGGCGAACGCGGCGACGATGCCGCGCTCCTTCAGGTTCTCGCCGAGCTCGCGGACGCCGTGCGTGGTGGCGAGGACGTCCTTCTCCGTGTCGGGGTAGTGCAGGATCTCGATCAGCGCGTGACCGAAGCAGTCCTGGTACTCCGCCGAGATCACGTTGTCCTTCGCGCCCTTCATCGTGACCTTGTAGTAGAGGCGCGCGGCGTCGCGGCCGAAGGCGTCGAAGGCCTCGTACTGCTTGTTCTTCGCGACGGCGGCGTCGCGCAGCTCGAGCGCGCTCTCCTCGTCGATCTCCTCGGCCGTGGCTCCCTTGATCTTCTCCGGGACGTCCTTCTGGCCCTTGCGCGCGGCGTTGATGGTCTTCTCGGCGAGCCGCTGCGTCGCCTCCGTGACCTCGATCGACGCCGTCTTGTCGCCGACGACGCAGCCACAGAGGTGGCCGTCGCTGCGCTTGTAGAAGCCCGGGATCGTGCCCTCGCGCACGAAGCCGACGCGCGTCCACGAAGAGACCTCGTCCTTCTCGACGAGCGTGATGACCTTCTGGATGTCTTCCTGCTTCGCGACCGACTGGATGAAGAGGCGCTTCGCCGGCAGGGCGCCCGCGCGGAAGTCGATCACGCGGACGAGCTTGTTCCGCCGGTTGACGAGAAGGCACAAGTAGGCGTTCTCACTCCGGAATTTCAGCTCCTCCACCACGGGCTTCTCGGGGAGCGAAGGGGCCTTGGCCCGGGCCTTCGTCATGCTGTCGAACCTCTTGGAAACAAAGGGGTTTTCCCGGATGGGAGAGCCACGATAACCGTCCCGGATCGGCGTGTCAACGCCGCTCCGGACGCCCTCGTCCTCCCCCTTCGAGCGCAGCGTAGCCTGCTTCGGCGCGCGCGTGGCGGAAAGCGGCGAGCGCCGATCGGCGCCTCCGGTGGGCGGTGACCCGGGCGTCGCCCGAGCCCCCGAGAAGTCGGGGTCGAAGGGGGTGCCCGTCGCACGTCCACGCATTACCGGGGCCGAGGTGGTTGCGTTTCTCCCTGAAATTTCAGGGGGATCCTCATCCGAACGTCGCAGAGAACGGTTGTCTCGCCGATACGGCCATGATTCACTCGGCCTCGGTTTTGGTGTTTTCGTGGCGATCGAGCCGATGGAGCGGACACGCCCGTCCGTTCCCGGAGTCGACGCCGCCTGCGCCTGTCGGGGGATTCGTGTCGAGTCGATTCGTCCACACAGCCCGCTCGGGGCTCGTCGTCGTCGTATGCTCCCTGCTCCTCAGCGTCCCGGCGCGAGCAGACGTCCGAACGGAAGCGCGTAGCCACTTCCGCCGCGGCATGGAGCTGGTCGTGGCCGGTCGCCTGGACGAGGGCGTCGCCGAGCTCGAGGCGGCGTACGAGATCCTTCCGCACCCCAACGTCCTCTACAACATCGGCCGAGCCTACGCGGAGGCCGGGCGGTACGCGGACGCCCTCGAGTACTTCGAGCGCTACCTCGCGTCGGATCCCCCGGATCGGAACGAGGTCGCGGGCTTCGTCGCCGCCATCGAGGCGCGCCTCGCGGAGCAGCGGCTCGCCGAGCAGCGCGCCACCGCGGCCGCCGCCACGGCCGAGGCGGCGGTGAGCCCGACGACGGAAGGCACGACGCCCACCGCGGCGTCGGCGGTCGCGACGGCCGACGAGATCGCCGCGCTGCGCGACGCCGCCGGTCAGGTGGCCGCCCTCGCCGAGGCGACGGATAGCGCCGCGCTCCGTCAGCGCGCCGCGCGCCTCCGCGAGCTCGCGAGCCATCTCGAGGCCGCCGCCGCCGCCGGCACGGGCGGCACCGCGGGAGCCGCCTCCACCGAAGCGGTCACCGAGGCCGAGACCGAGGCCACCGCGGCGGCGCTGCCCGTCGCGCCCGTGGCCGACGACGAGGCGACCGAGGGCATCGCGCTCGGTCAGACCCAGACGCAGGTCTACGAAGAAGAGGTCGTCTCGGCGTCGCGCTACGCCCAGAGCCCCCTCGACGCACCGAACTCGACGACGATCATCACGCGTCAGGACATCCGCCTCACGGGCATCACGCACGTCGGCGAGCTCCTCCGCCGCGTCGCGGGCGTGCAGGTCATGGCGACCGGCCCCGCCGACACGAACGTCGGCATCCGCGGCTTCGACCAGCTGCTCTCCCCGCGCGTCCTCGCCCTCATCAACGGCCGCTCGATCTACGTCGATCCGCTCGGCATCACCTTCTGGAACAACCTCCCGATCACGATCGAGGACATCGAGCGCATCGAGGTCATCCGCGGTCCGGCCTCCGCCCTCTACGGTGCGAACGGCTTCAGCGGCGTCGTGAACATCATCACGCGCGATCCCGGCGACTCCCAGGAGACCGAGGTCGTCGCCGGCGGTGGCAACGGCTCCGCGGCGCGGGTGGCGCTCGGGACCTCGGGGCGCCATCGCGGCCTCTCCTACCGGATCAGCAGCTCGTACTACCAGTACGACAACTACTCGCTCACGGTCTCGCCCGACCGCGTCGACTATCAGCATCCGGTCTCGAACCCGAACCTCGCGGAGCAGGCGGCGAGCGCACGCGCCCACCTCCGCTACCGCTTCACGCCGGAGACCGCGCTCAACGTCGAGGGCGGCCTGAACTACATCGGCCAGCAGCACATCCTCGGCCCCGCGACCTTCAAGGACCTCTACATGACGGGTCCGATGAGCTACGCGATGGGCCAGCTGCAGAGCGGCTGGGGCGGCGTCCGCGTGTTCTGGAACCGCCTGAACGCGACGGCGGACAACATCGCGCCGAACCCCGCGCCGAACGACATCCTCTGGAACACGATCGACGCCGAGGGCAACTTCGCGCGCTCGTTCGACACCGGGCCGCTGAACCACAACCTGGTGCTCGGCGCGAGCTACCGGCGCAAGACCATCGACTGGAACTTCATCGACCAGAGGCGCGAGGAGAACCACTACGCGGTCTTCTTCCAGGACGCGATCCGCTTCTCCGAGCTCGTGCGCGGCGTCTTCGGCTTCCGCATGGACCGGCATCCGCTGCTCCAGAAGCCGGTGTGGTCGCCTCGTGCCGCGATCGTCATCCGTCCGACGGACGGCCAGGCGATCCGCTTCCAGGGGAGCACCGCGTTCCGCACGCAGACGTTCCTCGAGAGCTACATCCAGAACAACATCGCCACGCCCGTCTCGCTCGTCGGTGCCCTCGGCCTCGGCTCGGTGCCCGGCAACCAGTACCGCGGTCTCCCGACGCTCAAGCCCGAGAGGATCTACTCGGCCGAGATCGGCTACACGAACTCCGAGTCCGAGTACTTCACGTTCGAGTTGTCGGCCTACTACAACCGCGTCATCGACCTCGTCCGGCTCGTCCCGTCCGCCCTTCCGTTCACGCTGAACGACTACGCGACGATCCCGCAGATCGCGAACTACGACACGAGCGTGAACCGCTTCGCCTACGGCACGGCCGGCTACGACAACGATCCGACGAAGTACAACGTCTTCGGTGGCGAGGTCGGCTTCCGCGCCTACCCGGCGCGCGGTCTCGACGTCTACACGAACTTCACGACGAACTTCACCTACTCCGACACCGGGACGAGCTGGGTCCGCGTGAAGCAGACGCCCGTCGCGCAGGTCAACGCCGGCTTCCAGTACCGCTCCCGCTTCGGCCTCGATCTCGCGGGCGACATCTTCTACGTCTCCGCGACCCAGTGGAGCGACCAGGTCGCGACGACGACCGGCGTCACGGTCGTCACCTCGCCGGTCGATCCCTACTACCTCGTCAACGCGCGCATCGGCTACCGCATGCTCGACGACGCGCTCGAATTCGGGCTCGTCGGCTACAACATCACGCACTGCTACCGTCGCGAGTACCCGACGGGCCAGCAGATCGGCACGCGCGTGATGGGCACGGTCGCCTACCGGTTCTGAGCCTCGCGCGGCCTTCTTCCCGCCGCCCCCCGGAGCCCGGCTTCCCCTCGACGGGGCGGTCGGGCTTCCGCATGATGGGCGCGTGATCGACCCCACGAATCCCATCCCGCGTCGCGCCTTCTCGGTCGCGGTGTACCCGCGTCACGGCGACCGCGTGCTGCTCATCCGCCACGCGCGACTCGGCACCTGGCTGCCTCCCGGGGGCGAGCTCGAGCCGGGCGAGACCCCGCTCGAGGCCGCGGTACGCGAGCTCCGCGAGGAGACGGGCCTCTCCGGCGTCTTCCCGAAGGCTTCCGACGTCACGGGGACGCCCCCCGGGCTCATCGGCTACGAGGAGCACGTCGCCGGCAAGAAGGGCCTGCACATGAACTTCGTCTTCGTGATCGACGTCGACACCACCGACGTCGTCCCGAACGCCGAGTTCACCGAGCACCGTTGGGTCACACTCGACGACGGCCCCTGGCACGACGCGCCCGTGAACGTCCTCGAGCTCGCGCGGATCGCGCTCGCCGTGCCGCGCGCCGGCTGAAGGAGGAGACCGTGTCGATCCATGCGGACACCGTCGTCGTCGGAGCGGGATCGGCGGGAGCCATCGTCGCGGCGCGCGCGAGCGAGCGTTCGGCGCTGGACGTGATGCTGCTCGAGGCCGGCCCCGACTACCCGCTTCCCGAGGACCTCCCGCCGGACGTCGTCGACGGGACGCGCAATTCGATGCGTGCCCACGACTGGGGCTACCACCACGCGCCGAGCACGCGCTCGCTCCCGATGCCCTTCCCCCGAGGTCGGGTGATCGGCGGCTCGTCGGCGGTGAACACCTGCATCGCGCTCCGTGGGCAGCCCTACGACTACGACGAATGGGGCCTCGTCGACTGGACGTTCGCGGCCTGTTTGCCCGCGTTCCGAGCGCTCGAGGACGATCTCGACGTCGAGAACGCCTGGCACGGGAAGGGCGGTCCGATCCCCATCCGCCGCCACGCGTCGGCCGAGCTCGTGCCCTGGCAGGCGGCCTTCGTCGAGGCGGCGAGGGAGCTCGGCTACGCCGAGGCGTTCGACGCCAACGATCCGACCACGAGCGGCGTCGGCCCGCATGCGATGAACAAGGTCGACGGCGTCCGGATGGGGGCCGGCCGTTGCTACCTGACCGCGGTCGTGCGGGCGCGGCCGAACCTCCGCATCCGTCCTCGCTCGCTCGTGCGCCGCGTCCTCGTCGAGAACGGGAGCGTCGTGGGCGTCGAGGTCGAGCGCGACGGCTCGATCGAACGCATCGGAGCGAGGCGCGTCGTCCTCTCGGCGGGCGCGATCGGGACGCCCGGCATCCTGCTCCGCTCGGGCATCGGCCCTCGCGAGGAGGTCGCGCGGCTCGGCGTGGAGCTCGTCGCCGACGTCCCCGCGGTCGGCGCGCGGCTGCTCGACCATCCGGGCTCCGCCATCTTCCTGAGACCGCGCGCAGGCCTGATCGGCCCGCGCGATCCGCTGATCCAGACCGTGCTGCGCTACTCGGCGGCCGGAAGCGACCGGGCGAACGACATGCTCGTGCAGCCCGGTTCGTGCGTCCCGATCGGGGACGAGACCGTGCCGATGGTGTCGATCATGGCGGCCGTCGGGAAGCCGAGGTCCGTCGGGACGCTGCGCTTCGAGCGAGCGGACGCCCGCGTCGCGCCCCGGATCGAGTCGAACCTGCTCGCCGACGCCACGGATCGCGCGCAGCTCGCCGAGGCGCTCGAGCTCGCCTGGCTCCTCGCCACCTCGGACGCGATGAAGGGGCTCGCCCGCATCGTCTTCCCCGACGAGCGCATCCTCGCCTCCCGTCGCGAGCTGGCGGAGCACGTCCATCGCTTCTGCGGCTCCGGGTACCACCCCGCGGGAACCGCGCCGATGGGGCGCGAAGGCGATCCCGACGCTGCTTGCGACTCCAAGGGTCGTGTGCGAGGAGTTCATGGGCTCTTCGTCGTCGACGCGAGCCTGATGCCGACGATGACGAGCGCGAACACGAACCTCACTGTCCTCATGATGGGCGAGCGGTTCGGTGCCTGGTTCCGGGACGGTGAGCTCGATTGAGCGGGCTCGGGGAGGGACGATGGAGAAGTCGGTCTTCGTGCTCTTCGCGGATCCTCCCGAGGATCGGGCCCGCCTCGCGACCCGCGTGCGCGAGGAGCTCGCGCCCCGGCTGCTCGCGCTCGGCGTGTCGGGGCTCGTCCTGCACCTCGCCGACGAGCACGTCGCCTACGCGGAGGCCACCCGTCGCGTGAGGCAGGAGCGGCCGATCGTGGGCCTCGTCTCCGTCTTCACCGAGACGATGGCGGAGGTCCCGGCGGTCGAGGAGCTGCTCCGCGAGGTCGCCCCCCGTTTCGCCGGCTACCGGGTGGATCCGCACGTCGCGCTCCCCAATTCGACCCGGGTGGCGCCCCTCGGGGAGCGGACGCCGGATCCGGTCGTGGTCGCGTTCCTGGAGCGGCCGGAGCGACTCTCCGCGGGCGAGTGGCGCCGCATCTGGCGCGAGGAGCACGTGCCGGTCGCGATCGAGACGCAGTCGACGTTCCACTACGTCCGCAACGTCGTCCGCGAGCCGCTCACGGAGGATGCACCGGCTTGGGAGGGCATCGTGGAGGAGGGCTTTCCCCACGATGCGCTCCTCGATCCGAAGGTCTGGTACGCCGCGGACGGCGACGAGGCGCTCTTCAAGACGCGCTTCCGCCGCATGATGAGCAGCGTGAAGAAGTTCCTCGACCCGGAGAAGGTCGAGTCGATCCCGACGAGCGAGTACCGCCTGCGGCTGCCGCTGTAGTTGGCCGATGGCCCTCAGCCCGCGGCCTTCGCCTCGTCCTTCTTCTTCGGCAGCCACGCCCAGACCAACTCGCAGACGACGGGCTGCTTCCCCTCCTCGTCCGTCACCTCGATCGCGACGTGGACCTCGCCCTTCTCCGCCCGCTGCACGAGCTCGCGCTGATCGGGCGTGAGCGTGGCGACGGCGCGCAGCCCTCCGGTCGCACGCGTCTTGAAGTCGACCTTCATCGACTTCACGACGAGGAGCTTGTCGTCCGGTACGTTCATCCCGACGACGAAGCCGGTGGCGGTCTCGGCGAGGAGCGCCATCGCGGCGGCGTGGACGCCGTGGATGTGGTTCTGGACGCGCCGCCGGTTCGCGACGCGGACGACGGCGCGCTCGGGAGAGAGCTCCTCGACGACGAGGCCCGCCGTGCCGACGAAGGGCACGGCCTGGCCGAGGACGAGCGAGAGCGAGGACTTCCGCAGGGGAGCGGGAAGGCGGTTCAGGGGCGCGAGGGCCTTCTCGAGGCGATTCGGCTGGGGCACGGCTTCCTCCGTCGTGCCGTCCCATAGCGTCGCCAGGCCCTCGAGGGAAGGGCATCCGTCGTGGACACGCGCGGCCTCCGCGCGCGCGTCGCCATTGACGCCCGGAGGGCGGGGCCCGACCATGCGGGATCCGAGGTGGAGCCGTGAAGTTCGAGGAATACGCACGCTACGACGCGATGGGGCTCGCGGATCTGGTTCGCCGCAAGCAGGTCTCGCCGGCCGAGCTCGTCGAAGCGGCGATCGCGCGCATCGAGGACGTGAATCCGCGCCTCAACGCCGTCGTGCACCGGATGTACGAGAAGGCGCGGGCCCTCGCGAAGAACGAGCTGCCCGACGGCCCCTTCCGTGGCGTGCCCTTCCTCGTGAAGGATCTCGACGGCTACCTCGAGGGGGAGCCCTACACGGGCTCGTCGCGATCCCTCGTCGACTTCGTCCCGACGCGGGACTGCGAGCTCTTCGTGCGCATGAAGCGCGCGGGCGTGATCATCGTCGGCAAGACCAACACGCCCGAGTTCGGTCTGCTCGGGACGACCGAGCCCGAGCTCCGCGGCCCGACCCGCAACCCGTGGAACACGGCGCACTCGCCGGGCGGCTCGAGCGGCGGCTCCGCGGCGGCTGTCGCGGCGCGCATGGTTCCGATGGCGCATGCCGGCGACGGTGGGGGCTCGATCCGGATCCCCGCCGCGAATTGCGGCCTCTTCGGGCTCAAGCCGACGCGCGCCCGGACTCCGGTCGGACCCGAGGTCGGCGAGGGCTGGAGCGGCTTCGTCTGCGAGGGCATCGTCAGCCGCAGCGTGCGCGACACGGCCGCCATGCTCGACGCGACCCACGGGCCGGAGGCGGGTGCGCCGTACTACGCGCCGGGCTTCGACGGCTCGTACCTCGAGGAGTCGCGCCGGGCTCCGACGCGCCTGCGGATCGCCTACTCGCCGACCTCCCTCTTCGGCTCGGGGATCGATCCGGAGTGTGCGGAGGCCGTGAGGGATGCCGCGAAGCTCTGCGCCTCGCTCGGTCACGACGTCGAGGAAGCGCGCCCTCCCTTCGACAAGCACGCGCTCGTCCATGCGTACCTCGTGGTCGTCGCCGCCGGCACGGCCACCGCCGTCGCGAACACGGAGCGTCAGACCGGCCGCAAGCCGCGTCCCGAGGACTTCGAGCCGACGACCTGGTTCCTTTCCCAGGTCGGCAACGCGCTCTCGGCGCGCGAGCTCGAGCAGGCGCGCGCCACGATCCACGCGGCCGCACGTCGCATGGCGCCCTTCTTCGACGAATACGACGTCTTCCTCGACTCGACCGTCGCCTATCCGCCGGTCCGCATCGGCGCGACGGGCCTCAAGGCGTGGGAGAAGGCCGGTCTCGCGGCGCTCCGCGCCGTCCCGCCGGGCCGCGCGCACGTGCTCGTGCTGAACACGCTCGCCGAGGCGACGCTCGAGCACACGCCGAACACGATGCTCTTCAACCAGACCGGACAGCCGGCGATGTCCGTGCCGCTCGCGACGAGCGCGACGGGACTGCCGATCGGTCTCCAGTTCGTCGGTCGCTTCGGCGACGAGCCGACCTTGCTCCGCCTGGCGAGCCAGCTCGAGGCCGCGCGCCCCTGGGCCGAGCGTCGGCCGCCGCTCTGAGCGCGGGGCCGGGCCGCCGGGGGCCTCTCGGGAGGACGGAAACGCGAAGGCCCGCTCCGGGGAGCGGGCCTCGCTGCGACGGAACGACGAAGGCCCGCTCCGAGGAGCGGGCCTTCGTCATCGCCTCACGAGGAGACGATCAGTGGCGCTCGGCGAGGGCGCGGTCGATCGCGGCCTTGAAGGCCTCGAAGGGCTGCGCACCCTGGAGCAGGCGGCCGTTGATGAAGCTCGACGGCGTGCCGATCTGCGCGCCGGCCTGGCGGACGGCGTCCATGTCGGCCTGGACGGCCGCCTGGTGCGTGTTGCCGTCGAGGGCCGCGCGGAACTGCTGCATGTTGATGCCGCCGACCTGCTGCGCGAGACGCTCGAGCGTCGCGCGCGAGAGGTCCTGCTGGTTCTGGAAGAGCAGGGCGTGGTAGGCCCAGAACTTCGCGTTGCCACCCTGGCGGAAGACCTCGCGCGAGGCGATCGCGGCGGGCATCGCGTTCTGGTGGAACGGGAGCGGGTAGTCGCGCCAGACGATGCGGACGCGGTTGCCGTACTCGCGCTCGACCTGCTCGAGCGTGGGATTCACGCGCGAGCAGAACGGGCACTGGAAGTCCGAGAAGAGCTGGATGGTGACCTGCGCGTTCGCCGGGCCCTTCGAGGGCGCGGTGCGCGGGACGGGGATGTTGTAGACCTGGTCCGGGGGCGGCTGCTGCGGCTGCGCCGGCTGCGCGCTCGGGGCGGCGCCGGGGAGCATCACCTGCGCGGTCGCGCCGTTCGCGATCGTGCGCGCGTAGACCTGGGCGCGCGGGGTGCCCTGCTGCACGAGCGTGCGGGCCTTGCGGAGCTCCTCGTCGATCACGGCCTTGAAGGCCTCGATCGGCTGGGCGCCACGGAGGTTGCGACCGTTGATGAAGAACGAGGGCGTGCCCGACGCGCCGAGGCCGCGCGCGAGGGTCTGCTGCTGCTCGATCGCAGCGCGGTGCTCGTTGTTGTCGAGCGCGGCGCGGAACTGGGCCATGTTCAGGCCGAGCTCCTGGGCGTAGCGCTCCATGTTCTCACGCGTGAGGCCCTGCTGGTTCGAGAAGAGCTTCTCGTGCATCGCCCAGAACTTGGCGCTGCCACCCTGCTGCATCGCCTCGAGCGCCGCGTTCGCCGCGGGCGTCGCGTTCTGGTGGAAGGGGAGCGGGTTGTTCATCCAGACCACGCGGAGGTCGTTGCCGTAGTCGCGCATGAGCTGGGTGATCGTCGGCTCGACGCGGCCGCAGAACGGGCACTCGAAGTCGCTGAACTCGACGATGGTGACGAGGGCGTCGTTCGGGCCCTTCTGCGGCTCGTTGCCCTGGAGGGGGACGCGGTAGACCGCGTTCGGGTCCGGACGGGGAGGCGCCTGCTGCGGCTGCTGGGGCTGCGCGCCGGGCGGGGGACCGGCCGAGCGGCGGCCGTTGCGGATGATGGTCGAATAGACCTGGTTGCGCGGCGTGCCGCTCGAGACGAGGCGCTCGGCGTTGGCGAGCTCGGCGTCGATGAGCGTCTTGAACTGCTCGAAGGGCACGGCGCCCATGAGCTGCTTGCCGTTGACGAACGACGCCGGGGTGCCGTTCGCGCCGACGCTGCCGGCGAGCTGCTGGTCGGCCTGGATCGCCGCCTGGTGGGTGTGCTGGTCGAGGGCACGACGGAACTTCGTCATGTCGAGACCGAGCTGCTGCGCGTAGCGCTCGAGGTCCGGGCGCGCGAGGGCCTGCTGGTTCTGGAAGAGCAGGTCGTGCATGCGCCAGAACTTCTCGCTACCCCCCTGCTCGAACGCCTCCATCGCGGCCTCGGCGGCCGGCATGGCGTTCTGGTGGAAGGGGAGGGGCTGGTTGCGCCAGACGACGCGGACCTTCCCCCGGTACTCGTTCATGACGCGCTCGAGCGTCGGACCGACGCGGCTGCAGAACGGGCACTGGAAGTCGCTGAAGAGGACGATGGTGACGAGCGCGTCCGCCGGGCCCTTGGCCGGCTGCTCGCGCGTCACGGGGACGAAGTAACGGTCGGCTTCTTCGGGGCCGTTCGGCGGCAACGCGCCCTGGCCCTCGTCACCGGCGACCTCGGTTCCGTCCTCTCCGCCCCCTGCGCGGCGCTCGCCCACCATGTTGCCGATGGCGAGGCCGCCCACGAAGGCGATGAGGATCGCGACGACTGCGGATCCTTTGCTCATGTTCGTTATCCCTTCACGCACCCGCGTTCGAGCGAGTGCCAAGCTGGCCCGACGGACGACGACTCCGCGTCTCCGACGGACGGTTTCTCCTGCAACGATTCGTTCGATGGACGGAGTGGGGGGCGCGTGTGCGCCCGTCAGCTCCGCGGCGGTCGATCGAACGAGCGCACGACGCCCTCCGTGCCGTCACGGGTCACGAGGGCGAAGACGAGCTCCTCCACGGGGCTCTCGGGGAGCGCGGGCGTGGAGGGCGGGAGGTAGTACGGCGTCCCGGTGGCCTGCACCACCGTGCTCGAGGGCGTGGGCGCGGCCGGCTCGCAGCGACCGCCGTCGCTCGCGTGGCAGGCGAGCAGGGCGTGGCCGCCGCGCGCCTGCGCCGAGGCGGGCTGCACGGTCGCGCAGCTCTCGAGCACCGCCACGACCGGCGTGCACTCGCAGTCGTCCGCCCGCGCGCTGCCGAGGGGCAGGGCGAGGAGGGTCGCCGCGAAGGCGAGGACGGCCGGGGTGTATCGGTTCATGGACGGACGGGGTCCGAACAGGGCCCCCGAGTCGCGGCAGTCTACCGGGGCGCCCCGTGACCGCAAGACCCGTGCAGCCCGAAACGCCCGGTGACGTCGATTCATTCCCCGCGCTCAGGAGCGGCGACGGGGTCCGCGGTCGCGGTCCCGATCGCGGTCCCGGCCGCCGCGGCCGCGATCGCCTCCCGACGCGAGCTTGCTCGGGATGATCTGGATGCGTCGCTGCATGCCCTGACCCTGGGACTCCGTCGACACCCCGTCGAACTTCGCGAGCGAGAGGTGGATCACCCGCCGATCGCGGGCGGTCATCGGCTGGAGGGTGATGACCTTGCCCTCCTGCACGGCCCGCTTCGCCTCGCGGCGAGCGAGGGTGACGAGGCCCTTGTCGTGGCGATCCCGGTAGTCGCCGGAGTCCACGAGGATGTGGCGGCGACCGCTCGGGAAGCGGTTCACGATCTTGTTCACGAGGAACTGCAGGGCGTCGAGCGTCTGGCCCTTCTTGCCGATCGCGCGACCGGCGTCGGGGCCCTCGATGTCGAGCACGATGCGCTCGTCGTCCTCGCGGATCGCGACGTCCGCGTCGAGATCCATGTGGTCGAGGAGATCCTCGAGGACCTCCTGCGCTTCCTGGGCCTTCCCGTCGCCCGCGCGGCCTCGGCGGCCGGCGCGGTCGTCGTCTTCCTCGTCACCGTAGTCGTCGTCGAGCAACGGCTCGTCGTCGACCAGCAGGGCTCCGTCCTGGGGCTTGTCCTTACGATCGTCCACGTCGTGTCCCCTTCTTGTCGCGGTCGCCCTTCGGGTCCTCGCTCGTGGAGGGGGCCTCGGCGGAGGGCGCGGTTTCCGCGGTGTCGGTCGAGGCGACGGACGCTCGGTCCAGTCGCCACTGAATGTACTTCTGCTGCGCGATGCCCAGGGTGGAGTTGGTCACCATGTACACGCAGAGCCCCGCCGGCAGGAAGAGCATGAAGACCGTGATCATGGCGGGCATCATGTAGAGCATCATCTTCGCCTGGAGCGGGTCCATCGTCGATGGTGTCATCTTCTGCTGGACCCACATCAGGGCTCCCAGCACGAGGGGGAGCACGTAGAAGGGATCCGGGGCCGAGAGGTCCTGCCAGAAGCCGACGAAGGGCGTGTGGTAGAGCTCGATGTTCGTCGAGAGCGACTGGTAGAGCGCGAACCACACGGGCATCTGCAGGAGGCTCGGGAGACAGCCCGCGAGCGGGTTGATCTTGTGCTTCTGGTAGAGCGCCATGATCGCGGCGCCCTTCTTCTCCCGGTCGTCCGCGTAGATCTCGTTGATCCGGTCCATCTCGGGCTTCAGGACCTTCATCTTCGCCATCGACTGGAAGCTCTTCTCCGTGAGCGGATAGAGCAGCAGCTTCACGAGGAACGTGAGCAGGATGATCGCGAGGCCCCAGTTGCCGACGTGGGACTGGATGAAGCGGAGCAGGTCGATGAGGCCGCGCGCGATGACGCTGAAGAAGCCGAGGTCGACGAGCTCGGAGAAGTGATGGCCGGACGCCGTGAGCGCGTCCATGTCCTTCGGGCCGACGTACGCGACGCTGCGGAAGACGACGTCGCGACGGCCTTCGACGAGCTTGCGCGGATGGTGGAGCTCGCCGGCGAAGAGCGAGCCGTCGGGCTCCTCGGTGCCGGGACGGAAGCGAGCCTGCGCCGAGAGGACGCAGCGGTCGGCGCGACCGTTCTCGGCCGCGACCGCCATCGCGAAGTACGTGTTCTCGATGCCGACGAAGTGGACCGCGGGGCCGAGGCCCCGGGAGTCCGCGAGCGAGTCGTGGTCTTCGCGGATCTCGTCGTCCTCGCTGGTGCAGACGCCGCGCGAGAGCAGCGGCGACGGGCGTCCGATGAACCCGCCGCTCTTCTCGTCCGACCGCCTCACGTAGTGGTGCAGGGTGTCGACCACGCGCACGGGACGCCGCCCGGCGCCGAGGTTCTCGACCCGCACGGTGGACCAGATCTGGTAGCGCCCGCCGGTCGCCTCGACCTTGCGCACGACGCGGAAGCCGTCGCCTTCCCACGTGAACCGCGCGGCCGTCGGCGAGAGCTGCTCGCCGCGCCACGTGGCGTCGGCCGGGATGCGCACGCCGCGGAGGTCGAGCGCGAGGGGCAGGAACTCCTCGCGGTCCGTCGTGACGAGGTTCTCGGGGCGGCCGTTCGCGTCGCGGAACTTCGGACCGAGCAGGTGCAGCGAGGTCAGCGCCGCGTTGCGATCGGTGAACGTCGCCTCGAGCTCGCTCGTGCGCAGCGTGAAGGTGTGCTGCGCTCGCGCGCGCGCCGCGCGCTGGGCGTCCGTGAGGCCCTGCGTGGCGACGGCCGTCGCGGCCCCGCCGCGATTCGTCGCGGGGGCCGGCGGCTGCGTCGCACCGCCGAACGTCTGCTCGTAGAGGAAATACGTTCCCACGAGCAGGAGGCCCAGGAGCAGCGGGGTCCAGAGGGAGCGCTGGTTGTCATCCATCGACGTTGTCTCGCGGCGGATCGGGGAGCGGAGGGGGGTCGAAGCCGCCCGGGTGGAAGGGGTGGCAACGGCAGATGCGGCGGAACCCGAGCCAGCTACCACGAAAGGGGCCGAAGCGCTCGATACAGGTGTACGTATAGCGCGAGCACGAGGGCTCGAAGCGACAGACCCTGCCGATCAGCGGCGAGAGCGTCCACCAGTAGATGCGGATCAGCAAGAGGCAGAAGGCCTGGAAGAGCTTCAGCACGCCTCGGCCTCCGCACGCCTGCGACGGGCCTTCTCGGCGGCGCTCCGCAGCGCCGGCGCGGCTCGCTCGAATTGGGCGAGCACGTCCCCGTACGCGAGGCTCGGTGCGCCGCTCTTCGCGATCACGACGACGTCCACGCCCTCGGGGAAGAGGTCGCGGCGACGACGGAACACCTCGCGGACGAGGCGCTTCACGCGGTTCCGCTCCACGGCGCAGCCGATCTTCTTCGTGACCGTGATGCCGATGCGGCGAGCGCGATCGGCGCGCGGGGACTCGAGGACCACGAAGGAGGGCGTGTGCACGCGTTGACCGCGTGCCTGCATCGCCATGAACTCCCCGCGCTTCTTGAGGCGACTCTCCGGCCCAAAACCCTCGGTCGGGGCCGTCTTGCCGGAGTCGCTCATCCCCGCGCCGGTGGTCTCACTTCTCGTAGGTCGTCACGCAGAGGCGCTCGCGGCCCTTGCGGCGACGCGCCTGGAGGACCTTGCGGCCGCCCTTCGTCTTCATGCGCGCGCGGAAGCCATGGGTGCGCTTACGGCGGGTACGGTGGGGCTGATAAGTCCGCTTCACGACGATTACTCCGGCAGATTCCGAGGGGGGGGGAAGAAAGCACGCATGGGAGGGGGTGTCAAGGACCGGCGTGGCCCCCTGCGCTGCTCGCGCGTGGCCCCCGGGGGGTCGCGGAGGGCGCCACGCGAGCGGCCGGAGCTGCGGATCTCCCCGGGATCGGGGCGGATCGCGCGATCACCTGGGTCCCGCGGACGCGGGGGGGCGAGGGGGCCGGGCGCGGGGGCTCGGAAGCGGGGGCGACCCCGCTCGAGAGGCCGGCGAGCGCCGTGGACGGGGAGGGCCCGATCGCGGCGAGCACCGAGCCGAAGAGGAGGGCGGCGATCACGGGCGTCCGCCCGTCCGCGGGAGGAGACCGCCGTCGAGGAAGCTCGTGTACCCGTCCCGGGCGATGATCACGTGGTCGAGCACCCGGATGCCGAGGAGCTCTCCCGCCTGGAGCAGACGCTCGGTGAACCTCACGTCCTCCTCGCTCGGCGTCGGGTCGCCGCTCGGATGGTTGTGGACGAAGATCACCCCGGTGGCGCTCTCCCGGAGCAGCGCCCGGAACACGTCCGAGGGGGCCACGCCGCAGCTCGCCGCTCCCCCCTGGCCGAGCCGCAGCTCCGCCAGGGCGCGGTTCCGGGTGTCGAGCGCGATCGCGACGAAGTGCTCCACCTCGAGGGGGGCGAGCCTCGGTCTCAGCGCCGCGTCGACGTCCCGGCTCGTGACGATCCGGCGGCCCCGGGGGATGGGGCGGGCCACCGACCTCCGGCCGAGCTCGAGGCCCGCCACGACCCGTGCGGCCTTGACCGGGCCGACTCCCCGCTCGGCCGCGAGCCCCGCCGTCCCGAGCCGGGCGAGGCTCGCGAGGCCTCCATGCTTCTCGAGGAGGCGGGCGGAAAGGACGCTCACGGGCTCGCCGACGAGCCCCGTGCCGAGCAGCACTGCCAGGAGGTCGGCGTCGCCGAGGGAGTCGGGGCCCATGCCGAGCAGGCGCTCGCGGGGGCCGGAGGGGAGGCTCTCGTCGGGAAGGGGAAGGTCCACGCACGAGGGGGAGGCAGGCCGCGTGCCCGGGCGGGCCCTCGGGCGTTCCCCGCGTGGCGCGCGTCGGGACGACGGTGGCGCTCCGCGCCGCCGGCGGCCGCCGCATTGCAGCGTCGCGCCGCAGCGGCTAGCAGGGCCCGGTGGACCGTCGTCGCATCGTGCTCGTCGCACTCTGGTCCGCGGCCTTCGTGGCCGTGGTCGCGCTCCAGGGCCCCAAGTGGCTCGCTCGACCGCACGCTCCGGCCGTCCGGGAAGCGCGCGGCCCCGTCCACACGGCGCGCGACCGGGCGACGTCCGGCGCCCGGGCATCCGCACCGCAGGCCGCCGTCGCCGAAGGACCCCCGTCGGTCTTCCGGGGCGACCGCCGTCACACGGGGCGGAGCCCCTTCGTCGGCCCCGTCGCTCCCCGGGTGCGCTTCCGCTACGCGACCGGCGCACGGATCTCCGCGCAGGCGGTCGTCGGTCGCGACGGGCGGATCGTCGTCGCCTCGCACGACCACTTCCTCCACGTGCTCTCCGCCGACGGGAGCCGCCTCTTCCGAGCCGACCTCGGTGCACCGTCCTACGCGACGCCCTACGTCGATCCCGAGGGGCGCGTCTACGCCGGCTCGGATGCGCGGCTCCTCGTCGCGCTCGAGCCGGACGGGCGCGAGCGCTACCGGCTCGAGACGAGCGGCGAGCTCGACACGGGCATCGTGCCCGGACCGGACGGAACGCTGCACTTCGCCGCCGGACGCGAGCTCTGGGCCGTGTTCCCCGATGGCCGCGTGAAGTATCGCTACCGGGCGGAGGGCAAGATCTACACGACCCCCGCGATCGCCGACGACGGCACTGCCTACGTCGGCGCGCAGGACGACCGGCTCCACGCGGTCACGCCCGAGGGGCTCCTACGCTTCGCCTACGCGACGCGCGGGGACGTCGACGCCTCGCCCGCGATCGCCGACGACGGCAGCATCGTGTTCGGCTCGGACGATCGGCATCTCCACCGCGTCGACGCGCGCGGCGCCCTCGTCTGGTCGATCGATCTCGGCGGCATGATCCGCGCTCCCGTGGCGCTCGGACGCGACGGGACGGTCTTCGTCAGCGTGTTCGGTCCGCGCACGCGCGTCGTGGCGCTCGCCCTCGAGGACGGACGGATCCGTTGGGAGTTCGAGCTCGGGCAGGCGCACTCGGCCGACGTGGGGGTCGCTTCCGGCGTCCTCGTCGATCGCGACGGCAACCTCTACGTCGGCGCGCACGACGACTACGTCTACGCCCTCACGCCCGACGGCCGGCTCCGCTTCGCGTACGAGACCTCGGGCGACGTCGACGCGTCGCCGACCCTCGCGCCCGACGGAACGCTCCTCGTCGGGGGGGAAGACGGTTACCTCCACGCGCTCCGCTGAAGGCCGCGCGCGACCTGCCGTCTACGGCTTCTTGTTCCCGAAGAGGCGCGACAGGAGGCCGCCGCCGGGCTTCGTCGGATCGGCGGTGCCGGGATCGGGCGCCTTGCTCGCTCGGGCCTCGGTCTTCCCGTTGCGCGATCGCATCTCGAAGAGTCGGATCTCGCGCGCCGCCTCGACGTGTTTCGGGTTCTTGTCGGCGACCGCGCGGAAGCAGTGGATCGCCTGATCCTCCTTCGCGAGGCGCTTGAGGGAGAGGCCCTTCGTGTAGAGCGCCCGCTCGTGGTAGCCGCCCTGGGCGCGCGCGAGCGCCTGATCGCAGAGGGCGATCACGTCCTGGGTCTTCACGGCAGGTCGCGAGAGCCCGACGTTGTAGAGCACCCAGGCCTTGAGCGCGTGGTAGTCCGCCTGCTCGGGATCGAGGATCAGCACGGCCTCGAGGAGCGAGAGCGCCTCGTCGTACTTCCCGAGGTTCGCGAGGATGTTCGCCTTCTCGTAGTCCTGGGCCGCCGTCAGCACCATGAGCAGCTGGCGATCCGAGGCCGGGGTGCCTCCTCCGCCGCGCACGGTCTTGAGGTAGCGGAGCCTCTTCTCGTCGTCGGAGAGCGTGTCCTTCGCCTCCGTGAGGATCCGGAAGATCTCCTCCGCGAAGGGCCGGAGCCCCGCGAGATCGGGGGGCAACCGATCGGGATGCCACTTCTTCACGGCGGTGAAGTACGCGTCGCGGACCTGCCCGGCGTCCGTGTTCTCGGGGACGCCGAGCATCTCGAAGTAGTTCTTCGTGTCGCGCGCGGCCGCCTCGTGCGCGAGCTCGCGCCAGCGCGCGGCGAGCTCGGGCGGGAGCGCCTCGCTCGGAGGCGGCGGCAGCGTCGGCCCGGTCGGGATGCGGATGTGCGCCTTCGCCGCGGCCGAGCCCGTCGGGGGAGGCAGCACGGAGGCCCGCTTCGGCGCGACGCTGCCGCTCGACGACGCCGGCCCGGCGGCCGGGGGATACGAGGGCGGTCGCTGGACGTTGGGCGACGAGGGGGAGCCGGCGAGGGGCGGCAGGGCCGAGCCCGAGGGCACGGCCGAGGGGCGGGCGAAACCGGGGCTCGAGGGCGACCCCGACGGCCTCGGCATGCCCGGGCTCGACGACGGCGGCTTCGGCCGCGGCGCGCTCGACTGGGACGGGGGCTTCGGCGTCGAGGTGTCCTCGAACAATCCGGCGAACGCCGAGGGGAATTCCGAGATCCCGGGCGGCGGCTCGTCGAGCAGCGGGAGCTCCTCGAGGCCGAGCCCTCCGTGAGCGCCTTCGCCCTCCGACATCCCTCCCGAGGCGAGGGCGGGCGCTCCCTCCCAGACCTCGATCCCCTGGAGGATCGAGAGGAGGTAGAGCATCCGCTTGGCGACCTTGGGCTCGCCCGAGCGCTGGACCAGGAGGCCGACGGTCGCGGGCTCGGCCCGGAGCAGCTCGAGGACGGTCTGCTCCTTGGGCACGAGGCCGAGCTGCGAGACGTCGAAGCCGAGCACGAGGCGCACCGCCTTGCCGTCGTACTGATCGAGCACGGCGTCCATCACGTCCGCGCGGGCTCCGCCGCGCACCGCCGCGGCGACGATCGCATGGGGATGCACACGGCCCGTGTGCACGTTCGGCCCCTCGCCGAGGAGGTTCAGGTTGTAGAAGGCCCAGGCGGCCGCCTCGCGGCGGAAGATCGGGAGGATGCCGCGCTCGAGCGAGCCGGCCGCCTCGGTCAGGCGGGCTCCGACGACGATGCCGTTCTGGAGCAGGATCCGGTCCTGTCCGGGCCCCCCGTCGTCGCGCCAGACCGCGAGCGTGCCCCCCATGCCCCGGCGGTGGAGGGACAGGAGCACGTGTGCCAGGGGGGCCGTGGTGAGCGACCCTTGGATGACGGGTTGAGGCGCCTGCTGAGCCATGGGCGGGACGGGGTGCGGCCCCGGATCGACCTAGCGTGCCACACGCGGCCGCCGATCGGGGGGATGGTTTCTACGCGCCGGCGCGCCGAGGCTTCCCCGCGCGCGTCGCGCAGCGCTCCCCATCGTCCGTTCAGGGGATCGTCCAGGAGGTGCCGTCGGCCCCGTCGAGCAGCTCGACGCCGAGTGCGGCGAGCTCGTCGCGGACGGCGTCGGCGGCGGCGAAGTCCTTGCGGCCGCGAGCCTCCGCACGGGCCACGATGCGCTCCTCGACCATCGCCTTCGAGACCCCCCGCGCGAGGGCCCGACGGTCGCGGATCCGTTCGAGCACCGCGCCCGGATCCTCCGCTCCGAGGCCGAGGCGGGCCTCGATGGCCTCGAAGCCCCGGCGCGCGTCTTCCACGTGGCTGCGCGCGGCCTTGCCCTTCTTCCGCAGCGCCCCGTCGCAGAGCTCGTTCACGGCCGCGAGGAAGCCCGCGATCGCGGCGAGCGCGATCGGCATGTTCAGGTCGTCGTCGAGGGCGGCCGCGAGGGCGGCCGGGAAGCCGGCGATCTCCGTGGGCGCCTTGGTGTCCACGTCGACGACGCGCTCCGCGGGCAGCGAAGCGAGCCGGCGCTTGGTCCCGTAGAGGTACTCGACCCGGCGCTCGGCGTCCTCGAACTGCGGGAAGCGGCGCACGTTCCCCGCGTCGTCGAGCTCCCAATCGAGCGCGAGCGGCGAGCGGTAGTGCACCGTCATCACGAAATAGCGCACGGCCTCGGGCTCGCAGCGCTCGAAGAGGTCCCGCGCCGTGAAGAAGTTGCCGAGGCTCTTCGACATCTTCTCCTTGTCGACCTCGACGAAGCCGTTGTGGACCCAGACGTTCGCGAAGGGCTTGCCCGTGGCGCACTCGCTCTGGGCGATCTCGTTCTCGTGGTGCGGGAAGACGAGATCGAGGCCGCCTCCGTGGAGATCGAAGGTCTCGCCGAGGTGGTGCATCGACATCGCCGAGCACTCGATGTGCCAGCCCGGGCGGCCCCAGCCCCACGGGCTCTCCCAGCCCCACTGGTCCCGGGAGGCGCTCTTCCACAGGGCGAAGTCGGCGGCGTTCTTCTTCCGCTCGAGCAGCTCGGCGTCCGTCCGCCCGCTCGCTCCGGCCGAGAGCTGCGCGAGGTCGCGGTGCGAGAGCTTGCCGTAGCCGGGATCGCTCGCGACGTCGAAGTACACGTCGCCGTCGTTCGTCGCGTAGGCGTGGCCCCGCGCGATCAGCCGCTCGACGAGCGCCACGATCTGCGCGATGTGCTCGCTGACGCGCGGCTCCACGGTCGGCCGGAGGTTCTTCAGCCGATCCATGTCGGCCGTGTACTCGGCGGTGAAACGGCTCGCGAGCTCGGTCGGCGTCTCTCCGCGCTCGCTCGCGCGCTTCAGGATCTTGTCGTCGACGTCCGTGACGTTGCGGACGTAGGTGACGCGATAGCCCGAGGCGAGCAGGTGCCGGTAGAGGACGTCCCAGACGACGTAGCACCGGGCGTGACCGAGGTGCGCGTAGTCGTAGACCGTCGGTCCGCAGACGTACATCCGGGCATGGCCCGGCTCGGTCGTGACGAGGGGCTTCTTGGTTCCGGTGAGCGTGTCGTGGAGCTCGAGCGTCATGTCCGGCGGTCTCGGGAAGAGGGGCGGCGAGCATGACCCCGGGCCCCGCCCCTCGGCAAGCCCGCGGGGGGCCTCCTCCGCGTGCGGACGCCCGAAGGCGCGTCGGGTTGATGTATCCTCGCCGCTCCGATGTCCGCCGCTTACCGATACGTCTACCTCCACGGCTTCGCGTCGAGCCCGAAGTCGACCAAGGCCGTGCAGCTCCGCGAGGTCTTCGCGGGCTTCGGCCTCGAGCTCGAGGTGCCCGATCTCAACCGACCGTCGTTCGCGAAGCTCAGCCACGCCGCCATGCTCGCGGCGGTCGACGAGCTGTACGGCACGGGCCCGATGGCCGGCGCGAAGCTGCGGATCGTGGGATCGAGCCTCGGAGGCTGGCTCGCGGCGCGCTACGCGGAGCTGCACCCCGAGCGCGTCGACCGTCTCGTCCTGCTCTGCCCGGGCTTCGGTCTCGCGGCGCGCTGGCCCCGCATCCTCGGCGAGGAGTGGTTCGCGCTCTGGGAGCGGAACGGCGAGATCCCGATGGCCGACGGCACCGGGGTGAAGGTCCCCGTGCACTTCGGTTTCCTCGAGGAGGCGCGCCGGGAGCCCGCGGCCCCCTCGGCGCAGTGCCCGATCCTCATCCTGCACGGCACCCACGACGAGACCGTGCCGGTGCAGTCGTCGCGGGACTACGTCGCGACCCATCCGCGCGCGCGCCTCGTCGAGCTCGACACCGACCACCGCATGCACGACGCCCTCGATCGGATCGCCGCCGAGGTGCAGCGCTTCTTCGAGCTCGGTCGGGTCACCCTGGCCTGAGGCGGAGCCGGCCTTCGTCGTCGTGCCCTCGCGACGGCCCGGTGGTAATACGCCCGCATGCTGAAGGTCCACGACCGGGGTTCCGCGACGTACGAAGCCACGCTCCGATCCCTCGCCCGACGCGGCGACGAGGATCTCGAGCGCGTCGAGCCGGACGTACGCGCCATCCTGCGAGCGGTCGCCGAGCGGGGCGACGCCGCGATCCGCGAGCTGACGCAGAAGTTCGAGGGGCGTACGCAGACGTCGATCCGCCTCTCCGAGGCCGAGATCCACGAGGGCGCCGCCGCGGCCCCGGCCGAGGTCCGCGCGATGCTCGAGGCGGCTGCGGCTCGCATCCGCGCCTACCACGAGCGTCAGCTCGACGGCGGCTTCCGCTTCACCGACGCGCGTGGCATCGAGCTCGGCCAGCGGATCCGGCCCGTGCGCGCGGCAGGCGTGTACGCGCCCGGCGGAAAGGCCCGCTATCCCTCCACGGTGCTCATGACCGCGGTGCCCGCGGCCGTCGCGGGCGTGCCCCGCATCGTGCTCGCGACCCCGCGGCCGACCCCCGAGATCCTCGCCGCGGCCGTCGTCGCGGGGGTCACGGAGGTGGTCGACGTCGGGGGCGCGCAGGCGATCGGCGCGCTCGCCTACGGGACGGATAGCGTCGCTCGCGTCGAGAAGATCGTCGGACCGGGCAACCTCTTCGTCGCTTGCGCCAAGCGCCTCGTCTTCGGCCTCGTCGACATCGACTCGATCGCGGGCCCGAGCGAGATCCTCGTCGTCGCGGACGACGGCGCCGATCCGCGCGTCGTGGCCGCGGATCTGCTCTCCCAGGCCGAGCACGACGAGGCCGCCTATCCGCTCCTCGTCACGCTGAGCCGCTCCATGGCGGAGGCCGTCTCCCGCGAGGTCGAGGCCCAGCTCGCCGTGCTCCCGCGCCGCGCGATCGCCGAGGCCTCCGTCCGCGCGAACGGCCACTGCTTCGTCGTCGGCGATCGGATCGAGGCCGCGCGCGTCTCGAGCTTCCTCGCGGCCGAGCACCTCGCGCTCTCCGTGGAAGAGCCCGACGCCATGCTCGAGGGCATCGACGCCGCCGGCGCGGTCTTCCTCGGCTACCACACGCCGGAGGCCGCGGGTGACTACGCGGCCGGGCCGAGCCACGTGCTCCCGACGGGCGGCGCGGCTCGCTTCTCCTCGCCGCTCGGCGTGCCCGACTTCGTCGTCCGGACCTCGCTCATCCGCTACTCGCGCGAGGCGATCCGCGAGCAGGCCGACCTCCTCGAGGGACTGGCCCGTCTCGAGGGCCTCGAGGCCCACGCGCGCGCGGTCGCCGTGCGGCGCTGAGCCGGGAGGGCGTGTCGACGCTCAGGGGGCGTCGCCCGTGGCCGGTGCGGTCGCGGTCGGCGTCCCACCCAGCGCGACGAAGGTCGCCTCGAGCTCGTCGCGCATGCAGGCGTTGCAGTCGCGCGTCCCGAAGAGGCCGCAGCCGCGTCGCGGGGAGGCGTGGAGCCTCGTGACGTAGGGGAGGGCCCGCCGATCGCCGAGCGTTCGGAGGCGGACGAGCACGTCCTTGCGGGCGCGGCAGCTGCGCGCCTGCTCGAGGGCGACGAGCTCGCGGCCGTAGGGAGGGATCGGTGCGTCCGCGGGAGCGCCGGCGAGCGTCGTCGCCGCCGCGTCGCGGGCGCGGCGGTCGTCCGACGAGGACAGGACCTCGAGGGCGGCCGCGAGCTCGGGGGCGAGCTCGGGCTCGGCCGGCCGGCTCTCGGTGACCCGGGCGACGAGCTCCGCCGGAGTCGTCGGCACGCCTTCGCTGCCTCCGAGACCGACGAAGGCGACGAGGACGACGATCAGCCCGAGGGCCGGGACGACCGCCGCGAGGATCCGACCGCGCCGGGTCGCGAGCAACGTCGAGAGGGGAGCCGGCAGCCGGGATGCGAGCCCACCCGTCGAGCCGGGAGACGTCGCATTCGCTCCGCGTGCGATCCAGGTCTTGCCCGTTCCGTCGTCCCCGAAGTCGCGGCCGGCGATCCGCACGCCGGGGTTCGTCGCTGCGACGGGCAGCTCGCCCGAGAGCGAGGCGCGGACGGCCAGCTCCTGGAGCGCGTCCCGCACCATCGACGCCTTCTCCGGGCGATCCGCGGCTCGCCTCGCCAGCAACGAGAGAACGACCTGATCGAGGGCCTCGGGGATCGAGGGATCGCTCGCCCGGCTCGGTGCCGTCACCGTCTCGCCGAACTGCCGCGCGACGATCGTCTGGAAGTCCGTTCCGTCGAAGAGCGGACGTCCGACGAGCATCTCCCAGAGGATCACGCCGAGCGCGTAGAGATCGGTGCGGTGATCGACGACCTCGCCGATCGCCTGCTCCGGCGACATGTAGCCGGGCGTGCCCATGATCGTCCCGACGCGGGTGAGCGCCCGGTTCTGGAGGCCCGCGATCGTGTTGCCCGTCGAGGCGGCGTCGTTCGCGACGCGCGCGATGCCGAAGTCGAGCACCTTGACGATCTCGCTGCCGTCGTCGCGCGGCACGAGCATGACGTTGTCCGGCTTCAGGTCCCGGTGGACGATGCCCGCGCCGTGGGCCGCCGAGAGGGCGTCCGCGATCTGCGCGCCGATCGCGGCCACGCGCGGCCAGGCGATCGGGCCCTGGTCGATGCGCCGCTGCAGGCTCGAGCCCTTCGCCAGCTGCATGACCAGGAAGAGCGAGCCGTCGGGGAGCTCTCCGAAATCCGTGGCGCTCGCGACGTGGGGATGCCCGTCGATCTTCGAGCTCGCCATCGCCTCGCGCTCGAAGCGCGCGCGGATCTCGCCGTCACCCGCGATGTCCGCGTGGATGACCTTCAGGGCGACCCGCTTCTGGAGCGCGATCTGCTCGGCGATGTAGACCGCGCCCATCCCGCCCTCGCCGAGCGGCTCGATCACCCGGTAGCGGCCGGCGATGATCTGGCCGACGAGCGAGCCCGTCCCGGGCGACTCCGTTGGGCTCTGGGTCATGACGAGGGTTCTTCGAAGCCCGAGGCGTCGAGCAGCGCGTGCAGGGCGGCTGCCTGTCCGGGCGACAGGGGGTCGAAGCATACGCCGAAGCCGCGGGCCTCGTCGCCCGCCTCGTCGCGATGCCAGGCGACCCGTCCCCGGAGGACGAGGGGCTCCCAGGCCGTCGGGGCCGTGAGCACCACCTCGAGCCGCAGCCCCACGGACGGGGGATCGCGCGTCTCGAGGAAGACCCCCCCGATGCCGAGATCGCGGGTCGTCGCGTCGCGTTCGAGGGCTCCGCCGGTCCGGTACCGGACCCGGAGCTCGCAGGGCTTCCGAGCCTGGCTTCGAAAGTGGGCCTGCCCGTTCATCGGAGGGCGCAGGATACCACCGTCTCGGGGGGCGGACGAGCGTTACACAGCGCCCCCCCTGTTCAGACGGCCAGCTTGTGTGCATTTAATGTGCACCTCATCGAGGAGCCGGGTGCGTGGAACGTCGGGATGAACGAGTCGGGGTCCCGAAGGGCCGGGTCGGGGGCGCGCCGAAGCGCGTGCGCCTGGCCGCGCTCGCGCTCGCGGCCGCGCTCGCCTTCCCCGGCGTCGGCGCCACCGTCGCGCAGGACTACGCCACGCTCGTGCGCATGCTCCATGACGCGGACGACTTCCGCGTCCGCGTCCAAGCCGCCTTCGCCCTCGGCAACTCCCACGACGCCCTCTATCGCGGGGACCTCGAGCGGGCCCTGCGCGATCGGAACGAGGCCGTGCGGGCCGCGGCGGCGACCGCCCTCGGTCGGCTCGGCTCCCAGGCCGCGGTTCCGGCGCTCGAGCGGGCTCGCCGCGACGCCTCGACGGCCGTCCGGACCCAGGCCGACCGGGCCCTCGCGGAGCTCGCGACGGCCGCCGCCCAGGTGGCGCCGCCCCGGTCGCCGACCGTGCCCGCGTCCACGGTGTCGGCCGCCATCGCTCCTCCCCCGCAGGCGCGTGCGATCGACTGGAACCGCATCCAGGCCGTCGTCGTCGTCGGCTCGATGCACGATCGGAGCGGTTTCCGGGGCGGCTCGCTCGTGAGCCCCCTCCGGGAGGAGATCGCGGCGCAGCTCGCCGGCCTCGACCGGGTCGCGTTCTTCCCGTCGGGCACCCAGCTCGACGCGGCGACGCGGGACCAGATCGCGCGCCGCCATCTGCCGATGGTCCGCATGGACGGGAACCTCGTCCGGGTCGCGACCCAGGAGCGGCCGCCCCGCGACCTCGCGGTCCGCTGCGAGGTCTCCCTGACGCTGCTCGACGAGCCCTCGGGCAACCTCCGCGGGATGATGCAGGGGGCCGCGACCGGCGTCGAATCGCGCGAAGCCGACGTGCGCTCGCAGGAGGCACGCCTCGCCCGCCAGGCCCTCGCGGGCGCCGTCCGCAGCGCGATGAGCTCGGCGGGCAGCGCGCTCGCCCGGGTCGCTTCCCGCTGAGTCTTGTCGGAGCCGGCCGATTCGCGTATGCGGCCCTGCATGGTCCGTTCGATTCCCGCTCCCCCGGCCGCCTTCCTCGGCTCGCTCCTCCTCGCCGCCGGCTGCGTGCCGCAGGGCGATCCGGCGGTTCCCGGCTCGGGCTTCCGGGACGACTTCGGAAGGGCGGACCTCGGCGAGCTCTGGAGCAACACCGGCGGCCCGTGGCGCATCGAGAACGGCGAGCTCCGCTGCCGGGGCGCCCGGAACCATCCCCTCTGGCTCCGCCGGACGCTTCCGCGCGACGTGCGCATCGCCTTCGACGCACGCTCGGATACGCCGGACGGCGATCTCAAGGTGGAGGTCTTCGGGGACGGGGTCTCGAAGGCCGAGGACGTCAGCTACACGGCGACGAGCTACGTCGTGATCTTCGGCGGGTGGAACAACTCGCTGAACGTGCTCGCCCGGATGAACGAGCACGGGGACGATCGGATCGTGGACAGCTCGCGGAAGGTCGTGCCGGGCCAGACCTACCACGTCGTCATCGAGCGTCGGGGCCGGCGGATCGAGGCTTCGGTCGACGGCCGGCCGCTGCTCCGCATGGACGACCCCTCCCCCCTCGAGGGCCGGGGGCACGATCATTTCGCGTTCAACAACTGGAACTCCGACGTCCACTTCGACAATCTGGTCATCACGCCACTCTAGGCCCGAGGCCCCCGAGACCCGATGACCTGGCGCGGGGGTCCGGGTTACGCTGAGCGGACCCCCAGGGCCGGTCCTCGCCGCCGCCGATGAAGAACGACGAGTACGAACAGCTGTTGAAGGACACGGAGACGATGACGAGTCGTCTCCATGCCGTCTACGAGCAGTGGTTCCAGGGCATCGAGCGCCACGAGCCGCAGAACATGCGCAAGGAGGTCGAGCGTCGGCTCGGCATCCTCCGCCGCGAGATGCCGCGCAACAACACGATGCTGCGGTTCCGAGCGCAGCAGCTCTTCCAGCGATACGTCTCGCTGAGCCACTACTGGGGCAAGGTCGCTCGCCAGATCGAGGAGGGCACCTACAAGCGACACGTGCTCCGCGCGAAGAAGATGCTCGAGAAGTCGCGTGGCGCGACCAAGCCGAAGGAGAAGCCCGACGCCTGGGAGATCGACGTCGACGTCGATCTCGATGCGGACGACATGTTCGGCGACGCCGACGTCGACCAGCTCCTCGCCGGTTTCGAGAAGGTGAGCGAGCGTCTCGCGCCGCCCTCGCTCGCGGGGCGTTCCACCGCGTCCGATCCGACCGACGCGTCGAGGGCCGCCGGCGTGTTCTCGAAGCCGAAGGAAGCGGGCGGCGTGTTCTCGAAGCCGAAGGAGGCGCCGGACAAGGTCGTCCCGGTCTCGAATCCCTTCGCGGACGCCGTCACGGTTCCCCAGAAGGCGCCACCTCCTCCTCCGCCTCCCTCGGGGCTTTTCCGGCCCGACCTGCCCCCCGCGCCCCCGTCGGGCCTGATCCGTCCGGACGCGACCATGGAGCCGCCGAAGCCGCCGACGGGCATGCCTCGCGCGCCGCTCCCGCCTCGGCCGCTCGCCGGCGCTCCGGCCGCCCCGCCCTCGCGGTCGGCTTCCGCGCAGGCCGCGCAGGCCGCGCAGGCCGCACTGGACGAGCGTCGCATGCGCGCGATCTACGAGAGCTACGTCGACGCCCGGCGCGCGAACAACGAGCGGACCGACAACGTGAAGTTCGAGACGGTCGCCGCGAGCCTCCAGAAGATGCTCCCGGAGCTCGAGCAGAAGCACAAAGGCAAGAAGATCGACTTCGAGGTCGTCGTCAAGGACGGACGCGTCGGTCTCAAGCCCGTCGCGAAGTAGCCTCGTCGTCCGGCTCGTCCGCGTCGGCTTCGTCGTCTTCGGGCGCCCCCTCGTCCTCGGCGGCGTCCTCGTCGACGGCCCCGTCCTCGTCCGCGGCGAGGCCCTCGTCCCATCCCTCGTGATCGGGCTCGCCGTCCTCGCTCGGAGTCGGGAGCCGCTCCTCGATCCGCTCGAGCAGGGGCGCGAGCGAGGCGCGATCGAGCGCCGACACCGCGACGCCATCGTGCTCGTGCGCCATGCGGACGGCGACGATGGGCTCCACGAGATCGGTCTTGTTGAAGACGAGCAACCGCGGCACGCGCTCGAGCCCGAGCTCGACGAGGAGGCTCTCGGTCGTGCGCAGGTGCGTCTCGATCGACGGATCGGCCACGTCGACGACGTGGAGCAGGAGATCCGCGTCGGCCGCCTCCTCGAAGGTCGATCGGAAGGCGGCGAAGAGGTCCTTCGGGAGCTTCCGGATGAAGCCGACGGTATCGCTCATCACGGCGTCGCGGCCCGAGGGCAGGTGCAGCCTGCGCGCGCGTGGATCGAGCGTCGCGAAGAGCTTGTTCTCGGCGACGACGTCGGCGCCGGTGAGCGCGTTCAGGAGCGTGCTCTTGCCGGCGTTGGTGTAGCCGACCACGGCGACGACGGGGATCCCGCTCCGGCCGCGACGCGCGCGGCGCTGGGCCCGCTGCTTGCCGAGCTGACGGAGCTGCGCGTTCAGGCGATCGACGCGCTCCCGCGCCCGGCGACGACCGATCTCGAGCTTCGTCTCGCCCGGTCCCCGACCGCCGATCCCGCCCGTCAGGCGCGAGAGGCCGTCGTCCTTCTGCGCGAGCCGCGGCAAGAGGTACTTCATCTGCGCGAGCTCGACCTGGAGCTTGCCGTCGCGTGTGTGCGCGTGCTGCGCGAAGATGTCGAGGATGAGCTGGGTGCGGTCGAGGACCTTGAGGTCCGTGACCTGAGCGATCGCGGCGTGCTGCGAGGGGGCGAGCTCGCGGTCGAAGATCAGCACGTCCGCGTCGAGCTGCATCGCGCGGATCACGACCGACTCGAGCTTCCCCTTGCCGAGCACGAGCTTCGGATCGATCGCGTCGCGAACCTGGAGCACGCGGTCGGTGACCGCGACGCCGGCCGTGCGGGCGAGCTCCTCGAGCTCGCGGAGGCTCTCGATCGCCTCGCGGGCATGCCGCTTCTCGCAGACGTGCACGAGGATCGCGCGCCCGTCCTTGCCCTTCACGGCGCGCGCGCGGTGCTGGCGGGCGAACTCGGACTCGAGCGAAGGGATCACCGCCGCCGGGTTCACGTCGAGCTTCGCGTAGGGGATCGGCCCGTAGGTCGTGTAGGGCTCTTCGTCGCGGCCCTCGGGGACCGGGACGTTGTGGCCCCAGTAGACGCAGAGCGGCCGCTCCTCGAAGGGCGCGAGGCAGATCGCGGCGACGAGATCGAAGCGGAGGCGCGTGAGGTCGACGAGGTCGTCGCGCGTCAGCGGCTCGTTGCGCAGATGCGTGTGGATGAGTCGGAGACCGCGGAGGCGGCCCTCCGCGGCGCGCAGACGGCCGACGTCCGGGAGCATGAGCTTCGACGCATCGCCGAGCACGACCCACTGGACCGCCCCGCTGCGATCGACGAGCACGCCGCACTGCCGACCGGTCGCGTGCGAGATCTTCACGAGGTCGCGCGTCAGCTCGGGCGTCGTGAGGACGTCGAAGGGGACACGGCGCTGCGCGAGCTTCTCGAGGAGCTTGGTCTCGGACGGAGCGAGGCCGCTCGTGTTGCCGTGGATCGTCAAGCGCGCTCGTCCCCCAGCACCTTCGGGTCGAGATCGACGTGGATCGGGCAGTGGTCGCTGCCCTTCACGTGCGGATGGATGCCCGCATCGCGCACGTGCGCCATCGCCCCCTCCGAGGCGAGCACGTAGTCGATGCGCCAGCCGATGTTCTTCTCGCGAACTCCGAAGCGCTGGCTCCACCATGTGTAGTGGCCCTCGCCCTTCTCGAAGTGCCGGAAGGTGTCGATCCAGCCGGACCGGAGCCAGCGATCGAGCTCCTCGCGCTCCTCGGCGAGGAAGCCGCTCGTCTGCTCGTTCTGCTTCGGACGCGCGAGATCGATCGGACGGTGGGCGGTGTTGAAGTCCCCCATCACGAGGATCGAGGCTCCGCGCGCGCGCTCCGGCTCGAGCACGGCGAAGAGCTTGCGGTAGAAGTCGAGCTTGTACGGCACCCGCGAGTTGTCCCGATCCTTGCCGCTCCCGTTCGGGAAGTAGCAGTTCACGACGACGAGCTCGCCGTAGCGCGCGATCTGGAGGCGACCCTCCGTGTCGAATTCGTCGACGCCGAGGCGCGTCTCGACCGAGTCGGGCTTCCGCTTCGAGAGCAGGCCGACGCCGCTGTAGCCCGGGCGCTCCGCGGCGACGTAGTGCGCGTGGTAGCCGGCCGGAGCGAGGAGCTCGGGCTCGAGCTGATCCTCGCGGGCACGGGTCTCCTGCAGGCCGATCACGTGGCCGCCGGAATCGCCCAGCCAGTCGAGGAAACCCTTCTTGGCGACGGAGCGGATGCCGTTGACGTTCCAGGAGTAGATGCGGAGGGGCGCCTTCTTCTTCGCCATCCCGGGCTCACCACACGCTGAGGTGGTTCTCGACGACGCCGAAGGCCCCGTCGATCGTCCGATCGAGGATCCGGCCGTGGAAGAGGCCGTAGGGTTGCACGAAATCGCTCTTCAGCACGCCGAGGTCGAGCACCTGGCCGCGCGCCCCGAAGGGCGTGAAGACGAGGTCCACCTCGGAGCCCTTCTTGCTCGACACGTGCCAGGGCATGGTCCTCGGCGAGCGCGGCACCTGGAAGTCGACGCCCCCGAGCGGGATCGTCCGATCTCCGTCGAAGAAGACGTTCTCCTCCGAGTCCCCGTTCGCATCGTCGTAGACGTCCGCCGAGAGGTTGAGGCCGAGCGCCGTGCCGTCCTCGGCGTGGGTCGAGAGCGACGCCCACTTCCAGCGGGTGGTCCGCCTCGCGATCGAGCGGGTCCAGTCGATCGTCCCGAGCGCTCCCTCGGCGGGGAGGATCGACGTGTCCCCGTGCGCGAGCGTCCCCGTGACGCGGTAGGTCGCCGCCTTGTGCGTGTAGGCGATGCGTCCGCTCCCGAGCGAGTGCACGAGGGAGAAGCCCGGCCCCGCCTGGCAGTCGAAGGCGCCCCGGAGCCGCGCTCCGTCGACGTCGAGATCGAGCTCGACGTGGAAGCCGTCGAGTCGGTACCGGACGTCGATGCGTTGCCCCTTCTGGTCGAGGAGCGTGCGGCCCTCGAGCGAGCTCTCGCCGAACGAGAGCCCTCGGCCGAGCGGCAGGAGCGCCTCCATCGTGCGGGGCGTCTCGGGCTTCTCGCGATCGACGACGTAGGAGAAGACGTTCGCGACGTAGCCGAGCTGGACGACGGCGAAGGCGACGAAATGACGCTCGGTCGTGACCGCCGTGTAGTGCCATTCCTTCTTGCGGAGCGCGTCGCCGCGTCCTCCGCCGAAGTTCACGTACGGGATCGGTCCGGCGTAGCGGCCGAAGCGGATGCGTCCGCCCTCGTCGACGGCGGCGGGCGGGGGCGATAGCTCGGGACGTGGGCTCATGCGGGGCTCTTCGCGAGGCGGGCTTCGATCTCGCGCTCGAGATCGCGGGCCGCGGGGGAATCGAGGAGGGCGAGGAGGCGCTCGGGATCGCGCTCCGGCGCGGGAGGGGCCTCGCGACGGAGCGCGAGGAAGCGCTTGGCCGCTTCGCGCAGCCGATCGGCGAAGACGGGATCCTCGGACGCACGACGCGCGAGGGCGTCGCGCGCCTCGAAGAGGCGGGCGACGTCGGAGCAGACGAGGAGGCAATCGCAGCCCGCGTCGATCGCGCGAACCGCCGACTCCGCGACCCCCCAGCGATCGGCGACCGCCTTCATCTCGAGATCGTCGCTGACGAGCACGCCGTCGTACCCCATCTCGTTCCGGAGGAGCCCCGTCATCACGCGCGGCGACAGGGTCGCCGGCACCTCGCGGTCGAGGGCGTCGAAGACCACGTGCGCGCTCATGAGCATCGGGATCGTGCCGCGGCAGGCGACGAAGGGCGCGAGCTCGACGGCGTCGAGGCGCTCTCGCGGATGCGCGAGCTTCGGCAGCGCGAGGTGGCTGTCGAGGTCGGTGTCGCCATGACCCGGGAAGTGCTTGCCGCAGGAGAGGAGGCCCGCGGAGTGCAATCCCTCGGCGAAGGCGACGCCGTGTCGGATCACGACGTCGGGCGTGCGACCGAACGAGCGGTCGCCGATCACGGGGTTGTCCGGATTGGTGTCGACGTCGAGGACCGGAGCGAAGTCCATCGTGAACCCGAGGGCGCGGAGCTGGGCGCCGAGCACGGCTCCGGCCCGCTTCGTGAGCCCCGGGTCGTCGAGCTCGCCGAGCCGACGCATGGGCGGGAGCTTCACGACCGGGGCGCCGAGCCGAGCGACGCGGCCTCCCTCCTGATCCACGGCCACGAGGAGCGGGGCGTCCGGGGGCGCCCGGTCGGCGAGGCCCGCCACGAGGGCCGCGACCTCGGCCGGGCCGCCGAGGTTGCGTTTGAACAGGATCACCCCGCCGAGGCCCCCCTCGGCGATCGCCGATACCAGGGGCTCCGGGGCGGGACCGGCCGGAAAGCCGGCGACGAGGACCTGACCCGCCAGCGCGAGATACCGCTTTTCCACGGGTCGGAGGGTAACCTGAATGTCCATTCAGGTCGAGGGGCGCGCCCCCCCGATTGCGGTCGGGTCTCCCAGTTGCTACACGTCCCGACGTCGAGTCGGACCACTCGGGCTGGCGACCATGCCGAGCCGCGCCTCGATTCGACCCAGCGAGTCCGTGACCGAGTTCGTGAGGAGCCCCGAGGAAGACGACGACGAGGCGGCGCTCGAAGAGGAGGAATCCCCTCATCGCGGCGAGCCGGCGCCCGTTCCTGCCGTGTATCCGGTCTCCCTGCCCCCGGAGCGCGTGGATCCGGACGCGGTGAAGGTCATCAAGCGGCTCCGCAGCGCCGGGTACGCCGCGTACCTCGTCGGTGGCGGCGTGCGCGACCTGCTCCTCGGAGCGCGTCCGAAGGACTTCGACATCGCGACCGATGCCCGTCCCCAGGACGTGCGTCGAGTCTTCCGCAACTGCCGCATCATCGGTCGGCGGTTCCGGCTCGCCCACATCCTCTACGCCGACAACAAGATCATCGAGTGCGCGACCTTCCGGCGCGATCCGGAGCAGGAATACGTCGTGCTCGATCCGGACCTCGCGCCCGGCCTGCCGCAGACGCAGTCGAATCCCGTCCGCCTCGCGCCCGTGCGGCACGACGTGCACGAGGAGACGGACCTGCTGATCCGTCACGACAACCACTTCGGCGAGCCCCACGAGGACGCGATCCGTCGCGACTTCACGATCAACGGCCTCTTCTACGACATCGCGCGCGGCGAGGTGATCGACTACGTCGGCGGCATGGCCGACGTGGAGCGCCGCATCGTGCGCACGATCGGCGAGCCGGGGGTCCGCTTCCGCGAGGATCCGGTGCGGATCCTGCGCGCGATCAAGTTCAGCGCGCGGCTCGACGCGGGCATCGCCCCCGACGTGTACGACGCGATGGTCGAGCATCGTGGCGAGCTCGAGCGCGCCGCGCGTCCCCGGGTGTTCGAGGAGCTCTTCCGGCTCCTTCGCGGCGGCGCCGCGCATCGGTCGATGTACCTCGCGTGGGACATCGGCGTGCTCTCGGAGATCCTCCCCGAGGTCGCCTGCTACCTCGACGATTCGCCGGCCGGAGCCGAGCACACGTGGGGCCGCCTCGCGGCGATCGATCGGAAGGCCGAGGATGGCCGCCTGCCGACCGACATCGTGCTCCTCGGCGCGCTCTTGCTCGGGCCCCTCGAGGAGGCGCTCGGCGACGATCCCAAGGACTTCGGGCTCGCCTACGAGGAGTTCATGGCGGACGTCAGCGAGCGGCTCGCCGTTCCGCGTCGCATGAAGGAGCGCCTGCTCCTGCTCGTGCTCTCGCAGCGTCGCATGCGCTCGGGCAAGCTCGGCAACCTCCCGCGCCGGGAGTTCTTCCCCGAGGCCGCGACGCTCTTCGCCCTCGATTGCGAGGCGCGGGGCGAGGACGTGCCCGGATGGGCCGACGATCCCGAGAGCGTGGCCGACGTGGACGCCGACGAGGCCGCGCCGAAGAAGCGCCGCCGTCGGCGTCGGCGTCGGGGCGGCGGTCCGGGCGAGGCCTGAGCGCTCGTGCCATGATCGGGCGCTCCACCGTCCTCCTCGACTTCGGCGGCATCCTCTACGGGCTCGACTACGACCGGATGCATCGGGCGTTCGACGCGATCGGGGGCTGGTCGAGGCTCGTCGAGAACGGCTTCCGCGGCATCTCCGACGCGTTCGAGACGGGCGCCCTCGATCCCGACGGATTCCGTCGGGAGATCTCGCACCGCCTCGGGCGGGACGTGCCCACGGAGGCCCTCGACTCCGCGTGGAATTCGCTGCTCGACGGAATCCTCCCGGGGGCCGAGGACTTCGTCCGCGGGCTCTCGACGCGCCATCGTCTGGCGCTCGTCAGCAACACGAACGCGATCCACTTCGCCGCGTTCGGGCCGGAGTGCCGCGAGCTCTTCGCTCCGTTCGACCGCCTCTTCCTCTCGCACGAGCTCGGCGCGCGCAAGCCCGAGGTCGGCTTCTACGAGCGCGTGCTCTCCTCCCTCGGCGCTCGGCCCGAGGACTGCGTCTTCGTCGACGACCTCGCCGTCAACGTCGAGGCGGCGCGTCGGCTCGGCATCGCAGCCGTCCGCTGGTCGACGAACCAGGGCGTGGCTGGGCTCGCGGACGCCATCGAAGCGGCCCGCTCGGCGCTCGTGCCGGCCCTTCCGCCCACCTGATCCCCGGAGCGCGCCTCAGCTCGCGGCGGGAGCCGGCTCGACGTTCTCGAGCCACTCCGGCGGGAGCGGGAAGAAGCGGTCCTCGCCGAAGCGGACCACGATGGAGCCGGACTCGAACCCCTCGACCACGCCGGGGAGGACCCGGGCGTAGTGCGGCAACGTGAGCGGGCAGCTCTTCTTCACGCGCACGTGCTGACCCGGCTCGAACGTGGAGGGGGAGGGCATGGAGGTGGGTCCAAGGTAGGGCATGGTGGGATGCCTGTCAGGTTTTCGCGCCGGAGGCTAGGCGGGGATCTCGCGTCGGAGCTCGAACCTCCGGGTCTCGAGCTCGGCGCCGAACGGGCCGAAGCCGCGCTCGACGAACGTGATCCGGCCGTCGTCGGAGAGGACGAGCACGCTCGAGGCCCGGGTGCCGTAGACCGGCCCCTCGAGGAACGCGGGCGCGAGCACGCGCTCGAGCTCGACGCCGACGCCCGTGTCCGGCAGCTCGTGGTCGGGCGCTCCCGTGCGGTCCGCGAGCAGGGCGAGGAGCGCGTCCGCCGAGGGTTCGCCGGGGCCGAGGCCCGCGAGCCCTTCCTTGAGGCGACGCACCTTCGGCCAGGGGGTGTCGAGCGCGTGGTTCGAGAGGCCGTAGTCGCCCGGGGCGAGACGGCGCGCATGCGACTCCCGCGAGGAGACGTAGAAGACCTCGTCTCCCTCGCCGACGAGGAGGTTCAGCGCGTTGTAGCGGCTCGCCTCCGAGAGCACGCGCTCGGCGAACTCCGAGGGCGCGGTCTCGCCGACGAGGAAGTCGCGCACGAGGTTGCCCCGCGATGGCGTGCCCGCGCGCCGCTCGTCGGGATGGCGGAAGTTCGTGACCGTGGCCCAGCGGCCTCGTCGCGTGACCCCGAGCCAGGTGCCGCCCGCCTCGAGATCGCGTCCGGCGAGCACGTGCGGCGCATCGTCCCAGAAGGCCGCGGCCGCGGCCGGGCGCGCGTGGAATTCGTCCCGGTTCGCGGCGAGGACGAGCGCGTGGCCGGGATGCGTCCTTAGGCGGAGGCCGACGAGGCACATGCCTTCAACCTGGGTCTACCGTCCGCTCCGCGCAATCGCGGGAGGCCCGGGGCCCGCTCTCAGCGCCGCCACACGGCTTCCTCCTCGAGGTCGACGATCAGGTGGAAGGTGCGATCGTGCTCGTCGAGCGCGTCGGCGTCGGGCACGCGGCCCGAGAGGTTCGTGACGACGAGGAGCACCGACGTCACCTCGGGCGCGAGCTCGTAGGGCAGGTAGTTCCGGCTGATGTTCTCGCTCGGGGGCGCGAGCACGCGGCCGTGCTCCCTCCCCGCGTCGTCGAGGCCGATGGCGACGAGCGACCAGCGGACGCCGTACTCGCCCCGGAGCCAGGCCCGGATGCGCGAGCCCCGTGGAGCGCCGCGCACGTCGACGAGCGCGTACGAGCTGCCGAGGGGCCGGAGGCTCGGGACGTGCACCGGCAGGTACTCGGGCAGCTGGGCGAGGGCCACACGGAAGTCGATCGGTACGGTCGCCTCGGGCGGCAACGTGCGCAGCGAGGCGAGCGGCGCCTGGCTCGCGCGTGCGGGGCTGCCCGCGAAGAAGCGGGCGATCGCGAAGTCGACCATCGTGGGCCGGAAGCCCACGTGCGAGAGATCGAGCGCTCGATCGATCACCTCCCACAGATCGGGCGAGGCGCGGAGCTCCGTCCCTTCCCACGTGCGCTGCCGCGCCATCGTCCAGAGCTCGCGCACGAACGTGTCGGAGCCTCCGTCGTGGCGATCGGAGAGCATCGCGAGGAGGAGGGCGCCGCCCGCGTTGCGCGGCTCCTCGGCCTCGGCGAAGGCCCGGAACGGCTGCTCCTGCTGATGGACCACGTCGTCGTGACAGCCGTCGAGGCGGCCGACGAGGCGCGACGCGAGGTAGGTGGCCGTCGCCCGTCGCCAGGCCTCCCCCTCGGCGGGATCCATCGCGAGGAGCGTGGCCTCCGCGTAGGCCTCGGCGACGCAGGCGAAGAGCCGATCCGGCGGCAGGAGCCCGACGGCCTCCGCATGGACGATCGCCCCGTCGAGCGGGAGCGAGGGGAAGAGCCACGGACCGTCCGAGACGGCCTCGTGGAGCGTGTCGGCCCGGGGGACGAGGTAGAGATCGAACCCCCCGTCCCCCCCGAGGCCCCCGTCCGGCGGGGGGAGGGGATAGCCGCCCGCGCGGAGCAGATCGTGCATCGCCTCGGCGGCCTCGAGGGCCGTCCGGGCATTCGCCTCGGGGATCCCCGCGGCGGCGTGGATCGTGATCGGGCGGAGCAAGGAGGCCGCGATCGGCCCGGATTCCGGGGGTCTCGCGCGTTCGAGGGGCCACGGCACCCGAGGCCCCACCCACCGGGGCTGCATCAGGGTGACGATCGCGGCGGCGTAGTCGTCCACCCCGGGGAGGAGCTGGGCGGCCGCCGGCGCGGCTCCGCCGACGGTCCCGAGGAGGACCACGAGGAGGGCCGGGGCCAACACCTTTCGGCCCGGGGATTTACCGAGGAATTGACACGATCCCACGGACTCTTCTACACCCTTACCCTTCGGAGGAACGCGATGTCCGACCCAGGCTTCGACCCCGCTGCATACTACGACTTCGACCTCGCGCGCGGCACGGTGCGCGCGCGGAGCGGCGCTCGCGTCCTCGTCCTCTCGGACAGCGTGCTCGGCCCGTTGGTTTCGAGCGCCGCGGCGAATGGGGATCTCACCTCCGTGCGTCGGCTCGGAAAGCAGCTCGGCGAGCAGGTCGTCGACTCGCTCGGCGGCTCGCCCGACGCGGCTTCGCCCGAGGCCGTGCTCACGCAGGCCTGCTACCTGCTCGGCCTCTACGGCTTCGGCCGTCTCGGCCTCGAGCGGTGGGGCGATGCGCTGGTCGCGGCGATCGCGGACGCGCCCGAGCTCGACGAGGCCCAGCTCGGTCTCGCGGCTCTCCTCGGCGGCGTCTTCACGTCCCTCGGCGGCCGCGAGGTCGCCTGCGTTCCCGCCGAGCTCGGCAAGTTCGTCCTCGTCGATCCCGGCATCGCCGACCTCGTCTTCCGTTGGTCGCAGGAAGGCATGGGCCTCGCCGGCATCCTCGGTCACCTCGTTCCCGGAGAGCCTTCGTGAATCCGAACGTCGAGAAGCTCGAGGCGCTCCTCGCCCGCGTGCAGGCGAATCGCGTGAAGCCGCGCGTCCCGAGCGCGGTCGCTCCCGCGGCCCCGATCGCCGCCGCGCCCGCGCCCGCGCCGAAGCCGGTCGCGCCCGTGGCGGCCGTGCCCGCGCCGATCGCGCCGCCGGTGGCGGCCGTGCCGGCGCCGATCGCGCCGCCGGTCGTGAAGCGGCCGACGCCGATTCCGGCGCCGGTCTCGCCCGCGGCGCTGGGCATCCCGACGCCGCTCCCGACGCCCGTGCCTCCTTCGCCGGTGGCGCTCCGTCCGCCTTCGCCGCTCCCGCCGCCCGAGCCCGAGCTCGAGCTCGCGCCGGCCGAGGAGCCGTTCGAGGAGACGCTCGTCGAGGTGGAGCACGAGGAGCCCACGCTCGAGGTCGTCGAGGCGGCGGCGGAAGAGCCGTCCATCGAGGTCGCCGAGGCGCCCGCGCTCGAGCTCGCCGAGCCCGAGCTCGAGATCGCCGTCCCCGAGCCCGTCGCGGCCGTCGCGGCCGCACCCGCGCTCGAGCTCGAAGAGCCCGTCCACGAGGAGCCCACCGTCGAGCTCGCCGCCGAGCCCGAGGAAGAGCCGATGCTCGAGCTCGCCCCGGTCGAGGAGGGCCCCGAGCTCCCGCCCGAGATGGAGCTCGCGCCGGAGACCGACCTCAACTACGAGGAGCCGGAGGCTCCGGTCCCCGCGTCCGACATCGAGGCCCGTCCGGCCGAGGCGGCGGCTCCCCAGCTCGAGGTCGTCCCCGAGCCGGAGCTCGAGGCCGCCGCGCAGGAGATGGTCGAGGAGGTCGTCACCGGCGAGGTGGCGGTCGTTCCCGAGGCGCCGGCCGGCCTGCCGACCGCCGCGACCGCCGTCCTCGCGGCGAACGTTGCGCGCCCCGCGGGTCCGATCGTAAGAACCAGCGCGCCGATGGTGGCGGAAGCGCCGAGGACCTTCGGCGAGCTCCTGCGGCGTACGCTCTCCCTCCGGACCCGCTGAACCCATGCTCCTCGCCGTCGACGTCGGCAACACCAACACCGTGCTCGGTCTCTACGAGGCCGACCGGCTCGTCCACGACTTCCGCATCGAGACCTCGAAGGGCCGCACGACGGACGAGTACCTCGTCACGTTGCTCTCGCTCCTCCAGGTCTGCGGTGTCGGTCGCAACCAGGTGAAGGCGAGCATCCTCGCCTCCGTGGTGCCCGCCCTGAACGACACCTGGGTCGAGTGCGTCGATCGCGCTTTCGATCACGACATGCTCGTGGTCGGTCCCGGCATCAAGACCGGCATGCCGATCCTCTACGAGAACCCGCGCGAGGTGGGCGCCGATCGCATCGTGAACGCGGTCGCCGCGTACGAGCGCGTGCGCGACGCGTGCATCGTCGTCGATTTCGGTACGGCCACCACGTTCGACTGCATCTCGCAGAAGGGCGAGTACCTCGGTGGGTCCATCGCCCCCGGCATGGACATCAGCGCGAACGCGCTCTTCTCGCGCGCGGCGAAGCTGCCGCGGGCCGAGATCACGCGTCCGCCGCGGGCCATCGGTCGCAACACCGTGCACTCGATGCAGTCCGGCATCGTCTTCGGCTACGTCGGCCTCGTCGACGGCCTCGTCGCGCGTCTCAAGCAGGAGATGGGCGTCGACTGCAAGGTCATCGGAACGGGTGGGCTGGCCCGGCTGATCGAGCCGGAGGGGAGCTCGATCGACGAGATCGACGAGTTCCTGACGCTCGAAGGGCTGCGCCTCCTCTACGAACGCAACCGCTGACGCGGTCGCGGGGCCCTGCGGAGTCGCCGTGCCTACGGCGATGCGCGTAGGTACGGAGCCGATTTTCGGGTTGATTCCGCGGTGCTCCGTGGGGTCTGCTGCTCCGATGACGCAGCGCCTGATCGTTCTCTGTCTCCTCTTCGTGGGCGCCGGGTGTGCGGGCTCTTCGACGCCCTCGTCGGGGACCACCCCGGGGCGTGGGGGCGCTTCGACGTCGCAGGGTGACCTCGCGGAGCGGCCGGTGGTCGGCGACCTGTGCATGGCGAGCTACGGCGTCGAGAGCGACGTGACGATCATCGCCATGGATCTCGGCGATGTCGGCGTGCTCGGCGTGCCTGCGCTCGGCGATCGTTGGGACATCGATTGTCGTCCCCAGGGCAATCAGCTCGTGATGGCGAGTCACGGTTCCCCCGATCGATTCGTCTCGGTGGTGGTCGACCCCGGGGTGCGGGAGATGCCCGACCTCGCGCGCTACGCCGCGGAGCACGTCGCTGCCTCGCGGCAGACGATGGAGGCGAACGGAGTCGAAGATCTACGCATGGGCGAGCCCTCGCTCGTCGACGCCAAGACGTACGTCGTCCCGATGGAGGGGAGCTCGCGAGGTCGGCACTTCGCGCAGCTCAGCGTCTACAGTCTCGTCCCCTCGTCGATCGGCCTCCTCCGGTACCACATCTCGGAGATCGCGGACGACGGGCGCGTGCTGAACGACAGCGCGCCGCGGCTCATCGCGGCGGCGCAGGCGTTCAACCGGCTCTCGCCCTGAGCCGTCGCCTCGGCGTGCGCGGCGAGGCCAACAGCGACGGGTCGAACACGCGGACCGGCCCCGGCCTCGCTCTCGTACCTCAGACCCGCCGGTCGTCGGGGGCCGGTGGGGAGGCTTCCTTCACCGCGAGCCCGTCCGGGCGGAGGTCTTCCACGCGGTAGGGCTTCCCGCCGTAGGTGCGGTTCGTCGGCGAGTCCGGGAGGTACGGGTAGGCGCCGAGGGCGAGGTCGCGCTTGGCGCGGGCGAGCGTCTTCAGCGCGGCGCCCACGAGGGGGCGCACGTACCGGGGCGGCGCGCCGACGCCGATGGCGGCGAGGAAGCGCGGGTCGTCGTCGAAGAGCGAGTAGACGACCGGCGCGACGGGGCTCCGGAGGGGCTCCGGGAACCAACCTTCGAGGATGTGGACGGTCGACGCGGCGACGCGACGGCTCGCCTCGTTCGGGACGAAATGCATCGTCTCGTAGTCGCGCACGAAGCGGTCGAAGGCCTCCTTCGTCGCGGGGATCCCGAGGAGGCCCATGCGCTCGCCGACGCCGGCCCAGAAGTGGAACCAAGCGAGCTCTTCGTGCGGCGTCATCGCGCGATGCGCGTAGGCGCGGCTCCAGCGGATCGGGAATTCGATGAACGTCCAGAGGACGAAGAGGAAGTCGTCGTTCGCGATCCGGTAGTGACCGTGGCTCTTGTTCATGCGGGCGAGCGCGCGTCGACCGATCTCCCCGTCCCAGCCGGAGTCGATGATGTGCGTCATCAAGAGGCGCGTGTCGTCGTACCGCTTCTGGCCGTGCTCGTGGAACTCGCCCGTGCGATCGAGGAGCTTCGCGACCGTGTCGCTCCCGTACGTGTAGAAGAGCGCGAGCTCGAGCGCGCGCTGGAAGTCCCAGGGGAACTCGTAGGCCGCGAGCAGGTGCACGATGCGCTGGCAGTCGCGGCGTGCGTCGAGTCGGGCGATCTCCTTCGTGACCTCGGGGTTCCGGAGGAGGCCGAAGCGCTTCGCGTAGGTGGGGAGCATGCCCTTCGGTAGCATCCGGGGGTGAGGCCACGGAGGTCCGATGGCGCCGAATGGGGTGCAGATTCGGCCAAACTGGCGGCTTCCGCCCCGATGGGTGCCCCTCAGCCCGGCCGCCCACGGCGGCGTTCCGACCGCCACTCGTGCGGAGAGACCCCGACCCAACGCCTGAACGCCCGCCGGAACGCGGAGACGTCGTGGTAGCCGAGCGCGGCCGCGACGGAGGCCACCGTATGGCCCGGGCTCCCGAGGTGCAGCTCCGCCTGACGCCGGAGCTCGGCGTCGAGGAGGGCCTGGTAGCCGGTGCCCTCGGCGGCGAGGTGACGCGTCAGGCTCCGGACCGAGACGTGCAGGGCGCTCGCGACCTCGTCGCTCGTCCAGAGCTGACCCGGATGTTGCTGCAGCAAGCGGATCACGCGCGCCCGCCAGGTGTCGCTCGCCCTCGAGTCGGCCTCGAGCCGCTCGCACTGGACGAGCGCCTGCGCGTGCACCTCCGGATCGGCGAAGGGGTTCGGGGCACGCAGGGCTCGCGAGGGAAGCCGGAGGACGGTCTTCTCGTGCCCGAACGAGACGGGACGCTCGAGCCAGGTCGCGTAGGCAGCGGAATGGGGCGGTGGCGGATAGCCGAGCGCGACCTGGCCGGACTCGCCGGCTGGACCTCCCGCGCCTTCGAGGAGGACGAGCATGGACGCGAGCATCGCCTCGACGAGGAACAGGCCCACGCGATCGAGGGGCACGTGCGGGACGATCGCGATCGCGAGCTCCGGGCCCTGCTCGCGATGGGCGATCCCGAGGAGCGGGATGCGCAGACGCTGGAAGCGCTCGAGCACGAGCAGCGCGGCCTCGGCGGTCGGAGCGGATGCGAGCGCGACTCCGAGGGCGCCATGGGCCGCATGGGGCATGTGCGAGCCGACCTCGAGCCCAAGGGCGGGCCTGCCCGAGAAATCGAGCGCCCTCTCGATGATCCGGTGCACGGCCTCGAGCCCGACGTGCGCGTCGAGCCGGAAGAGTCGCTCCGGCGAGATGCCCGAGCCCTCGAGGAGCGCGGCGACGCCGGCGTCGTCGAGGCGGAGCTCGCGCACGAGGAGACGGAGGTAGGTGGCGGGGAGCTCGAGGGACATGGCGCGGGAACGCGGGGCGTGGCGCTCGTGATGGCACGGGGCCCCGCGCGGGTGCGCCACCCGAAAGGCGGAGGCGCGTCGGTTTTCGGTGCGCGGAACGTCACCCGGGCTCGTCGGGCCGCGACGGAGCCACCAGAATCGCGTCACCGCTCGGAGGGAACCGCATGAAGATCGCCACATCCGTCGTCTACGCCAGCAACCAGCGCGAAGCGCTCGACCACGTCGTCGAGCTCGAGAAGGCGGGGCTCGACATCTGCTGGGTCGCGGAGGCCTACGGCTTCGACGCGCCGACGACGCTCGGCTACCTCGCGGCGAAGACGAATCGCATGCAGCTCGGCTCGGCGATCCTCAACGTCTACTCGCGCACGCCGAGCTGCATCGCGCAGACGGCGGCCGGCCTCGACTTCGTCACCGGGGGCCGCGCCATCCTCGGCCTCGGTGCCTCGGGCCCGCAGGTCATCGAGGGTTTCCACGGTCTCCCGTACCAGAAGCCGATCCAGCGTACGCAGGAGGTCATCGACATCGTCCGCCGCGCGCTCCGGCGCGAGGTGCTGACGAACGACGGCCTCGTGAAGCTCCCGCTGCCGGCGGAGCAGGGCACGGGTCTCGGCAAGCCGCTGAAGCTCCTCACGCATCCCGTGCGTCCGAGCGTGCCCATCTTCGTCGCCGCGCTCGCCGACAAGAGCGTCGAGTCGACGGCGGCGCACGCCGACGGATGGATCCCGATCTTCTACAGCCCCGAGAAGTCGAAGGCCGTCTGGGGCGACGCGCTCGCGGCCGGCGCGAAGAAGCGCAGCCCCGAGCTCGGCACGCTCGACATCGTCGCCGGCGGTCTCGTCGTGATCGGCGACGACGTGAAGAAGTACCTCGAGCTCGCGCGTCCGCAGCTCGCGCTCTACATCGGCGGCATGGGCGCGCGCGGCAAGAACTTCTACTACGACGTCGCCTGCGAGTACGGCTACGAGGCCGAGGCGAAGCAGATCCAGGATCTCTACCTCTCGGGCAAGAAGGCCGAGGCCGAGCGTCTCGTGCCCGTCGAGATGCTCGAGCAGACGAACCTGATCGGTCCCGAGAGCTACGTGAAGGAGCGCATCGCCGCGTACCGCGAGTCGGGCGTCACGATCCTGAACTGCAGCTTCATCACGCCGGACGCGCCGAGCATCGTCTCGAAGCTGAAGGAGTGGACGGCCTGAGGCCGGCGCCGCGATGAGCGGGGTCCACTCGACCGGATCCGCCGCCGACCGTGTCTGCGGTGGCGGATCGCCGCTCCGCTCCGCCAGCCTTTCCGAGCGACGGAAGGCGAGGTCGCGGACCCGCGTCTTCCCCAAGCGCACGCGACGGATGCCCGTGAGATGTCACACGACGTCCGGGGGAATGCGTAGCGACGCTCGCGCGTAGACTGCACCGACTCCCAGGAGGTCGGGATGCGGACACGGCGCGCGTCGGGGACATCGCTCGGTCGGACGAGGCGGGGCAACGTCGTCGTGGGTCTCGTCGGGGCCTTGCTCTCGTTCGCGCGGAGCCGCGTCGGGGCCGAAGCTCCCGCCGCTCCAGCTCCCACTCCGCGCGTCGTCGCCGGCTGGCTCGAGCGCCTGGGCGTTCCCGACGCGCAGGGGCGTCGCGCGCGCAAGACCGTGCTGATCGAGCCGCTCGCCGAGCGGGTGCCCTGGCAGGCGCCTCCAGCGTCCGATCGGCTGGGGCGGGTCTGTTACCACCTCGGCTGCATCGACCTCTACCGGGTCGCGACCTCGGCCCCCGTCGTGCCGAGCGTCGTGCTCGTCGGCCCCACGTCGTCCTGCACCGCACCGGTCGAATCGACGATCGAGCTCGTCGCCCGCGACTACGACCGCGACTACCGTCCGCTCCCCGACGCCCGACGCCTCCGTGGCCATGTCGTCGGCGCCTGCTCGGAGCGTGTGCGTGGTCGCCTCGAGTTCGGCTTCGCGGGAACGAACGTGCGCGTCCACGGGCTCGCGCCGTCGGAATGGCGACGCGTGCCGGCCGCCGAACGGGGCGCGTGGCTCGCCCGGGGCGGGGTCGACTACTGCACGCCCGCCGACGTCGCGAACCTCCAGGTCCTCGAGGTCCCGTCGGTGGACGTCGCGGTCCTGCGTTCCACCTGTGGCTCCGTCACCGTCACGCGGGGCCAGAGGCTCGACTGCGGCGGCGGCACCGAGCCCTACGCCGTCGTCGAGGCCGACACCTCGACGTTCCTCGTCTACTACACGGCCGAGGAGGACGCCTTCGAGCGCATCGATCCCGGCGTGCCGCTTCCCTGCAACGCACGGCCCGTGGCGGGCGCGCCAGACGCCGCGCCCGCGAGCGACGGCGCGCGCTGACACGGCGGGCGGGAAGGCCCGCCCGTCGCTCACTCCGGAGGCTCGCCGTCGACGATCCTCCGCGCGATCGCGAAGGAGAAGCCCGCCCTCCCGAGAGCGGCGAGATCCTTCGTCCGATGCTCGGCCCTCGCGTCCGGGCTCCGATAGGGCCCGAGGCGTTTGCGCTTCGCGAGACGCCACGCGGACTCCTCGTCGACGGCCTCGGTGGCCCTGTGCGAGCCGTCGTCCCCCGGGGCCGCGAGCACGTCCTCGGCGAGCTCCTTCGAGACTCCTTTGAGGCGCAAGGATTCGCGGACGGCGCGGGTGCTCTTGCCGCGTGCGCGCAGCGTCCGGGTCCGTGACTCGGCGAGGCGTCGGTCGTCGACGAGGCCCGTGCGCACGAGGTCGGACGCGATCTTCGCGATCCACGTCTCCACGTCGGCAGGCGCAGGCTCGCCCGTCTTCCGCGTGTGCGCGAGGACCTTTCGTCGCAGCACGTCGACGAGCCGCTTCTCGGTCACGGGATGCCGCTCGACGTGGTGCTCGGCCGCGCGCCTTAGCGAGGTCTCGGTCAGCTTCCGCATGGGGCTAGGTGAGGAGGACCTGGTGGGGCAGACGGAAGCCCCGGCGCTGCCGCATCGCCTCTTCGAAGGCGTGGCACTCGAGGCTCGTGAAGCGGTGGGAGTGTCGATCCCAATGCCGGCGCTCGACGGAGATCGCGTGGGTGTCGAGATCGATGTCGTAGACGAAGTAGCCGCAGTCGACGAGGAGGTCGATCGAGCTCCCGGCGCAGACGATCGTGCGCTTCGCCGAGGCGACGGTGAAGGCGCCGTGCATGTGGCCGTGGACCACGAGGGCGATGCGCGCCGGGGATGCATCGAGGACGGAGAGCACGGCCTCGTAGTCGAGCAGGCGATGCCGCTCGCGATCGGGGACGCCGTTCCAGCGGAGCAGTCCGTAGTGGAGCGCCACGATCGTCGTCGACTCCGTGTCTTCCGAGAGGAGGCGCTCGAAGGCCTCGAGCTGCTCCTTCCCGCAGAGGCCTGCCGCCGAGACGAAGCCCGTCGGACGCGAAGGGTCGATCGCGACGAGGCGCACGCCCGGCGCGAGGGTCTTCGAGAACGGGAAGCCCTGCGTCGCACCCGGGCAGAGCGGCTCGAAATAGCGCTCGAAGTGGCGCTTCTGCACGGCGCTCGGCACGTAGCGGTCGTGGTTGCCCGGAAGCACGGTGTAGCGATCGGGGCGCTCGAGGCGCGGGCCGAACACGCCCGCGAGCCCGGCGAACTCCGCCTCGAGGCTCGCGGCCGTGAGGTCGCCCGTGCAGACCGCGTGATCGACGCCCGCGGAGTCGACGTCGTCGAGGAGCGTCGCGATGCGCCGCGGACCGTCGAGGAAGCGCTCGCGGCGTCCGCCGAGGAAGTAGCTGAAGAAGCTCGCGAGGCGCTTCCCGTGCAGGCTCCGACGCGGATCCGCGAGGGGACTCTCCGTGTAGTGGATGTCGGAGAAGTGGGCGAGACGGAAGCGCGGCATCGTCGGGGACGCTAGCACGCGGAGGTCGGGGCTCCCGCGCGCGCGAGGCGTTTTGCCCTCAGGGGAGGCGGCCCTTGTCGAAGACCGACTTCGCGTTCTCGAAGATCCTGGCCGCGAGGAAGCCCCCGAGGGTCGGGGACAGGCGGTTCGCGAAATCGAGGAGGCGCCATGCGCCCGGGACGACGATGGTGTCGGGATTCCGCGCGAGCTGATCGAGCACGCGGTCGGCGAAGCGATCCGGATCCATGGGGCGGGTACGCTCCCACACCGCCGCCTGGACGTCGGGGGGCGGTGCGTTGGCGATGCGTCCGTACGCCCCCCCGCCCAGGATGGGCGTCCGGATCACTCCGGGGCACAGAGCGGTCACGCGGACGCCGTAGTGGGCGCCCTCCGCCCGGAGCGAGCGCGAGAGGCCGACGACGGCGTACTTCGTCATCCCGTACGGGACGGTCATGGGAGAGGGCATGAGGCCCGCCATCGACGCCGTGTTCACGAGGTGACCGAAGCCCTGCGACGCCATGCGCGGGTACGCCGCGTGCACGCCGTGGACGACGCCCATCACGTTCACCTCCACGATCGCCCGCCAGTCGTCGATCGCGAGGTCCTTCGTCTCGCCGGCGACGCCGATGCCGGCGTTGTTGAAGAGGTAGTCGAGTCGGCCGTGTCGAGCCATGACGTCGGCGACCAGGGCGTCGAACGCGGAGGCGTCCCGCACGTCCAGCGGATGGGCCTCCGCGCGGCCTCCTTCGCGTCGGATCGTCGCGGCCACCCGCTCTGCCTCGGACGGACGCCGGTCGGCGAGGATGGCGAGCGCTCCGCGTCGCGCGAGCGCCTTTCCGAGGGCCTCTCCGATCCCCGAGCCGCCGCCCGTGACGATGGCGATCGCGTCCGTGTACGTCCGAATACCGGTTCCGCTCATGACCCGCCCCCTGCGCTCGCGCCAGGGTATCAGACACGGTGGCCATTCCGGATGGGCCCCGGAGCGCTGCGCGGCGGGAGCACTCCGCTCAGCGGTCGGCGCCGAGGAAGGAGCGCGTGCGCGGATCGCGGGGATTCGAGAGGACGTCCGAGGGGGCACCGTCCTCGATGACCGTGCCCTCGTAGAGCACGAGCGCCCGATCGCAGACGCGCTGCGCGAAGGCCATCTCGTGCGTGACGATCACGAGCGTGAGCGACGCGTGCTTCCGGAGCTCGAGGAGCAGGTCGACGAGGTCGCCCACGCGTTGCGGGTCGAGCGCGCTCGTCGGCTCGTCCATGAAGAGGACCTCGGGATCCATCGCGAGGGCGCGTGCGATCGCGCAGCGCTGCTGCTCGCCACCCGACATCTGACGCGGCATCGCGTCCATGCGGTGCGCGAGACCGACCTCCTCGAGCAGGGCCTCGGCCTTCTTGCGCGCCTCGGCGTGGGACCGACGCAGCACGTGCACGGGGGCCTCCACGACGTTCTCGAGCGCCGTCATGTGCGGGAAGAGATGCCATTGCTGGAAGACCAGGCCCGAGCGGCGGCGCAGGTCGTGCAGGGCCTTCGCGTTCGATGCCGTCCTGCCGCCGTGCAGGGTCGCGTCGACCACGCGCACCGACCCCTCGTCGAAGGGCTCGAGGCCCGTCATGCAGCGGAGCAGGGTGCTCTTGCCGCCGCCGGAGGGGCCCACGAGCGCGGTGGCGCTCCCGCGCGCGATCCCGAACGTGAGCCCGCGCAGGACGGTCCGCTCGCCGAAGCGCTTCACGATGCCGTCGACGGCGACGACGGAGTCGTTCGGTGGAGGAGGCGCGGTGGTCATCCGTGGGCTCCGTTCAACGGCGCTCGAGCCTCGCCTCGAGCTTCTGGGAGAGGCGCGAGAGCGGATAGCTCATCGCCATGTAGAGCGCCGCGCAGAGCGCGCCCGGGATGGCCCAGCTGCGCACGTCGACGGCCGTGATCGCCATGTGCTTCGTCAGCTCCACCACGGTGATGACCGAGACCAGCGAGCTGTCCTTGAGGAGGGCGATGAAGTCGTTCGTCACGCCGGGGAGCGCGATGCGCACGGCCTGGGGCACGATGATGCGCCGCAGGGCGAGCATCTTCCGCATGCCGAGGACCTGCGCAGCCTCCATCTGCCCGGCCGGGATCGCCTGGATGCCCGCGCGGTAGATCTCCGCCTCGTAGGCCGCGTAGTTGAGCCCGAGCCCGAGCACGGCGGCGATGCCGGCGTCGAGCTCGGTGCCGGAGGTGAAGCCCGTCACCTCGCGGAGCCACGGCATGATGCCGAAGTAGAGCAGGTAGAGCTGGAGCAGCACGGGCGTGCCGCGGAAGAGCTCGACGTAGGTCGTGGCCGAGAGCGCGAGCGGCCTCGGCCCGTACATCCGCGAGAGGGCGAGGAGCAGGCCGAAGACGACGGCGAGGACCATCGAGGCCGTCGAGACGAGGAGCGTCACGCCCGCGCCCTGCAGGAAGAGCACGACGTGGTGGAACGAGAAGTGGATCCGATCGCGCGCGAGGAGCATCGAGCGCGTGTCCTGGTCGGTCCACGACTCGAGCCTCGCCTGACGTGCGTTGTCGACGTCCCAGCGCGAGAGGATGCGACGCAGCTCCCCGCTCTTCGCGATGCGCTCGAGCGCGTCGTCGATCGCGGCGCAGAGCTCCGCGTCGGTCTTGCGGCAGGCGGCCGCGTAATAGCCCTCGCGGACGTCCTCGACGACGTGGAGCGTGGGGCGCACGGTGCCGTAGCGGGCGACGATCACGTCGTCGAGCAGCACTCCGTCGAGACGCCCCTGCTCGAGATCGGCGTAGGGCTCCTCGTTGCCCTCGTACGGCACGATCACGACGTCGGTCGGACGCAGGAGATCGTAGGAGAAGGAGCTCGCGAGCGTTCCCACGCGGCGATGGGCGAGGGAGGCGAGCGAGGTCGCCGTGGGATCGTCCTTCCGCGTGACGAGCTGCGCGGAGAAGATGAAGTAGGGGCGGGTCATCGCCACGCTCGCGGCCCGCGTCGGCGTGACCTCGAGGCCGTTCAGCGCGACGTCGAACGTGCCTCGCTCGAGGGCGGGCACGAGGTTCGACCAATCCTGCTGCACGAACTCCGCGCGGACCCCGAGCTCGCGCGCGATCGCCTGTGCGAGGTCGTACTCGAAGCCCGTGATGCGACCCGGATGCTCCGGATCCTCGAAGACGTAGGGATTGCCGCCTTGGAGATCGCCGCCCCATCGCAGGACCCCCGCGCGATGCACGCGCTCGAGGGCCGTCGTCTTCGGGCCCGAGCAGGCCGAGACGAGGAGCAGCAGGAGGAGCCCGGGAACCAGCCGACGCATCGCGGGAACGAGCCTAGGCGACACACGACCCGGACGCGAGCGTCGCGCGCATCCGGGCCTCGTGCCTACGCGGCCTGCTCAGCGGTCGCGCCCGCGCCCGCCGCCCTGGCCTTGTCCCTGACCCTGGCCGCGCCCGCGATCGTCGTCGCGCTGGCCGGGAGGCTGCACCTGACCGGGGGGCATTCCTCCCTGTCCCGGAGGCGGATTCGTGGTCATGCCGCCCTGGCCCGGGATGGCGCCGCCATGACCCGGCGGAACGAACGGCACGTTCTGGGGCGGCTGCTGCTGCACGGGCGGCTGCTGCTGCACGGGCGGCTGCTGCTGCACGGGCGGCACGTCGCGTCCCTGCTGGCCCGGAGGCGTCCCACCATGGCCCGGCGGCGGGTTCGTCTGGAACCCACCCGGCTGGCCGGGGACCGCACCGCCGTGACCGGGCGGGACGAAAGGTTGCTGCTGCACGGGCGGCTGCTGCTGCACGGGCGGCTGGTAGACGGGCTGCTGCTGGCCCGGAGGCGTCCCGCCATGGCCGGGCGGCGGATTCGTCTGGAACCCACCCTGCTGGCCCGGAGGCGTGCCGCCGTGCCCGGGCGGGACGAAGGGCTGCTGCTGCACGGGCGGCTGGTAGACGGGCTGCTGCTGCACGGGCGGCTGGTAGACGGGCTGCTGCTGGCCCGGAGGCGTCCCGCCATGGCCGGGCGGCGGATTCGTCTGGAACCCTCCCTGCTGGCCCGGAGGCGTACCGCCGTGCCCGGGCGGGACGAAGGGCTGCTGCTGCACGGGCGGCTGGTAGACGGGCTGCTGCTGCACGGGCGGCGGCTGGTAGGTCGGCTGCTGGGCCGGCGGATACGTCGGCTGTGCGACCGGCTGCTGCGGGGTCGGCGGCATCGGCTGCACCGGGCCCCACGGCTGCACCGGCGGCTGCGGCTGGGGCTGCGCGGGCGGATTGCCGTAGACGGTGGGCGGGGGCGGGTTGCCCTGCACCGGGGGCAGCGAGGGGCGCGAGGGCGGAGGCGGATTGCCGTAGACGGTGGGCGGGGGCGGGTTGCCCTGCACCGCGGGCTGCGAGGGCCGCGAGGGCGGAGGCGGATTGCCGTAGACGGTGGGCGGGGGCGGGTTGCCCTGCACCGGGGGCTGCGAGGGGCGCGAGGGCGGAGGCGGATTGCCGTAGACGGTGGGCGGGGGCGGGTTGCCGTAGACGGTGGGCGGAGGCGGGTTGCCGCGGACGGTCGGTGGCGGCGGGTTGCCGTAGACGGTCGGCGGGGGCGGCGAGGCGACGACCGCGGGAGGCGGCGGGCTCACGACCGTCGGAGCCGACGACGCGATGACGAAATGCGCGTCGAGCAGCACCCAGGAGCTCCCACGCATCTCCCAGCGGGGACCGACGAGGACGTAGCCGTTCCGAGGGGCGACGTAGTATCCGTCGGCCCAGAAGAACTGGCTCCCGTTCCATCGCCAGCAGCCCTCGACCCAGATCGCGCCCGCGTAGGGCGCAGCGGGGGCCTGGTAGATCCGCGGAGCGGGAGGTGCCTGGTACACGACCGCCGCGACCGGCGGCTCGGCACCGGTGGCGATCACCACGGGCTCGGGGGTCGCGGTCGTCACCTGGCCGCTGTAGGACACCGTCGCGAAGCAACCGGGGAGCACGGGCAGCGCGAGCGTGCCCGCAAGGATCCACGCCCCGCGCATGCGTTCGTTTCGGCCGGATCTCGATCTCATCGGCAGCTCCCCTGGAAGCAATCGGAGCCCCGCGACGCTCGCGGGGACTCCTCCCTTGGACGAGGATACGACGTTCGGATTCTGCACGGGCAGGCGGATCGCGAAGAACGCGATCCCGGGTGACCGGGAGCCGCCCCGCGGATAGCATCCGCCTCCATCACATGCGTCGGGAGTCGAGGTGGGCGATCCGACGTCGCCGCCGTCCTCCCAGGGAGAGGGACATGAACAGGCACTACGTCTTCCTCGGCCTCCTGGCCACGGCCCTCGCCGGTTGCCCCCCCACCGGGCCCTACGTCCCGACGGGCGGCTCGCCCGGTCAGGGAACGGCCCAGCTGAGCTCGCAGTGCGCGAACCCGAACTACGGCGTGTCGGCCGGAGCCCGGAAGATCTCGTCGTTCCTCGTCGCCACCAATGCCTACGCGCGCTCTGCGGGAGAGCTCGACGCGCAGCTCCTCCGGACCTGCCAGACGATGGCGCGCGAGCTCGGCATCCCGGCCTCGGAGCTCGGAAGTGGAACGCAGGGCGTCTGCGAGGCGGTCGCGACGCGGATCTCGTCGGAGATGCGCTCGCTCCGCGCGGAGGCGAACGTCCGCATCGGCGTGATCGCCGTCCCACCGCAGTGCGAGCTCGACATCGATGCCTACGCCCGCTGCGCCGCCGAGTGCGACGTGCAGGTCGATCCGGGGCACGTCCAGATCCAGTGCGAGGGCGGCCAGATCGTCGGCCAGTGCTCGGCGCAGTGCACCGGGGAGTGCGACGTCGGCGCCCAGGCGCAGTGCGCGGGCAGCTGCGAGGGCATCTGCCAGGGCGGCTGCAGCGGCCGTTGCGACGGTCAGTGCGACGGCCAGTGCAGCGCGACCGGCGCCGATGGCCAGTGCCACGGCACCTGCAGCGGGACCTGCCATGGCAGCTGCAGCGCGGGCTGCCAGGGGAGCTGCCAGGGCCAGTGCTGGGTCCAGGCGCACGCCCAGTGCACCGGGGACTGCCGCGGCGGCTGCTCGGTCGAGTACACGCGTCCGCGCTGCACGACCGACATCGAGCGCCCGCAGATCCAGGCCGACTGCCACGCGTCCTGCGACGCACGCTTCCACGCCGAGGCGCACTGCACGCCCGGCCACGTCGAGGTCACGGTCGTCGGCGAGGTCGGTGTGAACCAGGAGCGCGTCCAGCGGATCCGGGCTGCCCTCCTCGCCGGCTACGGCGACATCGAGGCGATCCGGATGCGTCTCAAGTGGCTCCAGCAGAGCGGCAACGATCTCCGCGGCGCGATCCGCAACCTCCGCGGGGTCGGTGGGGATCTCGGAGCCGGTGCGCTCGCCTGCATGACGGAGGCCTTCTCGGTCATCCCGCAGGTCGTCGGCTCGGTCGCGGTCTCGGTCCAGGTCTCGGTCGACGTCTCGGCTTCGGTCAGCGGAAGCGTGAACTGAGCGCGGTGCCCGCTCCTCGAGGCGCGCGGTCGACGCGAACCTCGAAGGGCGGTCACGAGTGCACGGGCACCGTGCACCCATCCAGCGAGCGAGGGGGCGAAAGCCCCCTCGCTGCGTTTCAGTTCCCCGATCCGCGCTCGAAGACCTGGTACACGAACGTCCCCGAGCCTCCCTGCGCCGAGACGACGAGCTCGTACGCGCCTCCTGCGGCTGGGCAGGTCCGGACCTGGGGGAACGCCGAGTGCGAGTCGTCGCCGACGACATCCTGTCGGTTCTGGCGGAGCACGACGCCGAGGTCCGTGATGCCCGAGTCGCCGACGACGGCGATGGCGTAGCAGCGACCGGCCTGCAGGTTGAGTCGCTTGGTCACGGAGGCGCCCTGCGACGCGAGGCGACCGCGATCGTTCAGCGTCATGAGGTCGGTGCTGGGCGCGAACTGCTCGCTGCGGAGCAGCGAGTTCATCTCGCCGAGGCGAACCCACTGCACGCCCGAGATGCCGAACGGACCGCTCGTGCCACGGGGCCAGCGATAGGCCGCGTAGTAGAAGTTGCCGGAGCCGGCGGTCATCCGGACCTGGATCGTCTGGTCGCCGGTCTGGGTCGGGCAGGTGCGGACGATGGGACGCGCGTCGTTCTCGACGTCCTGATCGAGCGCGCGGCCGATGCGATCGGTGACGATGAGGTCGAGGTTGCGCACGCCGTTGTCGCCGACGGCGAGGATCGCGTAGCACTTGTCGCCCTCCAGGTTGACCTGGAAGTCGCGAGTCTCGCCCTCGCGCAGCGAGCCGCGGGTCTGATCCCCGTACGGCTCGTAGCCGCGCGCGGTGATGTCGCTCTGGCGCAGGCGGAAGTTCTCGTCGAGGCCGATGCCCTCCGTCGACTCCTGGCTGATGACCGTCGCCGTCGCCGTCGTCGTCGTCTGCTGGCCCTGCTGGCCCTGCTGGCCCTGCGGATTCGTGGTGGCCACCTGCTGCTCGGGCGCCTGCACCCAGCCCGCGACGAAGACCGGACCGCTGCCCGAATAGAGGCGGACCTTGAGCTGGTACGCGCCCGCGGCCGAGGGGCAGTAGCGGACCAGCGAGTCACGGTCCGTGCCCGCATCCTGGACGAGCTCGTTGCCCGAGCCGTCGACGACGAAGACGTCGGTATCGCTCGTGCCCGGCCCGCCGAACGTGGCGAACGCGTAGCAGTATCCAGCCTCGAGATTGAGCGGGAACTGACGGTCCTGCCGCTCCGCCATCACGATGCCGTACGGCTCTGCCACGCGGGAGAAGTCGTCGCGCGAGAGGCGACGATCGACGGCGCCGACGCGGGCCTGCGTGGTCGGGTCCATCTGCGCGACCTGGGGCTGCTGCGTCTGCTGACCCTGCTGACCCTGCTGGCCCTGCGCGACGGCGGTGCCGCCCGTCTGGAAGTAGCGCGAGAGCTGCGGGTTCGAGCCTCCGGGGCCGACGAACGAGATGAAGTAGTAGCCGCCCTGGCCCTGGCTCATCTGCAGGCGGGCGACGAAGCGGCCGCCCTGCCGGGGACAGAAGGTCACGAAGGGGTGCGAGTCGGGCGCGACGTTGTGCGCGGCCGTGCGGCCCTGGGGATCGAGGAGGACGAGATCGAGGTCCGTGCCGTCGTCGCCGAGCGCGACCGCGGAATAACAGCGGTTCGGCTGCGTATCGAGCGCGTACGCGATCATGCCGTTCTGGGCGAGGCTGTTGTTGCGCACCGCCGGGCCGACCGGCTGGTAGCCGGCCTGCCGCATGTGCTCGTTGAGCGAGACGAGCACCGAGGGGGCCGAGCCCGTGGTCTGCTGTCCGCCCCGTCCGCCCTGCTGCGGTCGGTTGTTCGCGCTGTTCACCGCCGCGTTGGCGGCCGCGTTCGCGCCGCCGGCGACGACCGTGTTCGCCGCCGGCTGGAGCGGGGAGGGGAGGAATCCGCAGCCCGAGAGGGCGAGCGCGGCAAGGAGGAGGCCAGAGGTGCGCGAGTGCATGGTGTTCCCAGGGATGGACGAGGCGCGGAGCGACCTGCTTCAAGCGCCCCTCCCGCTGCCGCCGCTATCGAAGCACGACCCTCCGGGTCGGGGCAACCGAACGGCGGACCGGCCGAGAACTCCCCGCGAGGTGGTTCTCCGTGTCGATCCGTGGCCTTCCGACGCTCGTCGTCCTCTCCTTCTTGGTCGGCTCCTCCGCACGCGCGGAGGGGGCCACCCTCGTGCTCGGGCACGATGCGCCGCCTCCGGACCAGTCCGTACGGACGGATCCCGAGCGTCCCACCTACCGGCTCGCCGTGCTGGGCGATCCCCTCGGAGCGGTCCGGGGCGAGTACGGGATCGGGGTGCGTCGGGCCTTCGGCCGGTTCCAGGCCCTCGACCTGACCCCGGCGTTCGTCGCGGTCGACGGCAGGCGCGGCCTCTCCCTCGAGCTCGGCTATCTCGTCCTGCCTCTCGGGAGGGGGCTCGTCGGCCCCTACGTCGAGGCCTTCGTGGGCGGGCTCTTCGCCAGGGTGGGCGACCAGCCGCGGGGGGGCCTACGGTTCGGGGGCGAGCTCGGCTACGTGCACGTCCTCTCCGGCGTGCTCGTCGGTGGGGGCTTCGGCGCCGCCCTCGACCGCGAGGCGGCGCACGGAGCGGACCTCACCGTCGCGTTCCGCGCACGCGTCTTCCTCGGCTACGCATTCCTCTGACAGACCCCGGCGGCGCGCACGCGACCGTCACTCGGCGCGCATCAGGAAGTACATCGCGGTGACGGAGAGGACGAGCACGATCGCGGCGAGGGCGTACACGATGCCGTCGGTCAGCGCGTTCTCGCGGCGTGCCGCCGTCGTCGCCTTCGGCTCGCGCTTCGGCGCCGCCTCGATCGGGGCCGGCTCCACGAATTCGACCATGGCGCCGTCGACCGTGCCGACCGGCTCGACGCCCATCGGCTCCGGCGCCGGCCCCGGAGGCGGCGGGAGCTCGACCGGCTCGGAGGCGATCTCGTCCGGCGCTGCGCGAAGGGCCGAGAGAGCGCTCTCGATCGGATCCTCGAAGACGAGCACCGTGTTGCCGAGGCGGATCTCGTCCCGGTCCCGGAGGCGGCGCTCCTGGACGACGCGATCGTTCACCGTCACGCCGTTCTTGCTGCCGAGATCGCGGATCAGCGCTCCCGACTCGTCCACGGCGACGACTGCATGGTCGCGCGAGCAGTCGGCGTCCTCGAGCGGGAGCTCGGCCTCCTCGGAGCGTCCGATCCGCACCTCGGACGGGGCCTCCGGCAATTCGAGGAAGCGTCCCGCGGAGGGGCCGTTCGTCACCGTCAACGTCGGACGGCTCCTCGTGGCCTCGGGGGATGCGAGGAGCCTCCGGGCCGCGGCCGCCGTCTGATCGGCCGAGGCCGAGCGGCTCACCGGGATGCCGGCCTCCACGACGAGCAGGTACGGGCCGATGCGGATCAGGTCGCCCGTGCGGAGGGGTTTCGCGCGCCCTTCGGGGACGCGCACGTCGCCCACCCGCGTGCCGTTCGTCGAGCCCTCGTCGAAGACCGCATAGCCGGCGTGATGCGTGCGGATCGTCGCGTGCAGCCCGCTGACGCTCGCATGGGGCAGCGGCACGTCGGCCGACGCGGCCCGTCCGAGCGTGATGCGGCTCTGGTCGAATTCGAGCACGACCGGAGGCGCTCCCGCGTCATGCCCCGATGCGGGCCGGACCTCGAGACGGATGCCCATACAGCGGGGCCGAGCCTGCGCTCCCGGATCGGCGGGGTCAAGGAAGCGCGGCCTCGTCGTCGCTCGTGGAAGGCTCGCGCGATCGGCCGGTCGAGCGAGCGTGTCGGCGTCGAAGAGGGCGCGTGTCGAAAATTGGACGCGCTCTCCGGCATCGGCGAAACGGCGTGAGAGGAGGGGCCGAAGAGCCCCCGACGACCGAGGAATCGCATGGAGCACCTCCACGACACCCGCGGCGAGCGCACGCCCCGCTTTCCACTCGACGAAGTCCTGATCGAGCTCTCCCACTCGGAGTACGACGACGTCTTCGAGGCCGACGCCGTGAACGTCGGTCCGGGCGGCCTCGCGCTCCGGTCGGCGCTCCTGCCCGAGATCGGCTCGCGTCTCCGCTGCCGCTTCGCGAGCCCGCTGGACGGCGATCTCATCGACGCCGACTGCGAGGTCATGTGGGCCGAGAGCAGCGGGCCGCACATGGGCGAGTTCGGGCTCCGCTTCGCGGAGATGGACGGAGCCTCGGCCGAGTCGCTTCGTCGCCTCGTCGAATCCTGCGACGGGTACCTCCCTCCCGAGCTCTCGAGCGGCCTCGGCTGGAATCAGCCCCACGCCTCCGACGCCGAGCCCTCGGGCGAGGAAGCCTGCGAGGACGAGGCCGTGCAGGCGGCGTCGGACGAGCCGGCGACCGTCGCCCTTCGTCTCGACGGAGTCGCCTCCGAGCTCGTGGCCGAGGTCGCGCACACGTCGGACGACGCGCTCCTCGTCGAGCAAGAGCTCCCCTTCCTCCGCATCGGCACCGGCGTGGCGTCCGAGGACGGACGCCGCGGCGTGCTCCAGGCGGTCGATCTCCGGCTCGAGGGCGACACGCCTCGCCTCGTGCTGACGGTCGCGTTCCCCGAAGCGGAGCGCGTCCCCGCGGAGGCTCCCGCGCTCCTCACGGAGGCGCTCGAGGAGCCCGTCGAGGCCGCGAGCGACCTCGACACCCTGCCCGACGCGGTCCCGGCCTTCGCCGGCGCCGCAGCGGACCCCGCGGACGAGCCCGCGCTCGTCGAGCGAGCGGTTCCGCGCAAGCCCGCAGCGCCCGCGCGCGCGGCCGCCGCGACGATCTCCGACGCGCTCGAGGCCGAGGTCGAGAACGCCCGTCCCTCGATCGTCGAGGAGGCGCGGCCCGCGAAGCGTCCGGCCGCAGGTCGCGAGCGCGACACGCCGCGCGCGTTCTCGGTCGAGAACGCTCCGCGCGGACCGCGTGCGATCGAGTCCGACGCGCTCGTCGAGGAGACCTCCGATCGGCCCTCGCTCGCCGGCGCGGCGGCCGTGCTCGCCACCGCCAAGACCGCGTTCCTCGGCTCCGCCGAGAAGGGCGGTCCCCTGCTCGAGAAGCTCGTCGCGGCGATCCGCCACGCGTTCGCCCGCTTCGTCGAGGTCGCGATCCCGCGCCTCCGCGAGGGGGTCTCGGCGTCGGCCGCCTTCGGCAAGCGCTTCGGCTCGGCGCTCGCGGAGAAGCTCAAGCAGGACGCGGACGTCGAGGCCGAGCTCCCGCCGCGTCGCGTGCAGCGTCGGCCGGGGCAGGCGGAGGCGCCTCGCACCTCGCGCGCGGGTGTCTCCGCGCCCGTCGAGAAGCCGCGCACGGGCAAGAAGAACGCACTCGTGATCGGCTTCGCGCTCGCCGTCGTCGGGCTCGGGGTCTACGGCATGGTCCGCGGCTCCTCCGAGGCCCCGGCTCCTGCCGTTCCGGCGCCCGCCGCGGTCACGCCCGCGCCCGAGGCGAGCGTGGAGGCCGAGCCGGCCCAGCCCGTCGCGGTCGCGGCCGCCCAGGCCCCCGCGGCCGCGGCGATGCCGACGGCCCCGCGCGCGCTCCCCGAGCCGCAGTACGCCGCCGGCCAGATGCCCGCGCCGACCTATCCGACGATGCGGACCTCCGATGCGACGACCGCGACGACCGTGTCGCCCGCGGCCGCGCCTGCGCCGCAGGCCGGGCCCTCGATGAGCTTCGGTGCGGCCGACGTTCCGAACGGCACGCCCTTCGAGCTCACGATGAGCACGCCGATCGAGGGCGTGTACGGCCAGGTCACGCCGACGGGCTTCACCGTGCGCATCCCCAACACGTACTCGCTCTCGCGGGCGGGTCCGATCGCGGCGAGCCATCCCTACGTGGATCGCGCGGCGATCACGAACCTCGGGGACGCGGCCGAGCTCCGCATCGACTGGAAGCCCGGCCGCAATCCCGCGTACCGCGTCGAAGCGCGCGGCTCGAAGCTCGTCGTCATCCTCGGGCGCTGAAGCCGAGACGACGCGCCCCGAACGCCTCCGGTCGTGCTTCGACCGGGGGCGTTTCCACGTTCAGCGTGCCGCCTCGAGCACCGTGAAGAAGCGCCGATCGCGTCGCTGCACCTCGAGCAGGGCACGGCCGTCGTCCGCGAGGCCGCGCTTCACGTCGTCCGGCTCGGTCGCGGGGCGTCGATCGACCGAGAGCAGGAGGTCGCCCGGGGAGAGGCCCGCGTGATCCGCGTTCGAGCCGGGCTCGACCTCGCGGACGACGACCCGCGCGGGCCCCGAGTACCCGAGGCGCTGCCGGAGGAAGTCGTCGAGGGGTACGAGCGAGAGGCCGGTGCGCGGAGCCGCCTGGGCCGGCCCGTTCGCCGAGAGGCGCGGCAGGGCGCGCTGGCTCTCGGGTCGCTCCGCCGTCGTGATCTCGATCGTCTGCGTGCGGCGCTCGCGGAGCACGTCCACGCGGAGGCGCTGCCCGACGCCGCGACGGAGCAGGTTCCGGAGCAGCTCGTGCCCGTCCGCGACGCGCTGGCCCTCGATGGCGACGATCACGTCGCCGGGGCGGATGCCGGCGCGGCCTGCGGGACCGTCGGCGACGACCTCGTTGATCAGCGCTCCACCGCCGTGTCCGTCGGTGAAGTACGCCGCGAGCTCGGGCGTCATCTCCTGGAAGCTCACGCCGAGCCACGCCCGGCGCACCCGTCCGTCGGCGACGATCTGGTCGGCGACGTGCCGCGCGAGATCGCTCGGGATCGCGAATCCGATGCCCGACGCCCGACCGATGATCATCGTGTTGATCCCGAGCACCTCGCCGCGGAGATCGACGAGCGGTCCGCCCGAGTTGCCCGGGTTGATGCTCGCGTCGGTCTGCAGGTAGTCCTCGATCTCGTTCGCGCCGAGGCCGCCTCGGCCCGTGGCGCTGAGCACGCCGGCCGTCACCGTGTAGTCGAGGCCGAAGGGCGAGCCGACCGCCACGACCCACTGGCCCACGCGGGCCGCATCCGAGGTCGCGAAGCGCGCGGGCACGAGGTCCGTCGCCTCGACCTTCAGGACGGCCAGATCGATCGCGGGATCCGTCCCGACGACGCGGGCCTCGAGGCGTCGACCGTCGCGGAGGTGCACGTCGATCCGCATGGCGTTCTCGACGACGTGGTTGTTCGTCAGCACGTAGCCGTCGGCGCGGAGGATCACGCCCGTACCGCCGCCGCGGACCACGCCCTCCTGCGGGGGGGCCATCTGGAAGGGTCCGAGCTGGACCGCCTCGGAGCGCTGGACCGCCTCCACCCGGATGTTCACGACCGAGGGAGAGATGCGCTCGGCGGCCGTCGCGACGGCATCCGAGAGGCTCGCCGGATCGACGGCGGGGGCGGCCTGGGCGGCGCCGGCGGCCGGGGTCGAGACGGCTGCGGCCGCGGGGCGGTCGGCGGGGGCCGCGGACGCATCGGGGCGCGGCAGGAGGGCCGGGACGGCCCACAGGGCGGCTGCCCCGGCGACGAGCGGGAGGGACGCAGGGAGGAGACGACGCAGGTTCGACACGGGAGACCTCGGGGTGGAGGAGCCGGGAGGACCCGGCTCTCCCTCAACCCGCGGTCCGGCCGCTCGATTCCCCGACGTGGATCGGGAGGGTGACGACGAAGGTCGCTCCGGTCCGCTCGCCGTCCTCGACGCCCACGGAGCCGCCGTGCTGCTCGACGAGCTTGCGGACGATGGAGAGGCCGAGGCCGGTGCCCTTGCCCTCGCCCTTGGTGGTGACGAAGGGCTCGAACACGGCCTCCCGGATCTCGGGCGGCACGCCAGGGCCCGAGTCGACGACCCTCACGACCACGCGACCGCGGTCGTCCCTCCGGGTCTCGACGCGCAGGCGGGCCTCGCCACCGGCCATCGCGTGGCAGGCGTTCGTGATCAGGTTGATGAAGACCTGCTGCAGCTGCGTGCGCATGCCGAAGACCGGGGAGGGCTCGTCCGCGAACGCGCGCTCCACCGTCGCCTCGGCATCCCGGAGCACGTGCTCGCAGAAGCCGAGCGCCTGATCGACGATCGACTCGACGGGGAAGACCTCGGGGGTGCCCACGTTCGGCCGCGAATACGTCGTGAGGTCCTGCGTGAGCCGCTGGATGCGCTCGGCGTTGTCGACGATGCGTCGGAGCTTCTGGAGCTTGTCCTCGGGGGCTCCCTCGCGCGTCTCCTGACGCAGCAGCGACTCGGAGTAGACGAAGATGCTCGAGAGCGGGTTGTTGAGCTCGTGCACGACGCCGGCCGCGATGCGTCCGACGGTCGCGAGACGATCCGAGTGCCGGACCTGCTGCTCGAGGCGCGTCACCTCGGAGACGTCGTGGCCGAGCGCGACGAGGTTCGTCACCGTACCGTTCCGGTCGCGCATCGCCGCGAGCTCGAGCACGAGCGTCCGGGCTCCGTTCTCCACGTGGACCACGCAGGTGACCGAGGGAACGTCGCCGCCGCGGGCACGCGCGAGCGCATGCTCGAGCGCCGGACGGTCGGCCTCGTCGACGAGATCGACGAGGTGCACGCGAGGCCGTTCCTCGTGCCCGAGGGCCCGGGCGAGGGGCTGGCTCGTGACCTCGAGCCTGGCCGAGGCGTCCATCACGGCGATCGGCACGGACGCGCGCGAGACGAGGAGGGCGGAGGAGCGGCGGAAATGCTCGAGCTCCCCACGGAGCCGGACCGACTCGGCCAGGGAGGGCAGGAGCGTGGCGATCAGCTCGAAGGTCACTCCGCTCGGATCCTCGGCGGCGAGAGCCCGCGCGGAGGCCTCGAGCGCGTCGGTCGACTCGGCGGCCGCCGCGGCGGCCACGAGCTTGCGCACGGCGATCACCGTCCGTCGTGCGGCGACCTCCTGGGCGGGCACGAGCACCTCTCCCGAGTCGCGGGACGGGGGGGCCGAGCTCCTCTTGCCGCCGATGCCCCGCGGCACGGCGATCTCGCCCGATCCGTGGGGCTCCCACGTCTCGGGCGGCGGCGGACTCGATTCACGGTTGGAAGGTCGATCGGACACGACTGCTCCTCACGATTTCCCTTCGAGGGACCCGCGCGCGGGCGACGCCGTCGCCCGATCGAGGTCCAGGATCTTCTGCTCGCCCACGTAGCTCTTCGTCTCGTAGTTCGTGATGTTCCCGATCTTGCGGACGATCTCGGCCATGCGTTCGGCCTCGCGCGCGAGGAGCTCGATCGCCCTCTGCTCGTTCTCCGTGGGATCGCGCATCCGCCGGCGCAGGAGCTCCGTGCCCGCGAGGATGCTGGTGAGAGGCTGGTTCAGCTCGTGGGCGGCCGTTCCGGCGAGCTCGACGATGAGCGATTGCTTCTCCGAGACGGCGAGCTTCTGCTGCACCTCGGCGAGGCGCTCCTCGGCGCGGATCTTCTCGCGCAGGTCGGTGAAGATGCCGAACGTCGCGGCCGGCTGGCCGTTCTCGTAGATGATCGCCGCGGAGATCTGGATCGGGATCACGTGGCCGTGGCGATCGAGCGCATCGAAGCGGGTCGGCTCGAGCCTTCCCTCGCCGCCGTAGAGCGGCGACTTGAGCCGCCGCATGACGTCGCGGGCGCCCTCGCCCGGGTAGAGCCGGCGAGCGTTCATCTTCCCGATGACGTCCTCGGCCTTGTAGCCGTAGATCCGCTCGGCGCTCGGATTGAAGAGGATGATGTTCCCCTCCATGTCCGCGGCGATGATGCCGTCGACGCTCGCCTCGACGAGCGACTCGAGGAACTCCATCGTCTTCACGAGCTCGGCTTCCGTCCGGCGCTGCTCGGTGACGTCCTGGAACGAGATGAGCAGCACGCTGCTGCCGTCGATCATGGAGGCGAACGAGCAAGAGAGGACGACGGTCTCGCCCGAGCCACGGACCACGCGGAGGTCGACGCCGCGCGGGTACTGGCCCTTGGCGAAGCCCTCCCAGAGCCGTCGCGCCTTCGGGCGATCGACCGGGTGCACGATGTCCGTCACCTTGCGACCGGCGACCGCGGCCTCGCTCGTCCCCACGATCTCGTAGGCACGAGGGTTCGCGAAGAGGATCACGCCGTCGTCGTCGCAGGCCACGATGCCCTCGGCGACGTTCGCGAAGAGGTCGGCGTAGCGCTTCAGCGAACGGAGACGGCGCTCCGCCTCGAAGCGGGCGAAGGTGATCTGCTGCGTGTGATCCCGGAGGGACTGCATCACGCGAGCGTTCCGCAGGGCGACGGCCGTCGCGTTCGCCACGATCTGGCAGAAGTGCGTCTCGCGATCGGAGAGCGAGCCTCGCTCCGCGTGGGCCCGCAGGAAGAGCACGCCGATGGCCTGCTCCTCCCAGACGATCGGGAAGAGGCTCATCGCCGCGTAGTCGCCGGTGGGCACGTCGCTGCGCACGCCGTCGAGCACCGGATGCTTGGTCGCGTCGCTGATCGTGAGCGGCTTGCGGGTGCGGAGGACCTGCTGGATCTCGGGGTACTTCGTGAGGTCGAGCTTCAGGTTCGTGAGGCGTTCGTCGTCGCTCGCCACGACCACGTAGCCGACGTCGCCCTGTGTCGGCTCGGGCGCGAGGACGACGGATACGCGCGCGACCTGCACCACCTCGGCGATGCGGCGCACCACGGTGTAGAGGATCTCGCGGAAGTCGAGCGAAGAGGCGAGGGCCTGGGTCAGCTCGAGCATGACCTGGGCGTCCTGCTTCTCGGCCGCGAGCTCCTCCATGTACGCGTGGAGCCGCAGCTGGGTGCGCATTCGGGCCCAGAGCTCCTGCGGGCGCAGGGGCTCGATCAGGAAGTCGTCGGCTCCGGCCTCGAGGGCCTCCTGGATCTCCGGCTCGGACGAGGAGCGGAGCAGGGCGAGGATGGGGATCTCGTGCGTCGCGGGAGCGGCGCGCAGCGCCCGGACCGCCGCGTGGACGGCCGTGCCCTTGTCATGGGCCGAGGCGAGGACGACGGCCCCCTTCGAGCGACCGGCCACGGCGACGGCGTCGCCGAGGTCCTCGAGGACCACGGGGGTGAAGCCGGCGCGATCGAGCGCCTTGCCGAGCTCGGCACGCGCCGCCCGGTCCGGGTGGATGACGATGACGGTGCCACGCGTGGACATCGAACGACCGCGCCAGGGTACCAGAATCCCCCCGGGCGGGGCGAATTGCCCGTTGGATCACGTTCCGCGGAAGAAATCGAGCAGGATGCCCGACACCACGTCGGGACGCTCGCGGGTCAGGAAATGGCCCGCGTCCTCGATGGGGTGGAAGGCGTAACCCGCCTCGTGGAACCGGGCCGCCCCGGCGCAGCACTCGATGCCGATGCAGCCATCGTCGACTCCGTGGACGTGGAGGGTCGGGACCTGCACGGGGGCGAAGAGGAGCTCGCGATCCCTTCCGATCCAGCCCTTCGGCGAGCCGAGGGCGCGGTAGTACGCGAGGACCGCCGGCACGCGCGCCCGGATGCCGTCCTTCACCCGACGGAGCTCCTCGGCGCTGGCCTCGTAGCCGGGCGACCAATCCTTCCAGAGCCGATCGACGAGCGCGAGATCGTCCTCCCGCAGGCGCAGCTCGGCGACGAAAGGCAGCTGGAAGAGACCGATGTACCAGGAGCGGGCGAGCTGCTCCTTCGTGCCGAAGCGGGGCAAGAGGGCCCGGGCGTGGGGGACCGCCATCGTCACGAGGTGGGAGAACCGGTGGGGGGCGAGGGCGGCGGCCGCGAAGCTCGCGATCGAACCCCAGTCGTGGCCGACGAGCCGGACCTTCTCGCCCGGCGAGAAATGGTCGGCGAGGCCGACGAGGTCGGCGCCGAGATCGGAGGGCGCGTAGCTCCCCCGCTTCGACTCGGAGCTCGGCAGGTAGCCGCGCATCGTCGGGAGGACCACCTGGTACCCCGCCTCGACGAGGGCCTTCGCCTGGGCCTCGAACGTCGAGGCATCGTCCGGGAAGCCGTGGGCGGCGAGGACCAGGGGACCCTCTCCGGAGACCTGGCAGGAGAGGGTGACGTCCCCGAGGTCGACGCGTTCGATCCGGTCCATGGCGGCTCCCTAGGGGCCGGAGCATCGCACGGAAAGGTTCTCTGGTAGGGTCCCGCCATGAGCGAAGGTCAGTCACCCGTTTCGGCGCGCGGCGACGTCCCTGCCCCCCGACTCTCCGGCCCCGTCCTGCTCGCGGGCATCCTCTCGCCCCCCATCGTCGCGGTGCTGCCCGTCCTCGCCCTGATGGTCGCGTTCCCGTCGTCGGACGTCGCGCCGACCTTCGGCTTCGGCTGGATGGGCGTGTGCTGTCTCGCGGCGCTCCCGCTCGACCTCTACCTCGGAATCCGCGTGATCCAGGGGCGCGCGGCGGCCTCGAGCGGGTCGGTGGTCGGAGGGATGCTCCTCGGCGTCGCCTTCGCGGGGCTGCAAGCCCTCGTCGGCGGCTTCGTCTTCTTCGCGGGCTGCACCTGCGCCCTCGCCTCCGGAGGGCTCCGATGAGACTCGCGCGTGTCGTGCTCGCGTCGTTCGTGCTCGCCCTCTCCGCCTCGTCCTGCGGCTCCTCGTCGCCCGACTCCGTGACCCTCGTCGTGCCGCAGGCGCAGGCCGCGCTCTTCGAGGCGTTCGCGGCGCCGCTCGAGGGGCGGCTCGTCGTGCGGATCGCCGACGATCCGTCGGCCGAGGCCGCGCGCGTCGGAGGGGGCGCCATCGGCGTCGTGGCCGATCTCCCGGACGCGGGAAGCTACCGACTCGAGTCGAGCGGGGAGGCCTTCGTCGTGCACGGAGACGCTCCGCTCGGCGTCCAGTACGGCGTCGCGGCCCTCCTCGAGGCGCGCGGATGGCGCTTCTTCCATCCATTCCGCTCGCACCTGCCCGATCGACTCGTCGCGCCGGATCCCGCGATCTTCGGCTCGACCCACGCGCCCGAGCAATCCGTCCGCGGCCTGCATCTCCACACGCTGCATCCGATCGAGGGCTACTTCGACTTCTGGGAGCCGGGGGCCGACTCCCTCGAGCGCGCGAAGCAGACGATCGACTGGCTCGTGAAGAACCGCGGCAACTACCTGCAGTGGCCCGCGCTCGACGACGTGCAGACGGATCCGGCGCGCCGCGACGCCGTGCGGGCGCACATCGGGGCCATCGTCGAGCACGCACACCTGCGCGGCGTGCGGATCGGCGTGGGCATCCAGCTCTTCGGCCGCTCGAACCTCCAGCACGCCTTCGATCTCGTCGACCAGGACGGCGTGGATCCGGCGACGGTCTTCGCGGAGCGGCTGCCCGCGCTCGAGGGGCTCGGCCTCGACGCGATCCAGCTCTCGTTCGGCGAGTTCTTCGGGGCCGACCCGGCGACCTTCGTCTCGACGCTGGATCTCGCGGTCTCGACGATCCGCACGCGCTTCCCCGGCGCCGAGGTCTCGGCCGTCGTCCACGTCGGGAACTTCCCGACGCTCGACGTCACGTACATGGGGACCACGCAGCTCTACTACTACCTCGTGAAGTACGCCGCCGATCCCGGGCTCGTGCCCTACATCCACACGGTGATGTACTACGACCTCTTCGAGGACGCGGGCGGTGCGTACGGCTACGACTCGTTCGACGGTCACCGCCAGTACCTCTTCGATCGGCTCGCCGCGGGCCAGCCCGTCGTCTACTTCCCCGAGTCGGCCTATTGGATCGCCTTCGACGATTCGCTGCCGATGTACATGCCGCTCTACCTGCGCAGCCGGTACCAGGACTTCGCGGGCATAAGGGCCCACGCCCAGACCAGCGGCCACGCCGACCTCGACGGACACGTCCTCTTCTCGAGCGGCTGGGAGTGGGGCTATTGGCAGACCGATCGAGCCGTCCTGCGCATGGGCTACGAGCTCCCGTCGTCGTGGGAATCGACCCTCGACGAGATCTACGCCCCGTGGGGATCGCGTGGCGCGCGGGTCTCCGCGATCCTGACGGGGCTCGTCGACGACCTGCACACGGGTCTCATGGTCGAGCGGCTCGCGCCCTGGGTGGCGAGCCGGGACTTCACCTTCGACGCCGGCGATCTCATGGGCGTCTTCTCGCAGCCGCGCCGGCCCTCCTACGCGGCCGTCGCGGCGATGACCCAGGCCGAGCTCGCGAGCTTCCGCGCGAGCGTGCTCGAGCCCCTCGAGGCGATGCGCGATGCCGTCGCCGCGCGTCGGGCCGCGCTCGAGGCGCTCCGGCTCCCGGACGACCTCTTCCTGAAGGAGACGGTCGACGGGGTCGCGATCGATCACGAGCGCATCGCCTTCGCCTCGGCGATCGTCTCCGCCCTCGTCGCGCACGCCTCGGGCGACGACGCCGCGGCGAACACCGCGCTCGCGGAAGCGGAGACGATCCGCACGCGCGCCCAGGCGATCATCGATCGCCGCCACCGCGAGACCCTCCATCCGGACCCCTCGAGGATCCTCTCGGAGCAGGAGGACACGGCGGGCATCTACGACTACGGCTACCTGCGCGAGGCCGTGCGGACCTGCTTCTACGAGCGGGAGCTCGTCGATGCGCGGAACGTGATCCGGGGCGAGTCGGCCACGCTCCCGTTCTGCGCCGTCTTCTGAGCCGTTCCTCCGGCCGGCGCCCCTCGGAGTGCTAGACTCGCCGCCGTCCCCTGGGGAGGGCGGCAGTGCAGATCGCGTATCTCACGGTCACGGAGGCGCTCGAGAGCCTCGGCTCGTCGCTCCGAGGGCTCGACGAGGCGGAGGCCCGTCGTCGGCTCGCCTCCTTCGGCCCGAACGTCGTCGCGGAGGAGCGAGGCCCCTCGCTTCCCCGCCGACTGCTCTCGGAGCTCACGCACTTCTTCGCGTTGATCCTGTGGATCGGCGCCGCGCTCGCGTTCTTCGCCGGCCTCCACGATCCCGGCGGAGGGATGATCGAGCTCGGCGTGGCGATCGTCGTCGTCGTGGTCGTGAACGGCCTCTTCTCCTTCGTGCAGGAGTACCGCGCCGAGCGGGCGCTCTCGGCCCTTCGGAGCCTCCTGCCGCCGCGTTGCGAGGTCGTCCGCGGCGGAGCCCTCGTGAGCGTCGCGGCGGACGCGCTCGTGCCGGGGGACGTCGTGATCGTCGACGAGGGCGTGAGGGTCCCGGCGGACTGCCGTGTGGTCGAGTCGGTCGGGCTGCGCGTCGACACGGCGACCATCAGCGGCGAGTCCGTGCCTCGTCGCCGCACGGCGGAGCCCTCGACCGATACCTCGCCGCTCTCGGCGACGAACCTCCTTCTCGCCGGCACGAGCGTCGTCTCGGGGCACGGCAAGGCGGTGGTCTTCGCGACGGGCATGAAGACGGAGTTCGGTCGCATCGCCCATCTCACGCAGACCGCGGGCGACACGCCTTCCCCGCTCACGCGCGAGATCGAGGGCCTGTCACGGCTCGTGGCGGTGCTCGCCGCCGCCCTCGGCGTCGTCTTCTTCCTCGTCGGCCGGGCGGCCGGCCTGCCGCTCTGGGACGGGCTCCTCTTCGGCATCGGCGTGATCGTGGCGAACGTCCCGGAGGGGCTCCTGCCGACGGTCACGCTCTCGCTCGCGATGGCGACGCAGCGCATGGCGAAGCGGAACGCGCTCGTGCGGCACCTCCCCGCCGTCGAGGCCCTCGGCTCCACGACGGTCATCTGCTGCGACAAGACGGGCACCCTGACGCGCAACCGCATGAGCGTCCGCAAGCTCCACGTCGACGGAGCGACCCTCGGCGCCGAGGCGGTCGTCGCGGTGCGGGAGCGCTCGACCGCCCTCGTCTCGGCGCTCGTCACCGCGCGCGTCTGCCACGACCTCCGGGTGCTCGAGGACGGCTCGTTCCGCGGCGATCCGATGGAGTCGGCGCTCGCCGATCTCGCGGTCGACGCCGGTGTCGGGGCGGAGCTCGGCACGCGCGTCGACGAGCTCCCGTTCGACACCGACCGTCGCCGCATGTCCGTGGTGCACCAGACGGAGCGCGGCAGGGTCGTCCACTGCAAGGGAGCGCTCGAGTCGCTGCTCTCCGTCGCCGCGTCGGTCGCGGAGCACGGCGAGGTGCGACCGCTCGACGAGGCGACGAAGATGCGCTTCCTCGAGGCCGAGAGCGAGATGGCCGAGAACGGCCTGCGCGTCCTCGCCACGGGCCTCCGCGAGCTCGGCGAGGGCGAGGAGCCGAGCGAGCACGGCCTCGTGCTCACCGGGCTCTTCGGTCTCGAGGATCCTCCGCGTCCCGAGGTGCCAGCAGCCGTCGCACGGTGTCGGGACGCCGGCATCCGCGTCCTGATGGTGACCGGCGATCATCCCCGCACCGCCGTGGCGATCGGTCGCGAGGTCGGGCTCGTGCGGGGGCCTTCTCCCCGCGTGATCCACGGGGACGATCTCGCGCGCATGAGCCATGCGGAGCTGCGCCTCGCCCTCGAGGCCGAGGAGCTCGTCTTCGCGCGGGTCACGGCCGACCAGAAGATGCGCGTCGTCGAGGGGCTCCGCGCGCGGGGCGAGGTCGTCGCCGTGACGGGCGACGGGGTGAACGACGCACCCGCGCTGAAGACGGCAGACGTCGGCATCGCGATGGGCATCGCCGGCACCGACGTGGCGAAGGCGGCGGCGGACGTCGTGCTGCTCGACGATTGCTTCGCGAGCATCGTGCACGCCATCGAGGAAGGTCGCTCGGTCTACGAGGCGATCCGCCGCTTCCTCACGTACATCCTGACGTCGAACGTCCCGGAGCTCGTCCCCTATCTCTGCTTCGTGCTCTTCGGCATCCCGCTGCCCCTCACGGTGATCCAGATCCTCGCGGTCGATCTCGGCACCGACATGCTGCCTGCCCTCGCGCTCGGAGCGGATCCTCCCGACGAGGCCGTGATGCAGCGGCCGCCCCGCGCGCGGAAGGAGCGCCTGCTCCATCGTCCCCTGCTCCTCCGCGCCTACCTCTTCCTCGGTCCGCTCGAGGCCCTCGCCTCGATGGTGGCGTACGGCTCGGTCCTCCTCGCGGCCGGCTATCGCTTCGGGGCTCCGCTCGCGCGGACGGCGCCGCTCTACCTCGAGGCGACGACGGCCTGTCTCGCCGGCATCGTGGTCGCGCAGGTGGTGAACGTCTTCCTCTGCCGCGACGCGCATCGCTCCGCGTTCTCCACGCTCGCGCGTCCGAACCGCCTGCTCTACGTGGGCATCGCGTTCGAGCTCGCGTTGATCCTGGTCATCGTCTACACGCCCTTCGGACATCGCTTCTTCGGCACGGCCCCGCTCTCTCCCCGCACGTGGGCGCTCGCGGCGACGTTCGCGCTCGGCTTCGGCCTGCTCGAGGAGAGTCGGAAGGCGGCGATGCGGGCCTTCGCGCGCCGCTCGGCGAGCGGTGCGGGGACCGCGGTCGTGGCCTCGCCGCCCTGAGGCCCGACCTTCCGTCGGGCTCGCATGGCGCCTCGGCCGATGCGAACCAAGAATCCGCCCATGCGCCGCTCCGTCTCGGGCCACCGGGCCCTCGCGTTCCTCGTCTCGCTCCTCGTCGGCTGCGCGTCCTCCGCGGGCGCACCCCGACGCGCGCGGACGCCCGCCCCGGGACACTCTCCCGTCGTGGTGTTGCTCGTGGTCGATCAGCTCTCGGCCTGGGCCGCGGAAGAGCGGCTCCCGACCCTGCCCGAGGACGGAGGCTTCAGGCGCCTGGCCCGCGACGGGATGTGGATCCGCGCGCTCGATCACGGCTACGCCGTCACGGACACCGCGCCCGGGCATGCACGCATCGCGACCGGCGCGCCGCCTGCCGAGTCCGGCATCTTCGCGAACGAGACCCTCACGGCGAGCGGGGATTCCGTGTCGATCCTGAGGGACGAGGGCACGCGCCTCGTCGCGCCCTCGGGCGTCCTCGATCGTCCCGGCTCGTCGCTCGCGCGCCTCCGCGTGCCGACCCTCGCCGATCGGCTCCGCGAGCGGGCTCCGGGCTCCGTGATCGTCTCGCTCTCGCTCAAGGATCGGGGCGCGCTCTTCGGTGGAGGCCGTCGGCCCGACGCCGTGCTCTGGTTCGAGCCGGCGGTCGATTCGTTCGTCACGTCGACGGCCTTCGCGGACACGTTCCCGGAGTGGGCCCGCGCGGAGGGGAGCCCCGAGGCGATCGCCGCGCGACGCACCGTACCGTGGACGCTCGCGGACGAGGCCCTCGTGCGCTCGCATTGCACGCGCCCGGACGACGCCGCGGGCGAGGGCGATCTCGAGGGCTGGGGCACGACCTTCCCCCACGACTTCGCGCACGCCCGGAATCCGGCGAAGGCCTTCCGGGCCTCTCCCTTCGCGGACGAAGCCCTCTTCGCGCTCGCGGGGGATGCGATCGAGGCGCTCCATCGTCCGGACCGGACGCTCTTCCTCCACGTCTCGCTCTCCTCCTACGACTACGTGGGGCACGTCTTCGGGCCCGATTCGTTCGAAGCCTGGGACGAGCTCGTCCGCCTCGATCGCTCGCTCGCCGACTTCCTCGCGCTCCTCGATCGTCGCTTCGGACGCGGGGGGTACTCGCTCCTGCTCACGGCCGATCACGGCTCGTCGTTCCTCCCGGAGGACGACCTCTCCTCGCGCGCCTTCTGCGCCCAGGGCGTGGACGATCCCTACGAGCGACCCTGCGCGGGAGCCCGCCGCGTCGAGCCGCATGCGCTCGCCCGAGCGCTCGAGGGCGTGGCCGACGCGACCCTCGGCGAGGGCGAGTGGGTGCTCGGCGTCTCCGATCCCTACGTCGTCCTCACCGAGGACGCGCGCGCGCTCCCCGCCGCGCGCTACCGGACGCTCGTCGAGGCGCTCGTCCGCGCCCTCCTCGCGACGCCCGGCATCCGTGACGCCTTCGACACGAGCGACGCGAGCGCCCTCGCGAGCCGCTCCGAGGCGATACGGCGGGCCGTCCGCCCGGAGGGCGGCGATCTCTTCGCCGTGCTCGATCGAGGCGCCTTCTTCGATCCGGAGTACGTCACGGGCTTCGGCAGCGGACACGGCTCCGCCTACGCCCACGATCGACGCATCCCGCTCTTCGGTCTGCTCCCGTCCGGCTTCCCACTCGAGCGCGCGATGAGGCCTGGGAGCACCGTGCCCGATTCCTCGCTCGTCTTCGGGCTCGCGGACCGACTCCTCGGCGGCGACGGAAGGCGCTGAGCGCGGCGCTCTGGTACGATCGCCGCCGCATGGCGTGGTACGCGCTCCTCTTCGTCGTCGCCGTCGCGAGCTCCGCGCTCGCGTGGACGCGCCTGACGCGCAGGGATTCGCGGCTCGCGCTGGTCTACGTCGGAGGGCTCGCGGGAGCGCTCCTCGGCGCGAAGCTCGCCTACGTCCTCGCCGAGCTCCCGTGGATCCTCGCAAGCCCGGACCCGGTCGCGCTCCTCGTCCACGGCAAGACGATCCTCGGCGGGCTGATCGGCGGCTACGCCGGGGTCGAAGGCGGCAAGGCGCTCGTCGGTCTGCGGGCCGCCACGGGCGACGTCTTCGCGACGATCGTCCCGCTCGGCCTCGTCTTCGGTCGCCTCGGCTGCACTCTGCACGGTTGTTGCCCGGGGGTTCCGATGGAGCTCGGCCCTCTCTCGCTCCACGACGCGGCGGGCGTCGCGCGCTTCCCCGCTGCGCCGCTCGAGGCCGCGTTCCACCTCGCGGCCGCGCTCGTCGCGATCGCCCTGGTGCGCGCGGGGCGGCAGCGCGGTCAGGTCTTCCATCTCTACCTGATCGCGTACGGCGTCTTCCGCATCGCGACCGAGGCCTTCCGCGACACACCCAAGCTGGCGCTCGGGATCTCGCCCTACCAGATCGTCGCGGCGCTGCTCGTCGGGCTCGGCGTCGAGCGCTATCTCGCCCGCCGTCGATCGGCGGTTCCCGTGCTCTCCCCCCTTGATGCCGTGCCCCCGAGAGGGCAAACCACGGGGCCATGACCGCCATCGGCGTCTTCGACAGCGGCCTCGGAGGCCTCACCGTCGCCCACGCGATCCGCGAGGCGCTTCCCGACGAGGATCTCGTCTACCTCGGCGACACCGCGCGTGTTCCGTACGGCACGCGCTCGGCGGACACCGTGATCCGCTACGCGCGAGCCTGCGCGCAGCACCTCGTCAAGCACCGGATCAAGCTCCTCGTCGTCGCCTGCAACACGGTGAGCGCCGTGGCGCTCGAGATGCTCCGCGACGAGCTCGACGTTCCGGTGCTCGGCGTGATCGAGCCCGGCGCGCGTGCGGGTGCTGCCGCGAGCCGAAAGAAGCGCATCGGCGTCCTCGCGACGCAGGGCACGGTGAATTCGCGGGCCTACGAGCGAGCGCTCCACGCCGTCGACTCGCGCATCGAGGTCTTCGCCCTCGCGGCTCCCCTGCTCGTGCCGCTCGCCGAGGAAGGCTGGCTCGACGGCGAGGTGCCGCGTCTCGTCGTCGAGCGCTACCTCACGCCGCTCACGCAGAAGGACATCGACGCCCTCGTGCTCGGTTGCACCCACTATCCGCTGCTCGGAGGGGTGATCCGCGCCGAGGCCGCTCGTCTCGCCGGGCCCGAGCTCGTCGTGGTCGACAGCGCCCAGGCGACGGCCCACGAGCTCGCGCACCTCCTCGAGACGAAGGGCCTCCGCGAGCCCCGCTCCGGACGGGGCAAGCTCCGGCTGATGGTCACGGACCTCCCGGGCCGCTTCGCCGAGGTGGCCTCCCGCTTCCTGCAGGAGGAGCTCGAGGGGCTCGACGTGGAGCAGGTCGACCTCTGACCGGCACCGACCCGGAGGGCGGAAGGGGCGCGTCCGCCTCCGCCTCCCCTCGGAAGGCTGCTAGGCTAGGGGCGACATGATCCTCCGCACCGAGGTCGTCGACCAGAAGGTCGAAGGGAGCCGCCGCGAGCGACTCGTGAAGGACGTCGTGATGACGTCCGGCACGCCGCTCGGCATGGTGAGGAAGCGCAGGGCCGACGTCGCCGAGACGAAGGCCGCGGTGATCCTCATCCACGGCTTCGCGCAGAACCGCTACACCTGGCATACGACGAAGCGCTCCTTCTCCGCCTATCTCGCGGCCGAGGGCTTCGACGTGTTCACGGCCGAGCTCCGCGGCCACGGGCGGTCCCGCCACTTCACCGAGATGCGTCCGCGCATGCTCGACGAGCACATCCGGGAGGACATCCCGTCGTTCGTCCGCGAGGCGATCGCGCTCTCCGGTCACGACAAGGTCTTCCTCCTCGGGCACTCGATGGGCGGGCTCCTCTCCTACGCCGCGGCCGGAACCGTCGTGCGGGAGAAGGTGAAGGGCGTCATCTCGATCGGCTCGCCCTACCGCTTCGGCGCGGGCAACACGGCGCTCGTCTGGCTCGGCAAGCTCGTCGAGGGCATCCACTTCACGGGCCTGCTCGACTCGAACCCGCTCCTTCCGACGAAGTACGCGGGCCCCGCGCTCAAGGCGACGCATTCGCTCTTCGATCTCCCGATCTTCCCGAAGATCGCGCGCGGCTGGCGGCCCGGTCAGCTCGAGCACGAGCTGCTCCACGAGTACCTCGCCCACTCCTTCGAGGCGACGAGCGTGAAGGTCACGATCGACCTCGTCACCGGAGGCGATCGCGAGACGCTCGGCGCGTCCGTCGGCCGCCTCGACTACGGCGTCGCCTTCCGGGCGATGGACCTCCCGCTGCTCGTGATCGCGGGCACGGAGGACGCGCTCGCGCCGCCCCCGGCCGTGAAGCGCGGCTACGACGAGAGCGGCTCGAAGGACAAGATGTTCCGCGTCTATCCGCTCGGGCACATCGACCTGATCCTCGGCAAGGAAGCGCCGACCACGGTCTGGCCCCTGATCCGCGACTGGCTCGCGCGACGCGCATGACCGACGAGGATCGCCTCGACCTGAAGCAGGAGCTCGCCCGCATCGCACGCGAGCGCGACGTGCCCGAGTGGGTGCTCCGCCTCGTGCGCCTCCTCGACGAGCTCGTGCGGATCCCCGGCACCGACGTCGGCGTCGGGCTCGACGCGATCCTCGGCTTCCTTCTCCCCGGGGCGGGCGACTCGCTCACCGCCGTCGCCTCGACCGCGATCCTCGTCGCGGCGCTCCGCCGCGGCGTGCCCGGCGTGATCCTCTTCCGGATGGTGATGAACATCCTCGTCGACCTCGTGCTCGGCTCGGTGCCGGTGGTCGGCGACGTCTTCGATCTCTTCTTCCGCTCGAACAAGCGGAACCTGGTGCTGCTCGAGACCTACGAGCACGAGGCGAAGGAGCCGACGACGCTCGACTACGCGATCGTCGCGCTCGGCATCACCTTCGCGGCGGCCACCGTGCTCGTGCCGATCCTCCTCGCCGTCTTCCTCGGCGCGAAGATCGCGCAGCTCTTCGCCGGCTAGCGAGCGCTGCGGAGCCGCTCGATCTCGCGCTCGACCTGGCCTCGCTCCGGTCCGTCGGGGCGGACACGCAGGTACTCGCGGTAGTAGTCGATCGCGTCCTGGGTCGAGCCGAGACGCTCGGCCGTGACGGCCATGTTGTAGAGGACCTCCGGGAGCGGGGCGAAGCGGTGCGCGGCGATGAACGCCTCCATCGCGGCCTGGTACTGGCGGCGACGGTAGAGCGCGACCCCTCGCTCGAAGAAGGTCCGGGCCTCCTGCGCCATCTCGTCGTTCGACGCGGGGGCGGTGAAGACCTGCTGGCGACGACGCTGGTCGGCGGCGCGGATCGCGGCGATCCGCTCCTCGATCTGCGCTCGCTCCTCGGGCGCGGGATGTCCGTCGCGGAGGTAGAGCTCGAAGTACCGGATGGCGTTCCGGTAGTCGCTCATGCGCTCGTAGACGCGCGCCACGTTGAAGGCGAGCTCCGCGGCGTGCGTGAGCTCGTAGGCCTCGCGCATCTTGGCCACGGCCTCGTCGAAGCGACCCTGGGCATAGGCCGCCTGGCCCTGCTCGAAGAGGGTCCGTGCACGGGCGGTCGCGTCGGCCGAGGGAGCTCCGCGGGAGCCTCCTTGCGCCTGCGCCCCGCCCACGGGGACGAGGAGAGGGGAGGCCGAGGCGAGGAGCCCGGCGAGCGCGAGTCGAAGGAAGGAGCGCGTCAGGGTCACGAACGAGAGACTGCCACGGAACGCACCCGATTCATCGGGGGTTCGTGGCAGTCCCGTTGAGCCCGCCGGCTCAGGCCTTCTCGCCGGCCTTCTCGGCGGCCTTCTTGGCCGCGGCGCGCGCCTGCTCGAGCTCGCGCTCCATCTTCTTCATCTGGCGCTTGAGATCCTTGATCTCCTTCGTCGTCGCCAGGTTCAGCGCGCCGGCGATGTCCTCGACGCCCTTCTCGAATTGCTCCTGGACCTTCCCCCGCAGCTGGATGGCCTGCATCATGCCCTTCGAAACCCGCTCGTCCTGCATGAGCTTCGCGACCCGCGGGTCCTGCATGAGCTCCATGCCCTTCTTCGTGAGGAAGTCCTTGAGATCCGCCACTTCCGGCCTCCTAGAGAGAGCGGAGCCTAGGAGCGCGTCCGAGGGGTGTCAACGCGCGCTCGCCGTCCTCGTCCTCCTCCCCCTCCTCGCCGCCTGCCATTCGGGCTACCGGCCCCCCCTCGGAATCCCCGGTGCGACCGTCGGACCCGAGGGCGTCGTGGTGGTCCCCGAGGCTCCCCTTCCGGGGACGGGCGGCTTCCGCGCGGGCGCGGCCGAGGCCGACGTCACCCCCGCGATGCTGGTCGGCACCTTCGGGCACGGGCCGGAGGCGCGGCAGGCCCTCGGTCGTCGCGGCCGGCTCCGCTGCCGCGCCGTCTACCTCGAGGACGCGCAGGGCGAGCGCGTCGCCTTCGTCGCCTGCGATCTGCTCGGCATCTCCCTCGCCCTCGTGCGCGAGGTCGGCGCCCGTCTCCCTTCGGAGCTCCACCTCGGGGCCGATCGGCTCGTGATCTCGGCGACGCACACCCACGGGGGACCCGCACACTACTTCGCCTCGCCGAACTACGCGGGCGCGTTCAGCGGCGAGACGACCGGGTTCGACCCGCGTGTGCTCGACTTCCTCGCGACGCGCATCGCGGGTGCGATCGCGCGCGCCGCCGAGACCGCGCAGCCGGCGCGCATCGCGTGGACGCACGCCTTCGTGAACGGCGGCCGCGATCGCGAGCCCGCGATCGGCCAGAACCGCAGCGTCGTCGCCCATTGCGGCAACGAGGACCCGATGGGCGAGCTCGGCACGACCTGCCGGACGGACGGCGTCGATCCGGTCGCCGAGGTCGAGGGGCGCCTCGATCTCCTCCGCATCGACGTCGAAGGTCCCGAGGGGCCACGTCCCCTCGCGCTCTACGCTTCGTTCCCCGTGCACGGCACGGTGGTGCCGAACACGAACCAGCTGCTCGAGGCCGATCTCTTCGGCTACGCCGCGCGCCGCATCGAGGCCCGCCTCCGCGGCGACGGTTCCTTCGTCGCGGTCCTCGCGAACGGCGCCGAGGGCGACGTGCGTCCCGACTACCGCGTGCAGGGCTGGCCCGAAGCGCGCCGCCTCGGGGAGCTGCTCGCCGATCGCGTGGTCGCGGCCCACGGCGGAGCGAGCGCCTACGAGACGGAGCCTCGCATCGTGCGGGCGATGCGCGATCTCTTCCTCCCGAACGCCCTCGCTCCGGAGGACGGAGCCGACGCTCCCCGACTCTGCCCGCACGCCGCCCTCGGGCGCGCGGCGATCTGCGGCTCGGAGGAGGGACGCACGCATTTCTGCGGCCGTCTCTTCCACGAAGGGATCGTCTCGCCGGGCACGGGCTGCCAGGCGCCGAAGGCCTTCCTGATCTCCGAGAACCTCGGCGCCGGGGGCTTCCCCACCGTCGCGCCGCTCTCGGTCGTCGGCGTCGGAAGCGGCGCCATCGTCTCCTATCCCTTCGAGGCGACGACGACCGCCGGACGGAGGATCCGCGCCTCCGTCGCCGCCGCGCTCGGGACGGAGCAGGTGATGCTGGTCGGGCTCGCCAACGAGTACGTCCAGTACATGACGACCCCCGAGGAATACGCGGCTCAGCACTACGAGGGTGGCTCGACGCTCTACGGTCCGCGCACGCAGCCCGTGATCACGGCGCATCTCGTTCGGCTCGCGCGCAGCGTGCGCGCCGGCGTGGAGGGCTCGGGACGCCCGCTCGTCGAGCCCCTCGCGCTCCCCGAGGTCCGCCTCGATCGCGCCGACGTGATGCCGGACGAGCCTCCCCTCGTGCCCGTCCTCGAGCGCACCTCCTCCACGACCCGCGACGATCGGCAGGCGTTCGTCCTCTTCTTCCGCGCGGGGCATCCGGTCACGCTCGTCGGCACGGGGCAGCCCTTCGTGCGCGTCGAGCGGCGTGATGCGGAAGGGCGCTTCGTGCCCCACGTCGATGCGGCCGGCGATCCCGTCGACGACACCTCCGAGGACGTCGAGCTCGTGCACGAAGGCAAGAAGAGCGGGCGTCGCGGCATCCATCGCTACCGCGCGACGTGGATGCCGTCCGCCGAGACGCCGCCTGGCACCTACCGGCTCGTGTTGATCGTCGACGCCGTGCACTCGGTCCCCGGCACGCCGTTCCCGTACGTCGGCGACTGAGCGCGCGCCGATTCCGTGACGGAACGGCGCTCTCCTCCCCGAGTCGCGGGGAGGGACGCGCTTCGTCGTCCCGAGGAGCGCGTGGGCGATGGCGGCAGGCAACTCCACGAACGGATCGAACGGCGGGGCGCTTCGTCGCGTCCGTCGCGCTTGCCTCGCGGGCGCCACGGTGCTCGCCGGGCTCGGCGCGGGCTGCGACGACGGCGGGACGACGGGGTCGAGCGGCCCGCAGGGACCGGTCGAAGTGACCGTTCGCACGTTCGCTCCGATCGAGGCGAACGCGAGCTGGGTCGCGTACCAGGACGGCGACGGACCCTGGCAGGTCGTCGACGGGCTCGGAGGGAGATACGTCTTCCCCATCGCCTCGGGGCGTTACGGCGTCGCGATCGTCTGCGCTCCGACCGAGCCCGGCGCGTCGACGAGCGCGACGGTGGTCCACGCGCTCGTCACGGAGGCCGACACGCTGCGCGCGCGTTGTACGACGGCCGCCCACGATGCGTCGGTGAAGGGCCAGGTCGTCGGCCTCGCGATGGGCGACGACGTCGCGGTCTCGTTCGCGACCGGAAGCGGCTATCCCACGTCGACGACGCCCACGTTCACGGCGAAGCTCGTCACGGGCACGACCGACGTCGTCATGCGCCGACGCAACGGAGCGCTCGTGGACTACGCGATCGAGCGCGCTCTCTCCTTCGGCAACGGCTCGCAGTGGGCCGCCTCGGTCGCGAGCGCCGTCCCGGGCGCGAGCGGGTCCGCCACGGTCACGGGCGCGCTCGCCGCCGACGCCCCCTTCCTCGCGGGCTGGTTCACGACCGCGGGCGGCGTGACGGTCGGCACCTACGCGTCTTCGCTCGAGGCGTGGTCGGGGCCCCCGGCCTCGCTGCTCGCGCCGAACGACGTGCAGGCCGCACGTGTGAATGCCGGCTCGCCCAACACCGACGCCGGACGACGGAGCGCGATCGCCTACGTGCACGAGGTCGCCGACGTCGAGCTCGCGCTGCCGTCGCCGGTCGCGGGTCCCACGGTGCTCGTCGTCGCGAAGGCTCCCTACGTGCGCCTCTCCGCCGAGTTCCCGGACGTGGCGGGCGATGCGGTCTTCTCGCTCTACCATCGCGTCGCCGGCGGGGCATCGCGGAGCTGGGACGAGCGCATCACCACGGGCTACCTCGAGGCCACGGGAGCGGCGACCTTCGAGACCACGAGCCTGAGCGGGCTCCCGGGCTTCGACGACGCCTGGGGGATCGCCTCGGGCGGCACGGTGACGTGGCTCTCGAGCGTGGCGACGAGCAACCGCGGTCCCGCCGGCGTGCTCGCCTCCTCGAGCGTGGAGGAGGGCGCACCGCCGACGGGCGCCGAGCCCGGTCTCGTCGTGACCGACGTGCAGCGGTCGGGGCAGGTCGTTCCCTGAGCGGCTTCGTGCGCCTCGGCGAGCCAGGCCGCGCGTCTCCGTGTGACGATCGGCAGACCGCGCGGGTCGCTTCGTGGGACGATGCCGGCTTCACGTTCCCCAGCGGAGGCAGCCCGTGAAGAATGCCAAGAAGAACCTTCCGCTCTCCTGGGTGTACAGGCTCCTCGAGCCGGGGCCCGTCGTCCTGCTCACGACGCATCACCGTGGCAGGAGCAACGTGATGGCGATGTCGTGGCATACGATGCTCGACTTCGAGCCGCCGCTCGTGGCCTGCGTCGTCAGCGACCGGAACTTCAGCTTTCGGGCGCTCCGGGCGACGAAGGAATGCGTCCTCAACGTCCCGCCCGCGCGCCTCGCGAAGAAGGTCGTCGCCTGCGGCAATTCCAGCGGGAGCGAGACCGACAAGTTCGAGACGATCGGCCTCACGCCGGTCCCGGCGCGCGAGGTCTCGGCCCCTCTCGTCGACGAATGCTTCGCGAGCCTCGAGTGCCGCGTCGTCGACACGCGCAACGTCAGCCGCTACGGCCTGTTCGTCCTCGAGGTGGTGAAGGCCTGGATCGACCCCGCCCGCGAAGGTGCTCGAACGCTCCATCACCGCGGGATGGGCGAATTCATGGTCTCAGGCAGGACTCTTCGGCTGCCGTCGCGCGCGAAATGAGCACGCGGCCGGCGCTCAGCCCGCGTGGCCGCTCTCGGTCCACCAGGTCGCGAATTCCTCCGCCTCGATGAGGCCGTTCTCGTCGACGTCGATCGCATCGAAGCGCCGCTCGGCCTCCGCCGGCTCGAGGTCCAGACCGAGCGCCGAGAGCAGCTCGCGGAACTCGATGAGATCGATGCTGCCGTTCCCGTCCTTGTCGACCTGCTGGAAGAATTCGCTCACGTCGCGCATGCCTTCTCGCCTCCGCGCGCGAGGCTACCAGAACTCGCCTCCGAAAGGGTGAACGGCGGCCATGCCTCCCGAAGGCGTAGCGCGGGCCGAATTCCGTCGTGCGGCGCCCCGGCAACCTGGTTCGCACGCGCGGGACGGCTATCGTCCTCCGATGTCCCTCGGACGAGCCCTCATGCCTCTCGAGGCCGCGCTGGGCGGCGCATGGTCGATCGGCGAGGTCGCCCTCTCGGCGTCGCGTCTCGACGAGCTCCGGCACGATCCCCATCGCGAGATCGTTCTCGGGGACATCGAGGCGCGAGGTCTGCATCCGGCGCTCGAGCCATCGTCGATCCGCATGGCGATGGACGCCGCCGGGCGGATCGAGGGCACGAACCCCTATGCCCGCCTCTCGGGAGAGCCCTCGGATCGGATCCTCGCGCACCTCGCGCGATCGAGGCGGGGCCCGAGCCGGCATCTCGTGCTCGTCTGCCATTGCTACGGCGTGCCCTCGCCGGCGCTGATGAGCCGTCTCTTCGGCCTCGGGGAGCTGCCGGTCGACGTGTGCACCAACATCATGACGCACCATCAGCCGGGGACGTATCCGCTCTGGCCGGGCTCGGGCTTCACGAGCGCGCGTCTCTCGCGCTTCGTGGAGAACCTGCGCTCGGCCGTGAGCGGGGTGCGAGCGCTCCTCGAATGGCTCGTCGAGCGCGAGGGCTACGAGCGCGTGACCGTCCTCGGCTTCTCCATCGGCGGCCAGCTCGCCCTGCACCTCGCGCACTCCGCCGACGTCGACGAGGCGATCCTCTATTGCCCGGTCACGAGTCTGCACGCGAGCGCGACCGAGCTCGGTCTCATGGGGCGCATCCACCGCCCGATGCGGCGCGTCTTCTCCCGCTTCAATGCGCGCTTCGCGCTGGACGATCTCGTGGTCACGGAGCCGCTGCGGCTCGGGCTACGCGTCGATCCGCGAGACCTGCACGTGGTCGTACAGCGGCACGACGCCCTCGCCCCGCCCGACCAGGTCGCGTCGATACGGAGGCGTCACCCGGAGGTGCGGTGGCACGAGCTCGAGGGCACGCACCTCTACCCGGACGATCTCGCCGCGGTGCACCGCATCGTCCGTGACGTCGTCACGGGGCGACCCTCGCGCCGCGCCTAGTCTTCGCCCTCGACCTGCGCGACGGCGATGCGCTTCGCCTTCGCGGCCTTCTCGAGCGCGTGATGATCCCGCTCGGTCTGATCGGCGTAGGACCGGGCGAACTTCGCGATCGCCTCGTCGAGCTCCTCCTTCTTGCCGAGGTAGCCGGCGAGCACGGCCGGATCGCTCGACTTCGCGTGCGCGAGCGCGAGGGCCCAACCGCAGAGCTTCGCGTACTCGGGGAGGTTCCTCGCCTTCGTCACGCCGGGCTCGAAGTCGACGCCGCCCTTCATGTCGCGGAGCTGGCGCACGTAGAAGTCCGAGCCGCGGATGCTCCGGCCCCAGCCGAGCAGGATGTCGGGCGCGCCCTGGATGATGCGCTGACCGACGACCACGCGCTGCCCCTGGTTCGACCAGCCGGGCGCGCGCACGTAGGGCGCGAGGACGGAGGGCTGGGCCTCCTTGTACTGGAGGAAGAGCGGATCGTCCTCGCCGTTGCCCGTCATCAGCACGATCCAGCAGCGGGTGCCGACGCTCCCGACGCCGACGACCTTCCGCGCGACGTCGGCGATTCGGTATCGGCGGAGGAGGAGCTTCCTCTCCTCGCCGAGGGAGCCGAGGTAGTCCTGGAACGCGGTGTCGACGGCCTGCCCCACGGGATGTCCGTCCTCCGTCACCGTCGCGCGCACGACGAGGGGCGCCTGCTCGACGATCCGGTGCGCGTCGTCGACGATCTCGGTCATCTTCTCGAGGACCTGGAGGTGGTTCCGCTGGCGCGCCTTGTTCATGATGCGCTCGGCCCCGATGCGGGCCTCGGGCGAGAGCGCGTCGAGCACCGCGCGCTCGTCGATCCGCGAGTACCAGACCGCGAGGTGTCCCATCTCGGCGTACTCGCGCATCCGCTTGCGGTAGCTCCGCACGACGGCCTGGGCCGCGTCCTCGCAGAGCGCACGATCGGCGCCCAGGAAGCGACCGGCGACGACGGCGCTCGCGGCGAGCCGCTTCAGGTCCCATTCCCAGGGGCCCGGGAGCGTCTCGTCGAAGTCGTTGATGCCGAAGACGAGGTTCCGCTCCGCGGTCGCGAAGACGCCGAAGTTCGCCACGTGCATGTCGCCGCATGCCTGCACGACGAGCCCCGAGGTCGGGGTCCGGGCGAGGTCGGCGGCCATCACCGCGGCGGAGCCGCGGAGGAAGGCGAAGGGGCTCGCGAGCATGCGTGCATAGCGCACCGGCACGAGATCCTTGAGCCGCGTCGTCGCCTGCGCTTCGAGGATGTCGACCGGATCCTCCCGATCGCGCGCCGGACGATACTCGGCATGGCGCGCGTGGGGCGTCTTCTTCCGGAGCGCCTTGCCCTGGGCCATGCGCTCCTCGACGGACGGGACCTTCGAGGTGAAATGCGCGATGACCTCTCCGAGGCCCGCACCTCCGACCTCCGAGGAGAGGACGTCCACGGGGCGATGCGAAGGCCTCTGAGCCGCGGGGGCCCGCGCGGGCGTCCGCTTCCGGGACGTGCGCTTGCCTGTGCGGGACGCGGCGGGCACGGCCTTCTTCGAGCGGCTCTTGGCGTGGCTCATGGTGGACTCTCCTCCACCGCATGGTTGCGCCCCGAACGCCCGTTCTGGAAGCGCCCCCGCGACGATTCCCGTCGGTGGGAGGCGCCTCCGCCCGTCGCGACGGCTTCAGCTGATGACGGGCTGGAGCTTCAGCGCGAGCATCGCGTTGCCGGTGACCTTCAGGCGGCCGGCGTAGAAGAGCTGCATCGCGGAGTTCGGATTCTCCGTCATCTGCCGCCAGTCGTCGTTCGTGACCTCGATGATGCAGTCCGCGCCCGAGAGCTCGCCCTCGTGCACGCCCACCTCGTCCTTCAGGTTCACCGTCCAGATCCCGCCGTGCTCGCCGGAGATCTTGAAGACGAAGATGCCGCCGACGGAACGCGCCTTGTCGGGGTCCTTGCGGAGGTTCTCGGGGATCTTCTGTCGGAACGAGAACGTGGCGTCGGGCATCTTCACCCTCCAGGGAACGACCGCGTGCGCCCGCACGAAGCCGTCGGAGAGAGGTTCGCTAGCACCGCCTTCGTGCAGGTTCAAGCGCGGCGGACGTCGACTCGCCGTAGCGAGCGTTCGGGATCCCAGTGTGCCTTCAGCCTTCCGTCTCGTCGAGATCGGTCGCGAGGTAGCTGAGGATGACTTCGTCGAGCGACTTCTCGCTGAGGAGATCGCTGCCGAAGATCGACTCGGGGGGCTTCGACTTGGGCTTCACCGGGGCCACGGCCGCGGGCTGGGTCGCCTGGTAGCGCCCGGTGACGGGCCCCGCGGGGGGCGCTTGGGGGGCACCGGCCAGACGGGCGGCCGCTCGCTCGAGCGCGTCGACGTCCACCCGGGGCATCTCGGTCGCGGGCGTCGCGGGGATGGCGCTCGGCACGGACGAGGGCGCCGCCACGGAGGAGGGGGAGACGGCGGTCGGCGGGAGCGAGAGGCTCTGGCTGACGTCGGCGGCCGGCTCGGGCTCGTCGTAGATGCCGTCCCGCAGGGCGATGAACATCGCCTTGTGCTGGTCCTGCATCATCTTCTTCACGACGGTCTTCAGATCCTCGACGCCGACGTGCTCGGAATACGAGGTCTTCTTCGAGGCCACGATGCGCCCGCCATCCGCGAAGAGGTGCGTGATGATGTGCGGGTGCTGGACGCCGGAGTCTTCCGTCTGGATATGGTACAGCTTCCCCTTGTGACGGACGTTCGTGTTGTACCCGAGTAGGGGAGACGGGCCCTGTGCCATCGGCCGTCATCATACAGGAATCGTCCCCCACGTAAACTACCGGAGTCCCGATGCCGTCCCGAGCGAAGCCCGCCATCCGCCCCCTCCTCGTCCGCGAAGGGGCTCGTTACACCTGTTTCGGTGATGGGCTCTGCTGCCACGACATCCACGGTCTCGGGCCGCTCACCCGGAAGGAGCTCGTCCAGGTCCGCAAGATCGACAAGAAGGGCGCCGGCTGGGACGACGATTTCGAGGACGACATGCTTCGTACGGCGGCCGACGGTGGCTGCCGCTTCCTGTTGCCGAACCTGCTCTGCGGCATCCACGCGGAGAAGGGACCCGAGCACAAGCCCCACGGCTGCCAGAAGTTCCCCTACGGCCTGACCGCCACGCCGATCGGTGGACGGGTGTACACCGAGCATCGTTGCCCCTGCCGGACCCTGGGCGATCGTCCCACGCTCACGGCGGAGGCGGCCGAGGCCTCGCTGAAGGAGCACGACGGCACGCTCGACTCGGACAACGACGTCGACCGCGTACGGCTCGACGCCAAGAGGAGCGTCTCCCTCGAGGAATGGCTCGCGATCGAGGCGCCCCTGCTCGCTCGGCTCGCCGAGGGCGAAGCCCCGCTCTCCGTGCTCGACGCGAAGCCCTTCCCGAAGCTCGTCGGCGGGCGTTGGGCCGGGATCGCGGAGGACTTCATCGCCGCGAAGGACGGCTCGCGCTTCGGCGACGCGATCGCCTGGTTCGGCGATACCCTCGTCCACCTCCTCGAGGGCGCGGCGCCGCGCCCGCCCGGGCGTCCGTGGGCGGATGCGTTCGATCGGGCCGAGGCCCGGAGCCCCGTGGCGCGGAGCTCGCGCGAGGTGATCAACGACTGGGTCGGAGATCGCCTGTGGTCGCTCAAGTGGGCGGACGACGGCCCCTTCACGCTCTTCCGTGCCGAGATGGCCACGCGCGTCGCGGTCGCCGAGAGCATCGCGTCGCGTCTCGTGGTCGGGAAGGGTCTCCGGCCCGACCGGGCGATGGCGGAGGCCGTGATGGTCGTGGAGCTCGTGGGCGCCTCCGAGCATTGGGAGACGCTCGTCCCGAAGATGCGCCCATGAGCGGGACGACTCTCGACGGTGAAGACGACCGCGACGTGGCGATCGTCTCGGCGCAGCTCGGCCGGGAGCTGCTCGCGACGCCGACCGTCGTGGCGCGCTGTGGGCTCGGGCTCCCGATCGTCGTCCGCGTCCCTCCCGTGACGCACGCGGGCGAGCCGTTCCCCACGCGGTACTGGCTCGTCTGCCCGCTCGCGCACCGACGCGTGGCGCGGCTCGAGGCGCGCGGCGACGTCACGCGGTACGAGACGCGCCTCGCGAACGACGCCGCCTTCCGCGCCGCGATGGAAGAGGCGCACGCCGATTACGCCGCGGAGCGCGATCGCGAGATCCCGAGCGGGGCGCTGCTCCGCCCGCGGGGCGGCGTGGCCGGCATCCGGGCCGGCGTGAAGTGCCTCCACGCCCACCTCGCCCATGCCCTCGGAGGCGGCCGCAATCCCTGCGGCGCCGAGGTCGCGGCCGAGGTCGAGCCGCTCGACTGCGAGCGTGCGTGCGTTTCCTTCGTCGACGGGGTCGCGCGGCGGGATCCCGCCTGGCGCGAGCCGCGCTCCCCGGATTGACGAAGAGGCCCGCGAGGGTTCACAACCAACGGAGCGTGTCCGACCCCTCCCTCGCCGCCGACCTCGCACGGCCCCTCGTCGACTCCGACGAGGAGAAGCGCCGTCGTTCCGCGCGGATCGGCTGGTTCGTGCTCGGAATCCTGCCGACGATCGTGATCGCCCTCGCGGCCACGCTCACGCCGGACCCCTCCGGACACGGCACGCACACGCAGCTCGGCCTGCCGCCCTGCGGCTTCCTGGTGCTCACGGGCTACCCCTGCCCGGGCTGCGGCCTCACGACCTCGTTCGCCCACATGACGCGCCTCCAGTTCATCGGCGCGACCCACGCGAATCCCTTCGGCGTGATCCTCTTCCTCGTCTCCTTCTTCACGATCCCCGTCGCAGTGCGCGGTTTCTGGAAGGGCTCGCCGGTCCTCGACACGCTCGACGACCTGCACTTCGAGAAGTGGGCGATCCTCCTCTGCGCGAGCTCGATCGGCGTGTGGCTCGTGCGGATCGCGACCCAGTACTTCCACCTCTGACGCGGCCCGGTGCGACTCGCGTGGCTCGCCGTCGCCGTGCTCGTCCTCGTCGGGGGCCGGGCGTCGGCGCAAGAGGGGGGGCCGCGGCCCCGCATCCCGCCGCCCGGGTATCCCGTCGCCTACGTCGATCGGCCCCTCGTGCTCCCGCGCGGCGGGCTCGCCCTCTCCCTCGACACGATGGGCTTCCCCACCGGCGCGCGCTCGCCGTCGACCGGCGCTCGCGACGTCGGCCTCGACGAGATCCTGGGCGGCTCTGTCGGCCTCGTGCGTCGCGTCGCGGCCTCGTTCGCCGTGCCCTTCCACGTCCTGCCCGACGGCGGCGTGGGCGGCCCGACGTTCTCGCTCCGCGTGCGGCTCGTGCCGCGGACGGTGGAGCTCGGGCTCGACACCTCCCTGACGGTCCCGAGCACCTCGAGCCAGAGCGTCGCTCTCGGGCTCGGGCTGCCGTTGCAGGCACACCTCGCGGGCCGGGCGCTCGTGCGGCTCGATCCGCGGTACACGGTCTTCTTCGCGGAGAGGACCTACCATCAGGTCGGGGCTCGCCTCGCGGTCGACGTCCGGCTCGGCCGACGCGGCGATGTCGGGCTCGCGGCCGGGCTCTACGGCGGCGGCTCGAGCGCGACGTCTCCGACCTACCAGCTGCCCTTCGAGCTCCGCGGCGGGGGGACCGTGGCGCCGGGGCGGCTCCCCCGCCTCGACGTCTTCGGGACCTTCGGCTTCCCCCACCTGCTCTACGTCACCTCGGCGGGCGCCTTCGTCGTGCGGCAGGACTGGTATCTGCTCGTCCAGCTCCGGCTCTTCTTCCTCGCGCGAGCGGACGCCCCCTGAGGCTCCGGGGCTCCCACGCCGTGGGCCGTTGACGGAGCCCGTCCGAGCGGGGAGGATCCATCTCCGAATGGCGACGGGCCGCGATCCTTCCGCGACGGACGACATGTTGCCCGGCACCTTGGTCGCCGGGCGCTTCCGGATCGTGCGCGAGCTCGGCCGCGGCGGCATGGCGCGCGTCCTCGAGGCGGAGGACCTGGTCAACGGCCGCCGCATCGCGCTGAAGCTGCTCAAGGCCGACATCGAGCACCACGGCGAAGCGATGGAGCGCTTCCGCCGCGAGGGCGAGTTCCTGCTCTCGCTCCGCCATCCCGCCATCGTCGGCGTCGAGCTCTCGGGCCAGCTCCCCGACGGTCGGCTCTACCTCGTGATGGAGCTCCTCCGGGGAGAGACGCTCGGTGCGCGCATGAAGCGGGGCCGGATGGATCCGGACGAGCTCTCCCCGATCCTCGCGGGCGCGGCGGTCGGCCTCTCGGCCGCGCACCGCGCCGGGGTCGTGCACCGCGACCTCAAGCCCGACAACGTCTACCTCGCGCAGAACCTCGGCGACCGGTCGTTGCAGGTGAAACTTCTCGACTTCGGAATCTCGAAGATCGACGGGCGCGCGACCCTCACGCGCACGGGGCAGGTGCTCGGCACGCCGCGGTACATGGCGCCCGAGCAGCTCGCGGCCGAGCGCGACCTCGACGGTCGCACCGACGTGTACGCGCTCGGTGTGATCCTCTACGAGGCGCTCGCGGGCGTGCCTCCGTTCCCCGCCACCAATCCGAGCGACCTCATCGTCTCGATCCTCCACGGCAAGGTCGTGCCGCTCCGCGCACATCGTCCCGAGCTGCCCGCGGAGCTCGAGGCCGTGGTGATGCGCGCGATGGCCCGCTCCCGCGAGGCCCGCTACGGCACCGCCACCGAGCTCGCCGAGGCGTGGTTCGAGGTCACGCACCAGAAGTCCGCGAAGAGCCCGATGGCCCGCGCGGACATGAAGACGAACCTCCTCGGTGGCATGGGCATGGTCACGGGCGCCTCGAGCGTCGCCGGGCCGTCCGGAGAGATCCCCTTCCGTCCGGGGACGTTCCGCGAGTTCGAGGCCCATCGGACGGCGCTCGGTGTTCCGCTCTCGGGGGGGGGCGCGCCACCGGAGCAGGCTCCCGCCTATCCTCGCTCCGACAAGGCGACGGCTCCCGCCATCGCCCTCTCGCCACCGCTCGGCTACGCGGCCCAGCCGGCCGCTCCCGCCCAGGCGCCGATCGCCGTCGCTCCGCCCGCATCCGCGCCCGCGGCGGCGCCGCCCCCTCGCGTGGCGGAAGCCCCCGCGGCCGCGCCCGTGCAGGCGAGGGTCGCGCCCGGGTTCGCGTACGCGCCGACCGACGTGGCGCCGTCGCAGCGGCCCCCGGCCGGACTTCCTTCCACCGTCTCCTCTCCCGCCGTCTCCTCGCCCTCGCCGCTCGGCTCGCGCGGCGACGAGAGCACCGACTCGTCGGCGATGGACGTCGTGCTCCCGACGCGTCGCGTGCCCTGGCTCGCGATCGGCATCGTGACGATGCTCGTCCTCGGCTCGATCTCCGGGGTCGCCCTCGTCCGGCACTTCTCGCACACGGCCGTCGAGCCCGCGCCCGCGCGCGTCGACGCGGCCGCTCCCGCGGACGAGGTGCCCGACGTCTCCACGCGCGATCCCGCCACGCGCGGCGCCGCCTTCGACACGCCGAGCGGGACCGGGCCCGCGGCCGTCCCGAGCGGCGGGGCCGCGCCCGTCGCGCCCACGCCGCCGCCCGAGACCCGCGCGGCACCGGTCGTGCCCGCGGCCGTGCCTGCCACGCCGCCGCCGTCTGCGGCTCCTTCCACGACGACGCCGGCGGCGAGCCCGGAGCCCGCGACCGCGAGCCCCGCGACCGCGAGCGCGAACGCCGGGCACACGACTCCGCGACCGCCGCACGAGGCCACGAACGCGGCGAGCACGCCGTCGACGAGCCGCGAGCCCGCGGCTCCGACTCCGACCTCGCTGGTCCGGGACGCGCGCGCGGCGTTCCGCTCGGGGGATGCGCGTCGCTGCGTGGAGCTCGCGACGGAGGCCCTCGGCAACGGCGCCGACGCGACCGCCTACCGCGTTCGCGGCGACTGCTATCGCGCGCTCGGCGACTCCGGCCACGCGCTCCGTTCGTACCAGCGCTTCTGCGAGCTCGCGCCCACGTCGGGTGCCATCGAGGACGTGCGCCGCATCGTCGAGGGCATGGGCGGCACCTGCCCCTGAAGGACGGGCGGCGGGCTCAGGGCACGCGTGCGGCGGTCCGGGGGCTGGTCTTCGGCTTCGGCGTCGCGGCGGAGAGCAGATCCTCCCACGACTGGAAGGTCCTTCCGGTGGTCGTCGCCACGCCGACCTGGAGATGCGGGAGATCCGGGCTCGCCTTGCGCGCCCCGGGCTCCGAGAGCCTCTGCCAGATGCGCACGCGCACCGTCTCGGCGCCCGAGGCGTCCGTGTCGGTGAGGATGACGACGTACTCGCCGTCGCCGTGGACGAAGATCTGATCGGAGCCGCGGAGGCACGCTCGGAGGAAGCCCTGCACGGCCGAGCGCTGCAGCTCCGCCAGTCCGGCGCTCGTCGCCGGCGTGCCGGCGTGCGCGAGGCGCACGATCGAGAGCGGCGTGCCGAAGCGTACCGAGCGCGTGTACTCGTACTCGAGGCAGAGACCGAGCGGCGTGCGGCCGGGCGGCGTTCCGGGCGGCGGCGGCGGAACCACGTTCGTGATCGGCGTCTTGCTCCGATCGCCCTGGGACGCCCGGAGCGCGTTGCGGAGACGCTGCTGCACCTCGAACACGCGGTAGGGCTTCGAGACGTAGTCCTCGGCGCCGAGCGCGATCGCGCGGCTCCGCGACTCGACGTCGCTCTCGGGCGTGACGATCAGGACGGGGATGTCCCGGAGGTTCTCGTCGTTCTTGAGGATCCGGAGGATCTCGAAGCCGTCGAGGCGCGGCATGCGCGCGTCGACGAGGATGAGATCGGGGCGCTCGCGCGCGACGACGTCGAGCACGGCCGGGCCGTCGGGAGCCGAGAGGACCGCGTAGCCCGCCGCATCGCACACCTCTTCGAGGAGGCGGAGATTGAACGGATCTTCGTCTCCGACGAGGACTCGCGTGGTCATGGGCTGGCGCGGTCGAGGGCTTTCTGCCGCCTACGCGACGGTCGACCGTATCATGGGGTCGAGCCGGCCTTCAACGGAAGGGTCCTCCGCGACCGGCCAGGGCTGCGAGGGAGAAACGCGCCTCCGCGTCGGCCGATTCCGCGTCGGGCGACCCCGAGGAACCGACCAATCGGCCGATCAGCGCGAGCATCGTGTCGACATGTCCCATGTCGAGGACGTCCCGAGCCGAGGGCTGCGAGCGCGTGAAGTTCAGGGGGCAGCAGGTGACGTCTCCCTTCGGCGTGCGCCCGAGCACCGCCTCCGCCGGCACGAAGCCCGGTGGGTAGAGGAGGGGGAGGCCCTGCGTGCGGCAGACGATGGGTCGGGCCTCGTAGACGGCGCAGAGCCCGTCGTCGTCGAGCATGACGCAGCGCGGATCCCCCTCGGCCTCGCGGCCGGCGCGCGCCCTGAGCGCCTCCCTCCGCTCCGGAGCGAGCGCGTCGAGCGCGCGGACGACCTCGGCCGCTTCGATCGCCGAGACCGAGGGATGGGCCTCGCAGCAGGCGGAGCAGCCCGGTCCGCAGCTGAGGTCGTCGCGGCGCCGCTCGGAGACCTCCGCGGCGAAGGCGTCGACACGGTCGCGGAGGCGTCGGTAGTCGTCGGTCATCCGGCTCGACCCGCCAGGGTCCCATGCTAGCGTCGGCCCGTCGAGCGGCGGGGCGGGATGGCCGCCTCGCGCCGCGAGCGACCGCGGATGGATCTCGTCTACTTCGTCGCCCTCGTGGGCGTGCTCATCTTCGTGCACGAGCTCGGACACTTCGCCTGGGCGAAGTTCTTCGGCGTGAAGGTGCTGACGTTCTCGCTCGGCTTCGGTCCGAGGCTGCTCGGCTTCCGCATCGGCGAGACCGAGTACGTCTTCGCGGCGTTGCCGATCGGCGGCTACGTGAAGATGCTCGGCGAGAGCCCCTACGACGTCGTCACCGAGGCCGAACGCGATCGGAGCTTCGACGGCCAGCCCGTGTGGCGCCGCGCCATCATCGCCTTCGCAGGGCCGATGATGAACCTCGTGCTGCCGGTGGTGTTGTTCTTCGTCGTGTCCTTGAACGAGACCGTGGCCGATCCGCCCGTCATCGGGACCGTCTTCCCGGATCAGCCGGCCGACGGTCTCCTCCTCGCCGGCGACCGCTTCCGGTCGATCGACGGAGAGGTCGTCGAGACCTTCGAGGACGTGACCCGGATCGTCGGGCAGCATCCGGACGAGCCGCTCCGTCTGGAGGTCGAGCGCGGCGGCGAGACCGTCCGCGTGACGCTCGTGCCGGCGCGCGCCCGCAGGATGCGCGAGCTCGAGCGGGTCGACGAGGTCGGTCGGATCGGCGTCATCCCGCACCATCCGATCGGAGTGATCGGCGTGGTCTCGGCCTCGTCGGTCGCCGCCGCTTCGGGCCTGCGCACCTTCGACCGCGTGGTCTCGGCGCGCGGACGCCCGATCGACCGCTTCCGCGACCTCGAGGGCGTCCTCGACACGCGCTCGCTCGTGCCCGTGACGTTCCTGCGCCCCGTGCGTCTCACGGGAGCCCTCGGAGGGCTCGTCGAGATGGAGCTCTACGAGCCGCACGTGGCCACGCTCGCGCCCACGTCGGGGCGGGGCGACGGCCTGCTCCGCGCGGGCATCGAGTCGGCCGACCTCTACGTGAGCTCGGTCCGCGTCGGATCGCCGCTGCATCGGCTCGGGCTCCTGCCGGGCGATCGCGTCGTCACGCTCGACGGTCGACCCGTCCGCCTCTGGGCCGCCTTCGTGCTCGACCTCCAGTCGACGCCCGGCGCCGAGCACACGCTCGTCTACCGTCGCGGGACCGAGCTGCACCAGGTGGTCTTCACGAGCCCCGTCGACGGCTCGGCGCTCGAGGGGAGGGCCCGGCTCGAGAACGAGGTGCTCGGCGTCCGCAACTGGATGCCGATGCGCGTCGATCCGCCGGTGCCCATCCCCCGCCCGACGTTGCACGCGTTGCGCGCGGCCTGGGAGAAGACGGGCGAGATGATCTCGCTGACCGTCTACTCGGTCGTCCGGCTCGTCGAGGGTCGGCTCGCCGCCGACTCGATCGGCGGCCCGCTCACCATCTTCGACGTGGCCGGGGGAGCCGCGCGCGAAGGCTTGCTCACGTACCTCTCGCTCATGGCGTTCGTGAGCGTGAACCTCGGCCTCATCAACCTCCTGCCGATCCCGCTGCTCGACGGAGGCCACCTCTTCTTCTTCCTGCTCGAGGCGGTGACGCGTCGTCCGGTCTCGAGTCGTGTCCGCGAGCGGGCCGCGCTCGTCGGCTTCCTCCTCCTCTTCCTGCTCATGCTCCTCGCGCTGAAGAACGACGTCGAGCGGCGATGGCCGGATCTCCGCGACAGGCTCGAGGACCGATGACGGATGCGCGCGAAGTGGCCACGCGGGTGCTCGTCCGCGTCTCGAAGGAAGGGGCGTTCGCGTCGATGGCGCTCGACGCCGAGCTCGCGCGTTCCGGCCTCGACGCGCGCGACGCGGCCTTCGCCACGAACCTCGTCTACGGGGCCCTCCGCTCGGCCGACGAGCTCGACGCCGTGATCCGGCCGCACCTGCACAAGGGCAAGAAGCTCGATCCCCTCGTCGAGTCCGCGTTGCGGATCGCTGCGCACCAGCTGCTCCATCTCGATCGCGTCCCGGCCCATGCGGCCGTCGACTCGGCGGTGAAGCTCGTGCGCAAGGAGCGGGGGCCGAAGGTCGCCGGCTTCGTGAACGCGGTCCTCCGCAAGGTCGCCTCGAAGGCGACGACCTCCGCCGTGGTCACGCCCAAGGGCCTGCCCGACTGGCTGACCGCGGTTCTCCGCGACTCGCTCGGCGAGGCCCGCGCGGCCGCCTATCTCGCCGCCGCCGGCTCCGTGCCTCCGATCGATCTGCGTGTGCTGCCCTCGCGCATCGCCCGGGACGCCCTCGCCGAGAAGCTCCGAGCCGCCGTGCCGCGGGCCCGGATCGAGCCGTGTGCGCACTCGCCGCTCGGGATCCGGACGCGCGGGCTCGGGGATCCGCGTCGCGCTCCTGGCTTCGCCGAGGGCGAATTCGTCGTCCAGGAGGAGGGCTCCCAGCTGATCGCGCTCCTCGTCGGAGCCGAGCCGGGCGAGCGCGTCCTCGACGCCTGCGCGGGCCGTGGAGGCAAGACGACCTTCCTCGGCTCGGCCGTGGGGCCCCGGGGCAGCGTCGTCGCGCTCGACGTGCACGAGGGCCGCCTCCGGCAGATCCCGCCTCTCTTCGCCTCGCTCGGACTCGAGGCGAGCCTCGAGACGATCCCCGTCGACCTCACCGTCGGCACGGGCGGCCTCGAGCCCGGCTTCGATCGCGTGCTCGTCGACGCGCCCTGCACCGGGCTCGGCACGCTCGTCCGCCGCCCGGAGATCCTCGCGCGCGTCGGCCCGGAGGACGCCGAGCGCATGGCGGCGATCCAGCTCGCGATCCTGGAGCGAGCGGCCACGCTCGTGAAGCCGGGCGGCGTGCTGGTCTACTCCGTCTGCTCGCCCACCCGCGCCGAGGGCGCCGACGTCGTCGCCCGCTTCCACGTTCCGGGCTTCGTTCCGAGGCCGTTCGGCGCCGAGGCCGAGCGGCTCGGCCTCTCTCCCGACGCGGACGGGATCCTCCGACTCGGCCCGTTCCTGGCGGGCTCCGAGGGCGGCACGGACGGCTATCAGATCTTTCGTTGGGAGTGCGTTGACAGATCCCGGATCGGAAGCTAGCTTCCGCTCCGCTTTTCGATTCGGGGCGTAGCGCAGTTTGGTAGCGCGCACGGTTCGGGACCGTGAGGTCGGAGGTTCGAATCCTCTCGCCCCGACCAAATCCCAAGGACGGCTCCGGCCGTCCGCACCGCGGGTGAAGCTCATGGCGAAGTCGCTCCCAGCCGTCAAGGTCTTGGTGGTCGACGACGACCGAGCCATCTGCGAGTTCATGGAGACCTTCCTCGCGAAGGACGGCTTCGAGGTCCACTCGGTCTCGGATCCGTCGCTCGTCGAGGAGGAGATCCGCTCGGGCGGATACCACCTCGTGGTGCTCGACCTGATGATGCCCGGCATGAGCGGCATCGAGACGCTCGAGCGGATCCGCAAGATCGACGACGACGTCGCCGTCGTGATCTTCACGGGCTACCCGTCGCTCGAGACGGCCGTGCAGTCGATGAAGCTCGACGCGGTCGACTACCTCCGCAAGCCCTTCCATCCGGACGAGTTCCGCGAGGTCATCGATCGGGTGCTCCGCAAGAAGGGGCTCTCCCGCTCGCCGGAGGAGCTCCTGCACCGGACGATCGGCGACCGCATCCGTCAGGTGCGCAAGGAGCGCGGGCTGACGCTCAAGGACATCGGGCGTCGCACGGGCCTCAGCGTCTCGCTCCTCTCGCAGATCGAGCGGGCGGAGTCGAGCGCGTCGATCAGCTCGCTCTACAAGGTCGCGACCGCGCTCGACGTGCGCGTGCAGGATCTCTTCGGCGACTTCTGAGGCGCGCCCTCCCGGCAGGATCCGCGAGGCTCCGCGCGGCTCACGGCGGATCGCGGCGATCGAGCTCGGCGAGGACGCCTTCGGCCTCGCGCTCGCGTCCGGCGCTCCGGAGCGCCGCGGCGAGCGCGAGCCGGGCCGGGCGCGCCTCGCCGGTGCCGTACGGCACGGCGCGGAGCTCGCGCATCCCCTCGTCCGACCGACCGAGCGCGAGGAGGGCCTCGCCGCGCAGCCGACGGGCGCGCGGATCAGGCTCCGTCGCGAGGACGGAATCGGCCCGCTCGAGCGCGCGCTCGGGCCGCGACGTCGCGAGCTCGGCGAACCCCGCGTCGACGACGAGGGGGCCGGTCGCATCCCGGGCGAGCGCGACCTCGAGATCGTCGGTCCGCCGCGCGGCGGCGAGGTAGGAGAGCCCGAGCCTGCGATCGCTCTCGCCCGGGACTCGGACCCTCGCGAGGAGATCGGCGGCGAGACCCGGATCGCCCGCCCCGGCAGCGCGGGTCGCGAGGCCTCGGAGGCGGTCGTCCCCGAACGCCCAGCCCATCGCGAGCGCCCTGGCGGTCGCGAGGATCGCCGCGCGATCGCCGCGCGCGAACGCGACGTCGAGCGCGAGCTCCACGAGCGCGAGCGAATCGTGGGGGCCCTCTCCGAGCAAGCGGGCCGCCTCGTCCGCGCGATCGAGGCGGAGCAGCAGACGGGCGAGCCACGCCTTCGCCTCGGTGGAGCCGGGGTCCCGCGCGACGGCCGCTCGACCCGCCGAGACGGCCTCGTCCCAGCGCTCGTGTCGCTCGGCGATCCGCGCCCGCGCGAGCGCCACGTCCACCGAGCCCGGCCCGAGAGCCTCCGCGCGGGCGAGCCGGCGCCCGGAGGCCTCGGAGTCACCGAGCCGATCGAGGGCCTCCGCGAGGCGGGCGAGCACGTAGGGATCCTCGTCGGCGCCGAGCAGGGCGTTCTCGTAGCCCTCGGCGGCGCAGACGAAGTCGGAGAGGGCGGCGCAACGCTCGGCCCTCACGAAGTGCTCGTACTCGTACGGCGAGACGAATCGGCCCGGACGCTCGGCGCCGCCCACGCGCCTCACCACCGCCGCGCTCGGGCCACGCACGCAGCCGCCCGTCGGTGCAAGCCCGAGGACGATCAGCATGGCCGTCGAGGCCCGGCTCCTCGATCGGGAGCCTGGGCGGGAAGGGATGCGGGACGAGCTGCGCACGGCGATCGTCGCAGCTTGGCCCGAGCCGGCCGCGCTCGTAAAGCGCTCGGCTCGACGCCCGAGGCCGTCGTCGGTAGGGTCGGCGCGTGACCGATCGCTGCGAACGCCACGGCCTCTCGCTCGCCCCCGACGGCTCGTGTGTCCTCTGCCGTCGCGAATCGTCCGGCGCGGAGGCGGGCGACGGGGGCGCGAAGGGAGGGGGCATCGTCCCGCGCCTCGTCCTCCTCGGATTCGGCGCGCTCGCCGTCGTCGCCGCGCTCGGTCTGCGCGCCTTCCTCGCACGCGCGCCCGGCGCGGCGGCATCGTCGACCGTGGCACCGGGAGCGTCGGCTCCCTCCCTCCCCGAGGCCGCCCCGGTGGCCATCGCTCCCCCGGCCCGCGGGCCCTCCGCCCCGGACGGGGAAGCCGAGCGCATGCGCGCGAAGGAAGAAGCGGAACGGCGCTACGCCGCGGCGCTCGAGGCCGCCCGGGCCGAGGTCCGGATCGAGGTCTTCGGCGCCAGCTGGTGCCCGGCCTGCCGGCGGGCCCGGACCTACCTCCGCGACCATCGGATCGCGTTCCGCGATCTGGACGTCGACCACGATCGGGCGGCCTCCGCCCGGCTCGGCCTCCTGAACCCGCGGAGGACCATCCCGACGATGGACATCGACGGGCGCGTCCTGGTCGGTTTCTCGCCCGAGGGCCTCGAGGCCGCGATTTCCGAGGCCGCCGCCCGCCGGGTCCGGCCGACCGGGCAATACGCATATTGAACGGCCGAGCCCGCTTCTCCTATGATGCCCCGGTTCCTGTCGTCACCGCCTCGGGGCGGAGACGGCGCACGTGGGGAGAAGACGAGCGATGAGCGAAGACCAGGCCAAGTTTCTCGAGACGTTCCCCAATTGGCTCCGGAACCTCGGCGACGACGCGGAGCGCCTCGCTTCGCTCCTCGAGGAAGCCGGTCTCGCCCAGGTGGCTCGCGAGGCGGTCGCGGGCGGGGTGAACTACCTCTTCAAGTCGCTCGACCTGATCCCCGACGGCATCGACGACATCGGCTACCTCGACGACGCCTTCGTGCTCCGGGTCGCGGCCGAGCTCGCCATGCAGGAGGACGTGGGCGACATCGAGGGCGAGAAGATGAAGCTCCTCGGTCGCCTCACGAACGAGGCCGACCTCGTCCGCGAGTTCCTGGGCAAGGACTACGGTCGGCTCGAGGCCTACGTGAAGGGCCTCCGCAAGGGCGCCGCCCGCGGTCGCTCGGTCGCCGACATCCTCGGCGATCCGTCGACGCAGAAGGACTTCCTCGCCGACGTGCAGAACTTCGCCCGGACCTACCAGGCGCCGAGCTTCACGCAGGAAGAGAAGAACCTCATCAAGCTGAAGGCCTTCTTCGACGCGAAGCTGCCGAAGTGAGGTCCCGCGGGGCGGGGGCCCGCCCCCGACCCGAGCCAGGCGCGCCGGTGTCCCAAGACGCCGGCGTCGCACGTTAAATGGCGCGAGGAGGGGCTTGCCGCGCGGTTGACTTCGCCCCACGCCCCACCTAGAACACCGCCGCCCCGAACCCCCCCGCGGGTCGGGAGCCCTCGAGAGGAGACCCCATGAGTCCGATCGGAATGACCCTCCTGCTCCTGAGCACCCTGGCGTTCTTCGCCTGGACGGCGTCGCGTCGTTGGCGCCAGCTCGGCATCGGCGTTCCCGACCCGGAGTTCGACCTCAAGCGCGAGGGAGAGGTCGGCAAGCGCATCGACCTCGTGCTCACGTACGCGCTCGGCCAGAAGAAGATGCCGTACTACTCGGCGGCTGGCATCGCGCACATCTTCATCTTCGCGGGCTTCAACGTCCTCCTGCTCAACAGCATCATGCTGTGGGGCCGCGGCTTCGACGAAGGCTTCACCTTCTGGGGCCTGCTCAGCACCGACCACATCGTCGGTCAGCTCTACAACTTCCTGAAGGAGATCTTCGCGGCCCTCGTCCTCGTGGGCTGTCTCGTCTTCTTCTACATCCGCCTCGTGAAGGGCGGCGAGGACTCGGGCGATCCGAAGGCCGTGAAGGGCAAGCCCCGCATGACGCAGGGCACGGAGCCCGCCGTCATCCTCGGCATCATCACGACGATGATGCTCGCCGAGTTCCTCTACGGCGGCTCGAGCATCGTGCGCACGGCGCAGGCGACCGGCGAGGCGATCCACTTCGCGTGGTACGAGCCGATCGGCTTCGTCTTCGCGAAGCTCCTCGAGAGCGCGAGCCCCGGCGGTCTGACCATCGCGTGGCACGTGGGCTTCTGGTGGCACTCGGCCTTCGTCCTGATCTTCCTCAACATCCTCCCGTACACGAAGCACTTCCACATCCTCACCTCGCTCCCGAACGTCTTCGCGACGCCGCTGCGTCCGAAGGGCCGCCTGCCCAACGTGACGGACATCGAGGGCCGGATGGAGCGCGAGGAAGCGCTCGGCATCGCGAAGCTCCAGGATCTCAACCAGAAGCAGATCCTCGACCTCTACACCTGCACCGAGTGCGGCCGCTGCAGCGACAACTGCCCGGCCTACATCACGGACAAGAAGCTCTCGCCGAAGCACCTCACGCTCGCGCTCCGCAACCACGTCTACCAGACGGAGAAGGCGATGTTCGGCGGCGCGGCCGCCGAGGGCGAGAAGAAGGAAGCGGCCTCGTCCGAGGAGGCGCCGAAGCGCGTGCTCCACACGAACCCGCTCGCCCCGGAGGGCGGTTACTTCGAGAGCGACACCCCGGTCGAGCTCATCCCGAACATCCTCGATCCCGAGGTCGTCTGGGGCTGCACCACCTGCCGCGCGTGCGAGGAGCAGTGCCCGGTCATGATCAGCTACGTCGACAAGATCGTCGGCATGCGTCGTGACCAGATGATGATGAAGGCCGAGTTCCCGCACGAGCTGCAGGGCGCCTTCAACGGCATCGAGACCAACGGCAACCCCTGGAACATCCACTCGAGCGAGCGCGCGAAGTGGTCCGACGGCCTCGACATCCCGCTGATGTCGGACAAGCCCGAGGCCGAGGTGCTCTACTGGGTCGGCTGCTCCGCGTCGTACGACGATCGCTCGAAGAAGGTCGCTCGCTCGGTCGCGAAGCTCCTCAAGAAGGCGGGCGTCGACTTCGCCATCCTCGGCACCGAGGAGACCTGCACCGGTGATCCGGCGCGTCGCGCGGGCAACGAGTACCTCTTCCAGATGATGGCCGCGCAGAACGTCGAGACGCTGAACGGCTACGGCTGCGACAAGAAGACGATCATCACGGCCTGCCCGCACTGCTTCAACACGCTGCTCAACGAGTACCCCGACTTCGGCGGCAAGTACGACGTCGTGCACCACACCGACTTCCTCAACGGCCTCGTCGCCCGCGGGAAGCTGAAGCCGACCAAGTCCGTGAAGGCCAAGGTCGTCTACCACGACAGCTGCTACCTCGGCCGCTACAACGACGTCTACGACTCGCCGCGCAACATCCTCTCGCAGATCAACGGCGTCGAGCTCGTCGAGGTCCCGTACTGGAACAAGAACAAGGGCCTCTGCTGCGGCGCGGGCGGCACCCAGTACTTCATGGAAGAGCAGAACGACAACCGCGTGAACATCAAGCGCACGCTCCAGCTGCTCGACACCGGCGCCAGCACCGTCGCCTCGGCCTGCCCCTTCTGCATGACGATGCTCACCGACGGCATCAAGTCGCAGGAGAAGGAAGAGCAGATCCAGCAGCTCGACGTGGCCGAGCTCCTCGCCCAGGCCATCGACCTGGACGAGCCGACCGCGGCGGAGTGAGACCGGTCGACGGTCGCTGAACGCGGACGCCCCGAGGGTACTCCCCCCGGGGCGTTCTGCTTCGAGGGGGGGAGAGCGTGGGTGGATCCGCAGGCAGTGGGGGAGTGGGCCTCCTCCTCTTCGAGACCTTCTTGGCGCTCGTCGGCGTCTGCCTCCTGGCGGTCGTCGTGCTGCGCTGGGCGGCGGGTCGCGGGCTCGGAGCCGCGGGGCGCGGGCGGGCGATCGCGGTCCTCGATCGGGTGGCCCTCGATGCCCGCCGCTCGATCGTCGTGGTCCGGGTGCCCGGGCGCCTCCTGCTCCTCGGGGTGGGCGAGGGTGGGGCTCCGACCCTGCTCACGGAGCTCGACGAGGGGGCCTGGCCGGCCGAAGAGCCCCCGGCACCCTCCGAATTCCGCAAGCTTCTCGCGAAGATCCAGCCTTCCCGCGCCGACTGACGGTTTCTCGACGATCGCCGCACGTCGGCCTGTCGACAGGCCGACACGGAACGCCGATCCAGTCGATCGCGCGCCGCGGCGACCGATTCCGTCCCCGGGCGGCGGGTGCGAGGATGTGCTTGCGTCTCCTACGTCCTGCGCTCAGGCTGCGGTCGCCATGTCCGGAGGCAGTCCCCTCGTCGGCTACGGAGCCCTCGTCGCGCTCTCGCTCCTGCCGCTCGTCTTCATGGTGTGCACGAGCTTCGCGAAGATCTCGGTCGTGCTCTCGATCCTCCGGAACGCGCTCGGCGCGGGGCAGGTCCCCTCGGGGATGATCGTCGCGGCGCTCTCGGCCCTCCTCAGCCTCTACGTCATGGCGCCGGTGGGCGAGCGGATGTGGACCGCGGCCATGCCCCACTTCGCGGGCTTCGATGCGGAGGCCCCCCTCGACGCCGCCCGGGCCGAGGCCCTCCTCGAGGGGGCCGAGCAGGGTCTCGGGCCCCTGCGCCAGTTCCTGGAGCGGCATTCCGGTCGGCGCGAGACCGCGCTCTTCCTCGACCTCGCGCGCCGTTCCCGACCCGCCGAGAGCCGCGCCTCGGTCCAGCCGACCGATCTCCTGGTCGTGCTCCCGAGCTTCCTCGTCACCGAGCTCTCGGAGGCCTTCCAGATCGGCTTCCTGGTCTTCGTGCCCTTCCTGGTGATCGACGTCGTGGTCGCGAACGTCCTGCTCGCGCTCGGCATGCACATGCTCTCGCCGACGACGATCTCGATGCCGTTCAAGCTCCTGCTCTTCGTCGCCGTCGACGGCTGGTACCTGCTCGCGAGAGCCCTGGTGATGGGCTACGTCGCCTGAGGCCCTCGATAGCGGCCCTTCAGTGCGAGTCCATCGCGGTCGGCGAGGGGCGGAGACCGGCCTGCGGCTCGTCCGGCGGTCCGTGGCGATGGGGCGCGGGCAGGCCCGACGAGGGCTCGAGCACGATGAGACGCGTCAGCTCGGGATGGGTGACGACGGGGAAGCGCTGCTGGAGCGAGCCCACGAACGCCTCGACGGCTTCCTGGCGCTTCTCTCGCCAGAGACGCCGACGGATCGACTCGGAGGCGGCGGCGAGCGGGGTCGTCTCGGCGGGGCGCCGGCCCGTGAGCTTCAGGATGCTCCAGTTCTCGCCGACGCGGATCGGCTGTGGAGCCACGTCGCCCACGTCGTGCAGCGCGAAGGCGGCCTCGACGAGCACGGCTTCCACCGGTCGATCGGGGCTCCCGTAGGGACGACCGTCGCGCATGAAGTAGCGGAGATCGCCGCCCGAGAGCTTCGTCTCCGAGTCGACCGACCGGTCGCGCGCGAGCTGACGGAACGCGGCCGCGTCGGCGGTGCGCGCCTGCTCGAGCAGCGCCCGCGCCTCCTCCTCGGTGCGGACCTGGATGTGGCTCGCGCGCACCATCTCGGGACGCGTGAACTCGTCGGGATGCGCCTGGTAGTAGGCCGCGATCTCGGCGTCGGAGATCCCCTCCGGCGTGATGCGCTCGTCGAACTCCTTGCGGACGAGGAGCTGCACGATGTCCTGCTTCACGTGGTCGGCGATCGTGCGCTCGCGATCGAGGCCGAGGCGCCTCGCCTCGGTGGCGAGGAGCTCGGCCTCGACGAAGCGCGCCGCGACGTCGCGGAGCTTCGAGGGATCCTCGACGTAGCGCTGCCGCTGGTACGGCGACTGCGCCGCCACGAAGTCCTCGAGGTCGCCCACCGTCACCGTGCGCTGGCCGATGCGCGCGTACACCTGGGCGCGGCGCGCGGTCTCGGCCGCGTCCGCGCCCTGCGCCGGCGTCGTGGTCGGCAGGACGAGGGAGCTCGAGAGGAGCCCGAGGACGATGGCGACGAGGGACACGCGCTTCATGGCGCGCGAGCTTTTCACGCAGGATTCGGGGGGTCAAGGAGCGGACCCGGCCGCTCGCCCCGCGCCGCGCGTCCGCGTTCCGCCCCGGCTCAGAAGCCGTAGGAAGCGCCGGCCCCCACGAAGACGCCGCTGAAGAAGTCGAAGCCAGTGTCGATGCGGAAGACCAGCTGGTGGATCGGCTTGATGCGCAGCGAGAGCTGGGGCGCGAGGCGCGCCGAGAACGCCGGGACGCTGCCGCCGTGGAAGATGTTGCGAGCCGTGACGCCGTACTGCTGTCCCGAATTCGTGTCTCCGTCGGTGTAGCCGCCGACCGGATTCGTGTCGTTGGGGACGCCGCAGTAGGTGTCGATCGTCCCGCCTCCGACCGTCGGATCGAAGGGGTCGCTCGGCTGCGCGCTGCCCGGCTGCCCCGGTCCGGTCGGGGCCACGCAGGCCGCGTAGCCGTCGACGGTATGGGGGCCGCCCTGGGACGGATAGGCCTCCGTGCGGACGACGTGACCGACCATCCCGCCGAGGCCGGCCGAGAAGCCGTACTCGAGCGCGAAGACGTCGTTGAAGGGCGTGCTCCAGAGCGCGGTCACGGCGGCGCCGAACGCCTGGAGGTTGCTGTCGACCATCTCGACCTTGTCGGGAGCCGCTCCCTTGGCGAGGAAGGGACCGTAGAGGCCGTAGTCCGCCCAGTAGAGCGAGGTGATGATGTCGACGTTGTCCTTGCGGCGCGTGAGCTCGAGCTGCACCCGCGGGATGCGCACGCCCGTGGGCGCGCGGTCGACGAAGAGCTCGAGCATGCCCTGCGGCGCGAACGACTCCTGGAACGAGACGCCGAAGAACCAATAGCTGCGACCCGGCTCCTCGTGGGGATCGCGACGCCGGCGCTGCGCGGGGAAGCCGTAGCGTTCTTCGTAGAGGACCTGCTCGTCCATCAGCAGGCCGCTGCGGGCGAGCTCGGACGCGCCGAGATCGGAGGGCGGCGTTGCGGCCTGGGCGGCCTGCGCGGGCGCTGCCTGCGTCGGGCTCGCCGCGGCGGCCGGCGTCGTCGTGGCGGCCGCGGCGGCGGCCGACGACGTGACGGTCTCGGGCGCGCTCCCGGCGCTCGGCGCGGCCTCCGCGGGAGGCGTCGCGGTCCCTTCGGCGGGCGCTGTCGTGGTCGAGCCGCTCGACCCGTGATGCGTGCCCGTCCCGTGGTGCGTGCTCGTGCCGTGATGCGTTCCCGTCCCGGAATGCGTTCCGGACGAGCGATGGGCGCCCGACGTGGGATGCGCGCCGGAGGATGGCGGGGCTCCCGTGGAGGGCGAGGCGCCGTCCTGCGCGACCGCGGGACCCGCGAGCAGGAGCGAAGCGACGAGGATCGAGGACGAAGCGAAGGAATTCGAGGTACGGAGCATGAGGGTGTCCGGACGACCTCCGGCGGCGATGCTCCCACGAGGAACCTGGTGCTGCAAAGGCGGGTTCGTGCGCGCCCTCACCGATCGGCGCGTGCCGCCCAGCCCGCGATCGCCTCCGCCATCTCGGCCGCGCGGAACCAGTGCACCATGTGCCCGACGTCCTCGATCACGCGCTTCTCGGCGCGCGGCACGTGCGCGAGCCGCGCGTCCTCGTCCGGCAGGCGATAACCGCGGCTCCCCACGAGCAGGAGCGTCTCGGCCGCGATGCGTCCGAGGAACGTGGTGTAGACCTCGAGGCGGAACGGCACGGGGGCCGTGGTCTGGTGCAGCGGATCGAAGCGGAAGACGTAGCCTCCTTCGACCGCGCGCGTGCCCTTCTCGGCGAGGAAGAGCGCGAGCTCGTCGTCGAGCTCCGGATGCGAGGTGCGGAGGCGCTCCGCCGCCTCGGCGAGCGTCGCCATCGGCCTCCGCTCGCGCCGGCGCACCCGATCGACTCCGTCCATCCACGTGGCGAAGCGCGCCGGGATCGAGGCCGGATCCGTGGGCATCGGACCCATCCCCTCGCAGAGGACGAGCGAGCGGATCCGCTCCGGGCGGATGCCTGCGTACATCGACGCGACGGTGCCGCCCATCGAGTGACCGACGAGGTGCACGCGATCGACGTCGAGCGAGCGGACGAGCGCCTCGAGGTCGAGCGTGTAGTCGGGGAAGTGGTAGTAGCCGCCGCGCCCGATCCACTCGGTCTCGCCGTGGCCGCGGAAGTCGAAGGCCACGACCCGGAAGCCGGCGGCCGCGAGCCGCTCGGCGACGCGCACGAAGCTGAAGCCGAAGTCGAGGAAGCCGTGGCAGAGGACCACGACCTCGTCGCCCTCGCCCCACTCGATCACGTGGTGCTGCAACCGATTGAGCTCGACGAAGCGCTCCCTCGGCGTCACGTCGCCGCCTCCCGTCCGAAGCGGAGCGGAGAGAGGGCCTCGAGCTCGGGGGCGCGCTTCCCGTCGGCGACGAGGTCGCGCACGAGGTCGGCCGTGATCGCCGAGAGGAGGATGCCGTTGCGGTAGTGGCCGCTCGCGACGACGAGACCCTCCGGACCCGCCTCGCCGATCATCGGCAGGCGATCCCGCGTGCCGGGCCGGAAGCTCGACCAATGGCCCTCGACCGGCGCGTCGGCGAGGCTCGGTGCCAGCGTGGTCGCGGTGCGCAGGATCTTGGCGAGCCCACCCATCGTCACGTCGCGCCGATAGCCCACGCGCTCTTCGGTCGAGCCCGTGAGCACCCGCCCGTCGGGGCGCGTCACGACGTACCCCCCGGCTCCGAAGACGATGCGCCGGAAGACGGGTGGCCTCGAGCTCGAGGCGACGATCTGGCCGCGCACGGGGAAGATCGCGTCGCGCGGGAGCGCGAGGCCGGGAACCAGGCTGGTCCAGCTGCCGGCACAGACGACGACCTTCGCTGCCGGGAGCACCTCGCCCTCGAGCGACACGCCCTCGACGCGGTCGTGACGCACGAGGATGCCGCGCACGGTCGAGCCGGTCCGGAACGTCGCGCCCGCGCGCTCGGCGGCGATCGCGAGCGCGCGGAGGAGCGTGCGCGGATCGAGCTGCGCCTCGTCGGGGAGATCGAAGGCCGAGACGACGTCGGGCGAGAGATTCGGCTCGCGCCTGCGCGCCTCGTCTCCCGCGAGCCGCTCCACCCGGACGCCCTCCTGCGCGAGCATCGTCGCCTGTGCGTCGATCGCCGTCCGATCGTCGATGCCGAAGGCGACCTTCATCACGCCGCAGCGACGGAAGCCGACGTCGATGCCGTGCTCTTCGCGCAGCTCGTCGGCGAGCTCCCGGTGCCGCTCCCGGCTCCGCTGGCCGAGCGAGAGGCCGAGCCCGGGCGAATGCGATTCGACCGCCGGACCGAGGATGCCGGCGGCCACGCTCGAGGCCTCGGCGCCGGGGATGCTCTGCTCGAGCACCGTCACGCGGAGACCGGTCTGCGCGAGACGGAGCGCGACGGAGCAGCCCATCACGCCGCCGCCGATGACGATCACGTCCTGGGTCATGATACGGCCCTCGTGCCGACGCCCGCGCGAGCGGCTCAGTGCTGGAAGTCCTGGAACGTGACGATCACCATGAGCCCGAGCAGGAAGAGGAAGCCGACGGTGTGGACCGCGGCCTCGACCTTCGGGTCGGCCTTGCGACGCGTCACGAGCTCGAACGCGAGGAAGAGGAGCCGCCCTCCGTCGAGCATCGGGAAGGGCAGGGCGTTGAAGAGCGCGAGGCCGGTCGAGACGAAGGCGACGAAGAGCAGGAAGAACGTCGAGCCGCGCTCCACGTGCTTCGCGCCTTCCTGCACCATGCGCACCGGGCCGCCGAGGTTCCGGATGGTCGCACCCCGGATCATCTCGCCGATGCCGTGGAGCTGCAGCATCACCCGCTCCCAGGGCCAGCGGACCGCGATGTACGCAGCTCGGCCCGCCGGTTGCGGCACGTAGTCGTACGTCGCCAGCTGGCTGACGCCGATCCGGCCGACGCCGCCGTCGTTCTTCGGCGTGATCACGAGGCGCACGGCGCGTCCCGCGCGCCTCACGACGTAGTCGGTCGCCTGTCCGGCGCGCGGCTGGGTCACGCGCTGCACGTCGAGGATGCCGCGCACCGGACGTCCGCCGGCCTCGATGATCACGTCGCCGACGTGGACCCCCGCCGTCGCCGCGGCGGAGCCCGGCTGGATCTCGCCGACGACCATCTCCGTGGGCGTCGCCTCCTCGGGCCAGCCGACCATCGCCACGCCGAAGACGACGAGCGAGGCGAAGAGGTAGTTCGCGATCGGACCCGCCGCGATCGCCGCGATCCGCGCGAAGACGCCCTTGTTCGGGAAGAGGGCGGGATCGTCGTCCGCGACCTCCTCGTACGGGTTCATGCCCGCGATGTAGACGTAGGCGAAGAACGGGAGCAGGCCGATGCGGAACTCGGTCTCGCTGCCGGCCGGCGTCTTCTTGTAGAGCGTCGGGCCGAAGCCGATGCTGAACTTCGTCACGCGCATGCCGAAGGCGCGGGCGGCGAGATAATGCCCACCCTCGTGGACGATCATCAGCACTCCGATGGCGGCGATCGTGAGGAGGGTGCGGAGCAGGAACGAGAAATCCACGGTGGAGACAGGGTACCCATCCCACGCGCCGCGTCGAGCCCCGACGGCGGGGGCCCTGCTATGCTCCCCGGAATGGTCCGGCGGCTCGTCCTGGTCACGCTCGGCTGCGCCCTCGCCGTCGGGGTGCGGGCGGACGGAATCGTGCTCCACGAGTACGTCCCCGGGCTCTCCGAGGGCGAGCTCTCGCTGATCCTGGCCGGCCAGGACGGCGAGCCGATGGGGATGCTCTACGACGGCGAGCTCGTCGGCGAGCCGACGGCCGGGGCGGCTCGCGGCGACGAGAAGGTGCTCTCGGCCCTGGCGCCCGCGCAGGGAGGCGCTTCGAGCGAGCCCCCGACCTACCGCCCCGACCGGCTCACGGGTTCGCACTCGGCGACCGGCTACTTCGAGGTCTTCACGCCGAGCATCGCGCCCTTCAAGCGGGTGGATGCCTTCGACCGCGTCGCGCTCGATCCCGACGGGACCCCGGTGCTCGTCGCGAGCGAAGCGGAGCCCGAGCCGCTCCCCGTGATCGGCACGGTCGATCCGGCGGGCGACGGCCGCCCGCGCGATCGGTTCTGGGGCTCGCTCGTCGTCGATTTCCGCGGTGGCGATCGCGTGGCGATTCCCTCGGTCTCCCCCGAGTCGCGCATCCTCCACGTCCGCACCGAGCCCCTGACGCGCGTGCGCTTCGAGGTGGATCCGGCCGGGAACCAATACGTCGTCCGCCTCGACGAGACGCGAGGCGAGGTCCGCATCACCTACCTCACGGACGCGCCCCGGGGCTTCTTCAACATGCCCGTGCCGGACGTCCGCGCCGACGCGCTCGCTTCCCGGGTGCCGGCGATGCCGCCCCGCGTGAAGGAGCGAGCGCTCGCCTTCGCGCGCGAGCTCGGTCTCTCGCCGAGCGACTCGCTCTCGCGCGTGCTCTCGACGTTGGTCGAGCACTTCCGCTCGTTCCGCGAGGCCGACGAGCTCCCACGCCACGGTGGCGACATCTACGGAGAGCTCGCGCGGGGCGGCGTCGGCGTCTGCCGTCATCGGGCCTACGCCTTCGTCATCACGGCGCAGGCCCTCGGCATCCCTTCGCACTACGTGCAGAACGAGGCGCACGCCTGGGTCGAGGCCCGGCTCGGCGATGCCGGATTCGTCCGCATCGATCTCGGCGGCTCGAGCCGAGGGGTCGAGGGCCACGGCCTGCAGGATCGGCCGCCGCATCGCACGACGGCCCCCGATCCCTTCCCGCGGCCCGCGATCTACGTCGAGACGTACGAGCACATGCGGGCGTCCTCGTCGTCCTCGCAGTCGCCCTTCGCCCACGCCGACGAAGGGCCTCGGACGAGCGAGGGACACGAGCCCCCGATCGCCGCTCCGGACCCGTCCGCCGTCGCCGCGAATCCTCCCTCGTCGCCGGTCCCTTCCGATCCCTCGCTCGTGCCGGTGTCGCTCGCGGTCGAGAGCCGTGAATTCCGCGGTTTCCGGGGCCGCGCGATCGACGTGCGGGGTCGGGCGTCGGACCCGACGGGAAGCGCCGTCGAGGGGCTGCGCGTCGAGGTCGTGCTCGAGGGGCCCTCGCCGCGGCTGCTCGGAGAGGCCGTGACGCACGAGGACGGGAGCTTCGACGCCACGCTCGACATCCCCCCCGATCTCCCGGTCGGGGAGTACGCGATCTCCGTCCGCACGCCGGGCGATGCGGCCCACGCGCCCGCGGAGCTCCGCTGAGCGGACGGCGCGCTCCTCAGCCGGGCGAGCCGCTCTTCTTCGCCTGGTCCGCCTTCTTCGCGGCCTCCATGCGCGCGCGGAGCTTGTCGGCCATGCCCTCTTTGTTCTCCTGCTTCGGGCGGGAGATGGCGAGCGCGCCCGCCGGCACGTCCTTCGTCACGGTGGTCCCGCTGCCGACGTAGGCTCCCTTGCCCACGCGGATCGGCGCGACGAGCTGGCTGTCGCTGCCGATGAAGACGCCGTCCTCGAGAACGGTCGTGTGCTTCCGGTAGCCGTCGTAGTTGCAGAAGATCGTGCCGGCGCCGACGTTGACGTCCTCGCCGAGGATCCCGTCGCCCACGTAGGCGAGGTGCGGGACCTTCGAGCGGGCACCGATCTTCGTCTTCTTCGTCTCGCTGAAATTGCCGACCTTCGCCTTCGGACCGAGCTCGGTCTCCGGCCGGAGGTGGCTGAAGGGACCGACCTCGGCCGACGGGCCGATGACGCTCTTCTCCGCGACGGAGTAGGGCTTCACGAGGGCGTTCTCCGCGACCTCGACGTCCGTGAGCACCGAGCCGACGTCGATGCGTGCGCCGCGGCGCACGACGGTGCGTCCACGCAGGTGCACGTTCGCGCCGAGCCAGGCGTCCGGCTCGACGATGCAGTCGGCGTCGACGTGGAGGGTGTCCGGATCGGCGACGCCGACGCCGGAGCGGGCGAGCGCCTCGACGAGCTTCGCGCGCCGGATCTTGGCGCAGAGCGCGAGCTCGTAGCGATCGTTCACGCCGCGGAGCTCCGCCATGTCGCCCTCGACGTCGACCACCGAACCCTGACGGGCCGCGGCCTCGACGACGTCCGTGAGGTAGAGCTCGCCCTGGGCGTTGTTCGTGTCGAGCGTCGCGATCGCCGAGCGGAGGAAGCCGGCGTCGATGCAGTAGACGCCCGGATTCACCTCGTGGATCGCGCGCTCCTCGAGGCTCGCGTCCTTGTGCTCGCGGATCGCGCGGACGCGGCCCGTGTCGTCGCGGAGGATGCGCCCGTAGCCCGTGGGATCGGTGATGTGCGCGGTGAGCAGACCGAGCTTCGCGCCCGTCGAGGCCGTGACGAGCTCGCGGATCGTCGCGGCGGAGAGGAGCGGGCAGTCGCCGTAGAGGATCACGACGCGACCCTCGTAGCCCGGGAGCGTGTCCATCGCGCAGCGGACGGCGTGGCCCGTGCCCTTCTGCTCGGCCTGGAGCGCGAACGAGACGCGGTCGCCGAAGCGGGCGCGGAGGCTCGTCTCCACGCGCTCGCCGCCGTGCCCGACGACGACGACGGCGCGCGTCATGCCGGCCTCGAGCGCGGCATCGACGGCCCATGCGACGAGCGGCTTGCCGGCGATCTCGTGGAGCACCTTCGGCGTCTCGCTCTTCATGCGCGTGCCCTGGCCGGCGGCGAGGACGATGGCGAGGACTTCGGTCGAGCTCATGCGGCGGATCCCACCTGCGTTCCCGTGAGGTAGCCAGCGACGCGCGCGAGGGCGCGGAGGTCGTGGACGTCGGCCTCGAAGGCCGGGACCTCGACGAAGACCACGTCGTGGCCGACGTGCTTGCGCAGCGAGTCCGCCTCGCGACGATCGGCGAGGCCGCGGAGCTGCTCCTCGGCGAGCGAGCGGCGCAGGTGCTCGGCGGTCACCGACGGATCCATCGTCGCCGGCAGGTGCGAGGCGAGCGACGCGGCGAGATCGGAGGCCTGCGGCGCGACGTCGGAGTAGAGCGGATGCACCTGGTTCACGACGACGGCGTCGCGGCGCATGCCTGCTTCCTTGAGGCGGTCGCTGAAGAAGCGCGCCTCGCGCACGGCCATCGGGCTCGGGCTCGTGACGACGACGAAGGCGACGTCGGGGCTGCGGAGGGCGTGCTCCACCTCGTGCGCGCGCTCCTTGAAGCCTCCGAAGAGCTCGTTCAGGCCGGCGATGAATTCGGCCACGCCTTCGAGGAATTCGGCGCCCGTGAACTTCGCGAGGCCCTTGAAGACGAGGTTCGCTCCCTTGCCGACGAAGGAGAACGCGCCGCCGCCCGAGGCTCCCTTGAACGCCTGCGTGAACCAGCGGGTCGCCGGCGAGTCGATCGCGCCGATCATGCGCTCGGGCGCGTCGAGGAAGTCGAGGGCGTTCTGCGTCGGGGGCGTGTCGAGCACGATCAGATCCCACTGCGGGTCCTGACGCACCTGGAAGAGCTTCTCCATCGCCATGTACTCCTGCGTACCGGCGAGCGAGCCCGAGACGTATTTGTAGATCTCGTTGTTCAGGATCCGATCGCGGGCCTCGGCCGACGACGCCTGCTGCGAGACGAGCGCGTCGAAGGTGCGCTTCGTGTCGAGCATCATCGCGAAGAGCGAGCCCTTCATGGGGATCCCCTGGGCCTCGAAGAGGGCCTTCGGCACCTCCTGCTCGCTCGTCGTCATCTCGGCGAGGCCGAGGCTGTTCGCGAGGCGACGGGCCGGATCGATGGTCAGGCAGAGGACTCTCTTGCCCTGCATGGCGGCGTAGACGGAGATCGCGGCGGCGGACGTCGTCTTCCCGACGCCTCCGCTCCCGACCGTGACCACCACCCGATGAGTGTCGACGACGTGCCGGAGGCTCATGGCGGACCGAGGCTAGCACGCGCTCCCGGGAGGGTCCGGCCGCGAATATTGACCGGGATCCTCCCTGTCTGTAGGGTTCTGTCCTACATCTCCCACCTTGGAGCCTTCCGCATGAACCTCCCGCTCGCCGAGCGCCGCAAGCACCGCAGCCCCGAGAGTCAGATCGCCCTCCGCTTCCAGCTCGAGCACACCCTCGACCGGGGCGGTCTCGAGGCCCTGGTGCTCGCCGACGGCGGCGGCTTCGTGGTCGCCGAGGCGGGCGAGGGGTCGGTCTGCGCCGAGCTCGCGGCGGTCGCCCCGATCCTCGCGAAGAGCATCTTCGGCATGCGGCTCCCGCCGCTCCTGCGCGGCGGCGAGGTCGCCGTGCGCACGATCACGCTGCACGGCCAGGAGCTCTACCTCGCGGCGATCGGAGGGGGCGTGGCGCGGGATGCGTTGCTGACGAATTCGGAGAGCGGCGTGCGGCGGATCCTGTTGGCGAACTGAGACGGGGGCTCGAGGTGAGCGGAAGCGATGACGACGTTGGCCGACGCGGTCCTGTCGAAGGCGTTCTCCTCGGTCGCGAAGGGCCTCCGCCCTTCCGGCTTCGAGAAGGCGGGCAAGTACAAGCTCTACCGTTCCCTCGACGGCGTCGCCTGGGTCCTCGAGCTCCAGAAGAGCCGAGACACCACGAAGACCGACATCCGGTACGTCATCCACTACGGCGTGCTCGCGCCGGCACTCTTCAACGGAGACGATCCGCGTTCGGCGATTCTCTCGGACTGCCATTGGCAGTCGAGGGTATCGGGCGAGGATGGACGAGAAATCTGGCTCCACGTCTCCCCTTCGACGACCGTCGAAGAGGTGACGGCGACGCTCGAAGAGGCGATCGCGAAGCAGGTTCTGCCGGACCTCTCCGCGTTCCGTTCGGAGGCGGATCTCGTGCACTTCTGGCTCGCGGGGAAGAACCGCGGCCTCACGGCCAAACAGCGGTGGGTCGGTCTGGGACAGTTGCTCGCCAAGCTCGGCCGGCCCGACGAGGTGCGGTGGGTGCTCGCAGAGATCGAGGGCACGGAGAAGGACGATTGGCAGCGTCGGCTCTCGCGACGCCAGATCCTCGACTTCGCGAAGGAGCAGGGGCTCGACCTGGACGAGCCCTGAGCGTCGAATCGCCGACCTTGGAGACGGCGACGACTCGCAGACGTCTCGAAGCGGTGCGCTGGCGGAGGAGCCGATCCCGTCTACGCTGCGCACGGCCCCATGAGCGTCGCCTCGATCGTTGAACGGTACTCCGCGCTGCCTCCGGATCGGGTCCGGGTCTGGACCTCGGGCGCCGTCGGGGACGCCGATCGCTCGATCGTCTTCGTCTTGGCTCCGTGGAGCGGGCAGGCGATCGCCGCGTTCCAGAAGCTGACCGAGCTGCTCGCGCGAGCGGCCGAGTCACCTCCGCTCTTCGTATGCGACATCGACGCGTTGTCCGCGGAGGTGAGGAGCCTCTTCGGAGAGCTGCGCGGAAACGGCGAGACGTTCTGGATTCGAGACGGTCGGATCGTGGCGGCGCTCCGCGACTTCACGACGGACGAGGTAACCGACTCCGTTGCCGGGAACGGCGAGCTTCTGCGATCGTGAGGGGCCGGAGGTCGTTCGCCCTCGCGGGCTCGTCGGGTGGATGGAGTCGAGGAACGCCGTGACCGGCGTTCACGAGGGAGGATCGCATGACGCACTACGCGGACATGGCGCCGCTCACGCACTTCCGACGGTGGGAGCCGCTCCTGACGGCCATCGGCTGGCTGGACCCCGTCGCGCCCTTCGACCGTGGGGAGCTGGAAGAGCCGGTGTTCGCGGCCCTCGTGGCCCTGTGCGTCGACCCCTGGCAGCCGGCCGTCCATGCGGGCCGTCACGCTTGCCCCTTTTGCCGCTTCACGGGTGGCCCATCGCAAGTCGCGTATCGAGGAACGACCGTGCCGATCGGGGCGAACAACGTCTTCGTCCCGGGCGATGGCACGGTCTTCGTCGCCCCGACGATGGTGCTCCACTCCATCGACGCCCACGGGTACATGCCGCCGCTCGCCTTCCAGCAGGCCGTCATGACGTGTCCGCCGATGAAGTCGATGGGCTACCTGAGAGAGATCGAGGCGCGTGGTCTCGTCGTCACGCCACGGCCATCTCCGGGTTCGTGACGTCGAGCGTCATCCACACAAGCGAGGCCCGGATCCGCTCAGTTCGGCCACTTCCGCCCGCGCCCCCGCACGAGATCGTCGTTCTTCTCGCGTGCGAGGACCTCGCTCTCGGCCTCGAGCATGACCTCGCGCGCGCCGCGCTCGAGGAGGATGTTCGCGACGTCCACGCCGAGCGCCGGCGCGGACAGGATGCGCGCCTCGCGCTCGGACGAGCCGAGGTAGCGCTCGCCGCTCGCCGTGAGCACGCGGCGTCCGTCGATCGAGCCGACGAGGGCCGTGAGCTCGATTCGAACGATGTGCTCGAGGCTCCGAATGGCCTGACCATCTTGCGCAACTCGATGAGAGTGGATCCTGCGATTTCCCTTTCCAGTCTCCTCCGGCCGAACATGGGGCATCTTGGTCGGGCGGGATGCCCGTTGGTCAGGTAGGTCGTATGCACAAGCAGGATTTGTCGGACTATCACTGCCCAGGACTGAAGCCGCACACGAATGCAAAGAGCATTGGGTGGCTTTCGTCGGGCCAGCCATACACCCAGGGTACGGTGGAACTCGCCCTGGTGCGCAAGCTGGAGGCAATGGCGATCGGTTGTCCGATGATGCAGATGCGCGGTTTTCACTACTGCGAGTATTGCGACGAAGAAGAGTTGGTCGTCGCGTTGGACGGCAAACGCAGGCTCCTCGGCTCCGCGGAGATCTGGGTCCCAGCGTCCGACGATGTCGTGTACGCGGCGCCGGACATGGTCAGCCACTATGTCCAGAAGCATTCCTACCTTCCACCTCGCGAGTTTCTGGAGGCAGTGGCTAGGTTTGATCCGAGCGGTACGACGACAGCGGAGCTCGAAGAACGGTTCTTGTCGTCCGCTCGGACGTCGTAGGCCATCGCCGAGCCGTGCCGGGTCGACGACGCCGGGATACTGCCGTTCGCGACCTGTTGACCACACGGGGATGACGCCGCCCGCCCCGCGGGCCGTCGGTGCGCCCTGCACGAGTCCACGACCGCTGCCGACCCTTGCGTTCACCGGCAGGGCGGCATCTGAGGGCGCCCCGAACGAGGGGCCGTCGGAGTGAGCGTCAGGCGATGCTGAGCTACGCCCCGCTCAATTCGGCCACTTCGGCCCGCGACCCCGCACGAGATCGTCGTTCTTCTCGCGCGCGAGGACCTCGCTCTCGGCCTCGAGCATGACCTCGCGCGCGCCGCGCTCGAGGAGGATGTTCGCGACGTCCTCGCCGAGCGCCCGCGCGGACAGGATGCGCGCCTCGCGCTCGGACGAGCCGAGGTAGCGCTCGCCGCTCGCCGTGAGCACGCGGCGTCCGTCGATCGAGCCGACGAGGGCCGTGAGCTCGAGGCGCGATCCGTCGTCGGAGAGCGTCGCATGGCCGGCCATCGGGACGCGGCAGCTGCCCTCGAGCACGCGGAGGAGCTTTCGCTCGGCCTCGACCGCGATGCGCGTGCGCGCGTCCTCGAGCGGCGCGAGCAGGGCCTTCACGCGCTCGTCGTCGGCGCGGGCCTCGATCGCGAGCACGCCCTGGCCGACGGCCGGGAGACACGCTTCGGTCGAGAGCAGCCGATGCGGCCTTCCCTCGAGCAGGCCGAGCCGCTTGAGGCCGGCGGCCGCGAGGATGATCGCGTGGAATTCACCCTCGTCGAGGCGACGGAGGCGCGTGCCGACGTTGCCGCGGAGGTTCACGTAGGCGAGGTCGGGTCGGCGGATCGAGAGCTGCGCGATGCGGCGGAGCGAGGTCGTGCCGACCTTCACGCCGGCGGGGAGATCGTCGAGGTCCGAGCCGTCGCGCGTGAGCAGCACGTCGTGCGGATCCTCGCGCACGGGGAGGCAGACGAGGTCCATGCCCTCGGCGAGATCGACGTCGCCCGGGACATCCTTCAGCGAGTGCACCGCGAGGTCGGCCTGGCCGCTCACGACGAGCGCCTCGACCTCGCTGACGAAGAGGCCCTTGCCGCCGATCGCCGCGAGGGGCTTGTCGAGCACCTTGTCGCCCTTCGTCGTGATCGTGATCTCCTCGATCTCGACGTCGGGGGCGTGCTCGCGGATGCGGGCCGCGACCCAGCGGGTCTGGGTGAGGGCGAGGTCGCTCGCCCGCGTCGCGATGCGCAGCTTCACTTCGATTCTCCCGTGCCGGCCGGGGCCGGCGTGCTCGGTCTCGGCGCCGCGGCCGGCTTCGTCTCGGCTTCCTTCGCGGGCTCGTCGAGCGCGAAGAGCCGCCTCGTCGTGTCGATGAGCACGGGCCCGTCGGCCTCCGGATCGCCCGACTTCAGCGCGCTGATCGGCGCGTGCAGGAGCTTGCCGACGATGGCGTCGGCGGTGCGATCGAGGGCCTTGCGATCCGCCTCCGAGAGGCTCGTCATCTTCGAAGCCGACTTCTCGAGCTCGGCGCGCACGGTGGCGAGGAAGCGCTCGCGCAGGCCGACGATGGTCGGCGTGAGCTCGAGGCTGCGCTTCCAGGCCTGGAATTCGGCGACCTCGACGTCGACGATCCGCTCGGCGGCCTCGGCCTCGCGGCGGCGCGAGCGGAGGTTCTCCTCGGCGACCTTCTGGAGATCGTCGACGTCGTAGAGGAAGACGCCGTCGAGATCGCCGACGCGCGGATCGACGTCGCGCGGCACGGCGATGTCGATGAGGAAGAGCGGACGGTGGCGGCGACCGCGCACGACGTCCTTCATCAAGTCCTCGGTGAGCACGAAGCGCTTCGTCGACGTCGAGGTGATGACGACGTCCGCCTTCACGAGCTCGGTCGGGAGCTGCTCGTACTCGCGCGCCTCGCCGCCGCAGTCGCCCGCGAGCTTCACGGCCTTCTCGAAGCTGCGGTTCACGACGCGGAGCTCGGCGCCCGTCTGCGCGAGGCTCTTGGCGGCCGCCTCGCCCATCTCGCCGGCGCCGAGGAGGAGCACGCGGCGCCCCGTCATCTCGCCGAAGATCTTCCGGGCGAGCTCGACGGCGATCGAGCTGACGCTGACCGTTCCCTCGGCGATGCCGGTCTCGGAGCGCACGCGCTTCGCGACGGCGAAGGCCCGCGTGAAGCAGCGTCCGAGGAGGTTCCCGAGCGTGCCCGCGGCGGTCGCGGCCTCGTAGGCCTCCTTCACCTGCCCGAGGATCTGCGGCTCGCCGACGACGAGCGAGTCGAGGCTCGCGGCGACGCGGAACGCATGCCGGACGGCCTCCGGGCCCGCGTGATCGTAGAGCACCGTGTCGATCGGCTGATCGGCGCGCGAGGCGAGGTAGGTGTGGGCCGCGCGGATCGCCTCGGGGGCCGCCGTCGTCGAGGCGTAGAGCTCGACGCGGTTGCAGGTCGAGACGAGGAGCGCCTCGCGGAACGGGCCGTTCTCGCAGAGCGTACGCAGCTCCGCCGGCAGGTCCGAGAACTGGACCGAGAGCCGCTCGCGGAGCTCGACGGGAGCCGTGCGATGCGAGAGGCCGACGACGACGAGCTCGCTCACGAGCCGCCTCCGGCGCGCACGATGTAGGCGACGAGCACGGCGACGGCGCAGAGGAAGCCGGTGATCGTCCCGTACGCGGCCCGCCGTCCCTGGAAGCCCGCGACGACGCGCATGACGAGCACCCAGGCGAAGACGAGCCAGGTGAGCAGGGCGATGCCCTGCGCGGCCGTGAGCACGGGCACGTGCGGGTGCAGACGGACCGCGACGAGCGCGCCGGTCACGACGCCTATCGTGAAGAGCGGGAAGCCGGCGATCACGGAGCGGAACGCGACCGAGTCGAGCACGTCGAGCGCCGGCAATCGATGGAACACGCCGCCGAGCCGCTTGGTCCGGAGCAGGTGGTCCTGGAGCACGTAGGCGACGGACGCCCCGAACGCGATGGCGAAGGCGACCAGGCCGAGGATGTTCACGCCGATGTGGAAGGGCAGGAGGGCCGAGCGGACCTCCTGCGGCACGGGCGCGACGCTCCGACCGAGGCTCGAGCCGAGGAAGAAGATCAGCGTGACCGGCGTGATGAACGCGCCGAGCACCGTGATCGGGTAGCGGATCACCATCAGCAGGAAGCCGATCACCGTGCCGAGCGAGAGCAGGGTGAGCGTGCTGTGGATGTCGGCCGTCGGGCTGTGACCCGCGAGCTGGTAGTCGGCGATCAGGAAGGCGACGTGGAGCACCACCGCCGCCCCGAGCGAGGCGTTCGTCGGACGCTCGAGCCCCTCGGTGCCACGCGCGAGGTGCACCAGGTAGAGGCAGGAGGAGATCCCGTACAGGACCGCCGTCGCGAGGAAGAGGGCGGAGACCACCATGGCCTGTGGCCTAGCGCGATTTCAGGAAGAAGCGCGCGAGAAGATCGAGCTCGCCCGAGGGCGGTCCCTCGCCGAGGGCGGCCGCGGTCGCGGCGGCGAGCGAGCCGCCCACCGCGACCTCGTGTCCCTCGTCCATCGGCTCGTGCATCGGCTCCCCGAGGAAGCCCTCGACGACCTCGTAGGCGTTGTCGCCGATGACGACGGAGCCGGAGACGTGGTCGCCCCCGAGCTGGGTCACCGCGTCGAGATCCTTCACCTTCCCGACCAGGGCCGGCTCGTCGCCACCCTCGGCCACCTCCTTGAGGAAGTGCACGGCGGTCGTGAGGCGGAAGCGCTGCCGTTCGGGCAGGAGCGTCATGATCTCGCCCTCGACCGTCACGCGCTCGTTCGAGAGCCATGAGTCGAGGGTCTCCTGCGAGACGAACACGCGGTTCCTGGACATGCGGGAGGGGGCTCCGTTCCCTACGGGAAGGGGGGGATGGTACCACGGGCTCGGCCCCCCCTGCCAAACCTCGCGAGAGGGTCGCATTGACAGGCGGCCGAACCGTCTTTAGTAGTGTCGCTCCGCACCCTTCGAGGAGACCCTCCATGGCCGGCAAGAACGTCGTCAGCGTCAACGATCTGAACTTCGACAACGAGGTCGTGAAGAACGACCTCCCGGTCCTCGTCGACTTCACGGCGACCTGGTGCGGTCCCTGTCGGCAGATCTCGCCGCTCGTCGACCAGCTCGCCGACGAGTACGTCGGCAAGGCCAAGGTGACGAAGCTCGACATCGACGAGAGCCCCGGCGTGGCCTCGCGCTTCGGCATCCGCGGCGTCCCGACCCTGCTCGTCTTCAAGGGCGGTCAGGTCGTCGCCCAGCAGGTCGGCGCGGTGCCCAAGAGCAAGATCGCCGAGCTCATCAACCGAGCGCTCTGAGGCGCACGGTCGCGGTCGCGAAGGGGTTCCGGTTCGCCGGGACCCCTTTTTCCGTGGCCGCTCCGTTCAGGGCGAGTCGCCGCTCTTGATGCGCTCGAAGCGCTCGCGGAGGCGCTCCTCGCGGGCGGCCTCCTCCTTGTATTTCCGGAAGGCCGCGAAGCCGAGGCTCCCCCCGAGGATCGCGACGGCGATCGCCACCGCCATCCCGATGATCCTCGCGTTCGCACGCGTCGCGATCGTCGGCGGACGCATGGGCCGGATCGTCGGCAGGTTCCGCACGGTCGACGTGATGTCGAGCGAAGGGCCGCGCCGCTTCGGCGGCTCGGGGACCGAGGCGATCGGGGAGACCGAGATCGTCGGCTGCGAGGGCGGTCCCTCGGGAGCCGTCGCCGGGGGGGGGTCGGCGGAGCGCACGACCGGCGTCGGCGGCAGCGGCTTGGCCGGCGGCTTCGCGGCCGGCGGCTTCGCGGCCGGCGGCTCGGCGGCCACGGGCTTCGGCGGCAGCACGGACGCCGGCTTCGGCGGCGCGAGTGGGGCCACGGCGGCCGGCGGCGGGAGCACGGCCGGCTTCGCGGGCTGGGGAGGCTTCGCGATCACCGGCGGCGCGAGGACCGGGCCGCTGGCGGCGGGCGCGCCGGCTGCCGGCCGGCGCGCGGGGGGGGGCGCCTTCGGAGCGCTCGCTGCGCGCGAAGCGCTCGCCAGCCGGGGGGGCGCCAGGGCCTCCGCGACGTCGGGGGGAGGCAGGGGGGGGATCGGTGCGTCGGGGTCGCCGTGCGCCAGCGCGCCGAGCGGGGTTCCGTCGGGCGGGGTGATGTCGTCGTCGTCGCCACCGAGCTCGTCGATCCGCGGCCCGAGCGAGGCGAGGGAGACCTGTCGGGTCTTCTGTTCCTCGGGGAGCTCGGCAAGGTCGTCGTCGTCGTCGTCGTCCGGCTCGGGCTCGACGGAGTCCGGCTCGGCCGCCGGCTGGGGCTGCGAGGAGCGCGCCGCATGCTCCTCGAGCTCCGGCATCGGCATCATCACCGTGCGCTCCTGGTCGAAGGAGGCAGCGAGATCCGGCTCCTCGGTGCGGGGGATGGGCGAGAAACGCCCGGGATCGAGCTCCGGGAAAGGAAGGCCGGCGTGGCGTGCGAGCGCCTCGAGCAGCGGTCGCGTCGAGCGCGGGCGGCGTCGGGGCTCGGGATCGATCATCGGCACGAGGGCATCGCCCACCGCGCCGAGGCTCGCGGGAACGCGACGCGGGCCCTGCGTGGGAAGCTCTCCCGTGAGCATCGAGAGCACGAGCATCCCGAGCCCGTAGACGTCCGCGGCCGGGCCGACCGCTCCGGTGGCCCACTCCGGGGCCCAGCCCGGCGGAAGCGGCTTCTCGCCCAGGCAAGCGCGGACGCTCGTCTCCGGCAGGACGCAGCCGAGGAAGCCCTCGGCGAGCGCGAGCCCGTCCGGGCTCACGTGCACGTGCTCGGCGACGACCTCGCCATGGCAGGCCGAGCTCGGCAGGGCTTCGATCGCGGCGGCGATGCGCGCTGCGACCGGGAGGATCTCCTCGGCCTTGAAGCGACGGCGGGCCGCGATTCGTCCCTCGAGGACCTCGAGGAGCCGTACGCCCTCGGGCATCGGCTCGACGACGTACACGCGCTGATCGTCGAGCCCGGCGTCGAGCAGGCCCGGCAGGAAGGTCCCGCCCTGCCCGACGAAGGCCTCGAGGCGGGCGGCGACGCGACGGCGCGCGACTTCGTCCGGGAGGAGCTCCGGCCGGGCGACACGGATCAGGACGGAGCGGGCCGAGGCCTCGTCCTCCGCGCGGAAGCGCTCTGCGAGGGGAGCGGCCGGCAGGACCTCGACGATCCGATAGCGGCCGACGAGTCGCTCGCCGACGCGGATCACCGGGCGCCGAGGGGCGGCTGCTCGGGCTCTCTCGTCGTGCTCACGCGTCGTCAAGGCGGGATCCTCCGTACGGGCTGCTGGAAGACCGGGACGGTGTACCACGAATCCCGGACGGAACGCCCCGGGTTCCTACCGACGACCGGTGCTGCCGAAACCACCGTCGCCGCGCGACGTGGCGTCGACGACCTCGGCCGACACGACCTCCACCGAGACGCGCGTGACGGGTGCCACGACGAGCTGGGCGATGCGATCGCCGTCGTGGATCTCGAACGGCTCGCTGCCGTGGTTCACGAGGATCACCTTCACCTCGCCACGGTAGTCCTCGTCGATCGTCCCGGGGGAGTTGAGGACGGTGACGCCGTGGCGGGCGGCGAGGCCGGAGCGGGGACGCACCTGCCCCTCGTGCCCCTTCGGAAGGACGACGACGAACCCGGTCGGGATCGTGGCGAACGCGCCGGGCTCGATCACGACGGGGACGGGCAACGCGGCCGAGAGATCGAGCCCGGCCGCCCCGTCCGTCGCGTACCGTGGGATCGCGACGCCGGGGCGAAGGGGAAGGATCTGTAGCCGGAGGCCCGTCATCGAGGCTCAGTCGACGTCGTCGTAGTCGCGACCGCGGCCGGTGCCACGCTCGCGACGCGGAGCCTCGCGGCTCTCGGGCTCGCGGCGCGGAGCCTCGCGGCTGTCGCGGCGCGGCTCGCGGTCGTCGCGCTCGCGGCGCGGGGCCTCGCGGGGATCGCGCTCGCGGCGCGGGGCCTCGCGGCTCTCGGGCTCGCGACGCGGGGCCTCGCGGCTGTCGCGGCGCGGCTCTCGGTCGTCGCGCTCGCGGCGCGGGGCCTCGCGGTCGTCGCGCTCGCGGCGCAGGTCGCGGACGTCGCGCTCGCGGCGCGGCTCGCGGTCGTCGCGCTCGCGGGTCTCGCGGCGCGGGGCCTCGCGGTCGTCGCGCTCGCGGGTTTCGCGGCGCGGGGCCTCGCGGTCGTCGCGCTCGCGGCGCGGCGCCTCGCGACCCTCGGGCTCGCGGCGCGGGGCCTCGCGGTCACGGCGCGGCTCGCGGTCGTCGCGCTCGCGGGTCTCGCGGCGCGGCTCGCGGTCGTCGCGCTCGCGGGCTTCACGGCGCGGGGCCTCTCGGTCGTCGCGCTCGCGGGCTTCACGGCGCGGGGCCTCTCGGTCGTCGCGCTCGCGGGCTTCACGACGCGGGGCCTCGCGGTCGTCGCGCTCGCGACGCGGCTCGCGGGCCTCGCGGTCACGACGCGGCTCGCGGTCGTCGCGCTCGCGGGCCTCGCGGCGCGGCTCGCGGTCGTCGCGCTCGCGGCCTTCGCGGCGCGGCTCGCGGTCCTCGCGCTCGCGACGCGGGGCCTCGCGGCCCTCGGGCTCGCGGCGCGGCTCTTCCTCACGCGGCGCCTCGCCCTTCTCGCGGCGCTCCGCGCGCTCCTTGTCGCGGGCCTCGCGACGGGCCGCGCGCTCGGCGTCGCGCGCCGCACGCTCGGCTTCGCGCTCCGGCGAGCCTTCGCCGCCACGCGACTCCTCGTCACGGGGGGCACGCTCGGGGCGGTCGCCCCGCGGGCCGCGATCGCCACGATCGCCGCGCGGGCCACGATCGCCACGGTCACCGCGATCGCCACGGTCGCCGCGGTGGTCACGACGATCCCCACGGCCGCCGCGCTCCGTGCGCTCGCGGCGCTCCGGATGGCTCTCCTCGGTGTCCTCGACGCCCTCGGGCTTCTCGAGGCAGGCCTTGCGCGAGAGGCGGATGCGGCCGTCGCGGTCGATGTTGGTCACCATGACCTCGACCTCGTCGCCGAGCTTCATGAGGTCTTCGACGTTCTGGACGTAACCCCAGTCCATGTCGGTGATGTGGCAGAGGCCGTCGGTGCCGGGCGCGATCTCGAGGAAGGCGCCGTAGCGCTCGATCCGGCGGACGATGCCCTTGTACTTCTGACCGACCTCGGGCTCGGTCGTGAGGCCCTCGATGATCTCGATGGCCTTCTTCACGGCGGCCGCGTCGCTCGACGCGATCGAGACCGTGCCGTCGTCCGCGACGTCGATCTTCACGCCCGTCTGGTCGACGATCGCCTTGATCATCTTGCCGCCCGGGCCGATGATCGTGCGGATCTGGTCGGGCTTGACCTTGAGCGTCGTGATGCGCGGCGCGTACTTCGAGAGCTCGCCACGCGGGGCGCTCAGGCACTCGGCCATCTTCGAGAGGATGTGCAGCCGGCCCTTGCGCGCCTGCTCGAGCGCTTCCGCCATGATCGAGAACGAGAGGCCCTCGATCTTGATGTCCATCTGGATGGCGGTGATGCCCTTGGCGGTGCCGCAGACCTTGAAGTCCATGTCGCCGAGCGCGTCCTCGTCGCCGAGGATGTCGGTGAGCACGGAGTAGTCGCTGCCCTGCATGATGAGGCCCATCGCGACGCCGGCGACGGGGGCCTTGAGCGGGATGCCCGCGTCCATCATCGCGAGGCTGCCGCCGCAGACGCTCGCCATCGACGACGAGCCGTTCGACTCGGTGATCTCCGAGACGATGCGGATCGTGTAGGGGAACTGCTCCTTCGTGGGCAGGAGCTTGGCGAGCGCGCGCTCCGCCAGGTTGCCGTGGCCGACCTCGCGGCGGCCGGGGCCGCGCATCGGCTTCACCTCGCCGACGGAGTAGGGCGGGAAGTTGTAGTGGAGGATGAAGTTCTTCCAGTACTCCTCGACGATGCCGTCGATCTTCTGCTCGTCCTGGCGGGTGCCGAGGGTCGCCGTGACGATCGCCTGCGTCTCGCCGCGGGTGAAGAGCGCCGAGCCGTGCACGCGCGGGAGGAGGCTCGCCTCGATGCTGATCGGGCGGACGGTGACGAGGTCACGGCCGTCGACGCGCGTCTTGTCGTAGACGACCTGGTTGCGCATCGTCTGGTAGCGCAGCTCTTCGTAGGCCTCGTCGATCGCCTTCGCCGAATCCGGGAACTCCGGGAGGAGCGCCGCGATCGTCGCCTTCTTCACGGCCTTGAACTTGCCGTAGCGCGCGTGCTTCTCGCGCGTGTTGCAGGCCTCGCGCACGCCCTCGAGCGCCACTTCCTTCACGCGCTGCTCGAGGCGCTCGTCGCGCTTCGGCGGCGTGTGCGACCACTTCGCCTTGCCGGCGGCCTCGCGGATCTTCTCGATCAGCGTCAGCACGTCCTGCACGGCCGCCTTGCCGAACTCGAGCGCGGCCACCATGTCGGCCTCGCTGATCTCGTCGGCCTCGCCCTCGACCATGACGATCGCGTCGCGCGAAGCGGCGATCACGAGCTCCATGTCGCTCTTCGCCTGCTCCTCGAAGGTCGGGTTGGCGACGAACTTGCCGTCGACGCGACCGACGCGGACGCCGGCGATCGGGCCGGCCCAGGGGATCGGCGAGAGGTGGAGCGCCGCCGACGCGCCGACCATGGCCAGCGTGTCCGACGGGTTGATCTTGTCGGCCGACATCACGGTCGCGACGACCTGGATCTCGCCGAACCAGCCCTCGGGGAAGAGCGGGCGGCAGGGGCGGTCGATGAGGCGCGAGACGAGGACCTCGGCGTCGCGGAGCTTGCCCTCGCGCTTGAAGAAGCCACCCGGGATCTTGCCGGCGGCGTAGGTCTTCTCGACGTACTCGACGCTGAGGGGGAGGAAGGACTGACCGGGCTTGCCCTCCTCGGTGCCGCAGACGGTGACGAGCAACATCGTCTCGCCGCAGGTCACGAGCACGGAGCCGCCCGCCTGCTTGGCGATGCGCCCCGTCTCGAGGGTGATTTCCTTGTCCCCGATCTTGACGGATTCACGAACGATCATGTGTTTTCACTCCCGGCCGACGGTCGTCGGCGCGTGCGCCGCGAGGGGCGCTGCACGGTCCGGCCGGCGGGAGCTCGGGGCTCGATCCTCGGTTCCAGCTCTCGATCCACGTCGAGCTCTCGAAGCGAAGAGCGAACGATCCACGTCCCCCTCGGACGGACGATTCCTGAGACGAAGTAGGGTGGGTTAAATGGCACGAGTGGCCAAGCCACGAAGGCTCGGCCACTCCGTTGTGCCCGTCGTCATCACTTACGGATGCCGAGGGTCTGGATCAGCTTCTTGTACCGCTCGAGGTCGTTCGCGCGGACGTAGTCGAGGAGACGACGACGACGGCTGACGAGCTTCAGGAGGCCCCGACGCGAGTGATGATCCTTCGCGTGCGTCTTGAAATGCTCGGTGAGCTGCGTGATGCGCTCGCTGAGGATCGCGATCTGCACTTCGGGCGACCCGCTGTCGGTCTGGTGCAGCTGGAACGACTTGATGATCTCGGTCTTGCGATCGGGGAGTAGAGCCATGGTCCTGAATCTCTTCGGGGCGCCTCGCGCCCTGACACGTACCGGCGAATAGGCGCGGGAGTATGGGAGGGGCGGGACGGGGCGTCAAGGACGGGGGACGTCCTCGGCGCTTCCCGTTGCCGTCCCCCCGGGATGCGCGAACGCTGCCCCCCATGCAAGACGAATGGCAGGACGGTCGGGTCTTCGGGGGCGCCATGCCCTGTTTCGGCTGTGATCCCGCGCATCCCCACGGCCTCCGCCTCCGGTTCCGGAGGGTGGGGGACGAGATGGAGACCCTCTTCGTCCCCGGGGAGGGCCATCAGGGCCCGCCGGGGATCATGCATGGGGGGCTCGTCTCGACCCTGGCGGACGAGACCGCCGCCTGGGCCCTGGTCGGCCTCGAGCGGACCTTCGGCTTCACGACGTCCTTCGAGGCGCGGCTGCTCCGCCCCGTGCGGATCGGGGTGGAGGTGCAGGGCCGGAGCCGCATCGTCGAGCGCGAGGGAAGGAATGCGATCGTCGAGGTCCGCCTCGTCCAGGGCGGGAAGGACTGCTTCTCGGGCACGTTCCGCTTCGCGATCCTCGGCCGGGCCGAGGCGGAGCGCTTCCTCGGGGGAACGCTTCCCCCCGCGTTCGAGCGCTTCCTGGCTTGAGCGGAGGGGGTCTCGACACCCCGCCCGGCCCCCCGGCATCCTCGCCGTCATGGCGAGCACGAAATCCCCCATCGCCGACGTCGTCCGGCTGCTCTCGCACGAGGCCCCGGATCGACGCATCGCGGCCGCGATCGTCCTCGGCGAGCTCCAGGTGAAGGCCCCGGAGGCGGTCGCCGGCCTCCGCGCGATGGTCGACGAGGGGAGCCCTCCGCTGCAGCGACCGGCGCTCGACGCGCTCGCCCGCATCGGGGCTCCGAAGGCCCTCCCGAGCCTCGTGGCCGCGCTCGCCTCGCGCGACGCCGACGTCCGTGCCGCCGCGATCGGCGCGATCGTCGCTTGTGGCGACGAGGTCGTTCCCTTCGTCCGCGAGCGGCTCGCGACGACCCAGGGCGACGAGCGGCGCGCGCTCGACGCCGTGCTCGCGCGCTTCGGCGGGCGGAAGGATGCCGCCGTCGCCCTCCTCGACGAGCTCGAGCACGCGGATCCCGAGACCGCGCGGACGATCGCCGCGAAGGTGCGGCCCGAGATCGCCGACGCCGACGCGAAGACCCGCTCGATGTGGCTCGCGGAGTCGAAGCGCGTGATCGCGAAGCTCTCGAAGCGGCAGCCGCTGCCCGCCGTCGCGCTCTCCGCGGCGCTCAAGATCCTCGGCTACGTGGACGATCCGCGGGCGCTCGAGGTCCTCCTTCCGTACGCGAAGGATCGCACGGTCCCACACTCCGTGAGGCTCGAGGCGCTGATCGGGCTCCGCTTCGCGGGGAAGGACGGGAAGCGGATCGACGAGGTCGTCGAGGCCTACGTCGACGCGGCCGAGGCGCCGGATCGGCTGCTCTCGCAGGCCGCCCTGATGGGCCTCGTCGCGCTCGAAGTGGGATCGGCCCACGCACGCGCGTTCGCCCGCATCGGTCGCCATCCGGACTTCGATCGGGCGCGTCTCGCGATCGAGAAGCTCTCGCGCGTCCCCGGCGCCGAGGCGACGCGCGCGCTCGTCGATCTCCTCGCCACCCAGGATCGCAAGCGGCAGGACCTCGCGGCCGAGGCCCTCGGCCGCCGCGACGACGCGCTCTCGACGCTCGTCGAGGCGATGGCCGAGACGCACGACTCGTTCCACGCGAACGCCCTGCGTCTCGCGCTCCGGCCGAGGATCGGCGCGCTCAAGCCCGCGGCCCGCAAGAAGCTCGTCGCCGCCGCGCTCGAGCGGATCGCCGCAGGGACCTCGCATGCCGCGCACGCCGACGTCGCGCGCGAGGCCGACGCGAAGGGCTTCGACGCGGGGCTCCGGGAGCTCTCCGACAAGCTGCGGAAGTCGAAGAAGGAGGAGCGGCTCGAGGCCGTGCTCCGGCTGCTCGCGCAGGGCGAGCTCGCGACCGACGAGGATCGCTACCGCCTCGCCGCCGCGCTCCTCGCGAAGAGCCCCCGGAGCACGCTCCCCGCGGCGCGCACGGAGGACGAAGCGCTCTCGATGCTCGCGAAGCTCTCGGACGCGGGCTTCGACGTCGCGACGGCGCTCGGGAAGGATCGCCGCTTCGACGCGGAGCACCTCTACTACGTCGGCTTCCACCTCGTCGAAGAGGGCTCGCCGCTCGGCGAGGAGCTCCTCGCGGCCGTCGTGAAGGAGGCCGGTCGCACGAAGCTCGGGAAGATGGCGAAGAACAAGCTCGAGCTCGTGCGTCGATCCGCCGGGGGATGAGGTCCGCGGGGGCGATGTCCTCGTTCACGGATATTGTTTACACATACGCGAAAGTGTAAAGTCCGTTCGATGAGCTCCACCCACCCGATCTTCGAGCCCGGCCGCCTCGGCTCCCTCGCCCTGCGCAATCGCATCGTGAAGACCGCGACGTACGAGGGGATGGTCCTCGGCGGCCTCCCGACCGAGTCGCTCCTCCGGCACCACCGCGATCTCGCGAAGGGCGGCGTCGGCATGACGACCGTCGCCTACTGCGCCGTCTCGCCCGAGGGGAAGACCTTCGAGAACCAGATGGTGATGCGCGAGGACACGGTGAAGCCGCTCCGCGCGATCACCGACGCCGTCCACGCCGAGGGCGCGGCCGCGATGCTGCAGGTCGGCCATGCCGGCGGCTTCAGCAAGAACGCGGACCTGATCGGCAAGCGTGGCCCGCTCGGCCCCTCGTTCGGCTTCAACGCCTACGGCGCGATGAAGGGGCTGACCTGGGCGCACGCGATGACGGCCGAGGACATCGCCCGCACGGTGAAGGACTTCGGGAGCGCGACCTTTCATGCCCGCGAGGCCGGCTTCGACGCGGTCGAGCTCCACCTCGGCCACGGCTACCTCCTGAGCCAGTTCCTGAGCCCGCACCGCAACAAGCGGAAGGACGAGTTCGGCGGCTCGGTCGCGAACCGCCTGCGATTCCCGCTGCGCGTGGTCGAAGAGGCCCGTCGTCGCGTCGGACCGGACTATCCCCTCGTCGCGAAGGTGAACGTCGACGACGGAGTCACCGGGGGCCTGCACGTCGACGAGGCGGTCGAGATCGCGAAGGCGCTCGAGAATGCCGGCATCACCTCGCTCGTCCTCTCGGGCGGCCTCGTCAGCCACAGCGCGATGTACCTCCTGCGCGGCGACAGGCCCCTGAAGCAGATGATCGAGGTCGAGAGCATCCCGATGCAGAAGATCGCGCTCGCGCTCTTCGGTCCGATGTTCGTCCCGAAGATCCCCTACGAGCCGCTCTTCTTCCTCCCGATGGCACGGAAGATCCGGGCCGCGGTGAAGATGCCGCTCGTCCTCGTCGGCGGCGCGACCTCCCTCGACGATCTCGCGACCGCACGGCGCGAGGGCTTCGACTTCGTCGCGATGGGTCGGGCGCTGCTCCACGATCCGGAGCTGCCGAACAAGTACCGGCGCGGCGAGCTGGCGCGCTCGGGCTGCACGCCCTGCAACGTCTGCATCACCGAGATGGACCGGGCGGGCGGCGTGATCTGCGCCAAGCAGCCGGCCCAGATCGCGATGCGCGAGCGCGAGGTCTCGCGCGGCATCCACCTGAAGATCGCGGGAACGGGAGGTTGAGCATGGCGGGTCGTCGTTGGGGGCCGAATGCCCCGGGCACTGCGGGCGATGCCCGGAAGCTCCTCGTGGAGGCCGCCGGGCGCGTGGTGATGCGGCGTGGCGTCGCGCGCACGTCGCTCGCGGACGTCGCGGCCGAGGCGGACGTCACGCGTCCCACCGTGTATCGGCACTTCTCGTCGAAGGAGGCGATCGTCGAGGCGCTGATCCTCTCGCTCGTCGGCCCGTACGCGGAGCGCACGATGCCCCGCATCGCGGAGCTCGCCGGCCGGATCGACGAGCCGAGCGAGCTCGTCGCCGCGATCGTCGCGGACATCGTGAAGACCCTCCCGGCAGAGCCCTGGTTCGGTCCGATGTTCCACGGGGAGAGCGCCGTCGTCACGACCGCGATCCTCCTCGGCTCGGACACGCTGCTCTCGGCGGCGACCGAGCTGCTCGCGCCGGCCTTCGCGTCGGCGGCGGCCCCGAGCGTCCCGCCCCGCGCGATCGTCGAGCTCGGCATCCGCGTCATCCTCTCGTACGCGGTCGTGGCGCCGCGCGATCCGCACGAGACGGGCGATGCGCTCGCGCTGCTCGGCCGCCTCGTCATCGGCTCGACGCTCCCTCCCCCCATCCCGATCGCGAAGGGGATGAATCCGGAGGCCGTCCGTGCGAGAACGGAGCCGTCCGAGGGCGGCCGGAAGAAGAGGGTGTCCCGGGCCTAGCGGACGGAAGCCGGGCGGATGGGCGAAGACGGCAAGACGGTGACGGGCGGTTGGGGCGCGAAGGACGGGGAACGGTCCGAGTCGCCCGAGGCCGCTTCGACCTCCGAGGTCCGGGCCTCGAGCTCGACGCAGCCCGCCGTCCACCTCGATCCCGCGGGCTCGTCGTCGACCGCCGTCTCGAAGCCCCGGGCGGTCGGGACCGTTCCGTCGGGCCGCGTCCGGCAGGGCGGACGGTCGCAGCCTTCCGAGCCGGCGCCCGACGGACACGCGTACCTACTGCGCCCCGGCGAGCTCCTCGAGGGCCGCTACCGGATCGTCCGCGCCGCCGCCCACGGAGGCTGCGGCGAGGTGTACGAGGCGGAGGATCGCGAGATCCCGGGGCGACGCCTCGCGATCAAGATCGTCCTCGTGCACGGGGGCGAAGAGGGCCGCGCCGGCCCGATGCGCGAGCTCCGGATGCTCGCCTCGGTCCGCCATCCCTCGGTCGTGAACTTCCACGACTTCGGCTGGGTCGGCGACAAGCTGATGATCGTGATGCCCTGGCTCGAGGGCGAGACCCTCGAGGACAAGCGCCTCGATCGCCTCGTGGCGCGTCCCATCTTCGAGAAGCTCGCCGCCGGCGTCTCCGCGATCCACGCGGTCGGTCTGCGCCACCACGACATCAAGCCCGCGAACGTCTTCCTCGCGAAGGTGCACGGCTTCGACGGGACGATCCCGACGCTGATCGATCTCGGCACCGCGGTCGCGGCCGACGAGGCGCTGCTCGGCTTCACGCCGCGCTACGCCTCGCCCGAGGTCGCGAAGGCGGCTCTAGGCGACGCGATCCCGGTCGGACCCGCGGCGGACGTGTATTCGCTCGCGCTCAGCCTGCGCGAGGTGCTCGAGCCCGAGACGTTCCCGCGCGACGACGCCGATCCGCGCGCCGTGCTCGCGCGCCGGATCACCGAGCGCATCCCTCCGTTCACCGCGAGCGGGCTGCGCTACCTCGATCCCCATTTCGCGCGCTGGCTCGCGGACGATCCCGACGCGCGCCCCTCGGCGGACGAATTCCTCGGCGAGCTCGCCGTGCTCTCGGAGCCCGAGGTCCGTGCGGCGGAGCGGCGTGCGAAGGCCAAGTGGTACGCGCTCGGCGGTGTGCTCGCCCTCGTCGCCGCCGTCGCGCTCGGGCTCTTCTTCCGCGCGTCGAAGCAGGCCGAGCAGAACCGCGAAGCGGCCGTCGCCGCGCGACGCGAAGCGGAGACCGCGGCCGGCGCCGCGGACGCGGCCTGGGCCGATGCCGCCGAGGCGAAGCGTCGCGCCGCCGAGGCGGAGCAGCACCAGAACGAATCCGACGAGGCGCGGCAGCGCGCCGACGAGCTGCGGCGGATCGCCGACGAGAAGACGCGACAGGCCCGGAGCATCGAGGCCGCGGCGCTCGTCGCGCGGCACCAGGCCCAAGAGGCGGAGTCCGAGGAGCGTGGGCTCCGGCAGGCGGCCGAGGCGCGCGCGAGCCAGCTCCAGGCCGAGCGCGGCACGATGCTCGACCTCATCGCGAACCTCCGGAGCCAGCTCGTCGACGCCACGCGCGATCGCGATGCGGCCCGTCAGTCGATCACGAGGCTCGAGCAGGCGCGCGACATCGCCGTCTCCGAGGCCCAGCGCCTCGCGTCCGAACGGGATTCCGCCGCGACCGAGCGCGATGCGCTCGCCGCCCGCGTACGGGATGCGGAGGCCGCGAGGGACGCGGTCGACGCCGCGCGTCAGGCGGCCGAGGCGCGCGTCCGGGAGCTCTCGGCGCAGCTCGAGCGTCTGCAGGCGGGCGCGCCGCCCGCGCCTTGAGCCCTCAGCCCGCGAACGGGATCCGCTCCCGCAGCGAGCGGACGCGCTCGCGCGCGAGCGGAACCCTCGGTGCTGCCGGATGATCGAGCACGAGCTCGTAGGCGCCCGTGCCCACGGGCTCGATGTTCCGGATGCGATCGAGGCGCACGAGGCAGGCGCGGTGCGAGCGGAAGAACTGATCCTCGGGCAGCCGCCGCGAGAGCTGGGCGAGCGGCAGGTCGAGCGCGAACCGATCGTCCGCCGTCACCGCCCAGACGAGCTCGTCCTGCACCTCGAAGTAGACGACGTCGGCGATGTCGACGACGACGTAGCCGCCCTTGCGGCGCACCGCGAGCCGATCGAGCGGCCCCTCGGACTCGCCTTCGCCTTCCTTCGCGCGCGGCAGCTCGCGGACCCGACCGAGCGCGGCCTTGAGGCGCTCGAGTCGGACGGGCTTGAGGAGGTAGTCGAGCACGCGCGCCTCGAACGCGCGGAGCGCGCCCTCGTCGTGGGCGCTCACCACGATCACGGCCGTCTGTGGATGGCGGGCCTTGATCGCTTCGGCGAGCGCGATCCCGTCGGGACCGGGCATGCGGAGATCGACGAAGACGACGTCGGGGGCGTCGGAGGCGAGGAGCGCGAGGGCTTCGCTCGCGCTCGAGGCCTCTCCGACGATGCAGACGTCGCCGCATTGCTCGAGCAGGAACGAGAGCTCGTCGCGCGCGGCGGGCTCGTCGTCGACCAATAGTGCCTGGATCAGCTCGGGGCGGGCCTTGGACATCAGCTCTCTCGTCGAGGGTCGGTGCTGGCGAGCGGCAAGCGTACTCGGGCGAGCGTCTCCGCGTCACCCACCTCGAGGTCGATGCTCGCCTCGTCGCCGAAGCGCCGATCGAGGCTCTCTTTCAGGGCCGCGAGCGCGATTCCGCTCCCCGGCTCCGGGGCGCCGAGGAGCTCTCCCGTGCCGCGATCGCGCACCTCGATGAAGATGTAGCGTTCGTTCGTGAAGGCGGAGATCCGCACCGAGCCGCCGGCCTTCCGCGTCGCGATGCCGTGTTTCACGGCGTTCTCGACCAGCGGCTGGAGCAGGAGGGCCGGAACCCGGTGGTTGCGCAGGGCGTCCGGGAGCTCCGAGTCCACCGAGAGGCGCGATTGGCCGAGTCGGGCACGCTCGATCCGCAGGTAGGCGCGCGCGTGGTCGAACTCGGCGGCGAGCGTGGAGTCGTCGGGGTGGTGCAGGAGATAGCGATAGAGGTCCGCGAGATCGAGCACGAGCTCGCGGGCGAGCATCGGATCCGTGCGGATCGTGGCGCGGAGCGCGTTCAGCGAGTTGAAGAGGAAGTGCGGCTCGAGCTTCCGCCGGAGGGACTCGAGCGCCAGCATGCTCGCCGCGGAGCGAGCCTCGGCGAGGGCTCGCGCCTGCTCCTCGCGCTGGACGACGACGCGGGCGACGGCGGTCATCACGGCCAATCCCGCCGCGTTGAGCGCGACGTAGAGCAGGAGGGGCAGGATCGCGTCGCTCCCGGGCAGGTGATAGCCGAAGGGGGCGAGGACGACGGCGGTCGAGACGTTGGCGAGGAGCTGGACGCCGAGCGCGGTCGGGAACGCGCGGAACCGCTGGAATTCGGCGGGCCTCCGCTCGGCGACGAGGCCGGCGAAGACGCCCGTGAGCACGGCCGCGAGGATCGCGGGGAAGCCGGCGTGGATCTCCACGCGGAAGACGTAGAACGCGCCCGCGAGGAGGCCGATGGCGAGCCCCGTGCGCAGCCCTCCGAGCACGGCCGCGAGCAGGATGCCGACGTTCCGGAGGTTCACGTCGTAGCCCATCCAGAAGTCGCCGAGCTTCGCGCCCCACATGGAGAGCACGAGACCGAAGAGCCCCGCGTAGAGGCGATCCCGTGGGCGACCGAGGCCGAGGAGGCGCTGTCGGAACGCGGGCACGAGCACGGAGATGAACCCCGCCGTCGCGAGCAGGCAGACCTTCTCGATGAGGTCGATCACGAGGAGACGCGGATCCACGCCCGCACGCTATCAGCGGCGGGTGCGGGCTTCCACGTCCGACGGCGAGCCTGGCGCCGGCTGCCCCGGACCGAAGAGCTCGTGCAGACGCCCCTCGAGCTCCGGCGCGAGCTCGATCGTCGCCGGCTCCTCCGCCTCGAGCGTCCGGAGGGGATAGTGGACGAGGACGGTTCCCGCGAATCGTGGGACGGACATGCGGGAGACCGCGTCGAGGAGGCAGGCGCGGAGGGCCTCGGGAAGGGAGCCGCGCACGGCCAGGTCCACGACCTCGCGCTCGGCGAGGCGGAATTCGAGCTCGGCGCGCACCGAATACCGAGGACGTCCTCGTCGGTCGTCCCGGAAACACGCGCGCGCCACCGGCACGACCTGCGTGCGGAGCATGATCTGCACGGTGTCGCGAGGGACGTCGTGGCCGAGACCGGCGCTCGCTCCCTCGGCCGTCCGGGCCTCGGCCGGGCCGACAAGGGGCCCCGCGTCGCCCGCGAGTCGTCGTGTCCTCGCGCCGCGGGCCTCGATGCGGATCGGCTGCGGGGCCACGAGCCGCAGCTCCGCTCCCTGCGGCACGGATTCCACGACGCGACCGTGGGCCGAGACGACGCGTGCGACGAGATCGTCCTCGCGCGCGAGAGCCTCGCGCAGCGCGTCCGCGAGCCTCTGGCGCCGGCCCGTGTCCACGGCCTCGCCCGCCTCGTCGGCCACGCGCACGTAGCGTGCATGCGCCTCGGAGAGGAAGGCGCGAAGCGAGGCACGGGCCGGACGCGATCCGACGTCCACGTACGACGCGCGCCGGCCGCTGCGCCGAAGCTCGTCCGCGAAGGCCGAAGCCTCGGCGGACGATGTGAAGCCTCCGTCGCCCACGATCAGGATCCGGTCGTGCGCGCCGACGGAGCCTGCTTCGAGGAGAGCGTGCACGGCGCGATCGGGTCGCGTGGTTCCGCCGAGACCCTCGGTGCCCGCGACGACCTGCGAGGGATCGAGGGTCGCGACGGGCGAGCGCTCCGCGACGAGGGTCCTCGAGACCTCCGCGAACGCCGAGACGCGGACGGTGGACTCCGGCGGGAGTGTCTCGCGCAGCGCCGCGAGCACCTCCCTCGCGCGGTTGCGGGCCTCGCCCTCGACGGACGGCGAGCCGTCGAGGAGCACGACGAGGGCTTCCGCCTCGAGCGGAGGCCTCGGCGTCACGAGGCGCGCGGAGAAACAGGGAGCGCCTCCGCATTCGCTCCTCCCGAGCTCGATCGTCGGAGCCCGCTCGCCGACAGGGGAACGGACCCGCACGGCGTCGTACGCCTCGAGCTCGGCCGGCGAGTCGCCGGCCGGTCGGTCCACGAGCGTCGCCTCGGGGCCGTCCCCTTCCACCGTCACGAGGGAAGGTCCCGCCCGGAGGTCGCCGCGTCGTGGCGGCAGGACGAGCTCGCGCATGCCCCCGCGCGCGGGGAAGGGAGCGGCGTACGCGATCGCGACCCACGCGTCGCTCGCGGCCGGCAGGCTCGGGATCGAGACCTCGAGCGCGTCGGGGTCGCGTCGCGCCGCCGGGACGGGACGGGGCACGCAGGCCCGCGCGTCGGGCCCCCCATCGGACGTGGGACCGATGCAGAGGGCGAGGCTGGCGCGGGTCGCCCCCGGCGGAAGCGGCAGTCGGTAGGTGATCGGGGTGTCGTACGTGCCGCGGTTCGAGAGGCGGATCCGGTGCGCGATCCGCGCCGTCCCTCCCTCGAGCCCGATCCGGATCTCGTGGCGGAGCTCCCGCGTGCCCGGCCGGGCCGAGAGGAGCGGCCCGTCGACCGGCTCGGGCGGCCTCGCCCGCGCCGACCGTTCCGCGGACCGAGCGGCGGCGGCGTCCTCCTCGAGTCCCTCGAGGCCGCCCGTGCCGAGCGGGTCGTGCTCGCCGAGCGCGGGCTCGGACGCGGTCCCTCGGGAGTCCGCGCGCGCCACCAGGCTCGAGGCGAGGAGACCCGCTCCGACGATCCACCACGTCCGCCCACTCGTCCTCATCGCGGTTCCGACACCCACGCCAGGGTAGAAGTTCCCGGGGTGCTCCGGTATGATCTGCCGTCACGTTCGCGGGGATCGAGCGCGCGAGCGGGCCGGGGAGGACTCTTCATGGGCATCATGGATTTCGTGCGTCAGGGCGTTCAGGAGATGCTGATCCAGCGTCCGGATCCGAAGAAGAACCTGATCGTCTACAAGCATCCGGATCCGACGATCCCGCACTACGCCCAGCTCACGGTCGACGCGGACGAGGCAGCGGTCTTCTTCCGCGACGGTGCGCTCATCGGCACCCTGCGCACAGCGGGCGCCGGCCAGCGGCACACGCTGACCGCCCAGAACATCCCCTTCCTCGGCCGGCTGATCGATCAGCACCTCACGGGCGGGAACATCTTCGTCACCGACCTCTACTTCGTGACGATGCGCCCGATCTACGATCAGCGCTTCGGCGGCGAGCTCGGGTACATGGAGGATCCGCTGCTCGGCGAGATGGTGACGCCGCGCGTCTACGGCGACTTCGCCTTCCAGATCGTGGAGCCCGAGCGCTTCATCCTGAACTACGTCGGCCTGCGTCAGCCCGAGGGCAACGAGCAGGTCACGCGCTGGATCACCGGCCTCCTGATGAACAGCGTCAAGCAGGTCGTCGGCGAGGTCTGCGTCAACGAGCAGAAGAGCATGCTGCAGCTCATGCCGATCCAGCAGCAGATCGGCCAGCTGCTCCTGCAGCGCGCGCCCGATCTCACGAACATCGGCGTCCGCATCGTCCAGGTCGGTCAGTTCAACATCAACCTGAACGAGGACGATCAGGGCCGCCTCCGCGAGGCCCAGGCCGAGATCGGCAAGGCCAAGCGCGCCGCGCGCGTCGCGAACATCGGGATCGGGACCGCCCAGGCCGAGGCCCAGCAGCGCCAGTTCCAGCTCGACCAGCAGTATCAGCAGGATTCGCGCTACGTGCAGCAGCTCGCCGGGGGCAACTTCGGCGCGTACGCCGCCGGGCGCGCCATGATGGGCGCTGGCGAGGGCATGGCGAAGGGCGGAGGCGAGGGCGGCGGCGGACCGATGATGGCCGGCGCTGGCATGGCGGCCGGGATGGGCATGGCGCAGGCCATGGTCGGAGCCTTCCAGCAGGGCACGCATCCGGCGGCCGGTGCTGCCCCGGCGGCCCCCCCGGCGGCTGCGGCGGCCGCTGCCGCTCCGGCCGCGGCTGGCGCGCTCGTGGCCTGCCCGGCCTGCTCGGCGCAGGTGCCTCCCGGCAAGTTCTGCGCGGAGTGCGGCGGCAGCCTCGCGCCGAAGCCCCGGTTCTGCCCGTCGTGCGGACAGCAGGGAGCGCCGGCGGCCAAGTTCTGCCAGAACTGCGGGACCGGCTTCCCCGCCGGGTCCTGAGCGGGGCCCCGCGTCAGCTCCATGCGCTTCTGTCCCACCTGCGGCTCCCGGTTCTCGAACGACACTCGGTATTGCCCCCTCGACGGGCAGCCCACGCAGGAGCGTGCGAGCGTCCCGGCGCCCGCCGATCCCCTGATCGGTCAGGTGCTCGACAACCGCTACCGCATCGACCGCTCGGTCGGTGAGGGCGGCATGGGCGTCGTCTACCTCGCGACGCACGTCACGCTGAACAAGAAGATGGCGGTGAAGGTCCTGCGTCACGAGATGGCGCGGGACCCGGACGTCGTCGCACGGTTCATCCAGGAAGCGCAGGCGTCGAGCGCGATCGGCCATCCGAACATCATCGACATCAGCGACTTCGGGAAGCTCCCGGACGGCGCCGTGTACTTCGTGATGGAGTACCTCGAGGGCGAGCCGCTCACGGACATGATCACGGGGACCGGCGGCATCCCGCTGCGCGACGCGGTCCCGATCATCGAGATGATCGCGTCCGCGCTCTCGGCCGCGCACCAGCGCGGAATCGTCCACCGCGACATGAAACCGGACAACGTCTTCCTGATCAGCCGTGGTCACACGCGCAACTTCGTGAAGGTGCTCGACTTCGGCATCGCGAAGGTCGGAGGCGCCTCGAGCAAGCTCACGAAGACCGGCATGGTCTTCGGAACCCCGCACTACATGTCGCCCGAGCAGGCGGCGGGTCAGTCGGTCGACGCGCGCACGGACATCTACGCGCTCGGCGTGATCATGTACGAGATGTGTACCGGCAAGGTTCCCTTCGACGCCGACACGTTCATGGGGATCCTGACGAAGCACATGTTCGAGCCGCCGCGGCCGCCCACGGAGCTCGGGCATGCGGAGCTCGGCCCGCTCGAGCCCGTGATCCTGAAGGCGCTCTCGAAGAAGCCCGAGCAGCGCTACCAGTCGATGGACGAGCTGCTCGCCGATCTCGCGATCGTGAAGGCAGGCGGCCGCGTCGAGGGGCCGACGGCGGTTCCGCCGCCGACGAACCTCGGGCCGGCGCTCGAGCGCTCCATGCAGGCCGGCGCGGCCGTCGGTCCGACGCGCAAGTCGGGCAAGGGCATGGTGCTCCTCGTCTCCGCCCTCTCGCTCCTCCTCGTCGGGCTCGTCGCGGGCGGGGTGGTCGCGTACCGGCACCGGGCCGAAGATCGGGCCTCCGCGCAGGCGAGCCTTCCGCCCCCCGGATCGGCTCCGATCCCGCCGACCGCTCCCGCGGTGCCTCCGCCGACCGCACCGATCCCCACCGCGAACGTCCCCATCGGCGAAGCGCCTCCGACGGGGCCCGTCGGCCAGGTCGAGCTCGTCACGACGCCGAGCGGCGCCGAGGCCTACGTCGGCACCGTGCTCGTCGGAGTCACGCCCCTGCCGTTCCCGCGTCCCACGCAGCGCGGCGACGTGCAGATCGAGCTTCGGCTCCCCGGCTACCAGCCGCGCATCGTGCACGTCACGGCCGAGAGCCTTCCGCGCATGGAGATCCCGCTCGAGCGCGCGCAGGCGGGAACCGCGTCGCCATCGACCCCGTCGTCGACGACCTCGGCCGGTGGCTCGAGGCCCCGCCAAGGCGGCGAGGCGGCGGTCACGACGCCGACGCCGCGCATCGAGGCGCCGAGCCCGATGACCGGCGGAGGCATGAGTGGGGGAGGGCCCGCCGAGGTCCTCGACCCCTGGGCCGAGTGAGGAGGCGACGTGGGACGACGATTCGGGGGAGTCGCGGGGATCCTGAGCGTGCTCTTCACCCTGGCCGGAGGTTGCGGCGGGGCGCCACCCGAGCGCATCGGTGGCGTCGTCCTCGGTTCCGAGGTCGAGGCCCCGGGACCCGCGGCCACGACGTACACGGCGACGCCGATGGCGGAGCCCGTCGTGGGGCCGTCCGATCGGGTCGCCGCCGTCGAGCGAGGGCTCGCGGCCGCATGGCAGTCCGAGCACGTGGCCCTCGCGGGGGACGGTCGGCTCGCGACGCTGGCCTCGTGGGTGATCGAGCGGCTCGGCGAGGGGGCCACGCTCCCGCCCAACGAGGTCGTCCGCTTCTTCGCGCACCACCTCGGCCTGCCGGAGCAGACGCCCCATCTCCTGATGCTCGGCGCCGCCGACCCTGCGACGCTCGAGTCCGGTGTCCACGATTCGGTCGTCGAGTACCTCAGGCGTCAGCGCTACGACGCGTACGGCGCCGCCGTGGTCGTCCGACAGGGGCTCACGCTCGTCGTCGTCTGCCTCTCGGTCCGACCGTACGAGCTGCGGCCGGTCCCGCGGCATCTCGGATCCCACGAAGCCATCGCCGTGCGCGGTCGCCTCGGAAGCGCCTACGGTCAGCCGGTCTTCGTCGTCACGCATCCGGACGGTCACAGCGAGCGCCTTCCCGCGGGCAGAGGCCCCGACTTCGAGGTCAGCGTTCCGACGTCCGCCGACGGAGCCCACGAGGTGGAGCTGCTCGCCGATGGGCCGACCGGCGCCACGGTGCTCGCGGACTTCCCCGTCTACGTGGGAGTGGACGTGCCCCGCTCCGTCCGTCTCGACGCGCATCGCCCCACGGAAGGCGCGGCCAGCGCGGACGGCGTCCGCGACGAGCTCTTCCGCCTGCTCTCGGAGGAGCGCCAGCGAGCGGGCCTCGCGCCGCTCGTCGTGCACGACGGCCTCGCGCGCGTCGCCCTCGCCCACTCCACGGACATGGTCGAGCACGACTTCGTCGGCCATCGAAGCCCCACGACCGGAGAGCCGGTCGACCGTCTCGCCGCCGCGGGGCTCTCGAGCGGCCTCGTGCTCGAGAACATCGGCCGGGGCTACTCGGCGCGCGACGTGCACGACGGTCTGATGCGGAGCCCGGCGCACCGCGCGAACATCCTCAACCCGGACGTCACCCACGTCGGCATCGGCGTCGTGGTCGAGATGGACGGCTCGCGTCGGGCCTATCTCGCCACGGAGGTCTTCGTCCGCATGGCCCAGGCGATCGACGTCCAGCGAGCGCCCTCGGACCTCCTCGCGCGCATCAACCAGGCCCGCGCGGCCCGCGGCGCGGCCCGTCTCGAGAGCGATCCGAACCTCGAACAGGCGGCTTCGCAGGGCGCGCGCGACTATTTCGCGGACCGGACCCTGGATCAGCAGGAGGTCGTCGACCGAGCCAGCGCGAGCATGCGCCGCTTCGCGATCGCCTATCGCCGCATCGGTGGCGTGATGGCCGTCGTCACCACGCTCGACGAGGCGGCCCGCCTCGAGCCGACCTTCGATCCCGGCCTGCGCTACATCGGCATCGGCATCGCGCAGGGCGAGCGTCCGGACCAGCCGCCGAATTCGATCGCGGTGGTCCTGCTCTTCGCCTGGCCACGCTGAACGGGGGCCTCGGGCCCGCGCTCGGGGCGACGGAACGCGAGCGGCCCCGCACGGTCACGGACCGCGGGAGCCGCTTCGAGGCGGTCGAGACCCGCGTCAGTACGCGAGGTTCGAGCCCGAGCCCGGCTGCTGGCGCTGCTGGGGACCCGAGCCGAGGTTCTCGATGACGTTCCCGCCGCCGGCCTCGTACAGGTACCCCTGCACGATGCGGAAGGCCGGGCCGTTGTCGGCCAGGATCGTGATGTCCACGGCGCCGGCACGCTCGACGCGCGGTGCGACGGCCACGAGCGTCTCGGTGTCGCGGACGAGCACCTGCTCGGACTTCCGCGTGCCGAAGTAGACGGTGTAGCCGATTTCCGGGTGGAATCGCCCGTGGATCGACACCGCCTGCTCGCCTCCGAGGCCGCCGTGGCCGGGCTCGAGCGACTTGATCGCCATGTCGTTGGGATCCCGGTTGCAGCCTGCCGTCGCGAGGCCTCCGAGGAGGAGGGTCGTCGCCAGCAGGGTCCGGAGCGGCCGCGGGGTTCCGTGCATGTGCATGTCCGTTTCCGCGACGACCCTATTCGATCGCCGGGAAGCCGGTCAAGCCCGGTGTCCTCCGGGTGCCGGGATCGGCGTCCTCGGTGGCCGCGAAGCTTGACACCCAAGGCCCGTGGTTCAGAAACTGCCTAATCTCTTCGGGAACCCCGGCTCGTGGCGAAGCAGAACCTCCTCATCGTCGACGCGGATCAGCGAAGCCTGAAGGTCCTCGAGGTCAGCCTGCGCAAAGCGGGCTACAGCGTGGCCACCTGCGGCTCGGTCGCCGACGCGCTGGAGATGATCCAGCTCTCGAAGCCCGAGATGATCCTCAGCGACACCCGCCTGCCCGACGTGGACGGGTTCCAGCTCGTCGAGAAGCTCCGCGAGAGCCCCGAGACGGCCGACATCCCCTTCATGTTCCTGTCGAGCGACGGCTCGGTGGAGAGCAAGGTCCGCGGTCTGCAGCTCGGCGTGGCCGACTACCTGACCAAGCCGATCTACATCAAGGAGATCATCACCCGCGTCCACCTCGAGCTCTCGCGCAGGCAGCGCGAGGGACTCGAGCGCCGGAGCATCGAGACCAAGACGCGTTTCAGCGGCTCGCTCTCGGACATGGGTCTCGTCGATCTCCTCCAGACGATCGACATCAGCCGCAAGTCGGGCGTCCTCTACCTCACCTCGCGCCACAAGCGTGGCGCGGTCTACTTCTCGGACGGAGCGATCCGACACGCCGTCCTCGGCAAGCTGAAGGGCGACGCCGCCGTCTACCGTTTCCTCGTGTGGAACGAGGGCGAATTCGATCTCGAGTTCCGCCCGGTCCGCATCGAGGAGACGACGATCACGATGAGCACGCAGGGCCTCCTCATGGAGGGCATGCGTCGCGTCGACGAGTGGGGACGGCTGCTCGAGCAGCTGCCTCCGCTCGACAGCGTCTTCGAGGTGAACGAGCAAGAGCTGCTCGAGCGGCTCGCGGAGATCCCCGACGAGATCAACGACATCCTCCGTCTCTTCGACGGACGGCGCACGTTGATGGAGGTGGTCGACGAGCGCGCGGGCGACGACCTCGAGGTGCTGACGGCGATCTCGAAGCTCTATTTCGAGGGCCTCATCGTCGACAGCGGCGTTCGCGTCGCCGACGGGTCGGACGAGGGCACCCTCGACGGCTCGGAGCCTCCGGGGCACGAGCACGACGAGGAGATCGACGAGGAGACCGCCTTCGTCCCGGGCGACCACGAGCTGCCGCCCTCGGGCTCCTTCCCGCTGCCGGCGGACGCGCCGCGGGGGGCTTCGCCCGAGCCGCCGCCGCCGACGGAAGAGCCGATTCCCTCGTGGAGCGAGGTCGCCTCCGAGTCCGAGCCACCGCCTCCACCGCTCTCCGGTCCCGTCGAACAGGTGGTCATCGGCGTCCCCGTCCGTGGTGACGACTCCGACCGACCGCCGGTCGCCGCGCATGCCGATCTCGGCTCGCGCGAGACGGATGTGGGATCGCGGCCGACGGAGCTCGAGGTGCGGCCCTCGTCGCGCGCACCCGCCGCGGCGCCGCCCGAGCCGGTCTCCGCTCCTCCGGTCGTCGCCACGATCGAGCCTGCGAAGGTGGTGGCGATCGCCGCCGCCGAGGCGCCGATTCCATCTCCGGCGTCCGTCGCCGAGCGCGAGCCGGCCCCGTCCGCGACGCCGTCGGCTGCGTCCGTGACGGCCGTCCCCGGATCGAAGCGAACGCTCATCGGCGTCCCCACGGCCGAGGTCGTCGCCGAAGCGGTCGCCCGCGGGCACGCGCCCGCGGCAGTGCCGGCTCCGCTCGACGAAGCCGCGGGCCTCGTCGAGCCCGGCGAGCACAAGGCCGCCACCGAGAAGTTCTTCTCGACGCCACCGCCCGCACCGCCCGCACCGCCCCAGGACGATTTCTCGGATCTCGAGACGCTCCACCATTCCCTGTCGCCGCAGGACGCGACGTTCAAGAAGATCACGATCCGCCTGGCGATCGTGGGCGCCGTCGCGCTCGGTGGCTTCCTGCTCTACTCGAAGGTGCTGACGCCGCAGCCCGCGGAGCTCTCCCACGGGGTGGCTCCCGCGTTGCCCCCGCCCCGACCGGTCGCGACGCCCTCCGCGTCCACCCCGACGCCGGCTCCGGCGCCCTCCGTCCCGACGCCTCCGCCCACTCCCACGGCGGCCGCCGTGCCCGATGCCGCCGTCGCCGAGGCGCCGGTCGACGCCGCCGTCACGGAGCCCGTGCCCGCCGTCGCAGAGGCGCCGACACCGGCCGCATCGCCCGCCTACGACGCCCTCTTGGCCGAAGCGCGCACCCTGCGGGGACGAGCCGCGGAGGACGCCTACCGTCGCGCGATCGACGCCAATCCGAACGGTTCCGAGGCGCTCGCCGACCTCGCCCTCATGCTGCTCGAGCGTGGGCGCATGATGGAGGCGAAGGACCTCTCGCAGCGCGCCACCGTCGTCGATCCGACCAATTCCAAGGCCTGGATCACCTTCGCCTCCGCGCTCGACGCGCTCGGCGAGCGTGATGCCGCGCGCGCCGCGTACCGCACCTGCGCCGAGCGTGGGCAGGGTCGGTACGTGGGCGAGTGCCGCAGGTTCGCACGGTGAGAACGTGAACGAGTCATCCGAAGTCGCCGTCGCGGTCGTCGGAGCCGGCGGTTGGGGCAAGAACCACGTCCGCAATTTCGCGACCCTCGAGGGCGCGTCGCTGCGCTACGTCTGCGACCCACGCGCCGAGATCCGGGCCGAGGTCGAGCGCACCCATCCGCGCACCCGCGCGCTCCCCGACGCCGCCGAGATGCTCGCGGACGAGGGCGTCCGCGGCGTGATCGTCGCCACCCCCGCGCCGACGCACCACGCGGTCGCGATGGCCGCGCTCCGGGCGGGCAAGGACGTGCTCGTCGAGAAGCCGCTCGCGCTCTCCTCCGCCGAGGCACGCGAGCTCTGCCTCGAAGCCGAGCGACTCGGGCGGATCCTCATGGTCGGCCACCTCCTCCTCTACCATCCCGCGGTCCAGATGCTCCGCGACATGGTGAAGAGCGGCGAGCTCGGCGAGGTGCTCTACGTCTACTGCCAGCGCCTCAACCTCGGCGTCGTCCGGAGCGACGAGAACGTCTGGTGGTCCCTCGCGCCGCACGATCTCTCGCTCGCCAACTACCTCCTCGACGCCGAGCCCCTCGCGGTCAGCGCCTCGGGCGGCACGTTCCTCCAGACGGGACGCGGCATCGAGGACGTCGTGTTCGCGACGGTGCACTATCCGAACGGTCGCATCGCCCACGTGCACGCGAGCTGGCTCGATCCGAACAAGACGCGTCAGCTCACCGTCGTCGGCTCGAAGAAGATGGCCATCTTCGACGACACCTCGCCGGACGAGAAGCTGAAGATCTTCGACAAGGGAGCCGAGCCTCCGCCTTCGCTCACCTACGAGCAGGGCGTCCGGATCCGCACCGGCGACGTGCGCGTGCCCGCCCTGCGGATGCACGAGCCGCTGCGGCGCGAGTGCGGAGCGTTCGTCGAGGCGATCCGGACGCGTGTCCCGCCCGTGGCGGACGGCCGCTCGGGCCTCGCCGTCGTACGGGCGCTCGAAGCCGGCGCACGCTCCCTCGCCATGGGAGGTGCGCGCGTGGAGGTCGAGTCGACATGAGCACCTACGTCCATCCCACCGCGATCGTCGACGAGGACGTGGTCCTCGGCGAGGGAACCAAGGTCTGGCACTTCGTCCACGTGTCGAAGGGCGCGCGCCTCGGCGATCGCTGCATCCTCGGACAGAACGTCTTCATCGGTCCGGGGGTCGTGCTCGGTCGCGGCGTGAAGATCCAGAACAACGTCGCGGTGTACGCGGGCGTCGAGGTCGGCGACGAGGTCTTCCTCGGCCCGAGCTGCGTCTTCACCAACGTGATGAATCCCCGCGCCCACGTGGAGCGCAAGGACGAGTTCCGTCGCACGCGCGTCGGACGCGGCGCCACGATCGGTGCCAACGCCACCATCGTCTGTGGTCACGATCTCGGCGAGTACTGCTTCGTGGGCGCGGGCGCGGTCGTCACCCGCGAGGTGGCTCCCCACGCGCTCGTCGTCGGGACGCCCGCGCGCCGGATCGGCTGGATGTGCCGCTGCGGCGAGCGTCTCCCCGACTCCGGGCGCGAGGTCTGCTGCGATCGCTGTGGCGATCGGTACGCGATCGACGATCTTTCCTGTCGCCTCGTCGTGGAGAGCTGAACGTGGAACGGATCCCCATGCTCGACCTCGCGGCCCAGAACGGGCCGCTCCTCGAGGAGATCCGCGGCGCTTTCGACCAGGTGGCGACGGCGGGCCGATTCATCCTCGGCCCGGACGTCGACGCCTTCGAGAAGGAGATCGCCGCCTACGTGGGCGCTTCCCACGCGATCGGCGTCTCGAGCGGCACGGACGCCCTCCTCGTGGCGCTCATGGCTCTCGACGTCGGTCCCGGCGACGAGGTCGTGACCACGCCCTTCACCTTCTTCGCGACCGCCGGGTGCATCGCCCGTCTCGGCGCGAAGCCCGTCTTCGTCGACATCGATCCCCGCACCTTCAACCTCGACGTCGAGAAGGCGATCGCGGCGATCACGCCACGGACGAAGGCGATCGTTCCCGTCCACCTCTTCGGTCGCGCGGCTCCGATGAAGCGCCTCGTCGAGGGGGCCGGGGGCATCCCCGTCCTCGAGGACGCGGCCCAGTCCCTCGGAGCGACGAGCGATCTCGGTCCGGTCGGCGCCACGACCGCCTTCGGCTGCTTCTCGTTCTTCCCGTCGAAGAACCTCGGCTGCTTCGGCGACGGGGGCCTCGTGACCACCGGCGACGCCGCGCTCGCCGAGAAGGTGCGCGTGCTCCGCGCCCACGGGAGCAAGCCGAAATACTACCACTCCCTCGTGGGGGGGAACTTCCGCCTGGACGCCGTGCAGGCGGCGATCCTCCGGGTGAAGCTCCCGCACCTCGATCGGTGGACCTCGATGCGCCGAGAGAACGCGCTCCGCTACGAGCGCCTCTTCGGCGAGGCCGGCCTCGCGCCCGATCTCCTCGTCCTGCCGGACACCCGCGACTCGGGCCAGGTCTTCAACCAATACGTCATCCGGACCCCGCGGCGCGACGGCCTCGAAGCCCACCTCAAGTCTCGGGGCATCGAGACCGCGATCTACTATCCGCTGCCCCTCCACCTCCAGAAGTGCTTCGCCGACCTCGGCCATCGCGAGGGGGATTTCCCCGAGGCCGAGCGAGCGAGCCGCGAGGTCCTCGCGATCCCCGTCTACTCGGAGATCGGCGAAGCGCGGCAAGAGCGGGTGGTCGACGCCGTCGTGTCCTTCCTGCGCGCGCCCTGAGCGACGCCGCCCCCGGCGCGGCTTCGAGCCGCGACGCGGGCGGACGCCCTCGGCTTCAGAGCAGGCTCGCGAGACGCTTCGCGCGCTCTTCGGCGGCCGCCAGGAGCGGACCGGTCTCCTCGGCGGGGAGGTGGAGCTTGGCCACCAGTGCCTCGAGGACCTCCTTCTCCTTCTCGCTCTGGTGCCCGTCCATGTAGGTCAGGATCACCGCGTGCTGGACGAGCATCCGGCGGTCGTGGAGCGAGAGGTCGGTGAGCGGGATGTCGTCGATCGTGCGCGGGGACTTCGCGTACTCGCGGATGTGCTCGGCATCGGCTCCGGCGAGCTCGAATGCGCCGATGAGGGCCTCGATCACCTCGTGCTCCTCGGCGTCCACGCGGCCGTCCGCCCAGGCGACCGCGACGAGCGACTTCACCATGGCTTCCTGATAGTCCTGCATCGACCTCCTCCTCGCCCCGGAGCGTACCAGGAAGGCCTCGGGTCGGACCATGGCTCTTTCGAAGGGGGGCGATCGTGGGTCTGGCGAGCGGGGATCGCACGACTTAGAGTCGCCCCATGGTGCGTCGTGAAGAAGAAGGATCCGAGCGTGCGGAAGCGCGCGAGGCCCACTCTTCCCGCTGCACGTCTCCAGCGGGTGCAAGTCCCGTCCCGGTAAGCGTCGGAGCGCCGGGTAGCAGGCCCCAGCCGTGCGGGAGAGATCCTCACGGCCGAGCGGGGCGTCGCAAGGGTCCACGGACCGAGCAAGCACGCGGGCCGCAACATGAAGTGAAGCCTGCAGCCTCGTCAGATTCACAATCCGGGGGCCGAGCCGCTCATGTCACGGCGAAGGCAACACCGACGGCGCATGCTCCGAAGCGCTCCGTCGGCCCCGGCGGGGTACAGGGCGCAGCACGCGTGCAAGGAGAGGTGCGGAACACGAGAGACCCGTCTGTGCGGCCGCAGTCACGGCAAGGCGTCTCGTATAAGCCATCGGCGAAATCGAGCGTCGCACAGCGGGAGTCCGAGGGGGTTGTAGTACCGAACCGCAACGTCTCGGCGGAGCGGACGAACGTCGTGAAGAACAACGCGACGGGAGGGAAGGACCCCTGCGGTGGTCAGGTCGGCAGAGCAGGTAAGCACGAGGGCATGACCGGCGATCCCGGATCCAACTCCCCCGCGGGCCAGAGCCCGAGGACAAAGTACGACAACTGCAACGCCGACTGGGTGCCGCGGCCAAGCGGAACCCGGAACGCCGATTCCATGCGCTGTACGACCGCATCGCGAGGCGTGACGTCCTCGCGGAAGCATGGAAGCGGGTGAGAGCGAACAAGGGAGCGGCGGGCGTCGATGCCACGACGATCGCCGAGCTCGAAACGTACGGCGTGGAGCGCTTCCTCGAAGAGCTGCACGTCGAGCTACTGGCAGGTGAGTACCGAACGCGCGCGGTGTTGCGACGGTACATTCCGAAATCCGATGGGAAGAAGAGGCCGCTCGGCATTCCGACGGTCCGAGACCGCGTGGTCCAGATGGCGGCCAAGCTCGTGCTCGAGCCCATCTTCGAGGCGGATTTCCGCTCCTCGTCGTATGGGTTCCGCGCGGGGAGGAGCGCGACGGATGCTCTCGAAACGCTGAGGAAGCTCGGCGCGAAGGGGTACAACCACGTGCTCGACGCCGACATTCGCGACTACTTCGGGAGCATCGACCACGACAAGCTGATGAAGCTCGTCGCTCGACGCATCTCGGACCGACGCGTGCTGAGGTTGCTACGGCAATGGCTCGTGGCGGGAGTGATGGAAGACGGGGTGGTGAGGAGCCCGACCAGCGGTACACCGCAGGGCGGCGTGATCTCCCCGCTCCTCTCGAACATCTATCTCGCCGTGCTCGACACGGTGTGGGAGAAACGGTGTTCCCATCTGGGAGTGCTGGTTCGCTATGCCGACGACTTCGTCGTGCTCTGCAAGACGAAGCGCGAGGTCGAGGAAGCCGAGCGACGCGTGACGCACGTGCTCACGCGTCTCGGACTCGAGCTACACCCGGACAAGACGAGAAAGGTGGATCTCTCCTGGGGCAAGGAGGGATTCGACTTCCTCGGCTGCCATCTCCGAAAGCGTCTGAGCGGCCCGATCTGGGAGAAGGAGCGCCGACGCGTGTACTTCCTCCAGCGCTGGCCGAGCCATCGGGCGACGAGGAGGATCCGGCAGCGCGTGAGAGGCTGACCCCGCGCTCGCGATGCCACGAGGACCTGCGCGACTTGGTCGCACAGCTCAACCCCGTGCTCCGAGGGTGGGGCAACTACTTCCGCACCGGAAATGCCGCCGTGAAGTTCAACCAGGTCGACGCGTACGTGTACCGGCGCCTTCGCTCGCTTCGCAGGAAGCGCGCAGGATCCAGGATACGAGCGGGAACGGCCGAACGTTGGACACCCGACTACTTCGTCGAGGGATTCGGACTCCACCGCCTGCGAGGCACCGTTCGCTATCCGGAGGCTGCGTCATGCCGCGTCACGAGAGACCACCGGTAAGCCGTGTGCGGGAAATCCGCACGCACGGTTTGAAAGGGGGTTCTGCCCTTTCATCGGTGATGCAAAGCAACCCGTAGAAAGGGCAGAATCTACCAATGGTCAGTCGCTACCAGGCTCCCTTCGTCCCCGGGGGCCCGACCCCCATCGACGCCGAGATCGCACGCAAGCTGCTCTCCGTGGCGCTCGAGCGAGGCGGGGACTACGCCGATCTCTTCTTCGAGTACTGCGTCAGCGGGAGCTACGCCTACGACGAGGGCATCCTCAAGTCCGCCGGTCGTTCCGTGACGCTCGGGCTCGGCGTGCGCGTGATGATGGGAGACGCGACGGGCTACGCCTACGTCGAAGACCTCTCCATGGAGGCGATGCTCCACGCGGCGCGCACAGCGGGCCAGATCGCGCGTGCGGGTGGAGCTCGGGCGCCGGAGGGTCTCGCGGCCCGCGAGCATCCGCGGCGATACGACGTGGGCATGCCCTCGCTCGACGTCGCGGGAGAGACCAAGCGCTCGCTGCTCGAGCGGGCGGACCGGGCGGCCCGCGCGGCCGATGCCCGGATCGTCCGCGTCGACGTGTCGCTCGCGGAGGAGCTCCGGGAGATCCTCGTCGCGACGAGCACGGGGCGCATGGTGCGCGACACGCAGCCCCTGCTCCGCTTCGGGGTCCACGCGATCGCCGAGGAGAAGGGCAAGCGACAGTCGGGATCGTCGGGCGGCGGCGGCCGGGTCTCCCTCGACTACTACGACGGGAAGTCGCCCGAGTGGCATGCGCAGGAGGCCGTGCGTCAGGCCATCGCGATGCTCGACGCGCGCGAGGCGCCGGCGGGCGAGATGGAGGTCGTGCTCGCGCCCGGCGACAGCGGCATCCTCCTCCACGAGGCGGTCGGCCACGGTCTCGAGGCCGACTTCAACCGCAAGAAGACCAGCAACTACAGCGATCGCGTGGGCGAGGTGGTCGCGAGCCCGATCTGCACGGTCGTCGACGACGCGACGCTCGATCACGCGCGTGGGAGCATCAACGTCGACGACGAGGGCTACGAGCCGGGCTCGGTCGTGCTCATCGAGGACGGTGTGCTCCGCGGCTACCTGCAGGACCGCCACTCGGCCGACCACTTCCGCGTCGCCCCCACGGGCAACGGTCGTCGCGAGAGCTTCCGCTCCCATCCGATGCCGCGCATGACGAACACGATCCTGCGCGCGGGCCAGGACGATCCGGAGGAGATCGTCCGCAGCGTGAAGCGCGGGGTCTACGCCCGGAAGTTCGGCGGGGGCCAGGTGGACATCTCGAACGGCGACTTCGTCTTCTCGCTCACCGAGGGCTACCTCATCGAGGACGGCCGGATCACGGCTCCCCTGAAGGGCGTGAACCTCATCGGCAACGGTCCGGACGTCATGCGGAAGGTCGTGATGCTCGGCAACGACCTCGCCCTCTCGGATGGCATCTGGACGTGCGGCAAGGACGGGCAGTCGGTGCCCGTCGGGGTCGGTTGCCCCACCGTGAAGATCTCGGCCGTGACCGTCGGCGGAACGCAGCTCGGATGACCATGACCCAAGACCACGAGAAGCAATTGCAGTCCGTCGCCGAGGAAGCCATCGGCCGCGCCCTGCGCGGAGGCGCGACCGTCGCCGAGGCTTCGGCCCGCGAAGGCTCCCACCTCAGCGCGAAGGTGCGGATGCGCGCGCCGGAGCTCGTCGAGGAAGCCGGCTCCCGATCCCTCGGCCTGCGGGTCATGATCGGCCAGAAGGTCGCCGTGAGCCACACCAGCGACCTCTCGCCCTCCGGGGTCGAGCGGCTGGTCGAGGACGCCCTGGAGCTCGCCCGCCTGTCGCAAGAGGATCCCTTCGCGGGCGCGCCCGATCCCTCGCTCCTCTCGCGGCCCGACCAGCACGTCGATCTCGCGAGCTACGATCCCACCGTCGACTCCGTCGACGGAGCGGAAGCGATCCGCCGTGCGATCGCGGGCGAGTCCGCCGCGTTCGAGGCCGACCCCCGGATCACGAACAGCGAGGGGGCGACGTTCTCGCGTGCCACGGGGACGAGCGTCCTCGTGACGAGCGGAGGCTTCCGCGGAGCCACCCGCGGCAGCTACGTCTCGGTCGTCGTCAGCCCGGTCGCGGACGACGAGGGCGGCAAGAAGCGGAGCGGCTACCACTGGGCCGCGCGAAGGCACCTCGCCGACCTCGAGGACCCCGCGGACGTCGGTCGGGAGGCCGCTCGGCGGACGCTCCGCAAGCTCGGCGCCGGCAAGATCGACAGCCGCGAGATGCCGGTCGTCTTCGAGTCGGATGCCGCGCGCTCGCTCGTCGGCCTCTTCGCCGGCTGCATCCTCGGCAGCTCGATCTGGCGGCGATCGAGCTACCTCGTCGATCGACTCGGCACCGAGGTGGCGAGCCCCCTCGTCACCCTGATCGACGATCCCCTGCTCCCGAAGGCGCCCGGCTCCCGGCCCTTCGACGGCGAGGGCCTGCTCTCGCGGCGCAACGTCGTCGTCGAGGGGGGCGTGCTCCGCAGCTACCTGCTCGACTCCTACAGCGCGCGGAAGCTCGGGCTCGAGAGCACCGGCAGCGCCTCGCGCGGCTCGAGCGCCGGGGTCGGTCCCTCGACCAGCAATTTCGTGCTCCAGCCGGGCGGCGCGAAGCCGGCCGAGATCGTGAAGGACACGAAGCTCGGCCTCTACGTCACCGACATGATGGGCTTCGGCTTCAACGCGGTCACCGGCGACTTCAGCCGGGGTGCGTCGGGCTTCCTGATCGAGAACGGCGAGCTCACCCGACCGGTCTCGGAGGTCACGATCTCGCTCAACCTCGACGAGCTGCTGAAGCGCATCGACGTCGTGGGCGACGATCTCGATCTCCGGACGTCGACCGCCTGTCCGACGTTCCGCGTGTCGGCGATGACGGTCGCCGGCCGCTGAGCGCGGAGCTCGCCCGCCTCGCCCGACGGGGCGCGCGAGCCCCGGGCCGCGCGCCGGCCCGGTCGCTCACTCCGTGATGCGCGCCGCGGCGGGGCCGTCGAGCCGCGCCGAGCTGGTGCCGCGGACCTGCTGCTCGCGTGCGAAACGCACGAGGCTCCCGACGTAGTCCTCGAAGGCGGGACAAGCGATGCCCGAGCCGGCGAGGATCGCGCGAGCGTTGTGATCGTCGTAGACGACCTCGGTCTCGAGCTGGTCGAGGAAGGGGCTCGGCACCGGTGCGGTCCGGGGCAGATGAGGCAGGCGCAGGAGACGATTCGCGATCGCCGGCGGCAGGAAGGGCTTCGGCAGCCGGCGTCCGGTCGCCTTCGCGACGAGCTCGAAGACGCGTGACGCCGTCAGGGGATCGGGATCGACGATGTGGTGCGTGCGTCCGCGCGATCGGGGGTCGAGCGCGATCCGGAGCCCGGCCTTCACGACGTAGTCGACGGGCACCAGCGGAAGAGGCACGTCGCCGCGCACCGGCATCGGCATCGGGAGGTCGGGAGGAGCCGTGAGCATCAGGAGCACGAGGAGGTAGGCGCCGTTCGTGCGGTCGATCTCGCCCGTCTCCGAGTCGCCGACGACGATGCCCGGGCGGAGGATCGTGCTCGCGATCCCGTCGCCCGCGTGCCGCACGAGGATCTCGGCCTTCCGGAGCGACTCCTCGACCGGATTGCGCGCGGCGATCTCGACGTCGAGCTCGCCCTCGAGCACGAACCCACGGCGCTGGCCCGAGACGCTCGCGCTCGACCACAGCACGAAGCGCTCGAGGCGTGGCGCGGCGGTCGCGAGCTCGAGGACCTCGCGCGTGCTGTCGACGTTGCCTCGGACCGCCTCCTCGCGCGTCGCACCCGCCTGCGTCAGCAGGCCGACGTGGTGCACGTGGGTGATCTCGTCGCGGAGGCGCTTCCACTCCGCGCCCGAGAGGCCGAGGTCCATGGCCCACGTCTCGCCTTCGAGGACCTCCACGCGCGCCGCCTGCGAGGGCTCGAGCGATGCGAGGAGCTCCTTCATCCGCGGCGCTTCCGTCGGGGAGACGACGCAGCGCACCCCGATCTGTGGCTCCGCTTCGACCAGACCCGCGAGCACGCGCGAGCCGAGCACGTGGGTGGGGGCGCCGGTCACGAGCACGATCTTCGATGCCATCGTCACTTCTCCACGAGGCCGAAACGCTCGAGCAGCGCGGCATGGACCCGCGCCACCTCGCGAGCGGCCTCCTCCAGCGGACCGTCGTTCCGGATCACGTAGTCCGCGACGGCGATCTTGCGTTCCATCGGCATCTGGGACGCGATCCGCGCCCGGGCGTCCTCCTCTCCCGCACCGTCGCGACCGACGAGACGCGACAGCTGGGTCTCCGGCGTGACCGCGACGACGACGAGCGCGTCGAAGCCCTTGTATCCGCCGGTCTCGACCAGGAGGGCCGCTTCGTAGATCACGTAGGGCACGTCGGTCGCGGCGTAGGACGAGATCTTCTCGATGCCGGCGAGGGCGATCAGGGGATGGGTGATGGCATTGAGCGCGGCGCGCGCCTCCGCGTCGCGGAAGACCAGGTCGCCGAGCTTCTTGCGATCGAGGTGGCCGTCGGCCGTCAGCACGTCGCGTCCGAACGTCTCGACGATCTTGGCCAGTCCCGGGGTTCCCGGCTCCACCACGTCCCGCGCGATCTGATCGGCGTCGACCACCGCGACTCCGTGTCGTTCGAACGCCTTCGCCACGGTGCTCTTGCCGGAGGCGATCCCGCCCGTCAGCCCCACCACCTTCTTCTTCATTGGACGGTCGTACCCGGCCCGGCCCGCCCTCCGCAAGCCGGAAGACTGGCCTCGGGCGAGCGTGGTAGACGCATGGCATGCGCGCAGTGGCACAGCGTGTGAGCGAGGCGAGCGTCACCGTGGACGGCGAGGTCGTCGGGACGATCGGCCGGGGCCTCCTCGTGTACCTCGGGGCCGAGGACGGGGACGGCGAGGACGATCTCGCCTACACCGTGAACAAGCTCGCCGGGCTGCGGGTCTTCCCGGACGAGAAGGGCAAGATGGCCCTCTCGGTCGCGGACGTGGGCGGCGGGATCCTCGTCGTGTCCCAGTTCACCCTCTTCGGCGACGTGCGACGGGGCCTCCGCCCCTCCTTCGACAAGGCGGCGGAGCCCGGGGAAGCGGAACGTCTCTACGAAAGGGCCGTGCGCCTGCTCCGGGACCGAGGCCTCGAGGTCGCCACGGGACGATTCCGGGCGGACATGGGCGTCCGATCGCTCGTCGATGGCCCGGTCACCATCCTGATCGACTCCCGGAAGATCCTCTGAGGCCCCCCTTCGGTGGGCGTCGACCCAGGCCGGCGGGCCGCGAATGCGATCGCCGTCGATTTTTCCGCCGACCGTCCGCCGCCCGAGCGCCCTGCGGAATCACAAGGGATTTTCGGCAAAAGGATCCCTGAACGAGGATATTCGGACGCCCCTCGAGACGGTCCGGACGAAATCGGAGCGGATCACGCTTGCACCCCCCGGGGCGGGTGCTACTTATCGGCCCGTCGCTGGACGACGACCCCGAAACGGGACGCGGCAAGGCGACTGAAAACAAAACTTGACCGGCTCGCGCGAATCGCTAGATTCGCGGCCCCTTCGAAGAAGGGGACGACCTCCGAGGTCACCGACGAAAGTCGGCACCGAGCGAAAAAAGGTGGTTGACACCTGGTCGAGATGGGGTAGAACCCCGGCCCCGCAAGGGGATGCGGCCCAGA
>JAXLYX010000014.1:0-239695 GCA_046351215.1 Polyangiales bacterium | reverse complement strand
TCAGAGCAAGAAGTCCGTCGAGAGGAAGCTCGAGCGACGGCCGCGCAGGATCTCGGTGATGAGGTGCTTGCTCGCGTCGCCTTCCTTCGCCGCGACGAGCGTGCGGATCGAGAAGACGCGCAGGGCGTCCGACACGGAGAGCGTTCCCTCCGCCGAGTCCTTGCGGCCCGTGAACGGGAAGGTGTCCGGCCCCCGCTGGCACTGAGCGTTCAGGTTCACGCGGCAGACCTGGTTCACGAGCACGTCGACGAGCTGCGCGACGGTGTCCGGGTCGCGTCCGAAGACGCTCGCCTGCTGGCCGTAGCTCGAGTGCACGATGGCCTCGAGGGCCTCCTCGACGTCCGAGAAGGGAACGACCGGGACGACGGGGCCGAATTGCTCCTCGTGGTAGACCCGCATCGTCGTGCCCACGGGGCTCAGGAGCGCCGGCGTGAAGACGCGGCCGTGCACCTCGCCACCGCCGGCGTTCACGACGGTCGCTCCCTTGGCGAGCGCGTCGTCGACGAGCTCGCGGAGGTAGGCGGGCTTCTTCGGATCCGGCAGGGGCGTGAGCGAGACCCCTTCGTCCCACGGCTGACCGATGCGGAGCTTCGCGACCTCCGCCGAGAACCGCTCGAGGAACGCGTCGAGGATCGACTGGTGGACGAAGAGGAGCTTCAGCGCCGTGCATCGCTGCCCGTTGAAGGAGAGCGTGCCCTGGACGCATTCCTTCACCGCGAGCTCGAGATCCGCGTCGGCGAGCACGATCGCCGCGTTCTTCGCGTCGAGCCCGAGCACGGCGCGGAGGCGGTGGGGATGGGGGTGCTCCTTGCGGAGGACGTCGGCGACCCGGCTCGAGCCGATGAACGCCAAGACGTCGATCTTCCCCGATTGCATCAGCGGACCGATGATCGTCGAGCCGTCGCCGTACACGGTGTTGATCACGCCCGGCGGGAAGCTGTCGCGGAATGCCTCGAGCAGGGGGTGGTAGAGGAGCACGCCGAAGCGGGGCGGCTTGAAGACGACCGTGTTCCCCATGATCAACGCCGGGATCAACGTCGTGAACGTCTCGTTGAGCGGATAGTTGAAGGGCCCCATGCAGAGCACGACGCCGAGAGGCGAGCGCCGGATCTGACCGATGATCCCTTCCTCGATCCGGAAGCGCGAGGAGACGCGGTCGAGCTCCTTCAGCGCGTCGATCGTGTCGCGGACGTACTGGATCGTGCGATCGAACTCCTTCCGGGAGTCGGCGAGGCTCTTGCCGACCTCCCACATCAGGAGCTTCACGATCTCGTCGCGTCGCTCCTGCATCCGGAAGAGGAAGTCCTCGACGGAGCGGATGCGATTCGCGACGGACATCGCGGGCCACGGGCCGCGGCCGCGATCGAACGCGCGTACGGCCGCCTCGAGCGCCTCTCGGGCGTCGTCGGGGCCCATCGAGGGATAGCGGCCCACGACGACCGGATGCACCCCCTGGTCGTCGCGGAGCTCCACCGCGGACAGCGACTCGCGGAGAGGTCCGTTCCAGCGGCGGATCTCGCCCGCGATCAGGACCTCGCGTTGCTCGATCGGTGAAGCCAGCCGGAAATCCTCCGGCACCTCGCTCATCTCCCGAAGGGAGAGGGTCCACGATGCGCTCATGCTCGCCTCCTACGGGGGAGGCTAACAGGGCGCACCGTCGGCGGTCACCGGGCCGGATTCAGTCGTAGTACTCGTGGCCGAGGTGCGTGATGAGGTCCTCGCCCATCATCCAGCGCAGCGTGTTCTTCATCTTCATCATCTGGACGAAGAGGTCGTGCTCCGGGTACAGGCCGGGCGCCGTGATCGGGCTCTTCAGGTAGAAGGAGAGCCACTCCTGGATGCCCGAGAACCCGGCGCGGTGCGCGAGATCCATGAAGAGCGCGAGGTCGAGGACGAGCGGCGCGGCGAGGATCGAGTCGCGGCAGAGGAAGTCGATCTTGATCTGCATCGGATAGCCGAGCCATCCGAAGATGTCGATGTTGTCCCAGCCTTCCTTCTGGTCACCGCGCGGCGGGTAATACTCGATCCGGACCTTGTGGTACATGTCGCCGTAGAGCTCGGGGTTGAGCTCGGGCTGCAGGATCGTCTCGAGCACGCCGAGCTTCGAGACCTCCTTCGACTTGAAGCTCTCCGGATCGTCGAGGACCTCGCCGTCACGGTTGCCGAGGATGTTCGTCGAGAACCAGCCGCGGATGCCGATCGAGCGCGCGCGGAGGCCGGGCGCCACGACGGTCTTCATCAGCGTCTGGCCGGTCTTGAAGTCCTTGCCGGCGACGGGCACGCCCATCTTCTTCGCGAGCTCGAGGAGCGCGGGGACCTCCTCCGTCAGGTTCGGCGCGCCGTTCGTGTACGGCACGTTCTCGCTGAGGCAGGCGTAGCAGTAGATCTGCGAGGGGCTGATCGCGGGATCGTTCGCCGCGAGGCCGGCCTCGAAGGCCGCGAGGGACTGGTGGCAATCGGCGGCGGCGCGGTAGACCTCGGTCGAGCCGCACCACACGGCGACGGCGCGGTCGAGACCGTTGTCCTTCTTGAAGCGGCGGATGTCCTCGCGAACGGCCTCGGCGAGCTCCTTCTTGCTCGTCTGCGTCTTGACGTTCTCGCCGCGCAGCCGCTTCACGAACTCGGGGAAGAACACGGCCGGCATCGGCTTGATCGCCGAGAGCTCGTCCTTCACCAGGTCGAGGTGCTCCTTCGTGAGCACGTCGGCGGTACGGGCCGCGGTGTACGCGTCGTCGTGGAAGAGGTCCCAGCCGCCGAAGACGAGATCGTCGAGCTTCGCCAGGGGGACGAAGTCCTTGATGAGCGGGTTGCGACCGTCGGTGCGCTTGCCGAGGCGGATCGTCCCCATCTGCGTCAGCGAGCCGAAGGGCTTTCCGAGGCCCTTCCGGGCGAGGAGGCAGCCTGCGATGAAGGTGGTTCCCACCGCGCCCATGCCGGGCACCAGGATTCCGAGCTTTCCGGTCGCGGGCTTGATCTCGGTGGGCTTCTTCATCGTGACGCTTCTCCTTGGGGGGCGGGACGGCCGCCGGGCATTCCTAGGGCCGTCCGCGCCTTCGCGCTGGCGGGGGCTGTTAGCATCGCCATCCGACGGCGGCAACGCTGCCCCGTCGGACCCAGCCAGACGGCCGGAAGATTCGAGGAACGGGCAGCAAGACCCGTGCCGGTTTCCGCCAGAGAAGAAATTGCCACACAGGTGTGAACCCGGGTCACACCCGCGGGTGTGCCGCTCGGCCACAGGTCGCGGCGAGAATCGGCCGACCGGGCCGATTTCGTGCTTTTTCGGCGAATCCACGCTACCCCTGGCGGCGTCGTACGGGCCGGCACGGCACGTGCAGTCACCCCGCCGTAACTGCGGACACTCCTCTTACGACCCTGGGTGCCGAAGCGTTGCTTTTCTTCACTCTGTGGCGGACCGACGACACCTCGGGCCGCCCTTCGACGGGACGGTGGCTATGAATCGCGCGATCATCCTGGCGGCTGGCATGGGGACCCGGTTGGTCTCGGGAGAGGACTTCCCGAAGCCGATGAAGAAGGTGGCCGGCGTGCCCCTCATCGTCCGGATCCTCCGCAACCTGGAGCGGGCCGGGATCACCGACGTCGCGATCATCGTCGGGTACAAGCACGAGGTCATCCGCGAGGGCCTTCGCGGTTACCGGTTCCGGATGAACGTCGAGTTCGTCCAGAACGACGAGTACGAGAAGCCGAACGGCACCTCGCTGCTCAAGGCCAAGGACTTCGTCAAGGGCCCGACGTTCGTGCTCATGAGCGACCACCTCTGGTCGCCCGAGCTCTTCCAGGCGGTCCAGCGCTATCCGCTGGCCGTCGACGAGGCGGTGCTCGGCGTCGACTACCGGATCGACCGGTGTTTCGACCTCGAGGACGCCACGAAGGTGAAGCTCGAGGGCGACCGCATCGCGCGGATCGGCAAGGAGCTCGAGGTCTTCGACGCCCTCGACACCGGCGTGTTCCGCGTGACTCCGGCCCTGATCGACGCGCTCGAGGCGGCCGAGGGACCCCAGGGCGTCTCGCTCTCGCAGGGCGTCGGAGCCCTGGCCAAGCGCGGCAAGATGCGCGTCGTCGACGTGGGTGGGGCGACCTGGATCGACGTGGACACCCCCGAGGCCCACGTGATCGCCGAGCGCCTCATCGCCCGCTATGGCGACTCGCTCTCGATGCCCCGCGACGTGGCGGCGGCCGCGTTCGCGATGGGCGCCTGAGCGCCCAGCCCGCCTTGCCGGAGCCGCCCGGACCCCGACACCCTGGAGCCATGCTCCGGGGTGTCGTCCTTCTGGGCCTCTTCATCGCCTCCGTCACGGCTCACGCGGAGGCCGCGCGCTACCTCGGTCCGCATCCGCTCGATCTCGACGGGAACTGGCACCTGGTCGAGGGCGTCCACGAGCATGGAGCGCTGCCGGTCGGGCTCGAGCCGTTCGGCGTGGCCGGAGGCATCCACGTCTTCCTCGGCGATCCGATCGCCTACGGCTACACGCAGACGGTCTTCGGCTACGTGGGCGGTCACCCCCTCCCGACCCCGGCCCTCGGCTACTGCGGCCTCGGCGGTGTCCATCGACACCCCTTCGTGCCGGAGGGGAGCTACCAGCGCGACGGCTCGGGCAACTACGTGTACCGGGGCGCGTTCCGCGGGGGGCGGGCCCGGGTCGTTCCGCGGCGGACGGTGCCACCGCGGCCCGTGGTCGCGGGCACTCCGACCATCCCGTTCCCGACCCCCTACGGCTACTTCCCCGGCATGGGGTATTGGGGGGGACCGTGGGCGTTCCCGGCGCTCGGGGGCGGGGGGCCCGTCCGGCCTGCCCCCGCGCCGAGCGATCCCCCGGCCCCGCCGGCCGTCGCTCCGCCGCCCCCTCCGGCTCCCGAACCCGACGCGCGCATCCGTCGGTTGATGCCCCCTTCCGCGGGCGGGGGACGGTGAGGCTCTCGAGGGGCTCGCTCCTTCCCCTCGTCGGGCTAGACTGCGCGCGATGCCACATCTCTCGGTGGACGGCGCCACGGTCGAGGCGCTGCTCGACAAGGCCGGTTTCGCCGTCGAGCGCATCGCTGCCGATACCTATCGGACGCGCTTCCGCGGGCGTGTCCGCACCCATCCGATCCTCCTCCGGGTCGATCCGGAGGGGTACATCCACTTCGCGGTCGTGCCCTACCTCGAATCGCCGGCCGACCCGGAGCGGAGCGCCGCCCTCTACCACCGCCTCCTGGTGCTGAACCAGAGCCTGCTCTTCGCGAAGTTCTCGATCGACGACGACCTCGACGTCGTGCTCTCGGTCGAGTACCCCACCCAAGAGCTCGACGAGAGCGAGTTCGTCGATGCGCTGGACACGCTCACGTACTACGCGGAGAAGCTCCACGACGAGCTCGCGGAGCTCGTGCGAGGGCCTGTCTGAGGGGGCTGGGGCGCTGCTTGCCGCTGCATCCCCCCTGTGGTAGATAGCCGACCCAACTGTGGGTGACCCGTCAGGGTAGGCCTACCCGGCCTGCCCTTTTTTTCGTCCGGAGGTCGCCCACGGCCCTCCGAATCCCACCCGCGATGAGCAAGAAGGACGCACTGCAACGCATGCTCGAGAGCCTGGCGGCCCCGATCTGCACCACCCATGGGGTGGAGCTGGTCGAGCTGCGCGTGCTCGCCGAGCGTGGGGCGTCGGTCGTCCGGCTGATGATCGATCGCGAGCGCGGGGACGGGAAGCCGGGCAGCGGCGTGACCATCGACGACTGCACGGACGTCAGCCGGGCCCTCTCCGCCATCCTCGATCAGGACGAGACGGAGATGCCCGAGAACTATCGTCTCGAGGTGACCTCTCCCGGGGTCGAGCGTCCGCTCGTGAAGCTCGCGGACTACGCGCGCTTCGCCGGCCGCGAGGCGAAGATCAAGACCTCCGAGCCCGTCGAGGACAAGAAGTACTTCGAGGGCCGTCTGCTCGGTGTCGAGGGGGAGAGCGTCAAGCTCGAAGCCTCGGGGCGGACGTTCGTCATCCCGTTCGAGGCCATCGCCAAGGCGAGCCTCATCCACCGATTCTCTTGAGCCCTCTCCGGGGACGCGAGCAGGTCGAATCCATGTCACAGGGCACTCTCTCCCTCCATCACGTCATCGAGCAGGTCAGCCAGGAAAAGGGCATCGATCCCAAGATCCTGGTCGAGGCGACGGAGCAGGCGATCCTCACGGCCGCGAAGCGCACGTTCGGCGCGAATCGCGAGCTCGAGGCCCGCTTCAACGAGGAGTCGGGGGCGGTCGACCTCTTCCAGTACATGACGGTGGTCGAGGAAGTCGACGACGAGGATCGCGAGATCTCGCTCGAGCAGGCCCGCCGCCACGGCCTCGACGCGGAGCTCGGCGAGGAGCTCGGCTTCCAGATCTTCTACATGCCGGAGGATCAGGAGAAGGCGCGCCAGCAGGACAAGGAGTTCGGCGACCTCCTCGGCGTGCAGACGAGCCGCTACGGCTTCGGCCGCATCGCCGCCCAGACGGCGAAGCAGGTCATCCTGCAGCGCGTGCGCGACGCCGAGCGCGATCGCGTCTACCTCGAGTTCAAGAGCCGCATCGGCGAGATCGTCACGGGCGTCGTGCGCCGCTTCGAGCGGGGCTCGAACATCATCGTCGACATGGGCCGCGGCATCGAGGCCGTGCTCCCGCCGCGCGAGCAGACGCCGCGCGAGAGCTACCGCCCCGGCGACCGCATCGTCGCGCTCCTCAAGGAGATCGATCGCGAGGCGCGCGGTCCGCAGATCATCCTCTCGCGCACCGACGTGGGCCTCCTCGTGAAGCTCTTCGAGATGGAGGTCCCCGAGATCTACGAGGGCATCGTCCGCATCGTCGCGGCGGCCCGCGAGCCGGGCGCCCGCTCGAAGATCGCCGTCTCGAGCCGCGACGCGGACGTCGATCCGGTCGGCGCGTGCGTCGGCATGAAGGGCTCGCGCGTCCAGGCGGTCGTGCAGGAGCTCCGCGGCGAGAAGATCGACATCGTCCCCTGGGATCGCGACGCGGCGCGCTTCGTCTGCAACGCCATCGCGCCGGCCGAGGTCGTCCGCGTCGTCATCGACGAGGGCAACCAGCAGATGGAGCTCGTCGTCCCGGACGCGAAGCTCTCGCTCGCCATCGGTCGCCGCGGCCAGAACGTCCGCCTCGCTTCGCAGCTCTCCGGCTGGAAGCTCGACATCGTCAGCGAGTCGCGCTTCAAGGAGATCGAGGAGCAGGCGATCGCGATGCTCGCCCGCATCGGCCTCAGCGAGGACACGACGCGCGAGCTCTACCGCTCCGGCTTCCGCACGCTCGACGAGATCGTCGAGGCGAGCGAGACCGAGCTCTCGGCGATCCCCGGAATCCGGATGGACCACGTCGCGCGCATCCAGGCTTCGGCCGGTGACGCGATGGAGTCCTTCCGCCGCGAGAAGCTCGACGCGCTCGGCGAGCAGAACGACTTCCCGACCGAGTCCGAGAAGCTTCGCCTCCTCCGGGGCGTGACGGAGCGCACGGCCGAGCTCCTCGAGCGGGGCGGCTACCTCTCGGTCTCGACCATCCAGCGTGAAGAGGATGTCGACAAGCTCGCCATCCGTACGAACCTCTCTGCCCAGAAGGCGCGCGAGGTCCGCGATGCGGTGAAGGCCTTCCTCGGCGAGGAGTGGCCGTCCATCGAGGCGAAGATCAAGGAGCTCCGCGCGAAGCAGCCCGTCGCCGTCGAGCACGACGACGAAGACGACCTCGAGGGAGGCTCCGCCGACTGAGCCATGGACGTCGTGACCACCGAGACCCCCAAGAAGACCGGGAAACCGTCCGAGCGGACGTGCGTGGGTTGCCGCGCCACGGACGCGAAGGACGCTCTCGTGCGCTTCGCGATCGCCGACGAGGCTCCGTTCCTCGTCCCCGATCTGGCGGGCAAGCTCGGCGGTCGTGGCGTCTCGCTCCACCCGCGCCTCGCCTGCGTGCGGGCGGCGGTGAAGGGCGGGGGCTTCGCGAAGAGCCTGAAGAGGCCGACTCCGTTCACGGTCGACGAGGCGGTGGCCGCCCTGTCGGGCGCGATCGAGCGCCGCATGGAGGGGCTCGTCCGGGCCGCCCGTGGGAGCCGGATGGCGGCTTTCGGCACGGACGCCGTGCGCGAGGCCCTGTTCGGGGGCAAAGTTGCGCTGCTCTTGGTCGCGACGGACGCGGCCGGGCGCCGTGCGGATGTGGAAGCCCTCGCGGACGGTGGCGGAGTGCCCCGGGTCACGTGGGGAACGAAAGAGTCGCTGGGCCGGATCCTCGGCCGCGACCAGATCTCGGTGATTGCGATTCTCGACGCGGGCATCGCGGCAGGGCTCTCCGAGTCCGCTGCGAGGCTTCACGCTCTGTCGGAGGTTGAATGAGCAAGGTGCGGGTCTACGAGCTCGCGAAAGAGCTCGGGCTGGAGAACAAGGATCTCGTCGACCGCTTGGCGGCGATGGGAGTCCAGGTCCGCAACCACATGTCCGTCCTCGAGCAGGCCGAGGTCGATCGGGTGAAGCGTTCGTTCGACAAGGGCCCGAGCACGCCGGTGGTCGAGGAGCGCATCCGTCCGACCGTCGTTCGCCGAAAGCGTCCGGCCGCCGCTCCGTCCGAGGGCGGGGAAGAGCAGGCCGTCGAATCCACCGTCGCGCACGCGGCGATCGAGACGCCGAGGTCCGTCGAGGCGGCGCCGCCGCCGGTCGAGGAGCGCGTCGAGCGCCCGGCGCCGGTGGAGGCACGGCCGCAGGCCCCGGCGCCGGCTCAGCCGCCGCGCGCCGAGCCGATGCGGAGGCCGCCGCCGATCGAGACGTCGCAGGTCATGCGTCGCGAGGAGCCGCCGGCTCCCCGTGCGGCCGAGTCCCGCTCCGCCGTCGTGCCGCCGCGTCGTCGCGACGACGAAGGGGCCGGCGAGCTCGAGCGGGTCGCGGAGAACCCCGAGGCCGCGAGGCCGTCGCAGCCGCCCCCGGCGAGCGACCGGTTCGCCCACGCCCATCTGCCGCCCGGCGTCATGCGCCGCGGCAACACGGCCGCCCCGATCGGTGTCGGCCATCGCCTTTCGGACGCAGACCGTGCGCGCATCGTCGCCGAGCACGCGGCTTCGCGCCCCGAGGCCCCGCGTCGCCGCGAGATCCGCGGCCGCTCGTCGATCGGCCCTGCGGCCCGGCCCCAGGTCGGTCGCCCGGGCAAGAAGCGGATCGCTCCGGGCGGCAAGCGCCCGATGGCCACCAACATCACGGTGCCGAGCGACAAGAAGCGCGTCATCCGGATCGAGGACCAGATCCAGCTCCAGGCGCTCGCGCAGCGCATGGGCGTGAAGGCCACCGACGTCCTGATGAAGCTGATGCAGCTCGGCATGTCCGGCGTGCACATCAACAGCACGCTCGACGCCGACACGGCGGGCCTCCTCGCGAGCGAGTTCAACTACGAGGTCGAGAACGTCGCGCGCAGCGAAGACGAGATGGTCGGCGACGCGCGCGGCAGCTTCGAGGACGACGAGGGCGACCGCGAGGATCGCGCCCCGATCGTCACCGTCATGGGTCACGTCGACCACGGCAAGACCTCGCTGCTCGACCGGATCCGCAAGGCGAACGTCGCGGCGGGCGAGGCCGGCGGCATCACGCAGCACATCGGCGCGTACCGCGTCGAGACCGAGCGCGGTCCGATCGTCTTCCTCGACACGCCGGGTCACGAGGCCTTCACCGCGATGCGCGCCCGCGGCGCGCAGGCGACGGACGTCGTCATCCTCGTGGTCGCCGCCGACGACGGCGTCATGCCGCAGACGAAGGAAGCGATCAGCCACGCGAAGGCGGCGGGCGTTCCCATCGTCGTCGCGATCAACAAGATCGACAAGCCGGACGCCAAGCCGGATCGCGTCATCCAGGAGCTCTCGTCGGAGGGCCTCCAGGCCGAGAGCTGGGGCGGCGAGATCCAGGTCATCCCCTGCTCGGCGCACAGCGGCGAGGGCATCGATCGCCTCCTCGAGGCCGTCCTGCTCCAGGCCGAGATCCTCCAGCTGTCGGCCAATCCGAAGGTTCCGGCCGAGGGCATCGTGCTCGAGGCGTACCTCGATCGCGGCCGTGGTCCCGTCGCCAACGTCCTCATCCGCAACGGCACGCTCCGCGCCGGCGACTTCGTGGTCGCGGGCGCCGCGTGGGGCCGCGTGCGCGCCATGACGGACGAGCGTGGCAAGCAGCTCCGTCAGGCGGGGCCCGCGACGCCCGTCGAGATCCTCGGCCTCCAGGAGATCCCGGCGGCCGGTGATCGACTCTTCAAGGTCACGGACCAGCGCAAGGCCCAGGAGGTCGCGGAGTCGCGGCGTCCGGCGGCCTCGGCCCCGATCATCTCGGCAGCCCGCGGCCTCGATCAGCTCCACCAGATGCTCGCCAGCGGCGATGTCCAGGAGCTCAAGCTGGTCGTGAAGGCGGACGTGCAGGGCTCTCTCGAGGCCCTCCAGAAGTCCTTCGCCGAGCTCTCGACCGACAAGGTGAAGGTCAACGTCATCCACTCGGGTGTCGGCGGCATCACCGAGAACGACATCATGCTCGCCGGCGCGTCCAACGCGATCGTGATGGGCTTCAACGTCCGCCCGCAGGGCAAGGCCTCGGCCGTCGCCAAGAGCGTCGGAGTCGAGGTCCGCACCTACACCATCATCTACGAGGCGATCGACGAGGTGAAGGCGGCGATGGCCGGCCTCCTCGCGCCGCGGCTCGTGGAGAAGGAGCTCGGCGAGGCCGAGGTCCGCCAGGTGTTCAGCATCCCCAAGGTCGGCGCGATCGCGGGCTGCATGGTCACCGAGGGCAAGATCGTCCGCAACCAGAAGGCCCGCCTCGTCCGCGACGGCGTGGTGGTCTGGACGGGCGGCTTCGCCTCGCTGCGTCGCTTCAAGGACGACGCGAAGGAAGTCACGCACGGCTTCGAGTGCGGTATCGGCCTGGCCGGATACAACGACCTCAAGGAGCGCGACGTGATCCAGTGCTTCGAGGTCGAGCAGGTCGCGGCCACGCTCTGAGCGGGCCGGGCGGCGCGCCATGGTCGTCGGGGTCTGCCGCATCACGCTCTCCATCCCTGGGAACGATTCCCTGAAGGGGAAGCGAGCGGTGGTGCGGCCTCTCCTCGATCGCGTGCGCGCCCGATTCAGCGTCGCGGCCGCCGAGGTCGACGCCATGGACTCCCACCGGACGGCCGTGCTCGGCTTCGCGGTCGTGTCGAACGACGGAGCCCATGCGAATTCCATGATCGACACGGTGGCCGACTTCGTCGCGGCGCAGGGCAAGGCCCTCGTCGTCGGGCGCAACATGGAGCTCCTCCACGTCGGGGAGCTCGGGATGGGACGGCGCCATGGCGCGTGAGGAAGGCAAGCAGCGGGCGGGCCGGGTCGGCGAGCGCATCCGGGAAGAGCTCATGGACCTCTTCCTCAAGGGCGCCGTCCACGATCCGGGGGTCGCCGATGTCGTGATCTCGGCCGTCCGCGTCTCCGACGACCTCTCCCACGCGCGAATCTACGTGCGGCTGCTCGGCGAGGCCACGCCCGCGAAGCAGAAGCGCGCGCTCGACGCCCTCGAGCGTGCGTCCGGCTTCCTCCGGCGGGAAGTGGGGCGAAGGCTCGCCATCCGCACGAGTCCGGAGCTACGCTTCCATTGGGACGACGTCGTGGACCAGGCGCTTCGCATCGAGAGCCTCTTCGACGAGATCCATCGCGACGACGAGCGTCGGGGCGGTGGAGGGAAGAAGTCGTGAACTTCGCCGACGCGATCGCGCTCGTGCGGTCCGGCACGGACTTCCTGGTCACGTGCCACCGCCGCCCGGACGCGGACGCCCTCGGCTCGGCCCTCGGACTCGCGCGGATCCTGAAGCGCATCGGGAAGCGGGCGACCGTCTTCGTTCCCGAGACCCTGCCGCTGAACCTCCGGTTCCTCCCGGCGCCCGGGGAGATCGTCCTCGTGCTCCCCGACGACGCGCGCTTCGATGCGACCTTCGTCACGGACACTGCGGCCGCCAGCCTCCTGCCCGTCGGCCTTCCGCCGCGCGAGGTGCGCGGCCCGCTCGTCGTGGTCGACCACCATGCGGCACACGACGACGTCGGCGACGTGATCGTGCGCGACGTGAAGGCATGCGCGACGGGCGAGATCGTCGTGCGCATCGCCGACGAGCTCGGCGCCGGATCGTTCGACGAGTCGATCGCGCAGCCCCTCTACGCGGCGATCGTGGCCGACACCGGAGGGTTCCGCTATCCGGTCACCACAGCCGCCACGCTGCGGATCGGCGCCCGCCTCCTCGAGGCCGGGGCGGATCCCTGGCTGGTCGCCTACCACCTCTTCGAGGGCTGGGAGGCCGAGCGGCTGCGTCTGCTCGGCATGGTGCTCGACACGCTCGAGACCGAGCTCGACGGGAAGCTGGCGCTCCTCCGGGTGACGCGCGCCATGCTCGCGAGCTGCGGCGCGAACGACGACATGGTCGAGGGCATGGTGAACTACGGACGCATGCTCCTCGGCGTGCAGGTCGCCTGCCTGCTCTGGGAGTGGCCCGTCGCCCTCGAGGACGGAACGAGTCGGATCGACACGAAGGTCAGCCTGCGTTCGCGCGGCGTCATCGACATCTCGCGCATCGCCGTCGCCCTGGGCGGCGGCGGTCACCGCGGCGCGGCGGGGGCCCAGCTCCCCGGCGACCTCGATGCGGCGCGCAAGCTCGTGGTCGCCGAGGCGCGGAAGCTCCTCGAGGTCTGAGGCCGCGTGGGAGAGGCGCCCGGAAAGAAGCCGAGCGGCGTGCTCGTCGTCGACAAGCCCCTCGGACCGACGTCGCACGACGTCGTCGCGCGCGCGCGTCGAGCCCTTCGCACGCGCGAGATCGGCCATGCGGGGACGCTCGATCCGATGGCGACCGGAGTGCTCGTGCTGGCCGTCGGCGAGGCGACGAAGCTCGTCCCCTACCTGACGGCCGACGACAAGCGCTACGAGGCCCGACTCGCGCTCGGCGCCACGACGTCCTCGCTCGACGCGCAGGGCGAGGTGACCGAGACCGCGCCGGTCCCGCCCCTCGACCTCGTCGCGGTGCAGCGCGCGGCCGAGGCCTTCCTCGGCGAGCACGATCAGGAAGCGCCGATCGTCTCCGCGATCAAGGTCGACGGCGAGGCGCTCCATCGTCGGGCGCGGCGTGGCGAGAAGGTCGAGGCGCCGGTCCGCCGCGTCGTTCTGCACGCGGTCACCGTCACGGCGATCGAGGGAGCCGAGCTCGTCTTCGAGCTCCACGCGGGAAAGGGGTTCTACGTCCGATCGTTCGGTCGGGACCTCGCCCGGGCGCTCGGCACGGTCGGTCATCTCGTCGCCCTCCGTCGCACGGCGAGCGGCCGCTTCCGGATCGAGGACGCCGTTCCGTTCGAGGCGTTCGCCAAGGTCGACGACGCGTCGCGCGAGGCGCTCGTCGGTCGCCTCCTCCCGCTCGGAGAGGCGGTGGCGGCGCTTCCCCGCGTGACCCTCACGGAGCGAGGGGCGAAGGACGCCTTCCACGGACGTCCGATCCTCCTCGCGGAGGGCGTCGCCGAAGGCGCCGCGTCGCTCGTGCCCGGACGCGCCGCGGCCCTCTTCGCCCCGGACGGCTCGCTCCTCGCGATCGGCGAGCTGCGCGACGCGAGCTCCCTCCGGGTCGTGCGGGGCTTCCGATGACCGAGGCCCTCGACTAGGCTCGGGGCCACGAGAGGTATCCGTGGATCGCGTTCGTCACCTGATCGTCGGCGCCGGCATCAGCGGTCTCGCCACCGCGGCCTTCCTCGAGTCCGACGACTACCTGGTGCTCGAGGCGGACACCGAGATCGGCGGCTACTGCAAGACCATCGTCCGCGACGGTTTCGTCTGGGACTACTCGGGCCATTTCTTCCACTTCCGAGACCCGGACCTCGAGCGCTTCCTGCTCGATCGCATGGGCGAGCAACGGGTCCTCCGCATCCGCAAGGAGAGCAAGATCCGCTTCGGGGAGGTCCTCGTCGACTACCCCTTCCAGAAGAACATCCACCAGCTCCCGCGCGAGGACTTCCTCGAGTGCCTGGTCGATCTCTTCTCGAGGGACCCGAAGCCGGCGGCGAATTTCCGCGAGATGCTGTACGCGAAGTTCGGTCGCGGAATCGCCGAGAAGTTCCTCGTTCCCTACAACGAGAAGCTCTACGCCACCGACCTCTCGACCCTCGACGTCGACGCGATGGGGAGGTTCTTCCCGCACGCGAACGTCGAGGAGATCGTCCGCAACTTCCGCAATCCGGAGAACGAGACGTACAACGCGACCTTCACGTACCCGGAGGGGGGCGCGATCCAGTACGTCCACGCGATCGCGTCCGAAGTGGACAGCGCCCGGATCGCGCTCTCGGAGCCCGTCGTGCGCATCGATCCGAGGCGGAAGGTGGCCGTCACCCCGAAGCGGGAGATCGCGTACGAGCACCTCGTGAGCTCGGCGCCGTTCCCGAGGTTGCTGGCGCTGACGGGGCTGCCCCACGATCCGTCGCTCTATTCCTCGAACAAGGTCGAGGTGTGGAACCTCGGCTTCGATCGCAAGGGGCCGACCGACCTCCACTGGCTCTACTTCCCCGATCCGTCGATCCGCTTCTACCGGGTGGGCTTCTACGACAACATCTTCGGAAGCGATCGGATGAGCCTCTACGTCGAGATCGGCCGGCGTGACGACGAGATCGTCGACGAAACCACGGAGGAAGCGACGCTGGCGCGCGTGCTCGACGACCTCGCCCGCGTGGGCATCGTCGAGGGGCACCGCTTGGTCGCTCGGCACCACGTCGTCATGGATCCCGCGTACGTGCACATCACGCGTGCGTCGCAGGCGGACGTCGCGCGGCAGAAGGCGATCCTCGAGACCGCGTCGATCCACTCGATCGGACGCTACGGCTCGTGGACCTACTGCTCCATCGAGGACAACCTGATCGAGGCGAGGGCGCTCGCCGAGCGCTTCAACGCGCTCGACCGGGCCGGCGCCTGAATCAGCCGTCCGCCTGCACCGCGAGGAGCAGGAGGTGGTCGAGCTCGGCGACGTCCGAGGCCGAGCCCATCGTGATCACCGCCTCGACGTGGCCCGATCGCAGCTCCGCGCTCGGGAGCACGAAGCGATACTCGCGGAGCGTTCCGTCGAGCGCGATCGGCCCGAACCGACGGCGACCGATCGTCAGCGTCGCATGACCGGGCTGGTTGGCCACGCCGCTCTTGGCCCGTAGGAGGACGACGACCTCGCCGCGCGCCCGCGCCAGCTGCGGAGGAATCGAGAGCGGCACGCGCACCTCGCTCGTCATCGTCTTGCAGGTGGTGCGTCCGACGTAGCTCCACTCGTAGTCGAGGTCGCCCTCCTGGCACTCGCCGATCCCCGCCACTCCGCGGGTGGACGCCCGATCGAAGTCGATGCCCCCGATCGCCCCTCGGCCGATCGCGCCGAGCCGCACGAGAGACTCGGACGGGGACGAGAGGTCCGACTCGCGCGCGGCGATCGTGATCAGCGCGGGGATTGCCCGCGGGTCCCCGAATTCCCCGAGCGCCTGGGTCAGGTTGTTCCGGATGTGCGAGTGATGCTCCCAGCCCAGCATCGCCATCAGGGGCTCGAAGGCGCGTGGGTCGCGCAGACGTCCGAGGGCCACCACCGTCATGTGGCGGATGCGATAGTCGGGAAGGAGCTCGATGAGCGGATCCACCGCCACGGGATCGCGGAGCCGACCGAGCCAGCGGACGGCTTCCTCGCGCTCGAACTGATCCTGGCTGACCCGCAGCGTCTCGAGCAGGGCCGGCACCGCGGCGCGGTCCTCGAGGCGAGCGAGCGAGATCCCGGAGCGGATGCGGATCGAAGGATCCTCCGAGCGCACGAGACCCCGGAGCGCCCGCAGGCCGCGACGGTCGTACATTCGGCCGAGCGCGATGGCGGACTCCGCGGCGACCATGGAATCGCGGCTCGAGAGCGCACGGACGAGCGCCGGTTTGGCTCTCGGATCGGCGAGCCGACCGAGGAGGCGTGCGGCCTCGGTGCGCCGATCGGTCGGAGCCTGCTCGTCGACGAGGAGCGTCGAGAGAGGCTCGACCGCGCGTCGGTCACCGAGCCGTCCCCAATCGAGCGCGAGCACGCGCGGGTCCGACCGACCCCCGGCCGCCGAGCTCTTGATGCCGTCGAGCCACGCGTAGATCCCGGCGCGCATCGCGTCGAGACGCCCGGCCTGCTGGCTCGCGAGGTTGCGGCGTTCGCGGGCGTCGTGCGAGAGGTCGTAGAGCTCGTACACGTCGAAGCGGAGGTCGGCGACGAGCTTGTACGGCCACTCGACGATCATCCGTTTGTGGGCGACGGCCGAGAAGGCGGGCGCCGTCCGGCGGGCATAGCCCATCGCGTAGGGCCGGAGGTCGTCTCCCCGCATCGTCGTCGCCGTGCCGAGCCCGACGAGACCGAGGATGGTCGGCGCCACGTCGACGAGCTCGACGGGCTCCGCGACGCGTCGGCCCGCGAGCCCCGGAGCGTGCACGATCAGCGGGACGCGCGTCTGCTCCTCGTACAGCGTCGAGCCGTGGTAGACGCCGCCGTGATCGTGGAACTCCTCGCCGTGGTCCGCGGTGACGACGACCACGAGCGGCCGGTGGATGCGCTTCTTCGTCTCGCGGATCAGCCGTGCGAAGGCTCGGTCGACGTTGCGGATCTCGGCGTCGTAGCGGTCCATGTCCGCCGAGCCGAGGGACGTGTCGAGGTAGGGCTCGTGGACGTCGAAGAAGTGCGTCCACACGAAGCTCGGCGGCTCGCCCCGTTCCAGGATCCGGTCGTATTCCTCGAGGGCCTTGTCGACCCGCTCCTCGGCACGGAAGTTCGTGTGCTCGTGCCGCTGGAAGGCGAAGACGCCTTCCTCGTAGGGACGGAGCCGCTCGCCCTCGGTGTGGAAGATGCCGAGCGTGTAGAAGGCGGCGGTGTGGTACCCGACGTCGCCGAGCACGCTCGCCATCGTCTCCTCGGGGAGCGGAAGTCGCAGGTCGACGACCTCGTGGATGTACTCCGACGTCTGGAGCGAGCAGAGCGAGTAGCTCGAGTGCGGCGCCGCGGCGTAGGCGCGCTCGAAGACCACGCCCTCGCGCGCGAACGCGTCGAGGTTCGGCGACAGGCCTCGGCCGTAGCCGTAGGTGCCGAGGTGGTCGGCGCGGAGCGCGTCGATGGTCACCAGCAGGACGTGGGCGCCCGGGGTCTGCGGCAGCGGCGGGCCGGTCCAGGCCGTGCGTCGACGGAGGCGCGCGGCGCGCGCCCGTTGCTCCGGCGTGAGCTCGTACCGGCGCCCCTCGAGCCGTCGGAGCAGCGGCGCGAGGCCCCGCACGACGGTGCGCGCATGGGGCGCCTTCGGATCGAGGAGCGCGACACGGACGTTCTGGTTCGCCTCGAGCGTGCCGAGGTTCGCGAGCAGACCGATCGCGGCGAGCGTCGCGGTCGCGACCGCCGCTTGGACGAGGCGCGCCTCGAGAGCCGGACGTTCGCGGGCGCGGTCGACGAGGAGCGCGGAGCCCAGGTAGGCGAGGGCGAACGAGGCCAGCGCGAGCGAGGCGTGCAGGTACTCGTAGAGGTTCGGGAGGACGTGCTGGTTCGCCTTGCCGCCGAGGAATGCGACGGCGAGCAGCGCGAGCGCGAGCAGGTCACGAGCGCGCGAGCCTCGGCGCTCGGCCGCGGAGACGAGCTTCCGACCCAGCAGGAGCGCGACGTAGGAGCCCACGAGCAGCACGACGAAGGCCGTGACCGACAGCGCACCCTTGTGCGCGAGTCGCTGCATCTTCCCGCCCGTGAAGAGGAGCACGGAGACGAGACGGAGCGCCGGGGCGAGCAGGCCGACGTAGGCGATCGGGAAGAGCAGGTCCCGCGCGCGCGAGGGCCTCGAGGAGCGCGCCGCGACCTTGTCGAGCAGCGGCCCCACGACGAAGGCGTGGAAGGCTCCGAGCGCCGCGCCGAGGAGCCCGCCGAGCGGCGCCTCGAGCGCGAGCACGCGTCCGAGGAACGAGAGGCGGTCCGACCAGAGCGGCAGCCAGAGCCAGGACGCCCCGTAGTCGCCGAGGCCGGTGAAGAGACCGGCCAGGAAGCCGGCGAAGCCGCTCGCGGCGACTTCCCGCAGGCGCGAGGTCGAAGGGTCGGGGGCGCGGACGGCTGCGGCTTCGGCGCTCATGTCGGGGGAGGGCCCCCGCGACGGCGCGGGCCGGCGGATGTCTAGCAGATGGCGCGGCGGACGCAGGGCGAGCCGGGGCCGCGGAGGGCGAGACCGGGCATCCGCCGGACCGGGGGCGCGGGACGCGGGAGGCCGAAATGCGACGACCCCCGCCACGAGGGGTGCGGGGGTCGCGAAGAGGATCCTCGGCAGAGGTTTCTTGGAGGCGCCGACCGGATTCGAACCGGTGTGTGACGGTTTTGCAAACCGTTGCCTAACCACTTGGCTACGGCGCCGAGGCGGAAGCGTCTTAGCGCTTCGGTGTCGCCTTGTCTACACGGAAGTGAAGACCGGCGAGGCGCTCATCCCTTGCTCTTCTTGCGCGGACGTCCGCGTCCGGCCTTCGGCGCGGCGGGCGCCGTCAGCTCTTCGAGCGACAGGCCCAGCATCTTCCACGCCTCGGAACGGAAGGAGTAGGCGTCCTGCGCCTTGCGCACGGCGTCCACGACGTCCGGCGTCGCGGCGGTCTTCCGCGCCTTCACACCCGCCTTCTTGATCGAGGCCATGGTCTCTCCGAGCCCGAGCAGCTCGTCGACGTGCGAGACCACGTCGATCGGCTTGAGGGGCTGACCCGACTTCCCGTCGGTCAGCTCCTTGAGGAGCCGCTTGCGGCGCTTCTCGGTCCGACCGTCGAGCTTGGACTCGGCCGATCCTCCTCCGAGGAGGATCGTGTTGAGGTGGCGGGCGGCCCGGCGCTTCTGGATCGCCTCCGCGCTACCACGTCCGCCCGAGCTCTTCGCGGCCTTCTTCTGCTTCGCCATGCGTCTCTCCTGTCGATCGACCCGGAATCCGGACTGTGTCTCGGGAAGGGGTCGATCGTTACGTGGAAAGAAAAGCACGGCAAAGCGGGGTTTGGAAGTTGCATTCGTCCCCGGTGCGAGACCCGTGCAGCGATCGGAATCTCGGCTCGCAGACCGCGCCGCCGTTTCGTGAGGAAGCCTCCAAGAGCATGCTGGTTCGCCTCGCTGACCGAAACCCTGCGGATGTCGTTCGAGCTGCGGTGAGGTTCCGCGAGAGCCAGACGCGCTGCCCGGCTCTCGCCTCGAACGCGGAAGTCGATTAGGAGGAGGAAGTGGCCCGGACGACTCTCGGGCTTCGGGCGGAGCCGCAGCCGTGAAGATCGCCTTCCTCTCCGACACTCACATGGCGCACCGACGCATCGCCGTTCCGGCGGTCGACCTGCTCGTCCACGCCGGGGACATCACGCGACGTGGCACTCGGGAAGAGCTCGACGATTTCCTCGAGTGGCTCGCCGTCCAGCCCGCGACGACCAAGCTCTTCGTCGCCGGCAATCACGACCGCATCTGCGAGAGCCAGCCTTCGTACGTGAGGGCGCGCGCCGCCGAGCTCGGCCTCGTCTATCTCGAGGACGAGACGGTGGAGATCGGAGGCCTCGTGGTGCACGGCTCTCCCGCCACACCGGCATTCCGGAGCATGGCGTTCAATCGCGAGCGCGGGGCCGACATCCGCCGAGCGTGGGAGCGCGTTCCACGCGAGGTCGACCTGCTCGTCACCCATGGGCCGCCGAAGGGCCTCGGCGATCGGACCTTCTTCGGGGTCCACGTCGGGTGCGAGGAGCTGCGAGCGCGACTCGTCGAGGTGCGGCCTCGGCTCCACGTCTTCGGACACATCCACGAGGCCTTCGGCGAGCATCGGGCGGAGGGACACGAGACGCGCTTCCTCAACGTGGCGACCCGTGGGCTCTGGCCGGGCTCCGTGCGCTCCCCGGTGGTCGTCGAGCTCGAGTCCCGATGACCGGTCCCGACCCTCGCCGGCCACACCGCCGCGGAGTGGGACCCGGGGCCCCCGAGCATGCGCCCGGCCAGCGGGGAATTCGCGCAGCAATGAAATATTACGTTTCGGTCTTGGAATTGGCGTGAATTGTATTGTCTGGCTGCACGCGCTTGCTATGAAGGGGGGGCGGTCGGTCGCATTGGGTGCGTCGATCGCCTACCGCCTCGACCGAGGCCGGTCGCGTGGGTCCACGCGGCCGGAGAATGCGGGAAGGGCGGCCCACCGCGGGCGCGCGCCACCACTCTCGTGACCTAATCGTCGGCCTTGCGGCCGGGGTGCGGGGGTGTACGCACATCTGCGTGACCAGGAGCATCCGTATGACGACCCGTATCCTCTGCCTCTGCCTCGCCTCCCTCTTCCTCGTCGCCTGTGACGACGACAGCAGCAACTCGGTCCCGGGCTCGACGATGTGCGTCGGCACGTACTCCGTCGCGACCCGTGCGCAGCTCGGCTCCGCCACGTCGGCCACCGGGGCCTGCACGTCGAGCAGCGACCTCGACGCCATCTGCACCGAGGATCTCCGGACGATCACCGGGACCTGCGCCCTCACGGACTGCATCTCGCTGCTGTCGAACGCGGCCGAGCTCCCGGGCTGCATGCAGACCTGCGTGAACGCCCAGGCGGCGATCGACCCGAGCGCGGCCTGCACCGATTGCTACACGGCGACGGTCGTCTGCACCGCCCAGAACTGCCTCTCGGACTGCAGCTCGGCTCCGGACTCCGTCGCCTGCCAGACCTGTCAGTACACGAAGGGCTGCACGACGGCGTTCTTCGCGTGCTCGGGCCTGCCGCTCCCGACGGCTTTCGTCGGCGGCGACATCTGAGCCCGAGGCGGAGGACGAGGTCGTGCCCGGCCTCGTCCTTCGTCCTCCGACGGAAACACGAAGGCCCGAGCGGACGCTCGGGCCTTCGGCGTCTTCACGCTCGCTCGGTGATCAGGCCATCACGGGGAGGCGCACCTTCTCGGCGCGGTCCTGGAAGTCCTTCATCCGATCGAAGTTCATGTAGCGGTAGATGTCCGCCGACATGGAGTCGATCCTCTTCGCGTACTCCATGTACTCCTCGACCGTGGGGAGCCGACCGAGGACGGAGGAGACGGCCGCGAGCTCCGCGGACGCGAGGTAGACGTTCGCACCCTGGCCGAGGCGGTTCGGGAAGTTGCGCGTCGACGTCGAGACGACGGTCGTGTTCGGCGCCACGCGGGCCTGGTTGCCCATGCAGAGCGAGCAGCCCGGCATCTCGGTGCGCGCGCCGGCGCGTCCGTAGATGTTGTAGTAGCCCTCGCTCTTCAGCTGCTGCTCGTCCATCTTCGTCGGCGGGGCGAGCCAGAGCCGGGTCGCGAGCGATCCGCCCTCGACCTTGTCGAGCAGCTTTCCGGCCGCGCGGAAGTGGCCGATGTTCGTCATGCAGGAGCCGATGAAGACCTCGTCGATCTTCTGCGTCCCGCACTGCGAGAGGGTCTTCGCGTCGTCGGGATCGTTCGGGCAGCAGAGGATCGGCTCCTTGATCTCCGCGAGGTCGATCTCGATGACGGCCGCGTACTCCGCGTCCTTGTCGGCGCGCATGAGCTCGGGCTTCGCGAGCCAGGCCTCCATCGCCGCGATACGGCGGCCGAGGGTGCGCGCGTCGCCGTAGCCGTCGGCGATCATCGACTTGAGCAGCGTGATGTTGGAGGTGAGGTACTCCTTCACCGACGACTCGCCGAGCGTGATGGTGCACGCCGCGGCGGAGCGCTCGGCCGACGCGTCCGAGAGCTCGAACGCCTGCTCGACCGTGAGGTCCTCGAGGCCCTCGATCTCGAGGACGCGGCCGTTGAAGACGTTCTTCTTGCCCTTCTTCTCGACCGTGAGGAGGCCCAGCTGGATCGCCTTGTAGGGGATCGCGTGCACGAGATCGCGCAGCGTGATGCCGGGCTGCATCTTGCCCTTGAAGCGGACGAGCACCGACTCCGGCATGTCGAGGGGCATCACGCCCGTCGCCGCAGCGAAGGCCACGAGGCCCGAGCCGGCGGGGAAGGAGATGCCGATCGGGAAGCGCGTGTGCGAGTCACCGCCCGTGCCGACCGTGTCCGGCAGGAGCATGCGGTTCAGCCAGGAGTGGATGATGCCGTCGCCGGGGCGCAGCGAGACGCCGCCGCGGTTCATGATGAACTCCGGCAGCGTGTGGTGCGTCTCGACGTCGACCGGCTTCGGGTACGCGGCCGTGTGGCAGAAGGACTGCATCACGAGGTCGGCCGAGAAGCCGAGGCAGGCGAGGTCCTTGAGCTCGTCGCGCGTCATCGGGCCGGTGGTGTCCTGCGAGCCGACCGAGGTCATCTTCGGCTCGACGTACGCGCCCGGGCGCACGCCCGCGACGCCGCAGGCCTTGCCGACCATCTTCTGCGCGAGCGTGTAGCCCTTGCCCGTGTCCTTCGGCTGGGCCGGCGTGCGGAAGAGGTCGATCGGGCCGAGGCCGAGGAACTCGCGCGCCTTCGAGGTGAGCGAGCGGCCGATGATGAGGTTGATGCGGCCGCCGGCACGGACCTCGTCGAGGAGGACGGGCGACTTCAGCTCGAAGGTCGAGAGCACCTCGTCCGAGCCGTGGCGCGTCACCTTGCCGTCGTACGGGTAGATGTCGACGACATCGCCCATGTTCATGCCGTTGACGTCGCACTCGAAGGGGAGGGCGCCTGCGTCTTCCTGCGTGTTGAAGAAGATCGGGGCGATCTTGGTGCCGATGCAGACGCCGCCCTGGCGCTTGTTCGGGATGTGCGGGATGTCCTCGCCCGTGTGCCAGAGCACCGAGTTCGTCGCGGACTTGCGGCTCGAGCCGGTCCCGACGACGTCGCCGACGTACGCGACGATGTGACCCTTCTTCTTCAGGTCCTCGATGACCTTGAGCGGGTCGCCCTCGAGACCCGGGCGCGGGTTCTTGAGCATCGCGAGCGCGTGCAGCGGGATGTCCGGACGGCTCCACGCGTCCTGCGCGGGCGACAGGTCGTCGGTGTTGGTCTCGCCGGGGACCTTGAAGACCGTGACCGTGAGCTTCTTCGGCACCTCGGGGCGCGAGGTGAACCACTCGGCGTTCGCCCACGACTCGATGAGCCGCTTCGCCGCCGCGTTGCCCGCCTTCGCCTTCTCCGACACGTCGTGGAAGGCGTCGAACATGAGCAGCGTGCCCTTGAGGGCCTCGACCGCGTCGCCCGCGAGCGTCGCGTCGTCGAGCAGCTTCACGAGCGGGCCGACGTTGTAGCCGCCGAGCATCGTGCCGAGGAGCTTCACCGCGTGCTTCTTGTCGATGAGCGGCGAGGTCGCCTCGCCCTGCGTGATCGCGGCGAGGAAGGCGGCCTTCACGTAGGCCGCGGGATCGACGCCGGCCGGGACGCGGTTCTCGAAGAGGTCGAGGAGGAACGCCTCCTCGCCCTTCGGCGGGGCCTTGAGCAGCGCGACGAGATCGGCGGTCTGCTTCTCGTCGAGGGGCTTCGGCGGGATTCCCTGGGCGGCGCGTTCGGCAGCGTGTTGACGGTAGGCTTCGAGCACGGTGGTTTCCTCGGCTGACGTGGATCGGGAGTGGGCGGCGAGCCCATCGCGACCGGAGGTTTGGCGGGCGCGTAGCATAGCGCGCATGTACGCGAAAGCCGCTGCCGAACCGCGGGAGGTAACGTCGGCGGCCCTGGCCGGACTCTAGGGATCCGGAGGCCCGGGGAACAGGGCCCGTGGCCCCCTCGGGGACGACCCGCGGCCGGGCCCTCCACCCTCCGGAGCGGCCGCTTCCTTGCGCCGATCCCGCCCCCGTGCACCCTTCGGGCATGACCGTCCGCGTCCGCATCGAGTCGCTCGTCCGCGAGAATCCCGTCGTCGTCTTCATGAAGGGGACGCGGAAGGAGCCGCGTTGTGGCTTCTCCGCCACCGTGATCGAGGTCCTCGACGACTACCTCGACGAGTACGTCACGATCGACGTCCTCTCCGATGCCGAGCTGCGCGAAGGTATCAAGGAGTACACCAGCTGGCCGACGATTCCCCAGCTCTTCGTCCGCGGCGAATTCGTGGGGGGAGCCGACATCGTCCGCGAGATGGCGCAGGGTGGCGAGCTCGAGTCCGTGCTCGGCGTGAAGGCGAAGGAGCTCGAGACCCCGGAGGTCGTGCTGACGCCGAAGGCCCTCGCGGCGCTCCGCGGCTTCCAGGAAGAGCCGGGCGATCCCGTCGTGCGTCTCCAGATCTCGCCCCAGTACCAGTACGGGATGGACTTCGACGCGCCGCGGCCCGGGGACCTCGCGGTCCGGGGGCCCGGGTACACGATCCTCCTCGACAAGGCGAGCGCGCGTCGCGCCGACGGGACCACGATCGACTTCGTCGAGCGAGACGACGGTGGCGGCTTCAAGATCGACAACCCGAACGAGCCGCCGAAGGTCCGCTCGATGACGGCGCCGGAGCTCGCGAAGCGCATCGCGGAGAACGCCCCGATGACGGTCTTCGACGTGCGTACCGCCGACGAGCGGGCGATCGCCCACATCCCCGGCACGGTCCTGCTCGACGCGAAGGGCAAGGAGATCCTCGACGGCCTCGATCGCAGCGCGATCCTCGTCTTCCACTGCCATCACGGCGTCCGCAGCGCGGCCGCGGCCCAGCACGCGCTGCGGATGGGCTTCTCGAACGTCTACAACGTGGACGGCGGCATCGACGCGTGGTCGCGCGAGGTCGATCCCTCGGTTCCCCGCTACTGACGGGAAGGTACGCTCGTGCAGGACAAGCTGATCTTCGTCATCTCGCCGCCGCGCGCGGGCAGCACGCTGCTCCAGCGGATGCTCGGCTCGCATCCCGCGATCTTCACGCATCCGGAGCCGCATCTCATCACGCCGATCGCGCACCTCGGCATCTACGGAAACGTCGACAAGGCTCCCTTCGACCACATCAACGCGGCCGAGGCGATGAAGTCGTTCGTCGACGGGCTCCCGAACAAGGAAGAGGACTACCTCGACGCGCTCCGGGCCTACGCGGACACGCTCTACGGGCGCATGCTCGCGACGAGCGACAAGTCGCGCTTCCTCGACAAGACGCCCGCGTACGCGCTCGTGCTGCCCTTCCTCGCGAAGCTCTACCCGAAGGCGAAGTACGTCGTGTTGACGCGGCATCCGCTCGCCGTCTTCAGCTCGTTCGCGAACAGCTTCTTCAACGGAGACTGGGAGGCGGCTCACGCCTTCAATCCGATCGTCGAGCGGTACGTGCCGGCGATGGGCCAGTTCCTCCGCACGAGCCCCGTGCCGCACTGCCACGTGGCCTACGAGGAGCTCGTCGCGAACCCGGAGGAGGAGCTCCGCCGCATCTTCGAGTACCTCGAGCTCCCGCACGATCCGGGCGCGGTCGAGTACGGCAAGCGCGGAAAGATGAAGGAAGGGATGGGCGATCCCATCAACGTGCAGCGCCACGATCGCCCCGTCACCGACTCGGTCGACGTCTGGGCGAACGAGCTCCGTGCGGATGCGAAGAAGCTCGAGCTCGCGCGTGGCATGATCGAGCGCCTCTCGGACGACGACCTCCTCGCCTGGAAGTGGCCGCGCGAGCGCATCTGGGACTCCTACGAGAAGGCGGGCGGCGGGCGCATCCCGAAGACCGTGTGGAACAACTACACGATCAAGCGGAAGATCATGCTCGTCCTCAAGAAGGACATCGACAAGCGTCCGCACGGCAAGCTCGTGCGCCAGATCAAGTACTACTGCGACGTGCTCCTGCGCGAGTGAGCGCGCCGCGGGACGTCAGCGGAGCTTCGCGACGATCACCTGCGAGTCGCTCTCGCTCGTGAGCGGTCCGCCGAGGAAGTCGCCGTGGCGGCCCTCGATCGCGAAGCCGTTGTAGTGGAGCAGGGCCTCGAGCTCCGCCGGGAAGAACTGCCGGTGCGCGAGGCGCTGGACCGTCGTCTCGCTCGGCTTCCCGATCGGCGTGAAGATCATCGAGACCATCTGCACCTGCGTCACGGCGTCGTAGCGGAAGCTCTCGTCGTAGCGGCAGCGCGGCCCGTCCGGCACCTTCACGAAGCCGCAGCGGTATACCTTGGTCGGATCGCGCGCGAGCGCCGACGCCCAGGGCAGGAGCACGTCGAAGACGAACCGGCCGTCCTTCGCGAGGTGCGCGCGCACCGTCTCGAGCGCCTGCTCGACGTCCTCGCGCGTGTAGAGGTGCATGAAGACGTTGAAGGGCGAGATGACGAGCGGGAACTTCTTCGGCGTCCGGTAGCTTCGGAGGTCGCCCTGGGCGAGCGTCACCCTCCGTGCCACGTCCGGTCCGGCCTTCGCGAGGTTCTCCTTGGCGCGCGCGAGCATCGAGGGCATGAGATCGACGCCGTGGAGGTCGATTCCGCGCTCGGCGACGGCGCGTGCCACGCGTCCCGTGCCGACGCCGAGCTCGAGCACCGGGCCCCCGAAGAGCTCCGCCATCTGCGCGTAGAAGAGGACGTCTTCCTTGCGGCGCTTGTACGCGTGGTCGTAGTACGCCGCGTCGCGGTAGTGGGCCTTCGTGCCTTCGTCGAGACGTCGATCGTGCGTCATGGGGCGCTCCCCGCGGCGGAGCCGTCGGATGGCCCCCCGTCGTCGACGCCGAGCTGGCTCCCGAGATCCATGCGGAGCACCCGGAAGCCCTCCGCGCGCCGCGCGATCTCGAACCCGACGAGGCGAGCGTAGGGCTGACCGAGGAAGGTCCCTTCGGCCCGACCCTCGAGGTAGACGCGGCCGTCGCCGAGGTCGCGGCGCCGCTCTTCGACGAAGCGCAGGCGGCTCGTCGCCATCGCGCCCCAGGCCTCGGCCGTCGCGGCGCGCTGGGCGGGATCGAGCCGCTCCTCGGCCTGCTTCCGTGCGAGCGCCTCGCCGTGTGCCTGGCCCTCCGAGACGGCGAGCGCGGTCGCGTGATCGCGCTTGCGCCAGGCGTCGAGGTACGTCTCGGCGACGGAACGCTCGTCCCGCAGATCGCGGGCGGCCCTCGGCGCCACGGCGCCCGCGTCGACCGACTCGAGCCCTCGCTCGGGGCGTGCGACGTAGTAGGCGGTCGCGCCGATGGCGATCATCGCGCTCGCGAGCGCGAGCACGAGGGCTGCGGGGAGGCTCTTCTCCTGACGATCGACGTCGGTCACGGGAGCGAGCGTGTACCCCCCCGTTCCCGAGCGGTCAATCCCGGGGCTCCGCCTCGTCTCCGGGCTCGAGCGAGCCTTCCGCTTCGTCCACGGCCTCCTCCCCGACCTCGTCGGCCGCGCGCCGCGCGGCGACAAGCTCGCGCGCGACCTCGGCGAAGCCGTGCCCGTGCTCCGCTTCGGTCACGAACTTCGGGCGTTGGCCCGTGGGAGGCATCGACCGCCGCACGTTCGCGACGCCGACGGAGGTGTCGAAGGCCGCGAACGCCGGGCCGTCGTTGATCGAGTCGCCGACGAAGAGGAAGCGCTCGTGGACGGTGCGGTCGTCGAAGCCGTGCGATACGGCGAGCGCCCGTGCGATGCCGCGGGCCTTGTCCGTGGCGGAGAGCATCGCGTGCAGGTGCACGGTCGAGCGCGTCGTGTGGAACCCCGCTTCCCGGAGCAGCGCATCGAGCGCTTCGACGTCCTCCGGGGGAAGCGTCGCGGCCTCCGCGATGTCGAAGGCGACGTCGTAGCGCCGGGCCGACGAGTCCCCGGCGAGCCGGACGTGGGGCATGCGATCGGCGACGAGGGCGACGCAGGCCGCACGTCGCGCCCGGGCGTCTTCGGCGCCGACGAGCGCGCCTTCCTCGATCGACCCGTCGCGCGACACCAGGAAGGCGGCGCCGTTCTCGGCGACCGCCACGTCGATCGGCCACTGACGGATCCAGACGTCGGCCCAGCCGAGCGGACGCCCCGTCGCCGCGACGAGCAAGAAGCCCTCGCGCCGGAGCGCATGCATCGCCGCGAGCGCTTCCCACTCGAGCTTGCCGTGGCGGGTGACCGTGTCGTCGACGTCGAAGGCCACGCCGAGCGCGGTGGCGAGAGTCCTCGGCTCGACGCGACGGAACGGCCTCATCGCACGACGCGCAGGAAGGCGGCCTTGAGGTAGCGGCCTTGCTCGAAAGCCGACGGGACCGGGTGATCCGGCGCCTGCTCGCCGACGCCGAGCAGCACGAGCTCGCGCTTCGCGTCCTGGGCCGCCATCGTGCACGTGCGCACGAGGTCGTCCGCGCGCATCGCGGAGGAGCAGGAGCAGGAGACGAGCAGCCCGCCGGGTGCGACGAGCGCGAGCGCGTTGGCGTTCAGGCGACGGTAGGCGCGTCGCGCCCCCTCGAGGTCGCGAACGGTCTTCGCGAGCTTCGGCGGATCGACGACGACGATGTCGAATTCCTCTCCCTTGCGCGCGAGGTCGGGCAGGGCGTTCTTCACGTCGTCGCGGACGAATTTCAGGACGTTCTCGAGACCGTTGTGCTTCGCGATCGCCGCGCCCTGGGCGATGGCCGTCGCCGAGCTGTCGAGGCAGACGACCTCGGAGGCCCCGCCGCGCGCCGCCCCTAGCCCGAACCCTCCGACGAAGCAGTAGGCGTCGAGCACGCGGCGTCCTCGCGAGAGCTCCTCGACCCAGGCGCGGTTGTCGCGCTGGTCGAAGTAGAAGCCGGTCTTCTGGGTGATCTCGAGCGGGATCTCCATCTCGAAGCCGCGGTCCCTGAAGCGGAGGTCCCTCACGGCCTCGCCCCGGGCCACGCCACCCTCGGACTTCACGCCCTCCATCTTCTCGAGATCGACGGCCACCTCGAGGATCGTCGACACGCCCGCCACGCGCGCGAGGTGACCGTAGATCTCCTGCTCGCGACGCTTCATGCCGGCCGTCAGCAGCTGCACGCGCGCGACCCGGTCGTAGACGTCCACGACGAGGCCCGGCAGCCCGTCGCCCTCGGAATTCACGAGGCGGTATCCCGTCGAGCGCTCGTTCGGGAGCCCGAGCCAGTCGCGGCGGAAGGCGAAGGCCGCCTCGATGCGGCGACCGAGGAACGCGCCCTCGAAGGGGCCCTCGTCCTCGCGCGAGAGCAGACGGACCGGGATGGCGCTCTTCGGGGAGTAGTAGCCGAAGCCGAGCAGCTTCCCCTCGGGATCGACGACGCGTACGACGTCCCCGGGCGCGGGCGCGCCCTCGACGCGGCCGATCGCCTGGGCGAAGATCCAGGGGTGGCCGGCCCACACGGGCTGAACGTGACCGGGCCGAATACGTACCGTCGCCATCCGTCTACCCTAGCAACTTTCGACGTCCAGACCCCTCGGGGGAGGCCGCTTGCTCCGCCCCGGCGGGGCCATTAGGGTACGTCGTCCCGCGCGGCCGCGCGCGGTTGGAGGTCTTCGTGCCGAATCTCGGAATGGGCGAACTGCTGATCATCCTCGTCATCTGCCTCCTGGTCTTCGGGGCCGGGCGACTTCCGCAGATCGGCGAGGGCATCGGCAAGGCCATCAAGAACCTCAAGCGCGGCCTGAACACCGATGACGACATCGACGTGACGCCGCGCGACCGCCAGGTCTCGAACCGCTCCTCGGCCTCGTCCGCCCGCGACGAAGTCGAGGACGCCGAGGTCGATCGCAAGCCCTGAGGGCGTGCTCGGCGAGGGCCGGCGCGTCGCGCTCAATGCAGCGGCAGGCGTCGGGCCTCGCGCATCGCCGTCTCCCGGACGCTGAAGGAGAGCTCGGTGGAAGCCGAGACCGCCTCGGCGTCCTGTCGTGTGAGCTGACGCACGAGGACGAGCCCGAGATCCGTGTCGAGCGAGGGGTTCTTCACGAGGGCGAGGCGCACGCCGTAGCGGAGCACCCAGCGCGTCGAGAGGAAGACCTCGCGCAGGACCTCGGGAGCCACCGGCCGGCGCGCCGAGACGCGTACGACGTCGGCCTCCGTCAGCGAGGGGTTGCCGAGCAGGATCCGGATGACGTCGGAGCTCGGATCGAGGAGGACCCGCTCGAGGACGTGTCGGTGGACCCGTCGGGCGAGCGATTTGCGCTCCCCGAGGGTCAGCGCGCGTCCCGGCGCGCGGGGGATCGTGCCCGGAGCGGGCGCGTCTTCGTCGAGCGTCTTCGGCTTCGGCTCGGGCAGGAGGAGCTCGGCGGCGGCGAAGAGGCCGCGGTCGCGCGCGAGCCTTCCGGCCTCGCGCTTCTTCGGCTCGAGCTCCGGCTGGGCGATGGCCACCGACGCGAGCAGGAGCAGGTGGCGGAAGTCGGCGAGCCCCGCGTCCGCCCCTTCCGTGACGGCGTGGAAGACCTCGGCGACGAGGGATTCCTCGAAGGCGACGAGCTCGCTGCGCAGGGACGCGACGCGCAGGGCGGGGTCCACGACCTGGGACATCCGCGCGATCCAGGTGCTCGCGATCCGATCCGGGCGCGTCATCCCGCCTCCGGGATGACCGTCATGGGACGGTCACGGACCGCTTGACGCGGTGCGTCGTCGGCAGTTACGTTGGGCGGCGTCGGAGGCATCGCTGTGGACGCGGTCGGGGAAGAGATGATCGGGGGAGAAGCGCGTCTGATCAAGCGGTACGCGAACCGCAAGCTCTACGACACGCGCGAGAGCCGGTACGTGACGCTGCACCAGATCGCCGAATACGTTCGCGTCGGCGAGGACGTGCAGATCATCGACAACAAGACCAAGGAAGACCTGACCAACGTCACCTTGGCGCAGATCATCTACGAGCAGCAGCGCACGAAGGAGCCCGCGGCGCGGGAGGCGCGCAGTCTCCGCGGCCTGATCCGCGAGGGCCGCGAGAAGCTCCTCACCACGCTGCTCGACGGCCCGGTCGGCAAGCTCGTCGCCCGTCCCGACGAAGAGCCGAAGGCGTCGTCCTCCAGCGAGACCGCGGGCGAAGCCCGCGTGGCCGCGGAGCCCGAGCCGCGCGAGCCCCGCAAGGCGGTCGTCCCCTCGCCGAAGGAGGCCCTCGACGAGCTCTCGCGCTTCGCCGACGAGCATCTCCACGCCCTGCTCGGCGGAGCCCTCGACACGGTCAAGCAGCTGCAGTCCGAGGTCCATCGCCTCCAGCAGCGCATCGAGGAGCTCGAGGGCAAGCTCGCCGCCCGACGGGACCGCGAGAAGAAGCCCGGAGACGCGGAATAAGGGGAGCCGGGCGGTGGTTCTCGTCCACGGAGCCTAGCCGCATGTCTTTCTTCCGACCCTCCGAGAAGAAGCGCCGAGCCGAGTTCGAGCGCGAAGCGTTGCCCCACCTGGACGCCCTCTACGGGGCGGCCCTGCGGCTCACGCGTTCCCCCTCGGATGCCGAGGACCTGGTCCAGGACACCATCCTGAAGGCCTACCGCTTCTACGACCGGTTCGAGGTCGGTACGAACCTGAAGGCCTGGCTGCTCAAGATCCTCACCAACACCTTCATCAACCGCTATCGGCGGGGCGTGCGCGAGCGCGGGGTGTTCGAGGGGGGATCGGCCGAGCCCGTCGGCGACGGCGTGATGAGCCGTTCGGCCATGCGAGGTCTCCTCGATCCCGTGGAGGACGCCCAGCGGGGCCTCCTGCTCGCCGAGATCCAGGCGGCGCTCGACGAGCTGCCCGAGGACTACCGGCTGATGATCCTCCTCGCGGACGTCGAAGAGCTCTCCTACAAGGAGATCGCCGACGTCGTCGGTTGCCCGATCGGCACCGTGATGTCGCGCCTGCACCGCGCGCGAAAGCAGATGCAGACGCGTCTCGTCGCGCAGGCCGAAGCCCTGGGCATCGTGTCCGAGGAGCCGTTCGCGGCCGCGACCGAGCCCGTCTCGCTCGACGCCTTCCGCCGTCGCAAGGAGGCCGCCCGATGAGCTGTCGTCTCCTGCAACGCCACGTGGGCGCCCTGGTGGACGGAGAGCTCGATCCGGCGACGACGATCGAGTTCGAACGACACCTCGACGTCTGTGCGCCGTGTCAGGAGCTCGTCGCGTTCGAGCGGCGGTCGCGCTCGTTCGTGCGGGATTCGCTCGCCGGAGTCGAGGCGCCGGAGAGCCTCCGCCAGCGGATCCGCATCTCCCTCGATGCCGAGCCGGCGCCGAGCGCGGCCCCGATCGTCCGGGTCCTCCCGATCCACGTCCGCCACCTCGGTGCGGTCGCGGCGGCGGCCCTCGTGCTGATCGTGGTGGGGAGCTCGGTCGACGGCGATCGGACCGCCGCGAGCCTCGCGGGGGGCCGGGCCGCGCCGGTGCTCGAGGACGTCGTCCGGCTCCACTCGAGCAGCCTCCCGGCCGACGTGCAGGCGGCCGGGCCGCAGCAGGTTTCGCGCTACTTCCAGGACAAGGTCGCGTTCCCGGTGCGTCCGGCCCGCTTCGAGCGGGGGGACGTGCGCCTCGTCGGCGCCCGGCTCTCGAACGTCCAGGACCAGCGGGCCGCGGCGCTCTACTACGACGTGCACGGTGCGCGGGTGACGGTGGTCGTCTTCGAGGGACCCGAGTTCGGCGAGGACGAGCTCCACCGTGTCCGCTTCGGGGGGCGCGAGGTCGTCTATCGAGACGTCCACGGATATGCCGTGCCGGTCGTCGCGGACGGGGACCTCTACTACGCGTTCACCGGAGACGTCGACCGTCGCACGCTCCTCGAGCTCGCGGCCTCGGCCCACGTCGCGCACTGACCCTCCCGCGCCGAAAGCCCCCGTCGCCGACCTCGACCCGTGCGCTGAACGGATCCGCAGGCCGATAGCGCTTTGAATTCGCGGATTTCCGTTTTGCGCCGTCGTTGACACGAAATCGGCCAGGGCCGTATCCTCTTGGGCTCCCGGCGCGGCCCCTCGAGCCGCCGGGCTTCCGAGGAGCAACATGGCGCGGCGCATCTTCGTCTTCGAAGCCGACAAGAACTGGAGTGACGAGCTCAAGGCCCGGTTCGGACAACTCGGCGTGCACGTCGACGTCGTCGCCGATGGCAACGCGGGTGTCGATCAGGCCGCGGCGAATCCGCCGGACCTCATCCTGCTCTCGGTCGAGCTGCCGAGCATGAACGGCTTCCTGGTCTGCAAGAAGATCAAGAAGACGCCGCCCATCGCCGAGGTGCCGCTCATCATCCTCTCGAGCGACGGCAATGCCGACGAGATCTTCGAGCAGCACAAGAAGCTCCGCACGCGCGCCGAGGACTACGTCAAGAAGCCCGTGTCGTTCGAGACGTTGCTCGGGCACGTGCGCAACCTGATCCCGATCGAGGAGCCCGCCGGCGGTGGCGGCGACCAGTTCGGCAGCAAGGTCGACGACGAGATCGAGGCCTTCGCCGAGTCGGCCTTCGACTCGATCTTCATGGAGGACTCCGTTCCCGCGAAGCCCGCGGCCGCCGCCGCGCCGGCGCCCGCGCCGAGCGAGGCGACGTCGACGCACGTCGACTCCGAGATCGAGGCGGACCTCGAGGACATCGTCATCGAGGACGAGCTGACGCTCGAGACCGAGGAGCCCGAGCCCGTGGCGGAGGTCGCTCCGCCGGTCCGCCCGGCCACGGTGCCGCCGCGTGCGCCCACCATGCCGCCGCCGCGCGCGCCCACCATGCCGCCGCCCGCGCCGAGCGTCCGTCCGCCCTCCGTCGCCGTCTCGCTCGACGCCGCCGAGGTCGCCGCGCTCCGCTCGGAGCTCGAGTCGGCGCGCGCGCGCATCTCGGGCCTCGAGGAGGATCTCGACCGCGCCCGCGGCGAGGCCTCCCAGGTGCCGTCGCTCAAGACCCAGATCGCCGATCTCACGGCGAAGGCCGCGAAGGGCGGCGGCGTGTCGAGCCGCGAGCTCCTCGACCTGCGCGAGGCGCTGAACACGAAGGACAAGGACCTGCTCGAGCTGCGCGATCAGCTCTCGAGCCGCGACAAGCAGATCCTCGAGCTCCGCGACCAGAACCTCCAGGTGGCGCGGCAGAAGGCCGACTCCGACGACAAGGTCGTCGAGCTCGAGCGTAGCTCCGCGACGATCCAGGCCCAGCTCTCCCAGCTGCAGGCGGACCGCGACGCGAGCTCGAAGCGCCACGAGGATCTCAAGGCGCGCTTCGAGCGCACGGAGCAGAAGCTGCGCAAGGCGGAAGAGGATCTCGAGTCGCTGAAGGCGCAGCGGGCGTCCGAGGTCGCGACGCTCCGCGAGGAGAAGGATCGCGCCGTCGCCACGCTCGAGGAGAACCACGCCGCGGAGCTCGCCAGCGCGAAGGCGCAGGCCGCCGCCGAGTCGGAGGCCGCGGCCGATCGCCATGCGACCGCGATCCGCGAGCTCGAGGAGCGCATGCGGGCCGCGCTCGCGGAGGCGGAGGAGCAGAAGACCTCCGCGCTCGCGGCGGAGCGCGAAGCGAAGGAGCGTGCGCTGGCCGAGAAGCAGGCGGCCCACGACGACGCGCTCGCGACCGTGCGCGCCGAGCACGCGGCCCACAAGGCGGCGGCGGACGAGGCCCACGCGAGCTCCCTCGCCGACAAGGAAGCGGCGCTCCTCGCGGCCCAGGCCGCGGCCCTCGACGCGCTCCGCGCGGAGCTCTCCGCCGAGAAGGACGCCGCTCTCGGGGCCGCCGAGGCGAAGCGCAACGAAGAGCTCGAAGCGGCGCGCGACGCGCACGCGGTGGCTCTCGTCGCCCGCGAGCAGGAGCTCCAGCAGCAGCACGAGGCGGCCAGGAAGGCCTCGGACGACGAGCACGGGCGTCAGCTCGCGGTGCTCGGCCGCAAGCTCGCCGACACCGAGACGAAGCTCGCGGCGGCCGAGGCGAGCTCGGCGGAGAACGCGACGAAGCTCGCGGCCGCCGAGGCACGCGTCGGCGAGCTCGAGGCGCAGGTCCAGTCGCTCGAGTCGCGCCTCTCGAACAGCGAGGAGGCACGCGCGCAGTTCGAGGGCGACCTCGCTGCCCGTACCACCGAGCGCGACGAGCTCTCGAGGCGCCTCGAGGAGACGACGGCTTCGCTCCGCGCGGTCGAGAGCCTCGCCGACGAGCGGAGCGGCCGGATCGACGTCCTCGACGCCGAGCGCAGCGCGTTCAAGGCCCGTCTCGACGAGGCGACGGCGCGCATGCAGCAGGACGCGGCCGTCCTCGAGCGCGTGCGCAAGGCCCTCTCGATCGGCCTCGGGCTGCTCGAGGAGCAGAAGTCGGGCGCGAACGAAGCGGCGGAGTGAGCTGGCTCAGGGGGCCCGGGTACGGGTGACCGCATCCGGGGCCGCCGGCTCGACCCGAGGGGCCTCGACGGCCGTCGACGTGGTGTCGACGAACGCGGTGCCGACGCCGTCCGGAGCCGTGGTCGACGGCTCGATGCGCTCTCGCTCCGCGCGGTGGGCGAGCGCACGTTCGACGCATCGGGCGACCTCCCGTCGCGCCGTGCTCGGCGGGAGGCACGGCGCGAGCGCCTCGACGAAGGCGCGTGCGGTCGCGAAGCGGACGCACGGATCGACGGCCAGCAGCCGCTCCACGCATTCCGCGAAGAGCGGCGGCACGTGCGTCTCGAGCCGGGTCAGCGGGACGTGTTGCCCGTCGAGGATCCGCTCGAGCGTCTCCACGTCGGAGGGGCCGTCGAAGGGGCGCTCGAGCGTCACGCATTCGTAGAGCGTGACGCCGAGCGCGAAGAGATCGCTCCGGTGGTCGAAGCGCCCCGCCGCCGCGTACTCCGGCGCCATGTAGGGGATCTTCCCCTTGAGCACACCCGTCCGCGTGGCCTGCGGGCTTCCGATCGCCTTCGCGATGCCGAAGTCGCCGAGCTTCACGCCTCCGTGGCGATCGACGAGGACGTTCGACGGAGAGATGTCGCGGTGCACGAGGCCGCGCAGGCGCCCGTCGGCGTCGCATGCGTGGGCGAAATCGAGGGCGAACGCCACGCCGCGCGCGACCTCGGCGACGACGTCGTAGGGCAGCGGCACGCCCTCGCGGCGAGCGTCCGAGAGGAGCGCGCGCAGGTCCACGCCGTCGATGTGCTCGAGGACGAGGTAGGGCACTCCGTCGACGGAGCCGAAGTCGACCACGGGCACCACGTTCGCGTGGTGGAGCTGCGCCGAGAGGCGCGCTTCCTCGACGAACCACGCGAGCAGCTCGGAGCTCTCGACGAGCCCGGGGAGCACGCGCTTCAGGCAGAAGAGCGGCGCGGGCCCGGAAGCGTCGGCTCGGCGGACCGCGAAGGTCTCCGCCATCCCGCCGCGACCGATGCGACGGACGAGCTCGTACGGACCGAATCGTGCCGGCGTGTCCATCGTCCTCCCGGCCGCACCGTACAACGGCCGGGAGGGGCGGGCGAGCCGACGATCGGGCGTCAGTGGAGGCGGCGGTAGACGCCCACGACCACGCCGAGGATCTGCGTCGAGCGCCACTCGTTCGCGGGCACGATGATGGGGCCCATCGTGCGGTTCGCGGGCTCGAGCCGGATGTGATCCTTCTCGGGGAAGTAGTACTTGCAGGTCGCTTCGTCGCCGACCATCGCGATGACGATCTCTCCCTTGCGGGCCTCGAGCTGCTTCTTCACGAAGACGAAGTCGCCGTTGTGGATGCCGGCGTCGATCATCGACTCGCCGTGGATCCGGAGCCCGAAGAGCTCCTTGCCGCCGCCGCCGACGAGCATGCGATCGACCCGGACCGAATCCTCCGGATGCTGGATCGCCTCGGTGAGCGCGCCGGCCGCGACACGACCGACGATCGGGATCTCGATCACGTCGAGCTCCTCGAGCACGTCCTTCTCCGCGAGGCCGCCGACACCGGCGTCGATCTCGACGGGCTCGCACGGCTCGCCGTCCGGGGTGCGGACCAGGCGGAGGGTGCGCGACTTCATGTCCTCGCGCGTGAGGTAGCCCTTGCGCTCGAGCGCCCGCAGGTGGTCGTTCACCCCGTTGGTGCTGCGGATGCCGAGATGGTTCCCGATCTCGCGGAGCGTCGGGGGATAGCCGCGATCGTGGATCGACAGCGAGATGAACTCGAGGACTGCCCGCTGTCGGTCCGTGAGCTTCTGCATGGCGCCTCCGGTGAGGTGATCCCTGCTCGATCCTGGACGGATGCACACTGGCACGATGAGCAGGTAGGAGAGCACACTACGTGCACAGAAGTAGCGTGTCAAAGAAAATACGAGAAAGGCGCCTCCGGTCGGGGGCGCCTGGTCGTCAGATGGCCGGAATCATTCGGCTTTGGGCGGTATGCTCCCGGGGCGCGGGCTCTCTTCGTGGTCGTGCCGCGAGAGCCAGCGCGAGACCACCCGAAGCGGATCGAAGCCGAGGATCTGCGTGAGGGTCTCGGGACGCGCGAATCCGAGCAGACCGGCCAGGCCACCCTGGGCGGTGCCGTCGCCGAAGAGGGTGGCGAGCGGACCGAAGGCCTCGGAGACGTCCATCTCGGAGAAGGCCTTGCGGACGGCGCGCCCCACCGAGCGGAGCGCATCGGCCGAGACGGCCACCGTGGCGTAGCCCGGCGCCGGCTCGAGCACGAGCTCGTGCGAGAGGACGGCCTCGGAGAAACGGCCCGCTTGCTTTCCGCGGAGGAGGCGGCGGAACGTCGAGAGCTCGCCGTAGACGCCGAGATGGACCTCGCCGAGCGCGCGATCGAGGGCTTCGGTGATCGCCCGGTGATCGCGGTGGAAGTCCCCCGTCAGCGTGCCCACGAGCCGACGGATCCGTGCAGGGCCCATCACCACGTCGACCGCGCCGTGGCGTCGATGGAGGGCGACGGCGGTCGCGAGCGCGCCCTGATCGAAGAGCGCGAGCACGAAGGTGCGCTCGTCGGGGAGGAGGAACTCGAAGGCCCGTCGCACGGCGTCGGTTCCCGGCAGCGGGAGACCGTGGAGCGGATCGGGCCAGATCCGCAGCTGCTGCGCCTCGACGAGGTCGCGGAGCACCTGCGCGACCGTGACGGTCTGCGCGAGGAAGTCGTCCTTCGGGCGGAAGCGCAGCGCGAGGCGATCGTCGAGATCCTCGAACGCGCCGTCGCGGACCACGATCGCCCGGCGCGCGCCGTGGACGACGGCGAGCGATTTCGGATCGGGCGTGCCGCCGCCGACCGCGAGCGCTCCGCGGCGCGAGTGGAAGGCCGAGAGCACGCGATCCTCGGCATCGACGACGACGACGACGGTCCCTTCTCCGTGCGGATCCGGATCCGGCGTGACGAGCGCGAGCAGGAGCTCGAGCGAGGCGGCATCGAAGCCTTCGACGCGCACGTTCGTGTGGATCACGGCGACCTCCGCGAGCGTGGCGGCCGGGTGCTCCTCCGGGCCTTGGGCCGGACCTCCGCGGCTTCGAGCCGGAAGATGCGCACCTCGTGCGGCTCGAGCGCGATCGCGGCCGGGCTCGCGAGCCGTTCGCCGGTCCGGAGATCGACGAGGGCCGCCATCCCCGGGGCGGAGAGCTCGACGGCGCGGGCCTGCCCCGACACCTCGCGTGCGAAGACCACGCGGGGCCCCGCGGCGTCGTGGTGGAGCGTCGTCTCGACGCCGCTCCCCGTCACCGTGACCGGCGCGACCGTCCCGAGCTCCGCGAGGAGGCCGTCGATGCGGTCGCGCATCGCCGCCGGTCGCTCCATCGGGAGGAGGGTCGACGCGGAGAGCGTGGCGTCGGCGACGGACTGGCCTTCCACGTCGCGGCGGGGGCTCCGAGGTCCGTGCACGACGCGGCCGCCCCGCGTGACGACGTCCCGGAGGGCGTCGAGCACGCCTCGCGGCACGACGTCGAGCGTCGGCGCGAAGACGAGGCGGACGGAGTCGGGCAGCACCGGGGCGTCGCTCTCGACGAGGACGTAGGGGACGCCGAGCGCGGTGAGCGATTCGTCGATCGCGTCGGCCCACGTCTCCGCCTCGACCGGGTCGAGCCCGCTCATCACGGCGTCGCGTCGGCACGCGAGGGCCGGCGAGCCGAGCACGTCGGCGAGCAGGGACGGATCGACCGGTCCGAGCAGGTGCGTCGAGCGGACGAGGCGCGCGTGCAGGCGCGGCACGACGATCGCGACCTCGACCCGCTCCGCGAGGCCCTCGAAGCCGACCTCGTCGAGCGCGCGGAGAACGGAGCGGACGCCTTCGGCGAAGGGAGCCTCCGCGCCCTCCGCATCGAAGGGCGCGCCCGCCCAGCGATCGCGGTCCACGACGCACTCGAGCGAGAAGCCGCGGATGCCGTGGGCGAGCCCGACGAGGAGCGTGTGGCGATCGGCCGCCGGTGCGAGCGGGCGCTCGAGCGCGGCGGCGCCGAGGGAGAAGGAGAGGGCGAGGGGGCTCGCGACGAAGCCCCGCGCGCGGCGTACGGCGCGACGGATGCGCGCCGCGTGGGGGAAGTCGCCGCGCAAGGGGATGCCGAGCTGCGAGAACGAGCCCGCCAGCGAGGCCGCGTCCACGGCGGCGCCACCGCTCCCCTTCGGGAGGCCGACGAGGCAGGGCACGTCGATGCCCAGCTCCGGGAGCGAACGGGCGAAGGTGCTCATCGTCTCCCCGACGAGCTGGTCCTGGTACTCGGCCCAGTCGAGGTGGCGCCGGAGCTCGAGCGGTCCGCGTTCGTCGAAGCGATTCGGGGGCAGGACGTCCTCGAAGCTCGTGACGTCGACGTGGTGGGCCGCCACCAGGGCCTCGACCGACGCGTAGCGCGCCTCGAGGAAGCGCCGGTACCCGTCGAGGGCTTCCGGATGGTGATCGAAGCCGTGCACGGGGCGCGTCGCGTGCGGGCCGCAGCCGTCGTCGACGATCGCGGCGACGACCGGCCCCGACGGGAAGCAGCGCGGCGCGACCACGCCCGCGAGCCCCGCGAACCATCCCCTCACGGCGTCGCGGAAGTGCGAGCTCGCGTAGGAGGGAAGGGCATGCATGCGAGGCGGGCGGTGCGCGTAGATGGGGTTCCCGCGCGCGGTCCGCGCGTGCATGCGGCGGTCGCGCACGACGTGGTCCGGCAGCCCTCCGTAGGCGAGGTCCGAGCCGACGTGGGGACCGACGCGCAGCACCACCCGGAGACCGGCTTCCGCGGCGAGTTCGAGGAAGCGCCCCAGATCGCGCCGTGGATCGTGGGCTCCGAACTCGAGCTCGTCGGGTCCCACCGCGTGGGTTCCCCACGGCACCCGGACGTCGACGAGCGGCAGGCCGAGCGACCGCACGCTCGCGAGAGCGGTCGGCCAGGCGCGCGGATCGAGGCGGAACGCGTCGACCGCGCCGGCGCGGAACGGGACCACCTCGGAGCCGAGCAGGAGCCGCGCGCCGTCGAGCCGCGCACGAGGCGGCGCGGCGGCGGACGGTCGCTCGGAGCGGGCGCGGGGCGTCCTCGACACGGCTCCCCGTCCTGACACCGGACGAGGCTCCCCGCAACCAGCCCGTCGGCCGCTCGCGGGCACGTCCGCGACGCGTCGCGTGTCGAGGCTCAGTCCTTCCGGCTCCGGAATTCGCTCCACCAGAGGCCGAAGCGATGCGCGCCGCCGTAGGCGATGCCGAGGAAGGCGGCGATGCCGGCGGGCCAGTGCTCGTGGGCGGTCGCGAGGATCGCGGCCGAGACGAAGAGGCTCGCGACGACGATCCCCGAGAAGATGCGGCGGCCGAGTTGGTCGGCGGCCTCGCGCATGCTCGTCTCGCGGACCTGGAGGCGGAACGCGCCCTTGCGCAGGTCCTCGAGGATCTCCTGCATCTGCAGCGGCATGTCCGCCGCGGCGCCGCTCACGCGCATGAGGCCGCGCATGAGGTCCTGCGTGATGCGCTCGGGCGAGTAGCGCTGACGGATGAGGCGCAGGAAGTAGGGCTTCACCTCGTCGAAGAGGTCGAGCTCCGGATAGATCTCCTTGCCCACGCCCTCGACGGTCATCAGCGACTTGCCGAGGAGCAGGAAGTCCGCCGGCACCTCGATGCCGTACTTCCGCGCGCCGTAGACGAGGTCGCGGATCATCGCCGTCAGCTCGATGTCCTGCAGTTTCTTGCCGAGGTACTTCTGCGCGAGGATCTCGACCTCGGCGTCGTACGCCTGGCGATCGACCTTGCGCGTCGGCCGACCGATGGCGAAGAGCGCGTCGGCGAGGCCCTTGTAGTCCTCGCGCACGGCCGCGACCATCAGGTCGATCGTGCGGTCGCGGAGCTGCGGCGTGAGCCGGCCGACCATGCCGAGATCGATGAGACCGATCACGGGCGACTCGGGCTCGCCGAGCACGAAGACGTTCCCGGGATGCGGATCCGCGTGGAAGAAGCCGTCCTCGAAGATCTGCTTGACGATGATCTCGACGGAGCGCTTCGCGACGGTCTCGCCGGAGTAGCCCGCGCGCACGGCGTCGTCGATCTTCTTGCCGGGCAGGAATTCGAGGGTGAGGACGCGTCGCGAGCTCGCCTGGCGGTAGACCTTCGGGAACTTCACGAAGGGCTTCCCCTCGAAGTTCCGCGCGAAGCGCTCGGCGTTGTCGGCCTCCTGCGCGAAGTCGAGCTCGGCGGTGATCGCACGGTCGAATTCGCCGACCATGTTCACCGGGTTGTAGAGCTTCATCTCCGGGATCGAGCGCTCGATCGCGTGCGCGAACCAGTAGAGCAGGTCGACGTCCTTCTGGACGACGTCGCGGACCGTCGCCCGCTGGACCTTGACCACGACGTCGACCGCGCCTTCCGGCGTCTTCAGCGTCGCCCGATGGACCTGGCCGATCGACGCGGACGCGAGCGGCTCGGAGTCGAAGGTCTCGTAGATCTCCTCGAGCGTCGCGCCGAGATCCGCCTCGACGGTCGCCTTCACCGACTCGAAGGTCTCGGGAGGCACCGCGTCCTGGAGCTTCTTGAGCTCCGCCATGATGTCGGGCGGGATCAGGTCCGGACGGGTCGAGGCGATCTGGCCGAGCTTCACGAAGGAGGGGCCGAGATCCTGGAGGACGAGCCGGATCCGCTCGCCCGCAGGCACCTTGGACTGCTCCTCCCGCTTCTTGCCGCCCGGCACGAGGCTCCCGAGGCCGGTCCGGGAGACCACCTCGCCGAAGCCGTGGCTCCAGAGCACCCCGACGATTTGTCGGAGCCGCTCGAGGTCCCGGGCGGTGTTCAGGATCGAAGGCATGGGGCGGAGCATATCGGTCCCCGCCGACGGACGTACAGCGACCGGAGGAAAGGCGCCGATCGGATGGCGATTTCGGGGTCGATCTCCGCCGGACCCTCTGGTACCACTGCCGGGCCGGACGGCGCCTTGCCCTCGCGCCGCGCCCTCTCAGCCCCCCGTCGCCGCGGCCCTACCGACTGTCCGAGGCGATATTTACCGGCAAGAAACCTCTCGGAAACAATGGGGCTGTACATCCAGATCCGGTAACCGATTGGGAGGTCCCGTGAAGAAGGTCGAAGCCATCATCAAGCCGTTCAAGCTCGACGAGGTCAAGGACGCCCTCGGCGAGGTCGGTATCAAGGGCATGACGGTCACCGAGGTGAAGGGCTTCGGCCGCACCGGTGGCAAGCGCGAGGTCTACCGTGGGTCCGCCTACGTCGTGGACTTCGTGCCCAAGGTCAAGCTCGAGGTCGTGATCCCCGACACCCTGGTGACGCAGGTCATCGACGCCATCGAGAAGGCCGCCCAGACCGGCCGGATCGGTGACGGCAAGATCTTCGTGAGCCCCGTCGAGGAGGCCGTCCGCATCCGCACCGGCGAGCGAGGCGAAGAGGCGGTCTGAGAGCGAGTCGGCCGCTCGGCCGCAGGGCACGGAACCGTGCGCGCACGGCTCCGTGCACTTTTACAGTCCGGAAACCTATTGGAAACATTCTGGCGGTAACGATCCCCGCCATCATGGTCCCGCGGCGTCGCGGGAGGAATCGGGAGTAGAGAGTCGATGTTCCAGCCCAAGAAGCCCATCACTTCGCCCAAGGAGGCCATCCAGTTCGCGCGCGAGAACGGCGCGGAGATGGTCGACCTCCGCTTCATCGACCTGCCCGGCATCTGGCAGCACACCAGCGTGCCCATCCACCGCCTCGACGAGAGCGCCTTCGAGGACGGCTTCGGTTTCGACGGCTCGTCGATCCGCGGCTTCAAGGCGATCAACGAGTCGGACATGCTCCTGATCCCGGATCCCTCTTCGGCGAAGATGGATCCGTACGCGAAGGTCAAGCAGGTCGTCCTCGTCTGCGACATCGTCGACCCCGTCACCAAGCAGCCGTACAGCCGTGACCCGCGTGGCATCATCGGCAAGGTCGAGAAGTACCTGAAGTCGAGCGGCATCGCCGACACCGCGTACATCGGCCCCGAGCCCGAGTTCTTCGTGTTCGACGAGGTCCGCTACTCGTCGTCGCCGAACCACAGCTTCTACAAGTTCGACTCGAAGGAAGCCCACTGGAACTCGGGCCGCGACGAGGGTCCGAACCAGGGCTACAAGGTTCGCGGCAAGGGCGGCTACTTCCCGGTCGCGCCGACCGACTCGCTCGTCGATCTCCGCGACGAGATGTGCAAGGACCTCATGGAGCTCGGCTACGAGGTCGAGGTCAGCCACCACGAGGTCGCGACCGCCGGCCAGTGCGAGATCGACATCCGCTTCAACACGCCGGTCGCGATGGGCGACCAGCTGATGTGGTTCAAGTACGTCGTGAAGCAGGTCGCGCACCGCGCCGGCAAGACCGCGACGTTCATGCCGAAGCCGATGTACGGCGACAACGGCTCGGGCATGCACTGCCACATCTCCCTGTGGAAGGGCGGGAAGAACCTGTTCTTCGGCAAGGAGTACGGCGGCCTCTCCGAGATGGCGCTGTTCTTCATCGGCGGCGTGATCAAGCACGCGAAGGCGATCTGCGCGATCACCAACCCGACGATCAACAGCTACCGCCGCCTGGTCCCGGGCTTCGAGGCTCCGGTGAACCTCGCGTACTCGGCGCGCAACCGCTCGGCCGCCATCCGCATCCCGCTCCTCGGGACCAGCGAGAAGGCCAAGCGCATCGAGATCCGCTTCCCGGATCCGGCGTGCAACCCCTACCTCGCCTTCTCGGCCCTCGTCATGGCGGGTCTCGACGGCATCCAGAACCAGATCCACCCGGGCGACCCCGCCACGAAGGATCTCTACTCGCTCAGCCCCGAGGAGCTCGCGGGCGTTCCGAGCGTTCCCGGCTCGCTCGACGAGGCCCTCGCGGCGCTCGAGGCGGACCACGACTTCCTCCTCAAGGGCGACGTCTTCTCGAAGGACCTCATCGAGGAGTGGATCAACTACAAGCGTGAGAACGAGATCACGCCGGCGAAGTTCCGCCCGACCCCGCTCGAGTACGAGCTCTACTACGACATCTGATCGCCCCGCGGCGACCCGATGCCCGACGCCCTCCGTGCCCCAGCGGCCCGGGGGGCGTCCCCGTTTCGGGGCCGGACGTACTCCGCGTTTGACGGCCGCTTCGCGGCTCGGATAGCATCGTTTTCCGCCTGAGACCGCGGTGCCCATAGGCCCGGAGTCCTCGGCGGTACCGCTGCACCATGGTCGTCACGCCTGCTCGCCTCGCCGCCGAAGCGCTGCGATTCCTCCCCCGAAAGTCCCTGAGCCGCGCCGTCGGTCGGGCCGCGTCCGCGCGCCCGTCGAAGTCGGCCGTGAAACAGGCCATCGACGCGTTCGTACGCGCCTACGACGTGGACGTCTCCGAGGCGATCGTGCCGGAGGGGGGCTACGAGTCGTTCGACGACTTCTTCACCCGCCGTCTGGTCCCGGGGGCCCGCCCCGTCGCCTCCGATCCCCGGACGGTCGTGTCGCCCGCCGATGGCCGGATCGAGGACTTCGGTCCGATCGAGGCCGACGGCACCCTCCTCGTGAAGGGCAAGCCCTACGCCGTCGCCGAGCTGCTCGGCGATCCGGGCGAGGCCGCGCGCTACCTCGGCGGCAGCTACTTCATCGTCTACCTCTCGCCGCGGGACTACCACCGCGTGCACGCGCCCGTCGCGGGCCGCATCGTCCGGATGCGCTACGTGCCGGGGACGCTCTATCCCGTGAACTCGATCGGTCTCGATCACGTGGACCGGGTGTTCGCGCAGAACGAGCGCGTCGCCATCGTCCAGGAGGGGCCGATCCACTCCGAGGTCACCACGGTCATGGTCGGCGCGATCGGCGTCGGCCGCATCGGCCTCGCCTTCGACGACCTCGAGACGAACCGGGATCTCGAGGCGAGCGTGAAGCACTACGGGGCGTCCGGCCTCGACCGCGCGAAGGGGGACGAGCTCGGGGTCTTCCACCTCGGCTCGACCGCGATCGTCTTCACCACGCCGGCGGCCAGGCTCGCGTTCCGCATCGAGGCGGGCGCGACGGTGCGCATGGGTCAGGCGGTCGCCACGGGAGGCCCGACGTGAGCGAAGACCGCAGCGAGGATCTCTCGGGCGCGGCGGTTGCCTTGGTGCAGCCCAAGCGAACGCGTCCGAAGCCGCTGCGGGTCCCGATCGATCACGTCGCGCGCGTCAGCATCGTCGACGAGCTCGTCGCCGCCGTCGAGGCGCCGCCCGTCGCGCGCTCGTCGGCGGTTCCGGAGCTCTCGAGCGACGTGCTGGAGGAGATCGAGCCCGAGCTGCTCGTCTCGGAGACCAGCCCGGGTGAGGTGGCTTCCGTCGCCGCCGAGGCCGAGGCCGCGGAGCCCGCTCCCGAGGTCTCCTCGGCCGCGGCCGTGGAAGCCCAGGCGATGCCCGCTCCGGCGCCCGAGATCGCCCCGGCGCGCGCCGAGGAGCCCGAGCCTCACGAGGATTCCGGGCTCTCCGACGAGCCGGAGCTCCACGAGGAGCCCGAGATCGACGAGACCTCCGAGCTCGAGGGCGCGCCGACCGAGCCGAACCTCGGGGCCCTGGCCGCGGCGGCCCAGGCCGCGCCGGCCGACACCGCTCCCGAGCCGGGCGAGCCGGCCGCGCCGCCCGCTGCCGCCGCGTCCGCGTCCGACGACGACTCGACCGAGATCACGGTCGGGCCCGCGAGTGGCGAGCTCTCGCTCGAGGCGTCGGGGGAGAGCCCGACCGAGGCGCCCGCGGAGCACGACGAAGACATCGAGCTCGAGGAAGTCTCCGAGCACGAGCTCGCGCTGCACGCGAAGCCGAAGGCGCCCGCCGCCGTCGCCGAGGCCGCGAAGGCCCCTCCGGCGCCTCCCGACGCGCCGAAGGCCGCTCCGCCCGCGCCGCCGTCGCCCCCCGAAGGTGCGAAGGCGGGGCCTCCGGCTCCGCCTGCCGCCAAGGCCGGTCCTCCGGCGCCGCCCGCCGAGCCCGCGCGCGCGGCCGCGCCCCCGAAGCCGCCCGCCGAGATCCCCCTGCCGAAGAAGCGGCAGAAGCCCTGGTACGAGGACTTCTTCAGCGACGACTACCTCCGGACCGTCCGCCATCCGACCGAGCGCGAGATCGCGAAGGAATGCGACTTCATCGAGAAGGTGCTCGGGCTCCCGGCCGGAGCGACCGTCCTCGACGTCGGCTGCGGTCTCGGCCTGTACGCGATCGAGCTGACGAAGCGCGGCTACCTCGTCGTCGGGCTCGACCTCTCGCTCCCGATGCTCTCGCGCGCGAGCGAGGACGCGAAGGACCAGGGGCTCCGGATCAACTTCCTCCACGGCGACATGCGCGAGATGTCGTTCGACGGGAGCTTCGACGTCGTGCTCTCGTGGGGCACGGCGTTCGGCTACTTCGACGACGAAGGCAATCGCAAGGTCCTCCAGCGCTTCTACAACTCGCTGAAGCCGGGGGGCATGCTCCTGCTCGACGTCGCCAACCGCGACTTCGTCGTCCGCACGCAGCCGAACCTCGTCTGGTTCGAGGGCGACGGCTGCATCTGCATGGAGGAGACGAAGTTCAACTACCTGAACTCGCGTCTCGAGGTCAGCCGGAACGTCATCCTCGACGACGGCAAGCAGCGCGATCGTTCGTACTCGATCCGCCTCTACGCGCTGCACGAGCTGGGGCTGATGTTGCACCAGCAACGATTCCGGGTCTCCCAGGTCTCCGGGAACCGCGCGACGCCCGGCGTCTTCTTCGGCGCCGACTCGCCCCGGCTCATCGTGCTCGCCGAGCGCAAGCGGGAGGACGAGCCGCGAAGCTCGCCGCCTCCGCCAGCGCCGCCCGAGGGCGGGGTGTCGTCGCCTCCGGCCGCGTCGGCCCCTCCGCAGGCGGCGCCTGCGCCGAGCCCGTCCGGCGAGGGTGGGAGCGAGGGCGGCGCGAGCTGACCGTTCGTCCTCTCAGCGCGGCGCCGTGCCCGTGACGTCGTAGGTCACGGTGCAGGGCAGGGCGGCGAACTGGCCGCCGTTCGCCGCGAGGAGCGGCGAGCAGTCGGAGCCGGGCGACGCGTAGATGTCCTCCGTGTACACGCCCGTGAGCGTGTACTCGGAGACTCCTGCGTTGCCTGCGTCCCCGTCGCCCGCGTCCGTGCCGCCCGCGTCGGCGCCTGCGTCGACGCCCCCGTCGAGCGAGCTCGGCGCCGGGCGGACCACGACGCTGACCTGGGTGTGGCGGATGAGGCCGCAGGTCGGCTGACCCGTGAGGGGATCGACGACGTTCGTCGAGACGTTCGCGTTCGTCTGGAACTGGTAGGTGCCGCCGGCCGTCGCGCTCCCCGGGACGATGCCGCTCATGCCCACCCACTGGAACTTCGCCGCGGAATCCCCGATCCCGCGGAGGATCGCCTCGCGCTGGAAGAGGTTCTCCGCCGGGAACGCGGCGTAGCTGCAGGTATTCGACCGGAGCGTGCCGTGGACCGAGAAGGTCCCGACGAGCGGGAGCTCGGTCGGCGACGCCATGAAGTCGCAGCCGGCGAGGGAGAGGAGCAGCAAGGAAGGCAACGAGGAGCGCATGGCGTTCGGCTAACCGAGTCGGGACCGCGCGTCAAACAACCGGGGCCTCAGCGGCGCCGCCGGCGCCCCGGACGCGCCGGGGCCTCGTCCGGGCAGCCGTCCGAGTCCTGGAACCCGTTGCGGGTCTCCGGCTGGTCCGGGCACTCGTCCTGGGTGTCGGAGACCCCGTCGGAATCGAAGTCGTCCTCCGGGCAACCGTCCTCGTCGCCCCAGCCGTCCGTATCCTCCGCGTCGCGCGGGCAGCGATCGTTCGAGTCGGCGACTCCGTCGCGATCCGTGTCGAGGTCGGGGCAGCCGTCGTCGTCGCGGTCCCCGTCGCGATCCTCGGGCACGTTCGGGCAGGAGTCGTAGCCGTCCGGCACTCCGTCGGCGTCGTCGTCCGGATCGGGGCAGCCGTCCTCGTCCTCGTGATCGTCCCGATCCTCGGCCTGCGCGGGGCAGCGGTCCTCGGTGTCCCGGAGCCCGTCGTGATCGACGTCGTCGTCGGGGCAGCCGTCCTCGTCCTCGAGACCGTCGCGATCCTCGGGCTGGTCCGGACACCGATCGGCGTCGCCTTCGAGGCCGTCGCCATCGAGGTCGTGGTCGATCGGCACGTAGCCGAAGCCCGTCACGAAGCGGAACGAGGGGGCCCCTCCGAGCGGTACGAAGCCACCGCCCGCGGCGAGGTTCACGGTGAAGTCGCCGAAGCGGGCGCGGGCCCCGAGCCTTCCCTCGACGGGGTTCGAGACGGCGCCGCCGTGGAAGCCGGCGGCTCCGTCGACCTCGCCGAAGAAGAGGAAGCGATCCCATGCGTAGCCGGCGGCCGCGCGGTACGTGAGCATCGAGCCGATCTTCGTCGTGAAGAGCTCGGCGTTCTCGCGGACGGTCGCTCCGAGGTTCGCAGCGAGCTGCACGTGGTGGAGCTCGTACTGGGCGGCGACGTGGCCGCCGATCGTCGGGAGCCTGTCGCCCATCCACTGGCCCGGGGCGCGATCCGCCGCGAGCGCCTGCGCCGTCGGAAGGGTGGCGTATCCGACCACCGCGAGGTGGAAGGCATCGTGCTCGCGCCCGAGCAGGCCGACCTTCGCCGAGAGCCGGATGTCGCCGAGGACGAAGCTCCCGCCGCCCGGGAACTGCTCCGGGCGCGGGCTGCCGCCCGGCGGCGTCGCCAGGGCCGCGTAGCCCTCGCCCGAGGCGCCGCCGATCGGGAGGACGACGCCGAGCTGGACGCGGTCACGGAGCACGAGCGCGTAGGTGAAGTCGACGAGCGTGGAATTCCGGACGAAGGCGACATCCGTCCGGCTCGGGCAGGGCGAATCGACCGCCGGATTCGTGCAGAGCGAGAGCACGAAAGGCTGGTGCGCCACGTCGAGGAAGACCCCGGCGACGTGGCGCATGTTCCCCTCGACGCGGGCTCCGTCGACCGAGAGGAAGTTGTCCGCGCCCGGAGCCGGGACGAAGCGACTCGTCGAGAAGCCGTCGGTCGGGATCGTCCCCTGGGCCTCCGCGGACGAGGCGGCCGAAGCGGAAGCGAAGGCGAGGGCGAGCAGGGCTCTGCGCATGCGGATCCTCATTGGTGCACGTCGAAGGCGCAGTCGAAGGGAATCTCCGTGGCGGCGGGCTGCCCGTCGGGGCCGACCGCGGGCTGCCAATCGGGCCCGTCGAGGAGTGCGCGACGACAGGCGCTGCCGAAGCCCTGGCCGGCGGGGGACTCGCGGACGACGCGCACGGAGCGGAGACGACCGTCGGTGCCGACGATCGCCCGCACGCGTGCCCTTCCACTGATGCCCTGCCGCTTGGCCTCCTCGGGATAGTTCCGCTGGAGCAGGCCGTTGAGCGCGTCGGCGCTCGGCGGAACGGGGCGCCGACGGAGGTCGGCGTCGGCCACGAGCGTCGGGGCGCCGGTCCCGGTGCCTCCGATCACGCCGCCGGGCGTGCCCTCGCGCGAGCGGCCGGTGACGGCGGCGCCGGGGGTGCCGATCAACGCGCCGCGCTCCTGCCCCGAAGCCTGGGCAGTGGACCACGACGAGCCCTCGCCGCCGAGCACGAGTCCGTCGAATTCCACGGGCGTCTCCTGGGCGGGCGGCGGCGGCTCGGCCGGCTGCGGCTCGGCCTGCGGGGGCGGCTCCGTCGGCTGGACCGCCGCCTGCTCGGCGACGACGGGCTCGGGGCGCACGGGCTCCGGACGCGCGGGCTCGGGCTCGGGGGCCGGCTCGGGCTCGGCCGGGACGAGGGGCTCGACCTCGACGAGGTCGACCTGGGCCGTGGTCGCCGCTCGGCGCATGGTCGCGCGCACGCGCGGCACGGCCTCCACGATCCCCAGGTGGAGGAGGATGGCGAGGACGAACGTGATCGCCAGCGTGCGGAGGCTCCGCCGGTCGTCGTCGTGCGGCCCCACGCGCTCGCTCCTCTCTCAGCGCCCGGCGGGCGCCATGGTCGATGCGCCCCCGGACACCTCGGAGGGACGCACGTTGATCGCGAACTTGAGCACGTTGGCCTGACGCAGGATGTCGATCACCTGCACGACGTTCGCGTGCGGGATCCGTCCGTCGGCCGCGATGATCGCGCGGGTCTCGGGATCCTGTGCGCGCGCGGCCTTCGCGCGCTCGAGGAGCTGCGGCAGCGTGACCTCGGTCGCGTCGAGGAAGACCTTCGCGTTCGAGTCGATCGACACCGCGAGGGTCGTCGGCTGCGTCTGCTGCTCGCCCGTGCGGGCCTCCGGCAGCTCGACCTGGATCGTCTTCGAGACGATGGCCGTCGCCGTCACCATGAGGATGATCAGGAGCACGAGCACCACGTCGACGAGCGGCGTGACGTTGATGTCCGTGATCAGATCGTCGTCGTCTCCTCCGCGGGCGCCGCCGGCCATCTCAGCCTGCCTTCCCGTCCGAGCGCTTCGCGAAGGCGAGGAGGTCCGAGCCCATCGCCGCCGCCCAGTCGAGGCGCGTCTTGATGAGGCGCTGGAAGTAGTTGAAGAAGGCGACGGAGGGGAGGGCGACGAGCAGGCCGATGGCCGTCGCGACGAGGGCCTCGCCCACCTCGGCCATCAGGCCGCTCGTGACCTGGCCCTGGCTCTCGTTCAGCGCGGCGAACGCGCGGATGATGCCGATGACCGTGCCGAGCAGACCGACGAAGGGCGCGTTGTTGCCCACGGTGCCGAGGAACGCGAGGTTGCGCTCCATCCGCTGCTTCGTGAGGCGCGTCTCGGCGGAGAGCCGCTCTTCGAGCGATTCGGGGCCGTTCGGCAGCTCGTCGATCGCACCGCCGACGATCTGCGCCTCGAAGGCCTTCGAGGACGAGAGGCGCTTCTTCACGCCCTCGACGTCCTTGTCCTTGTAGAGGCGGAGCAGCTCGAGTCGGAGCGTCTGCACGTCGTCGCGCGCCGAGAGGAGGTAGTAGGCACGCTCGAGGATGATGGCGAGGCCGATGATGGACAGGCCCACGAGCAGCCACATGACCCAGCTCGCGCCGAGCATCGCGAATGCGGTCAACCGTTCCTGAATGTCCATGCTCTCCTCTCGATCCTCTTGCAACGCGATTGCAGGTGCGCCCGGGTGGAAGCTTTACTTAGCGTCTCTCCGGGGGGGCCGCATCCCCCTTGAGGAGCTCCCTCGTGAGGACGGTCGCATAGGAACCGGCCGGGAGCTCGAAGCCAAGGACGATCGAGCCGGCATTCCATTCCCAGGAAAGGTCCGCCGGACGGATGCGGACGGGGCGCCGGGTCCCCGGGGCCGCCTTCCCGAGGCGTGAAAGGTCGGCCGGGGTCATCCCCACCTCGGCGAGGAGAGCCTCCTCGATCGCCCGGGCGTCTGCTTCCGGCCAGCGCATCTCCGGGCCGAACATGGGGCCGGTCGGGCTGAGCGCCCAGCGGGCCGAGCGCTCGTTGGCCTCCTCGACGTCGAGGGCCACGAACATCCCGCCCGTGTCCTCCTTCCGGACGAGGTCGCCGAGGAAGACGCGGGCGAGCTCGCCGGCGCGGACCCGCGCCGCCACCCTGCGGTTGAAGAGCTCGGATTGGAACACGGAGGCCAGCATCTTCCGCTCGAAGGGCGCCTTCGGGGCCCGGCCACCCTCGACGATCCAGGCGAGGGCGCGCGGCAGGTTGTCGCCGTCGCGGCCGAAGCGTTGCTCGCCGTAGTAGTTCGGCAGTCCGTCGCGCTCGAGCCGCTCGAGGACCCGGCGCACGTCCTCCTGCCGGTCCTCGGGCACGTCGCGGACGACCAGGCGGAAGCGGTTGCCCCGGAGGTGTCCGGTCCGGAGCTTGTTGGCGTGGAGCGCGGCTTCGAGGATCCGGATGCCCTCGAGCTCGAGCCCGAGGGCCCGCTCGGGGTCGCCCCCCTCGAAGCTGGCCCATTGGGTCGTGACCGCGTCCCGGTCCTTGAGGCCGGCGAAACCGACCCGGTCGGGCGGGATGTCGAGGGCTCGGGCGAGGCGCTTCGTGGCCTCCGGGGTCGTGAGGTCCCGCTTCTCGAAACGCACGAAGAGATGCGTTCCGCGGCCCTCGGGGAGGTATGCGGGGACCTCGTCGACCCGGAAGTCCTCCGGGGTGGCGCGGAGGCGGCCGGGGACCCCCGGGACGTCGGACGTGAGGTAGGGCAGGTGCATACGGGTCGCCGCCTTCGCTACAGAAATGGGCGTCGTGCCCGTGGGTCCGTACGGATTGTGTAGACCTCGGACGACGCCTTCCGGTAGACAAGATCCCGGTGGAGGACGAGCGCAAGGCGCGGCTCCAAGGAGTCGCCAACCAGCTTCTGCAGTCCGGCGTGGCGGGGCAGGTCTTCCCCGGCGCGTCGGCATGCATCGCCTTCCGCGACGAGAGCGGACCGGTGTTCGTCGAGGCCGCGAGCGGGAAGATGGGCCCAGAGCTCGGTTCCGTCCAGTCGCTCACCGTCTTCGACCTGGCGTCCGTGACGAAGCCCTTCGTCGCCATGGCGGCGCTCGCGGCCTCGCGCGACGGACAGGTCGACCTCGACGCCGAGGCGCAGGACTACCTCGGCGACGTCCGCGGCGGTCCCGCCGCAAAGGCGACGCTCCGCCAGCTGCTCCGCCACACCGCCGGCCTCGCGGCCTGGGGCGGCCTCTACCTCGACGTCCCCCACGCGCTCGGCTCCACGGCCGCGCGGCGCTGGATGGTCAGCGAGGCCTCGCGTCGTCCCGAGGAGGAGCCGACGCGAGGCGCGCTCTACAGCGACCTCGGCTACATCGTCGCGGGCGCGCTGATCGCGAAGATGTGCGGCATGCCGCTCGAGAAGGTGCTCGCGTCCAAGGTGACGCTGCCGCTCGGCATCGCGAACCAGGTCTACTTCGCGGGCGCCGTCGAGCCGGCGCAGCGCGTGAAGCACGTGGCGAGCTCGGCCGCCACGGAGCGCTGCGAATGGCGCGGCAAGCTCGTCCGCGGCGACGTCCACGACGAGAACTGCGCCGCGATGGGCGGCATCGCTGGACACGCGGGCCTCTTCGGCACGGCCAAGGGCGTGGCGAGCTTCGGTCGCGCGATGCTCGACGTGCTGCACGACCGCGGCCAGCTCGTGCCGAAGGCCGCGCTCGTCGACGCCCTCGTGGCGACGCCCGGCAGCACGCACCGCCTCGGCTGGGACGGGAAGAGCCCCGAGGGCAGCTCGGCGGGCAAGCGGATGAGCCCCTCGAGCTTCGGGCACCTCGGCTTCACGGGCACGTCGATCTGGTGCGATCCGGAGCGCGACCTCTGCGTGGTGCTCCTCTCGAACCGGGTCTGTCCGAGCCGGGCGAACCAGAAGATCAAGGCGTTCCGTCCCGCGTTCCACGACGCCGTGGTCGGGGCCTTCGACGCCGGCTAGCGCGCGCCGCCCCGGGTCTCCCGCGGGGGCCGCTCCGCCCGTTCTCAGTGGCCGGCCGCCGCCCGAGGGTCGTGCTTGCGCCGAGCCATCGCGCGGAAGTAGGCGAGGAGCGCGTCGAGGTCGCCATCCGTCAGGTCGGGATGCGCCGGCATCGCGCCGTAGCGGAACGCCGACGGATCGCGCACGAACGCGCGGATCTGCTCCTCTGGGCGGTACTCGACGATGCTGCGCGGGACGTTGAGGTCCGGGCCGACGTGACCGCCCTCGCCGTTGATCGCGTGGCAGCGGACGCAGCGCGCGCGGAAGAGCCGGAAGCCGGCCATGGCCGGACCGTCCGCGGGCTCGCCCGCCGGGACCACGTGCGGATACACGTCCTCGAAGCGCGCGAGCGCGATCGTCACGAGCTGCCACGGCCGCGGATGGGTCTCCGCATCGCCCTGACCCTCGCGCGTCCACACCATGTAGAAGGGGCCGGGCGGGACGCGCCGCGGGCCGATGGGTGCGAAGCCGGGAACGTCGACGTCGTCGAACGCCAGGTAGGCCCCGCCCTCGAGGAGGCGCGTGCCTTCGATCGGCACGGTGTAGCCGTCGCTGGCGCGGAGGAGGAAGTGCTCGCGCCGGAGCGTGTCGACGGAGCGGCCGAAGGCGAAGGCGAGGACGGAATCGAGCCGCAGGGCGCGGAAGCGCTTCCGTGTCCGGTAGTAGGGGTCGTCGGTGCTCACCACCTCGGGGGAGACGCGCTCGGCGAGCTTCGCGAGCGAGAGGGTCCGGGGCGCGGCCCCCTCGCGCTCGAAGCGGAGCGCGACGTGAGGGAGGCGTCGCGACGGGCACCCGGCGGCGAGGATCGCGAAGGCGCAGGCGAACGCGAACGGGAGGAAGCGGGGCATCGGGGGGTCGACTCCTCGTGCGATGCGGCGCCGGGGGGCAGGGGCCCCGGGGCTCCGGCAACGTCCCGAGCATGGCACGGATCGCCCGGATCCGCGGCCGTCAGTCCGGCTTCGATCGCGCCTCGACGAGACGCGCGCGGAGGCGCGACCGGCTCTCCTCGGTGCGGGCGTTCCGCACCGCGAGCTCGAACGCCCGCTTCTCGCCGAGCAGGACGACGAGCCGCTTCCCGCGCGTCAGGGCCGTGTAGAGGAGGGCCCGCGAGAGCAGCACGAAGTGCGCGGAGTGGAGGACGACGACGACCGCCGGGAACTCGCTCCCCTGCACCTTGTGCACCGTGGACGCGTAGGCGAGCGTGAGCGCCTCGAGCTCCTCGGGCGGGTACTGGACCTCGCGCCCGTCCATCGCGACGAACGTCGTGCCACCCTCGATCCGCAGCACCTCGCCGACGTCGCCGTTGAAGACGTCGCGGTCGTAGTCGTTGCGGAGCTGCATCACCTTGTCCCCGGCGCGGAGACCCCGGAGGCTCTCGCCTCCCGCGCGTGTGTTCAACGATTTCTGCAGCAACTGGTTCAGCGTCTCGGTGCCGAGCGGGCCGCGGCGCATCGGGCAGAGCACCTGCACGTCGTCGCGCGGATCGAGCCCGTAGGCGTCGCGGATCCGATCGAGCACGCGGAGGAGCTTCTCGTGGACCTCGTCGGCGGTCTGGGCCTGCACGAAGAAGAGGTCTCCGGACGACTTGGTGTTGGGCGGCGAGGGCTCCGGGAGACGGCCGTCCTGGATCGCGTGGGCGCCGCGCACGATCGCGCTCTCCTGCGCCTGCCGGAAGACCTCGCGCAGGCGCACGGTCGTCGCGATCCCGCTCTCGAGGAGCTCGCGCAGCACCTGGCCCGGACCGACGGGAGGGAGCTGATCGACGTCGCCGACGAGGATCAACGTGGAGCCCTCGGGCACGGCGGCGACGAGCCGATCCGCGAGGCGGAGGTCGAGCATGGAGGCCTCGTCGACGAGGACGAGGTCGGCGTCGATCGGCTCCGATTCGCCGCGGCGGAAGCTCCCGGTCCCCGGATTCCACTCGAGCAGGCGGTGGATGGTCTTCGCGGGCAGGCCGCTCGCCTCGGAGAGGCGCTTCGCGGCGCGACCGGTCGGGGCCGCGAGGACCACGCGCCGATCGAGCGCGAGCTGCGCTCTCACGATGGCCTTCACGGTGGTGGTCTTGCCCGTGCCCGGACCGCCCGTCAGCACGAGCAGCCCGGCCTCGAGCGAGCGCTCGACCGCCTCCCGTTGGCTCGCCGAGAGATCCTGCTCGAACGCGCGCTCGAGGGCGGCGCGAGCACCCGCCGGGCGCGGCCGCGGCCGGGCGAGCGCCGCGAGCTTCTGCGCCGTGCGTCGCTCGGCGACGAAGAGCGGCGGCGGGTAGACCGCGCCCGATTCGACGACGAGCATCCCGCGCGCGACGAGCTCGGCCACGGCCGCTTCGTGCCGCGCGCTCGGGACCCGCAGCTCGACGACGCGCTCCCGGAGCTCGTCGTCCGGGACGTAGACGTGGCCCTCGTCCGCGGCGCGGCCGACGAGGTGGAGCACGACGCCGGCGGCGCGGCGCGGATCGTCGTCGGCGATGCCGAGGGACTTCGCCAAGGCATCGGCCGTCTGGAAGCCGACGCCCGGAACCTGCTCGGCGATGCGGTACGGGTCTTCGCGCACGATGCGCGCCGCGTCGTTGCCGAAGCGCTTGAGCACGCGACGGGCGACGGAGGGACCGAGGCCGGTCGCGTGCAGGAAGGAGAGGGCCTCGCTCTCCGCCCTCCGGCTCCTCACGGCCTCGGCCAGGGCCTCGGCTCGGCTCCTCCCGACCCCGGAGACCTCGAGGAGCTTCTGGCTCTGGGTCGCGATCACGTCGAGCGTGCGCACCCCGAAGCGCTCGACGATGCGCTCCGCGAGGCCCGGTCCGATGCCCTTCACGAGACCCGAGCCGAGGTAGCGCGCCACGCCCTGCGGCGAGTCGGGAAGGATCGGGACGAAGGAGTCGACCTGGAAGCGCATCCCGTACGTCCGGTGCGCGACGAAGCGACCGCGCAGGCGCAGCGTCTCGCCGATCGCCACCTCGCCGAGGTCGCCGACGGCCGTCAGCTCCGCCTGGCCGGGTGACGCCTGGGTGCGCGTCACCTTCACGACCGCGTATCGGCCGTCGTCGCTGCGGTAGAGGACGTCGTCGACGGTCGCCTCGACGACCTCGTCGCGGGAGCTCGTCGCGTCGTCGCTCATGAGCGGAGGTCCGGGCACTCTAGCCGAGGCGGCACGTTCCGCGAGCGCTCTTCGTGGGCGATCAGGGGATTCCGGGGGAGCAGCCCCCGTCCGCGGTCGGGCCGTAATCGTCCGGCCCCGGCACACGGCTCGCTCCTCCGAGGCGGGCGATGCAGCGACCCGGGCCCGGCGCCGCGAGCGCCGGCGCCTCCGCGATGCGATGACCGTTCGCGTCGCGGAGGAAGAGGGGCTCGCCCGCGTTCGCGAGCCCCGACGTCGCGATCGAGGCGCCGATGCGGAAGAGGGGCGCTCCGGGGGGGACGACGGGATCGGCCGGATCCGTCGGGTCGAACGCGTCCGCGACGACGAGGGCGCGTGCACGGGCCGGGAGGAACGAGGGGGTCGGCAGCGCGTCGCCCGCGGAGTCCGGGCGGTCCGCGAGCCGGAAGCCCGACAGATCGACGGCGACGTCCGAGCGGTTCCAGAGCTCGACGTACTCCTGTGCGGGCTCGGGACCGTTCGCGTCTGCGCGGATCTCGGCGATGTCGATCGTCGGGAGCGGGGGCGTCGTGCGCAGCTCGAGCTCGATCGCGAGCACCCGCCCCGACGCGTCGACGGCCTCGAGGCGTGCCGCGAACGTGGTGGAAGCGGGCAGCGAGGCGAGCACGAGGGCGATGTCCCCGCGGCTCGCGACCGTGCCCACGCGCTGGGCTCCGAGCGAGAGGAAGGCCCGGACCGGCGCCGAGGCCCGGCCCGCGACCCTCACGGTCGTGTCCTGCTCGAGCACGCAGAGCGGCCCGAGGAGCCTCTCGTCGATCGCGCACGGCGGCGCCACGAGGACCGTCGCCGGAGGTGCGCCCCCGCCTGTCGTGAATCGCGCCTCCACGGGCCCGACCGACGCCGAGGTCCGGTCGCGCACCGAGCTCGGGACGTACACCCGATGCTCGGTCGAGGGGCGTAGCGGGTCGAGGGGGGCGAGCGTGACGCACACGCCGGGGGCGAAGCCCAGCGTCTCGCAGGGCGTCGCCGCGAGGGCCGCGGGCACGACCGAGCCGCCGACCTCGAGCAGCGAGAGGCCCTCGAGGCCGGTGACGTCGTCGTCGAAGCGGACGACGACGAAGGGCAGGCCCGGGTCGACCCCCGCGGAGCCCTCGGGCGGGAAGATCTCGGAGAGGACGGCTCCGGCCTCCGTGCCCGCCACCGTGAACGGGAACGCGACGACCCCCGGCACGGCTCCGTCCGTTCGAGTCGCCCACGCGGCGACGGCGAAGGTGTAGGTCCTTCCGGGGGCGAGCGGCGCAGCGGCGCGGGCGCGGATCCCGCTCGCGTCGCGCGCGACCTCGAGGGGCACCCGACGGGCGGCGTGATCGATGCGGAGGGGGGGCCGCTCGAGGTCGTCGAGCAGCGCCGCGTCCGGCGCCCCCTCGAAGAGGAGGACGGGCTCCGGGGCGCCTTCCAGGGCACCCGCCCCGCGCGCGACCAGCACGGGCCGGCGGGGGGCGGCCGAGGCGATGTGGGCGAGACCGTCCTCCCCCTCGACCGAGAGCGCGAGGCCCGCGGTCGACCCGTCGCCGACCGAGGCGTCGTCGCCTGCCGCCCTCGACGGATCGCGGGCGGGGATGTCCGGCGCGCCCAGGCAGGCGGTGAACCCGAGGACCAGAAGGACGGCGAGGCGTGGGATCCGTGGCATCTCCCCGTCCTCGGACACGCGGGGGCAGGGTTTCCCACCTCCTGCGCAACGCGCCTAGACCTTGGTGTCTGGCGTCGGGGCCGATATCCTCTCTCCGATGCTCACTCCGCACGGGGGCTCGCCCTCGTATCCCCACCTCCATCCGGTCGGCTCGCTGATCGCGGGCAAGTACCGTGTGAAGCGCCTCCTCGGTCATGGGGGCATGGGGGCGGTCTACAAGGCCGAGAACGTCGCGATCGGGCGGACGGTCGCGGTGAAGGTGCTGCATGCGCACCTCGCCGACGACGGCGTGACGCTCCAGCGATTCCAGCGCGAGGCCCGAGCCGCTGCTTCCGTGGGTCACCGCCACATCGTCGAGGTCCTCGACATGGGCATCGAGCCCTCGGGCGCTCCGTTCCTCGTGATGGAGTACGTGCGCGGTCGAAGCGCGGCCCAGGTCGTCCGCTCGGAGGGGCCGCTCGTTCCCGTGCGCGCCGTGCAGATCGTGGGGCAGGTCCTCGAGGCGCTCGCGGCCGTCCACGCGCGCGGCATCGTCCACCGCGATCTGAAGCCCGAGAACGTCCTGCTCACGGCACGCGACGGTCAGGCGGACTTCGTGAAGGTGCTCGACTTCGGCGTCGCGACCTTCGCGGACAGCAGCCACGAGTTCATGATCTCGCAGGAGCTCACGCCCTCGGGCCGCACCATGGGCACGCCGTACTACGCGAGCCCGGAGCAGCTGGTCGGCAACAGCGTGCGCGATCCACGCGTCGACCTCTACGCGGCCGGCGTGATGCTCTTCGAGCTCTTGACGGGTCACCGTCCCTTCCAGTGCGCCGACTTCGCGGAGCTCTGCCGGCGGATCATGAACGATCCGCCTCCTCCCCTCGCGGTCTTCCGGAAGGACGTCCCTCCCGGGCTCGAGGCGGTGATCCGGCGCGCGCTCGCGAAGGATCCGGCCCAGCGCTTCGCGTCCGCGGACGACATGATCGACGCCCTCGTCCCCTTCGGCGCACGGCCGCGGGTGGTGGAGGACACGGAGCCGACGGATACGTTCACGATCGATCTCCGCGAGCTGCGCGAGCGCGAGAAGCAGCTCGGCCAGGCGACCGAGGGCGAGACGTCGCGTCGGGACTCCCGGCCGCCGATCTTCGGCGTGTCGGGCATCGTGACGATCCCGATGCGCGAGTTCATCCGTGCCCGCCTCTCGGCCAGCAAGCTCTCCGAGGTGCTCGCGGCCGCTCGCCCCGAGGTCCACGCCCGCTTCATCGGCCCGATGGAGTCCGAGGGTTGGTACTCCAACGGCTTCTTCGACGTCCTCGAGATCATCGACATCCGGTACGGACGCGGGGATCGGAAGCTCGTCGCCGAGGCGGGCCGCGAAGTCGTCCGCCGCGACACGACGGGGCTCTTCCTCGCCGAGACGCCCGAGCTGCTCTTCGCGAAGCTCCCGAACGTCTGGGCTCGCTGTTTCCAGTCCGGTACGGCGAGCGTCGCCAAGTTCGGCCACGGCTACGGCCTGCTCCGGATCACCGACCAGGTGGATGCCCGGCTCTCGCGCTCGGTGGCCTTCGTCGGCATCGTCGAGGAGAGCCTCCGCAAGACGGGCGCACGCGACGTCGAGGTCCGGCTCGCCAAGTCGACGGTGCTCGGCGATCCCTACGACTCGATCGAGTGCACCTGGGCAACGTGAGGGCCGCGCCGGGCGGTCCCGTTGCACCCCGAGCGACCCCCTGGTAAGCACGGTCCTTCGCGCCGATGGCCGACTCGAAGGAACATGCCGACGACCCGGACGTGGAGCTGTTCCGGGAGCCCGTCTACGACGGCGACGACTCCGACGTCCTCGACGACGTCGAGCCGTCCGCTCCGTCGACCGGCGAGGGCCGGGGCACCGTGCGTCCGCCGCGCGAGCGCGTCCGCCGCATCATCGCGGTGAGCGGCGCCAAGGGCGGCGTCGGCAAGAGCCTGGTCGCGACCAACCTGGCCATCTACCTGGCGACCATCGGCCGCAAGGTCGTGATCGTCGACGCCGACGCGAACGGAGCGAACGCGCACACCTTCCTCGGGGTGCCGCGGCCCAACGCCCTCGCCACCTTCGTGCCGCCCCTCCCGTCGTTCCGGCGCACCGGCAACGTCAACATCGACGCCTTCGGCCCCGCCGCGAACGTGGCGCGGGCGCGACCGCTCCCGCCGCGGCCCGAGCCGGTCGCCCCGCCGGCCCCGGAGCCCCCGTCGGGCCTCCCGATCGACGTGAACATCCCCGGCCTGCGGCTCCTGCACGCGGGGATCGACGAGCCGCTCCGCGGCGACAAGCGCCGTCGCTCGCGCTCCCGCCTGAAGCAGCGCCTCTCGGAGCTCGACGCCGAGTACATCGTCGTGGATCTCGGCTCGGGCACCGAGCCCTCGCTGCTCGACTTCTATCTCGACGCCGATCTCGCGCTCTACGTCTCGCTCCCGGAGCCTACGGCGATCGAGAACACCTACGCCTTCATCCGGCACGCGTTCGCCCGATTCGTGCGCAAGCAGGTGACCGATCCGGTCGCGCGGCACCGCCTCGTGGAGTGGCAGCGCAAGCTCGACTGCACGCCCGCCCCGCTCGACCTCGTCCGTCGGCTCGAGGCCGAGAACGATCCCCTCGCCGCCACCGTGCGCGACGCGATGGAGCGCTTCCGGCTGCGCCTCGTGTTCAACCAGACGCGGCTCCGGGCCGACCTCGAGCTCGGCGATCGGATGCGGAGCGCCGCGAGCCGGCGGCTCGGCCTCTCGCTCGAGTACCTCGGCTACATCGACTACGACGACACCGTCTGGACCTGCGTCCGGACCTACCGGCCGCTGCTCGTCGAGAGCCCCGGCACGAAGGCCAGCAAGAGCATCGAGAAGATCGCGCGCCGTCTCCTCGCGATCGACTCCGGCAAGGCGCGTCCGCGACCGAGCCGCGAGGTCCCGCCCGACACGCACCACGACCTCCTCGAGGTGGACCGCGGCGCGACCGACGAAGAGATCCGCCGCGCCTACAAGCGCGCCCGCGAGGTCTATTCGCCCGAAGCGCTCTGTCGCTACGGCCTCTTCGACAACGCGGGTCTCGAGGCCCTCCGCACGCGCCTCGACGAGGCGTACGACGTGCTCCTCGATCCGGCGCGTCGCCGGCCGTACGAGCTCTCGGTCTTCCCTCCGGACTCGGCTCCGGCGCCGGAGAGCGCGCGCGAGCGCGATGCGATTCCGCGCCCGCCCGCGCCCCCGATCACGCCCGACACGGAATTCCGCGGCTCGCTCCTCCGTGCCGTCCGCGAATCCCAGGGGCTCGAGGTCCGCGAGATCAGCCAGCGCTCGAAGATCGGTCAGGGCTACATCCGGGCGATCGAGGAGGACGATTACGCGAGCCTCCCGGCGCTCGTCTACGTACGCGGCTTCGTCTTCGAGATCGCGAAGCTCCTCCGGCTCGATCCGGAGCAGGTCAGCCGCACGTACATCAAGCACTACCGCCGCTGGGTCGAGGACCAGGAACGGGGCTGAGCCGTGGCTCGTCTGTCCGCCCCGCTCGTCCTCGCCTCCGGCTCGCCGCGTCGCCGCGAGCTGCTCGCGAGCCTGGGGCTCGAGTTCACGGTCGATCCCGTCCCGACCGACGAGTCGGTGGCCCCCGGCGAGTCGCCCGAGGCCTACGTCGAGCGCGTCGCCCGCGCGAAGCTCGAGGCCGCGCTCGCCCACCTCTCCGCGCTGCATCCCGACTCGTTCGTGCTGACGGGCGACACGACGGTGGTCCTCGGCGACCGCATCCTCGGCAAGCCCGAGGACGACGCCGAGGCCCTTTCGATGCTCGCGAGCCTGATGGGACGGAGCCATCGCGTCCTCACCGGGATGGGCATCGGTACACGGAGCCGCGGGCCGATCGAGGTCGAGCTCGTGTCGACCGAGGTCCGCTTCCGAGCCGCGACGCCCGACGAGATCGCGCGGTACGTCGCCACCGGGGAAGGGCGCGACAAGGCCGGGAGCTACGCGATCCAGGGGATCGGGGGCGGCTTCGTCGAGGGCATCGTCGGCTCGTACAGCAACGTGGTCGGGCTTCCCGTCGCCGAGACGCTCGGCCTCTTGCGGCGAGCGGGCGCGCTCGCGGAGTGGCCATGAACGACGTCGCGAAGAACCTCGAGGACGTCCGCTCGCGCATCCTCGCCGCGTGTCGTGCCACGGGTCGCGATCCCGCCACCGTCACGCTCCTCGCCATCTCGAAGTTCCATCCCCCCGAGGCGATCCGCGCGGCCTACGAGGCCGGGCAGCGGGACTTCGGCGAGAACTACGTGCAGGAGCTCGCGGCGAAGGCCGAGGCGCTCGCGGAACTCGAAGGCCTCCGTTGGCACTTCACGGGCCATCTCCAGCGCAACAAGGCGAAGGTCGTCGCGAAGGTCCACGCGGCCGTGCAGACGGTGGACTCGCCGAGGCTCGCGGAGGCGCTCGCCAAGGTCGCCGAGCCGGGCGCGCCGATCCGCGTCCACCTCCAGGTGAACGTCGGCGAGGAGGCCCAGAAGTCGGGCTGCACGCCCGAGGAGCTCCCCGCGCTCGTCGCTTCGGTCAGGGCGCTGCCGGGCCTGGTCCTCGAGGGGCTCATGACGATCCCTCCGGCCTCGGACGATCCGGAGGCGACACGTCCGCACTTCCGGCGGCTCCGCGAGCTCGCGAGAGCCCATGGGCTCTCCGGCCTCTCGATGGGCATGAGCCACGACCTCGAGGTCGCGATCGAGGAAGGCGCGACGTCGGTGCGCGTCGGCACCGCGATCTTCGGCGAGCGTGCCTGAGCACGCCCGCTCCCGCGATCACTTCTTCGTGGCGAGGTGGCCGAGCTCCGCCGATCGATCGGTCGCGGCCTTCACGGCGTCGATGGTCGCGCCGCGGAAGCCCGCGTTCTCGAGCGCGTGCACGCCGGCGATGGTGGTGCCACCGGGGCTCGTCACCATGTCCTTGAGCTCGCCCGGATGCTTGCCGGTCTCGAGGACCATGCGGGCGGAGCCGAGCACGGTCTGCGCCGCGAGCCGGAGGGCCGCGTCGCGCGGCAGGCCGCTCCGCACCCCGCCGTCGGCGAGCGCCTCGATGAAGAGGAAGACGTAGGCCGGCCCCGAGCCCGAGAGCCCCGTCACGGCGTCGAGCATGTGCTCCGGCACGACGACCGAGAGGCCGATCGAATCGAAGAGCGTCTTCGCGAGCGCGAGGTTCTCCTCGGTCGCCGTGCGGCCGGGCGCGAGGCCCGTGGCCCCGTGGCCCACGAGGGCCGGCGTGTTCGGCATGGTGCGCACGACGTGGGTCCCGGCGGGAAGGCCCGCCTGGAGCGTCTCGATGGGCACCCCGGCCGCGATCGAGATCACGAGGGTGCCCGGGCGCACCGAGTCGCGGATGTCGACGAGCACGTGGGTCACGACCTGCGGCTTGACGGCGAGGACGATGACGTCGGCGTCGGCGACCGCGGCGCGGTTGTCCGTGCCCGTGCGGATGCCGAAGCGCGTCTCGAGGGAGCTCCGCTGCGCTTCGACCGGCTCGGTCACGAAGAGCTCCTCCTTCGCGACGGTGTCCCGCGCGAGGAGGCCCTGGATCATGGCGGTGGCCATGTTGCCACCGCCGAGGAACGCGATCTTCTTGCCGAGTGCCATGGTGCGCAGGGGATAGCACGCGACCCGGGGGTCTTGCGATGCCCCTCGCGAAAGGGTATCGAGGGCCCGTGGAACGCGACGCGCGCGAGCTCGACGATCGCCTCCGCGCCTACCTCGCCGACGAGGCGCACGAGCGCGTGGCCAGGGCCCGAGGGGATCGGGACGCCGATCCCGAGCCGGCGGTGTTCGCGCGTCACGCGTGGCTCGGTGGTTCGGCCGCGATCGACGCGCTCGGCGAGCTGCGCGAGCGCGGCCGGCTTCCCGCGGCCGAGGTCCACGCGACGGCGCTCCATCTGCGCCGCTTCGTCTACGAGCGCGAGCTCGCGTCCGTCCGCTGGACGATTCGGGGGTACGGCCCGCGGCCGGTCGAGGTCGATGGTCACGGGCAGCCCTTCGCCGAGGTCGTCGCCGAGCTCGAGCGCGGCGGTCGTCCCGAGCGCCTCGCCCTCTTGCTCGGCGCCGTCGATCGGAGCGCGGCGCGGGCGCTCCCGCCGATTCGCGACGCGCAGGCGCGCGCCGACGAGGCCGCGGCCCGTCTCGCTTCGCTCCTCGAGCCCGCCGCGGACACCACCACGAAGCTCGCTTCGGTCGAGGCGGCCGGGCGCTTCCTCGACGCGACGCGCGATCTGCGCGACGAGGTCCTCTCCTTCCTCTCGCATCGGGGCCGCGAGGAGCCTTCGCTCCCGAGGCTCCCGTCGCTCCTCCGCGCGGCCGATCTCGACGACGCCGTGAAGCGCGAGTCCCGCGCGAAGCGCGTGGTCGCCCTCGGGGAGGGCTTCGGTGTCGCGAAGGAGCTCGGCGCGCGCGTGCGGGTCGAGGCGCATGCCGGAGCGGTGTCTCCACGCGTCGGCCTCGCGCTCGTGAAACCCCCGACCGACGTCCGCCTCCTCGTGCCGACCGCGGAGCACGGCATCCTCACCGAGCTCGCCTTCGCCTCGGCCTCGGGGCGCGCGCTCGCGCTCGTGCTCGCGAATCCCGCGCTGCCCATCGCGCTCGCGCATCCCGTGCACGGCGGCTTCGCCCGTCTCCTCGGAGACCTCTTCGCGCTCCTCCTCTTCGATCGCGAGCGCCTCGCCCGGGAACGTCGCATGCCCGCGCCCGTGCAGGACTCGGTGAGACGCGTCGCGGCCTCGATCGTCGTCCTCCACCTCCGGATCGCCGCCGCCGCGACGCGCGCACGCGGGGAGCGATCGCCGGACGCGCTCGCCACGGCCGCGCGGGAGGCGATCGGCTTGCCCGTGCCGGCGCCCACCGCCGCGCTCCTGCTCGAGACGCCGCGGGGCGCCGAGCCCCGGCTCGCCTCGGGGCTCTCCGCCCTCGCGGCCTTCGTCGCCCTTCGCGAGACCTTCGACGAGGATTTCCACCGCAATCCGCGGACCGCGGAGCTCCTGCGCGGCTTCGCCGCCCGAGGGGGGCTCGGAACGGACGCCGAGCTCCTCGCCGCCGTGGGCGGATCGGTCGACGTCGCGCCCCGCCGGCTCTCCGCCTTCTTCTCGGGGCGGGACTAGGAGGCTCCCCGAACCGCGGGGAGGCGCTAGGATTCGGCCATGGTGCGTCGTGAAGAAGAAGGATCCGAGCGTGCGGAAGCGCGCGAGGCCCACTCTTCCCGCTGCACGTCTCCAGCGGGTGCAAGTCCCGTCCCGGTAAGCGTCGGAGCGCCGGGTAGCAGGCCCCAGCCGTGCGGGAGAGATCCTCACGGCCGAGCGGGGCGTCGCAAGGGTCCACGGACCGAGCAAGCACGCGGGCCGCAACATGAAGTGAAGCCTGCAGCCTCGTCAGATTCACAATCCGGGGGCCGAGCCGCTCATGTCACGGCGAAGGCAACACCGACGGCGCATGCTCCGAAGCGCTCCGTCGGCCCCGGCGGGGTACAGGGCGCAGCACGCGTGCAAGGAGAGGTGCGGAACACGAGAGACCCGTCTGTGCGGCCGCAGTCACGGCAAGGCGTCTCGTATAAGCCATCGGCGAAATCGAGCGTCGCACAGCGGGAGTCCGAGGGGGTTGTAGTACCGAACCGCAACGTCTCGGCGGAGCGGACGAACGTCGTGAAGAACAACGCGACGGGAGGGAAGGACCCCTGCGGTGGTCAGGTCGGCAGAGCAGGTAAGCACGAGGGCATGACCGGCGATCCCGGATCCAACTCCCCCCGCGGGCCAGAGCCCGAGGACAAAGTACGACAACTGCAACGCCGACTGGGTGCCGCGGCCAAGCGGAACCCGGAACGCCGATTCCATGCGCTGTACGACCGCATCGCGAGGCGTGACGTCCTCGCGGAAGCATGGAAGCGGGTGAGAGCGAACAAGGGAGCGGCGGGCGTCGATGCCACGACGATCGCCGAGCTCGAAACGTACGGCGTGGAGCGCTTCCTCGAAGAGCTGCACGTCGAGCTACTGGCAGGTGAGTACCGAACGCGCGCGGTGTTGCGACGGTACATTCCGAAATCCGATGGGAAGAAGAGGCCGCTCGGCATTCCGACGGTCCGAGACCGCGTGGTCCAGATGGCGGCCAAGCTCGTGCTCGAGCCCATCTTCGAGGCGGATTTCCGCTCCTCGTCGTATGGGTTCCGCGCGGGGAGGAGCGCGACGGATGCTCTCGAAACGCTGAGGAAGCTCGGCGCGAAGGGGTACAACCACGTGCTCGACGCCGACATTCGCGACTACTTCGGGAGCATCGACCACGACAAGCTGATGAAGCTCGTCGCTCGACGCATCTCGGACCGACGCGTGCTGAGGTTGCTACGGCAATGGCTCGTGGCGGGAGTGATGGAAGACGGGGTGGTGAGGAGCCCGACCAGCGGTACACCGCAGGGCGGCGTGATCTCCCCGCTCCTCTCGAACATCTATCTCGCCGTGCTCGACACGGTGTGGGAGAAACGGTGTTCCCATCTGGGAGTGCTGGTTCGCTATGCCGACGACTTCGTCGTGCTCTGCAAGACGAAGCGCGAGGTCGAGGAAGCCGAGCGACGCGTGACGCACGTGCTCACGCGTCTCGGACTCGAGCTACACCCGGACAAGACGAGAAAGGTGGATCTCTCCTGGGGCAAGGAGGGATTCGACTTCCTCGGCTGCCATCTCCGAAAGCGTCTGAGCGGCCCGATCTGGGAGAAGGAGCGCCGACGCGTGTACTTCCTCCAGCGCTGGCCGAGCCATCGGGCGACGAGGAGGATCCGGCAGCGCGTGAGAGAGCTGACCCCGCGCTCGCGATGCCACGAGGACCTGCGCGACTTGGTCGCACAGCTCAACCCCGTGCTCCGAGGGTGGGGCAACTACTTCCGCACCGGAAATGCCGCCGTGAAGTTCAACCAGGTCGACGCGTACGTGTACCGGCGCCTTCGCTCGCTTCGCAGGAAGCGCGCAGGATCCAGGATACGAGCGGGAACGGCCGAACGTTGGACACCCGACTACTTCGTCGAGGGATTCGGACTCCACCGCCTGCGAGGCACCGTTCGCTATCCGGAGGCTGCGTCATGCCGCGTCACGAGAGACCACCGGTAAGCCGTGTGCGGGAAATCCGCACGCACGGTTTGAAAGGGGGTTCTGCCCTTTCATCGGTGATGCAAAGCAACCCGTAGAAAGGGCAGAATCTACCAATGGACTCCACGCTCTTCGCCGAGCGACGGACGAAGGTGCTCTCCCGCATGGGAAAGGGCGTCCTGCTCGTCCCCTCCGCTCCGGTCGCGATCCGCAACAACGACGTCGAGCACGCCTACCGACAGGACAGCGACCTCTACTACCTCACCGGCTTCGACGAGCCGGAATCGTTGCTGCTCCTCACGACGCAGCATCCCGAGCACCGTTCCGTGCTCTTCGTGCGCCCGCGCCACAAGGAGCGCGAGATCTGGGACGGCTACCGTGCCGGCGTGGAGGGCGCGAAGAGCCGCTACGGCGTCGACGCCGCCTTCCCGATCGAGGAGCTCTCGACGCGCCTCCCCGACTACCTCGAGGACGTCGATCGTCTTCACGTACGCCTCGGTCGAGTGCGTGCGTTCGACGACGTGGTGTTCGGGGCCGTCGACGCGGTGCGCGCGCGGGCGCGCAAGGGCGTCCGCGCCCCGACCGAGTACGTCGACCCGACCGTGATCCTCCACGACCTGCGGCTCCGGAAGGATTCCGTCGAGGTCTCGCTCATGCGACACGCCGCGAGGATCAGCGGCGAGGGACACCTCGCGGCCATGCGCGCGGCGCTCCCGGGGCGCTACGAGTACGAGGTCGAGGCGGAGCTCCTGCACGCGTTCCGGCGCGGCGGCGCCGAGCGTCCCGCCTACGAGTGCATCGTCGGCTCGGGGCCGAACGCGACGGTCCTGCACTACCGCAAGAACGACCGGCGACTCGAGGAGGGCGACCTGCTCCTCATCGACGCAGGCTGCGAGTACGGGTACTACGCGAGCGACATCACGCGGACCTTTCCCGTCTCCGGGCGGTTCACCGAGCCGCAGCGTCAGCTCTACGAGATCGTCCTCGAGGCCGAGGAGGCGGCGCTCGCGGCCGTGAGGCCCGGACGGACGCTCGAGGAGATCCACGACGTCGCGCTGCGGATCCTGGTCGAGGGGCTCGTGCGCGTGGGGCTCCTGGACGGAAGCGTGGAAGAGCGTCTCGCCGACGGGGCGTATCGCGACTTCTACATGCATCGCACGAGCCACTGGCTCGGCATGGACGTGCACGACGTGGGCGGTTACTTCGTCGAGGGACGACGACGCACGCTCGAGCCCGGGATGGTCCTGACCATCGAGCCCGGGCTCTACGTGCAGCCGGACGCGGCGGTCGATCCCCGCTTCCGCGGGATCGGCATCCGGATCGAGGATGACGTCCTCGTCACGGAGAGCGGGCACGAGAACCTCACGGCCCACGTGCCGAAGTCGGTCGCCGATCTCGAGGCGATCCTCGGCTCGAGGTAGGGGCTCAGCGCCAGCGGATGTGGATCGTCGTGCGGTCGCTCGTGCGGCCGCGCGCCGCGACCACGTCCGAGCGAACGTCGCGTGCGCCGGCGAATTCGACGACGCGGGCGAAGAAGCCGGCCATCGCGTCCACGTGGAGGAACGCGTCCGCCACGAAGTCGCGGATCTCGATCGCGAAGCCGCCGCCCTCGAGCGGCGAGAGCACGAGCGAGCCCGTGTCGTGGGAGGCCTGCCAGAGCGCGGGGAAGCGCTGGACGGTCATCGTCGGCGTCGCCCCGAGGAGCAAGAGCCGGTACGTCGTCGGGACGTCACGCGTCGCGTAGGCTCGGCCGATCGCGCGCGCCACGTCGCCGTTGCCGGTGCCGAACTCGGCCTCCGCGGCGAGGACGAGATCGTCGAACATCTCCTGCGGGAGCCAGGCGACCGGCAGGATCACGCCCGAGAGCCGATCCGCCGTCTCCATCGGCATGCGCTTCTTCATGCGCTCGAGCTCGCGCTCGCCGTAGGTGCTCTTCAGGTGGTCGAGCGCCGCCATCACCAGCGTGCCGCGCACCTGGGGGAGGGGAGTCGGGCCCGTGATCGGGCGACCTTCCGCGAGGGACGCGCGCGCGTCGGGGATCGACGAGCGCGGCGGCGACGGCTCGAGCGGGGGCGTCGACTCGGCCACGTTCGCCGAGAGGCCGCGTGGGCGCGAGCGGCGCGCCACCTCCGGCTGCCAGTCGGCGGAGACGGCGGAGAAGTGCCGGGGGGGACCGAGCACGCGCGGGCGCGGCGCGGACTCGAGCACCGAGACGGACGGTTGCGGTGCGCCGCCCTTCGAGAGCGACGGAGACGAGCCGAAGCGAGCGGCCTCGCGGGCGGCGACCACGGCCATCACGTCCGCGGGGAGGGTCGGTGTGTCGTGGATCTGGAACGAGCTCGCGGGCTGCGTGCGCGGCGTCGGCGGCGACGACGGCTCGTGCGCGGGCGGCGCGAGCACCGGGGCGACCGGCGGAGGCGCGCTGCCGCCCGCGCGCTGCTCCTCCACCGCCCCGAACGGCACGAGGGAGCGGAGCATCTCCCGGGCGTTCGGATACCGCTCGCTCGTGTCCTTGGACATCGACTTGTGGACGATGTGGGCGAGGCCCGGCGGGAGCCCCTGGACCAGCGTGTCGAGAGGGCGCGGCCGGGCGAGCAGGATCGACTGCAGGAGCGCGTGGTAGTTCGGCCCGTCGAACGGGACGACGCCCGCGAGGCATTCGTAGAGGATGACGCCGACGGCGTAGAGGTCGACGCGATGATCGAGCGACCGCGTCCCGCTCGCCTGCTCCGGGCTCATGTAGTGGGGCGTGCCCATCATGACGCCGGTGCGCGTGAGCGGGTTCGACTCCCCGCCGTCCGGCGCCCGCATCTTCGAGACGCCGAAGTCGAGGAGCTTCACGTAGTCGTTGCGACCCTGCTTCCGCGTGAGGAAGACGTTGTCGGGCTTGAGGTCGCGGTGGACGATCCCCTTGTCGTGGACCGCCTCGAGGCCGGCGAGGATCTGTCCGACGACGTAACAGGCACGGGACGCGGCCAGGCGCTTCTCGCGCTTCAGCACCTGCGCGAGGCTCTCGCCCGTCAGGTACTCCATGACGAGGAAGGGGGCGCCGTCCTCGGCGAAGCCCATGTCGAGGATCTCGACGATGTGCTCGTGGCCCGTCGCGGCCGCCGCCCGGGCCTCCCGCTGGAAGCGCGCCACGGCCTGCTCGTCGCTGGCCAGCTCCGGATGGAGGCGCTTCACGGCGACACGCCGGCCGAGCATGAGGTGCTCGGCCGCGTAGACCGCCCCCATGCCGCCCTCACCGAGCACTCCGACGATCCGGTAGCGGCCGGCGATCGTCCGTCCGAGCAGCGCCTTGCCCGTCCCGAGCGCCTTTCCGGTCCGGGGGCAGTGCGACCAATCCGCGGGATGGCTTTCGCCGCAGTGGACGCAGCTGAGCATCGACGCGTCCGGCGGTCTCGGGCGGCCATCCGTCATGGCGAGAAAAGGATGATGAGGATGTTGGACGCACCGCGTCAAGCGCGGCGAACGGCGGATTCCCACGGGATCTCGCATACCTCCCTGTGGGTGTCGCACCGACCCGGGGCCGGCCTGCGGCGGGGGTCGCAAGCCGCCCGGCGAATCGTACGGGATGTGACGGAACCGTCCTGATTCGTTGACAGAATGCCGTCATGCCATATAAGCGCTTGCGGAACCGACCCCTCGGCCCCGGAGCGAAATCGCCCGATGTTCTCCGCGTATCTCCCGCTCTTCTCGATGCTCGCCGTCGCGGCTCTCGTGGCGCTGCTGATCTTCACCCTGGCATCGACCCTGGGACCGAAGAACATGACGCCGGAGAAGGCGATTCCGTTCGAATCGGGATCGGACACGACCGGCGCCCGTCACATCCGCCCGAGTGTTAAGTTCTACCTGACGGCGATCCTCTTCGTCGTCTTCGACATCGAGGCGGTCTTCCTCTACCCGTGGGCGAGCCTCTTCCGCGATCTCGGTCAGACCGGGTTCATCGAGATGCTCGCGTTCCTCACGGTGCTCGCGGTGACCCTCCTCTACGCCTGGAAGAAGGGAGCTCTCGAATGGGAGAGATGAAGATCGTCGGCGGCGGGGGCGAGAGCGGTTTCGTCACCACGCGCTTCGACGCCCTGCTCGGCTGGGCGCGGAAGTACTCGCTCTTCCAGTACCCGTTCGTCACCGCGTGCTGCGGCATGGAGTTCATGTCCGTCGCCGGTCCGCGCTACGACGTCGCGCGCTTCGGCGCGGAGGCCCCGCGGTTCAGCCCGCGTCAGTCCGACGTGCTCTGGGTCGTCGGCACCGTCAGCCAGCGGCAGGGGCCGACGCTGAAGCGCATCTACGAGCAGATGGCCGAGCCGAAGTGGGTCATCGCCTTCGGCACGTGCGCCTCCTGCGGCGGCTTCTACGACAACTACACGACCATTCCCGGCATCGACAAGATCGTGCCCGTCGACGTCTACATCCCCGGCTGCCCGCCGCGTCCCGAGGCCGTCCTCGACGGGCTGATGCTCCTCCAGGAGAAGATCCAGAACGGCAACCGCACGCCGGCCGTCGTGCCGCCGCAGCGGCTGCCCGAGCTCGCGCAGCTGCGCGTGAAGCCGAAGGACGGGGAGGGCGAGCGATGAGCAAGGCCGCCGTCGCGCGCCTCGAGGCCCTCCTCGGCGCGAAGATCCTGGCGAAGGACGACTTCCGCGGCGACGACGAGGTCCTCGTCGCCGATTCGGATTGGCTCGCGGTCGCGACCGCCGCGCGGCGCGACGCCGAGCTCGCGATGGATCACTTCATCGACCTCACGGCGATCGATTTCCCCGAGCGCGAGCCGGACGAGCCGCGTTTCGACGTGCTCCTCTCGGTGCGCAGCTCGAAGACCAACCAGCGCATCCGGATCCGCACGCGTGTCGCCGACGGTCGGTCGGTCGCGTCGGTCGTCTCCCTCTGGGCAGGCGCGAATTGGGCCGAGCGCGAGGTCTTCGACATGTTCGGGATCCGCTTCGACGGCCACCCCGACCTGCGGCGCATCCTCATGTACGACGAGTTCGTCGGACATCCGCTGCGGAAGGACTATCCGATCGATCGGGCCCAGCCCCTCGTCGAGTACCGGGAGGTCGACGGCGTGCACAAGCTGCCCCCCTTCGGCATCGAGGAGGGTCAGCCGTTCACGCGCGTCCGGTGGGAGGATCGCCTGCGCGGGGAGGACGCCCAGGTCTCCCCCTCGATCGCCCTCCAGCAAGGGCAGCGACGCGCGCTCTCGGACAGCGCCATCGCCGCCACCGAAGATCAGCGGCTCGCGGACAAGCTCCGCGAGGCCGCGGCCGCACCGAAGCCCGGGGAGTGACCCATGGAGCCCGTCGACGAGATCCTGGAGGGTGAGGCAGACGCCCTCGAGCTACCGGCCGACCCGATGCGCCTGCACATGGGGCCCGCGCATCCCGCGATGCACGGCACCATCCGCATGGTGCTCGACCTCGACGGCGAGACCGTCCAGAACGTCGACGTCCAGCCCGGCTACCTGCACCGCGGTTTCGAGAAGTCCTGCGAGCGCGGCACGTGGCAGCAGGTCTTCCCGTACACGGACCGGCTCAACTACGTCTCGCCGATGCTCAACAACATCGGCTTCGCGCTCGCGGTCGAGAAGCTCTGCGGCATCACCGTGCCCGAGCGTGGGCAGTACTACCGCGTGATCCTCGGCGAGCTCGCGCGCATCTCGGACCACCTCACGTGCACGGCCGCCACGGCCATGGAGCTCGGCGCCTTCACGCCCTTCCTCTGGCTGATGAAGGTGCGCGAGTGGGTCTGGGACATCCTCGAGCGCGAGACCGGCGCCCGCCTCACCCACAGCTTCGGCCGCATCGGCGGCATGGCGAAGCCGCCGACGGATACGCTGAAGCAGGACGTCCTCTCGGTGATCCCCGAGGTCCACAAGGTCCTCGGCGAGGTCGAGACGATGCTGCTCGGCAACCGCATCTTCATGGACCGGACGCAGGGCGTCGGGAAGCTCTCGAAGGCGCGCGCGCTCGAGATGGGCTGCTCCGGGCCCGTGCTGCGCTCGACCGGCGTCGCCTTCGACGTCCGAAAGGACAATCCCTATCTCGTCTACGACCGCTTCGACTTCGAGGTCCCGGTCGGCGAGGACGGAGACAACTGGGATCGCTTCATGGTCCGTCTCGAGGAGACGCGGCAGAGCTGCCGCATCCTCGAGCAGGCCGTCGCGCAGATGCCGACCGACGGAGCCGTCTCCATCGACGATCCGAGGCTCGTCCTCCCGCCGAAGAGCGAGGTCTACACGACCATCGAGGCCACCATCGCGCACTTCAAGCTCGTGATGGAGGGCTTCAAGCCGCCCAAGGGGCAGGTCTACTCGTTCACCGAGGGCGGGAACGGGGAGCTCGGCTTCTTCATCGTCTCGGACGGCAGCGGCACGCCCTACCGGGTCCGCGTTCGTCCCCCTTGCTGGTACAACCTCGAAGCCTGCCGCGAGATGCTCCTCGGAGGGATGATCGCCGACATCATCCCGACGTTCGGCACGATCAACATGATCGGCGGCGAGTGCGACCGATAGCCCGAGGCCGAGATGCCCACGTTCAAGATCGACGGTCAGGAAGTCCCGTTCGAGCCCGGTGACAGCATCATCCGGGCCGCCTGGCGCAAGGGGATCGAGATCCCCCACTACTGCTGGCATCCGGGGCTCTCCGTCGCGGCGAACTGCCGGATGTGCCTCGTCGAGGTGACGAGCGGCCGCCCGATGATGATGCCGATCCTCAAGTGGGATCCGGCGAAGAACGACTACGTCCCGGCCGTGAAGCCGAAGCTCCAGCCCGCCTGCCAGACGCCGGCGGCCGAGGGGCTCGAGATCGCGACGAAGAGCCCCGAGGTCCTGAAGACCCAGGCGGCCGTGCAGGAGTTCCTGCTCCTCAACCATCCCGTCGACTGCCCGATCTGCGATCAGGCCGGCGAGTGCAAGCTCCAGGACTACTGGGCCGCGCACCAGCACCGTCTGAAGCGCAAGAAGACCGAGCCGGTGCACAAGCCGAAGGGCGTCCGCTTCGGTCCGACCATCGTCTACGACGCCGAGCGCTGCATCATGTGCACGCGCTGCATCCGAGTCTGCAACGAGGTCGCGAAGGATCCCGTCCTCGACATGCGCGAGCGCGGCAACAAGAACGAGATCGTCCTCGCGCCGGGTCGGCAGCTCGACCACGCGTACTCGCTGATGACGGAGCACGTCTGCCCCGTCGGCGCGCTGACGAGCCGCGACTTCCGCTTCAAGGCCCGCGTCTGGTTCCTGAAGTCGGCGCCCTCGGTCTGCGGCGGCTGCGCGACCGGCTGCAACGCGCACGTCGACTTCGATCCCCGCAACGGCAAGGTCTATCGCCTGCGTCCGCGCGACAACGAGGCCGTCAACAAGTTCTGGATGTGCGACGACGGCATGATGTCGTACCGACGTCAGGACGAGGATCGCGTGCTCACGGCCTTCGTCGGTCGCGGGGACGAGCGCGTCCCGGCATTCGTCGACGAGGGCCTCGCCGCCGCCACCGAGGCGTTCCAGGGCGTCGCGAAGGATCGCATCGCCGTGGTGCTCTCGGCCGCCCACTCGACCGAGGACAACCACGTCGCGGCCCGCCTCGCGAAGCAGCTCGGCACGGCCCACGTCTACCTCGCCGCGGCGCCGGGCTGGGCGGGTGACGCCGTCCTCCGGAACGCCGACGCCAACCCGAACCGCGCGGGCGCGCTGGCCGCGGCCGCCGGTCTCGAGCCGAAGCCGCTCTCGGCGCTCCTCGCCGACGTGGCCTCGGGGGCGGTGCAGGGCGTCGTCGCGCTCGGCTCGGTCTCCGAGGAGTCCCTCGAGGCCCTCTCGCCGCTCGCGAAGCTCACGGCCTTCGTGTCGGTCGCGACCCACGTCGGAGCGCTCCCCGCGACGGCGAGCGTCGTGCTCCCGGCGGCGACGCATTTCGAGACGAACGGAACCTTCGTGAACGCGAAGGGCATGGCGCAGCGCTTCCGCCGCGCCGTCACCGCCCCGGTCGACGTCGAGCCGGCTTGGCACGTGCTCGCCCGGCTCGGCCATCGCCTGGGCGTGAAGCTCGACTACACGCGCCTCGAGGACGTTCGGGGCGAGCTCGAGAGAACGGGTGGGGCGCTGGCCTCGCTCGTGGAGGCGAGGGCGTGATGACGACGAGTCAGCTCTTCTGGTACGGCCTCGGACGGATCGTCTTCGTCCTCGTCGTCGTGGTCCTCGTGTTCGCGCCGATCGTGCTCGTCGCCGAGCGCCGCCAGTCCGCGATGATCCAGGACCGCCTCGGTCCGAGCCGCGCGGACGTCACCATCTTCGGCGTGAAGTTCACGCTCGGCGGTCTGCTCCACTCCATGGCGGACGCGCTGAAGATGATCTTCAAGGAGGACTTCGTCCCGCCGAACGCGGACAAGTTCCTCCACTCGATCGCGCCGATCATCGCGCTCATCCCGACGCTCGCGACCTTCGCCGTCATCCCCTTCGGCGACGTGATGTACCTCGACCACCTCGGCGAGTTCCTCCCGCGCGAGGGCGTCCCGGGCGCGATCACGATGCCGCTCCAGATCGCGTCGGTGAACGTCGGCATCCTCTTCAGCTTCGCCATCGCCGGCACCGGCATCATCGGCGCCGCGATCGGCGGCTACGCCTCGGACAACAAGTTCTCGCTGCTCGGAGGCCTGCGCGCCGCGAGCCAGATGGTCTCGTACGAGGTCGCCCTCGGCCTCACCCTCGTGCCGTGCTTCATGATGTATTCCTCGCTCCGGCTCGAGGACATGGCGCGGTTCCAGGCCGAGCACGCGTGGGGCATCTTCTATCCACCCCTCACGGTCGCCGCGATCCTCTACTTCACCGCCGCCATCGCCGAGACGAAGCGCGTCCCCTTCGACGCGCCCGAGGGCGAGAGCGAGATCGTCGCCGGCTACTTCACCGAGTACTCCGGCTTCAAGTTCGGCATGTTCTACATGGGCGAGTTCATCGAGGTGGTCGCGCTCGCCTGCTTCGCCGCCGTGATGTTCTTCGGCGGCTGGGACGTGCCCTTCCTCTACCGCGACGGCTGGGATCTCCCGGGGACCTGGACGCTGACGATGCCGGCGTTCCACGTCGGCTCGCACGGCTGGGATGCCTTCACGCTGCTCTCGGACACCATCCGCATGCGCCACTTCGGCGTGCTCGTGATCCAGGTCCTCGTCTTCTTCTTCGTGAAGGTGGCCGCGCTCGTCTGGTTCCAGCTGATGATCCGCTGGTCCCTCCCGCGCTTCCGCTACGACCAGATCATGGCCCTCTGCTGGAAGGGCCTGCTCCCCGTCGCCCTGGCCAACACGCTCGTCACGGCGATCTGGATCCTCTACCTCGAGCCGCACGTGCGGCATCTGTTCGGCTGAACTCCGGAGCCCGCCATGGCCGTCACCGTCAAGGTCCTCGCCAAGCCGAAGCGCACCCTCGCCGAGCAGGCGTACATCCCTGCCATCGCGAAGGGGCTCAAGCTCACGATGTCGCGGTTCTTCAAGAACACCCTCGGGGACCCCGAGGAGAGCGAGATCGTGACGGTGAAGTACCCGGAGGAGACGCGGGAGTACCCCGAGCGTTTCCGCGGCGTCCATCGTCTGACCCAGCGCATGGACGGCTCGCCGCGGTGCGTCGCCTGCCTCTGCTGCAGCACGGCGTGCCCGGCCCAGTGCATCCACATCGAGCCGGCCGAGTACGAGCCGGACGATCCGCGCTACGGCTACGAGCGCTTCCCCAAGGTCTTCCTGATCGACGAGCTCCGCTGCATCTTCTGCGGTTACTGCGTCGAGGCCTGCCCGTGCGACGCGATCCGCATGGACACGGGCGTGCACATGCCGCCCTCGACGAACCGCTCGCACTTCCTCTTCGGCAAGGAGCAGCTGCTCTCGATGCCGGGGCGAGACGGCACGCACGTCACGGAGAATCCCCGGCACGAGCCGGGCGACCCGAGCCACCCCGGCCTCGACCGCGACCGTCACTGACGAGGGCGTCCCCTCGCGGGGGGGCGCCGGTGGACAGGACCGGGGCTTTCGCTAAGCTCCCGGCCGCCATGTCCGAGGATCGTCGACCTTCGCCCCACACGCTCTCCGTCCACGCGGGCGAGCCGCGCACGTATCCGAACGACGCGCTGGCCGCGCCGATCGTGCAGACGGCGACGTACAGCTTCGCGAACACGGCCGAGCTCTGTCGCTATTTCGACGGGCACGTCGAGCGCGAGGAGTACGGTCGCTACGGCAACCCGACCGTCCGGCTCGTCGAGCAGAAAGTAGCGGCGCTCGAGGGCGCCGAGGACGCGGTCGCCTTCGCGAGCGGTATGGCCGCCGTCACCTCCTCGATCCTCTCGCTCGTGCGCTCGGGCTCGCACGTGATCCTCTTCTCGGACTGCTACCGGCGCACCCGGCAGTTCGTGACGACCTTCCTCGACCGCTTCGGCGTCCAGGCGACGCTCGTCCCGCCGACGGACCTCGAGGCGCTCGAGAAGGCGATCCGTCCGGAGACGCGCCTCGTCGTCAGCGAGGCCCCGACGAATCCCTACCAGACCTTCGTCGACCTCCGCGGGCTCGCCGAGGTCTGCCGTCGGCATCGCGTGAAGACGCTCGTCGACAGCACGTTCGCGACGCCCGTGAACCTCCGGCCGGGCGAGCACGGGATCGATCTCGTCGTCCACAGCGCCACGAAGTACCTCGCGGGTCACAACGACGTGCTCGGCGGCGTGGTCTCGGGGCCGGCCCACCTGGTCTCGCTCATCCGCGACCTCCGCCACGTCTTCGGGGCGAACCTCGACCCGCACGCGGCCTACCTCATCCACCGCGGCATGAAGACGCTCGCCCTGCGGGTCGAGAAGCAGAACGCGAACGCGCTCGCGATCGCCAAGGCGCTCGAGGCCCATCCGCGCGTGAAGAAGGTCCACTACCCCGGCCTTCCGTCGCACGCGCACCACGCCACGGCGGCCCGCTACATGACGGGCTTCGGCGGCGTCGTGACCTTCGAGGTCGACGCCGATCTCGACGGCACGAGCCGCATCGTCGATGCGTGCAAGATCCCGCGCATCGCACCGAGCCTCGGGGGCGTCGAGAGCCTGATCGAGCAGCCGGCGCTCATGAGCTTCTACGAGCTCACGACGGAGCAGCGGGAGGCCGTGGGCATCAAGGACAGTCTCGTCCGCTATGCCGTGGGCATCGAGGACGCCGACGAGCTGATCGCGGATCTGCTCCAGGCGCTCGACTCGACCCGCTGAGCGCGCCGGCGCCGGGCCGCTTCCGGCCGACGGAAACGAAGAGGGCGACCCAGTGGGTCGCCCTCGTCCGTTCCGGGCTCGCGGCGTCTACCGCGGGCTCCTCACTGCTCGCGGTTGCGAGCGGCTTCCTCGGCGAAGACCTGACGGACCGTGCGCTCCGCGTCCCCGCCCGCATCGCGGCCGCGGAGGAGGATGCCGTACTCCTTCATGACGAGGAGGATGCGAGCCGCCATGAGGCGCGTCGTCTCGTCGTTGCTCGAGAGCGCGGTCCACAGCTTGTCGCGGATGTACTGGACGGTGGCGCCGCCGGGACCGTCGTAGCCCTGCTCGAAGACGGTGACGAGGCGATCCCAGACGTACGAGTGGGCGTCGTCGCCCTGGCCTTCCTTGAGCTGCCACGCCGCCCGGAGCCGGCGATAGGCGGCGCCCGTGTCGAACATCTGCGGGGTGAGCACCTCGAACCAGTGGACGTCCTCGTCGCTCACGCCGGCGCGGAAGACCTCCTTGAGGTCGGCGTCGTCGTGGAGCTTCGCGACCAGGCGGGTCACCGCTTCCTCGCCGCCGCCGAGGGCGATGGCGAAGGCGGCCGCGCGACGCGAGCCCTCCGGATCGAGCATCTGGACGAGGCGGGCGTCGTTCTCGGGATTGGCCGAGAAGCCGATCGCGAGGCCGGCCGCCCGCTTGAGCTCGGGCGACGCGTCGCTCGTCAGGATGTCCATCAGGGCCGAGTTGAGGACCGGGCGCGGCTGCTGCCAGAGCGCCTGGACGTAGTACTCGCGCGCGGCCGCGGGCACCGCGGCGTCGCGGATCTTGCCGAGGACCACACGCATCTGATCGTCCGTCGCGACCTGGCCGATGCTGGCCGCGGCGAGGGCGCGGATCTCGAAGTCGTCCTTCGCGTCCTCGACCACGCCCATGAGCATGTCGACGGCGCCGCTGCGGCCGAAGCGACCGAGCGCGATGATCGCCGCCTTCCGCTCGCCGAGCATCGTCTCGTTCGCCGGGTTCCGGTCGGCGGACGTGACGGCGCCCATGTCCACGTTGCCCGGACGCATGGCCTTGCGCAGGAGCGTCTGGAACGAGGAGTCCTCGTTCAGGTCGCCGAGCGCGAGGGCCGCGGCCTGCGCATCGTCCGAGTCGAGCGCCTCGACGAGCACGCGGGCCGCCGAGGGATCGTGGGACTTGCCGAGCGCGCGGAGGACGTCCGTCTTCGCGGCGGGCACGTCGCGCATGAGCTGGACGAGCTGCGCGGTCGACTCGGCCGACGAGACGAGGCGGAGCGAGAGGAAGGCCTGACGCCGCATCGCCTCGTTGTCGGTGATCCGTCCGAGCTCGAGGAGCACCGGCATCGCCCGACGGTCGGCGAGCTGCGCGAGCCCGAACGCCGCGATCGCGCGGATGTCGCGCTCGGTGTCGGTGAGCAGGCGCGCGAGCGGATCCGCCGCGCGTGCGTCGTGCGTGGCCGCGAGGAGGGTCGCGATCTCCTTCTTCGTCTCGGTCGTGTTCGCCTCGCCGAGCAGCACCGCGAGCTGCGGGGCCGCGGCGGACTTGCCGAGGGCGTCGAGCACGCCCTGGCGCAGCGAGCGCTGCGTCGTGAGCACGTTGAAGAGCGGGCGGGCGGCCTCGCGGGCGCCGGTGCGGCCGAGGCCGGCGGCGGCCGAGCGGATGACCTCCTCGGAGCGCTGGCCGTCGGGGCGAGCGAGCTCGGTCTCGATCATCGAGGCCAGCGCCTGCACGACCGAGGCGTTCGCGACCTCGGCGAGCGCGTGCGCGGTGAGCACGCGGACGGCGGCCTGCGAGTGGTTCGTGAGCGCCGGGGTCTTGAGGCGGTCGGGGCCGATGACCTCGACGATGATCTTCGGATCGAAGCCGTCCAGGTACTGGAGACGGCCCTGGCTGAACATCTCGACGATGGCGTCGGCCGCACGGCCCTCTCGGAGCACCGCGAGCGTCCAGACGACCTGCGCCCGATCGCGGGCGTCGGTCCGCGGGAGGACGTCGAGGAGCGGCTGCTTGGCCGACTCGGCCGCCGGAAGGCCGATCAGCGCGAGCGCGTGCGCGGCCTCGCGGCGGACGGGGCCGGCGGTCGGCAGCTCGGCCACCAGCGCCGGGACCGCCTGCGCATCCCGGAAATACCCGAGATTCCGCATGATCCGGATCTTCACGTCCGAGTAGCGCGTCTCGGTGAGCTCGGTCCGGAGCGCCGACAGCATGGCGTTCCGGTCGGTCATCCGGCCGATCTCCTCGACCCGATCCATCCGGTGCTCCATCCGCTGGTTCTGGACGAACGCGCCGATGCCGATGCCGACGATGAGGAGCGCAAGCAGGCCCGAGACCACCTTGGTCACGGGCGACATGTGCTTGTTGATCTTCTTGATCGCCTCGTCGTCCGTCTCGCCGAGGAGGGCGGCGCCCCCGAGGGCGGGATAGCCGATCTGGGGCCCCCCGAGGTCGGGCGCCGGCGCCGCGCGCACGGGCTCGGGCGCCGGTGGCGCGGGAGGCACGCTCGGCGGCGCGGGAGGCACGCTCGCCGGCGCGGCGGGTGCCGGCTCGGCGTCCGCGGCGCCCGCGGGCACCACGGCCGCGAACGGATTCTCCGCGTCGCTCGCGGGCGGAGCCTCGGACTTCACTCGGGGCGGAGGCGGTGCCCCGGGCTTCTTGGGAGGCGGAGGCGGCGGAGGCTTCGGACCGGCGTTGTTCGACATTGGATTCCCCCTGGGAAGTCGAAGCGGCCGAGACGATACCGAATGGTGAATTCCGTAGCAACCACGCCCTGCGCTTCCCTGCCGAATCGTGGGAGGGCGACCGCCCTTCGGGCGAGAGGGAGGGGGGAGGGGGCGGCCGGCCCGGAGGGCGAGGGCCGAGGCCCCGGAACGCCGGCGCGGGCGGGCTCAGGCGCCGGAGCAGCTGTCCGACGCGATGTGCAGATAGCGCTCGTTCACCCTGGAATAGAGGTAGTTCCCGAGGACGATCCCCGCGATCGTGACGAGCGCGCCGAGCTGCCCCTCGCCGGCCTGGACGAACGCGATGCTCGGGCAGGCCCCCGTCACGGCCCAGCCGATCCCGAAGAGGAGCGAGCCCGGGACCGTCCCCCGATGGATGGAGCGGCTGCCGAACGGGATCGGCCCGCGGCGGAGCAGGACGACCCAGAGGGCCGCCACGATCGAGACGCAGACCGCGAACGTGAGGACGAGCCGGAGGTCCGCGAACGTGAACATCGCGTGGATCTCGTCCCAGGAGGCGAAGCCGATCTTCCCGAGGCCGAACCCGAAGAGGGTGCCGATCGCGAGCGAGCGCAGACCGCTCATCGCATCACCTCGAGCAGGAGGGAGAAGGCGATGCCGGAGCCGAAGAAGCAGGCGGTCGCGAGGAGGCTGCCCGGCTGCAGCCGCGACAGGCCGAGCAGGCCGTGGCCCGACGTGCAGCCTCCGCCCATGCGCGTGCCGAACCCGACCAGCACGCCACCGATGGCGAGCGCGGCGTAGGCGACGGGGCCCTGCCCGAACCAATGGCCGAAGCCCGGGCCCGCGAGCGTCGGGGACACGACCCAAGCGTCCGAGAGCACGGCGGCGAGGCCGCCCCCGAGCGAGAGCCCGGCGAAGAAGAGCGCATGGCTGCTCGTCGGCGTGTCCTCCGCCGTGACGGCCCGGGGCTCGTCCGTGGGCGGCAGCGATGCATGGGGGTCCACGGCTTCCGAGCCGAACTCCTCGGCCGTCATCGCCCTGACCGCCGCGAGCAGATCGTCCTCGGAGAGCTCGGGCTCGCCGGCCGCACGCTCGCGGAGGCGGTTCACGAGGACCGTCAGACGGCCGGAGACGCCGAGCATGCCCCGGAGGACCAGCCAATGACCGACCACGATGGAGGCCAGCAGCAGGCCGCCGGCCCAGAACGGGAGGTACGTCATCGGTCCCGGCCCTTCACTTCACGAGCTGGAGCATCTTGCCGTTGGGCATCAGCTGCTTCGGGACGACCTCGCCCCGCTGGGCCTTCGCGTACCGTTCGCAACGCTCGAAGGCGTCCGTGCAGTAGTTGTCCTGCCAGACGCGCAGGGTCCCGGCCAACGTGAAGACCGAATACATGGCACACGACTTCATGTGCGGACACTGCCGGTTGCCCATTCCCACCCCCCGCGCGGCCCGTTTCCTGCGTACGTTGTACTACGGTCGGAGCACGTATACGGCTTCCCCGCGCCCACCGACAATCCTCCGAATGGCGGGTCCCCCGGGGGTTGATCGGCCAACCCCGCGAGACCATTGACCCTCTCGGGGGCATCCGTATACTCGGCCTCTCCTTTCGGGACGAGGAAGACGATGACGAAGTCCGAGCTCATCGAGCTGGTCGCGGCGCGGACCAAGATCACCAAGAGTCGGGCCGAAGCGGTGGTGAACACCGTCTTCGACGCGATGGTGTCGGCGCTCGAGCGAGGCGAGGGGATCGAGATCCGGGGCTTCGGCAGCTTCACGGTGCGCGAGTACAAGGCGTACAGCGGCCGCAATCCCCGGACCGGGAAGCCGGTGGCCGTGCCCGAGAAGCGCCTCCCCTTCTTCAAGGTCGGCAAGGAGCTGAAGGAGTTCGTGAACGACGGGGCGAAGGACGAGGGCGACGACGAGGACTGACGTCGGGCGGCGCTCGCCAACGGCCCGCCATTCGTCATACTCCGCGCCCATGACCCCCGAACAGCAGCTCGCCGAGCTCGAGCGCGGCGTCGTCGACTTCCACGTGCGCGACGAGCTCCTCGAGCGCCTGAAGTCCGGCCGTCCCCTGCGCGTGAAGGCCGGCTTCGATCCCACGCGTCCGGACCTGCATCTCGGGCACACCGTGCTCATGAACAAGATGCGGCAGTTCCAGGACCTGGGACACGAGGTCGTGTTCATCGTGGGCGACTTCACCGCGCAGATCGGCGACCCGTCGGGGAAGAGCGCGACGCGTCCGGTGCCGACGCGCGACGAGATCCTCGAGGGCGCGCGCAGCTACGCCGAGCAGGCGTTCAAGATCCTCGATCGCGAGCGCACGCGCGTCGTCTACAACAGCGAGTGGCTCGGCAAGATGGGCTTCGACGACGTCATCCGTCTCGCGGGCAAGTACCGGCTCGCCCGCATGATGGAGCGCGACGACTTCAAGAAGCGCTGGCACGAGCACGTCAGCATCTCGCTGCACGAGCTGCTCTACCCGCTCGCCCAGGCCTACGACTCGGTCCACCTCGAGTGCGACGTCGAGCTCGGCGGTACCGACCAGCTCTTCAACCTGCTCGTGGCGCGCGAGATCATGCGCGAGTACGGCAAGCGGCCGCAGATCGTGATGACCACGCCGATCCTCGAGGGGCTCAATGCCCGGATGGAGAACGGCGTGCTCGTCGGCGACAAGATGAGCAAGTCGCTCGACAACTACGTCGGCGTGGCGGAGCCCTCGGACACGCAGTTCGGGAAGCTCATGAGCATCTCGGACGAGCTCATGTGGCGCTACTACGACCTGCTCTCGACCAAGCCCGTCGGCGAGATCCGCGCGCTCCGCGAGAGCTGCACGAACGGCGGCACGAACCCGAAGCTCGCCAAGGTCGCGCTCGCGAAGGAGATCGTCGCCCGCTACCACGACGCCGCCGAGGCGGAGCGTGCCGCAGAGCGCTGGGAGGCCCAGTTCTCTCGCAAGGAGGTGCCGGACGAGATGCCGGAATTCCACCTCGCCGCCGAGCCCGAGGGGCTCTGGATCCCGAAGGCCCTCGTCGACGCCGGTCTCGCGCAGAGCACCAGCGCCGCGCGACGGCTCATCGAGCAGGGGGGCCTCGAGATCGACGGACATCGCGTCGCCGATCCCAAGGCGAAGCTCGAGAAAGGCCGTCGCTACGTCGTGAAGGCGGGCAAGCGGGCGTGGGCGGTGATCCACACCGACGGCGCCGCCTGAGCCCATCGTTCGGCATTGCCGGCGGGCGGGGAGCCGCGCAACCTGGTCGCGTGCTCCCACCCTCTCGCACCTCCGGACCGAGCCTCGTCCTCGCGGCGGCCCTCGGGCTCCTCGCGACGTCGACCGCCTCGGCCTCCGGGAACCCCGACCGCGCCCCGTCCGGGCGCTCGAGCGCGCGCGCCACGTCGTCGTCGGGCGGCTCCTCCTCCCGGACCTCCCGCTCGCAGGCCGCGCCCGAGACCCCATCGACCGGGCCGCAGGAGATCGCGGTCTGGGGCGAGATCGGCTTCTACGGCTCGAGCTCGACGGACGCGGGCGCGACCAAGAGCCAGTTCGCGGCGCCCATCCGGTTCGGCTTCGACGCCCGCTTCTTCGGCCACCTCGATCTCCGCCTTCGTCTCGGGATCTCGGGGTATCAGTTCGAGAGCGAGACCGTCGCGCCCACGTGGACGAGCAAATTCGGGAACCTCTCGTTCGGCGGCTACTACGTCGACACCGTGCGCTTCGACTCGTTCGCGCTCGGGTACGGCGTCGGCGGCATGGTCGCGCTGCCGACGGCGCAGCTCGCGGCGGCCGAAGGCACGCTCGACTACCAGCTCGCGCAGGCGAGCCTCGAGGTCGCCGGAGCGATGGACGGTGCGGAGAACGCCTGGGAGTGGGCTCCGGAGACGTTCTCGCTCGCGCCGGGCGGCTTCGTGCGCCTGTCGCGCGGGAAGCTCTTCGCGTCGGGCTCCGCCGACCTCGCGTGGCTGGTCGCCACGGGCTCCGCCGGGAAGAACGTCGGTCTCTTCCAGTTCCGCCTCGAGGCCGGCGTCGCACCCATCGAGGTCCTCCGGATCGGCCTCGGCTACACGGGCGTCGCCGCGTACTACGGCGGCTTGCCGCTCCAGTCGGGCGACGCTCGCTACCAGGGCGCGCTCCGGGCGTTCGTCCGCGGCGTCGCGGGCCCGATCACGCTCGGCTCCGAGCTGACGTTCGACCTCGACTCGCCCTTCGGGCCCGCGTTCCAGTCCGGAGGGATCTGGAGCGTCGGGTTCCGCGTCGGCTACCACCACCCCTAGGGCAGCGGAGCCTCGCGCCCGTCAGACCAGCTTCGTGGCCTCGACGAGGGCGCGCGGCACGTCGGCCGCGCCCTCGAGGTGACGAAGGAGCGCGTCGGCCGGGGAGTCGCCCGCGTCGACGAGGGCGCGCAGCGGGGCGAGGTGGATCGACTCGTCGCGACCCGAAGCGTCGAGGTCGCCGATCCGCCGGAGGCCGCTCTCGGCCAGCGAGAGCACGTCGGAGGCCCATTCGCCCACGGAGCGGCCCTGGAGCTCCGCCCGCAGCGCACGGCGCGCGATGTCCTCGCGGGCTGCGTGCACGGAGGCGTACGAGAGGCGGCTCGCGAGCGCGGCCGCGCCACGGCGCGCCTCGTCGTCGTAGAGCAGGCCCTTGAAGAGCGCGGGCAGGGCGGGCCAGAGGGCGGCGCCCTGTGCGTCGGCGCCGCGCATCTCGAGCGTCCGCTTGAGCCTTGCTTCCGGGAAGAGCGTGTTGAGATGCGTCTCCCAATCGCCGCGCGTCGCCCGCACGCCGTCGCGGCCTTCGCGGAGGAAGGTGCGGAAGGTCTGCTGGGTGTTCGGCAGGATCGACTGGCCGCGCTTCACGAGGAACATCGGCACGTCGAGCGCCCACTCGACGTAGTCGCGGTACGTCGGCGTCTCCTTCGACCAGGCGAAGGGCAAGAGGCCCGAGCGATCGGGATCCATGTGCACCCAGACGTGGGCCCGATGGCTGCGCTCTCCGGTCGGCCGTCCTTCGACGAACGGGCTGTTCGCGAACATCGCCGTGACGATCGGCTGGAGACGGAGCGCGACGACGAGCTTCTCCATCGCGTCGTGCTCGTTCTCGAAGTCGAGGTTCGCCTGCACGGTCGACGTGCGGCGCATCATGTCGAGGCCCGTGGGGCTGCGCGTCGGGAGGTACTCCCGCATCACGCCGTAGCGGAGCTTCGGCACCCACGGGAGCTCCGCGTGGGTCGCGAAGGGATGGAAGCCGATGCCGAGGAAGACGAGGCCGAGCTCGCTCGCGATCGGCGCGAGCTCCGCGAGATGGGTACGCATCTCGTCGGCCATCTCGTGGATCGTGCGCAGCGGGGCACCCGAGAGCTCGAGCTGAGCGGCCGGCTCGAGCGTGACGGACGCGCGCCCGCGCTTCAGGGCGAGCAGGGGGCCTCCCTCGTATTCCGACTCCGCGATCCAGCCGTGCCGGGCCGCGAGCTCCTCGAGCACCCGACGGATGCCCCTCGGCCCGTCGTAGGGCGCCGGCGCGAGCGTGTCCGCGAGCAGGGCGGGCTTCTCGTGCTCCGTACCGACCGCGAACGCGCTCCGAGGCTTCTCGGCCTCGTGCATCGGCAGGAGGAGCTCGTCGAGGTCGCCTCGGAGCAGGGTTCCGTCTTCGGGAGTGGCCACGCGGATTCGCCTCGCAGAAGAGCCATGAGCGGCCCGGTGTTCCCCGTCGTCGACGCGAGGGGGCCGGACGTTACCACGGCCGGGGCCTCCCGACCTCCGGAGGGTGCAGGCGGTCGGCCTTGCCATCGACTGTCCGGAAACGTGACGATACGCGTCGGCCAGGGGTATACGGGCCGCGGTCGATCCTCCTTCGGAAAGGCGCCGAGGCGGCACGCCAGAGGGGGTTGGGCGACCGGGAGAGCACGCCATGGCGAACGAGACGACCATCCGGGTGGGCACGACGATCGACGGAGACCTCCGCGGCGACGAGGACGTCGTCGTCGAGGGGCGGGTCCACGGCTCGATCGACGTCGCCGGTCGCGTGACCCTCGCGCGCACGGGCGTGGTCCGCGGCGACGTCCGCGGTCGGATCGTCGTGATCGCGGGCGTGCTGGTGGGCTCGGTCGAGGCCGCCGACGCGATCGACGTGCTCGGCTCCGCGCGCGTGGTCGGGGACCTCGTCGCTCCGTCGATCACCGTCGCCGAGACCGCCACCTTCCACGGGCGTGCGGACCAGGCCGCGAGCGTGCCGGATGCGACGGAAAGCATGACCCCGCCGCCCGTGCTATCCGCCGAGGACACCTCGCGGGATCGGCCGGGCCTCCGGCGCGCTCCGGTTCCGAGCTTCCCCCTCCTGAGGCGCGCCACCGGACGGCGACGCGCGATGCCATGACCGACACGAAGAGCCGACTCCTCGATCTCCTCCGCGAGAAGAGCTTCCGCCGAGGCACGTTCACCCTGACCTCCGGCAAGACGTCGGACTTCTTCATCGACTGCAAGCCCACGGTCCTCACGGCGGAGGGCCACGTCCTCGTCGGACGCCTGCTGCTCGAGGGGCTCTCGCGCGTGCCGGGCCCCGTGCACGCCGTCGCCGGGGTCGAGCTCGGCGGCTGCCCGCTCGCCTCGGCCGTCTCGCTGACGTCCTTCCTCGAGGGCCGTCCCCTCGACGCCGTCTACGTCCGCAAGCAGGCGAAGGGCCACGGCACGAAGAAGCTCCTCGAGGGAGCGGACCGGCTCCCGGGCGGAGCGCGCGTGGTCGTGCTCGAGGACACCGTCACCACCGGCGGCTCCACGCTCCGCGCGGTCGAGTCGATCCGCGAGCACGGCATCGAGGTCGCCGGCGTCCTCGCCATCGTCGATCGCAGCGAGGGCGGCTCCGAGGCGATCCGCGGCGCGGGGCTCCACTTCGAGTCGCTGTTCCGCCGCGCCGACTTCATGGGGGAGGGCGCGTGAGCGTCCTGCGGACGGCCGTCGCGGTCCTGCTCGTGGCATTGCCGTGGGCCTCGGGCTGCGCGTCGTCCGCCGTCTCCCTCTCCGAGGGGCCGCGGTCCTTCACCGAGACCGACTACGATCGCGTCTACAAGCGCTGGACGCGCTCGCAGGACGATTTCGCGTGGAGCCGGATGGCGGACGTCCTCCACGTCACGGCCACGTTCGAGTCGTGGGAGTTCCGATGGGCCTACGTGGTCCGGTACGCCCACGACTACAGCTTCGACGCGAACGAGCGCGACGAGATGCTGCGCGCGTCGCTCGCGGACTCGCAGGGGCGACACCGCTTCTTCGTGACCCTCGCGGGGCAGCGCATCCGCGAGAACGACCTCACGGGACGCCTCTCCGCCTGGCGCGTGGTCCTCGTCGACGCCCAGGGACACCAGATCGAGCCCCTCGAGATCGAGCGCGTCCGTCGGCCGACGCCCGCGGAGCAGGTCTACTTCCCCTCGGTGAACCCGCATCGGATGGTCTTCCGGATCGTCTTCCCGGCTCGGCTCGGGGACGGGCGCCCTTCGATCCCCGAGGGCAGCTCCAAGGTCCGGCTCCGCTTCACGGGCGCGCGCGGCACCGTCGATCTCACGTGGGACCTCGCTCCCGCGCGCACGGTGGCACCCACGTCGGGCTCGTCCGCTTCCGTCGAGGCGGTGACCGAGGCCGCGCCCTGATTCCCCGCCGAGGGGCGCCCACCGAAACCGGCCGTTGACACCCGGAGAACGGCGCGGATACAGTCCCGGACGCGAATTCGCGTGATTTTCGTGGGGAAAGGGACGCTGGACGGGGATTCCTCCCCGCGCGTTCCGAGACCTGGCCGGGGAGGTACTGGCAATGAGGAATCGACCGTTGCAGCTCGCGACCATCGTGGCCGCGCTCGCGCTCGGAACCGTTGGATGTCGACCGAAGCCGGACGACCCGGTGGGTCAGGCCGGTCAGCTCGCGGACGCCAACCGTCGGACCGTGGCCATCGAGAACATCCAGCGCATCTACGCGAACGCCCTCGCGAACGCGAACGGCGACCGGACGAAGCCCGAGGTGCGGGCGGTGGCGGATGCGGTGGCAGAGCCACTCACGCGCACCTTCATCGACAACCCGGCCGACTCGCAGAACAACGCCCGCATCCTCGAGATCATGAAGGACATGCGGGATCCGCGGACGCTTCCCGCGCTCCAGGCCGCGCTCGACTACCGTCGCGGCGTGACCGAGTCGCAGGCGATCGCGGCGGCGGACACCATCAAGATGATGGAAGTGCCCGCCGGACAGCGCGCCGGGGTGATCACGGCCCTCATGAAGGCCTTCGACAAGACCCGCGCGTCCCAGGGCCAGGAGGGCCTCATCCAGAAGGGCGTCGTCGAGGCGCTCGGCTCGCTGCGCGATCGCGCGGCCATTCCGCACCTCCTCCGCATCGCGACCAGCGAGAACGAGAACCAGCTCTTCCTGATCAACCGCCTCGCGCTCATGCAGGTCGGCGAGATCGGTGACGCCGACGCGGTTCCGGCCCTCGTCAAGGCGCTGTTCATGCGCTCGAAGGACCTGCGCTTCGGCATGGAGGACGTCGCGATGGGCGCCCTCGTCCGCATCGGTCGCCCCTCGCTCGATCCGCTCCTCGCCACCCTCCGCGGTCAGAACGCGGAGGCGAACGCCGAGGCCGCGCGTCAGATCCAGCTCCTGTCGACGCAGAACATGGGCCAGGGCATGACCGCGCAGGGCCTCGTCGGCGAGCGCGCGGCCATGGCGCTCGGCGCCCTCGGGTTCGCCGAGGCGCTCGACCCCCTGCTCGGCGTCGCACGCGGCACGGACCTCGGAGCCCGCGCGAACGCGGCCATGGCGCTCCTGCAGCTCAACGTGAACGACGCGCAGCGGGCCCAGGTCCGCGAGGCCGTGCTCGCCGTGATCGCGGCGGCCCCGGCGGACCTGCAGGGTCTGCAGATCCGCGCCGGCCTCATGGGCGCGGCGACGAGCTCGTTCGACCCCGGCTATCTGCCGATCTTCCTCGCGCAGGCGCGCACGCCGGACGTGCCGACGGACTACCCGCTCTCGGCGGCCGTCGACTACGCGCTCCTCGCCAACAAGACCGAGGCCGCGCAGCTCACCACCTTCGTGCAGTCGCAGGATCCGGCGTCCGAGGGTGGCTCGCGCGAGCTCTTCCAGCGCGCCGTCCAGCCGATGGTCGACGCGGCCAACGCCTGCGACATGGACCTCGCGTGCTGGCAGGGCAAGCTCGGCGACTCCGACGTGGCCGTGGCCCGCAAGGCCGCCGCGATGATCGGTCGCCTCGGCGCCGGCAACGCGGGCGCGATCACCGCGCTCGAGGGCCAGCTCAACCACCGGGCTCCCGAGGTCCGGCTCACGGTGCTGTACGCGATCGATCACATCGCGACCGCCGGTGCGCCCGCGGCCGTGACGAAGATCGACGAGCTCCGCACCCGCGAGGACGGTCAGGCGATCTGGCGTCAGGTCGGTCCCGAGGCCACGCGCATCCAGAACCGTCTCCGTTCGCGCTCCGGTTCCTGAGGGTGATCCGCCTCCGCGTGATCGCTGGGGACCCCGACGTCGGCCCGCTGGAAACGGCGGCCGACGTCGTGCGTCTCGGTCGTGCCGACACCGCCGATCTGCGCCTCGGGGCGCACCACGTGTCGGCCGATCACGCGTCCATCGCGTTCACGGAGTCGGGCTACGTCCTCCGGGACCACCACAGCACGAACGGCACGCGCATCGAGCGGGACGGCGAGACCATCGAGCTCGCCTCGAGCCCCGGACGCGAGCGCGGCCTCCGGACCGCCGACGTGATCTGCCTCGGCACCGCGACCCATCCGGTGCGCATCGAGGTCCGGATCGAGGACGAGACCGAGACCGCGGACGTGGTCTCGATGCGTCCCGTCGACGAGATCCCACGCGTCGAGGCCGAGGCCCGCGCCGATCGCGAGGTGCTGCGGTCGCTCTACGACGCCGTCGTCGCCATCGGCGCGGCGGACGAGCTCGACGAGGTGCTCGACGCCGTCGCCGCCCAGGTCTTCGCCCTGCTCGACCGCGCGACGCACGTGACCGTGGCGTTGCGCGAGGAGGAGGAGGGCGGGCGCGGCAAGGCGCCTCGCTACGTCCCCATCGGGACACGCGTGAAGGGCCGCCTCGAGCGCGTCGAGGCCGTGCCGATCACCCGGAGCGTCTTCCGCAAGGTCGTCTCCAATCGCGCGGCCGTGCTCGCGGCCGACGCCCGTCGCGACGTCGGCGAGTCCGCCTCGATGCTCGCCGCGGCCATCGTCTCCACGATCGGGATCCCGCTCTGGAAGGGCGAGGAGATCCTCGGTGTGCTCCAGGTCGACAACCGCGCGCGCCCCGGCATGTTCCGCGAGGCGGATCTCGATCGCCTCGCGCTCCTCGCGCAGGCCGCGAGCCAGGCCTTCGCGCGAGCCCAGCTGCTCTCGCGCTTGCGCGCCGCCGAGGAGCGTCAGCGCACCGAGAACGTCTACCTGAAGCGGACCGAGGAGCGGCGCCGCTTCGAGGGGATCGTCGGCGAGGCGCCGGCGATGCGCCGCCTGCTCGAGCAGATCCGCAAGGTGGCCGACACGCGCGTCACGGTCCTGATCCAGGGCGAGACCGGCACGGGCAAGGAGCTCGCGGCGAGCGCGGTGCACTACTGGTCGGCCCGCAAGGACCAGCTCTTCGTCGCCCAGAACTGCGCCGCGCTACCGGAGAACCTCCTCGAGAGCGAGCTCTTCGGTCACAAGAAGGGCGCGTTCACCGGAGCGACCGAGGACAAGAAGGGGCTCTTCGAGCTCGCGAACGGCGGCACCCTCTTCCTCGACGAGGTCGGCGAGATGCCGCTCTCGCTCCAGGCGAAGCTCCTGCGCGTCCTCCAGGACGGCGAGATCCGGCCCGTGGGCGCGAGCCAGGTGAAGCGCGTCGACGTCCGCATCGTGGCGGCGACCAATCGCGACCTCGAGGAAGAAGTGCGCGCCGGTCGGTTCCGGGAGGACCTCTTCTACCGGCTCGGTGTCTTCCCGGTGCGCATGCCGCCCCTCCGCGAACGACGGGAGGACGTGCCCGCGCTCGCGGCGCATTTCCTGCGGAAGTACGCCGAGGAGTTCGGTCGGAACGCGCCCGGCTTCAGCCAGCAGGCGATGGAGCTCCTCCAGGACCACGACTGGCCGGGCAACGTCCGCGAGCTCCAGAACGAGGTGCAACGCCTCTTGATCCAGGTGGGCGACGGCTCGTTCGTCGGACCCGAGGATCTCTCCCCGCGCATCCGCAAGGCCGAGAACGTCGTCGCTCGGGTGCGACCGGAGAAGGGCACGCTCCGGGAGATGATGGAGCAGGTCGAGAAGTGGATCCTCGCGGAGGCCCTCCGCGAGCACGACCAGAACAAGAGCGCCACGGCGAAGACCCTGGGCATCACCCGCGAGGGCCTCCACAAGAAGCTCCGCGGCTACGGCATGTCGTGAGGCGGCTCGTGGCGCGTCCCGGCATCCCCCGCACGAACCACCTTTTGCGCCTGGCCCGGATCGTGGTGGGATCCGGGTTCGCCGTGCTCTCCGCCTACTTCCTCTTCGCCGCCGTGCAGAGCCTCGGGGCCCACGACTACGTCGCGACCCTGGTGCAGTCGGCTTCGGGCCTCTTCCTCGTGGCGTCCGCCACGACCCTGCTGAGGGGGGAGGTCGCGGAATGAACGGGGCTCCGATCACGCTTCGTCTCGTCGTCGGCCTCGGCCTCCTCGTCGTGGCAGCCTGCGACCGCGGGGGGGGATCCGCGGCAGCGCCCGGCCGGGGCGCACGGGTCGGGGGGACGGTCGCGGCCGTCGTCGACGGGGAGGCGATCACCGTCGGAGAGGTGCGAGCCGAGCTCGCCCGCGCCGGGGGGACGCCGCTCGATGCCCTGCACCGCGTCGAGGCCCGATTGCTCCTCGCGCACGAGGCCGCACGGCAGGGGATCGGCGCCGGAGGGGGCGACGAGTTCCTGGATCGTCGAGCCCTCGTGCAGCGTCTGCTCCGCGACGTGGAGCGCGAGCATCCCCCCTCGTCGGTGACCGACGACGAGGTGCGTCGGGTCTTCGCCGAATCGCATGCGCGCTGGGATCGCCCCGAGCGCCGGACCTCGGCCCATCTCGTGGTCTCGACGGACCAGGGGCCGCTCACCGTGGCCGACGCCGCGGCGAAGGGACTCGCGGAGCGACTGGTCGGCGAGGCCCGCGCGAGCGCCGATCCCGTCGGCTTGCTCCGCGCACGCGCGGAGGCTCCGAGCGGTTTCGAGCACGTCGAGCTCCGCTTCGAGGAGCTGCCGGCGTTCGATCGTTCCTCGCCCATCGATCCGTCGTACCGCGACTCCCTCTTCGAGACGGCGGCCACCGGGGTCGTGCCGAGGGTCGTGTGGACACCCTTCGGCTACAACATCGTCGTGGTCACGGGGATCGAGCCCGCGCTCGTCGCCACGCTCGACACGCACCTCGAGACGGTCCGGCGCGAGCTGATCGATCAGCATCGCTTCCGCGCGCTCGACGCGCTCACCGCCAGTCTGCGGGAGCGGTTCCCGATCCGCTTCCGGGAGGCGACGGTGAGCCGTCTGCTGGGCGACGACGCCCTCTTCGCGCGGATCGAGTAGCCATGGCGCGCACCCTCAGCACCTTCCCCGAGGCGTCGCGCGACCAGGTCGAGACCATGTTCACGCCGGTGCTGCGCCGGCTCTTCGAGGTCGAGCCCCACATCCGCGCGCTCGTCTTCGTCGACCGCGAGGGGGAGTGCGTCGACTACTGCTCCTGCATCGATCCCTTCGAGGCGAAGATCCTCGGGGCGCACCTCCAGATGGTCGTCGCGGGGCTCACGGGCCCGCTCCATCGCCTGGCCGCCGGCGAGCCGGTGGAGCTCGCGATCTACGGGGAACGGCTCGATCTCGTCGCGCGTCGGGTCGACGACGACTACACCCTCGTGGTCGCGGTCCGGGCGGGGATGACGGACGAGTCGGTGCAGCGGGGCATCGAGGAGCTGGTCGGTCGGCTCCGGGCCGTCGCCGGGCTCGCGGCGCCCTGGTGGGATGGGGGGCGGGACGGCCTCGACGTGCGGACACGCGACGCCGTCGGCTGGGACTACGCGCCCGTCGAGGTCGTCCACGAGGGGCGCACGGTCCAGGTCGCCGACGTGCTCGGACGGTGGGAGGAGGAGGGCGGAATCGCGGGCGGGGGCCTCGTGTGCTTCCGGGTGCGAACCACGGACCTCCGCGAGCTCACGTTGGCGAGGGACGCTCGTTCCGGTCGGTGGTACTCGTGGTGAGCGTCGGCGGCGCAGGCAGCGTTTGCGGCTCCCCCCCCACGTTCGGTAGGATGGCCCTCTCGTGAGTCGCGCCTGTCCATCTTGCGGATCCGTCTATCCGGACGCCGTTTCCTTCTGCGGGGAATGCGGCGCCATCACCGTGCAGCAGCAACCGGCGGGTGACGTGGACCCGCGCATCGGCCAACGGCTCGACGACTACCTCGTCGTCGCGCGGGTGGCGGACGGAGCGATGGGGCGGGTCTACGAAGGCCGCCACGTCGGGACGCGCGCGCGCTACGCGATCAAGGTCCTCCATCCCGACGTCTCGAAGGACGCCGTCGCCGTCGAGCGGTTCCGACGCGAGTACGAGACGGCCGACATGCTCCGCGATCCGCACATCGTGAACGTCGTCTTGCTCGGCACGACGCCCGATGGAGCGAACTACATGGTCATGGAGTACCTCGAGGGCGAGGAGCTCGGGAAGGTGCTGCGCCGCGACGGTGCGCTCGCGCCCGCGCGCCTGCTCCGCATCCTGTGTCAGTGCGCGCTCGCCCTCGACCACGCGCATTCGTTCGGCGTCGTTCACCGCGATCTGAAGCCGGACAACATCTTCCTCTGTCACTCGCCCGAGGGCGATCGCGTCCGACTCCTCGATTTCGGCTCCGTGAAGCTGCAGATGGAGACCGGGCCGAAGCTCACGGCGTTCGGCACGACGCTCGGTTCCCCCTATTACATGTCGCCCGAGCAGGCGATGGGGAAGCTCGACGTCGACCACCGCACCGACGTGTTCGCGATGGCGGCGATCGCGAGCGAGATGGCGACGGGCAAGGTGGCCTTCGACGGAGCGAACGTCGCCGAGATCCTGATGAAGATCGTACAGCAGGCGCCGATCCCGCCGAGCTCGCTGAATCCGCGCTTCCCGCATGCGTTCGACGATGTCTTCGAGGCAGGTGTCGCGAAGCAGAAGCAGAACCGACCGGCGAGCGTCGGCGAGCTCGCGAAGCGCACGCTCGAGGCGTTCGGGCTCCCCGGGGACGTGAAGGCCTTCGCCGAGATGTCGACGGCCGACATCGAGCGCGCCCTCACCGCTGCACGGCCTCCGAGCCCCAAGCCCTTCGGCGCCGACGTGCCGTCGGCCGTCACCTCGAGCCAGGAGGACTTCGCCCTCCCGACCCGCAAGGGACCGAACAGGGGCTGGGTCGTCGGCGTCGTGCTCGCCGTGGTCGCGCTCGGCGTGGCCGTGGCCTTCCTCCGCTGAGGCGCCCGAGCCTCCGCTTCCCGGCCCGTGCGCGCGACGTTCGCGGTCGCGCCGAGGGACGCGACCGCGCCCCTTCAGCGCGACGGGATGGTCAGCACCACCTGCTGGCGTCCCTGGCCCCGCGTCGCGGGGAAATGCAGCGGCGTGACCAGGGCGGTGAAGCACGGCTCGATGCTCGCCGGGATCGTCGCGACGCGCTGGACGGTGCCATCGCGCTCGACGACGACGGTCATGCGCGCCGAGGACGGATGCGCGGGATCGTTGCGGACGCAAGCGATCAGCTCCGGGCGCACTCCGGCGATCGAGGCCTCGGCCGCGTCGCGGGTGAGGTGCGTCGGCAGCGGGGCGGCGGGCGGAGGGGCCGAGGCCGGCGTCGACGCCGCCGCCGGGGTCGGATTCGCCGCCGAGCGCAGGCGGGACGCGATCTGCGCCGCGGCCGTCGACAGGCTCCGGTCCGAGTACGGGTCCGCGGCGATCTCGTCGAGCGTCGGAAGGGCCTGCGCGCCCGCCAGGGTGGCGTAGCTCTCGGCCGCGGCCCGGAGGATGCGGCCCATCTCGTAGTCCTCGAGATCGGCGTGATAGAGGCGCAGGAAATCCCGGAGCGCGGGGGCCGCCGAGGCGTCGCCGAGCTGTCCGAGCGCCACGACGATCGGCTCGAGCGCATCGAGCGGGGTCGCGGGATCCGAGAGGTGCGAGACGAGGAACGGCACGGCGCGCGCTTCGTGCATCGTGGCGGCGGCGCTCGCGAGCGGACCGACGGGCGGAGCCGCCGTGCCGTCGAGGAAGCGTGCGTGACGCGAGAGGGCGGCGACCACCTGATCCTCGCCGTGCGGCCTCTGGGCGACGGCCTGGCACGCCGAGCGCTTGAGCTCGTCCGGCATCCGGGCGTCGTCGCAGAGCACGACGAGGTCGGCGGTCGCCTGCGGGTCCGAGAGGCCCGCGAGCTTCTGGACGGCGAGGCGGCGTGCCGGGAGCAGGCGGTTGTCGGTGGTCTGCGCCGCGACGAGCAGCTGGTCGTGCAGCGGGGGCAGGGGATCGAGCGGCAGGGTCTCGGGGAGCGGGGCCCCGACGGAGAGGACCGCGACCTCGAGGGGGATCCCGGTCTCGCGCCGCGCACGCGGCGCGCCGTCGCTCGCTCGGTAGACGGTGATCGTGCCCCGCTCGTCCGCGACCACGAACCCGCCGTCGAAGGCGGCCGCCGCGACGAGATCCTCGGGGCTCGTGCGCGCCCAGCGCGGCGAGCCGTCCGTCGCCGAGAGGCCGAAGATCAGCTTGTAGAACACCAGGTAGACGCTGTCGTCCGCCATCGCGAGGCCCGTGTCGGGCCGGGCGTGGAAGCCGAGCTCGATGTGGTGCGCCGCGCTCGTCGGTGCCGGGGGCGGTCGATAGGGATCGGTGAAGAGGGGCGGCGCATCGGGCAGGCCCGTCTCCGGCGGCGAGTACGAGGTCACGCTCGCGCCGTTCCCCCCGACGACGTTCCCGTCGAGGCGGTAGAGCACGCGCTGGCCGAAGACGACGGTGGAGCCGTGGGCGAGCGCGTGCCCGACCATGCCTTGCGTGATCCGCACGCGCGCGATCTCGTGGCCGTTCGCGGCCTCGAGGATCGAGAGGTTCTGGTAGCCCCAGGGAACGAAGACCATGCCGGCGCGCACGGCCGGAACGCCGGCCGGCTGCGGCACGGGACGGTGGAAGTCCACGTCGCCGTCGTCGATGACGAAGACCTGCGAGGCCGCGTCGCCCACCTGACCCGAGAGCACGACGGCGGCCGTCGGACCCTCGCCCGCCGCGCCGACGAGGTGCTGGGGCCCGCCCTCCGCGGCGAGCGGGATGCGGAAGGCCTCCGTCCCGTCGGAGAGGAGGTATCCGACGACGTCGGTCGCGGTCTGCACGACCGCGTAGTCCCCCGCGATCGACGGAGCGGTCCGGGCGTCGACCGGCACGCGGAAGCGCTCCCGGCCGTCGACGAGATCGATCGCGACGAGGTTCGTCGGAGCCTTCGTCAGGCCGAGCAGCACCGAGGCGTCCGGCGTGGCCGTGTGGCTCGCGAGCCGCGAGAGCACGGGAGCCACCGCATCCGCTCGATTGTCGGGGTAGTGGGGCGAGAAGGGGAGCGAGCCGGACGTGCCGCTCGCGCAGGCGCCGAGCGGGAGCGCGAGCAGGAGGGGAAGGGCGCGGAGGAAGGTGCGTGCCATGATGGTCTCCCGTTCAGCCGGCGATTCCGACGATGGCTTCCTCGATCGCGCGGCGCACCGGATCGTTCGGCACGTTCGGCAGCAGGACGAGGAGCTGTTCGAGATAGGCGCGGACCTCCGCGGTGCCGAGCTCCTGCAGGCGTCCGACCACGTCGAGACGGAGCCGCTGGGGGAGGTCGGTGCGGATCAGCGCGTTCGAGAGGCCCGGAGCCAGCGACGACAGGGGTAGCCGCCCGAGGGCGCCGAGCAGACGCCGGATGTCGTCGGGGCCGCCGAGCTTGCCGATCGCCGGAGCCGCTTCGGCGACGCCGCGATCGAAGGCGCGGAGGAGGGCCGGCATCTGCTCGCGCGTCCCGATCTCCGCGAGGCCGTTCGCGGCGGCCCCACGGACGGTCGCGTCGACGTCCGACAGCCCGTCGACGAGCACGGCCACCGCCGCGGGCGCGCGCGTGGCGGCGAGGGCCTCGTAGGCGCGCGCCCGGACCGACACCCGCCGGTGGTGGCAGAGCGTCGTCAGCACGGGGACGGTCTCGGGGCGTCCGAGCACCCGCAACGTCGTCATGGCGACGTCGAGCAGCTCGGGGGGAAGCCCTCGCACGACGCGATCGCCGATCGCCACGGCGGCCGACGGAGTGCCCGAGAGCCCGAGGGTCTCGATGCCGAGTCGGACGACGTCCGGATTGTCGGAGCCGAGCATCTGCACGGCTTCCGCTTCGGACATGCCTTCCTGCGCCTGCGCCGCGATCGGCGACAGACAGAGGAGCGAAAGAGCGAGACCGTATCCCCAGGGCCTCATGGATTCCTCCCACGAGAGAAGTAGCGGCGGCAGAGCGTCCGCGGGGACGGATCCGCCGGTCGATTCGTGTGTGCAAGGGTAGGCCATTTCCGCCCGCTTGTCTCCGACGACGAACGAGGCCAACGTTCGCCCGCACCATGGCTCGCTCGCGTCCGGTCCTCCCGATGCTCCTCGTCGTGCTCGGCACGGCGGTCGGCTCCGCGGCCACGCACGCGGACGATCCGGCGCCCTCCGTGCGGCCTGCCGCCGACGCGCTCGAGCTCTCGCGCAGGGCCCGCCACGCCGGCGACGCCGACGTCCTCGCCCGTCTCTCGCCCGATCGCGGGCGCGAAGAGAGGCTCGAGGCGGTGCGCGAGGCGCCTTCGATGCGGGCCCCCGAGGCGGCCCTCGAGCTCCTGGTCGAGCTCGCACGAGGTCGGGATCCCGCCCTCGCCCCCGCGGCAGCGCTCGCGATCGATCGCATCACGTCCGTGCTCGATCGACCCGCGCTCGAGGCCCGCGAGGTGGATCCCCGCTCGCTCGCCGGGGTCCGGGACTCCCTCCGCCGCCTCGAGGCCGACACCACGGCCCGCCCGGATCTGCGGAGGCTCGCGGCCTTCTCCGCCGCACGGCTCTCGGAGCTCGTCGGAGGGCGCTGAAGCCGAGGCCGCGGCTCCGTGTCGCGGGTGCTCAGGGCAGGGCGGAGGCGCGCTCGACGTCGAGCGCCTTCCCGAGCGTCGCGAACTCCTCCACCGAGAGCGTCTCGCCGCGCCGCATCCCGTCGATGCCGGCGCGCGCCAGGGTCCGGGCGACGAGCTCCGGGCTCGAGAGCGCGGTCGTCAGGGCGTTGCGGAGCGTCTTGCGGCGCTGCTCGAACGACGCGCGGACGACGGTGCGGAAGCTCTCGGTCTCCTCCGCACGCGCCGGCTCGAGCGGCACGAGGCGCACGACCGCGCTCGCCACCTTCGGCGGAGGATGGAAGGCCCCGGGCTTCACCGTGAGCACGGGCTCTACGCGGAAGGCCGCGGTGACGAAGACGGTGAGCGCGCCGTAGTCCTTGGTGCCGGGCTCGGCGAGGAGCCGATCGCGGACCTCGCGCTGCACCATCACGACGGCCCGTCGGACGCGCGTCCGCTCTTCGACGAGGTGCTTCAGGATGGCGCCGGTGATCGCGTACGGGAGGTTGCCCGCGACCGCGATGCGGCCGCCCGCCGCGTCCGCGAGGGCGGCGAGATCCACCGTCGCCGCGTCGCCTTCCTCGACCACGAACCGACCCTGGCCCGCGAGGTCGGCGCGGAGCACCGCGAGCATGTCGCGGTCGCGCTCGATCGCGTGGACGCGCCCTCCACGCCTCAGAAGGGCCGCCGTCAGCGTGCCCACGCCCGGGCCGAGCTCGACGACCGGCTCGTCGTCCTCGAGCACGGCCGCGGCGGCGATGCGATCGACGACGTCCTTCGAGGTGAGGAAGTTCTGCGAGAAGGAGCGCTTCGGCTCGAGGCCGTGTCGCGCGAGGGCGCGGCGAGGGTCTTCCCACGGGGGGGCGTCGGACGTCATGCGGAGGTCTCCGTCGGAGCCAGGGGGGACGGGGGGACCTGGGCGACGTCGGCGAGCTCGGCCGCGGCGCCGAGCCTCCGCAGCGACGCCGCGAGCGCCCGCAGTCGTCGGGCCTCGAGCTCGGCGCGTCGTCGCTCGGCCCGCGCGAGCGCGTCGTCGCCGCGGCCGGGTGGCTCGGGATTCCGCACGAGGACGAAGCGGACGGTGTGTCCGTGCCGGGAGAGCCGCAGGAAGGCCCGACGGAGCGTCTCGTCGACCTCGAGGTCCTCGCCGTCGGTCAAGACCGTCACACGGGACGGCCCCAGGCGCCGCGCCTCGATGCGCTCGAGCGCCGCGACGAGCGCTCGCTGTTTCTCTCCGACCGGCGCCGTCCGCCGGTAGGGCAGCGGGATCCCGTCGCGCTTCGCGTACCGCCGGAGCAGGGTCCCCTCGTGGGTGCTCGCCCGGACCTTGCCCGGCACGCGCTCCGCCCGCGGCGCGACGTGGGCCGCGAGCGCGCGGAGATCGCAGCCGGCTTCGCTCCCGTCGGAGAAATCGAGCCCTTCCTGGTGGCGCACGTAGCGTGCGACGCGGCGACCGACCTCGGCGTCGTCGACCTCCGTGAGGTCCTCGTCCACGACGTCGAAGGCCGAGACGAGGGTGTCGAGGACCTTCCGCGCCTGCTGCGGGCGGTCGTCGGGCGGCAGGTCGGCGATCGAGCGGCCGTCGACGACATCGACGCCCACGCGATCGCCCATCGCGAGGCTGGCTTCCGCCTCGCCGATCGCGACCTCGAGCGCGCGGTCGAGGCGCGTTCGTCCGGGAGTGCCGGCGCGCATCGACGGGGCCGCGTCCACGACCAGGCGGTGCGTGCCGTGCTCCTCCTGCTCGACTTCCTTCACCACGAGGCGGCCGAGGCGTGCGCTCGTCTTCCACGCGATGGTGCGGAAGGGGTCGCCCGGGCGGAGGTCGCGCAGCTCGTGGAGCTCGGTGCCTCGCCCCCTCCGGCGCTGCGCATGGGCCGCGGCCCGCGTGGGAGGCCGCTCGGGCGTGCCGCGCACGCGGGAGCGCGCGAGGCGTCGCGGAGCCACGGTGACGCGCAGTCGGTTCGGGAAGTAGAGGGGCATCTCGAAGAGACCGAGGGGGCCCCGCAGGCGGACCAGCACCCCGTGGAGGACGGACCGACCCGGCGACGGGGCCGAGAGCCGTAGCGCGAATTCGACCCGGGTGCCGGGCGGCACCTCGAGCGGTGCCGTGCGGATCGCGTCGAGGCCGACCGCGTGGGCCGAGACCGGCTCGATCGCGTCCATGTGGATCGGGCCCGAGCCGCGATGCCGGAAGAAGCAGTGGACCGTGAACGGGGCCGCCGCGCGCACGACCGGCAGCGCGGGGTCGCCGCTCTCGCCCGCGATCCACCAGGCGAACTCGAGGCGGTCGGCCCGGGCCCGACGGGCGAGGGGGACGGTCGAGGCGAAGACCGCCGCCACGAGGACGAGGCCCGCGCTCGCCAGCGCCGCGGTGACGACCGAGCCGGAGATCGAGCCGACGAGGAGCGCGAGCGCGAGCGCCGCGCCGAGCCATCGGGTCTCGATCGTCGGGATCGGGTACACGGCGCCGGCCTCAGGGGCGTCCCGCCGTGCGCATCGACACCTTGGCGAGCGCTTCGTCGACGATCTGCTGGGCCTTCGCTCCGTCCGCCTCGGCGTCCGGCGAGAGCACGATGCGATGGGCGAGGACGGGGCGGGCGAGCGCGCGCACGTCGTCCGGCACGACGAAGCTCCTCCCTTCGAGGAGAGCGTGTGCGCGGGCGGCCTGGACGAGCGCCAGGGACGCCCGTGGGGAGCAGCCGAGCAGCACGCGGCCGTGGCGACGCGTGAAGGTGGCGAGCCGGACGACGTAGTCGAGCACCTCGTCCTCGACGTGGACGAGCGTCGCCGCCTGCTGGAGCGCGAGGACGTCCTCGGCGCCGAGCACGCGCGTGGTCGACGGCGAGCCCGAGAGGAAGCGCCGCAGGACCTTCCGTTCGTCGGTCTCGTTCGGATACTCGACGAGCAGCCGCAGGAGGAACCGGTCGATCTGCGCCTCGGGCAGGGGGTAGGTGCCCGCCTGCTCGTACGGATTCTGGGTCGCGATCACGAGGAAGGGATGGGGCAGCGGGAGCGTGTGCCCCTCGATCGTGACCTGACCCTCCTGCATGGCCTCGAGCAGGGCGCTCTGCGTCTTCGCCGGCGCACGGTTGATCTCGTCGCCGAGCACCACCTGCGAGAAGATCGGGCCGTGACGGAGCACGAAGGTGCCTTCGCGCGGCGAGAGGACGTAGGTGCCGGTGATGTCGGACGGGAGGAGGTCCGGCGTGAACTGGATGCGGTGGAACTCGCATCCGAGCGTTCCCGCGAAGGCCTTCGCGAGCGTGGTCTTCGCGACCCCCGGCACACCCTCGAGGAGCACGTGGCCCTTCGACACCAGCGCGACGAGGAGGAGCTCGGGGATGCGCGGATCGCCGACGTACACGTCGCGGATCCGTTCGATCGCCTCCCGCGCCATGCGAGCGAAGTGGACGGCGGCCTGATCGCCGAGACGGGACGCTTCGTTCATGCGTGCGGAGTGCCTTTCTCGAGTCTGGAGAGCAAGCCCTCTCCGGCGTTCACCAGCGACGCGAGCCTGCGCTCGCTCATGCGGATGCGCATCCCGGTGTGCCAGGCGGTGTCGATGGAAGCGACGTCGCCGAGCCATCGCAGGGCCCGGTCGACGTCCGAGCGCGACCACCCGCGCGCGAGCAACGCGCGCGGCGCCTCTTCTAGCAGCCCCTCCCGCGGCAGGGAAAGGTGGGCCGCGAGCGCGGTCGCGAGCTCGTCGTGCAGCGAGAGCAGGGTCGTGACGCGGCGGCCCTCGAGCCGGGCGCGTCGCTCGTCCGCGGAGTCGCCTCGCGGGGAGCGGAACGGGAAGCGATAGGGGCTCTTCTGGTTCGAGGCCGAGAACGCGAAGAGCAGGAGCAGCGAGGCGAGCATCGCGTTCACGACGCGGACCGCTCCCGGCGGCAGCTCGAGCGACGAGAGACGCTGGAGCAGGTCCTCGAAGCGCTGACGGAAGGGCTTGCCGCTCGCGCCCTCGAACTCGCCGACGAGCCGCGTCTCCGACGTGACGAGGTGCACCCGTCCGTGCGAGGGCCCGGAGAGGACGTCGAGGAGGTTCCGCGCGAGCCGCTCGTTGCCCTTGAACGCCCGCATCTCGTTGATGAGGACGCTGGGATCGGAGAGGACGACCAGCCGGCCACGACCGACCACGCCCGTGAGGAGGACGCCCTCGCCGTCCCGTTCGAACGCGACGAGCGGCGCGAGGTGCGGGTGCCGCACGGCGGCCGGATGGTTCGTGACCACGAGATCCACCCCCTCCGTGAGGGGATGGCGGAAGTGGGTCCGGGCGACCCACAGGCCTTCGTGTCCGCGGACGCGGGGTGCGCTGCTCTCGACGAGCGGATGGCGCGCGATGGAGAACCGCGCGAGCAGGGGCTCGGCCGAGCCGAAATCGTCCGCCACGACGAGACGCCCCCCGCCCTGCACGAAGGCGGCCAGATCCGAGGCCGGGAGGGGTCTCACGGGATGGACGATCAGGAGACCGTCGCTCGGACCGAGGGTCGAGAGGTCGAGCTCCGACGGAGCCACGAGGTCGACGCCTCGGCTCCGGGCATCCGACACGAGCCCCGAGAGCCCGTTCCAGCCCTCGCTCCGCGGGGCGTAGTCCACATCCGCGCTCGCCTGGAGCGGGGCGACCCACACGAGCCCCGCGGCCAGGCATCCGCACGCGATCGCGGGGCAGCTCGGACGTCGGCGCGACATGCCCCGAATCCTACCCGTGGAGACCGTGACCCGAGCGGAATTCGCCCGCGCCCGTGCGTGTCGCGGTCTTTACACTGGAACGACCGTTGCTATATGTTTGATATCCGAGCCGCAGAAGGCTCGCGGTCCAGGCCGGGAGGGCGTCCATGCTGCCTCCGTTCATCATCGAGCAGATCCGCAAGCGCGAGGAAGACGAGCGCCGGAAGAGCGAAAGCCACCGGCCCGTCCTGCAGCTGCCGCTGCACGATGGTCGCCCTGCGCCGCAGAAGCCCGAGGCCTCGGATCCGTCCGAGGCCGACCGCGGCATCGTGATCATCGACCTCCGCGGTTGATGGAGCGCTCGGGGTGGGCGCTCCTCCCGCGGGAGCGCTCGTTCACCCCCGGATGATGTCGCCGAACGCGGCCGCGATGCCCTCGGGCGTCGGCAGCGTGCCGTCCAGGAACACTCCCGTCGTCTCCCGCGCGAGCAGGGCGTAGTGGCGCTGCCCGGCCACGCCGAGGACCTCGCCGTGCACGTCCGACGCGAGGTCCGAGAGCAGGAAGGCGGCGAGCGGGGCGATGTGCTCGGGAGTCATGGAATCACCCTTGATTCCCTTGAAGAGGGGCGTATCTTCGGTGATTCTCGTGCGGGCGGTCGGTGCGATGGCGTTCACGCGCACGGCATGACGCCGGAGCTCGACGGCCGCCGACCGGACGAGGCCCACCACCGCCGCGGAGCAGGCTCCGAGGGCCGACTGCCGCGCCACGCCGAAGAAGCCGTTCGGAGAGGTGTGCAGGACGATGGCGCCGGGCGTCCGGGCGTCGACCAGCCTCGCCGCGGCCGCGCGGGTGAGCTCGAACGCGGCTCGCACCTGCACGTCGAAGAGACGGGTCAGGTCGTCGGGCGGCGTCTTGAGGAGGGTGGCTTCCCGCACGATGCCTGCCGCGTGCACCAGGCCGTCGAAGCGCCCGAAGCGCGCGACCGCGAGCTCGACCAGGCGATCCGGCGCTCCCTCCGTGGTCACGTCCGACGCATCCGCCACGGCGGTCCCTCCGGCGGCGACGATGGCATCGACGGTGGACTGCGCGACCGAGGCATCCGCGCCCGTCCCGTCGCGGTCGCAGCCGCAGTCGTTCACCACCACGCGGGCCCCGAGGCCGGCGCAGAGCAGCGCCTCGGCCCGACCGATGCCCCGGCCCGCGCCCGTGACGACGACGACCCGATCCTCGAGCAGCTTCATGCGACGAACTCCGTGCCGGATGAGGGAGGGGCGATCCGTAGCAAGAACGGTTCGGCGTGGCGACCCCTCCACGAGATTCCTCGGACGCCCGAGGTTCTGGTAGCATGCGAGACACAGAGGGGTCGCGAGGCGCGTGGTGAAAGGCACTCCGTTCGGTAAGTACGAGCTCCTGGGCAAGGTCGCGGCCGGCGGCATGGCCGAGGTCCACCTCGCGCGCGAGTGGGGGAAGGGCGGCTTCTTCCGAGACCTCGTGATCAAGCGTCTCTTCGATCACCTGACCGAGCACGCTCCGACGCTGCGCAGCTTCCAGTACGAGGCGCGGCTGATGTCCGAGCTCTGCCATCCCAACATCCCGCAGGTCTTCGATCTCGGGACGGTCGGCAAGACCTGGTACATGGCGATGGAGTACGTCTACGGCATGAACGTCGCGGACCTCGTCCGCGCGGGCATGCGAGCCGGCGTCGCCATGCCGCTCCACGTCGTGCTGGGGCTCGTGATGCAGGTCGCCGAGGCGCTCCACCACGCCCACGAGCGCAAGGATCGCGCGGGCCATCCGCTCGCGATCGTCCATCGCGACGTGACGCCGCACAACGTGATCGTGACGCACGACGGCGTCGCCAAGCTCATCGATTTCGGCGTGGCGCAGAGCGCTGCGAACCGCGAGGAGCCTGGTGGAGTGAAGGGAACCTACGCGTACATGGCTCCCGAGCAGGTGCGCGGACGCGTGGTGGACCGGCGGGCGGACGTCTTCTCGCTCGGCGTGATCCTCTACGAGCTCACGACGATGACGCGGCTCTACCGCGGCAGCGAAGTGCAGATCATGACCCAGATCGTCGAGCAGGACGCGCCGCCGCCCTCCATGCGCGTCCCCGACTATCCGCCCGATCTCGAGGAGATCGTGCTGGCGTCGCTCCGTCGCGATCCCGACTACCGCATCGCGAGCGCGGCGGACCTCGCCCTGCACCTCGAGCACTTCGCGATGCGTCACGGCTTGCTCGTGGGTCCGCGTCAGACGGCGAGCTTCGTGAACCACGTCTGGCCCACCGAGCGCGAGCACGACACGTCGCTCGCGATGGTGGACGTGGAAGAGCGCCCGAAGACGCTGCGGCCCTCGGAGCGTCCGCTCTTCGAGCTCGAGGAATCCGATCTGCAGGCGCTCGAGAGCGTGCCCGCGCCGCCTCCTCCCGCGTCGGAGAGCCTCGCCGTGCTCGCGGCCTTCGACGAGGGCCGCGTCTCCGCGCCGGTGCTGCTGCTCGATCAGCGGAAAGCGCCCGCGGTCGAGGCGGTCGACTACATGCGCGAGCTGCATCGTCGGCTCGAGGACGAGGACGTCCCCTGATCACGCTCGCGGACGTCGAGGAAGCGAGACGAAGGCTCGAGGGGGTCGTGTCCGTGTCCCCGTGTGCCGCGAGCCGGCCGCTCTCCACCCTCGTCGGCGCCGACCTCTGGCTGAAGCTCGAGAACCTCCAGCGCACCGGCTCGTTCAAGGTCCGCGGCGCGGCCAATCGCCTGCTCTCGATGACGGATGCGGAGCGAGAGCGAGGGGTGGTGGCGGCGAGCGCGGGCAATCACGCCCAGGGCGTCGCGGCCCAGGCGTCGCGGCTCGGCGTCGGCGCGACGATCGTCATGCCCAGGACGACGCCGCTCGTGAAGATCACGGCGACCGCCGAGCTCGGGGCGGACGTCGTGCTGCACGGCGGGAGCTACGACGAAGCGGCCGCGGAGGCCGACCGGATCGCGGCCGAGAAGGGCGCCCTGCTCGTGCACCCCTTCGACGATCCGCGTGTCATCGCGGGGCAGGGCACCGTCGGCCTCGAGATCCTGGACCAGGTGCCCGAAGCCGACCTCGTGCTCGTGCCGGTCGGCGGCGGTGGGCTCGCGGCTGGGGTGGCCACGGCGATCAAGGCGCGCCGGCCGACGGTCGAGGTCGTGGGTGTCGAGCTCGAGCGCATGCCCTCGATGACGGCCGCCTTCGCCGAGGGGAAGCCCGTCGAGCTCCCCGCGGGCGCGAGCCTCGCCGACGGAGTGAACGTCCGACGCGTCGGAGCGATCACGGCCCCTCTCTGCCAGCGGTACCTCGACGGGCTCGTCACGGTCTCCGAGGACGAGATCGCCGAGGCCGTCCTCCTCCTGCTCGAGCGGGCCAAGACGGTCGCCGAGGGGGCGGGCGCCGTGGCGCTCGCGGCGGCGACCTCCGGGCGCCTCGACGTCGCCGGTCGCAAGGTGGTCGTCGTGGTCTCGGGGGGCAACATCGACGTGAACCTGATCTCGCGGATCATCGACCGCGGCCTCGTCCAGTCGGGCCGCCTCCTGCGTCTCCGCGTGACCCTGCCCGATGCGCCGGGGCACCTCGCCTCGCTCCTCGCGACGCTCGCCGAGCAACAGGCGAACGTGCTCCGTCTCCTCACGGACGGAGCAGCCGCGCGGCAGACCATCGGCGAGGTCATGGTCGAGATCGTCCTCGAGACCCGGGGCTTCTCGCACGTCGAGGCGATCGGTCGCGCGCTCGATCGGGGCTCCTACCGCTGGCAGTGAGCTGGGCGTCGGCGGCCCGCTTCGGCTATGTTCGGGGCGTGCCGCGTCCGCTCTTCGTCGTCTGCCTCCTGCTCGCCGGCTGCCCCAAGCAGCAGGAGCCCGCTCAGCGTTCGCCCGCGGCCCAGAGCTGTTCGACCGACGCCGACTGCAACGGCGACGGCGGCGTCACCTGCGGCCTGCTCCGACAGTGCGTCGACCGCCTGTGCGAGTCCGCCCCGTCGCGCCCCGTGCCCTGCCGCTGATCAGGGGCTCGGAGCGCCGTCCGGTGCTCCGACGACCGCGCCCTCGGCTTCGCCGCCTTCGTCGGCGGCCGACGCTTCGTCGGCGCCCGTGGCGTCCTCGGTCGCGTTCGCGGGACGCCGGTACTGCGGCGCCTCGCCCGGACCCGACCAATCGATCCAGTAGGCCGCCCGATCCCGGACGTCCACGTGGACGAACTGGCTCCGCGGGTAGTAGCCGCAGCCCAGATCGGGCAGCGTGCGACAGTAGTCGCGGATCGCCGTGACCGGTACGCCGTCGATCCGCAGGTCGATGGCATCGCCTCGGGTGTGCCGGCTCGTCTCCCGGGTGTAGCCCCCCGGGGGCCGGAACCCGCTGATCACGACGATGCGCCGGCCGCCGAAGTGGTCCGAGACCTTGGTCAGGACCGAGAGGAGCCTCGGGTTCGGCGCGCGGACCGTGCCGTCGTCGCTGCGCATCAGCCGCCCGAGCGAGCGGCGGGCGCCGCTGCGCGCGCGTCCCCTCGTGTCGACGAGGCGCGTCTCGAGTCGGTCGCGCTTGCCGAAGCGGATCATCTTCACGACGCCGGGACGCCGAGGCCGTCCCCACTCGCCGCCGCCGCCCGCTTCGCGAACGGCGCGGGCGTTGCCCGGCAGCACGAGCTCCTGGCCCGGGCGGAGCCGGGCGTTGGCCCGCAAGCCATTCGCCTCGGCCAGATCGGAGGCCGAGATCCCGTGCTCGCGAGCGATGCTTCCGAGCGTCGCCCCGCGTCGGACCGTGACGGTGTCGCCGGTGGGGATCACGAGCACCTGACCCACCCGGAGGGTCGAGCCCGAGCGCAGGCCGTTGGCCGAGGCGAGGCTCTGGACGCTCACGTGATAACGCCGCGCGATCGTGCTCAGGGTCTGACCCTGTCGGACACGATGCTCCCGGTCCGCCGACGCCCGGCCGGTCGGGAACGACGCTGCCGCCGCGAGGAGGAGCACTGCGAGGGCGCGGAGGGCGAGGGGGAATCGGGTCTGCACGGAGGAACGGTTATCCCGACCACGGGGCGCCAGCAACCGCCTGAGAAATTTTTGATCTCCTCGCGAAGTCCTGAGACGATGACGGCTGGTTTGGTCGATCGTTGAAATCCGAGCGGTTCGTGAGTCGGTTTCCATCCCCATTCGGGGACATCGGGGGCCTCCGGAGTCCGTGGTGGGGCATTACACATAAATATGCGTAATTAGCCCTAAACTATCGGACCATTCCTTGACGCGGGTTTCATTCAGCCATAACGTCAAGGCAGTCGACGGGTCGGGCTTCATGGCACGACCAGGGTCGCGGGCAAGCGATGCATCACCAGGACGAACATCTTCCCGAAGACGTCGGCGATGCGCCGCGTGATTCGGCTGTGGGCTCCGAGGAGGAGACCACAGGGCAACCCGCGCCGAAGAAGCCCAGGGCGTCGAAGGCGACGCCGACCGAGGGGCAACGTCCCAACAACGTCCGTCGCATTCGCATCGAGCTCATGCTCTCGAAGGCGGAGGTGGCCCGTCGCGCGAACATCTCGGTTTTGACGCTCGACCGCGTGGAAAGGGGTTTCGGGTGCCGCGTCGATACGAAGCGGAAAATCCTCGAAGCCCTGGGTCTCAGCCTCGCGGACAGGGTACGCGTGTTCGGCGAGGAGGAGTGATGGCCGGGCATGGCATCCGAGGGCAAGAACTTGATCGGCGTCGACATCGGTTCGAGCGCCATCAAGGTCTGTGAGATCAAGGAAGGCCGGAAAGGGGCGAGGACACTCGTCGGCTTCGGCTATCATCCGCTCCCGCCCGAGACCATCGTCGACGGCCACATCATCAATTCCGGCGCCGTGGTGGAGGGGCTCGAGAAGCTCTTCCACAAGAAGAAGGACCGGAACGTGGCCATGCGGGCGAGCGGCCACTCGGTGATCATCAAGAAGATCACCATGCCGCGGATGACGCCGGCCGAGCTCGCCGAGCAGATCGGCTGGGAAGCGGAGCAGCACATCCCGTTCGACCTCTCCGAGGTGCAGATCGACTACCAGGTCCTCTCGGAGCGGGCGGAGACCGCGCAGATGGACGTCCTCCTCGTCGCGGCGAAGAAGGAGGAGATCAACGATCTCGTCAACATCGCCGCCGAGGCCCGCCTGAAGCCGGTCGTCGTCGACCTCGACGCCTTCACCGTCCAGAACGTGTTCGAGGCCGGCTACGGGGCGCCTGCGCGCGAGGACACGATCGTCCTCATCCACTGCGGCGCGTCGCTGACCACCGTCAACATCCTCGCGAACGGCACCACCGCCTTCACGCGCGACATCGCGAACGGCGGGAACAGCATCACCGAGGAGATCCAGCGCCAGCTCGGCATCAGCCGCGACGAGGCGGAGGCCTACAAGTGCGGCGGGGACGGACGCGGCATCGTGCCGCGGGAGGTCCCCGACGTCATCCACCAGGTCGTCGAGCAGCTCGCGGGCGAGATCCAGCGCTCGCTCGACTTCTACCTGGCGACCAGCGGCGACCGGGACCTCTCGCGCATCTACGTCTCGGGCGGGACGGCGAACGTCCAATCGCTCCTCGACGCGATCCACAACCGCTCGCGGGTGCCGGTCGAGGTCCTCGACTGCCTGCGCGTCGCCCAGCCCGACTCGAAGCTCGTCGACCCCGCCTCCCTGCAGGGGCGCGTGGCCCAGGCGGCCGTCGCGATGGGGCTCGCCCTCCGGAAGGAGCGTGAGAAGCGATGATTCGCATCAACCTCCTGCCCCAGGCTCGGAAGTCTCCGGGGCTCTCGATCGGGATCGGTCCCGCGTCCAACCAGACCTGGGCCCTCATCTACCTCGCCGCCGTCTTCGTCTGGATGATCGGTCTCGGCGTCGTCTACTTCGTCTACCAGGGACGGCTCGAGGAGCAGCAGCGGGCCAACAACGAGCTCAACACCCAGATCGAGCAGATGCGCAGCCGTAGCGCCCGCCTCGAGCAGGTGAAGGCGGAGCTCGATCGCAGCCGTCAGCTCGAGCAGGTCGTGGGCGAGCTCCAGAGGGCCCGCACCGGACCGCTCCGCATCGTGATGGAGCTCTCCCACATCCTCAGCCAGGGCGGCGGCCCGACCATCGACCCGCAGCGGTTCGAGGAGCTCCGGCGCGACAACCCGCTCGCCGTCTTCAATCCGAGCTGGGACGTGCGGCGCCTCTCGCTCGACACCTTCAACGAGGGCAACCGCGAGGTCCGCATCACGGGCAAGGGCCGGACGAACGAGGACGTAGCCGAGTTCATCCGACGCCTGACGCTCTCGGAGCTCTTCACCGACGTGGCCCTGACCCGCACCGAAGCGGAGACGGACCGCGACACCGGACTCACCCTCATCGCGTTCGAGATGACCGCCAAGGTGACGTACTGATGGCCACCGCGACCACCGCGCCGGCCGCGACCGGCACCAAGCAGCCCCAGACCTTCGCGGAGCTCCCCGTCGCGGCGAAGCTCTTCGTCCTGGTCTTCATCCTCGCGTTCCTGAGCGGCGGCTACTACTTCGCGCTGCACATGGACCTCGCCGATCAGATCGACGGCGCCGTGCGACAGCACGCCCAGCTCGAGCAGGACCTCGTCGCGGCGCAGAACCGCCAGCAGGAGTACCTGAGGCTCAGCCAGGAGCTCGCCGATCGCGAGCCCATCGATCGGCTGAACAAGCGGATCCTGCCGGAGCGAGCGGAGATCGCTGCGTTCCTGCAGGACATCAACGCGATGGGCGAGCTCTCGGGCCTCCAGATCCGCACGGTCGAGCCGCAGCCCGAAGAGCCGCAGCAGCTCTACGTGAAGGTTCCGGTGCAGCTCGAGCTCTCGGGCCACTTCCACCAGTTCGCGAAGTTCTTCTTCAACATCAGCCAGCGCGATCGTGCCATCAACATGGAGAACATCTCGCTGACCCGCGCCGGGGGAGCGGCCGGCGGGCAGGCCCGCCAGGCGTCCGGTGGAAACGGCCAGGAGATCGTCGAGAACGTCGACCTCCAGGTGACGGTCCTCGCCACCACGTTCCACCGTCCCGCGGCGGCGCGCCCGGGCGCAGCGGGAGCGACCGCGCCTGCACAAGGAGGCCACCGATGAACCTCCGCTCTTCGATCCTCCGCTCGGGCCTGGTCTCGATCGCCCTCTCGCTCGCGGCTTGCGAGGAGCCCGCCGTCGTCGGACCGGGCGGCGGTGCGGGCCAATCGCCGGAGGACTTCTTCGGCGCGGCCCGTGCGGCCGCCGATGGTGGGGGCGCCACTCCCGGCGCCGCGCCCGATGGGGGTGTCGCGGCGGCCGACGCCGGAGCCACCGCATCGGCCCCCGCCTACACCGACGACGACTTCGTCGAGGTCGACGTCTCGAATCGCGATCCGTTCCGCAGCTTCATCCGCGCCATGACGGTGCGCACCTCGCTCGCCCCGCAGCGCCGCGTGATCATGCCGAACGTCTCCGTCGAGGAGATGACGCTCATCGCGATCGTCACCGGCGTCGCCACGCCCTACGCGATGATGACGGACCGCCAGAACGTCGGATACGTCGTCTCCCGCGGCGACTTCCTCGGTCGACCCGAGGTCATCTCGAGCGGCGGGGCCGACAGCATGCCGGTCCAGCTGAACTGGCGTGTGGATCGCATCCGCGACAACGAGGTCGTGCTGATGCGCGAGGATCCGACCTCGCCCGACCAGCCCCCCCTCGTCCGGGTCGTCACGCTGCATCCGAAGGACGAGAGCCAGCGGGGAGCTGGCCTGACGGTCGTGGAGAGCCCGCGCGCAGCGGGCGCCGCCGGATCGGCGGGCTCGGGGGGCCCGACGTCCGGGCCGCCGCCGGTCGTCCCGGCCAATCAGGCTCCCGTCAACCGCTGAGCCCCGGACTTGTCTTCTTCTTCACCTTCGTCGCCCCGGGTCCGGTCTCTTCAGGGGTCGCATCTACGAAGGGATCGCGACGAATACTTGCGTATGACCGGGGGGGCGGTCGAACATCGCCCCCGTAGTCACCAGAGGAGTCAGGCATGCGAGTTCGTGTCGCCCTCGCCGGATTGATCGGCGTGCTGGGTATCTCGGGGACGGTCCACGCCGATCCTCCGGAACCGCCGCGGGCAGAGGCCTCGGTTCGGGGCTCGCATCAGCCGCTCGTGCTCGAGAACGTGCGTGTGGAGGCGGCCCGCGACGGCCGGGAGCGCGTGGTGCTGGATCTCACGGGGCCGGCCCAGTTCCGCGTCGTCGAGACCGAGGGCGACGTCCACCGGCTCGAGATCCGCGGCGCGGCCGTCGATCCCGACGTGGCCTCCGACGTGGCCGGCCTCGAGGACGGTCTCGTCCACGGCGTGCGCGTGAGCCCCGGGCGGGGTCGGGCGATCGTCGAGGTGCGCAGCGAAGCGGGCGTGCTGGCGATGCCGATCCGCGCCGGCAACCGGATCCTCTGGTTCTTCGAGACCGACGAGACCCAGAGCTCCCGGCCGAGGAGCCGTACGCTCGCTCGCGAGGAAGCGCTCACGGAGGACTCGGCCGAGGCCGGCGTCGCGACGGACTCCCCCGAGGTCGCGGCCTTCCTCAGCGACATCCCGCTGCAGGTCGGCGGCGCCCGCGATCGGCGCCGGTTCAGCGGCCGTCGCATCGACCTCGACTTCAAGGACGCCGACATCCACAACATCCTGCGCCTCCTCGCGGAGGTCGGCGGGGTGAACGTCGTCACCAGCGACGACGTGGGCGGCACCGTCACGATCCGCATGCGCAACGTCCCCTGGGATCAGGCGCTCGACGTGATCCTCCAGGCCAAGGGCCTCGGCATGATCCGTCGCGACAACCTGATCCGCGTCGCGCCGCTCGCGACGCTGATCGCGGAGCGAGAAGCCGCGATCGAACGCATGAAGCAGCAGCAGCAGCTCGCGCCGCTCGAGACGCGCCTCGTGCCCGTCAGCTATGCGACCGGCGCCGACCTCGCCGAGCGGGTTTCGGAGCTCCTCAGCGATCGTGGCTCCGTCTCGGTCGACGAGCGCACGAACGTCCTCATCGTCCGAGACGTCGTCGACAACCTCGACGACATCGAGGAACTCGTCCGGACGCTCGACACGCAGACCCCGCAGGTGCTCATCGAGGCGCGCATCGTCGAGGCGACGAGCCAGTACTCGCGCGACGTCGGCATCCAGTGGGGCGGCGATCTCAGCTTCAGCTCGGCGACGGGCAATCCCACGGGTCTGGTCTTCCCGTCGAACATCGGCGTCGCGGGCGGCAACTCGGCGAACATGGTCGGCGTGGCGGCGACCAGCGGTCTCTCGCCCTTCACCAACGTCGCGACGACCAACCCCAACTTCGCCGTGAACCTCCCGGCGGCGGTCGGGACCGGCTCCGGCGGCGGCATCGGCCTCACGCTCGGCTCGGTCGGTGGCAACGTCAACCTCGCGGTCCGACTCACGGCGCTCGAGTCGATGGGTACCGTGCGGATCATCAGCTCCCCGCGGATCCTCACGCTCGACAACCACGAAGCGCAGATCACCCAGGGTACGTTGATCCCCTATTCGCAGGTCAGCGCGCAGGGCGTGAACACCGCCTTCCAGGAGGCCGTGCTGCAGCTCAAGGTGCGACCGCACGTGACGAGCGACGGCGCCATCTCGATGCACGTCATGATCCGCCGCGACGAGCCCGACTTCTCGCGTACCTCGACCCGTGGCGACCCGACCATCCTGAAGCGGCAGGCCGAGACCGACCTGCTCATCCCGGACGGCAACACGGCGGTGATCGGCGGAATCTTCACCCGCAACACCGCGCGCAACCGGGACCAGGTTCCGTTCTTCGGCAGCATTCCCGTGCTCGGGGTCCTCTTCCAGCGCCGCCGTGTGCAGGACGCCCGCAACGAGCTCCTGATCTTCCTCACGCCGCGCATCGTGAACCGGGCCGAGTCGATCACGCGCTGAGCGAGCCGACTCGATCGCGAGGGCTCCGGGGTCTCCCCGGGGCCCTTCACCGTCCGTCCCGCTCGCCCTTCCCGTAGGCGCCGCCGTCCCCGCTCGGGGACCCCTCCGGCGTTGAAGGCATCGTCCGCCGGTGCCATCTTGCCCGCCCATGGCTCTGCCTCGTCCCCCGCTCGCCCCCCCCCAGCATCCCCTCGAGAGGCTTCCCGAGGAGTGGGCGGCCGTCGTGCGCGCCTGGGGAGAGCCGGCGTACCGCGGAAAGCAGATCTTCCAGTGGATCCATGCGCGCGGCGTCTGGGATCCCGAGCAGATGACCGATCTCCCCAAGGCCCTCCGCGCGAAGCTCGCCGAAGAGGGGCTCGGGCTGCCGCTCGAGGTCGCCGAATGCCGTCCGGCCTCCGACGGGACCCGCAAGATGCTCGTCCGGCTCGGCGACGGGAAGGACGTCGAGACCGTGCTCATCCCGCAGCTCACCCGCGGGGCCACGCCGGACGTCGACGAATCGGACACGGAAGAGGACGCGAACGCGGGCCTCGTGCCCGGCGACGTCGTCACCCAGTGCATCTCGAGCCAGGTCGGCTGCGCCATGGGATGCGTGTTCTGCGCGTCCGGCGTCGCGGGCCTGAAGCGCCACATGAGCGCCGCGGAGATCGTCTCGCAGGTGCTGCTCGGTCGGCGCTACCTCGTCGGCAACGAGCGCATCCGGAACGTCGTGCTGATGGGCATGGGCGAGCCGCTCCACAACTACGAGAACGTCGCCCGCGTGCTCGTGCTCTTGACGCACCCCGAGGGGATCGCGCTCAGCACCCGTCGGGTCACGCTCTCGACCTCGGGGCTCGTGCCGATGATCGATCGTCTCGGCGCCGATTTCGGCGGTCAGGTGGCCCTCGCGATCTCGCTCCACGCGGTCGACGACGAGCGGCGATCGGCGATCATGCCGGTGAACCGCAAGCATCCGCTCGACGAGCTCGTGGCCTGTCTCCGGCGCTACCCGCTCCCGAAGCGTCGGCGCATCACGATCGAGTACACGCTGATCTCCGGAGTCAACGATCGCCTCGAGGATGCCGACCGGCTCGTCTCCCTGCTCCGGGGGGTGCCCGTCAAGGTGAACCTGATCCCGATGAACCCGGTGAAGGACAGCGCCCTCGCCGCGCCCGCGTGGGAACGGGTCGACGCGTTCCAGCGGCGTCTCTACGATCGTGGCGTGGCCTGCTTCGTCCGGAAGCAGCGGGGCGAAGACATCGACGCGGCCTGCGGCCAGCTCGCGCTCCACGGCGCCGCCGCCCGGAAATCGCACGTCCGCGTGCCCGTCCTCCCCTCCTGAGACGGGGACTCCGATTCCGCGATGAAGCTCGGGCGGGTGGGCGTAGTCTATGCCCCCGGAACGATGTCCTTCCCGCGTCTCGCCGTCCTCGCCGCGCTCGCCCTGCTCGTGCCCCAGGCCGCGGCGGCCCAGTCGACCTCCCTCTTGCTCGAGTCGGTGGCGGGCCGGACCCTGCGCGTCGACGGAGGCCTGCGTGACTGGCAGGGCATCCCCTTCCGCCCCCTCGGCTCCTCGCCCACGTCTTCCATGCGCTACGCGCTCGCCGGCGACGCGCGCGGCATCTACGTGGCCGCCGACGTCTCGGACGAACGCCTCGTCCGGACCTGGCATCCGGGACCGCAGGAGGATGCCGTCGTCGTGACCCTCGCCTCGCCGGCGGGCGAGGGCTGGGTCGGCTCCGAGCTCTGGCTCTTCGCGGGCGTCTCCGGCCGGAGCGCGGCCGAGGTCCAGGTGGGCCCGGTGCGCGGGAGGGCGCGCAAGGTCGCCACGGCGCGCATCGTCGAGGCGCCGACGCCGAACGGCTATTCCGTCGAGGCCTTCATCCCGTGGGATCAGATCCCGGGCGCGAGCGATTGGCAGCGTGGCCGCGCCCGCATCCGACTCGTCGACGTCGACGTGGAGACACGCCCGGTGCCGACGGAGACGGCGAGCGCCGAGATCCGCAACGACGACCTCCGTACGCTTCCCGTGCTCGACGCCGCGTTCGGCGAGCCCGCGACGATCCGCATGTTCCTCCGCGATCGATCGCTCGGCCCCGACGCGATCACCCAGGATCTCCGGGCCGACGTCGCGGGCGATGCACGGCCCGAGCGCATCCTCTTCGCGGGGTCCTTCTTCGCCGTGATGGGCCTCGGCTATCTCGACGGGAACGGCTACGACTTCGCTTCGCTCGGCCACCTGGCGCCCCCGGGCGTGACGAACGTCGCGCTCCTCGATTTCACGGGGGACGGGAAGTCGGAGGTCTTCGTGACCGCGTGGGTCACGCGCGACCAGGCCGACCACCACGAAGCGCGGGTCTACTCGTTCGAGGCCACCCGCATCGCCAAGGTGCTCGACGTCGCGATCGGCTACCGCGATCGCAACGGAGAGATCGGTGGCAGCGCGGCGCTCGAGCCCGCGCGCGGCGAGTCGACGGGCATCCGCATCCGCGTCGGCGAGGCGCGGGGCATCACGCAGGCGCGGTACTCGGACCAACCGCCTTCCGACACGATCGCGCTCCTCCTGCCCTGGGGCGACGTCGCGAGCCGGCTCTACCGCTACGACGGACGACGCGATTTCGAGGAGGTCGCGTCCGAGCCCATCGTCCGCGAGCCGCCGCCTCAGGCGCGCGCCGATGCCGGGACCCCCTCGGCGGGGCGTTCGGGCCCTCCGAGCACGGGAACCCGTCCCACCGCCGCGACGCCTCCGCCCGCGCCGACCTTCGCGCGGGATCCGCTGGTGCGCCAGCTCCGCCAGGAGCGGGGCATCCCGGCGAACGTTCCCGAGCGCTACCTCGCACGGGCCGACGTCGCGGAGGACTCGCGGCCGGAGGAGGTCTTCGTCCTGGGGAAGGGCATCGCGATCCTGGGCCCGGGTTTCGCGGGCGGGCAGCGGTTCTTCTTCATGGAGCTCGGCGTCGCCTCGCCGGACGACATCGTCGCGCTGACGACGGGCGACGCCACGGGGGACGGCAAGCACGAGCTCCTCGTGCGCGTGCGGCAGCCGCTCTCGCCTCCCTATCGACTCGAGCTCCTGCTCGTCTACACGCTCGACTCCAACGGGATGCGGCCGGTGCTGCAGGCGCAGGTCGGCATGACCGATGGCACGCAGTCGATCGCGAACGAGACGCGCGTCGCCGGCCGCGGGCGCACGGCCGAGCTCGTGATCGCACCCGGACGCGCGCAGGGCTTCTCGGCGGCGACCTGGCGATTCGCGGACGCCAATCAGCCGGGGCTCGAGCCCTTGCTCCTGCCGTGGCGCGACCGGGAGCGGCACTACCGCTGGGACGGGCGCGCCTTCGTGCGGCAATGAGGACCGCGCCGAGTCCGAGCCCGTTCTAGAGGATGCCGCGCGACGAGAGCACGGCCTCGATCATCGGAGCGCGCTGGGCCAGCTCTTCCGGATCCTTCGCCGGCTGGAAGCGCGCGTCGAGGCCGTCGCGCTCCACTCCGAGGAAGGTCGTCGGCAGGAAGGCGGTGAGCTCGCCGACGAGCCGCTCGAACTGGATGGCCGTGCGTCCGTCGACCGTCTTGCGCACGGCGAACCACGTCAGCGGGAAGTCGCGATCGATCGCCTCGGCGTCGAGCACCATGGTGTTCGTGTTGAAGACCGGGATGCGATCCTGATCGAAGTCCTTCGGGAACCGGAACGACTCGACGATCTGAAGGACCCCGTCGACGGATGCCGGTGCGCCGCCACGGTCGCCCGGGAGCTTCGGCGCGACCTCGACGGTCAGCGGCTTCTTGTTGGCGACGTGGGCGCCGATGATCGCGGGATCGAGCGTGGCCGTGAGGTTGTCCACGTTCGTCATGAAGAGCATGCGCCCGCCGCCCTCGCGGAAGCGCCGGAGCGTGCCCGACTCGCGCAGGGCGAACGTGAGGTCGCCGTGCCCCGGCGCGTAGAGCGAAGGCGAGCCGTCGGCCTCCCGGAACACGTCGCCCTCGGGCGTCAGACGGACCGAGACGTGCTGGGGGAAGGCCTCGATCGCCACGCCGAGGCTCAGGGTGCGTGCGCGCGTCACCAGCGTGAAGTGCGTCGCGAAGCTGGTCATGAGGTAGACCGGCACGCGGCCGTCCGCATGACGTGCGGCCGCCGCCGCGTCGCGGAGCTTCAGCTCGAGGAAGGTATGGCCCTGCACCGCAGGGACGTCGCCCTTCACGCAGCCACCGAAGCGCGTCGCCATTCCACCGGCGAGCACCACGCAGCCGACCTCGCCGCGCTCGATCGCCGCGTTCCCGATCTCGGCGAGCTCGCGACGCGCGGGCGAGCCGAGCTTCGGAAGCGGCACGACCTCCTCGGGGCGCGGCGGCTCGACGTGTCCGTGGAGGCGGTTGTCGTCCTCGCGAGCCTCCCCCTTCATCAGTGCGTCGCGGAGTCGCTCGAACGTGCGTCGATCGAAACCGTAGGCTTCGAGGAGCTTGTTCGTGTGTGAGTCGAGTTCGAGGGCCGCCATTCGCTCCGTCGTCTTCCCTCCCGCCCGAGGCAGGGGTTCGCGCGATGTGCGGCATCGTAGCGTATGTCCGACACGGATCCACCGTCCCTCGCATGCGATGCCACGACGTCACCGGCCTTGCCCCGCCATGCGAGCCGACGTCGATCCTTACGCCTCCGTCGGAGCCCCGTCGGAGGATTGCGGTCGAGGTAGGCGGGTGTCAGGCTTGCTTCAGGGAATCCCCGGCGCGTCGCGGCTCGTCGCGGCCAGATCGGGGGCTACGCAGGGCTCTTGCGACGGCACGGACAGCACGCAGTGGCAATCGCGGTCGGGGCGCTCTTCGCCTCGCTGATCGCCCATCTCTGCGTCTACGGCGAGCTCGGCAGCCTTCGTGACCTCTTCGAGACCCGGCGATTGGCCGCGCTGCGCGCGCGCCAGGCTGCCGTGCAGACGTCGTTCTTCGAGGTCGAGCCGCTCCGGCCCACGCCCGACGTGACGAAGCCGGACGAGCCCGAGGACCCGGAGACGGAGCGCGAGCGCGAGCGTGAGCGCCGGCGCGTCGAGCGCAGGGAACGGCCGACACCCCCGCCGACGCCTCCGGTCGTGCTGCCCCCGGAGCCGGAGACGCCGCCTCCCGCGATCGCGCTCACGCCGCCCCCGCCTCCACCTCCGCCGCCGCCCCCCGCGCCGGAGGTGCAGCCCCAGCCCGTGACGCCGCCGAATCGGATGGCGGTGATGCAGCAGTCCCAGAATCCGGACGAGCCTCCGCCCCCGGACGCGCGCTTCGTCGCCGACGAGAACAACACCGTCGCCGAGGAGACGGTCGCGAGCATCACGAATCACCAGGTCGATCAGGCCGATCCGCAGCACGGAGCGCAGGAGTCGACGCCGACGACGCCGACGAACGAGGAGGGCGACTCGGCGGAAGACCGCATCGCCGATCTCCGCGACGTGCGCGGCAGCGACGCGCGTCCTCCGACGCCCGAAGAGATCGAGCGTCGGCCTCCGCGTCGACCGACCGATGCGACTCCGGCCGCTTCCCGCCTGCCGAACGAGACGCGTCAGGGCCAGGCCAACGGGGCGGAGTCCGGCGCCGCCGTCGCCGCCGGCACACCGCGTACCGACCCGCACGCGATGCGGTCGCCGTCCCGTGCGGCGCCGACGCGGCCGACGGAGACGATCACCGTCACGGACGGCTCCGGCACGTTCACCGTGACGCGTCCCCGCCCCTCGGCCCGTGGCTCGGACGGCGAGTCGGTGCGCGAGCGGCCTTCGCGTTCCTCGGGCGACGGCGAGCGCGTCGCCGTCGTGCGCCGTGGCAGCGAGTCCGGGACCGGGCGCACCGGTCCGAACCTGCGCATGGGCTTCTCGCAGTTCGAGCAGGTGATGGGCGAAGAGACGCTCCGCGAGGATCGCGACGCGCGGTTCGCGGAGCGACGCTCCGGCCGGGCCGGCCTCTCGCGTGCGGAGCGCTGGCAGGAGTTCCGCGCGGCGATCGAGAACTTCGTGCCGAGCGTGCGACCGGGCAACCAGACCGCGCTGAACGCCGCGGCCGCTCCGGGCGCCTCGTTCCTCGTGCTGGTGCACAACCGCATCCACCGCGACTTCGCCGAGCGCTTCCTGCCGAGCCTCGGCAACTACACCGGGCCTGCGACGAACCAGGACCTCCACACCGTCCTCGAGATCGTCCTCGACCCCGACGGCACCGTGTTCCGGGTCGGCGTCGTGCGCACGAGCGGCAACATCGTCTTCGACCACGGCGCCTACTCGGCCGTGATGAACTCGCAGCCCTATCCCGTCCCGCCGCAGGTCATCCGCAGCGGTGACGGGCGCGTGTACATGCACTGGTCGTTCTACCGGAACGAGCAGGCCTGCCACCACTCGCAGGCCCAGATCTACATGCTCCCGCGGCCGCCCGACGCCTCGACGACGCGGGCGGCCCGTCCGGATCCGACGCGCCTCCCGAGCGACGCGCCCGTCGCCGTCGGCGCGACCGCTTCGCCCGACGTCGCCGCCGATCCGACGCCGTGACGCGGCCTCACGGTACCGGGAAGGACGTCCTCGGGGATGCGCTCCGCGCGCTCGCCTCGGAGCTCGGCTTCGCGCGTGTCGGGTTCGCGCGGGCGGAGCGGCTCGGCCCCGAGGCCGATGCGCTCGCGCGTTTCCTCGCGGAGGGGCGTCACGGCACGATGGGATGGCTCGCCGAGAACGTGGAGGTCCGCGTCGATCCTTCGCATCCGGGCATGCTCGAGAGCGCGCTCACGGTGGTCGTCCTCGCGGCCCCCTACGCGGGACGCGACGATGCCGCGCCCACGCTCGCGCCGGCGCGGTTCGCGCGCTACGCGAGGGGCCGCGACTACCACAACGTGCTCACGAAGCGGGCCCGCAAGCTCGCCGCGTGGCTCGAAGCCGCCGGCCATCGGACGCGCGTCGCGGTCGACACGAAGCCGGTGCTCGAGCGGGCCTGGGCTCGCCGGGCGGGCGTGGGCTTCGTCGGGAAGAACTGCTGCCTGATCGTCCCGGGGCTCGGCTCCCACGTCTTCCTCGCCTGTCTCGTGACGGCGGCCGAGCTGTCGCCCGACGAGCCCATGGACGATCGGTGCGGGAGCTGCGTCCGATGCCTCGAGGCGTGTCCGACGCGCGCCTTCGTGGGGCCGCGCGAGCTCGACGCGCGTCGCTGCATCTCGTACCTCACGATCGAGCACGAGGGGCCGATCGACGAGGCCCTGCGTCCCGGCCTCGAGGACTGGGCCTTCGGCTGCGACGCCTGTCAGGACGTCTGTCCCTACAATCGCACGCGCGGCTCCGCCGGCCTCGACGTCGGCCCCTTCGCCGAGCAGGAGCGTCTGCGCGGCGTCGACGCCGAAGCGGTGCTGCGCATGGACGAAGAGGCCTTCCGGGCGTTCACCGAGGGCTCGCCGTTGAAGCGCGCCGGCCGGGTCGGCCTCGCACGGAACCTCGCCGTGGTCCTCGGAAACAGGGGAGGGAAGCGACACCTGCCGGTGCTCCGCGAGCTCGAGGCCCGCGATCCCGACGCGGCCGTCCGCGACGCGGCCGCGTGGGCCCTCGCGCGCATCGACGCACGCGGGGACGACGAGCCCTAGCCTTCGTCGTCCGTGTCGTCCTCGTCGTCGAGCTCCACGTCGTCGTCGTGCGTCGGCGCGGCGCGCCTGCGGGGCTCGGGCCGCGGCGCCGAGAGGATCACGCGCTCGAGCGCGATCAACACGTCGTGCGTGCCTTCGTGGGTCGCGGCGCTCATCGGGAGCACCTCGACGCCGAGCGCGCCGAGCTCCTGCTGCACGCGCGGCAAGGCCTCGCGCGACTCGGGGAGGTCCATCTTGCCCATCGCGACGACCATCGGTCGCCGGGCGAGCTCGGCGTCGAACTTCTCGAGCTCGCGCATGAGCGTGTGGTAGTCGGCGACCGGATCGCGTGCGGGATCGGCGTCGATCGCGATCACGTGGAGCAGCACGCGGCAACGCTCGACGTGACGGAGGAAGCGCAGGCCGAGGCCGGCGCCCTCCGCGGCGCCCTCGATGATGCCCGGGATGTCGGCGATCACGAAGCTGCGGTCGATGCCGAGCGAGGCCACGCCGAGGTTCGGCACGAGGGTCGTGAACGGGTAGTCCGCGATCTTCGGCCGGGCGGCGGAGACGGAGGAGATGAACGTGCTCTTGCCGACGTTCGGGAAGCCGACGACCCCGACGTCCGCCAGCAGCTTGAGCTCGAGGCGCAGCACGCGTTGCTCGCCGGGCGTCCCGGGCTCCGCGCGACGTGGCGCGCGATCGAAGGGCGTCGCGAAGTGCATGTTGCCCCGGCCGCCCCGACCGCCGTGGGCGACCACGAACGACTTGCCGTTCACGTCGAGATCGACGATCAGCTCGCCCGTTTCCTGGTCGAAGACCTGGGTGCCGACCGGGACCGGCACGGTGATGCCCCGGCCGGCCTTGCCGTAGCAGTCCTTGCCCCGGCCGTGCTCGCCGTTCTCCGCGCGGAGCTCGCGGCGGTAGCGCAGGTCGAGCAGCGTGGACAGTCGCTCCTGGGCTTCGAGCACGACGTCGCCGCCGTCGCCGCCGTCGCCGCCCGAAGGACCTCCGAGGGGCTTGTGCTTCTCCCGACGGAAGGCGACGCAGCCATTGCCTCCGTGGCCGGCGAAGACCTCGATTCGGACGTGATCGACGAACTGCACGGCCCGGTCCTACGCTCTCGCGGCCCCGAGGGCAAACGGGCGGCCTCTCCCTGCGCTCTCCCCTTCGGGTCGAGCCCCGGTCGTGCTACGTACCTCTTCGCGATGACGGCCAAGAAAGAAGACACCGCCCTCGGGGTCGCCCGGGCCCGTTTCGTCGACGGCCTCCCCCGGAAGGCGACCGAGCTCAAGGGCGCGGTCGCGCTCCTGGCAGCCACCCCGGACGCCGATCGCCCGCGCGAGGAGATGCGCCGGCGGCTCCACGCCCTCTACGCGTCGGCCCAGGTCTTCCGGATCGATCCGCTCGCCGAGGCGCTGAAGGAGTGCATCGACTCCCTCGACCGGGCGCGCGACGAGAAGCGCGGGCTCGCGCAGGCCGAGGTCGATCGCCTCGCCCTCATCGCCTCGACCCTCCCGTCGTTCGCCCGCATCTCGGAGACGGCGCCGGCCCCTCCTCGCACCGGTGCGCCGACCGGGCCCCTCGCGCCCTTGGCCGGCAGCTCGACCTCGGCGGGATCGCGCCTCCCCTTGCCGCCGTCGCCGACGGGCGGCTTCATGCTCAGCGCGCTCTCCTCCCAGGCCGATCAGGCGGCCACGCGCGCGGGCTTCTCGGCCCCGACCCCGACGCCGGCCCCGAACGCGACGGAGCGCGCGACGCCGGGCGGCATGCCCAGGCCGACCTCGGGGTATCAGGTTCCCCGGCCCACGCCGGCGGCGGGGGCCCCGCGACCGCAGAGCCCCTCGACCCGGGCTCCCGTCGCGCCCTGGACCAAGCTGCCGACGCCCGCGTTCGGCACGGCCGCGGAGTCCGCCGGCGCTCCCCGTCCCGCCGGGCGCGCGTCCGACTCCGAGCCCGGGCTCTCGCTCGACACCATCGTCTCGGTGCTCCTCGTCGGCTCGACCGCCGAGAGGCTCGCGCCGAAGCTCCCCGCGGAGCGCTTCGAGGTCGTGCGCTCCGAGGCGGACGACGCCCTGCTCAAGGCGAAGGTCAGCGCCCCGGACGTCGTCTTCGTCGGCGACGAGATCCTCGGTCGGCCCGGCTCGACCTTCGTCGCGGATTTCCGCTCCGAGGCGATGACCGACCTGCTCCCGATCGTCGTCGTCCCCTCGAAGCTCGGCGTCGACGTCGATGCGCTCCGCCGAGCGGGCGCGGACGACGTCCTCCCCTTCGGTGCGGATACGACCGCGCTCTCCGAGCGCGTCGCGAAGCTCACGGGGCTCGTCCCGGGCGCCCGGACGTCGAGGCTCGGTACCCTCACCGTGCGACAGCTCGCCGACCGCTTCGCCGACGAGGTGCGTCGCGGCCTCGTCGACTCGGTGGAGCTCGGAGGGGATCTCCCGCTCGACTTCGCGGAGGGCTCCGAGCTGCTCGCCGCGGCGCTCTCCGCCGTGGCGCGCGTGCGCACGATCGTGGCCTCGCGGGCCGGCGACAAGGTCCGCTTCCGCACCTCGCGCGGCATCGGCAGCCCGAACCTCGTGGCGGTCGGAGAGACGAGCCATCGTGTGGGGCGGGACGACGTGTCGCTCGCAGGGCGTCGCGCGATCGTCGTCGACGACGATCCCACGGTGGTCTGGTTCTTCGCGGGCCTCCTGCGCGAGGCCGGTGCGACCGTCGTCGAGTGCCAGGACGGTGCCGAAGCGCTCGCGATCGCGCGCAAGCAGCGACCGGACGTCATCCTCAGCGACATCCTGATGCCGGGGATGGACGGCCTCGCGCTCTGCCGCGAGGTCCAGCGCGATCCGCTCCTCTCGGACGTCCCCGTGATCCTCCTCTCGTGGAAGGAGGACTTCCTCCAGCGCATGCGCGAGCTGCGCTCCGGGGCGAGCGCGTACCTCCGCAAAGAGGATGCGGCGAACCAGATCCTCGAGCGCGTGAAGGCGGTCCTCCGTCCGCGCGCACGCTTCGAGGCCCGCCTCCGCGAGGGCGGCGAGGTCCGCGGGCGCGTCGAGGGGCTCGGTGTCCTCTCGATCCTGCGCTCGGTCGCCACCGTGCGCTCCGACGTGCGCGTGACCATCCGCGACGCGTACAACCTCTTCGAGCTCGAGATCCGCAAGGGCCGCGTGGTGCACCTCACGCGCACCGCGAGCGATGGCTCGTTCTCGCGCGGTCCCCGGGCGCTGCCGCAGCTCCTCGGAGTCACCGCCGGACGCTTCACCGTGACCGACACGGACGCGCCGGTGCGCGCCACCGCGGACGCGCTCGGTCCCGATGCGCTCGACACCGCGGCGGCTCGTCTCGGAGCCCTGCTCGACGCCGTCAGCGGCACCGGGCTCTCGCGCGCCGAGCGGATCCAGCTCGACGAGGACGTCCTCGCCTCGCTGCTCCCGGTCTCGCCCGGCGCGACGGCTTCCGTCGTCGAACGCCTCTCGGCGGACGCGGGGCCGAGGAAGCTCCTGCTCGACGGCGAGGTCGCGCCGGAGGTCCTCGAATCGGTGCTGGTCGACCTCGCCCGGCGCGGCGCCATCGTGGCCGTCGTCGGTCCGGAAGGCGAGGATCGGATCGCCCAGTGTCTGGCGAAGCGAGCGGGTGGCCGCGCGTCCGAGCCGCCGCCGGCGGCCGCCGAGGCGAAGCGTCCCTCGAGCAAGCCCGCGGGCTTCGCGATCACGTCCGAGGCGCTCCAGGCGGAAGACGAGGAGCCCGTGCCCGTGGGCGTGCCAGGCGTCGAGCCCGAGGCGATGGACGACTGGATCTCCATCTCCAAGGTCGCGAAGCTCCCGACCGAGGCCGAGCTCGCGGAGATCGCGCACGCTCCGAAGCCCGAAGAGGTCATCGCGGCCTCTTCGGCGCCCTCGCGGGCCTCGCTCGAAGCGGCCGAGCCCATCGGGGACGCCGCCGCGCTCGTCACCGAGGTCTCGGGCGACTCGGTCCCGCCTCCGGCGTCCGAGGCGACCGAGCCCGAGCCCGTGCCTGCGCCGCCGGCCCTCCCGGCGGTCGAGCCCGCGCTCGTCGCTCCGCCCCTGCCCCGAGCGCCCGTGCCCGCGGCGCCGGCTCCCGCGCCTGCGAAGGCCCCTGCGGCGAAGCCGGCGGCGACCCCGGCCACCGGCGGTCGCTCCGCGATGTCGTACCTGGGCTACGGCGTCCTCCTCGCGGCGCTCGCGGGCGGGGGATACTTCGTCGTGAAGAACGTCCTCGGCCACGGTCGGGGGACGAGCCGTACCGCCAGCGCCCCGACCGCGTCCGAGACCCGGTCGCCCGCCTCCACCGAGGCCCCGGCCGCCCGCCCCGGTCCGGCGGCGGCTCCGGCGGCGACCCTCGCCGTCGACGGTCCGTTGCCGGACGTCCCGGCGCTCTACGGCCGCCTGGAGCCGGCCGTGACCGGCGCCGGGGTTCCCGTCCCGGACGGGCAGGGCGCCCTCGTCGTCGAGGCCCCAGGGGCCGGGCCCGCGCCTGCCGTGTCCATCGGCGCGCGTGCGCTCGGAGCGGCGCCGGCGCGGGTCGCGCTCGCGCCGGGCCGCTACGTCGTCACGCTCCGCGTCGACGACGAAGAGCGGATCCGCATCGCCGACGTCGAGGCGGGCAAGACCCGGATCCTCCCTCCTTGAGGACGTCCTGGTCCGGGGGGTAGCTTTGTTGACTCCGCGGATCCCCGCGTGCTAGGCCGAGCGCCCGGAATGCCTAGACGCGTGCGCAGGAGCACGCATGACCAGGGGGCGTCATCCGTTCCGTGATGGGTCGGGCGCCCCACGTGGAGGCTCGATGTCGCGGAAGCAGTGGATGGTGGCAGCGGTTCTTTCCGCGATCCTGGCCGCCTGCGGTGGGAAGGACGAGGGCGGCGGTGGCTCGGGGGGCGCGACCAGCGCCGGCTCCGGGGGCGCCAGCCTCGAGGGCCTGACGGTGCATCAGGACCTCCTGACCCAGGTCCATCTGGCCGACGTGCAGCACGACGGCCTGTTCATCGACTTCGGCACCCCGGCCCAGAACAAGTACTCCTTCGGCGACTGGCGCAGCGGCTGGGGCCGGCGCGGAGCCGACGGCGATTCGACCTACGCGACCGTCGGTCAGCGTGGGCGGATCTACTTCCACGCGGAGCAGCCCGGGGCGCGCACGGTCCGCATCCGGATCAAGCCGGTCGGCACCCAGGCCATGACCCCGTACCTGAACAACGAGCAGCTCCAATCGCTGCAGTTCGACGGGACGAACAACTTCAAGGAGTACGACTTCACGCTCCCCGCCGACAAGGTGAAGGCGGGCGAGAACTACCTCCTCCTCACCTTCGGCGGCACGGCCGCCCTCCAGGGCGAGCAGGTGGCGGCGGTGGTCGACTGGGTGCGCATCGTCGACGGGCCCTCGATCCCGGCGGGTGACTACGCGGCGCCGACCTACGACACCCTCGTCCGGACGGTCGCCCTCGGCGGCGCGGAGAAGCGCGCGATCGTGGCGCGCCGCGCGACGACGATCAGCTTCTTCGAGCAGGTTCCCGAGCACGCGAAGCTCGGCGTGGCCGTCGGCTTCGAAGGCCAGGGCACGGCGACGACGAAGGTCTTCGTCACCCCGGAGGGTGGTCAGCGGACCGAGGTCTTCTCGCATGCCGCGAACCAGAGCTGGCACCAGGGCCTCGTCGACCTCGCGAGCTACGCGAACCAGATCGTCCGCATCGAGCTCGTCGCCGAGGGGTCGGGCGCCGGCCAGGTCGCCTTCGCGGCCCCCGCGCTCTACGTCCCGACGCCAGCGCGTCAGCGCCTCACGCCCGCGAAGAACGTGATCGTGCTCCTCATCGACACGCTCCGCGCGGACAAGATGAAGCCCTGGAATCCGCGCACGCGCGTGCGGACGCCGACGATCGACGCGCTCGCGCAGCAGAGCACCCTCTTCGAGCTCGCGCACTCGGTCGAGAACTGGACCAAGCCCTCCGTCGCCTCCGTGCTCACGGGTCTCTATCCGCGCACGCACCTCGCGCGGGCCAGCGAGTCCGTGCTGCCGGCCGGCGCGCTGATGCTCTCCGAGCACCTCAAGGCGAAGGGCTTCACGACCGGCACCTTCCTCGCCAACGGCTACGTGTCGGATCGGTTCGGCTTCAACCAGGGCTGGGACCACTACACGAACTACATCCGCGAGCAGAAGAGCACCGAAGCGGAGAACGTCTTCCGCGAGGCCGGCGACTGGATCGAGCAGAACAAGGATCGCCGGTTCTTCACGTACATCCAGACGATCGACCCGCACGTGCCCTACGATCCGCCGGCCGAGTACCTGCGCATGTACGACGCGCGCACGGACTACACCGGCATCGTGCAGCCGCGCATGACGGCGGAGCTCCTCGAGCGCGCGAAGCAGACGAACGGCGGCGTGACCTTCACGCCGAGCGACGTGCAGCGGCTCGAGGGTCTCCACGACGGCGAGATCACGCAGCACGACCACTTCTTCGGTCTCTTCATCGAGCGCCTCAAGAGCCTCGGCCTCTGGGAGAACACGGTCCTCGTGGTCACCTCGGACCACGGCGAGGAATTCGACGACCACGGCTCGTGGGGTCACGGGCACTCGGTCTACGAGGAGCTCCTCCACGTGCCGCTCATGGTGCACCTCGAGGGGACCGTGCAGGGCGGGCGCCGGATCCCGCAGGCCGTCGGAACGCTCTCGATCCCGGCGACCGTCACCGACCTCGTCGGCGTCGAGACGATGCCGAACCTCGAAGGGCCCTCGCTCCTGCCGTACCTGCAGGGTCAGGCGCCCGCGCGTCCGGCCGTCGCGTTCAGCGAATGGACGGATGACCGCCGCGTCATCACGGCGGGGCAGTGGAAGCTCGTCGTGCGCGGCAACCTGACGGCTTCGCTCTTCGACCTCCGGGCCGATCCGGGCGAGCGCACGCAGCTCGAGCTGCAGAGCCATCCGATCGCGGAGCGGTATTGCCGCATCCTGCTCGGCCAGTGGTCGGGAGCGACGGATCGCGCGAAGTGGATGGATGCGGAGCAGGGCCGTGGGCTCTCCTTCCAGCAGCAGAACGCGCAGATGGACGAAGCGATTCGCGGACAGCTCCGCGCCCTCGGCTACGCCAACTGAACGCGGACGCGATCCGGGTCCAGAAAGCGGCTTACGTCCTCGCGCTCGACCTCGCCGAACGCGGACGCTTTCCGGGTCCAGAAAGCGGCTTACGTCCTCGCGCTCGACCTCGCCGTACCCGAGTACGGCTTCGGCCGGGCGCTGCGGGCGCGCTCGCTGGCTGGGCCCGTCTCGCGTCCGCGTTGCGTGGTCTTGGGGTCGCAGCCCGGGGCTTGGCGCCGGGGGCTCGAGCTCGCCGTACCGGAGTAGGGCTTCGGCCGAGCGGTGGGGGCGTGGTATTCGTGGGCGGACGATGTCGCGCGTTCTCCTGCCCGAAGACGATCCGCGCTGCGAGGCTCTCGAGCGCGAGCCGACGAAGACCGTCGTGGGCTTCCTGCGCTCGATCGGCATCGAGGTGAGGCCGGCCGTGCTCGAGGGGAAGACCTTCGTGCCGGGGATCGCGATCGGGAGTGGGGCGATGTTCGTCGATCCCGAGCGACTCGTGCATCCCGGCGACCTCCTCCACGAGGCCGGGCATCTCGCGGTGCTCGCACCGGAGGAGCGCGAGGCGGAAACCCCGGCGTGCGACGCAGCCGGCGAGCTCGGTGCGATCGCCTGGTCCTGGGCCGCGCTGGTGCATCTCGGGCTCCCGCCCGAGGTCGTCTTCCACGCGGAGGGCTACCGGGGAGGCTCGCGCTCCATCATCGAGAACTTCTCGACGGGACACACGTTCGGCGTGCCGTGGCTCGCCTACCTCGGGCTGACGAACGAGCGTCGGCGGGACGAGGCGCCGGAAGCTCCGGTGTATCCGGCGATGCAGCGCTGGCTGCGCGTCTGAGCGCGGAGGACGTCTCGGGGTGGGCGGCCCTGCCACGCATCGCGGGGGCACGATTCCCGCCGAGGCCAGGCGCCGCTTCGAGGGGCGTTCGAGTCCGTCGTCTCGCGTGCGCGTTGCGCGGGGCCTCGGCCCCGGGGGCTCGGGGGCTACCAGGAGGCGGCGAGGGGCGCTGGCCAGTAGCGCGAGGGAAGGGGGACGGCGAGGCGCGGATCGTCCGGGCTGATCACGACCGGGAGGTAGGTCGAGCGGAGGTAGCCGTCCGGGAGGTGCTTGCGGGTCACCATCAGGGTGGAGAGCTGACACGGGATCGTCGGACTGATCGACGATGGGACCTCGAGGCCGAAGACGCGCGTGAGCTCGTTCGTGAGGTGCTCGGCGATGCGGAGCTCCCCTGGGTCTCGAGGGCGAGTGCCCTTGAGCTCGAAGAGGGCGGCCGCGATGCGTCGGAGCTCGCTCCGCGGAGCCTTCTCGGCGGGGGCGAGCGAGAACACGACCTCGGCCGGGCAGTCGATGTCGCCGGGCTCGAAGAGGAGCGTGTTGGCCTGGACGATGACGCCCCAGACGACCGTGCCGTCGCGGAGGGTCGAAGGCGCGCGCTCGAAGAAGGTGGCGAGGGCTTCGTCGGGGTTCCCCGACACCCACTGCGGCGTCGGGATGCGGAGGTACGTGAGACGATCCCACCACGAGAACGACCGCGGCGCCGGGCCGAATCGGGCGATGCAATCGGAGAGCAGCAGGGCCGGATTGGGAACGGGGGTGGGGCTCACGGGGGGACCTTCGTACGGGCTCGTCGGCCTTTCGCGGGCTTCAGCAGTCGCAGACCTGGATCGTGAACGAGAAGCGCCTGAGGACGCCTGGACGGGCCCCGAGGCGGAGGAGGAAGAGCTCGCCTCCGCCGTTCGCCTCCGCCACGACCTCCGGGACCCCGTCGCGCTCGAGATCGTAGGCACCGAGCAGACGGAACGAGCTCGGATAGCCATCCGTCACGAGGGTGGGGGCGTCGGGAGGGCCGACGAGGAGGACGGTCGAGTGGCTGCCGCCGCATTCTCCGTCCGCGAAGACGTCGAGCAGCGTCGACGCTCCGTCGCCCGTTCCGAAGCGCGCGGTGCGCACCTCGAGAAAGCGGGGATCGCCGTCCTCGTGGTCCGTCATCGGATGCGCGACCAGGGACGCGAGGAAACCTCGCGGATGCTCCGTGTCCTCTTCGTAGGCGCGGCCGCCGGGCGTTCGCCCGAAGGCCTCGGCGTACTTCGTCGCGTCCTCGGTCGAGAGGGTCTCCACGGCGAGGCGTTCGGGCTGCGCCACGCCGGAGCGCAGCGCGAGCTGGCCCGCGAGGGCGCAGGGACCGTCGAGCTCTCCGACGAGCCAGGGGCGACCTCCGTCGCCTTCGCCGTAGGCGCCGCCGAACGCGCTCGTCTCCCAGACGCGCTCGGCCTGGATCGGGCCGTACGTGGGCTCGTCGTCGTCCGACTCGAGCTCGTCGGCGACCATCGATTCGTCCATCACCTCGGCGCCGCGCACGAGGCGGAGCGCCTTCACGTGGGTGGTGCATTCCGAGCCCGAGCCGAGGATCGCGAGCGGCTCGTCGAAGAGCGCGGCCGCGTGACCCGCGTCTTCGCGCGCGACCTCGCGCGCCGCGAAATAGGGCTGCGTGCGACCGCTTCCCAGCAGGTGGATCGGACCGCCGTGCATGTCGGCGGGGGCCCGTCCGAGCACGACGTAGGCGTGGTGGTCCGAGAGGGTCGTGACGAGCATGACGCCGGCGTCGAGCGCGACCTCGGAGTCGGCCATGCGCGAGGGGGGGAGGAGCTCCTCGAAGCGGATGGCGGGCTTGCCGTCGACGAGCACGAGCTGCATCCGCTTCGTCCCTTCGTCGGCATAGGAGCCCGAGGCCCATCGCTGCACGAACGTCACCGCCGCGGAATCGCCCTGGGCGAGGACCACGATGCCTGTCGCCGTCACCTGCATCGGACGTCGGAACATGCGGCGCCGATCCTCCAGCCAGCCTGCGCGTTCGAAGCGCTGCGTGCGCCGCGTCGTCCGCTTCACGCCCGCGAACCCGGGGGCGTAGAGGGCCTGATAGGCCTCGAAATCCCCGCGGTTCTGCGCATCGAGCCAGCGACCGACGAGGGCGACGGCCGCGTCGCGATCGAGGGACGGGGCACGGCGCGGCGTCGCCGCACGACGCTCGGGGGTGGCAGGCGTCGCGCGCGGTGCCGGCGCGGAGGCGCGGCGAGACGGGGGGCGGGAATCCCCGCAGGACGCGACGAGCAGGACGGCGAAGACGACGAGGGCGTTGCGCATGGGAGGCTCGCTCGTCGTCGTAGCAGAGCCTCCGGGGAAGACGGAGGACGATTCGAGGGATCGAATCGCGTTCTCGCCCGTAGATTCCTCCATGGGCGGCGGAGCGGGGGCGGTGGGCACGAGGGGAAGGGCGCTCGGGACGGCCGGAAAGGCCTTCGCGCTGCTCGTCTCGGGGGCAGCCTTCGCGGGCATCGCCTACGTCGGGGGGACCGCGCGGAGCGAGAGCGTGGCGCTCGCACCCGACTCCTCGGCCGTTCGGGTGAGCCCCAGCCGAGCAGCCGGCGCGGCGCCGATCGACCTGGACCTCGCGGGCCCGGTGATCGCGAGCGTCGCGTCGGTCGCGCCCGAAGACACCTACGAGCCTCCCGCGGGCACCGTGCTCGTGCCGGAGGTGAAGCGGATGCGCGTCGCGGACGCCCGCGTGCTCCTCGAGTCCTACGGTCTCCGGGTCTCCGTTCGCGACACCTCCGGCGAGTCGGTCGGTCGCTCCGAGGAGCGCTTCTTCCGCGTGCGTACGCAGAGCCCGCGCCTGAACGAGCGCGTGCCCGAAGGCGCGGTCGTGCAGCTCCGCGCCCGGCCCGTCGGGGGCTACGGCCAGGGGTACTGAGGGGCGCCGCGATGGTCGACACGCTGACTCGCTCCCTCGTCTTCGTCGGGCTCGTCGCGCTCGCCTTCGTGCCGCTCGAGCGGGCCTTTCCGATCCGCGAGGAGGGTGCACGTCGGGGCCTCGCGACGGATCTCGCGTTCGCGACCTTCGGACGCGTCGCGACGAAGCTCCTCCTCGTCTTCGGCGTCGGGCGCCTGCTCGACGTCGCGGACGCGCATGCGTGGGAGAACGGGCCGTGGAACGCCGTCGAATCGGTATCGGCGCGCACGCTCGTCACCGTCGGTCTCGGGCTCCTCCTCTTCGAGCTCGGCGGCTACGCCTACCATCGGCTCGCGCATCGCGTGCCCTTCTTGTGGCGGCTGCACGAGGTCCATCACTCGGCCGAGACCATGGATTGGCTCGCCTCGTACCGGCAGCATCCGCTCGAGATCGCCCTCATGACGCTGGCGCAGAACCTGCCGCTCGTCGCGCTCGGGATTCCCCTCGCGTCGCATGCCGCGGTGCTCGTGCTGCTCGAGCTGAACACGGTCTTCGTCCACTCGAACGTGCGCATCCCCGAGGGGCCGTGGAGCGAGATCTTCGCGACGCCCCGCTTCCATCATCGGCATCACGATCGCCTCCGCGAGGCGAGGAACTTCGCGACGCTCTTCCCCTTCCTCGATCGGCTCTTCGGGACGCACGTTCACGAGCGGAGCGACGACTTCGGCCTGCCCGAGCGGCGCGAGCGAGGGTTCGTCGCGTGGGTCGTGCGGCCGTTCAGGGCCTCGAGGGCTCGTCCGTCCGTGCCTCCCGCATGAGGACGAGCAGGTACGCCGTCACGAGGCTCGCCTGCTCCTCCCCGAGCGCCGCTCCGTACATGGGCATCCCGTTCGACGGTGCACCGAGCTTCACCACACGCTCGAGGTCCGCGATGCGCCCCCCGTGGAGGAACGTGTCGTCGACGAGGCTCGGGCCGATCGACCCTCGGCCTGCGGGACCGTGGCAGACGGCGCACTCGCGCTCGTAGACCCCACGCCCGCGGAGCATGGCGTCCTCGTCTCGGGAGAGGGCGAGGAGCGAGGCTTCCTCCGGAGTCGTCGGCGCGGGCACCACGTCGTCGGACGGCGCCGTCGAGGGCGGAGCGGGCGGAGCCGCGCGCGCGACCTCGACGGTCGGCGTGGGGGAAGGCGGGGCGGCGCCACCACAGGCCGCGACGAAGCCGACGAGCGCGAGCACGGAGCCGGGGCGTGGATTCACGATGTGGCCTCTCTCGGGGACTCTTCGTCCTTGATGCCCTTGTAGATCCCGCGGCGAACGATCCACGGGTAGAGGATGTTCGTGACGGCCCAGCGTCCGATGAGGACGCCGAAGCCCGTCGGTGCGAAGACCCGCATCCCGTCGTTCTGCACGCCGAGGATCGAGCCCCAGCGGTAGGGCGTCGCGCGGAAGGTCTTCATCCGATGCGGCTTGCCCTCGAGCAGGCAGCGGACGTTGTGCGCGACCGTGAGGAAGCCCGAGTTGCGGGCCGAGCTGCGGTTCGGATCGCTCGCGGCGACGTCGCCGACGGCGAAGACGTTCTCGGTGCCGGGAACGCGCAGGTTCGCGTCGGCCTTCACGTAGCCTTCGGCGTCGAGCATGGCGTGCGGGACGAAGTCGGTGTTCGGCTTCTGCTGGCCCACGGCCCAGACCACTGCGTCCGCGCGGAACGGCGGCTGACCGGTCGAGAAGCGCACGGGCTCGCTCGTGATGTGCTCGCCCCGGAACCCCTCGGGGATCGTCGCGCGATGGTGTGGATGCAGCACGACGCCCTGCGACTCGAGTCGCTTCTCGAGGAAGCCACGCACCTTCGGGTGGTAGCCGGGGAGCACGCGATCCGGGCCGAAGAAGAGGTGCACCTCCTTGTCCGGATGCGCCTCCTTCAGGTTCGACGCCACGCTCACGCCCGTCGCTCCCGCGCCGAGCACCGCGATCGTCCGCGCCTTCGCGAGCGCCACCGCGGGCTCGTCGATGCGTCGCTCGACCGCGGCGCGATCCTCGAGCTCGGGCGTCCGCCAGAACCCGTTGGTGACGCCGGACGCGATCACGAGCGCGTCGTAGGAGAGCGAGCGCTCTCCGCCGTCGAGCCCCACGAGGAAGACCTCGTTCCGCTCGGGGGCGATCCGGGTGATGCGGGCATGCTCGATGCGCATGCCCTCGAGCTTCCGGTAGCGCGAGAAGCCGAGGAGGTAGTTCTCCCGCCACGCCGAGGGGCGGGCGAGGCGGGTACCGAGCTCTTGACCGCTCACGAGGCAGGGCTTCGGCGAGACGCCGATCACCTCGAAATCCGGGTGCAGATGGAGCGCCACGAGCAGGCCGGTGTCGCCGAGACCTGCGATGACCACGCGCTTCTTCATGGAGCGTGGGTTTAGCGCAGGTCGACGCGCGAGGGAATCGCGGCTCGTGGGCCGCTCCTGTCCAGGACGATCACTCCGGCTGACAGCTGATGCGCACGTCGGCGAGGCCACGCGCGTAGACCGTGGCCCGCGCACGATGCCCCGACGAGCCGATCGGCATGGTGTGGATCGGGAGGCAGTCCCAATGCGTTCCGAGGAGGTCGCGAGCGTCCTCGTCGGCCTCGACCTCGTAGGTCCCGGGCTCGAGCTCGAGGGCGAGCGCGAGTCCGGCCGCGCTCGTCTTCACGAAACCGACGGAAGGCGTCTGCGTCGTGTCGAGGTACACGACCTGGCCGCGCGAGGTGTTCCAATTGCCGGGCACGTCGTGCGCCATGTCGGCCGAGGCGTCGTTGCCGAGCAGGGCGTCGTTGCCGAGCCAGGGGCCGTAGGTCTCGGACGGGCCGGGCGAGAAGACGCGGCGGTAGCGGACCCAGACGCCGGCGACGGTCGCGTTCGCCATGTGGTGATCGGGCGTGCCGCATTCGTCGGTGCCGCTTCCGGCCGCGAGCTCGTCGCCGCTCGCGCCGGAGCCGCGGACGAGCGTGAACGAGAGGCCGCCTCGCGCATCGCTCCGCGTGATCGACGGCGCGCTCAGCTGTCCGTAGAGCTGCACCTGCAGCTCGTTCGAGGGGAGCTCGAGCGCGGGCTGCACGGCGAGATCGCCCTGCGAGCCGTCGAAGGGCAGCGAGAGGTCGTAGTAGCCGTCGAGGTGGACGACGAGGTCCACGACGCCGAGCGGCAGCCCGTAGAAGTCGAAGCGGCCCGCGGCGTCGGTGACGGCGCAGGGGATGCCGGGCGCGTTCGCCGCGCAGACGCGCACGCCGAGCATCGGCGGATGGCACTTCTTCGCGGAGAACGTGCTCGCGTCGAGCACCTGCGAATTCGGGCCCCAGGCGTTGTTCACCCAGCCGCCGAAGTGCGCATGGGAGGGGGCGGACCCGGAGACGACCGGCACGGCACCCGGGATGCCGTTGGTGCTTCCGTATTTGCCGGCCCACGTGGAGGTGTTGCAGCCGGAGGCGAGGAGGAGCGCGGCGAACGAAGCCGCGAGCGCGAGGCGGGGAGCGTGGCGGAGCATGATCGGGTCCGTGTGGGAGAGGGTGGGCGAAGGATGTTCGCGGCCCACGTCGCGTCGACCCGATTCCGCATTCACTACGACGATTGTCCGTTCGTGTTCGCCGTCGTGGGATCGCGCGGAGACGCTCGACCTCGCTCCGTGTCTCGGGCGATGCTGCGCCCGTGCCCATCGAGCTCGACACGAGCGCCTTCCCGATCGTGAAGGCGCGCTTCTCCGGCGTCGTGCGCGACGACGACCTGATCGACTACGAGGCGCGCCTGCTCGCCCTGATGGAGCGCTGCGACTCGAGGCGCGAGCGCTTCGTGCTCGTGTCGCGCGCCGTGAGCGGCCCGGGGCTCTCGGCGAAGCAACGCCGACTCGAGGCCGACTTCGTGAAGACCCACTACGACCTCCTCGGCCGCACCGTCACGGGGCTCGTCGTCGTCGTCGAGAACGCGCTCCATCGCGGCGTCATGAACGCCATCTTCTGGGTCGTGACGCTTCCGTACCCGCACGAGGTCGTGCGCACCGAAGAAGAGGCGGAGACCTGGGCTCTCGGCCGGCTCGAGGGCGAGGCGGCGACGGCCCACGGGTCGCCCTGAGGATCAACGCCGCGCGTTCGTGCTCTCGGCGGCGAGCGAGGCGTGCAGCGCGCTCATCTTCGCTCTCACGATCGCGGCCTCGCCGGCCACCCACGCCCTGCGCTCGACGGGATCCATCGCGCGGAGCTCCGCGGACGTGACCGACGGCCGATGCACGTCCACCGCGACGCGGAGCTCGGCGCGTCGGGGCAGGAGCGACGGGAGGGCGAGGAGCTCCGTCCGACCGATGGCTTTCCCGAGGCCGTAGGGCAGGTGTCGGAGCAGCCACGAGCGTCGGAGCGCGGAGGGCATGGGCACGGCCTGCGCGTAGCCCTCGAGACCCGTGTGCACGAAGAGGAGGATCGTCGCGTCGACGCGCGCCGCGAGCTCGACGAAGCGCGGGCTCGCGAAGGCCGGGAGCTCGTGCGGATCGGTGAAGACGCAATTCGCACCGTCGGGCATCACGACGACGCCGTCCCAGGCGTCCGACTCGAAACCGTCGACGAGCGAGTCGAACGTCGCGGGTTCCTCGAGCTGCGTGAGGTGACGGATCACCGCCGAGAGCCCGGGCACGTAGTAGAACGGGCGGAAGAAGACCCCGACGAGGCGGAGGGCCGAAGCCGAATGCGCGAGCAGGACGCGCCCGAGCGCCGACACGGGCACGACCGGCAGATGCATCGGGCCGTGGTTCAGGGCGATCACGAAGCGCCGGCTCGTGCGGAGCGCGTCCTCGAGCACGGCCTCGCCCTGCACGAGGTCGACGCGACGCGTCGCGGTCTCGAGGATCCGCTCGAAGATCGGCTCGAGGCCCACGAGCGGCCCTGCCGGACGCGTCGGGCGATCGGGCGCATGCGTCGACGAGGGCTCGTCTTCGACGAGCCGTTCCTCGTACGCGGACATGCTCGGGCTCGCGGCGTCCATGGCGTGTTGGTAGAGGGTACTCCCGAGGCCGGCCCATGGGATTTGCGAATCGTGTCATTCGCACGGCCGATGGTCCGGGCGTGTTCCCGTCCCTCGCGGAACCGCCCCATCCCGTGAGACGCTCGGGCGTCCGTCGCGAAGGGGGAGGGCCGGCATGAAGACACTCGGTTCATGGATCGGGGCGGCAGCGCTCGTGCTCGCGTGCGCCTCGTCGGCGAGCGCGTTCTGCGGCTTCTACGTGAGCGGCGCGGAGACCTCGCTCTACGCGAACGCCACGATGGTCGTGCTCATGCGCTCGGGTACGCGCACGGTGCTCTCGATGCAGAACGACTACCAGGGGCCGCCCGAGGACTTCGCGATGGTCGTGCCGGTTCCGGTCGTCCTGCAGCGCGACAACGTGAAGACGCTCCCCGCCTCGGTCTTCGAGCGGGTGGATTCGCTGGCGGCCCCGAGGCTCGTCGAATACTGGGAGGCGGATCCGTGTCGACCGCCCCAGCGGACGAGGTATTCGGTGGCCTCGGCCCGGACGAGGGGAAGCGTCGATCTCGACCGTCTCGCCGAGAGCACCGTGCACGTCGAGGCCCGCTTCGAGGTGGGCGAGTACGACGTCGTGATCCTGAGCGCGAGCGACTCGACCGGCCTCGACACCTGGCTCCGCGCGAACGGCTACCGCATCCCCGAGGGCGCCGAGCCCGTGCTCCGGCCCTACGTCGCGGCAGGCACGAAGTTCTTCGTCGCCAAGGTCGACGTCGAGCGCGTCCGGTTCGTCGACGGACGTGCCGTGCTCTCTCCGCTCCGCTTCCACTACGACACGCCGGAGTTCTCGCTCCCCGTGCGCCTCGGTCTCCTCAACAGCCGCGGCTCGCAGGATCTCGTCGTGCACGTCCTCGCGCCGACGCGCTACGAGGTCGCGAACTACCGGAACGTCCCCATTCCGACGAACCTCGTCGTGCCGAACGCGACGCGCCACTCGTTCGCGCACTATTACGAGCAGCTCTTCTCGCGGATCACCGCGAGCGAGCCCCGCACGGTCGTCACGGAATACGCCTGGAGCGCGGGCTCCTGCGATCCTTGTCCGACGAATCCGCTCGACGCGAGCGAGCTCTCGCTGCTCGGCGCGGACGTGATCGAGGGCGTCAGCCCCTACCAGATGGTGCTCACGCGCCTGCACTACCGCTACGGCCCCGGCCAGCTCGGGGACGACCTCGTCTTCCGCGCCGCGAGCCCCATCGTCGGAGGGCGCGGCATTCCGGATGCCTCGGGGCATCTACCGACCGAGATCGCGCCGAGCTCCGTCGACAACTTCCAGGCGCGCTACGTGATCCTCCATCGGTACCAGGGGGCGATCCGCTGCGAGCATCCCTCGCGGGGGCAGTGGGGAGGACCGGAGGGCGGTCGTGCTCCCGCTCCGACGAGCGCCCGCAACACGCGGCTCTTCGGGAGCCAGGGAGCGACGCCGTCCGCTCCGCGACGTTCGGGGTCCGTTCCGCCTTCCTCGCGCCGACGCTAGACTGCTCGCGTGCCGCGTACCTCGAGCCTCCTCCTCGCGTTGCTCGTCCTCGTCGCCTCCTGCGACGACGCGGGCAGCTTCTACTCCACGCCCTCGAGCCTCCCCGACGGACCACTCGGCACGGTCCTGCGCACGGAGTCGATCGCTCCGTTCGTGCCGGGGACGAAGGCGTTCCGCATCCTCTACCTCTCGCAGGGGATGAACGGCGAGAAGATCGCGGTCAGCGGGCTCGTCGGCATCCCGGCCGATCCTCCGGGGGCGAGCGGCTACGACGTGGTCTCCTGGGCGCACGGCACGACGGGCATCGCCGACGTCTGCGCGCCCTCGACGGGAAGGCGCTTCAACCACGACGCCTACGACGTCGCCCCGGAGGTGCTCTCGCAGGGCTGGCTCTTCGTCGCGACCGACTACGAGGGCCTCGGCACCGAGGGCGTGCATCGCTACCTCGTCGGGGACAGCGAGGGACGCAGCATCCTCGACATCGTGCGCGCCGCCTCGCACCTCGACGGAGTCCAGGTCTCGGGACGGGTCGCCTTCTGGGGACGCTCGCAGGGCGGTCATGCGGCGCTCTTCGCCGGCGAGCTCGCTCCCTCGTACGCGCCCGAGCTCGAGGTGATGGGGACCGTCGTCGGAGCGCCCGCGAGCCACATCCCGCTGATCTTCCGCGGCGCGGCTCTCCAGACGGGAACCGGCGCCGCCTACAGCTGGCTCATGGGCTTCGCCTACGCGAACGCGTACGGTCTGCCGTACACGGAGCTCTACGCGCAGGACACGCTCGACGTGATCGAACAGCCCGTGCTCGAGACGGACTGCCTCGCCGAGCTCTCCGTCTATCCCGACATGCTCGGCGGTGCGCGCCTCGAAGGGCAGGTCGCCGACGATCCGACGTTCGCGGCCGCGCTCGACTCGAACTCGCCGGGCAAGCGTCGGCAGCCGGCTCCGGTCCGCATCCACCAGGGCACGGCCGACACCGACGTTCCCCCGTTCCTCACCGAGGAGCTCGTGAGCGAGATGTGCGCCGCCGGCGACCGCGTGGAATTCGTCGAATACCCCGGTCAGACGCACGTGGAGTCGACCGAGCTCCACGTCCCCGAGATGGTCGCGTTCACACGCGCGCGCTTCGACGGAGCTCCGTTCGTGCCGACGTGTCCCTGAGGCTGCGCGGCTCCGGTCTCGGCGCGGCGCTCGCGCCGAGATCGCGCCGGAGCGCATCCACCGCCTGCTCGAGCTCCGCGGCGTCGACCACCGCGTAGAGGTGCTTGTCCGGGCGAGCGACGAGGCAGCTGCCGCTCGGGACGGACTCGAGGAACACGCGCTCGACGTCGACGAGCGCCTGGCATCCGCTCGACTCCGCTTCGGACCGCGATCCGACCCTCAGCACCGGGCCGAGCTCCGCGAGCCATCGCTGCTGGTCCCGCCGCAGATGGCGCGACGGGTCGACCTCCACCCCGACGACGGCGAATCGGTAGCCGAGCAGGTCGTCGAGTGCCGCGACGTGTCCGGTCGAGGTCTCCATCGCGCACTGCGGGAGCAGATCGCCGGCACGCAGCGAGCCCCGACGATCGTCGCGGCGGAGCAGGCCCGCGTCGATGCGCGTCCGCGGCTTCACGTCGAGGCTCCCGAGCGCGTCGCGCAGGCCCGGCAGGCGGGCCACGGGGCGGAAGACGCGGTCGCGCAGGAAGCACTTCCAGCCTTCGCGCGGCATGATCAGGCTGCCCATCACGCGTGCGAAGTCGACCATGAGCCGGGCGTTCGGCTTCCGTTCGACCTCGTAGGTGTCGAGGAGGCGCGCATCCGCTTCGCCGCGAACGACCGCGGCGAGCTTCCAGGCGAGGTTCGACGCGTCCCGGAGGCCCGCCATGAGACCCTGGCCGGCGAAGGGCGGGGTGAGATGCGCCGCGTCGCCCGCGAGGAAGACGCGACCCCGGCGGAAGTGGTCCGCGACCCGCGCGTGGAACGTGTAGACGGCTGCGCGCTCGACCTCCATCGCATCGACGTCGCCCCACGGAGCGAGGAGACGCCGGAGCGTCTCCCGGCTCGTGATCGACGCGCGATCGTCTTCGTCTCCGAGCATGAACTCCCAACGACGGCCGCCTTCCGGAGCCGGCATCGTCACGCCCGGACGGCGCGGATCGCAGAGGAAGTGGACCTCGCGATTCGGGGTCGGATCGCGTCGGACGTCGACGACGAGCCAGTCGCGCTCGTACGTGCTCCCGACGAGCTCGAGGCCCACGAGCTTGCGGACGGTGCTCCGAGCGCCGTCGCAGCCGACGACGTAGCGGCTCTCGACGCGGCACGGCCCGTCCGGCCCGTCGAGCGCGAGCGAGACCGACTCGTCCCCGACCTCCATCGACTCGAGCGTCGTCGAGGTCCGGAGCTCGACCGTGGGCAGGGCCGCGAGCCCTGCGCGCAGCGTGCTCTCGAGCTCCGGCTGCCGGAACACCAGCACCATCGGATTGCCGTTGCGCCAGAGGTTCGAGTCGAGCACGAGCACGTCGCCGACGTCGGGCGAGCGAAGGCGGACCTTCTCGATCCTCGGCATCGTGCGTCGGACCTCGGAGAGCGCGCCGATCGCCTGGAGGACGCGCCCCCCGTCGTCGTCGAGCGCGATCGCCCTCGGGATCTTCATCACGTCCGGCTCGCGGTCCACGATCAGCGTGCGGATGCCCTGGCCGCCGAGCAGGCGTCCGAGGACGACGCCGATCGGGCCGGCGCCGACGATCGTCACGTCGAAGCGTTCGGCCGCGCGGCTCATGGCGTCTTCTCCGCGTCGCGGACGACGTGAACCTGGCGCCCGAGATCGATGCGCCCGTCGCGGCTCGTGATCCGCGACTCCACGACATCCCCCGGCGAGAGGTATTCCTTCCGCTTCGCCTGCGCCGCGAGGAAGGCCTTCCACTTGGTCTTCTCGGGAAGCAGCGCCGCCACCCGCACGGCCACCGGCGAGGGGATGCGGAGCGCGCAGCCTGCGGGCGTGCCCGTGAGGATCACGTCGCCGGGGTCGAAGTCCGAGACATGGGAGTACTCGCTCAGGGTCTCCGCCGGCTTGAAGACGAGGTTCCCCGTGTGGTCGTGCTGCCTCCGCTCGCCGTTCACCGTCAGCGTGAGGAGCATCTCGTCGAGCTGGTGCATCTCGTCCACCTCGAGGAGGGCGAGCACCGGTCCCATGGGGCAGAACGTCCGGTAGCTCTTTCCCTTGTGGAACTGCATCTGGGGGATCTGCACGTCGCGCGCCGAGACGTCGTTGGCGATGCACACGCCCGCGACGTAGGTCGCGAGATCGTCGGGTCCGACGTCGACGGCGCTCCGCGTCCGGGCCCCGAGCACGAGCGCGAGCTCGATCTCGTAGTCGAGCAGGCGCACGTGCGGCGGCCGCAGGATCGCGCCGACCGGTGCGTGGAGCGAGGCCGACGATTTCGTGAAGAACATGTTGAAGGACTTCGCGTCGGGATCCACGCCCGACTCGATCATGTGCTGGCGGTAGTTCGCGCCCTGACAGAGGACGCGCGCTCCTTCCGTGATCGGCGAGAGCAGCTCGACGCCGTCGAGCGCCCGGGAAGGCGAGGCCTCGGCTTCGCGCACGAGCGCCCGGATCGCGTCGCGTCCACGCCCGACGAGCTCGCCGGTGGTCGTGCAGGGGATGGCGAGCGCGTGGACCCGGCCCTCGCGGAGGAGCCCCCAGTGCGTGCCGTTCTCGTCTCGGTACCTCAGGATCGAATGCGCCATGGTCTCTCCTCAGCCGGCGGCCGCGAGGAGCCGCTTGAGACGGCTCGGGGTCAGGTCGTCGTCGCTCGAAAGCCTCCGCGCGAGCGTGGCGGCTCGGTGGAGGGTCGGGATCTTGCCGACCATGTCGGCGGTCGGGGCGGGGCCCCATTGGTGCAGCGAATCGCCGCCGAACGCGTGGTACCCGGTGGGCACCGAGGCATCGAAACGATCGCCGTCGGCGTAGTGCTCGAAGAGGTCCCCGTAGGGGTCGCGCCAGTAGTCGAAGACCTGGCTGCCGAGGATGTGGCGTCCGATCCCCCACGTATGCTTGAAGCCGCGCTCCCGGAGCAGCGCGTGGGCGCGCACCACGTCCTCGACGCCGTCGAGCTCGAAGGCCGTGTGGAGATGGCCGAGGTCGATCGCCGAGCCGATCGCCAGGGTGTGGTGGTCGGTCGGAATCGGACCGCGATCGCAGCGGAGGAAGGCGACGACGGGGACGGGATCGTCGGGTAGCAACTGGGCGTCCGAGACGATCAGGCCGAGGTGCCGCTGGTACCACCGCACGGTCTCCTCGAACCGACGGACGCCGAGCACGGTATGCCCGAGCTTCGCGACCGCCGGCGGCGCGTGCGCGAGGCGGACGGTCGCGTTCACGCGGGGCTGCGCCTCGGGGCCGTTCGTGCCCGGCCGCGCGGCGGGGACGAGCGGCGGAAGGGGCCGCGTCCCGTGGACGACCTCGACGACCATTCCGTCCGGATCCTCGAGCCGCACCCGCTCGCCCCCGAGCGCTTCGTCGCCCGCCTCGAGCGAGGAGCCCGCCGCCTCGGCGAGACGCTCGAGCTCGGCGCGGGAGCCGACGGCGAAGCGCAGCCCGACGTAGCGCGCCGGGCCACGGACGAGCTCGACGCACGGAGCCTCGCTGCGCACGCCGCGGAGGAAGGCCGCGTCGGCAGCGACCGAGTGCTCCGCCAGCCCGAAATCCCGGAAGAACGCGAGGGCGCTCGGGAGATCCGGCCGCGCGAGGATCACCGAGACGAGGGAGGTGGCCTTCGCGAGCGGGCTCGGGTCGGCGCGGGGCACGACGCAGCGGAGGGGCGGGGCGGCGGACGGGGGCGCGTTCATCTCGGCTCCTTGGAGTTGAGGAATCGTCAGAAATGAACCTATGTCAAAAATGAGAAGACGTCAATCCCTGCTCCTGCTAGAGTCCGGATCTGTCCCCGATGAGCGACGCACCCCTCCGCAAGCGAGACCGGACCCGCCAGGCGCTCTTGACCGCGGCCCAGGAGATCGTCCTCGAGAAGGGCCTCCAGAGCGTGTCCTTGCAGGAGATCACCGACCGCGCCGGCGTCGCGCTCGGGACCTTCTACAACTACTACCGGACCCGCGAGGACGTCGCCGACGCCATCGCCGAGCTGCTGCAGCGCGCGTACCACGAGGACATCGACGCCGTCGTCGCCGGGCTCGCCGATCCGCTGCGCATCGTGGCGGCTTCCACGCGGCAGACGCTCGCCTGGCTCGTCCCCGGCTCGGACGTCGGTCGGCTCCTCTTCGCCTCCGGGGTGCCGTTCCTGCGCTTCGCGCTCGACGTCCGGCAGCGTGCGGCCCGCGACGTGAAGGCGGGCATCGAGGCGGGCGTCTTCCACGTCGACAGCCTCGCCGTCACGCAGAGCGCGCTCGCGGGCATCGTCACCGGCGCCGCGTTCGACCTCCACTTCGGCGGTCTCGATGCGAGCGCGGTTCCCGAAGTGGCGGAGGCGGCCCTGCGCGTCCTCGGGGTTCCGCCCGCGCGCGCGAAGAAGGTCGTGCGCGAGCCCCTCTCGCTGCGGCCGGCGCCGAGCCTCCCGCTCGATGCGAGCCGCTACCTCGAGCCGCTCGACGAGGTGGCACCGCACGTCGCGCCCATGGCCGCGACTCCGTTCCTCGTCGGCGCCTCGGGGAGGGCGGGCACCGAGGCTCCGCGGAAGCCGAGGCGCAGCCGCGCGACCTAGGCTCCGCGCCGGAGCGTGCCGAACTCGAGGTCGCCGAAGCGGAACGTCGGATCGAGGCCGCGGAAGAGCCACCACGAGGCGAACTCCGACGAGGGCACGACGTTCGGGAACTCGGGATTGCGCACCGACGGACCGGCGATCTCCTTCTCCATGACCATGGAGATGTACTGCTCGACGCTGCTCTCCTGCGTGTTGCCGTTGAGCACGACCTCGGCGCCGGTGTTCTTCGCGAAGCGCTTCACCGCGTTGATGCGCGAGCGATGGGGCGCGTAGTTCTCCGCGGACACGCCGTTCTCGCTCGAGACCATGAGGCCCTCGGGCGTGTTCACGACGAGCGAGTGGTTGCCCATCGTATGGCCCGGCGAGCGCACGAGCGCGACGCCTTCGCCGAGCTTCACGTCGCCGTCGAGCAGCACCACGCGCGAGGGGTCGAGGCCCTTCGTCCCGTTCGGGCAGTACCAATCCGCCTGCGAGGGGAGCAGGCCCTGGGCCGAATCCCACTCCCTCCGCATGATGAGGAGCTTCGCGTTCGGGAACTCGCCCCGCTTGCCGTCCGCGCCGAACCAGTTTCGGAGGTCCTGCGTGTGGAGGTGGTCGTACGAGATGTAGTCGATCTGCTCGGGGCGAAGGCCGAGGGACTCGACCCACTCCACGACGGTCTTCGACTGGGGCGCGACGAGGACCTGCGCGGCCGTCTTCAGGATGCCTCCCGGCGAGAGCTCGCCGACCTTGCCGGGCATGCGCGCGAGCTCGCCCGCGCCGAGCCGCTTGAAGAAGCGGGTCTCGGCGTTGGCCATCACGTCGCTCGGCGAGAAGAGCAGCGTCTTCACGCCGGCCGAGCTCTTGAACTGCACCACGTAGAGGCGGTTCACGATGTGGAGCACGGGGGAGGCGATCGGCAGTTGGGTGTAGACGTTCGCGAAGGCGTAGCGAACGGGGTAGGGCACCCGCACGAGCTCGCAGGTCTTGTAGAAGAGCGCCTGGCTCTCGCCGAGCATCTCCTCGCGGAAGAGCCGGGCGCGGCGGCGGACCTCTTCGAGACGCGTGAGCGGGACCGACGAGTCGCGGGCCCCTTCGAAGGCCTTCACGGGGCGGATGACCGAATCGTCCTCGGGGCGTGCGAAGCTCGACATGTCGACTCCTCTGTTCGGCGGGGGCCGGGCCCCCTGGCCGGATCAGTCGTCGTCGTCCTCGTCCTCCAAGGGCGGAGGCGCCGACGACCGGCGACGGACAGGTAGGACCACCGTCACGGTGGTACCAGGGGTATCCTCGTTCCGGGCGAACCGCACCGAGCCCCCGTGGGCCGTGACCACCCGCTCCACGATGGCGAGCCCGAGGCCGGTTCCGCTCGGGCGCGTCGTGAAGAAGGGCTCGGTGGCGCGCGACCGGACGAGCGTGTCCATGCCCTCGCCGGTGTCGCGCACGCGGATCGTGGCCATCTCCTCGCCGTCCTGCTCGAGGCGCTCGGCCACGATCGAGAGCCGACCTCCGTTCGGCATCGCCTGGAGGGCGTTCTCGACGATGTTCACGAAGACGCGCTCGAGCAGGTCGCGGTCGCCCTCGACCGTCGCCGGGGCACGGTCGACGTCGAGCTGGACGTCGATCGGCTGGGCCCGCGCGATGGCGTTCTGGGCGCTGCCGACGGCCTTCTCCACGAGCACGTGCAGCGAGACCGGGGCCGCCTGGGGGGTGATCGGCCGTGCGTACGCGAGCAGGTCGCGCACGAGGCGGTTCAGTCGATCGGTCTCCTCGTCGAGGATGCCGAGGAGCGTCTTGCGGTTGTCCTCGCCGAGGTCCTCGCGGCGCAGGCCCGAGACCGCGTTCTTCAGGATGGCGAGGGGATTGCGGACCTCGTGCGCGATCACCGCCGACAGCTCGCCGACGGCCGCGAGCTGCTCCTTGCGCACGAGCTCGTCCTGCACGTTCCGCAGCTCTTCGTAGGCGCGCCGGAGCTCGTCGGTGCGTCGCTCGAGCTCGTCGTCCGCGTCGACGTACCGGCGGATGAGCAGGTAGCCGATGAACACGCTGGCCAGCGTGACGAAGTGCTCGAGGAGGTAGACCGTGGGGCGGTGGGTGAGCCGCGCGAACGTGTCCATCGTCCACGCGGGCGCGCCCACGATGGCGGCGAGCCAGAGGGCGCGACCGTCGCTCCCGCCCACGAGGGCGGGCTGCACGTCGGACATGCACCACACGAGGATGCCGATGCCGCCGCAGACCGAGACGATGCCCACGGGCTGCATCGCGACCTCGTGGGTCGGCGGGAGGAAGGGGAAGATCGGTGCGTCCGCCCGGATGGGGATCGCCGGATCGAAGAAGAGACCCGAGAGCACGGCCACGCCCGAGGCGATGCCCCAGGCGATCGAGAGGCGTGCGCCGAGCTCGATCGGTCGTCCCGCGAGCGAGTAGAGCAGGGGACCGAAGGCCGCGAGCCCGCTCGTCGTCCCGAGGAATTGGAAGGTCTGCGCGGTGGCCGCTTCCATCCCGTCGCCGGCGAGCGCGAGCATGGCGCCGCCGAAGCAGTACACGCCCATCGCGAACGTGAGGACCGCGAAGCTCAGGTATTCGCGACCGAGGCGGCGCAGCGACGCGAGATAGCCGTACGTCGCGGCCTGCACGAGGTTGACCGCCGTCCACGCGAGGAGCACCGTCGCCAGGATCTTCACGTCGGACGTCTCCGGGTCGTCGCGAAGCGACCGTCGTGTCCCTCCGGCGGCGGGATCGGGATCATCGAGGTGCGTTCCTCCGGCAGGGTCACCGTCACGGTCGTGCCGATGCCGTGGCCGCTGTCGATGTCGACCCGGCCCCCGTGGTTGCGGATGACGCGCTCGACGATGGCGAGGCCGAGGCCCGTCCCCGTCGGCCGCGTGGTGAAGAAGGGATCGCGCGCCTTCGAGCGCACGATCGTGTCCATTCCCTCGCCGGTGTCCTCGAAGGAGAGCTGCACGGACGGCACGTCGAGGAGGGTGCCGCGCCGCGCGCGGACCATGAGCGTCCCGCCGGCGGGCATCGCTTGGAAGGCGTTGTCGACGATGTTCACGAGCGCGTGACGCAAGAGCTCGGGGTCCCCGTAGACCGTCGGCGGCGCGCCCTCGAGCTCGAAGCGGACGTCGACCATCCCGGCGTGCGGGTTGCTGCCCCGGGCGCGCTCGACGGTACGGCGCACGAGCTCGTCGATGTCGAGGGGCTGGCCCTTCGGCATGACGGGGCGCGCGTAGGCGAGCAGGTCGTGCATCAGGCGATTCAGCTTGTCGGTCTCCTCGTCGAGGATGTCGAGGAGGGTCGCGCGGTCGGTCGGCCGCAACGTCGCGCGACGGAGGCCGCTCACCGCGTTCTTGATGATGGCGAGCGGGTTCCGGACCTCGTGGGCGATCACGGCCGAGAGCTCGCCCACGGCCGCGAGCTGCTCCTTCCACACGAGCTGCTCCTGCGTGGCGCGCAGCTCCTCGTAGCGCTCGGTGAGCTCGACGGTGCGCGACTCGAGGGCCTCGCCCGAGCGCACGAACCGGCGGACGACGAGCCCCCCCATCGCGATCACGAGCACCACGTACGCGTGCTCGGCGAGCGTCGGGGTGCGCACCCAGAGCAGCCGGGCGAGCGCGTCGTGCACGCCGGCCACGCCGAGCAGCGCGAGCGCCCCGGTGGGAACGCGGAGCTCCTTCTCCTCGACCGCCGCGCGGACGAGCGGGACGAGCGAGAGGGCCGCGAGCGCCACGCCGAGCGAGAGGTAGACGGCTCCGACGAGCTCGAGCGAGACGAGCAGGGGCTGGCGCTGCAGCACGAACGGAGGACAGCCGGAGCCCTCGCCCCGGAGGGGCAGCGTGAGGCCGAAGGCGAGGGCGGCGAGGCCCACCGCGGCCCAGGTCACGCTCCGTTTGCGCGCGCGCCTCGGGACGCCTGCGAGCGAGCGGCAGACGTCGGCGAAGGCCAGCGTGCCCGTGATCGCCCCGATGCCCGAGAGCACGTCGGCGACGTGTGCGGGCACGGGGCCGAAGGGGGCGAGCAGGGCGAAGCCCCGGCCCGTCGCCACGAGGAACATCGCGCCGGAGAGCCGGCCGAACGCGAGGTGCTCGCGATCGGAGCGCCGGCGTCGGTGCAGGAGGGCGTAGTAGAGCCCGACGTGCCCCGACACCGCCGCCCAGGCGAAGACCACGGTGGCGACCTCGTTCATGACGGCGGGAGCATACCAGGGAGGATGTTTGAGTCGCCCGCGGGAAATCCGTTAGGCTTTCGGTCGATGGCCCCTCGAATCCTGCGAACGGTCCTGATCTCCGCGCTCGGTCTCTCGGCCTCGGCCGGCCCCTCGCTCGCCCAGCCGCCCACGGCGGGGTCGACCGCGGAGGCGCCGGCCCACGGGAGCCGCGGGCGTGGCCGCGGGGGCCACGGCCGCCGCGCGGCCCCGACCGCCCTCGTCGTCGGGCGGCCCGGCTTCCAGATGGGGCCGGACGGGACCAGCCGGTTCGCGGTGACGCTCTCGGCCGCGCCCACGTACGACGTGCGCTCGTCCCGTCGCAGGGTGGAGATCCGCATCGCGAACGCCCGGATCGCCGAGCGCAACGTGCGCGAGCCGCTCGAGACCCGCTACTTCGAGACGCCGGTCCTCCGGATGAAGGTCGAGCCCCGCGGCCACGACGTCTACGTCGTGTTCGAGCTCCGGAGCGACGCGACCCCGGCCGTCACGGTCGAGATCGCCGCCGAGGGGGGAGGCCGGCTCGTCGCCGCGTTCGGCGCCGGACAGTTCCGCACCGCGGCCGAGCGGGACGCCGTCGAGGGCGCGCTCGCCCCCACGCCCGCTCCGGCCCCGACGCCGGCTGCCGCGCCCCCGCCGGCGCAGACCGCACCCGCCCAATCGACGCCGCTCGGCTACGACGACGAGCGGCCCCCGGCGATGAACACCCGCTGACGGCGAGCGCCGGCGCCGCCCACCGGCTCAGGGAGCCGCGCAGCGCGCCCGCACGAAGTCGGCGACCTCGTGGATCGAGATCTCGCCCTGTTCCGCCTTGGCGAGGTCCTTCCACTGCACGGCATCGCGTGCGAGCTCGCTCTCGCCGAGGATCAGGGCGACGCGGGCTCCGAGCTTGTCCGCCCGGCGCATCTGGCTCTTGAGCGACGTCCCGCGCAGATCCGACTCGATCCGCAGCCCCGCGTTCCGGAGGGCTCGCGAGAGCACCACGGCCTTGGTCCGGAGCTCCGCGTGGGTCATGAGGACCACCGCGTCGAGACGAGGCGGGGTCGCCACCTCGGGCATGGCCATCAGGATCCGCTCGAGGCCCATCGCGAAGCCGATCGAGGGCGTCGCCTGGCCGCCGAGCTGCTCGATCATGCCGTCGTAGCGGCCTCCGCCGAGGATGGCGTTCTGCGCGCCGAGGCCGGTGCGCCCACGGACCTCGAAGAGCGTGCGCGAGTAGTAGTCGAGGCCGCGCACGAGGCGCGCGTCGACGCGGTACGGCGTGCCGAGGGCATCGAGCGTCGCGCGGAGGCCGTCCCAGTGCACGCGGTCCTCGTCCGAGAGGAACTCGAGGATGCTCGGCGCGCCGCCGGCGATGGCCGCGTCCTTCGGATCCTTGCTGTCGAGGATGCGCAGCGGATTGAGGAGCAGGCGCCGCTGGCTCTCCTCGCTGAGCTCGTGCTTCCTCGGCTCGAGGTACTCGACCAGCGCGTCGCGGTAGCGCGTGCGGGTCTCGCCGCTGCCGAGCGAGTTCACGAGCACCTCGACGTCCTCGATGCCGAGGTCCTTCACGAAGCCGACCACCATGTCGATGATCTCGGCGTCCACGAACGGGCCCGGATCGCCGTAGACCTCGACGCCCGCCTGGTAGAACTGCCGGTAGCGGCCCTTCGCCGGGCGCTCGCGGCGGTACATCGGGCCGACGTAGTACCACTTCGTGACCGGCTGCCGCGCGCCGACGGTGTGCTCCACGTAGGCGCGGACGCTCGAGGCCGTGCCCTCGGGGCGGAGCGTGAGCGAGTCGTCGCCCTTGTCGATGAAGGTGTACATCTCCTTCTCGACGATGTCCGTGGCCTCGCCGATCGAGCGGACGAAGAGATCCGTCGGCTCGACGATCGGGGTGCGGACCTCCTCGAAGCCGTACCGCTCGCAGAGGGCGCGGAACTTCCCCTCGACGTGATGCCACTTCGGCATCTCGTCCGGGAGGATGTCGTTCATGCCCTTGACCGCGCGGATGTTCGCCATGGCCGAGCGATTACCCTCGAGACCCCTCGGAAGCAAGACGAGAGGGTCCGGAGGTCAGCGGAGGCCGCGGCTCTTGCCGCGGACGAGCTCGTTCACGCCGCGGCCGACGCCCTCCACCGTGAGCGGGAACATCGGGAAGACCTTGGCGACGTGCTCGATGGTGTTCCCCGCCCAGAAGCGCTCCGGCTCCGGGTTCAGCCAGATGTGCCGGTCGAAGTGCTGGGAGAGCATGACGAGCCAGCCGAGGCCGGGCAGGGAGCGGTCCTCGCCGAGCTCGAGCGAGCCGCCGGAGGCCATCAGCTCGTAGGGGGCCATCAGGGCGTCCCCGAGGAAGATCAGCTTGTAGTTGCGGCCGCACTCGTGGAGCAGGTCGCGGACCTTCTTCGGCTTCTCGAACTTCTCCGTCTCGTACACGTGGCCGTAGACGCAGTTGTGGAAGTAGTAGGTCCGGAGCTCCTTGAAGTGCGAGGACTTCTTGGCCGCGCTGAAGAGCTGCGAGCAGAGGCGCGCGTACGGATCCATCGAGCCGCCGACGTCCATCATCAGGATGACGCGCGTGCTCGACTTCCGGGGCGGACGCATCCGCACCTCGATCTCGCCGGCGTTCTTCGCCGTGGCGCGGATCGTCTCGTCGAGGTCGAGCTCGTCGTCGGCGCCCTCGCGGATGTACATGCGGAGCTTCTTCAGGGCGACCTCGAACTGGCGCACGTCGAGCGTGAGGTCCTGTCGGTAGCCCTTGTAGAGGCGCGCGTCCGCGGTCTTCATCGCCCCCCGGCCGCCGCCCTTGCCGGCGACGCGCACGCCCTTCTCCGACTTGCCGCCGTGGCCGAAGGGCGAGGCGCCGCCCGTGCCGATCCACTTGTTGCCGCCGTCGTGCCGCCCGTCCTGCTCGGCGAGCCGCTGCTCGAACATCTCGCGGATCTTCTCCTCGTCGAGCGACTCGAGGAACGCCTTCTCCTCGGGCGTGAGGTCGCGCGCTTCCTTCGCGTCCTTCAGCCACTCGAAGAACTCGTCGCGGATCTTCTTCACCTCGACCTCGATCCCCTTGAAGTAGGAGAGGAAGGCCTGGTCGAAGTCGTCGAGGTGTCGCTCGCTGTGGACGAGCAGGGCGCGAGCGACGTTGTAGAAGCCGTCGAGCGAGCTGTCGTGGAGCCCCTTCTCGATCGCCTTCGCGAGGTTCAGCGCCTCCTGCGCACCGACCGGCACGCCGCGACGACGAAGCTCGTAGAGGAAGGGGACGAACACGATCAGCTCCGGTAGCGCTTGCCGCCAGCGAGCTGGTCGGCGAAGGCGACGAGGTCCTGCTCCTTCTTGAGGAGCGCGCCGAGGAACGGGAGGTTCTTGTCGAGGCGGACGTCGCGGACGCCCGTGCGCTCGAGGACGGCGATCCAGTCGATGAGCTCGCTCGTCGACGGACGCTTGCGGATGCGCTGCATGTCGCGGAGCTCGTAGAAGGTCTGGACGGCCTGCTCGACGAGCGAATCCTCGACCTTCGGATGGTGCACGCGGACGATGCGCTGCATCAGGTCCGCCGTCGGGAAGTCGATGAAGTGGAACACGCAGCGGCGGAGGAAGGCGTCCGGGAGCTCCTTCTCGGCGTTGCTCGTGATGATCACGACCGGGCGGTGCTTCGCGACGACCTCCTCGCGGGTCTCGTCGACGTAGAAGCGCATCCGATCGAGCTCGTTCAGGAGATCGTTCGGGAACTCGACGTCGGCCTTGTCGACCTCGTCGATGAGGAGCACCACGCGCTGCTCCGCGGAGAACGCCTGGCCGACGGGGCCGAGCTTGATGTACCGCTTGATGTCGCGGACGTCGTTGTCGCCGAAGCGCGAGTCGTAGAGACGCTGCACCGTGTCGTAGACGTACAGGCCGTCCTGGGCGCGCGTCGTGCTCTTCACGTGCCAGCGCAGGATCGGCATGCCGAGGGCGCTCGCCACGGCCTCGGCCAGCTGCGTCTTGCCGGTGCCGGGCTCGCCGCGGACGAGCAGCGGCTTCTCGAGCGCGAGGGCGCAGTTGACGGAGGACTCGAGCGCGTCGCTCGTGAGGTAGTCGGCGGTGCCGGTGAAACGCTTGAATTCGGTCATGGGTACGTCTGCGGTCTCTCGGGCCGCAACCTACCATGCGGTAGCGGGGCCGACCACGCAGGCCCCGGCTGGCCCGTCCGGCCGATTCGCGCGCCGACGGGGCCGGTGCTATCGAGCCGCGGTGCGCCGCCTCGCCCTCCTGCCTCTCCTCCTCGGGCTCGCGTCCTGCGGGACGTGCGGCGGAGGCCGTGGCGTCGGGGGTCCGACCCCGTACGTGCGCTGCATGGCGGTCGAGGCCCCGGCCGAGGGCGAGCGCACGATCGGCCGGACGCGGGTCTCCGTCTCCGGTCGCGTCGCGACCCTGGCGGGGCTCCCCTCGCCCGTGCGGATCGCCGCCTTCCGCGGCGCCGGGGACGCCACGGGGGGGCTCGCGGCGGCGATCGAAGGCGTCCGCGAACAGGGCGTGGGCCTGGTGCTCGTCCTCGGCGGCCTGGGCTCCGACGAGGCCAGGGTCGCGACCCACCTCGAGGCCTTCGGCCGGCTCGGGGTCCCGACCTTCGTGATGGTCGGAGGGGACGACGTGGCCGAGGCCGTCCACGACGCCTTCGCCGACCGGCCGGCGGAGGGGCCCGTGATCGACGCGCGGGGCCTCCGCGCCCTGCGATTCGGGAACGACGTCCTCTTGCTCGCGAGCGGGGCGGTCGACGGGCGCTACGCGGCGAGCGACGCCCACTGCGGCGCGAACGAGGACGATCTCGAGGAGGTCGAGGCCGAGGCGCGCGGGGCAGGGCGCGCGTTCCTCGCGAGCTGGACGGCCCCGTCCGGTGGGGGCGCGGCCGCCGTCGGGCGCGGCTTCGCCGGGATCGACGCCGGGGATCCGGCGATCGCCCGCCTCGCGTCGGCTGCCCATGCCCGCGGCGGGATCTTCGCCTGGCCGGCGACCCGGGCGCTCCGCCCGTCGAACGACCAGGGCGCCGCGGTCCTTCCGGTCGGAACCGCGGACCCGGGGCTCCGGCTCGTCGTCGCCCGGATCGCGGGCGCCGGGGAGGAATCCGACGACGGAGCGCTGGTCCCGCCGGCGGCCGCGCTGCTCGAGCTCGGGCCGGGTGGGCTCGCCTTCGTGGGGACCGCGGTGGCCGGAACGCCCGAGAGCGCTGCAGAAACCGGCCCGTCGGCTGGTCCCGGCGCTCCTTGACTGACCCCCTTCGACCCGTATAGTAGCGCGTCCCGCGGCCCGGGGGGTTGCCTCCCGTCCGCGCTTTTTTTCTCCGGAACCCATGTCTGCCTTCGTCATCGCCCTGAAGGACGTCGAGGATTTCGCGAAGCGCTTCCGCTTCGCGATCGATGCCTCGTGGCTCCGATCGGCGCTCGAGGAGACGACCCTCCACGCCCCCGAGGCGCCGGCCGACGGCGCCCTCGACGTGGAGGTGCAGAAGACGGGGAAGGACATCCTCGTGAGGAGCCACATCGTGACGACGGTGAACGCCGAGTGCGCCCGTTGCCTCGAGCCGGTGCCCCTCCACGTGGACGTCCACGTGACGAGCCTCCTGCTCCCCGAGTCCGAGCGGCCCCGGGACGAGCAGGCCATCGACGTCGAGGCCGACGAGCTCGACCGCGAGTACTACTCCGGCGAGAAGATCGTCCTGGACGACATCGTCCGCGAGCACATCCTGCTCGAGGAGCCGTTGCAGCCGCTCTGTCGGGAGGACTGTCCGGGAATCGCCATTCCCGAGCGCGTCCGCCCGCCCGCCGATTTCGGCAAGCCGGAAGAGGGAACCGACCCCCGGCTCGCCCCGCTGATGAAGTGGAAGCGCAAGCTCGCGCAGAACGAGGAGTGAGTCCGTGGCCGTCCCCAAGCGTAGAACCAGCCGCATGAAGCGCGATCAGCGCCGCGCGAACCACGACAAGGTCACCGCACCGAACCTCATCCCGTGCCCGAATTGCGGGGACGTGATGGTTCCGCATCGCGTCTGCCCCTCCTGCGGTCACTACAAGGGCCGCGAGGTGGTCGCCAAGGCTTCGAACGACGCCTGATCTCTCCCTCCCGGGGGGGTTTGAGGCCGTGAAGGCCGAGGAGAGGTCTCGATGTTCGACCTGACGACCAGGATCGCCCTGGTGACGGGTGGCTCGCGCGGTATCGGCCGCGCGATCTGCACCGCCCTAGCGCGCCAGGGCGCGTACGTGATCATCAATTACGCCGGCAACGAGGCCGCGGCGGCGGAGACGCTCGCTGGGATCGCGGCCGCGGGCGGCAAGGGCGAGCTCCTCCGCTTCGACGTGGCCGACGGGGCCGCCGTCGAGGCCGCCCTCAAGGACGTGGTCACCCGCCACGGCAAGCTCGACATCCTCGTGAACAACGCGGGCCTCGCGATGGACCAGCTCCTCGCGCGCGTGAAGCAGGAGGAGATCGACCGGACCTTCGCCGTGAACGTCGAAGGCACGCTCCACTGCTGCAAGGCGGCGATCCGGACGATGATGAAGCAGCGCCACGGCCGCATCATCAACCTCTCGAGCGTCGTCGCGGAGTCGGGCAATCCCGGCCAGGTCGTGTACTCGGCCTCGAAGGCCGCCATCATCGGCATGACGAAGTCGATCGCCCGCGAGTACGCGTCTCGCGGCGTGACGGTGAATTGCGTCGCGCCGGGCTTCATCGAAACCGACATGACCTCGGATCTCCCCGAGCAGGCGAAGCAGGGGATCCTGACCGCCACCCCGCTCGGACGGATCGGCAAGCCGGAAGAGGTGGCTGCGGCCGTCGTCTTCCTCGCGAGCGACGAGGCGAGCTACGTGACCGGACAGGTCGTCCGCGTCAACGGCGGCATGTACGTCTGAACCCAACCACGTTCCCGGCGCCCAGGGGGTGCCGCACCGGAGGACCGAATGGATATCGCTGACAAGGTCAAGGAGATCATCTCCCAGCAGCTCGACGTCGACAAGGCGAACATCAAGGACGATGCGTCCTTCATCGACGATCTCGGGGCCGACTCCCTGGCCATCGTCGAGCTCGTGCTCGCCTTCGAGGAGCAGTTCGAGATCGACATCCCGGACGAGGACACGGAGAAGATCCGCACCGTCCGCGACGCCGTCACGTACATCACCGAGCACTCGGCGAAGTGAGCCGAACTCGCCCGCGGGGGCACGCGCACGAGCGCTGCCCTCCGGGCAAATCCGGGGGGATACACGGATGCGCAGGGTCGTCGTCACGGGTGTAGGCGCCGTCAGCCCTTGTGGTGCGGACGCCGAGACTTCTTGGGCTTCCGTCGTCGCCGGCAAGAGCGGCATCGCGCGGATCGCGGGCTTCGACCCGACGGAATTCGCGTCGCAGATCGCCGGCGAGTGCCGCGACTTCGAAGTCGAGAAGTACATCGAGAAGAAGCGCATCCGCGAGATGGCGCGCTTCATCCACCTCGCGATCGCCGCGAGCCAGCAGGCCATCGAGTCGGCGCGCTTCGAGCCGACCGAGGAGCAGAAGCTCCGCGTCGGCACGTTCATCGGCGTCGGCTTCTGCGGTCTCGAGTACCTCGAGAACACCGCGAAGACCTTGTTCGAGAAGGGGCCCAGCCGTGTCAGCCCCTACTTCATCCCGGCGACGATCTCGAACCTGGCCCCGGGCCAGGTCTCGATGCGCTTCGGATACAAGGGGCCGAGCTACACGACGACGAGCGCCTGCGCCTCCGGTGCGCACGCCATCGGCGAGGCCGTCGAGTGGATCCGACGCGGCGGCATGGATGCCGCGATCGCCGGCGGCTCCGAGGCCGCCGTCACGCCGCTCGGCGTGAGCGGTTTCGCGGCCATGCGGGCGCTCTCGAAGCGCAACGACGACCCGACGCGCGCGAGCCGCCCCTACGACAAGGGGCGTGACGGCTTCGTGATCGCCGAGGGCGCCGGCATCGTCGTCCTCGAGGAGCGCGAGAGCGCGATCCGGCGCGGTGCGCCGATCCTCGCCGAGGTGGTGGGCTACGGCACGACGGCCGATGCCTATCACCTCACGCAGCCCGCCCCCGGCGGCGAAGGCGCGGCCCGGGCGATGAAGCTCGCGCTCGCGGACGCGAAGCTCGACGCGGGCGACGTGGACTACATCAACGCCCACGGCACCTCGACGCCGACGGGCGATCTCCAGGAGCTCATGGCGATCCGCTCCGTCTTCGGCGATCACGCCGCGGGCGGCCTGATGATCTCCAGCACGAAGAGCATGACCGGCCACCTCCTCGGTGCGGCCGGCGGCCTCGAGGCCGTGTTCACCGCGCTCGCCGTCGCGCGCGGCGTCGTGCCCCCCACGATCAACCTGGACGACCCCGAGGAGGAGTGCCGGGCCTTCGATCTCGTGCCCCACGAGGCGCGTGAGAAGAAGCTCCGGGCGGCCCTCTCGAACTCCTTCGGTTTCGGTGGTACGAACGTGACTCTCGCCTTCCGGAGCCACTCCCCGTGACCGCTGTTCGTCCCAAGGTCCTCCTCGCCTCCGACCACGCCGGGTTCCGCCTCAAGCAAGAGATGCTCGAGGTCGTGCGTGGGGCGGGCTACGAGGTGGAGGACCTCGGGACGAAGGACGAGTCGTCCTGCGACTATCCCGACTTCGCCCACGCGGTCGCGACGCGCGTCGCGGCCGGCGAGGGCCTCGGGATCCTCGTCTGCGGCACCGGCATCGGCATGTCGATCGCGGCGAACCGCCACGCGGGCGTCCGCGCGGCCTGCGTGAGCGACACGTTCAGCGCCCGGATGACGCGCCTCCACAACGACGCGAACGTGCTCTGCTTCGGCTCGCGCGTCGTGGGCGCCGGGCTCGCGGGCGACATCGTGCTCGCCTTCCTCGGCACCTCGTTCGAGGGTGGCCGGCACGCGGCGCGCCTCGCGAAGATCGAGCGCTGAGCCGTGCGCCTCCCGAGGGACGAGCGGTTCCGGGAGGAGTCGGAGCGGTTCGCGCTGCGCTACGAGTGCGAGGACTGCGCCCTCTTCGACTCCGTGCGGGGCTGCGCCCACGGCTATCCGAGCGAGGCGCATCGGAAGTCCGCGCGGGCGACGGCGGATCTCCTCTTCTGCAAGGACTTCGATCCCGCCTGAGGGGGCGACCCTCTCAGTCGGAGGCCGCGGCCGACGCGTCCTTCATCCGCTCGCGGTAGTCCCAGCTCGAGACCGAGACGGGCCGGAGCGTGATGTGGAGCTCGCCGTCCGCTCGTGACAGGAGCCAGCGTCCGAGCTTCGAGTCCGCCGTGCCGAGGTACCGGACGAGGAGGCGGCGCAGGAGGCCGCCGCCTTCGTCGCGCGAGAGCTCCGCGAAGCAGCGGATCCGGACGCCGTGGTAGGGCGGCTCGTTCGGAGCCACCTCGAGCGTGCATCGGGGGTCGTCCCGGAGGCGCTTCACGAGCTTCGCGCTCTCGTGGACCGCGGCGTGGAGGGCGTCGCCTTCGTAGAGGAACCAGAGCGACACGATGGCGGGGAAGCCGGAGGGCGTGTTCACCGCGAGGCGCATCGGCGTCTTCGTCCGCATCAGGAAACGCGCGACCTCGCGCTCGTCCCAGGGGCCGTCGTAGCGCGTCACGAGGTCGAGGGTCTGCCTCTGTCCTTCGTCGTCCATGGGCGGATTGTCGGGCCGACGGCGCCGGCCCGCAACTCGTCGACGCTTCCCGCGACCTCAGGCGAAGAACGCGCGCAGGACGGCGATCATCCGCGGCACGTCCGCGGTCGACGTCATCTCCCGGCACGAGTGCATCGAGAGCATCGGCGTGCCCACGTCGACCGTCCGGATGCCGAGGCTCGCCGCCGTCATCGGGCCGATCGTGCTCCCGCATCCGAGATCGCTCCGGGCGACGAAGCGCTGCGTCGGCACCCCGGCGTCGCGGCAATGCCCCTCGAAACGAGCCCAGCTCTCGCCATCCGTGGCGTAGCTCTGGTTCGTGTTGATCTTCACCACCGGGCCGCCGCCGAGCAGCGGCATGTGCTGCGGGTCGTGCTTGTCCGAGTGGTTCGGGTGTCCCGCGTGCGCCATGTCGGCCGAGACGAAGAAGCTCCTCGCCATCGCCCGGGGGAAGGCCTCGGGGCTCGCATCGCCCACGGCGAAGAGGAGCCTCCGCAGGACCTCGCCGAGGAAGCTCGACGCGGCTCCCTGCGCGCTCTTGCTCCCGCACTCCTCGTGGTCGTAGAGCACGATGCCGCGCGTCGCGCGCGTCGCCGAGCCCGATTCGAGCAGCGCCGTCGTCGCCGCGTGGCAGCTCGCCAGGTTGTCGATGCGTCCCGAGGCGAGGAATTCGCCGGACGCGCCGAAGACCGCGGCCTTCTGCACGTCCACGGTCGCGAGGTCCCAGCCGACCACGTCGCGCGCCTCGACGCTCGCGTCCTGCGCCCGCAGCTCGCGGGCGATCAGCGTCGGAACGTCCTTCACCGACGAGGCCAGCAGGGCGTAGAGCGGGGGCAGGTGGCGCTGGGCGTTCACGACGAGCCCATCCGTGTTCACCCCGCGGTTCAGGTGGATCGCGAGCGAGGGGATGCGGAGCAGGGCCTCCCGGGGATCGAGGAGGTGGCGCGCGACGCCGCCGCCCGACGTGCGCACGAAGACCCGTCCAGCGAGCGCGAGATCGCGATCGAGCCAGGTGTGGTAGAGCACGCCGCCATAGGGCTCGACGGCGATCTGCGCGCAGCCGGCGGCGGAGAGATCCGGGTTCGGCTTCACCCTCAGGTTCGGCGAGTCGGTGTGGGCGCCGACGAGGTGGAAGCCGCCCTCGACCGGGCTCGTCGTGCCGAGCACGAAGGCCGCCACCGTCGCGTCGCCTCGCGTGACGTAGAGCTTCTCGCCGGCCGAGACGGTCCACGCGTCTCGTTCGTCGAGGGCGCGGAAACCCGCGGCTTCGAGCCGGCGGACCGTCTCGCGGACGGCATGGTACGGGGAGGGGGAGGCGTCGAGATAGGCGGAGAGATCCCGAACGGCGTCGAGCGGTCCTTCGGACATGGGCCCATCGTACTCCGGCCTGTGGCACCATGGGACCCGATGACCGCGACGCCCAAGCCACCGAGGTCCCGCCCGCTCGGCCTGCTCCTCGCCGCATTGACCCTCGTCGGATGCCATCGCGAGGAGCCGCCGCCGCCGCCGCGTCCGCCCGCCATCCCGATCGAGCGGCCGCCCGTCGCCGCGCCGCGTGCGGTCGCCTCGCCGTCGGCCTTCGACATCGCGCCCGTCGCGGGAGGCGCGTTCCTCGCCTGGGGCCAGCCCGCCACCGCCGGCGGCGGCGTGAAGGGCGTCCTCCTCGATCGTTTCGGCACGATCGTCCGACAGGACATCCGCATCTTCCAGCCCCCGGTCGCGCGCGGCGAGGTCTCCGCGTTCACCGTCGCGCCCGACGCCGTCGAGGTCGCGATCGCGACGGGCGGGGGAAGGGTCGGCGTCGTCTGGGTCGGCCGGGATCAGACCGTGCTGTCGCTCCAGGGCGCCGTCGGCGAGGCGCAGTCGGGGAGCTTCTCGCCGACCCGGACCTTCGGAGCGACCGAGCGTCGCGTCGTCGGCGGGCGCGGCTACGTCGCCATCGGTGGCGCGCAGGACGGACGCTTCGTCGCCCTGCTCCGCGGGGCGGAGACCACCTGCCCCGATCCGGCCGCGGGCGCGTGCACCGCGTTCTCGGTCGCCGAGCTCTCCCCCGACGGCTTCGTCGCCCGCGGCGTGCCCCTGTCGGTGCCGAGCCCGTGCCCCAACGCCGTGGTCGGCTTCGCGTCCGCGCAGGGCCGCTGGCACTACGGCGTCTGCGCGCTCGAGGAGGGGCGACCCAGCACGGCGGTCTATTCGATCCAGTTCGAGCCCGAGTACGCGCGGGCCGATCACGTGCTCCCGGGATGCGAGCCGGACTCGCTCTTCAGCGTCGGCGACGAGGTCGTCGTCTCGGGGGCGTGCGCCGGAGGACGCGCTGGAGCGCGCCTCTCGCGCGGAGCGGACGCGCTCCGGCCTCTCGCGATGGATCGCCTCGCGCTCTCGTGCGAGGGCGACCGGCCCGTCGTCGAAACCGGTCGCGACTACGGCATGCGGATCAAGCTCGACGCGCCGATGGCCCACGTCGAGGTGCTCTTCCCAGAGCGGATCGCGCCGCCCCGCTCGCGTGCGGTCTGGACCGGAGCCTCCCTCCTCGTGGCGACGCCGCGGGGCGGCGAGGTGGTGCTCCATCGCTTCCAGTGCGAGGACGGCGAGCTGCGTCGGACCGACGTGCTCTGAGGCGAACGTGGACTCGGGACCGGCGTCGTCGCGGCTCGCGGGCGGAGCCGTCCTGCGCGTCCTCGCGGCGCTCCTCGTCGCGTGGGCCGCGGCATCGACCGCCCGCGCCGAGGATTTCGTCGAGGTGCGCAACGGCGAGCTCGTCGTCGGCGACGCGCCCTTCCGATTCCTCGGGGCCAACGTCTCGATCATGCACGGCCCGCGCGAGCGCGCGGCCGTCGGGCCGGTCCTCGACGCGGTCGCGGCCGACGGGCTGCGCGTCGTCCGTCTCTGGGCGCTCGGCGAGGCGAGCGCGGACGCTCCGGACTACGTGCGCGACTACGCGTTCCGCCGAGGCGAGGAGGGCTGGCTCGAGGATTCGTTCGTGCACCTCGATCGGGTGCTCGTCGAGGCGCGGGCCCGTGGCCTTCGCGTCGTCGTCGTGCTCTCGAACCGATGGCGGGACTATGGCGGCTTCGACGCCTACGCACGCTGGTCCGAGCCCGGGCTCGGGAGGGACCGTGGCGGCCACGTGCGGTCGACCGAGCTCGGCGTGCTCTATCGATCCGAGCGCTTCACCGAGCTCTACCGCGAGCACGTCCGGCGCGTCGTGACGCGGGTGAGCTCCCTGACGGGAGAGGCCTACGCGGACGATCCGACGATCCTCGCGTGGGAGCTCGCGAACGAGGTCTCGGCGGCGACGGCCCACGACGCCGACGCGCTCGTCGCCTGGGTCGACGCCCAGGCGCGCTACGTGAAGTCGCTCGATCCCCATCACCTCGTGTCCGCGGGGCACATCGGTTACGACACCGAGCGCGAGCGGGCCGTGTGGGCGCGCGTCGCGTCGCTGCCGAGCGTCGACTACGCGGACGCGCACGCCTATCCCCTCGGCGACGCGCGCGTCACCACGGAGCGCCTCCTCCGCGCTTGGCTCGACGACCGCATCGCGCTCGCGCACGGCGTCGTCCACAAGCCGCTCGTCGTCGGCGAATTCGGCTTCGACGGATCGCGGGCCGAGCTCCACGGGCGGACCCGGGAGCGGTGGATGCGCGTGTTCCTCGACGCGATCGAGCGTCGTGGCGTCGCGGGCGCGCTCGTGTGGATCTACGAGCCGGCCACGAACCCGGTCCGCCGTCACACGGTGCACGCGGGCGACGGGGAGGGCGCGGCCGGGGGCGTCGCCCGTCGTCTGCTCCGCGAGGCGGCCGCGCACGTGCGTCGGGTGCGCCCGGACCCCGTGGTGCCGAATCCGGCGCTCGAGCGGCCCCTCTTCCGGGCCCGTCGCACCCTCGTCGGGCCCGGCGTCCGCGCGCATGCGTGGCGGCGGGAAGGAGGGACGCGCACGCTCGCCATCGACGTCTTCGGATTCCACCGCGCGCGCTTCGAGCTCGCGGGGCTCTACCGGGGAGAGGCCGGCGACCAGCTCTACGGGGCCGGCGCGGGCGAGCTCTCGTACCTCTTCGCCGCGCCTCCCTCGAGAGGCCCGCCCCGTACGTTGCGAATCCGTCTCCGCGCGAGCTCCGAGCTCGACGGCGAGGGCATCGGCGCGGACGCGTCCGAGACGAGCCGGCTCGAGCTCCGCATCGACGGTCGTTCCCTCGGCACCGTGCTCGCGCCCGTCGACGACGGACACGGGCACCTCGTGGAGCTCGTCGTCGACGACCGGGCCCTGCTCGCGCGCCTCTTCGGCGGAGGCCTCCGCACGCACCGACTCTCGATCGTGACGCGATCCGACGAGGGCGCGGGCGGCGTGTGTCTCTACGGCGCCCGCGAGGGCGAGGCCGACCCCGGGGCGGGAACCCTCGAGCTCGTCTTCGAGCCCTAGCCCCGGGCGGGCCTACTGGCGCAGCGAGCGAACCCCGGCCTGGTGGACCTTGCCGGGCAGCTCGCGCCCGACGATCGCCTCGGCGACCTGACCGCCGAGCCAGAGCTTCTCGAGATCCACGCCCGTCTCGACGCCCATGCCCTGGAGCGTGTACACGAGGTCCTCCGTCGCCAGGTTGCCGGCCGCGCCGGGCGCGTAGGGACACCCGCCGAGGCCTGCGACGCTCGAGTCGTAGTTCGTGATGCCCATCTCGAGGCCGACCATGACGTTCGCGAGGGCCGTGCCGCGCGTGTCGTGCAGGTGGAGGGCGATCTTCTCGGGCTCCACGTGCGAGAGGAAGAGCTCGAGGATGCGTCGGGTCTGCAGGGGCGTGCCCACGCCGATCGTGTCGCCGAGCGAGACCTGGTAGCAGCCGCGCGAGAGCAGCTCCTGCGCGATCACGAGCGACTTCTCGGGCGGCACCTCGCCCTCGTACGGGCAGCCCCACACCGTCGAGACGTAGCCGCGGACCTTCATCCCGAGCTTCTGGGCGGGCTCGATCACCTCGTCGAAGGCCTTCAGCGTCTCGGCGACGGTCTTGTTCACGTTCTTCTGGTTGTGCGTCTCGCTCGAGCTGAGGAAGACCGCCACCTCGTTCACGCCGGCGGCGCGGGCGCGCTCGAGCCCCCGACCGTTCGGGCAGAGGGCGCTGAAGGTCACCCCGGGGTAGCGGCCGAGCATCCGGAAGACCTGGTCGGCGTCCGCCATCTGCGGAACCCACTTCGCCGAGACGAAGCTCGTGACCTCGATCCGGCGGAGCCCGGCGACGACGAGGGCTTCGATCAGGCGGACCTTCGAATGCGTGGCCACCTGGGCGCTCTCGTTCTGGAGCCCATCGCGAGGCGAGACCTCGTAGATCGAGACGCGCTTGGGCAGGTTGGCGAACAGGGCCATCGGACTCTCCTCGGGGGCCTCCGCGCGTGCACCGCGCGGCCTCGACCACGTGAGGTCATGATAGCGGAATCCCCCGCTACGGCCGCACGATCCGTCGCTTCGCGAAACTCGTCCGGAAGGGCGAGACGAGCCTCGGGAAACAGTGCTTGCCACGCGATCCGGCCCGCCGGTAACATCCTGTCCCCTGGCGCTCTGCGGCGTCCTTTCTTCGCAGGATCATTGGACTTTTCGCGGCGGGTCGAGCGTCTCGGAGACGCATCGGCCCCACGTCTCGTGCAAGCACGGTAGGAGCTCGGATGGCTGCGCTCACGGTTTCGAACTACCTCGGGATGTTGCAGGCCGACCCGCACGACGAGAAGGCCATCGAGGGCCTCCGGGAAGCGGTCGCGAGCGGGGATCCGGCTCGCCTCGGCGAGCAGCCGCAGCGCCTGATCGAGATCGCGCGTGGCCGACACGAGCAGCGCGGCGAGTTCGAGGCGGCCGCGGGGTTGATCGACGTCGAGACCGGGATGGTCGCGGACGATCCCGAGTTCCTCGTCGCCCTCTACCGCGAGCTCGCGCGGCTGCGTCGCCAGGAGCTGCTCGACGACACCGCGGCCGTCGAGGCGTACCGCAAGGTGCTCGAGTGGGTGCCGAACGACCTCGATGCCGAGGAGGCGATCGAGCAGATCGAGGGCGCCGCGGCCAACTGGAAGCAGATCGTCGAGCGCTTCTCGCAGGAAGCCGAGAGCGCGACCGAGCCCTCGCTCAAGGCTTCGCTCTACACGAGCGCCGCAGGCCTCGTGTGGCAGTACAAGAAGAAGGGCAAGAACAAGGACGTCGACGAGCTCTTCGAGAAGGCGCTCCAATCCGATCCCGGCGACTCCCGCGCGGCGCGTCTCTACGCGCTGACGCTGCGCCAGCGGAAGAAGCCGGCCGAGCTCGCCGCGCTCCTGAAGCGCGCCGCCGAGAACGCCCGCTCGCGCGACGACAAGGTCTCGTTCTTCGTGCAGGCGGCGCGCTCGTTCGCGGCCCAGAAGGACCAGGACCAGGCGGCCGAGTGCTTCCAGCAGGTCCAGGACTTCGTGCCCGGGCACGAAGAGGCGCTCAGCTTCCTCGTCGAGTACTTCACGGAGCGCGAGGACTGGGATCACCTCGTCGCGCTCTACGAAGACGCGCTCAAGGTCCGCCAGAAGATCGAGAGCGAGCAGGGCATCCTGCTGCAGATCGGCATGGTCCACTGGCGCATGCGCGGCCGTGCGGACCTCGCGGAGCCCTACTTCGCGCGCCTGCGGAAGATCGAGCCCGCGCATCCCGGCATGCTCCAGTTCTACCGGGAGTTCCTCGGCGAGAACGATCCGAGCGGGAAGCTGCTCACCATCCTCGGGGACGCGCAGCGCGTCGCCGGTCCGGCCGACGAGAAGGTGAAGCTCGCCGTCGAGCTCGCGCGCGCCGCCCAGGACAGCGGCAACGTGGAGCGGGCCATCGAGGCGTGGAAGGCCGTGCAGCGCGCCGACGCGCAGAACGCCGAGGCCCGCGACGCGCTCAAGCAGCTCTACCGCCGCGGCGAGAAGTGGAACGCGCTCGTCGAGATCCTGAAGCAGGAAGCCGACTCGATCGACGAGTCGGAGAAGGACCGCAAGGTCGAGGTGCTGCGCGAGCTCGTCGGTGTGTACCGCGAGAACATGCGTCTCGACGTGATGGTGATCAACACCTACAACGCCATCCTCCAGGTCAAGCCCGACGACGCCGAGGCGCTCGATCAGCTGTCGCGGACGTTCGAGGCGATGGGGCGCTGGAACGACCTCATCCAGGTGCTCGGCAAGAAGGCCGAGGCGGCCTCGGACAAGGCCGAGAAGGTCGCGCTCTTCATGCGCGTGGCCCAGCTCTGGGTCGAGCGCTTCGCCAACTACAACAAGGCGACGGAGCCGCTCGAGGCGGTGCTCGAGGTCGATCCCGCGAATCGCGAGGCGATCGAGCAGCTGAAGGAGATCTACACGAAGAAGCGCGCGTGGAAGCCGCTCTTCGACGTGCAGCGTCGCGAGGCGGACCTCGAGCCGGATGCCGACAAGCGGCTCGCGATGCGGGTCGAGCTCGCCAAGCTCGCGAGCGAGAAGCTCCATCGCTACGCGGATGCCATCTCCCTGTACCGCGAGATCGTCGCGCAGGACCCGACGGCGGACGGCGCCCTCGACGCCCTCGAGAAGCTCTCGGAGCGCGAGAAGGATTGGGCGGTGCTCACGGAGGCGCTCGAGAAGCGCGCCGAGTACGCTCCGAACGACGCGGAGCGCATCAAGATCCTCACGAAGGCCGGCACGGTCTACGGTGAGCACCTCGGCAATCCGTCGGCGGCCGCGAGCGCGTGGAAGCGCGTGCTGCGACTCGATCCCAAGAACGGCCGGGCGCTCCGCACCCTGCGCGAGGCGTTCCTCGCCGCCCAGGACTGGGACGGTCTCGAGGGCCTCTACGCCGAGGCGCACGACTGGGAGGGTCTCGTCGACGTGCTCGGCGCAGCGGCCGAGCGCGCGGACGATCCGAAGCTCAAGGTGGCGCTCAGCTTCCGCGCGGCGGCGGTCTTCGTCGACCGCATCGGCGAGCCGCACCGCGCCTTCCGCAACTACGAGCGCATCCTCTCGGTCGAGCCGAAGAACGCCCAGGCGGCGGCCGCGCTCGCGCCGATCTACGAGCGCGAGGAGAAGTGGCCTCGTCTCGTCGGGCTCCTCGAGGTCCTGCTCGACGCGGTTCCCGCGGACGGATCGGCGGCGGAGCGGCTCGCGCTGATCTCCCGCATCCGCGACATCTGCCTCGGGAAGCTCAACGATCCGGTCTCGGGCTTCCTCTGGGCCGTGCGTGGCTACGAGGTCGCTCCGACCGAGCCGTCGGTGCTCACGGCCCTCGAGCGCGCCGCCGACGCGGCCAACGCGCACGACGACCTCGCCAAGGTGCTCCTCGCCCGCCTCCCGAAGGCGGAGGCCCACGAGCAGCTCGCGCTGCGTCGGCGCATCGCGGCGCTGGCCGGCGAGCGCCTCGGCAAGCCCGAGGAGGCGATCACGCAGCTGCGCGAGATCCTCGCGGCGAACCCGCGCGATGCGGAGGCCACGGCCGTCCTCGACAGGCTGTACCGGCGCGAGCAGCGTCACGCGGACCTCGCCTCGCTCTACGAGCACCGCCTCGGGCAGGCCGCGGACGACGCCGAGCGCTACGTCCTGCTCGGCGAGATCGCCGAGCTCGAGGAGAAGACCCTCGGTCGCCCCGAGGAGGCCGCGCAGCACTACCGCAGCATCCTCGAGATCGACTCCACCGACGCGAACGCCCTGGCCGCCCTCGACCGTCTCGCCGACGCTGCGGGCCGGTACACGGAGCTCGCGAACATCCTCGGTCGTCGTCACGACGTCGTCGAGAGCGACGGGGAGCGGCTGTCGATCCTCGTACGGCTCGGTGACGTGTACCGCGTCCACCTCGCGCGTCCGGACCTGGCCATCGGCTCGTACGAGGCCGCCCTCCAGCTCGATCGCGGCAACGAGGGCGCCGTGCGTGGTCTCGAGGCCCTGATCGAGGCCCACCCGCAGTACGCCCTGCAGTCGGGCCGCCTCCTCGAGGCTCCGTACACGCGCCGCGGCGAGTTCAAGAAGCTCCACGCGTTGCTCGAGAGCCGGCTCGCCGCGACCCAGGACGAGGAGGAGAGGCGCGAGCTCCGGCTCCGCCTCGCCGACCTGTCCGCGAGCGAGCTCGGGGATCCGTCGGCGGCGTACTCCTCCCTCGAGGCCGCCTTCCTCGACCGCCCGCACGAGATGGAGCTCTGGGATCGCCTCGCGGGCGCGGCCGAGGCCGCCTCGCGTCAGGAGGACCTCGCGAAGGCCTACGCGCTCGCGATCGAGTCGGGCCAGCTCGACGACGCCGACGCGGCCGAGCTCGCGCGGCGCGTGGCCGACGTCTACGACGTCGTGCTCGGGCGTCCCGCCGACGCCGAGAGCTTCCACAAGCGCGTGCTCTCGGTCGATCCCCTCGGCGACCGCTCGTTCCTCGCGCTGAAGGAGCTCTACACGAACCAGGAGCGCTGGGACGACCTCCAGTCGCTCTACCGGGTGCGCATCGCCGAGACCGTCGACGGCGACCAGAAGCTCGAGCTCCTGCTCCAGGTCTGCTTCCTCTTCGAGGAGATCCTCGACGATCCGGAGCGCGCCATCGTCGCGTACCAGGAGGTGCTCGACCTCGAGCCCTCGCACGCGGGCTCGCGCAAGGCGCTCGACCGTCTGTACCGCCGGACCGGCCGCTGGCGCGAGCTGCTCGGGCTCCTGCGTCACGATCTCGATCAGGCCGAGGGCCCGCCGGCGCTCGAGCTCACCTACGAGATCGGCACGCTCCACGAGCAGAAGCTCTCGGAGCCGCAGCAGGCCGTCGACTCGTACGAGCTCGTCCTCCAGAAGAGCCCGAGCCACCAGCGCGCCCAGGAAGCGCTCGAGCGCCTGCTCGAGGTGCCGAGCCAGCGTCAGCGGGTCGCCCAGATCCTCGAACCGGTCCACGAGTCGCAATACGCCTGGGCGAAGCTCGCGCACGTCCTCGACGTCGAGCTGGAATTCGAGAGAGATCCGGGAGCGCGCGTCGCCCTGTTGACGCGCCTCGCGCGCATCCGCGAAGAGCGTCTCCAGGACCTCGCCGGCGCGTTCGACGCGCTCGCGCGCGCCGTGGAGGCCGATCCGGGCGACGCCGAGGTGCGCAAGCAGCTCGCGCGCATCGCGATGGGCACGAACCGCCAGCGCGATCGTGCGGCGGTCCTCGAGAAGTCCGTCGCGGCCGCGGATGCCACGTACCTGAAGGCCGAGCTCCTCGGCGAGATCGCGGCGCTCTTCGTGAACGACGAGCGCGACCTCGACTCGGCCGAGTCGGCGTTCCAACGCCTCATCGCGGTCGACCCGGAGAACGCCGAGGTCGTCCTCGACGCGTCGCGCGCGCTCGAGCGCATCCATCTCGAGCGCGGCAACCACGCCGCGCTCGTCGAGGACCTGCGCCGTCAGGTCCGTTTCGAGTCGAGCGACGACGTGCGCAAGGCGCTGCTCGTGCGCCTCGGCGATCTCCTCGAGCTCTCGCTCGAGGACGTCCCGGCCGCCATCGCGGCCCACAACGAGCGGCTCGAGCTCGATCCGAGCGACCTCTCGGCCCTCTCGGCCCTCGAGCGGCTCTACCAGCAGACCTCGCAGTGGGAGCCCCTCATCGAGGTGCTCGAGAAGCGCGAGGCCCTGGTCGACGGAGCCCTCGAGCAGCGCGACCTCGTGTTCCGCGTGGGCACGATCCGCGAGACCCAGCTCGGCGACGTCGACGGAGCGATCGGCTCGTACAACGACGTGCTCTCCCGCTTCGGCCGCGATCCCGAAGCGATGGTCGCGCTCGCGCGCCTCTACGAGAAGGCCGCCCGCTGGCAGGACCTCTACGACGTCCTCGAGATGCAGCTCGAGATCGAAGGCGATGCGAACCGCCGCGCCGAGCTCCGCTTCCGCTGCGGCGAGCTCCTCCGCACCAAGCTCGGCGCCGTCGACCGCGCGATCGAGGCGTACATGGACGTCCTCGCGCAGGTGCCGGGACACGCCGGGGCCGTCGAGGCGCTCGAGGACGTGCTGACCGGCGACGGGCGCGAGACCCGCGTCTCGGCCGCGAAGGCCCTCGTCCCGCACTACCAGTCGCGCGCGATGTACGGCGAGCTCGTGTCCGCCCTCTGCGTCGCGGCCGAGACCGACGATCCCGTCGACAAGCTCGACAGCCTGCGTCGCGCCGCCGAGGTGGCGGACGTGGGCCTCGGCGACGCCGCGCAGGCGTTCGACCTCCAGGGGCGCTCGGTCCGCGTCGGCCTGTCCGAGTCGGAGCTCGGGCGGATGCTCGCGGATCTCGAGCGGCTCGCCAGGGCGGCCGGCAAGCAGCGCGACCACGTCGCGCTCCTCGTCGAGATCGTTCCCGACATCGTCGACGGCGACCTCCAGGTCGAGACGATGATGAAGATCGCGCGGACGGCGCGCGAGGAGCTCGGTGACGTCGCGCTCTCGAAGGCCTACTACGCGAAGGTCCTCGAGTTCCAGCCCGAGCATCGTCAGGCGCTCGACGCCCTCGACCAGCTCCACCGCGAGTCGGGCGACCACGCCTCGCTCCTCGAGGTCGTCCGGCGCAAGGCGGAGATCGCCGAGTCGCCGGCCGCGCGCGTCGCGGAGCTCCTCCGTGTCGCCCAGCTCTGCGAAGAGAGCCTCTCGGATCTCCCGTCGGCGATCGACGCGCTCGAGCAGGTGCTCTCGGAGCAGGCCGTGCCGGAAGCCTGGCTCGGGCTCGAGCGGCTCTACACGAAGGCGGAGCGCTTCTCCGACCTCGCCGGGCTCTACGAGCGCATGCTCGATGCGGCGGCCGGTCCGCCGAGCGAGCTCCGCTACAAGCTCGGCCGGGTGCACCTCGATCACCTCCGCGATCCGGAGATGGCCATCGAGCAGTTCCGCACGACGATGCAGTCGGACCCAGGGCATCTCGCCACGATCGAGACCCTCGAGGGGCTCCTCGCGGAGGAGACGCATCGCGGAGCCGCGGCCGAGATCCTCGAGCCCGTCTACATGCAGAAGATGCAGTGGCCGAAGCTCGCGGCGGCTCTCGAGGCCCGGCTCACCGTCGAGACCGAGCTCACCGTCCGCAAGGACCTCCACCGTCGTCTCGGTCAGCTCCACGAGGACTACCGCGAGGACCTGCCGGCCGCGATGGAGGCCTACGCGCGTCTCTTCCGCGAAGACCCCACCGACAAGGACGTCTGGGAGATCCTCGCGCGCCTCGCCCGTGCGCAGGGCCGCTTCGAGCGTCTCGCCGACATCTACGCCGAGGCCCTCTCCGGCATCGAGATGGACGAGCCGGCGACCGCCGAGCTCGCCGGCATCACGGCCCGGCTCTACGACGAGCGCGTCAACGATGCGGCGAAGGCCGCTCCGTTCTACGCGCGCGCCCTGCGCTTCGATCCGACGGACCGGGCTTCGTTCGACGCCCTCGAGTCGGTGTACCGGCGCACCAACGGCTGGGACGACCTCCTCGGGCTCTACCGCGAGCGCGTGGACGTCGCGGAATCGGATGCCGAGCGAGTCTCGCTACTCCACCGCATCGCGGGCGTCGAGGAGACGCAGAAGGAGAACGTCGACGCGGCGATCGACGCGTACCGTCAGGCCGTCGAGATCGACCCCCAGGATCGGCCGGCCGTCGACTCGCTCGATCGGCTCTTCACGGGCAGCCAGCGCTGGCAGGACCTCGCCGACCTCCTGCGCTTCCGCGTGGAGCAGTCGCAGAGCTCGGTCGAGCAGAACGAGCACCGTCATCGCCTCGGCCAGCTCCTCGCCGGTCCGCTCGAGGACTACGAGGGCGCCCTCGACGTCTTCGAAGAGGTGGTGAACGTCGACCCCCTGCACGGGGCGACCATCCAGGCGCTCGAGCAGCTCGTCATGCGCGAGGACCAGCGCCTCCGCATCACGCAGATCCTCGAGCCCATCTACCGTCGCACCGACGAGTGGATGAAGCTCATCGCGATCTGGGAGGCCCAGGTCGAGCTCACGCAGGAGGCGCACGAGAAGGCGCGCCTGCTCGGCGAGATCGGCCGGATGCACGAGACGCGCGGCCGCGACGCCGGCCTCGCGTTCCACGCCTGGGCGCGTGCGTTCGCGGTGGACCCGCACGACGAGACGGCCCGTGGCGAGATCGACCGCATCGCGGGCGGCGCCGGCGCGTGGAACGAGCTCGTCGAGGCCTACGAGCGCGGCATCGCGGCCGCGGGCGACGATGCGGCCCTCGTCTCGCAGCTCCTCGCCACCGTGGCGCGGATCCACGACGAGAAGCGGGGCGATCCGCGCTCGGCCATCGAGACCTACGAGCGGCTGCTCGCGCACGATCCGAACGATCCGAGCCCCCTCGATGCCCTCGAGGCGCTCCACACGCTCGTCGGCGACTGGAACGGTCTCGTCGACGTGCTCGGCCGGAAGGTCGAGCTCACCTACGACGCGACCGAGCGCGCGGAGCTCCTGCGCCGCATGGGCTCGGTCCTCGAGGAGCTCATCGGCGACTCCGCGAAGGCGGTCGAGGCCTATGCCAAGGCCGCGGGCGAGGATCCGCAGGACCCCGTCGCCCTCGAGGCGCTCGATCGTCTCTACGCGACGGCGAACGAGCACTCCAAGCTGGCCGAGGTCCTCGAGCGTCGGGCGAACGTCGAGACCGACGATTCGCTCCGCATCGAGATCTGGCTCCGCCTCGCGCAGCTCGCCGAGACGCAGCTGGCCTCGCCCGAGCGCGCGATCGAGGCGCTCACCCAGGTCACCGGGATCGATCCCCGGAACACCGAGGCGATCGGCTCCCTCGTCCGCCTCTACGAGCGGAAGGCCCAGTGGAGCGACCTCCTCGACGTCCTGCGCACGCAGGCCGAGATGGTCGGCCCCGCCGAGAAGGTGGCCATCGTCCATCGCACCGGCGAGGTGCTCGAGCGTCGCCTCGACGACGTCCTCGAGTCCCTCTCGGCCTACGAGCAGGCGCTCTCGCTCGATCCGCGTCACGAGCCGTCGATCGCGGCGCTCCTGCGGATCGCCCAGCTCGAGGACTACCGCGAGCGTGCCGTGGAGATCGTCGAGCCGCTGCTCCGCGACCAGGCGCGCTGGGACGACCTCGCCTCCGTGCTCTCCCTGCGTGCCGAGACCGCCGGCGATCCGCTCGACAAGCGCGATCGTCTGCGTGCCCTCGCGGAGGTCCACGAGCGCGGGCGCAACGACAAGGCGAAGGCCTTCGAGGTCCTCGGGCTCGCCTTCGCCGAGGACGCGTCCGACGAGAGCCTGGTCGAGGATCTCGAGCGCCTCGCCACGGAGCTCGGCTCGTTCGCGGAGCTCGCCGACGCGCTCGCGAGCCGCGCGTCGACCGCGCCCGACCCCGAGGTCGCGCGCTCGCTCTACGTTCGCCTCGCGCGGATCGCCGAGCAGCGGCTCGGTGACGACGTGCGGGCCATCGAGGCGTACAGCCGTGCGCTCGAGCAGGTCGGGGACGATCCGGAGCTCCTCCTCGCGCTCGACCGTCTGCACCAGAAGACGGAGGGCTGGAGCGAGCTCGCGGGCGTGCTCGAGAGGCGCGTCGACCAGACCTCGGATCCGGCCGAGCGCGCCCAGCTGCTCGTCCGGCTCGGCCGGCTCCGGCTCGAGAAGTTCGAGGACCAGCGCGGCGCCTTCGCGGCCTTCCGCGACGTCGTCGAAGCCGCTCCGGATCACCTCGAGGCCCGCTCGGCCCTCGAGTCGTTGGTGGAGAATCCCGGTCTCGGGCTCGAGGTGGTCGAGGTACTCGACGCGGCGTACCGCCAGACGGGCGCCCTCGATCGCATCCCGGCTCTCTACGAGGTGCGCATCGCGCGCGCCGAATCGTCGAGCGAGCGGGTCGGCATGTACCACGAGCTCGCCCAGCTCGAGGAACAGGAGCTCCGTCAGCCGGCGAAGGCCCTCGCGGCCCTCCGCAAGGCCTTCGAGCTCGATCCGCGCGACACCGGCGTGCTCGCGGAGATCGAGCGACTCGCCGACACCTGCTCCGCGTGGGACGGCCTGCGCGGGCTCGTCGAAGCGGTGACCTCCGCCTCGGACGCGGATCGCGAGATGCGGCGCGAGCTGAACGTGCGCGCCGCGGGTTGGTACACCGACAAGCTGGGCGATCACGCGGCGGCCGAGGCCTGCCTGCGTGCGGCGCTCGCCGCCGACGTCGAGACCCCCGAGGCGCACGAGAAGCTCGTCGCGCTGCTCCGCGCCCCTGGGCGGGCGGCCGACCTGGTCGCGGCGCTCCGCGCCTGGGCGGAGTCCGACTCCGACGAGTTCGGCAAGAAGGAGCGCCTCCGCGAGGCGGCGCGCATCGCCGAGGCGGAGCTCTCCGACCACGAGATCGCGGGCACCTGCCTCTCGAGCCTCCTCGACATCGACGGCGGCGACGTGGAGGCCCTCGCGGATCTCTCGCGGATCCGCGCGGCGCAGGGACGTCATGCCGAGGTGGCCGAGCTCCTCGTCCGGCGCATCGACGTCGAGATGAGCCCGGAGGCGCGTCTCGACCTGCGCCGCCAGCTCGCGGCCCTCTACGCCGGCCCGCTCGACGACGTCGCGCAGGCGACCGACGCCTACCGCGGCATCCTCGACGAGGAGCCGACGGATCTCGCGGCGATGTCGGCCCTCGAGCAGATCTACGAGAAGGGCAAGAAGTGGGACGACCTGCGTGACCTGATCGAGCGTCGCCTCGACGTCGCGAGCACGGACGCGGAGCGCATCGCGGCCCGCGTCCGCCTGGCGCGGCTCTCGGAGCAGGCCTTCGGCAAGCGCGCCGAGGCCATGTCGCAGCTCCGCGAGATCCTCGAGATGGATCCCTCGAACGAAGAGGCCCTCGACGAGCTCGAGCGGCTGCTCGCCGCCGAGGGACAGTGGGACGAGCTCGTCGAGCAGACCGAGCGCCGGATCGCTTCCGCGGGCGGCGAGAAGGCCGTCGGCCTCCTCGTCCGCCTCGCCGCGATCCACGGCGAGAACCGCAAGGACGCGGCGAAGGCCATCGAGACGCACGAGCGCATCCTCTCCGTCGATCCGCGGCGGGAGGCCTCGCTCCGGGCGTTGGTCGCCGCGCACGAGAAGGCGGGCGACTCCGCGCGCACGGCCGATGCGCTCGATCGCCTCCTGCCGGTGCTCGGCGTCGCGGAAGCGCTCGGGACCTGCCTCTCGCTCGCCAAGCTCGCCGAGGAGAAGCTCGGGGACGCGGCACGGGCCGAGGGCGCGCTTCGGCGCGCGCTCTCGCTCGACGCATCCCACGAGCCCGCCCGCTCGGCCCTCAAGGCGCTCTTCGAGCGCCACGGCCGCCACGCGGAGCTCGCGGAGATGCTCGGCGCCGAGGCGGAGGCGCTCGAGGCCGTCGACAAGAAGGTCGACGCGTACAAGCGCATCGCCTCGATCCACCTCGACAAGCTCGGGGACGCCGGCGGCGCCGCCGCGTACCTCGAGAGGGCTTCGAAGCTCGTCCCCGAGGATCGCGAGATCCTCCTCCCGCTCTGCGACCTCTACATCCGCGCCGGGCGCGGCAGCGATGCGGTGCCGGTGCTCCGGCAGATCATCGCGAGCTTCGGCACGAAGCGCACCAAGGAGGTCGCGACCTACCACCACCGCCTGGGCAACGCCCTCGAGGCGATGGGCGACCTGCCGGGCGCGCTCGAGCAGTACGACGCCGCGTTCAAGGTCGACCTGACGAGCGTCGCCGTGCTGCGCGATCTCGGCCGGATCACCCATCAGACGGGCGATTTCGACCGCGCGCAGAAGACCTTCCGAGCCCTGCTCCTCCAGAAGCTCGGTCCGGACGCGGGGATCTCGAAGGGCGACGTCTACTTCTACCTGGGCGACATCTCGGCGAAGCAGGGAGACAAGCCGAAGGCCATCTCCATGCTCGAGCGCGCGATCGCCGAGGACAAGGGACACGCGAAGGCCTCCGAGCTGCTCGCGCAGCTGAAGGGCTGAAGAGGACGTTCGGATGACGATCCGGGTTTCCGTCGACGGAGTGATCACCGACGCCGAGGAGGCCCGGATCCCCGTCCTCGATCGCGGCTTCCTCTACGGCGACGCCGTGTTCGAGGTGTTCCGCACCTACGGCGGCGTGCCGCACGAGCTCGACGTCCATCTCGCGCGCCTCGAGGGCTCCGCCGAGAGGCTGCGGTTCCGGCTGCCCGTCTCGCGTGCGCAGCTCGCCGAGGAGGTGGCCGCCGCGATCGCCGACGCAGGCCATCCGGAATCGTACGTGCGAGTCGTCGTGACGCGCGGCCGGGGGCCTCTCGGGCTCGATCCCACCACCGCCATCCATCCGCTCCGCGTCATCGTCGTGGCGCCGCTCGTCACGCCGCCGCCGGCGTTCTACGAAGCCGGCGTGGCCGTCATCACCCTGCGTTCCTCCCACGAAGCGGGGCGCAAGAGCACGGCCGGGGCGAAGGTCGCGAACTACGTCGAGAACATCCTCGCGACCGTCGAGGCGAAGGAGAAGGGCGCCCACGAGGCCTTCTTCGTCGACGGGAGCGGCCAGGTCCTCGAGGGGGCGACGAGCAACGTCTTCGTCGTCTCGGGCGGGCGTGTCCGCACGCCGCCTCTCTCGACCGGCATCCTCGGCGGCATCACCCGGAGCCTCGTCCTCGACGTGGCACGCGAGCTCGGAATCCCCGCCGACGAGGAGCCCCTCACCGCCCACGATCTCCGCTCGGCCGAGGAGATCTTCCTCACCAGCAGCATCCGGGAGGTCGTCCCCGTCATCCGCCTCGACGGGATGGACGTCGGGAACGGACGCCCCGGCCCCGTCGCCCGACGCCTGCTCGTGGCCTATCGGGACCGTCTCGCGCGGACCTACGGGGCGACTCGGTCGGACGATGGTTGACGCGGCCGCCGATCCCCGCTAAACCCCCGCCTCCCGAGGAAGAAGCCATGTCGGATACGACCAAGACGAAGCGCCGCCGCCAGATCCGCAAGAAGAACGCGGGCAAGGACCGCAAGAAGGCGCTCGCGAAGAACGGAACCACCCCCGCGTTCCCGATCCAGCCGCCCCAGGCCTGAGCGCCTCGCGGTTCCGTCGACGCGCCCCGCGCCCGGCCATCGGTCGGGCGCGCGCGTCAGTGGAGCGTGTAGGTCCGGCCCTCGTGCTCGACCGTCGGCACGCGATCCTCGCGCACCTCGAGGGGTTGCCCCGCAGGGGCCTCGAGCAGCTTCCGATCGACCACGGCCTCGAGCCGATCGATCTCGGCTTCCTCGCGCGCCCAGCGTGCGAGCTTGCGCTTGGCGATCCGTCGTCGCTTCACGAACGCGATCACGAGGAAGACCGTCGCGATGGCCCAGAGGCCCGTTCCGCCGACCACCAGCGGATACGCGCTGTGTCGATCCCAGAGATCGCGGCGCCACTCGCGATCGAGCTCTCGCAGGCTGACGAAGTACGAGCCGAGGAGCGCCTCCTCGAAGGACCGTCCGCGGGCGAGCTCGCGGACGAGCCGCTTCATCTTGTACGTGCCGTCGTCCACGCGGAGCAGGTAGGCGACGACATCCGCCGCCTCCGCATAGGCCACGCCGACGTCGGCCGAGCCGTCCGCGAACGACGCCTCGAGCCGGGCGAGGGGCACGAGCCGTTGCTGCGCCGTCGCCTCCCACAAGAGCTTCATGCGATCGAGGGAGCGCTCGCGCGCGTGGTGGATCGCCAGCCCCTCGGTGAACCAGCGCGGCACGGGACGTCCCGCGACGGCGCGATGGAGCGCGACGTGCGAGAGCTCGTGCATGAAGGTGGTCTCGAGGTCGGGGGGATGCGCCGGATCGCGGCCCGTCAGGGACAGGAGGACGAGCCCGATCGAGGGATAGGCGACGGCGTCGGCATACGAGGGAGGCGGCCAACCGACCGGCGCGAGCACGCGCATCTCGTCCGGATTGCGCGCGACCCGCACGATCACAGGCTCGGCGGCGTTCATGCCGAGGTCGTCGACGAGCGCCCGATAGCGCACGCGCCGGAGATCCTCGAGCGTGCGTACGGTCGCCCGCGCATGGGGCGGGAAGGTCCAGTCGGCGCCCGCGGTGCGGAGGCGCTCGAAGCCGCTCGGTGCGGCGGGTAGCACGAGGACCCCTTCGCCTTCGTCGGGGACCAGGACGTCGGGCGGTGATTCCTCGGCGCGGACCGCCGCCGGGAGCACGGCGAACCCGAGGACGAAGAGCACGGCGAGGCGAAGCCGACCGAGCGCCAGAGCCCTCGCGGGGCCCGGGCGAGCGGAACGCGTCGCGTCGTCGGAGGCGCTCAATTGCTACCTCCGGGTCGCACGTGGACGACCGGCGCCGGGGTGTCGTTGCCGGTCTTCGCGATCACGACCCAGGTGATCGCGCCGGCGAGGAGGGCCCCGGCGACGAAGAAGGGCCAGTTCTTGCGGAAGAAGCGCCGTGCGGGGGGCGCATCCGAGCGCCGCGAGGGCTCGGTGGCCGCGGCGAGCGAGCCCGGCTGGGCGCCGGGGCCCGCGGCGGCGGTGCCGGTCGCGCTGGCGGCGGCTGCGGCGACCGGGGTCGTGGCGGCGGCGGCCTCGGCGCTCGCGTCGGTCAGGCGACGCTCCCGCGCGGCCCGGGCTCGGGCGCGCACGAAGCGCGACGGACGCTCGAAGGTCTCGTCGTCGAGCGTGGCGACGCCGTCGTAGAAGTCGCGCCGACCCACGTCGAAGACCTCGGCGACCGGCGGCGTGCCCGAGCGCACGATCACGAGGGCGTCGCAGTCGAAGAAGGTGCCGAGCCGCACGAGGAGATCGACGTCGCGGGTCTCGTCCCAGCCGAGGCTCCTGCGCGCGGCGCGGACGTCGGCGAGCCCGTCCTCGGTCTCGCTCGTGGCGCCCCGGAGCGCCGCGCGCGCGGCCGCGTCGCTCGGCTGCATCACGTCGCCCCGGGCCTCGAGCGCCTCTGCGAGCCCCTCGGCCGCGCGGACGAGCTCGGGGCTCGGATCGCCCTTCACCACCACGGCGATGCGGGGCCTCGTCTCCTGGGCCGCGACCGGCGAGGCGACGAGGAGGAGGGCGGAGAGGGCGAACAGCGCGCGGACCATCGGAGAGAGGCTAGATCGTCGGCCCGGTCTCTGCACGGTCCCCGGCTCCGTTCCGACCGAGCTCGACCTCGACGAGGACGAGCCCCTGGGCCGGCGCGGTCGGCCCACATTCGGCGCGCGAGGCCTTCCCGGAGAGCAGGTGGTCGACGTGCGCGGGAGCGAAGCGACCGCGACCCACGTCGACGAGGGTGCCGGCGAGGATCCGGACCATGTTCTTCATGAAGGCGTCCCCGCGCACCTCGATCGCGAGGCTGTCCGTCTCGCCTCCGAATCCTGGCTCGATGGAGACCCGCCGGAGCGTGCGTACGGTGTTCGTGCGCGGATCGTCGGCGGCCTTGAACGCGGCGAAGTCGCGCGTGCCCTCGAGGCGACGGGCGGCGTCGCGCATCGCTTCGACGTCGAGCCAGGTGGCGACGTCGCGCGAGCGCTCCTCGACGTCCTTCCGGGCCCGCGAGGGAGAGAGGAACCACGAAATGCGGTCACGCAGCGGGTCGCGGCCGTAGCCGACGTGCACGCGGTAGCGGTAGAGCTTCGTCACGGCGTCGAAGCGAGGGTCGTAGCCGGGCGGACAGGGCTCGACCGCGCGCACGGCGAGGTCGTCCGGCAGGAGGGTGTTCAGCTGCATCAGCCAGCCGCGCGGTGGCATGAGGCGATCGGTGCCGAACGCCACGGGATGCGCCATCGCGTGGACCCCAGAGTCGGTCCGGCTCGACCCTCGCAGGCGCCCGTGCCTGCCCTCGAGCTTCGCGAGGGCCGCAGCGAGCGTGCCCTGGACGGTGCGCGCGTTCGGCTGCTCCTGGTAGCCGTGGAACTCCGTCCCGTCGTAGGCCACGACGAGCAGGACCCCGTGGGGCAGCGGAGCGTCTTCCGACTGCGTCAGGCCCACGCCACGGCGCTCAGAAGGTGAGTCCGAGACCGGCGACCCAGGCCAGGCTGTCGCCGACCGTGAACGAGCCGTCGCGCGCCGTCGAGCCGTAGAGCTCGAAGAAGAGGTAGCTGTGGTTGATGCCCCACTCGGCATCGAGTCGGTTCGCCGCCGAGCGCTCGAAGACGTCGAGCTCGAGCGCGATCTGCGCGGCCCAGTGGAAGCCCCACGCGCCCGCGCGGAAGTTGTTCCCCTCACCGCCGCCCGAGCTGTGGAAGCGCCAGTAGTCGACGCCCGCCTTGCCCGTGAAGACGAAGGGTATGCCCAGGTAGCGGGCGAGGGCGTCGATGCGCAGGACCGCCGCGGCGTACATGGGGTAGAGGCGGAACGTCGCCTTCTCCGTCGCCGTCATCGAGCAGTCGGTGCTGCCCGCCGCACAGAGATGGCCGACGTACTTGGCCCAGCCGAAGCCGAAGCCGGGGCCGATCAGGCCCACGTAGGGGATGCGGTAGGCCCAGGCGTCGATCTCGCCGGCGACGAGGGGGCCCCGGTCGCTCTCGAAGAGGGCCTGGTACGGGGGGCCGATGGGCGGCTGGTAGAGCCCGATCCGGAACTCGGCGGCGAACCGCTCGGGCGACGGGGGGACGAGCCCTTCGTCGGGAAGTGTGTGGCCGTCGGCCTTCGCGCGGGCGGCGACCAGCAGCCACGCGGCCGCCATGAGGGGGACGAAACGCTTCACTTGTTTCTCCGGGAACGACGCAACGCGAGAGCGACGAGCGCGAGGGGCACGAGCAGGGCGACGAAGGGGCGCCGATCATCGCCGATCGGAGCGATCGTGCAACCGCTGTCGGGGCACGTCTGACCGTTGGCCTTCAACAGATCGCAGAGCCCGAGCGTCTCGATGCGCGTCGCGCAGACCGTCGCGGACACCGCGCCGGTGTTCAGGGCCTGATCGACGGGGACGATGTAGACCGTCGCCGACTCGCCGATCGCGAGGCCGAAGGAGGCCGGGGCGAGCGAATGGGACGAGGTCGAGATCTCGTGGGCGATACGCGTCCAGCCCTCCGGGATCGCCTCGTAGGTCGTGGGGAGGTACCCGCCCGGCGTGAGCGTGGCGAGGCCGGTGCCGCCGTCGCCCGTGCCGCCGTCGCCCGTGCCGGCGTCGTCGACCGCCGCATCCATCGAGGCGTCGACGCCGGCGTCGCTCGAGCCGCCGTCCGACGTGCTCGCGCTGCATCCGCCCTTCACCGCGTAGACGTCGAAGAGCAGGGGCGACTCGCCGTCCCCGTTGGGCGTAGTCCAGGTGATCGGGATGGAGTCCTCGCCCGTCGGCGCCGTGTTGCTCGGCTCGACCGCCATGGGGCGGCCGGTGTCGAGGCGGAACGTGAACATGCCGTAGTTCGTGATCTCGGACGAGCGATCCTGCGTGGTCGCCGTCTGCAGGAGGAAGATGCCGTCCGAGCCCCGGCCCGTGGTCGACGGCGCGGCGTTCGGATCGCAGGTGCGGTCGACCATGAGGGTCGAGAGCGGCATCACGACGACGGCGCCGTTCGAGCCGGCGGCGGAGAAATGGCCGAGGTACGTGCAGCTTCCCGTGTTCATCAACCGGTTGGCCTGCTTCTGGCACTGGCCGGTGGTCGAGCCTCGCCAGACGTCGAACTGCTGGCCCTGGAGCGCCATGCCCGATTGCGCGGCGACCCGCACCGTCACCTGCACGGTGTCCTGGTCGGCGCAGTCGAATACGTTGAAGCCGTGCGCGATGTCTTCCGTGGCATCCCGGCTGTTCGCCGGGTCCGGCGTGTCGATCGCCGTGATCGTCGCGACGATGTTGCCGACGCCCGTCCCGACGCCGGCATCGGTCTGGGCCGACGCCACGTTCGGGAGGAGCGATGCGAGAAGCAAGGCGAGGGGGAGGGAAGGGCGCATGGACGGGACTTCCTGGTCCAGGGACGTAGCAAAGCTCGGGCCAGCCCGGAAAGCAGCAATTTCCGGTTCGGGTGGGGGGCTACGGTCGTCATTCTGGCACGTCGGGCGGCTTTCCACCCGCCCGAGGACTGACAGGTTGTCATTCCCTTCGCGGAGGCCTTTCGGCGGCCCTTCGAAACGTCTGCCTGGCTCGAACGACTTGAAGTGACGTCTGACCTACCGGGTGGTATATGGCCCCGGCTGCATCGAGGAGACTGCCCCAGATGACCCGCTCCCGGATCGCTCTTCCCCTGTTCGCCGCCGCGCTCTCCCTGGGCGCGACCGAGGCTCGAGCCCAGACGGCCGCCCCGCCGCCGAACCTCCGGCCGGACACCGTGGGCCGCCAGGTCGCGGCCCTCCCGCCGCCCCCCGCGAATCCGGACGAGACCGTGGATTTCCGCGATCTCATCCACTCGGACGGCATGACGGCCGATCGCGCGGCCGCCATGGCGATCGAGAGCTCGCCGTCGATGGCCCGGGCCCGGGCTTCGCTCCGGGGCACGGAGGCCATCGAGGCGCAGGTCCGCGTGAACCTCTACCCGCGCCTTCAGGGCAGCGCGCGCGCGACCTACACGCAGCCGAACCTCAACGGCGGCCTGACGCAGGGCATGAGCCAGATGCAGATCGACAACATCATCGGGTCGATCACCGCCATCAATCCGGATCTCGGCCAGTTCTTCAGCGCCTTCTTCAATTCGACCTTCCCGTACTACCGGTCGCAGTACAGCTTCGACGTGAACCTCACGTACCCGGTGTCGGCGATCTTCTTCCAGGTGCTTCCCCAGTACCGCGCCGCGGGCCACGTGAGCGAGGCGACCCGCTTGCAGCTCGCGACGGAGCAGCAGACCGTCGAGATGCAGGCGCGCACGCTCTACTACACCTACGTCCGCGCCGTCGGCGCCGAGCGCATCGCCGAGATCACGGTCGAGGCGACGCGGGCCCAGCTCGAGCGCATGCAGGCGCTCCGCGAGGCCGGCGTGGCTTCGGACGCGGACCTCTACCGCATCGAGGCCGTCGCCTCGGCCGCCGACGTCGGCGTCGTGCGGGCGCGCACGCAGCGCGAGACCTCGCTCCGCATGCTCCAGGTCTTCCTCGCGGGCGAGGAGGGGCCGTTCCCGACGATCACCGTGGGCGAGGACGTCATGCAGGAAGTGCCGGACGCCGGCGGCTCCCTCGACCAGCTCGAGCAGCGCGCGATCGATCGCCGCTCGGAGCTCGCCGGTCTCCGCTCGCTGTACTCGGCGCAGCTCGAGCGCATCAAGGCCGCGCAAGGCGGTCGGTACCCCGTGTTCTCGGTCGCCGCCAACGTGATGTACGCGAACCCGAACACCCGCATCTTCCCGCAGACGCGCGAGTTCCGGACGACCTGGGACCTCAACGCCGTCCTCACCTGGTCGCCGAACGATCTCATGGCGAACCGCGCCCTCATGCACCGCGAGCAGGCCGAGCGCGATCGCCTCGAGGCCGAGCACGCGGCCCTCGTCGACGGAGTGCGGGTCGAGGTCGCCCAGGCCTACAACGGCTTCGTCGCTTCGCGCGAGGCGATCACCGCCGCCCGCGCCGAGCTCCGCGCCTCGAACGAGACCTACCGTGCGCGCTTCGAGCAGCTGCAGCAGGGCACCGTCGTGACCACCGAGGTCGTCGACGCGTTCCGCGCGCTCACGAACGCGCGTCTGCAGCTCCTCGACGCGTCGATCGCGATGCGCCTCGCCCGCGCCGGCCTCGCCCGCGCCGTCGGCGACTACGCGCCCGAGATGGAGGACTGAGCGCTTGACGACGCTCGTCGCGGCGGCCGTCGTCGTCCGGGAGGGGAAGGTCCTCCTGACCCGGCGCATGAAGGGCTCCCACCTGGCCGACCTCTGGGAATTCCCCGGGGGGAAGCTCGAGCCGGGGGAGGCGCCCGAGGCCGCCGTCGTCCGCGAGTGCCGCGAGGAATGCGACGTCGAGGTCCGCGTGATCGACATCCTCGACGTCACGTTCCATCGCTACGGCACGAAGGACGTCCTCTTGCTCTTCTACGACTGCGAGCTCGTCTCCGGCGAGGTGAAGCACCTCGGCGTGGCCGACCACGTCTGGGTCCTCCCGGAGGAGCTCGACCGGTACGAGCTCCCGCCGGCCGACGTCCCGGTGGTGCGCAAGCTGAAGGCCCGCTCGACCTCGCGCTGAGAGGCTCGGCCCCTCAGGAAGAACGATCGCGGTTCTTCCAGGCGATCCGCGCCTCGGCGTAGTCGCGCGCGAACGTGCCGAAGAGCCGATCCACGTACGCGAAGAAGCCGGCGTAGTTGCCCTTCACCTTCGCGTGGTGGAAGTCGTGGTGGAGCGCACCGTCCGAGCCGGGGAAGAGGTGCGTGGGGCTCAGGGGGAAGTCGTAGCCCGAGTGGCCCTCCGCGGCCTCCCACTGACGGACGATCACCCAGAGGTAGAGCGTCGCCACGTGTGCCCCGACGAGCACCGGACCGATCAGCATCAGGCCCGCGGTGACGAGGAATTCGAGCGGGTGCATGTAGTGCCCGGTGATCGCCCACGGCGTGTGGATGCGGTGGTGGATCGAGTGCACGCGCTTCCAGAGGAAGGTGTTCTCGTGGAGCGTGCGGTGGGTCCAGTAGAAGAGGAAGTCGTCGAGGTACGCGAAGAAGACGATCTGACCGAGGATCACCCACCAGGGCGGGAGGGGGCCGAGGTGGATGCGCGCGTGGCGCAGCACGGGCCAGAGCGCGATCACCGTGACGAAGAGGATCGCGTTGTTGAGGAGCCAGTAACGCACGGACGGTCCGACGAGGTCCTGCGCACGCGGCCTCCGGCTCTGGATCCGGTAGGGCTTCGCCCACGCCGGCTCCCTCCAAGCGACGAGGCTCATGGGCACCGCGAAGAGCAGGAACGCGGCCATGCTGACGACGTTCGTCCCGATGCCGAACCAGAGGAACCGGGGGTCGTCGTAGGCTTCGAGGAGACCGTGCATGGGCCGATTCTAGCGGAGGCGCGACCCGTCCGGCGAATCGTGGTATGCGCTCGAAACGGAGGTGGCGGTGGGGAACCGACGTCGATTCGAGCAGCAGGTGGTCTGGATCACGGGGGCATCCTCCGGGATCGGCGAGGCGCTGGCCTACGAGTTCGCGAAGGAGGGCGCGCGCCTCGTCCTCTCCGCGCGTCGGAAGGACGAGCTCGAGCGCGTCGCGAGCCGTTGCCACGGCGCGGCCGGCGTCGAGGTCCTCCCGCTCGACCTCGGCGATCCCGAGTCGCTCGAGCCGAAGGTGCACGACATCGTCCGCCGCGTGGGGCGCTTCGACGTGGTCGTCCACAACGCCGGCATCTCGCAGCGCGCGCGTGCGATGGAGACGAGCCTCGCGACCGATCGCCGCATCTTCGAGGTGAACTTCTTCGGTGTCGTCGCGCTCACGAAGGCCGTGCTCCCGATCATGCTGCAGAGCAAGGGCGGCCGCTTCGTCGTCGTGACGAGCCTCACGGGAATCGTCGAGTCTCCTCTCCGGAGCACGTACGTCGCCTCGAAGCACGCGCTGCACGGCTTCTTCGACTCGCTCCGCGCCGAGCACCACGACGACGGCATCCGCGTCACGCTCGTCGTGCCCGGCTTCGTGCGTACGAACATCTCGAAGAACGCCCTCACGGGCGACGGCCAGAAGGCGGGCAAGATGGACGAGGCGACGGACAAGGGCATGTCGCCCGAGCGCTGCGCCGAGCTCGTCGTCGACGGCATCGCGAAGGATCGCTCCGAGATCTACGTGGGCGGCTTCGAGGTCGCCGGCGCGTACCTGAAGCGCCTGTCGCCCGCGCTCTTCGCGAAGATGATCCGCAAGGCGAAGGTCACCTGAGTCAGTTGAGCGAGTACGGCATCTCGAGCAGGAAGGTCGCGATCTCCGCGTCGAAGCTCGTGCCGTCCTCGCGCTCCATCTGGTAGCTCCCGTGCATCGTGCCGCGCTGCGTCGCCAGCATGGAGCCGCTCGAGTACTCGAAGACGTCGCCCGGCGCGAGCACCGGCTGCTCGCCGACGACTCCCGGCCCCTTCACCTCGCGAACGCCGCCGAACGCGTCGGTCACGAGCCAGTGGCGCGAGCGGAGCTGGACCGTCGCCGTGCCGCGGTTCTCGATGCGGACGCGGTAGGCGAAGACGTAGCGTCCCTCGCGCGGACGCGACTGCTCGGCCACGTAGCGGCTCTCGACGGTGACCTTCACGCCCTCGGTGGTCGCGGTCGAGGTCGTCTTCGGCATGCTCAAGGCTCGTTCCTCCCGGCGCCCGAAGCCTAGCGCAGGCGTCCCGCTCGCGGCGGGCCATCCGCATCGGTGGCTCCCGCCGGGGGCCGGAGGCCCGGAATCCGAGCGCGGGCGACGGAAAAGAGAAAGCCCGCCTCGTGCGAGGCGGGCTTCCGATGGTGACCCCAAGGAGACTCGAACTCCTGTTACCGGCGTGAGAGGCCGATGTCCTAACCGCTAGACGATGGGGCCTTTGAGTTGGTTCGGGGACTAGGATTCGAACCTAGATAGACGGTACCAGAAACCGTCGTCCTGCCGTTAGACGATCCCCGAGTGAGCATCCCGGGTAGGACTCCCCGGGGAGGCGCTTTCTAGCCGACGACGTCGGGGTTGTCAAACCGCCCTTCGACCGAAGGCGAGCGGAAGTTAGCAGCGTTCGCGGGGCCGGCAAGGGAGTTCGTGAATTGGGGCGTCGAGCTCCGAAGAAAGGCCTATTCTACGGTTCGCCAGTCGGGAATAAGCAAAATAAATGTCGAGCAATTTCAGTTGGTTACAGGAGATGTCCCTGAACTCGACTTGACCGCTGGGGAAATTGCCGAATACCTCCACGCATCCCGGGCGTGGTTCGCCCGGCCACGAGAGGCGCAGGTAGAGGAACATGAGCGAGACCACCTGGAAGGAGCGGCTCGAGGGCCGCATGCCGGAGGGCCTGGCCCGCGAGGTCGACGTCTTCGAGCAGCAGATCGAGCTCAAGAAGCAGGGCAAGATCGACGACAAGATCTTCGCCGAGACCCGCCTTCGGCGCGGTGCGTACGGGCAGCGCTACGACAACGGTCTGCGCGACGACGGCACGGGCCAGAAGAAGCTCGAGTTCCCGACGACGCTCACCAAGGGCCCCGACACCTGTTGGGACGCCCCGGGCATGGTCCGCATCAAGATCCCCTACGGCAAGCTCACCGCCGAGCAGAACGACGTCCTCGCCGACCTGGCCGAGGAGTACTCGGACTCGATCCTCCACGTGACGACGCGGCAGGACATCCAGCTGCACTTCGTCCACATCGAGGACACCCCGGACATGTTCCGCCGCCTCGCCGCGGTCGGCATCACGACGCGCGAGGCCTGCGGCAACAGCGTCCGCAACATCACGGCCTGCCAGTTCGCCGGCGTGTGCAACACGCAGAGCTTCGACGTCACGCCCTACGCGCACGCGATGTACGAGTTCCTGCTCGGCCATCCGGACGTCCAGGACTTCGGCCGCAAGTTCAAGATCGCCTTCTCGGGCTGCGAGGACCATCCCTGCGGTCTCGTGACCTTCCACGACCTCGGCGCAGTCGCGATCAAGCGGACCGTCGACGGAGTCGAGAAGCGCGGCTTCAAGGTCGTCGTCGGCGGCGGCCTCGGCGCCGTGCCGGTCGAGGCCAAGGTCCTCGCCGAGTTCTGCTCGGAGGAGGAGCTCCTCCCGCTCTCGCAGGCCGTGAGCCGCGTCTTCGCCCGCCTCGGCGAGAAGCAGAGCCGCGCCCGCGCCCGCATCAAGTTCCTCGTCGACAAGCTCGGCATCGACGAGTTCAAGCGGCTGGTCCAGGAGGAGCGCGAGAAGCTCCGCGAGGACGAGCGCTGGACCTCGTACCTCGTCGACCTGTCGAAGCAGGACGAGAAGCCGATCCGCCCGGCCGGCGCGCTCCCGACCTCGGGCCTCCCCGCGGGCTTCGAGAAGTGGGCGTCGTGGAACCTCCGCCCGCAGGCGCAGGAGGGCTACTACGTCGCGACCGTCACGCTGCCCCTCGGCGACTACACGCCGACGCAGTCGCGCAAGCTCGCCGATCTCCAGCGCAAGTACACGGGCGATTCCGTCCGCCTCACGGTCGAGCAGAACCTCGTCTTCCGCTGGCTCTCCGGCGCGGACGCCGTGGCGTTCTACGAGGAGCTCGTGTCGGCCGGCCTCGGCGAGACCGGCGCGAGCACGATCACGGACGTGACGAGCTGCCCGGGCACCGACACCTGCAAGCTCGGCATCTCGTCCTCGCGCGGCGTGGGCGGCGAGCTCCGCCGGCGCCTCAAGGTCCTCGAGGACGATCTCGACCCGGCGGTGAAGAACCTCCACATCAAGACGAGCGGCTGCTTCAACAGCTGCGGCCAGCACCACGTCGCGGACATCGGCTTCCTCGGCGTCTCGCGCCAGGTCGGTGGCCGCAAGGTCCCGCACTTCAACCTCGTGCTCGGCGGTCAGTGGACCGAGAACGCGAAGAGCTACGGCCTCATCGTCGGCGCGATCCCGTCGAAGAACGTGCCCAAGGCGGTCGACCTCGTCACGCAGCACTACACGAAGAACAAGAAGGACGGCGAGTCCTTCCAGGCCTTCATCGCGCGCGTCGGCAAGAAGGATTTCCGCGAGATCCTGAAGCAGGTTCAGAGCGTGCCGAGCTACGAGGAGGACCCCAGCTTCTACAGCGACTGGGGCGATCCGCGCGAGTACGGCATCGGCGACATCGGCGTGGGCGAGTGCGCGGGCGAGATCGTTCCGTTCGTCGAGTTCGGTCTCCAGGCCGCGACGCAGGAGCTCTTCGAGGCCCAGGACCTGCTCGAGGCGGGCAAGCCCGCCGAGGCGGCGACCAAGGGCTACCTCGCCATGGCCACGGCGGCCAAGGCGCTCGTGCGTCACCTCGGCCACGAGGCGCGCGACGACGCCGACGACGTCTACGCGCAGTTCAAGAAGCACCTGGTCGACACCGAGCTCTTCTTCGACCCGTTCGCGAAGAACAAGTTCGCCATCTACTACCAGAAGCTCCACGACGAGAAGCGCTACGCGACGGCGTCCGAGGAGCTCGCGCACCGCACGCTCGACGAGGTCGGGCTCTTCATCGAGGCCTCGCACGCCTGCTACCAGCGCCTGACCCAACAGGCCCAGACCGCCCCGGCGGCGGAGTGAGACCATGACCACGAAGTTCCAGGTGAAGCTCTTCCTCGAGTCGAACGCCTCGTTCGACGTCGACGCCGCCATCCCCGTGTTCCACTCGTGGATCCGGGACAAGAAGCTCGACGAGCTCGTGATCGACGTCGCCGACTACGGTCACGTCCCGGCCGGCCCGGGCGTCGTGCTCATCGGCCACGGCTCCGACTACTACGTCGACGTCGAGGGCGACCGACCCGGCCTCAAGTACAGCCGCAAGCGTGGCCTCGAAGGCGACGCCGAGGCTTGTCTCGCGGACGCCGTGCGCCGTGCCTTCCGCGCCGCGCACCTGCTCGAGCAGGAGCCCTCGCTCGGCTGGAAGTTCCGGACGGACGAGCTCCAGATCCGGGTGAACGACCGCAACGCGGCTCCGAACAGCGCGGACACGCTCGCGGCGCTCGCGCCCGCGATCGAGAAGGTCCTCGGCAAGGCCCTCGGCGGGAAGCTCGCGATCGAGCGCACCGGCGAGCCGCGCCAGCTCTTCACCGCGAAGGTCACGACCGACGCGAAGGGCACGGTCTCGGACGCGCTCGGCCGTCTCTGAAGCGAATCCACGGGGCCGGGGGGGCCCGTATCCGAGAGGCCGGTTTCCGAGGGGGGACCGGCCTCTTCCCTTTCCGTCGCGCGTCGATCGGGCCTCTTCCCGAGCCTCGTGATCGCGGCTCGGACGAGCCTCGCCCGCACGGGTGAACGAAGGTCGTTTGAGGTACGCCGCGCCCGGATCGTCCCTTCCAACGCGGACCGACGGCGTCAACATACGCTCGTGGAGGTCGGGATGCGGAACCGGAAGTTCATCGATCGCAAGGAGTTCCAGGCCCAGCTCGAGGACGCGTGCAGGACGTCCCTCGACGCGAACGCGGGGCTCTTCGGCCCGGACTCGGTGACGTGGCGCCTGATGCGCGAGTCCGTCGGCTTCTTCGGCGCCGGACGCGCCGTCCTCCTGCAGGTGGCCCATCCGTGGGTCGCGCACGGCATCGATCAGCACTCGCGGACGAAGCGCGATCCGCTCGGGCGGTTCCGGGGCACGTTCATCAACGTGTTCACCTTCCTCTTCGGGAGCATCGATCAGGTGCACCGCCTCGCGGGCGAGCTCTACCTGACGCACGCGGCCGTCCACGGTCGCGTGACCGAGGACACGGGCGGCTTCCTCGCGGGCAGCCGCTACTCGGCGAACGAGATCTCCGCGATGCTCTGGGTGCACGCGACGCTCTGGGAGACGGCCATCAAGATGTACGAGGAGATCCTCGGACCGCTCGATGCCGAGACCAAGGAAGCCTACTACCAGGAGATCAAGCGCTTCGCGTACTGCTTCGGGGTGCCCGAGTCGGAGCAGCCGAAGACCTGGCGCGACTTCCTCGCTTACAACCAGCAGATGTGGGACAGCGACGAGCTCGCCGTCCGCAAGGTGGGGCGCGAGGTCGCGGGCTTCCTCTTCGACTTCGATCTCTTCCCGGGGTCGCGCCTCGCGCTCCACGAGATCCGATTGATCACCGCCGAGATGATGCCGCCGCGCCTCCGGACCGAGTTCGGCCTCGGCGAGCCGACGGCCTACACCCGAGCGAACTACGCCGCGGCCGTCGCGGCCGCACGGGCCGTCTACCCGCACCTGCCGGCCCACATCCGCTTCCTGCCGCCCTATTTCGAGGCGCTCGACCGCTTGGCGGGCAAGCCGCACTCGGGCAAGGTGACGCAGACCCTGAATCGCGTCTGGATCGGGCGTCCCGAGCTGGTGTCGGCGGCGGTCTGAGCGCGATTGCCTCGGAATCCCCGAGGACCTAGAGTGGGTTTCGTCGTGCAAGTGTGTCGCTTGCGCACGTCGGAGGAATCGAGCGAATGAGTGCCGTCTACATCCTCGGTGGCGATCAGACCGACTTCGCCGAGCCCTGGTCGCGAAGGGGCCTCGGGCTCTTCGAGATGATGGAGTCCGCCGTCCGCGGTGCGCTCTCGAACACCGAGCTCGCGCCGGAGGACGTCGACGCCTCGCACGTCGCGAATTTCGTCGGCGAGCTCTTCGCCGGCCAGGGCCACCTCGGCGGCTTCTTCGCCGCGATCGATCCCGGGTTCGAGGGCAAGCCCTCGTCCCGCCACGAGGCCGCCTGCGCGTCGGGCAGCATCGCGGTCCTCGCGGCCCAGGCGGAGATCCTCGCCGGTCTCCACGACTGCGTGGTCGTCGTCGGCGTCGAGCAGATGCGGAACGTGAAGGGCGACGTCGCCGCCAAGCACCTCGCGGCCGCCGCCTGGGTCGGCAAGGAGGCCGAGGAGGCCACCTACTGCTGGCCGTACATGTTCTCGAAGCTCGCCGACGAGTACGAGGCCCGCTACGGCCTCGACGCCCGGCACCTCGCGCGCATCGGCGAGATCAACCTCCTGAACGCGAAGCGCAACCCGCGCTCGCAGACGCGCGGCTGGGGCTTCAACGAGAAGAGCTTCACGCCCGACGAGAAGGAGAACCCGATCATCGAAGGTCGGATCCGCAAGCACGACTGCAGCCAGGTCACCGACGGCGCCTGCGCCGTGGTCCTCGCCTCGGAGCGCTTCGCGCGGGCCTGGGCGGAGAAGCGCGGCAAGAAGCTCGAGGACCTCTCGGTGATCCGCGGCTTCGGCCACCGCACCTCGACGATGCTCTACTCCGAGAAGATCGCGAAGAGCCGGGGCGAACGCCACGTCTTCCCCCAGGTCCGCGGGACCATCGAGGACGCCTTCCGTCGCGCCGGGATCCCCGACGTCTCGGGCGTCGACCTCATCGAGACCCACGACTGCTTCACGCCGACCGAGTACATGGCCATCGACCACTTCGGGATCACGGCCCCGGGCGAGGCGTGGAAGGCGGTCGAGGACGGACGCATCGAGCTCGGCGGCAGCATCCCGATTAACCCGAGCGGCGGCCTCATCGGCTGCGGGCATCCCGTGGGCGCCACGGGCATCCGCATGCTGCTCGACGGGCATCGTCAGGTGACGGGCGCGGCCGGCGACTACCAGGTCGAGGGCGCGCGCACGGCGGCGACGTTGAACATCGGCGGCTCGGCGACGACCATCGTCAGCTTCGTGGTCGGTCGCGCGGGATGAGCCTGGCCCCTGCCGTGATCCTCGAGGCCGTGCGCACGCCGCGCGGCCTCGCGAAGCCGGAGGGAGCCCTCGCGGGCGTCCGGCCGATCGCCCTGCTCGAGGCGCTCTTCGGCGAGCTCTCGAGGCGGGACGCGCGCCTGCTCGACGAGGCCGAGGACGTCGTCCTCGGCTGCGTCACGCAGACGGGCGAGCAGGGCGCCGATCTCGCGCGCATCGCGGCCCTCTACGCCGGAGTCTGTCCGCGCGCGTCGGGCGTGACCCTGAACCGCTTCTGCGTCTCGGGCCTCGCCGCCCTCGAATTCGCGGCGCTCCGCGCGAGCGCCGACGACTCCGTGATCGTGGCGGGCGGCGTCGAGTCGATGTCGCGCGTCCCGATGTTCTCCGATCAGGGCGCCTGGTTCGCCGATCCGGAGGTGGCGGCGCGCACGGGCTTCGTCCACATGGGCATCGCGGCCGATCTCGTCGCGACGATCCACGGCGTCGACCGGGCACGGCTCGACGGCATCGCGGCACGGAGCCACGCACGCGCGGCCCTCGCGCGGGACGAGGGCCGCTTCGCGCGCTCCGTCGTCGCCGTGGAGACGCCCGACGGTCGCGTGGTCGTCGAGGACGAGGCGATCCGCCCGGACTGCACGCTCGAATCGCTCGCGGCCCTGCCTTCGGCGTTCGCGAAGGTCGGGGCGAAGGGCGCGGATGCTTTCGTCCGCTCGCGCCATCCCGAGGTCGCGGAGCTCCGCCACGATCACACCGTGGGCACGTCGCCCGCGATGGTCGACGGCGCCTCGCTCCTCGTCGTCGCCGGCGAGGGGGCCGCACGTCGTCTCGGCGCGAAGCCCCGTGCGCGCGTGCTCGCCTCGGCCCACGCGACGGTCGATCCCGTGGTCATGCTGACGGCGGGGCCCCTCGCGACGCGCAAGGCGCTCGCGAAGGCCGGTCTCGAGGTGACGGAGGTCGACGTCTTCGAGTTCAACGAGTCGTTCGCGGCCGTCGTCGCGCACTACCAGGACTCGCTCGGCATCCCCGACGAGAGGCTCTGTCCGAACGGAGGCGCGATCGCCCTCGGACACGCCCTCGGCGCGACCGGAGGCAACCTCGTCTCCATGCTGATCGACGAGCTCGAGCGGCGCGACGGACGGTATGGTGTGGCCGCCATCTGCGGCGGCGCGGGCATCGCATCCGCGATCGTGATCGAGCGGTGGGCGGAGGATCGGGCATGAGCATCGAGGAGCGTCGCGCGGCGCTCGAGGCGTACCTGGCGAAGGCCACGGGCGAGGAGAGCGCGTCGATCGAGCGGACGGCCAAGCTCTCGGGCGGAGCCATCCAGGAGAACCACGCTCTCGACGTCGTCTTCCGGAGCGGCTGCCACGTGCGGAACGAGAAGCTCGTCCTCCGCACGGACTCGCCCTCGGGCGTCGCCGTGAGCCATTCGCGCGCGAACGAATTCGCCCTCCTGCGGGCGGCGCATCGCGCCGGCGTGCGGGTGCCCGAGCCCCTCCACCTCTGCGAGGACCGGGCCGTCCTCGGACGGCCGTTCTTCGTGATGGAATTCCGGCCCGGCGTCGCCGCCGGCCATCGGCTCGTGAAGGACGACTCCCTCGTGCCGGACCGCGCCGCGCTCGCGCGCTCGATAGGTCGCGACATGGCGAGGCTCCACACGATCGAGCCCGGGTCGGACGAGCTCTCCTTCCTCCGCGTCCCCGAGACCTCGCCGGCGCTCGAATTCGTCGACACCTACCGTCGACACCTCGATGCGCTGCCCGAGCCGGCGCCCGCGTACGAGCTCGGCCTGCGCTGGTGCGAGCGCAACGCCCCGCCGACGGATCGCGTCACGCTGGTCCATCGCGACTACCGCACGGGGAACTACCTCGTCGACAAGGGCGACCTCTCGGCCGTGCTCGACTGGGAGTTCGCCGGCTTCGGCGATCCCGTCGAGGACGTCGGCTGGTTCTTCGCGAAGTGCTGGCGCTTCGGTCGGGACGACCGACGTGCCGGAGGCATCGGCCCCGCCGAGGCCTTCCTCGAGGGCTACCGCGAGGTCTCCGGGCTCGAGCTCGACCCGCGCGCGATCCACTTCTGGCAGGTCGTCGCCCACCTGCGCTGGGGCATCATCGCGATGCAGCAGGCCGAGCGACATCTCTCGCGGCAGCAACCTTCGCTCGAGCTCGCCCTGACGGGGCGGATCCCCTCGGAGGTCGCGCGCACCATGCTGGCGCTCGTGAAGGGAGGCCATCCGTGAGTTTCCGACCCGACGCCCGCGAGCTGCTCTCGATCGCCCGCGAGACCCTGATGGCCAGCCTGATCCCGGCGCTCCCGCCCGAGAAGCAGTACGACGCGCGCATGATCGCGAACGCCCTCGGCATCGCCCTGCGCGAGCTCGACCAGGGCCTCGAGACCGCGCGCGCGGAGCTCGACGAGCTCCAGTACCTCCTCGGTCCCATCACGCTCGACGTCTCGACGATGACCGAGGCGGAGGTGAAGGACCGGCTCCACAACGCGAACCGCGAGCTCGTGCAGCGCATCCGCGCGGGCGAGCTCGACGAGGGCCCGCGGGGGGAGGCGCTGCTCGAGCATCTCGAGAAGACGCTCGAGCGAGCCGTCGCCATCGACAACCCGAAGGCCCTCGCGGGCCGCTGATCGCGGAGGGACCATGTTCGAGAAGGACCTCTTGAGAGGGAAAGTGGCCCTCGTGACCGGGGCCTCGAGCGGCCTCGGCCGCCACTTCGCCGGCGTGCTCGCGCGCCACGGCGCCTCGGTCGTGCTCGCGGCGCGTCGTCGCGAGGCCCTCGAGCAGGTCGCGAAGGATCTCCGCGGCACCGGCGCTTCGGTCGAATTCGTCGGCCTCGACGTCCGCGATCCGGAGGGCATCCCCGAGTCGATCGCGGCGGCCGCGCGCGCGTTCGGCTCGATCTCGATCCTCGTCAACAACTCCGGCGTCGCGGTGACGAAGCCCGTGCTCGAGCAGAGCGAGGAGGACTGGTCCTCCGTCGTCGACACGAACCTCGGTGGGGCCTTCCGCGTCGCGCAGGCGGTCGCTCGACAGATGGTCGAGGCCGGTCGCGGCGGGAGCATCGTGAACATCGCCTCGATCGTGGGCCTGCGGGCGGCGGGCCAGCTCGCTCCCTACGCGGCCTCGAAGGCCGGGCTCGTGCACCTCACGCGCTCGATGGCGGTCGAGCTCGCGCGTCACGGCATCCGCGTGAACGCCATCGCCCCCGGATACTTCGAGACCGACATGAACAGCACGTTCTTCGCGACCGAGGCGGGCCACGCGATGCTGAAGCGCGTGCCGCTCCGCCGTCTCGGTCGACTCGTGGAGCTCGACGCACCGCTCCTCTTCCTCGCCTCCGACGCCTCGAGCTTCGTGACCGGTTCCGTGGTCACGGTCGACGGCGGCCACTCCGTGAACCCCCTCTGAGGAACGAATGGACTTCCGCCTCTCGCCCGAAACCGAAGAGCTCCGTCTGCGCATCCGGCGCTTCGTCCGCGAGGAGATCCTCCCGCTCGAAGCCGATGCCTCGACCTTCGACGAGCACGAGAACATCCGACTCGACCTCCTCGACACCCTGCGCCGCAAGGCCAAGGCCGAGGGCCTCTTCTCGCTGCAGACGCCGAAGGAGCTCGGCGGGGGAGGGCTCTCCTTCGTCCAGATGGCCGCCTGCTACGAGGAGATGAACCACTCGCTCTTCGGTCCCGTGGTCTTCAACTCCGCGGCTCCCGACGACGGGAACATCATGGTCCTCTCGCGGATCGCGACCCCGGCCCAGAAGGAGCGCTGGCTATTGCCGATCGTGCGTGGCGAGGTCCGCTCGGCCTTCGCGATGACCGAGCCCCATCCGGGCGCGGGTTCCGATCCGTCGATGATGCAGACGACGGCGACGAAGGAAGGCGACGACTGGGTCGTGCGCGGCCGCAAGTGGTTCATCACGGGCGCGGGCGAGGCGACGCACTTCCTCCTCGTCGCGAAGACCTCGGACCATCCGCGCAAGGGCCTCACCTGCTTCCTCTTCCATCGGGATCAGCCCGGCTGGTCGATCGAGCGCCGCATCCCGATCCTCGGCCCCGAGGAGCACGGCGGGCATTGCGAGCTCGTCTTCGACGGCCTGCGGATCCCCGACGAGAACCGCGTGCTCGAGGTCGGCGACGGCCTCAAGGTCACGCAGATCCGCCTCGGCCCCGCGCGTCTCACGCATTGCATGCGCTGGCTCGGGCTCGCCAAGCGCTCGCTCTCGATCGCGACCGAGTACGTGCAGCGACGCGAGAGCCAGGGCAAGAAGCTGAGCGAGCGCGAGGGCGTCCAGTGGATGCTCGGCGAGGCCGCGATGCAGATCGACATCGGTCGGCTGCTCACGATGCGGGCCGCCTTCGCCCTCGACCAGGGCGACTTCGCCCGCAAGGAGATCTCGACGGCGAAGGTCGTCGTGAGCGAGGCGCTCCAGAAGGCCGTCGACACCTCGATCCAGCTCTGCGGCGCGCGCGGCTACTCGCGCGACACGGCGCTCGAGTGGATCTACCGCTACGCGCGGCAGGCGCGTCTCGTCGACGGAGCGTCGGAGGTCCACAAGATGGTCCTCTCCCGCTTCCTCCTCGACGAGGGCGACGACTACTTCCGCTGGGGCGTCTGACGCGGCACGATCGACCCGAGCCTTCCCCTTCCGGGAAGGGCGCGTAGGTAGGGAGCCGTAGCCCATGCAGTCCCACGCAGGTTCGACGAAGACGGATTGGATCGAGAGCCTCGAGGTCGAGTCGGGGCTCACCGACGTCCATCTCGAGGGCGGCCCACGACCGACGCTCGCTTCGCGGGTCGCCGCTTCGCTCGACCGGCTGATCGTGACCGAGGCGAGCCTCCCCTACGTGCTCAACGTCCGCTCGACGCTCGGCGCCATGCCCTTCGAGCGGTACATGGCCGAGCACGCGTTCTACACGGATCCGCGCTTCCTCGAGGACCCGCGGAGCTTCTACCAGGAGCCGCCGGACGACGTCGTCGTGACCGAGACGCACGAGGCCCATCGCTTCGAGCGCCTCGGGGTCGACTGCCGCCACATCGTCTTCGAGAGCCCGTTCCGCACGCTGAACCCGGCCCTCCGGCACGAGTACGCGGGGCTCTCGCCGAACGAGAGGGTCGAGGCGCGCGGCTTCTTCCACCGCGACCGCCCCCGCACGATCGCGATCGTGCTGCACGGCTACTTCGCGTCGGCCTTCGGCCTGAACGAGCGCTTCTTCCTCGTCGATCGGATGATCCGTGCAGGGCTCGACGTGGTCCTCGTCCAGCTGCCGTTCCACGGGCTGCGGCAGCCGCCCGGCAGCCTCTTCGACGGTCAGGCGATCATGACGCCGCGCTACTTCCGCGTGCTCGAGGCCGTGGGGCAGGGCGTGCTCGACCTCCGCATCCTCGTCCGCCACCTGCGGAAGACGCGGAACGTGCCGGTCGGCGTCACGGGCTACAGCTGGGGCGGTACGCATTCCGCGCTGCTCGCCGCGCTCGAGCCCGACCTCGCCTTCTCGATGCCGGTCGGGCACGTCGCTTCGATGGTCGACGTGCTCCAGGCGTGGCCGGTGAAGCACTACCTCCGCTACCGCTTCGACGATCCCGCGACGATCCTCCGCGGCCTGCGCCGGATCGTGGCCCCGACCTCGCCTCTCTCCTTCGCGCCCGCGATCGATCCGGGACGGATCCTGCTCGTCTGCGGCCTCGGCGATCGCATCGCCCCGCCCGGTCATACACAGCATCTCCACGAGCGCTGGCCCGGGTCACGAGTGCATTGGAGCCAGGGAGCGCACATCGCCTATTACGATCGGGCCGCCGTGCTCCGCACGCAGCTCGCCTTCCTCGGTGGCATGGGCCTGCTCGGAGCGAACCCGACGGCCTGAGCGGAAAGGGCTTCCCGCGGGCGTGGGGCCGTCGTATGCACGGGCTCGTGCGCGAGCCGCCTCGACCCACGGCGGGAGCGCGCGGAGGTCGGTCGTGACGGAATCCGCGGTGCGCTGCATCCCCCTCGAGGGACTCGTCGACGAATCCTCGCTGGCCGTCGGCGGCAAGGCGCGTGGCCTCGCCGACCTGATCCGCATGGGCCTCGACGTGCCCCGCGGCTTCGTCGTCGTCGGCGCCACGGCCGAGTCGAGCCTCGACGGCTTGCGCGAGGCCTACCGGACGCTCGGCGGAGGCAAGGTCGCAGTCCGCTCCTCCGCCGTCGGCGAGGACGGCGTCGAGGCCTCGTTCGCTGGCCAATTCGAGACGATCCTCGGCGTCGAGGGCGAGGAGGCCCTCGAGGGCGCGGTCCGGCGTTGTCTCGCGTCGCTCGGCTCGGCCCGCGCCTCCGCCTACCGCGAGGCGCGCACGGACGACGCGGGGCGCGTGATGTGCGTCGTCGTGCAGCGCATGGTCGATGCCGCGGCCGCGGGCGTGCTCTTCACGGTCGATCCCGTCACGGGTCGCCGCGACCGCCTCGTCATCGATGCCGTGCGCGGGCTCGGCGAGGCGCTCGTGAGCGGCCACGCCACGCCCGATCACTACGAGCTCCGGCCCGACGGCTCGGTCGCTCGACGCGAGCTCGTCGGCGAGCAACCGATCCTCTCGCACGCCGAGCTCGTGGCGCTCGCGAGCGGCGCGAGGCTCGCGGCCGCACGCGAGGGGCGGCCTCTCGATCTCGAATGGGCGATCGACCGCGACGGCGGAATCCACTGGCTCCAGGCGCGTCCCGTCACGCATCTGCTCGGCGATCCGCGCGAGCTCGACACCGTGCCCGGGCCGGGCGACATCTGGACCAAGTGCAACATCGGCGAGATGATGCCGGGCGCGGTCACGCCCCTCACGCTCTCGACGACGGCGCGCGGTATCGACGTGGGCATGCAGCGCGCCTACGCGAAGATCGGCTCGGTGAAGGGCGTCCGGAACGACGAGGCCGTCTACGTCGCCTCGTTCGGCAACCACCTCTTCCTGAACCTCAGCCTGCTCGCGGCGCTCGGCCGCTACACCTTCCTCTCGCGGCCCGACGACGTGGCGCTCGCCGTCTGCGGTCGCCTCGTGCCCGAGCTCGAGATGGGCGAGCCCGCGTCCTTTGCCCGCCGGTTGCTCGGAACCCTCCACTACGTGCGCTCGTTCACGGCCATCCCGGCGGCGCGCGAGCGGCTCGAGACGCTCGCCGCCGGCTTCGCGATCCCGCGTCCGGCGAAGCCCCTCGAAGCCTGGCGTGCGATCGACTCGCGCTTCGACGCGCTCTACACGGCGTACGAGCTGCACCTCGTCTCTTCGTCGGGCGCCGGCGCGATGGCGCCGCTCCTCCTCGGGATCACGGCCGAGGGCAAGGAGCCGACCGAGGCGCACCACGCGCGCGTCGCCGAGCTCCTCTCCGGCGCGACGGAGGTCGAGAGCGCCGACATCGCGATGGGCATCGACACGATCGTCGAGGCGCTGCTCGCGGCACCCGACGTCGCTCGGATCTTCGAGGGCCTCGACGACGCGGAGGCGCTCGAGCTGCTCCGTTCCCCGCGCTCGGGCGGCGCCGGTCGGGCCTTCGCCGCGTACCTCGCGCGCCACGGCCATCGGAGCGTGCGAGAGGCCGAGATGCGGCAGCGGGAGTGGCGCGTCGATCCGCTCCCCGTGGTGAAGAGCGTGCGTGCGTCGCTCCGTGCCCGTGCGCGTGGCCACGTCTCCGGAGCCCGGCCCCGGGGCGTCGATCCCGCCTCGCTCTCGCATCCGATGCGTCGCCTCGTCCGGCTCGCCCACGCCGGCGTCCGCTCGCGCGAGCGATCGAAGTCGTTGCTCATCCGGATCAGCGCGGAGTTCCGCGACGCCTACCGGACGCTCGGCGAGCGCATGGTCGAGAACGGCATGCTGCCCGACGCCGACCTCGTCTTCTTCTTCACGCACGCCGAGCTCGGACGTCAGTGCAGCGCGCCGAGCGACGCGGCCGTCGCGCACGCCGAGGCCCGTCGTCGCGTCCTCCCCGTGCAGATGGGCTTCACGTTCGAGGAGATCTTCCGCGGGGTCCCCGAGCCGATCGAGGTCCCGACCCATTCCGGCGAGGCCGCGCTCGAGCTCGTCGGCAAGCCGGTCTCGCCCGGCATCGCGCGGGGGCTCGCACGCGTGGCCCGCACCCTCGACGAGGCCTCCGCCGTCCGCGAGGGCGAGATCCTCATCACCCCGATCACCGACGTCGGCTGGACGCCCTGCTTCGCCGTCATCGCCGGCCTCGCGACCGACATCGGCTCGGCCGTCTCCCACGGCGCCGTCGTCGCCCGCGAGTACGGCATGCCCGCCGTCGTGAACCTCCGCGACGCGACCCTCCGCTTCCGCACGGGCGATCGCGTGATCCTCGACGGGACGCGGGGAACGCTCAGGCTCGATACGGACGAGGGCTGAGGCTCAGCCCCGACCGCGCCGCCTGCGTCCCGCGACGAGCGCCGCGAGGATCACGAGCATCGCCCCGATCGGCGCTCCACCAGGGCCCGCAGCCGCGCTGCAGCCCCCTTGGCGATGGCTCGGCGCCGCGACCCCGCCGTCGCCGTCCACCGTTCCGCCGTCCCCGTCGATCACGCCGCCATCGTCGACGAGACCGGCATCGGGAGGCGCCGCCGTTCCACCGTCCGCGTTCGGATCGACCGTGAAGATCCCCTCGAGCTGGTGGTCCGTCGGGCCGCCCTGGCCGGGATCCGAGAACCAGGCCGAGCCCTCCTGCACGAGGTTGAAGAAGACGTCGTAGGTGCCCGGCGCGTTGCCCGTGAGCTCGAATTGGAAGCGGTACGTCGAGCCCGGCGGCACGGTGCCGCTCACGGCGACGAGGCGGGTGGGGGAGAGCCAGGAGGCCGCCTGGAGGCCCGGGAAGGTGCCGTCCCGGGGCTGCGAGAACGCGAGCCGGGTGTTCGAGTCCCAGGTCGCCGTGCCGGTGTTCTTCAGATCGATCGACACGCTCCGCGTCTCGCCGAGGGCGAGGACGAGCGGGCCCTGCGAGGCGTAGGGGAACGATTGGGCGACGAAGCTCGCCTTGTAGTACTGGCTCGCATGGGCGAGCGCGAGGAGGTCGTCGCGCGTGCCCTCGAAGACGTCGAGGTCGACGTTGCCCGTGATGCCGGGCACCGAGCCCGTGCTCGAGTACTGCCAGAGCGTCCACTTCGACCAGGCGTCGGGGGTGTTCGGACAGTGGCTCGTCGTGCCGTCGTTGAAGTAGTGCGCGGTCCAGAGCGGAAGCGAGGCGAACTGGGTCGACTTCACGTTCGTGTCCCAGAAATAGCCGCCCGAATAGATCATCGCGTCGCGGCCCGTGAGCTCGCGCAGGCGCACGACCATCTCGTTCACGCGCGTCACGATCGTCGCCGCCGTCTGGCTCCGCGTCTCCTCGACGTCGATCACGGGCGGCAGGTCGTCGACCCCGAGCGTTCCCATCACCGAGACCATGAGATCCGCCTGCGTCGTGCCGCTGACGTCCGCGAGGAAGTAGTGGTACGCGCCGCGCAGGAGGCCCGCGCTCTTCGCCCCCGCCCAGTTCGCCGCGAAGGTCGTGTCCTTGTAGGTGCCGCCGCTCGAGGCCCGGATGATCGCGAAGGTCTTGCCGCTCGTCCCGACCTGCGCCCAGTCGATCGTCCCCTGCCACTTGGAGACGTCGATGCCGTAGCTGCGGGGGCTGCCGGCCGTCAGGCAGACCGAGTGGATCGCCTGCTCCTGGTAGCCGATGTGCCCGTCCATCGCCGGGGCCTCCTCCGTGCAACCGGCGAGGAGGAGGAAGAAGGCGGCGAGGAAGGGGACGAACATTACGGTGCGCGGCATCGGAGGAGCTCCCGAGGAACGGGCTCATCCTACGGATCCCCACCCCGTGGGAAATGGGGGGCCGTGCAGAATCCGCACTTTTCGTGACCGGTTGGTGACGGTTTCCGGGGCGGCCGGGGATCCTTGGACCCTCCGGTCTCGGCCGAGCGCCCGCGCCGTTGCTCAGGCCGCCTGGGCGGGCCGCCCCTTCGACGGGCCGAAGCGACCCTCGCCGGGGATGCCGGACGGAGGCGCGAAGTCCGCGTCCTTCCCGCCGAGCTCCATCTCGAGGGCGTTCTGCCACATGCGGTTGCCGACGACGGCCGCGAGGCGCGTGCCGAAGGGCACGCGCTCGCGCACGAGCTCGGACGCCGTCACGAGGGGCCGCATGCCCTGCACGACGTACTTCCAGCCCTTGTTCGGCGCGCCGAGGTTGTCCGCCTTCTCGTCGCCGAGCGCCACGCGCGTGAGGCCGTCGTGGTAGCGGAGCAGGAAGGGCGCCATCGCCTTCTGCAGCGGGTTGTCGCTGCGCGAGCGGTTCACCGTCCGGAGCGCCTCGGCGAGCAGGATCGAGCCCTCGTCGGGGCTCGGCTGGATCATGTCGTTGAGCTCGGCGCGGAACCAGGCCTCCTCCTCGGTCACGGCGAGCAGGCCGATGTCGACGCCCGAGAGGTAGCCCGAGTAGCGCCAGAGGTGGATCAGCGCGTCCGCTTCCTCGCGGGACATCCGGATGCCGATCTCGCGCACGCCGTGGATCAGCGCGACCGAGAACGAGAGGTTCGTCGCGCCCATGTCCGCCTGGTTGATCGGCGTGCCCCAGGCCTCGGCGTTCCAGCGCGGCGACTGCGAGAGCATGCGCCGCACGAACGCGTGCACGAGCCGCACCTTCAGCGTCGTCGCGAAGCCGCGCGCGTAGCGGCGCAGGCCGTCGGTCTGGATCGTCTCGAAGATGAAGCGGCCGGTCTCCGCGAGACGCCGACGCGCCATCTGATCGAGGCGTCCCGTGAAGAGCAGCGGCTTGATCGCGGCGCTCGAATGGTAGCCGTTCATCAGCGAGACCGCGGAGAGCACGAGGCCGCCCGCCGCGCCCGTGCGCTGGTAGGTGCGCGCGCCGAGCGCCATGCGCTCCCAATCGACCCACTCGGGGATCTCGTCGACCTGCGCGAAGAGCGCGACGAGCGCGGGCGGGGCGTTCCTCACGGCGCCGATGCCCTCGGCGAGCGCCTGCTCGAACATCTTCATGCCGGCGCCGCGCGGGAGCTTCTCCATCTCGAGCACGGCGGCGTCCGCGAGCGGATCGCCCTTCGTCAGGGCGTCGCAATAGAGGTCCACGTAGACGCCGGAGTGCTTCCGGGCCCTCTCGAGGTTCGAGACGCGCGTCGGGATCATGCTGGCTCTCCTCGCTTCGGTCGGTCGGGCCTCTCGGCCTTCTCCTCGTTCCGGCGCTCCACGCGGAGGCCGACGAAGGGACGCTTGAGATCCGCGAGGAGCTTCTCCTCCTCGCCCGGATCGGCACCGGAGAGCCGCATCACGGCGATCCCGTGCAGGAGCGTGTAGACGAAGCGCCGCTGCATCTCGAAGAGCTCGAGCGAGGGGGCGAGGTGCGCGAAGAGCTCGCGCGCCCGCTCGGCGATGATCGTCTCGTAGCGTGCGAAGACGGGCAGGATCGAAGCCCGCAGCTCCTCGTCGGTGCGCGCGGCGACCGAGAGCTCGAGGCCGACGAAATAGGACGGCGAGGTGAACTGCGCGTGCAGGAGGTCGATGACGTCGGGGATCGAGTCGCCGACCTCCGCGAGCCGTCCCACGGCCTCGACGAATTCCGCGATGCGACGCTCGGCGAGGTGCTCGATGGCGGCCGCGACGAGCGCCGCCTTCGAGGGGTAGTGGTGGAGCATCGCCCCACGCGAGAGCCCGGCGCGCTCGGCCACCTCGATGGTCGTGGTGCGCGCGTACCCGAGGTCGTGCAGGCAGTCGAGCGTCGCGTCGAGCAGGCGCTCGCGGGTCGCGGCGCTCTTCTCTTCCTGCGTGGGCTTGCGCCCCTCGCGACGCGGCGAGCCGGGGAAGGGGGCGGAGGAACGGGCGCTGGTCACCCGAGCAGGCTGCCCAGGACGATAAAAACAGTCAAGCCTGATTGTTTTTCGGGGGCGACGAAAAAGCCGACTCCGGCGGGGCCCCTGGGGCGGCCGGGTCGGCTTCGCGGCCGCGGCTCAGCGAGCCGGCGCCGAGCCGTCCCAGGCCGTCTTCACGGCCTTGAACGTCTCGATCGCGGACGGCGAGAGCTCGAGGGCGCCCGCCTCCATCAGCTTCTGGTGCACTTCCTTGGGGTCGCGGCTCCAGGACTTCGGGAGCTCGAGCTTCAGGTTCATCGGCACGCCGCCGAGCTGTCCCTGCTCCTCGAGGGCCCAGGCGGCCTCGGCCGCGAGGAACTGAGCCGCCGCCTTGCGGACCTCGCGGTCGAGGTGCGAGGCGAGCGGGAACACGTCGTAGAGACCGAGCGTGTCCTCGGGCAGGTGCAGGTGCTTGCGGAGCGCGGCGAAGGCGGGCGCGGCGATGGCGAGCTCGACGAGCTCGAGGCCGGCGATGCGCTGGCCCTTCGCGGCCTTCTGGGCGCGCTCCATCGCGTCGCCGTGGCTCCGGGTGACGGCCGCCGGCTTGGCCGACGGATCGAGGAGGCAGGTGAGAACGAGGTACGGAGGGGTGTCTTCGGTGGCCATGGCGATGGGCAGTGCTTACTCGAAACCGGGCCTCTTGGGTAGCGCATCGACGACGTGGAGAGTCGGCCCGTCCCGTGCTAGCAGAGGGCCCCCATGGACGTCACCCTGATCCGAACCTCGCTCTACGAACTCCCGTCGACGCTCCGGGTCGATGCGATCGTCCACGACGGAGCGGCCGACATGCAGCTCTGGCCGGGCCCCGGACAGGACACCGACCTCCGCGAGGCCTACGGCACGGACCTCCAGCGCGCGCTCGACGCCGAGCTGAAGCAGGTGCCCGGCCGTCGTCTCCCGGACGGTGGCGTGATCCGCGTCTCGCGCGGTCGGCTGCACTGCCAGTTCCTCGCGTGGGTCGCGACGCGTCCCCCCGAGCCCGGCATGCAGCGCGAGCCCGCGCCGAACGCCGAGACGCTCCGCGAGGCCGTGAAGAACGTGCTCGAGTTCGTCTCCACCCGTCACGTCGAGCGCGTCGCCTTCGGCGCCCTCGGCGGCGGCCCCGGCGAGCTCGATCGCGCCGAGCGCCTCGCGATCATCGTGCGCACGGCCCAGGCCTACCAGGACGCGTGCGCCGCCGAGGGCAAGAACCCCGGCATCGAAGAGGTGCTCGTCTGCGAGCGCGACACGAAGGTGCACCAGCAGGCGGGCCGCCTCGTGCGCGACATCGCGCGCATCAAGGAGCCCGCGGCCCCGGCCCGCGACGCCGCGCCCGCGCCGGCGCGCAAGGTCGTCGGCAGCGGCGGGGGCGCGAAGCCCGCGGCTTCCGGTGGAGGCGGCAAGAAGCGCGGCGGTCCGCGCCTCGACGAGGGCGAGGTCTCGCGCCGTCGCTTCACGGCCGAGCCCTACGACATGCGCAAGCGCTACGGCCACGGCGAGTGGCTCCTGCATCCGCGCTTCGGCGTCGGTCGCGTCGAGCTCGTGCTCCCCGAAGGCGCCGTGATGGTGCTCTTCGAGGACGGCGAGGTGCGCAAGATGGTCCACGGGCGTAGTTGATCCGCCCAGGGGGAACGCCATGGCCCAGCGACTCGTCATCCATCCGACGCATCCCGAGCCCCGCAAGATCAAGCTCGCGGTGGACTGCATGCAGAAGGGCGGCGCGATCGTCTACCCGACGGATACGGTCTACGGCCTCGGCTGCGACATCCGGCAGAAGAAGGCGCTCGAGAAGGTCTTCCGCCTGAAGCGGATGCGCGAGGATCATCCCGTCGCCTTCGTCTGCCCCGATCTCGGCGACATCGCGAAGTACGCCATCGTCGACGACCGCGCCTACCGCATCATGCGGCGCCTCCTGCCGGGGCCCTACACGTTCATCCTGCCGGCCTCGCGCGAGGTCCCGAAGATGGTCGTGCAGGCGCGCAAGACCGTCGGCATCCGCGTGCCCCACCACGAGGTCGCCCTCGCGCTCGTCCGCGAGCTCGGCTCGCCGATCCTCTCCACCTCGGCGAGCCTCGACGGCGAGCAGCTCAACGATCCCGACGACCTCGTCGAGAAGTTCAAGCACGCCGACATGGTCCTCGACTCCGGCTTCTGCGGCCTCGATCCCTCGACCATCGTCGACCTGACGGGGCCCTCGCCCGTGGTCGTGCGCGAGGGCGCGGGACCGGTCGACGTGCTCTGACGAGCCGCCGAGGGCATCGGGGTGCACCCTTCCGGCTGCATTCCGTGCTGGTACATCCCTCGCCGCATTCCGCTCTTGACGGCAACGTGCAGGTGCCCAACATGGCCTGACGGGTCGGTGGTCCGTCTCGGGGTCAGGGGTATCGAACGATGGCGAGCACTCGAGCGAGCGGGGCCGCGTCGGCTGCCAAGGCGCAGTCGCAGTACAAGGCGCAGCGAGCGTACGTCGCCGGCATGATGCGGCTGCTCTCGGGCCTGCTCGAGGCGGCGAGCGAGACGGATCCCGTCGTGCGCGAGGAGGTGGCGAACCTCCCCGAGGGCCTCGTCATCGGCATGTCGGTGCTCGGCGACTCGTCGCGCATGCGCATCAAGAAGCGCGGCGGCGTGCTCGTTCGCCTCGATCCGGACACGAACCAGAAGCCCGAGCTCGAGATCGTGTTCAAGCACGTCACGCACGCCTTCCTCGTGCTCAGCTTCCAGGAAGGCACCGCGCGCGCCTTCGCGAACGATCGGATGATCACGCAGGGCGACCTCTCGCTCGCGATGAAGGTCGTCCGCTGCCTGAACCGCGTCGAGGCCGTGGTGCTCCCGCGCTTCGTCGCGGAGCGCGCGCTCAAGGCGTATCCGGAGCTCGGGCTCGGCGAGAAGCTGAGCGCGGGCGCACGCATCTACGGACGCACGCTCGCGCACGTCCTCGGAGGGAAGTGAGATGGCTGCCGGTTACTACGAGTTCTTCTGCCCCGTGAAGGTGGTGTCGGGCCACAAGGCGCTCGAGCACGCGGCCTACGAGCTCTCGGCGCTCGGATCCTCGCGTCCGATGATCGTCACCGACAAGGGCGTGCGTGGCGCGGGCCTCGTCGACGTGGTGATCGCGGCCCTCGAGACCGGCGGCGCCAAGATCGCCGAGATCCACGACGAGGTCCCGCCCGACTCCTCGACCACGGTCGTCACGGAGATCGCGCGCGCCTACCGCAAGAGCGGCGCCGACGCGATCGTCGCCATCGGCGGCGGCTCGGTCATCGACACGGCGAAGGCCGTGAACATCCTCGTCTCCGAGGGCGGCGACGACATCCGCGCCTACTCGGGCGTGAACATCGTGAAGCACCGCCTCAAGCCCTTCTTCGTCCTGCCGACGACGAGCGGCACGGGCTCCGAGGTCACGAGCGTCTCGGTCGTCCGCGACTCGGAGCGCGGCGTGAAGCTTCCCTTCATGTCGCAGTTCCTCCTGCCGGACGTGGCGATCCTCGATCCGCGGCTCACGCTCGGCCTGCCGCCCTATTTCACCGCGGCGACGGGCATGGACGCGCTCACCCACGCGGTCGAGTCGTTCATCTGCCTCGCGAAGAACCCGATCAGCGATGCCTACGCCTCGGGCGCCGTGAAGAAGATCGCCGCGAACCTCGTGAAGGTCCTCGAGACGCCGAAGGATGCCGACGGACGCCTCGAGCTCGCGCAGGCCGCGACGATGGCCGGCATCGCCTTCTCGAATTCGATGGTCGGCCTCGTGCACTCGCTCGGGCACTCGGTCGGCGCCATCTGCCACGTGCCGCACGGCGTCTGCATGAGCATCCTCCTGCCCTTCGTGCTCGAACACAACCTCGAGAGCCGTCGCGAGGCGATCGGCGAGCTCCTCCTCCCGCTCGCGGGCGCCGACGTCTATGCGAAGACCCCGGCCGACAAGCGCGCCGAGGAGGCGATCCTCCGCATCCGCACGCTGCGCGAGCGTCTCTTCGAGCTCGCGAAGCTCCCGCGCACGCTCTCCGAGACGGGCAAGGTCGAGCGCTCGCAGCTCGCCGCGATCGCCAAGCTGGCGCTCGACGACGGCTCGATCCTCATGAACCCGGTCGAGGTCTCGTACAAGGACGCGCTCGCCGTGCTCGAGAAGGCGTTCTGAGCCTTCGGGTAGGGCGTCTTCCGAGGGGCTCGTGGTGCGCCGCGGGCCTCTCGCGCTCCGTCACCAGGTCGCGACGTAGTCGCAGCGGGGATGCCCGTCGAAGCGGCAGCGCACGTGCTCGACGCGTCCGTTCCGCTCGCCCGCGAGCTCTAGCCCGCGCGTGAGCCAGGGCCCGGGGCCGTGGGCGCAGGTGTAGCGATTCGCGCCGAGGTCCTCGTCGGTCGGCGCGACGAGCGAGAGATGGAACCGACGCGGCCCGGCGGGCTCGGCCGTGAACACGCCCTGGTCGAAGTAGCGGCGCCAGAGGAAGCCCGTGCGACGGAGCACGGCCTCGGGCTCGCGCGCCTCGAGCACGAGGCTCACGAGCCCCGTGAGCTCGCGCTCGCCGAGGAAGCGCGAGAAGCGATCCATCGCGGCGTGGGGATCGTCGTAGCGGCCCTCGAGGTAGGCGACGAGCAGGCGGTTCCACGTGCCGACGGGATACCAGCGGCCCCCGAGCAGGAGCTGCCTCATCACCGCCGTATCCGCCGGAGCGAGCGTCTCGACGGTCGCCCCCCACGCGCTCTCGCCCACCTCGCCGATCGCGAACTCGCGCAGGTGCGCGAAGAGCAAACCCTTGGCGTTGCCGCGCTGCATCCCTTCGGGCCCCCGGAGCTCCTCGTGATCCCCTCGTAGGGGCAGTCCGTGGGAACGTCGAGCATCCCACCGAAACGGATTTCGAACCAAGTCGAGATTACGATCCTTCCGGGGGATCGTCATGCGTCTTCTGGCCCGTCGGGGGCGAAGCGGGCGCCTTCGACGTAACGCGGCCCGGCGCTCCGCGACGGACGGCGTGCGAAGGCAACGACGGAGGACGACATGGCGGCTCGGAAGACGGCGCTCGTGACGGGTGCATCGATGGGACTCGGCAGGGAGTACGCGAAGCTCTGCGCGGCGGACGGGATGGATCTCGTCCTCGTCGCCCGCTCCCGCGACAAGCTCGAGGCGCTCGCCCGCGAGCTCGAGGCGGCGCACGAGATCACCGCGCACGTCGTCCCCGCCGATCTCGACGCCCGGGGCGCCGCCGATCAGGTCGCCGAGGCCGTCTCGAAGCTCGGCGTGGGCGTCGACGTGCTCATCAACAACGCGGGCTTCGGCAACACCGGCCCCTTCGTCGAGGCCGACCTCGCGAAGGAGCTCTCGATGGTCCACGTGAACATCGAGGCGCTCGTCGCGCTCACGCATCATTTCGCGCGCGGCATGGTCACGCGCGGCTCGGGGCGCATCCTCCTCGTCGCCTCGACGGCGGCCTTCCAGCCGGGACCGGGCATGGCCGTGTACTGCGCGTCGAAGGCCTTCGTGCGCTCGTTCGGCGAGGCGCTCGCCTACGAGCTCAAGGGCACGGGCGTGACCGTCACCGTCCACTGCCCCGGTGCGACCGAGACCGAGTTCGCGCGCACGGCCGGCAACGACACGACGCCGATCTTCACGAACAAGGCGGCCGTCGCGGACGCCGTGGCCGTCACGCGGCACGGCTACGCCGCGCTACAGCGGGGCAAGCGTCTCTCGGTCCACGGCTTCGTGAACAACGTGATGGCCTACGGTGCGCCGTTCACGCCGACGAGCCTCACGCTCGCCATCGCGGCCTCGCTCATGGGCTTTCAGGGCACGGACGCGAAGCGGCTCTCCGCCGGCGGTTGATCAGGCGCGGCCGTTCCGGCCGAGCCAGCGGAGCAGCGTCTCCGATTCGAGGGCGAGGACGATCCCGTCGGGGAAGACGACGAGGCCGGCCGCGAGGCGCTCGACGTCCTCCACGTCGAGCGCGAGCCCCGCGAGGCGCGCCGTGACGAGCGCTTCCGCCTCCTCCTCGGGGAGCGGCTCGTAGGCGCGGTCGAAGAGCTCCCAGCTGCGCAGGACCGCGCGGAGACGCTCGCGGGAGAGCGCTCCTGCGCGAGGACGGAACACCCCGTCGAGCGTGGCGCCCTCGCGATCGTCGACGAAGCCCGCGCCGTGCGCCGCGAGGGCCCGCGCGAGCCGCTCCGTAGCGTCCGGCGTGGGCGGGCCCGCCACCTACTTCAGGAACGCGAAGAGGCCGGCGAGGACGACCAAGGCCACGACGGCGAGGCCGACGAAGAGGCCGACGTTCGACTTCTTCGGCGGCGCGATCGAGACGGGCGCGCCGAGCCCGCCCGCCGGCTGCGCTGCGGCTACCGCGCTCGGAGCGGCGGCCTGCGCCGCACCCTTCGTCGTCGCGCCGGGCCAGGGGATCGCGTCGAGGGCCGCGAGCATCGCGCGCGCGTCCGGGAAGCGGTCCTGAGGTTTCTTCTGGAGGGACGTCGCGAGCAGCTGCTCGAGCTCCGGACGGAACGCGAGGTCGTCGCGCGTGGCCGTGAGCGTCGGAGGCGTGCGCGTCAGATGGGCCTGGAACATCCCCATCTGCGACTCCTCCATGAAGGGCCACTCGCCCGTGAGGAGCTCGAAGAGGATGCAGCCGGCGGAATAGACGTCGGTTCGCGCATCGGCCGGCGCGCCGACGCATTGCTCGGGCGCCATGTACGCCGGCGTGCCGAAGACCGAGCCCTGCATCGTGAGCTTCTTCGCCGAGCCCCACTTCTGGTCGTCCGTGAACTTCACGAGACCGAAGTCGAGGAGCTTCGCGAGGTAGTTCCCGTCCGGGCCGCGCGTGATGAAGACGTTCTCGGTCTTCAGGTCGCGGTGCACGGCGCCCATCGAGTGCGCGAACGCGAGGCCCGTGAGGATCTGCCGCATGATGAGCAGCGCGTTCTCGGGCGAGGGCGGGTTCTCCTCGATGAACTTGTCGAGCGACTGGCCCTCGAGGAGCTCCATCACGAGGTAGGGCGAGCCGTTGACGATCCCGAAGTCGTGCGCCGCGAGCACGTTCGGATGCTGCAGCGCGAAGAGCGCCTGGATCTCGCGCTGGAAGCGCTCGCGCAGCTCGGGGTTGTCGCCGAGCTCCTCGTGGAGGACCTTGACCGCGACGAGGTGTCCGTCGGGCGTCTGCGCGCGGTAGACGGCGCCCATGCCGCCTTCGCCGAGGATGGAGAGGATCTGGTAGCGATCGTCGAGGACGGCTCCGACGAGGGACACGATGCTCGGGCGATATCCGGACTGACTCATGAAGTCCTCGGGCGACGCTACGGGAGCGCGCGTCGATAGAGCTCGAGCGCGCGGTCGAGGATGCGATCCGCGAGCTCCGTCTTCGGCATGCGCGGGAGCGGCCGCGTGCCTTCGTGGCTGACCAACATGGCGAGGTTCTCCTCCCCGCCGAAGCCGTCCTTGGCCTCGTTCGCGACGACGAGGTCGACGCGCTTGCGCACGAGCTTGTCGCGCGCGTAGGCCTCGACGTTCGTGGTCTCGAGCGCGAAGCCGACCAAGACGGGGAGAGGGCCTTCGCGGCGCTCTCCGAGGTCCTGCAGGATGTCGGGGTTGCGGACGAGCTCGATCACGACCTCGCCGCCCTTCTTGATCTTCTCGAGGGCGACGTGCTTCGGACGGTAGTCCGCGACGGCGGCCGTCATCACGATCACGTCGTTCGCTTCCGAGCGGCCGGTGACCGCCTCGTGCATCTCGAGCGCCGAGCGCACCTTCACGATCTCGGCGCAGCCGACGGGATCGGGCAGCGTGACCGGCCCGGCGACGAGCGTGACGAGGGCGCCGCGCTCGATGGCGCGCTCGACGATCGCGTAGCCCATCTTCCCGGTGGAGCGGTTGCCGAGGTAGCGCACGGGATCGAGGTCCTCGACCGTCGGCCCCGCGCTGATCAGCACGCGCAGGCCGTCGAGATCCTTCTTCTCGATCGTCGGCACCGCCGCGTCCGGGCTCGGCATCGCGCGCTTCGCCTTCGGACCGCCGCCGAGCGCCGCCGTCACCGCGTCGGCGATCGCGAGGGGCTCGGCCATGCGTCCCATGCCCGTCTCGCCGCTCGCGAGCGGCCCTTCGACCGGGCCGACGAGGATCGCCCCGTCCTCGCGGAGGCGGGCGACGTTCCGCCGCGTCGAGGCCTGGTTCCACATCCGGTGGTGCATCGCGGGCGCGTAGATCACGGGCCCGCCCATGCAGGCGATCGTCGCCGTGAGCGCGTCGTCCGCGAGGCCCGCGACGACCCGGCCGATCAGGTTCATGGTCGCCGGCGCGACGACCATCGCATCGGCCCAATTCCCGAGCTCGACGTGGACCTCGCCCGCGTAGGACGGATCCCAGAGATCGACGACGGGAGGACGGCCGGTGAGCCCCGTGAAGGTGACGGGCCCGACGAAGCGCGTGGCGGCGTCCGAGAGCACGACGCGCACCTCGGCGCCCCGGCGGCCGAGCTCGCGGACGAGCTCGACTCCCTTGAAGGCCGCGATGCCGCCGGAGAGGCCGACGACGATCTTCTTCCCTCGGAGCTCCATGGGGCCGGAGCGTAGCAAAACGACGCCCCCGGGGGTGGCCGAAAGGGGGTGGGGGTGGGCGCTTCGGTGGGGGTGGCGGGAAGGCCTAGGGGGCCGCCGGCATGCCCGCCCGCGCCGTCCATCCCGTCACGCCCGACGCCCCGGCCACGCCCCATTCCTGCGTGCCCTCGACGCCCGGGCCCTGGGTCAGGATGACGTAGGCATCGGCCCGGTACTCCGGATGCCGATCGCCCTCGGGCGGGACGAAGTCGCGGGGCACGGGGCCGCCGGTGCCGACGCGCCAGATCTGGAGCGTCGGCGGGTAGGTGTCGCGGTAGCGCTCGCGCACGGCCTGGTTCGTCCGGGTGTCGCGGACGATCCGGAAGCGGGTGATGCGGAAGCCCGGCATGCCGCGCTGGACCAGCACGCGGACGCCCGCCGGAAGGCTCGGATCCTCGTCGACCCGCTCGTCGAAGGGCGTGATCTGGTCGATGCGCCGGACGAAGCTGACCATCGCCTTGCGCTCGGGGCCGAGGATGCGCGCCGTGACCGTGCCGCCCGTGACCGTCATGCGCAGCACGACCGGATGCGGGAGGTCGTTGCGGAAGGCGAAGTCGAGCTTCGGCCAGGAGACCATCGCGTCGAGGCCGAGCTTGATGTAGCTCGAGGGCCGGCTGTGGGGCTGGCGCGAGACGATGGGCAGGCCGGCGAAGAAGGCGGCCGCGTGGAGCGTGCCGGAGATCTGGCAGGCGCCGCCGCCGATGCCCTCGCTGAGCTCGCCGCCCGCGATCTCGGGCGCCGGACGGAAGCCGTTCGCCTGGTTCCGCTCGCCGACGACGCGGTTGTACTCGAAGGTCTCGCCCGGGAGCAGCACGAGCCCGTCGATGCGGCTCGCCGCGACCTTCAGGTTGTGCGTGCGCTCGGCCGCGTCGGCCGCGGTGTTGTAGCGGGTCTCGAATTCGCCGAGCACGGCCGCGATCGAGACGCCATCGAGCTGCGCGCGCGTGCGCGTCGCGGGCGTGTGCGCGATGCGGGCCTCGAGCCGACCACGGCCCGCCACGAGCGCCTCGCGGAAGGCCTCGAGCGTGCCGAAGACGTCGAGCGCGAGGCCTTCGCGCTCGGGCACGATCGCGCCCGTTTCGAGATCGACCTTCGCGTTCACGGCGGCTCGATCGAAGGTGGTCTTCGTCGCGAGCAGCAGCGCGCGGAGCGGAGCCTCGTCGAGGGTGTAGGGGACGGTGAGATCGATCGGGCCCGTGAGGCCCATCGCCTCTCGGCGCTTCGCGAAGTCGGAGCCGGGATCGCGCGAGCCCTCGAGCCAGGCGGCGAGCGTGTCCTCGTCGACCGTCACGCCGAGGGCGCGCCGGGTCGTGCGGCGGACGTCCGAGCCGATCGCGAGCTCGATCGGGGTGTCGAGGAAGGCGCGCGCGAGCCGCTGGGCTTCGGCGCGCGAATCGGTGGAGGCCGAGAGCGGAGCGCCCAGGAAGGTCGCTCGCGCGGAAGACGCGGCATGGGCCGAGGGTGCGAGGGTGGCCCAGGGAATCGCGAGCATCGTCGAGCCGACGACGCAGGCCGCGCCCGCGCCGAGACGCAGCTTCTCGAGGGTCTTCTTCGAGGGGAACACCATGGCCCGGGGGGATGCTCTCCACCGGGGGGCGGGTGGTCAAAATTCTGGGCACCCCGGGTTGAAACCCGGGGCAGCAAGTCGGGTGGTGGTGCTCGGAAAGTCCGGCCCTGTTCGGGCCGGACTACGTGATCGGATCCGGAGGGAGCTCCGACGCCTCTCGCGCATCGTGGGCCCCTCGACGCAGTCCGGACCGGACAGGTCCGGACTTGCCCAGAACGAAGAGCCGATTCGCTGCCCCGGGTTTCAACCCGGGGTGCCGAGGTGATGACACGGCCCCGGCTCGAAGCCCCAGGCGGTCTTCGCCGCCTCGTGCATCGCGCGGGCGTTGCCGGTGGTGAGCACGAGATCCGCCGCCTCCCGGGTCGGGAGGACGAGCTCTCGGCGGACCCGGGCGGCGACCGCGTCGGCGGGGTCGAGGAGGCGGACTCCGGGGAGACGCTCGGCGATCCGGGGGGCGATCGCGGGGTAGTGGGTGCAGGCGAGGAGCAGGGCATCGACGCGGGCGAGGGGACGGAGGATCCGGTCGAGGTCGCGGGCGCAGGCGGGGGTGTCGGTCGTGCCGGCCTCGACGTGGGCCGAGAGGGGCTGGGCGATGCGCGTCACGACACGTCGGCCGGGGGCGGCGAGGGTGCGGCGGTAGATGCCCGAGCGGATCGTGCGGATGCCCCCGATCACTCCGAGGGTGCCCCGGAAGCGAGGGCCGACGACCTCCGAGGCGGCCTCGATCATGCCCATCACGGGCACGCCGGCATCGGGCACGTCGGGGAGCACGGTCGAGGCGGCGTTGCAGGCGACGACGATGCCCACGGCGCCGTGGCGCACGAGGAAGCCGAAGAGGAGCGAGAGACGCGCGGCGAGCTCGTCGCGGGGGAGCCTCCCGTAGGGCGTCGTGCCGGTGTCCGAGAGGTAGAGGACGGGCACGTCGCCGTGGGCCCGGAGGGACTTCCGCACCCCCATGCCTCCGATGCCCCAGTCGACGATGGCGAGACGCGGGCTCGGCTTCATGGATACGAGAGGGGAGCGACGGTGCCGGGCTCGAGGGGGCCGGTGTCGAAGGCGACGAGGCGCTGGGTGCGCCCGACGTTGAGGGTCTCGAGCCTGCGTCCGGGGAAGCGGCTCTCGAGGTACCAGCGGTACTCGTGCTCGGCGCGGATCGGGTTGTGCTTCAGCATCGTCGCCCAATCGGGATGCGAGACGAGGGCCTGCACGTCGCGGTGGAAGCGCGGATCGCGCACGGGCCGGAGGACGTGGGCGAGGGCCGAGCGCGCGAGCACGGGCGCGTCCTTCGCCTCGAGGGGCTTCTCCACCATGTCGACGACGAGGATGCGGCCGCCCGGGGCGAGCACGCGGCGCATCTCGCGCACGATCGGATCCCAGTCGAGGTAGCGGAAGGAGAGGAAGCTGACGATCACGTCGAAGGAGGCGTCGTCGCAGGGGAGCTCGGGGCCGGAGATCGCCTCGAACGAGAGCTTCGGATGGCCTTCCGCGCGCTCCCTCGCCTTCGCGATCATCCCGCGCGAGACGTCGACGCCCACGCCGCGCGCGAGCCGATCCTCGAGCGCGAGCAGGAGCGCGCCGTTGCCGCAGCCGACGTCGAGCACGCGGGGCGCACGGCCGCTCTCCTTCCGCGCGCGGGCGAGCGCCTTCGTCACCCAGGCGTACTCGTCGCGCCGCACGCGGATGTCGGCGAAGGCCCGGTCGTAGAGCGCGGAGACCGCGTCGTAGCCGGTCTCTCCCTCGGGCTCGATCGGCTCGAAGCCGAGCATCGGCTCGACCGGCGGACGGAGCAGGTACTTCCGCAGCGAGCCCGCGAGCCCGTGCGTCTTGCGACCGGGGACGGAGACGAGATAGGTCGGCCCCGAGCGCGGGAAGCGGAGCCCCTCCCAGACGAAGCGCTCGGGCTCGATCGACACCGTCGTGTAGCCGTGGTGGCCGAAGGTGCGGACGCCGAAGGTGCGCGCGAAGAAGGGGGCGAACCAACGCGCCGTGCGGCAGGCGTGGAAATGCGCGCTCGCGCCCTCCGCGAAGGGGATCCGCATCGTGCGCCACTCGTGCGGGCTGAACTGCTCGGGCCACGAGGTCGAGCCGAACATGATGCCGTACATGCCCGAGTGGCCGACGAAGTGGAGCTCGGCGAGGCGCTTGCCCTCGTTCTCGATGCGCTCCATCTCGGCGACGAAGTCGCTCTTCCGCTCGAGCGCCACGAGGCGCACCTCGCGCGAAGGATGCTTCTCGCGGAGCTCGCGGTGCATCGTCTCCGCCGCCGCGCGGAACTTCTCGCTCCCACCGCGGTAGCGCGTCGTGTACCCGACGAGGATCACGAGGGGCCGACCTCCGGGGGACGCCTCGACTCGCTCCACGGATGGCGCGCCACGACGAGCGAGGAATCCTCCGGGATCCAGGCGCCGCAGCCGTCCGCGACGACGAGTGTCGTCCGCGTGACCGCGTCGAAGACCCGCATCTCCTCGATGGCGGGCGAGTACACGTGCAGCGTGATGCCGTCGCTCGTCGCCTCGAGATCGTGGATGGTGCCGGGCGCGACCTCGAGCACGTCTCCCGGGATGCGCGGCTTCGGCGAGCCGCCGAGGAGGAAGCGCCCGTCGAAGCGATAGGCCGTCTCGGTGAAGGTGCCCTGCACCACGACGACGAGACCCCGTGCGCTGCCGTGGTCGTGGGGGGCGCAGCGCTCGCCCGCGTGCCAGCCCGCGAGCATCACCTCGCCCTCGTCGCTCCGGAAGAGCGGGAGCCTCCCGTACGGCTCGAAGCCGCGCGGCGAGGGGGCGATGGCCTCGAGGATCGAGCGCATGCGCTCGACCGAAGCGAGAAGCCGCTTCGGCTCGTTCCGCCGCACGCACGAGAGCCAAGCCTCGTAGCGCGTCTGCTCGCCCCCGACGCCCTCCGCCATCCCCGATCCGCCTCCCCGCGCAGCATAGACCATGGACGGGGGGACCGGCTTGGGGACGAGAGCGAGCCTTGTCCAGGACGGGGCCGGGCCCCGCCGGCGCTCAGGGAAGGCGCCGGACCGGAGGCGGCGTGTAGGTCCCGTTCTGGGCCTCGGGCTTCGGCAGGTACATCCGGAGGGCGAGGTAGAAGGGCCCCGCGGGGGCGGGCAGCCAATTCGCGTTGCCGCCGCGCGGGGGGCGGGCCGAGATGCGGAACGTCAGCGAGCCGTCCCGGGCGCGGCGCACGCCGTCCGTGCGATCGCTGATCGAGTAGCGGTTCAGATCGTTCGCGACGAAGAGCCGCTCGGGGAGCCGGTACATCGTGATCGACCAGAAGGCGTCGACGGGCGGGATCTCGTCCGGCCCGAAGTGGAGCTCGTAGTCGTGGCTCCCGTCGAGGGCCTCGCCGTTCGAGTCGACGAGCGCGACGGGGTACATCGCTTCCTCGGCCGAGTTCCCGTAGAGGTAGGCCATCGCGGCGGCCGCGCGCAGGAGGTAGTGGCCCTCCATGCGCTGACGGTCGCCGAAGGCGTCGGCCGGGATCTGCCAGCCGTTGCGTGCGGGGGCGAGATTGCGGGCCTGCTCCTCGATCTTCGTCCGTGCCGAAGCGATGCCCGCCGTGATCGCGTCGCGGATCGCCGGAGGGAGCTCGGGCGAGTCGATGTCGCGCTCGGGGCCGACGCCGATGTGCCCGAAGCGCTCGAGCATCGCGAGCTCGGAGTGCACCGGCCGCGCCGTGCGGAGCAGGTAGTTCACGTAGGTCGAGAACTCGGGCGTCGCGATCGACTCCGGCACCCAGCGCGGGAAGTCCTGGTCGGGGGGATCCGCGGGCGCCCGCGTGCCGAAGTGCGCGGACAGCGTCTCCACCTTGATCTGCCCCTGGATCGCGCGGACCGCCTCGGCGTCGGCCGGGCCGTTCACCTGGATGCGTCCGAGCGCGAGCACGAAGCCGCCCTCGCTGCGGATCATCGCCGTCGTCCCCTGCGGCGGCTCGCCGTCGTAGCTCGGGCCCGCGATCACGTAGCTACCCGCGCCCGTGCCCGTCGTGCGCGTCCCCATGTAGCCGAAGTTGTGGGTGTAGATGTCGACGAGCTGGAACGAGTAGTAGCGTCCCGTGATCGCCGGCACGCTCAGCACGACGGGCTCCTCGCGCACGTCGAGCCAGCACATCGAGTAGAGCGTGTCGTTGTTCGGCGTGACGATCTGCGTGAACGACGCGTCGAGCAGCTGCCCCATGTGGAAGCATTGGTTCAGCGGCGCGCGGAAGCCGCCGGAGTCGCGGTCGATCGCCTGCTTCGTCAGCATCTCGTACTGCATCAGCAGCGGATAGCCCCAGATGAAGGCCTCTTCCGCGATCGCGAACGCCTGCTCGGGCGTGACGCTCGGGCGCGCGGGCTCGTTCGCCTCGACGATCGCCTCCTCCGTGTGGAGCGTCATCGGAGGGTTGTAGACCGGATCGTGGGCGCAGCCGGCGAGGCCGACGAGCGCGAGCCATGCGCCCGTCGCTCGGAAGAAGGAGGAAGTCGAGGAGCGGGCTCCCCGACGCGAATGGACCGTCGAACGCATCCGCCGATGCTAGCGCCCGGGCCTCGGCCCCGCACGAGGCGGCCGCGCGGACCCACGAGGCGCACCTCGGCTTGCCCACGGCGGGCTCTCCGGCGTATGCCCTCCGGGCGAACGTGTCGGGGAGCGTGCACATCTACTGTTTCGGCATCCGCGGGCGCGAGGAGGCGCTCGACGACGGCCTCCGCGCGCGCGTGCGCACACGGCTCGAGAGCGAGCGCTCCGCGGCCTTCCCGACGCGGCTCCTCCGGCTCCCGCATCGCGTCGCGATCGACCGCGTGCTCGCCGAGCTCGAGCGCGGCGTCGGCCTCGTCTTCGAGGGCTTCCTCGACGCGCGGGCACGCGCCGAGCTCGGGAGCTTCTCCTCGCTCGCCAAGGTCGACGAGGGCCGTCCGATGCGCTTCGTCGTCCTGCCCGAGTCCGGCCTCGTCCTCGAGTGGTCGGGCGCGCTCCCGGAGCGCTGGGTCCACCTCGCGCTCCGCCGGGTGGCGAGCGCGACCGTCGCGATGGAGGCCCACGTCGCCTCGATCGGACGCAAGCAGGACGAAGGAGCGCTCGAGCTCAAGCGCCGTCACCTCGACGCCGAGGAGAAGGCGGAGCTCGCCGGTCTCGTCGCCGTGGCCCACCGCAAGGCCGTGCGCGAGAGCGCCCTCGTCGCCGGCGTCGGCCTCGTCGTCGCGCTCGGGCTGCGTGCGCTCCTCGTCCGCGCGGGCTTCACGCTCGACGCCCTGCTCGTCGCGGGCGTCGGCCTCCTGCCCTCGCTCGTCCACTACGTCCGCCACCGCACCGCCTACCGCGCCCTCGTCGAGGACGTGCGAGACGGCTTCGTCTTCGTCATCCGCACGGCCGACGACGGCCAGCTCGGCCCGAGCCTCGGCGAGGTCCTGCCTCATTCCGAGTTGCCGTGGACCGAGGATGGGCAGCCGGCGCGGTACAGGACCTGAGGCACCCCGGGTTGAAAACCCGGGGCAGCAATTCGGGGGGTGGTGCTCGGCAAGTCCGGCCCTGGTCGGGCCGGACTGCGTCGTGGGTCCCCTTCGTGCGTAGGCGTCGCTGCGGGTCCCTAGGAGGAGTGGCCGGGGGAGGTCCTCGGGCGGTCGGAGGGGAGCTCGGTGGGAGCCGCTTGCCATCGTTCGAGAGGATGCGAGTCGTCGTGATGGGTTCGCTGATCGAGCACGTAGCGAGCGCAGGGGACGATATCCGCCGGTCCGAGCGACTCGGCCCAATATCCGTCCTGCCAGGCGAACGGACGGTGGAACGTGCCATCGTGGTCGAGCTCGTAGGACGATGCGCCCTTCATGCGCTTGACGACCTCGCCGAGTGAGACCGACGAGGCCAAGCGCACGAGCACGTGGACGTGATCGGCGGCGCAGCCGGCTGCGATCACGGCGCTCCGCGTCTCTCGCGCGCTCCGGGCGAGCATCGTGAAGAGTCGTGCGTCGAGCGACGGCGGAAGCATCGGCCGACGACGGGACGTGGCCCAGACGACGTGGGCGAGGAGGAGCGCTGGCGAACGGCGCGGCATCCCCCCGCTTCGGTCGAAGCGAGGAGCGATTGCGCCCACCGAACTCGCGGGGCCGATGGCGATCCCATCGGGACGATCGGGGACCCGAAACGCAGTCCGGCCCGAAAAGGGCCGGACTTGCCGAGAACGAAGACCCGATTCGCTGCCCCGGGTTTTCAACCCGGGGTGCCCTTCGAGTCGAAGTGAGGTTCAGGCCGTCGGCAGACCCGGCGCCGGGAACTGGTCGCACATCTCCTTCACCTCTTGGGCGATGCGGGCGAGCTTCGCCTCTTCGCCGAGGTTCGCCACGACCTCGCCCATCCAGCGCGCGAGGCGCTTCATCTCGGCGGGGCCCATGCCGCGCGCCGTGATCGCCGGCGTGCCGATGCGGACGCCGCTCGGATCGAAGGGCTTGCGCGTGTCGAAGGGGACCGAGTTGTAGTTCGTGACGATGCCGGCCTTGTCGAGCGCCTGCGCCACGGGCTTGCCCGCGACGCCCTTGTTCGTGAGGTCGATGAGGATGAGGTGGTTGTCCGTGCCGCCCGTGACGAGCGTGAAGCCCTGCTCGAGGAGGCCGTCGGCGAGGACCTTCGCGTTCGACACGACGTCGTGCGCGTACTTCTTGAACTCCGGCGTCATGGCGCGCTTCGCCGCGATGGCGATGCCGGCCGTCGTGCCGTTGTGGGGGCCGCCCTGGAGGCCCGGGAACACGGCCTTGTCGATCGCCGCGCGATGCTTCGCGTCGCAGAGGATCATGCCGCCGCGCGGACCCATGAAGGTCTTGTGCGTCGTCGAGCTGATGACCTCGGCCTTGCCCACGGGCGAGGGATGCGCGCCGCCGGCGATGAGGCCCGAGATGTGCGCGATGTCCGCGACGAGGATCGCGCCGACCTCGCGGGCGATCTCCGCGAACTTGTCGTAGTCGATGACGCGCGGATAGGCCGTCGCGCCGCAGAAGAGGACCTTCGGCTTGTGCTCGCGGGCGAGACGGGCGACCTCGTCGAAGTCGATGAGGTGGTCTTCCTTGCGGACGCCGTACTGCACCGGCTTGAAGTACGCGCCCGTGATCGAGACTCCCCAGCCGTGCGTGAGGTGGCCGCCGCTCGGCAGCGCCATGCCCATCACGTGATCGCCGGGCTTGCAGAAGGCGAAGTAGACGGCGAGGTTCGCGGGCGAGCCCGAGTAGGGCTGCACGTTCGCGTGCTCGACGCCGAAGAGCTGCTTCAGGCGATCGACGGCGAGGGTCTCGACGACGTCGATGTACTGCTGGCCCTCGTAGTAGCGCTTGCCGGCGTAGCCCTCGGAGTACTTGTTGTTGAGGACGCTGCCGCAGGCCTCCATGACGGCCTTCGGCATGTAGTTCTCGCTCGGGATGAGGCGCAGCTTCGCGTGCTGGCGCTTCTCTTCGGCGGCGATCGCAGCGGCGATCTCGGGGTCGACTTGCGCGAGGCCGGGTTCCGTCATGTCATCCTCCAAAGGCGCCGGGGGGCGCGGGCGCCCGTACCTAGCACGAAAGGCCCCGGGGATCCCGTGCCCCGGCCCCCATTCGGCGAGCCTCTGGCGCTCCCCGGGGAGGGGTGCCAATCTCCCGCCGATGCCCCGCGATCTGCCCTCCCTGGAGGAGTTCCAGCGCCTCGCCCGCACCGCCACCGTGGTGCCCGTGACCCGCGAGATCCTGGCCGATTCCCTCACCCCCGTCGTGGCCAAGGCCACGATCGGCTCCCGGCCCGGCTCCTTCCTCCTCGAGAGCGTCGTCGGCGGCGAGAAGTGGGCCCGCTACAGCTTCGTCGGCTTCGATCCCGCGATCGTCGTCCGCGGCGTGGCCGATCGCTTCGAGATCCTCTCGGGCTCGCACGTGGAGACCGAGCGCGGGGTCGACCCCTGGCAGCGCCTGCGCGAGGTCCTCGCCGGCTATCGCTCGCCCCACATCCCCTGGCTCCCGCGCTTCTGGGGCGGCGCCGTCGGCTACGCCTCCTACGACTCGGTCCGCGCCTTCGAGCCGAAGGTCGGGGCGGCCCTCTCGGCCGACGATCCCTGGGAATTCTGCTTCGGCATCGGCGCGACCCTGCTCGTCTTCGACAGCGTCCGCCAGACGGTGCGCATCGTCGTCCCCGCCCGCGTCGACGGCGAGGGTGGGGCGGCCGGGGCCTACGCCCGCGCGACCGCGAAGATCGACGAGGCCCTCTCGCTCCTCGGCATGCCCAAGACGCTGCCGATCCTCGAGCCCCCCGATCGCGGCGTGGTCCCCGAGATCCCGGCCTCGTCCTTCGACGCCCCCGGCTTCCGCGCCGCCGTCGAGAAGGCGAAGGAGTACATCCGCGCCGGCGACATCTTCCAGGTCGTGCTCTCGCAGCGCTTCACGCTGCCGCGCGGCGACGTCGACGTCTTCGACGTCTACCGGATGATGCGGCAGCTCAATCCCTCGCCGTACATGTACCAGCTCGACTTCGACGACGTGGAGATCGCGGGCGCGAGCCCCGAGACCCTCGTCCGCCTCGAGGACGGCATCGCGACCGTGCGCCCCATCGCCGGCACGCGCCATCGCGGCGCCGACGACGAGGCCGATCGCGCGATCGGCGAGGAGCTCCTCGCGGATCCGAAGGAGCGCGCCGAGCACGTGATGCTCGTCGACCTCGGCCGCAACGACGTCGGCCGCATCAGCGCGCCCGGCACGGTGCGCGTGACCGAGAAGATGATCCTCGAGCGCTACTCGCACGTGATGCACATCGTCTCGAACGTCGAAGGCACGCTCGCCGAGGGCCGCGACGCGCTCGACGTGCTCCGCGCCACGTTCCCCGCCGGCACGCTCTCCGGCGCTCCGAAGGTCCGCGCGATGCAGATCATCGAGGAGCTCGAGCCCGTCCGCCGCGGCGTCTACGGAGGCGCCGTCGGCTACATCGGCTTCGACGGGAACATGGACGTCGCCATCGCGATCCGCACCGTCGTCGCGCACGGCGACACGATGTACCTCCAGGCCGGCGCGGGCATCGTCGAGGCGAGCGATCCGCAGTCGGAGTACCAGGAGACCGTGAACAAGGCGCGCGCGGGCCTCGTCGCGGTCGCGGCGGCGCGGGCGCATCACAAGCGCTGAGGCCTTCCCGGTCTGCCGATCCTCGGGGCACCCCGGACTGAAAGTCCGGGGCAGCAATTCGGCTGGCGGTTCTCGGCAAGTCCGGCCCTGAGCGGGCCGGACTGTGGGGTCGTGGCAGGCACCATGCACGGGACCCTCGACGCAGTCCGGCCCGACGAGGGCCGGACTTGCCCAGCGCGACGACCCGATTCGCTGCCCCGGGTTTTCAACCCGGGGTGCGCAACAAGAGCCCGAGCACGACGAGCGTGACGAGGACCATGTAGCCGATCGCGTGCGCGCGGTTCGCGTGGCGGAGCTCCATGAATTCCGAGCCGACGATGGCGGCCTTGGCGCCGCCGAGCGCGAGCGCGATCCCGAGGTGTCCCGACATCGCCGCGATCACGGCGAGGTTCACGAGTCCGAAGTAGGCGCCGAGTCGCATCGCTTCACCTCGCGTAGAAGAGCGGGAAGAGGAAGAACCAGGCGACGTCGCACATGTGCCAGAAGAGGGCCGTGCCCGCGACGGCCGTCTCTTCGTCCTCGAACTTCGTCTTGCCGAGGCGGAGGCCCACGCCTCCGAAGAGGACGAGGCCGAGGAGCACGTGCACGAAGTGGAAGCCCGTGCCGAGGAAGTACGCGTCCCAGAACGAGTCGACGCCGAGGCCGTAGCCGTGCTGCATCTTGCCGGCGTAGTCCGCGATCTTGAGGCCGACGAAGCCGAGGCCGGTGAGGGCCGCGAGCCCGTAGTAGCGCCGCGCGAGCTCGACGCGCGCGAGGCGGTAGGCGTGCACGCCCTCGGCGAGGAGCCAGCCGCTCGTGACGAGCGTCAGCGTGAGCGCGAGGCCCATGGCGGGCGAGAGCGCCGCCTGCCCGGCCCGGAAGACCTCGGGCTCCGAGACCCGGAGGTCGACGAGGAGGAAGAAGCCGATCGTGAACGCGAGCAGCTCGCACGCGACCACGATCCACATGAGCAGCCCGCCCGGAGGCTCGAGCAGCGGGCGCCGCTCGGCATCGAAGAGCGGCCTCGGAACGGGAGGGGCATCGACGTCGGCCATGTCCGAGGCATGCGGCCGACACGGGGAGGGCGCCCTGATCCACGTCAGCGGGGGCCGAGGGCGGCGCGAATTCGGCTCGTTTCCAGGGCTCTTCGTGGGCCCCTCGAGGCCGTCCGCGAAGGGGGAGGAAAAGCGCACGAGCTGAAACAATTAGTCTTTGACAGTCCCCAAAGGCGGAGCTAGAAGATGCATCCGCTTGGCGGCCCCCAGCCAACAAGCGGAAAAGGCCAAAACTGGAGCGGTAGTTAAGTCGGTTATAACGCCGGCCTGTCACGCCGGAGGCCGCGGGTTCGAGTCCCGTCCGCTCCGCCCAAAAACCCCCTGGATTTCCAGGGGGTTTTTGCTTTTACGCGCTCAGGAGACGCCTCCGGTGCCAATAGGGTGCCATTGGCTCGCTCCGGAGGCTGCCCGCAGAGCGCTCGGCAACCGTCCCGCGAAGCCAGCGGACGCGCCGGTGTTCGGGGGCTCGGAGACCCCGTCGAGGAGCGCCACGGCCTCCCGATGGTGGGCCGGCGCGAGGTGCATGTACCTCATCGTCGTGCCCATCTCGGAGTGTCCGAGGAGCTCCTGGATCGCCTTCGGCGATGCGCCCCGCTGGGCGAGGTGCGAGGCGAAGGTGTGGCGCAGGACATGCCAGCCGATCGTGCGGAGGCCGGCACGGCGGCACGTCGTGGCGAGGTACGACTCGATCTGGCCCGGAGTGAGCGGGCTTCCGTCGTCGTTGCAGAAGATCCGCCGACCCCGGAGGTGACGGTGCTTCGTGAGCGTGGCGTGGAGGCGCTCCGTCATCGGGATCCGCCGCTCGCGTCCGCTCTTCGGCGCGCCCACGTGGGCGACGCTCTGGTTGTCGTACCAGACGCTCCGCCGAACGGTGAGCGTCCGGGCCACGAGGTCGACGTCGCCCCACTCGAGGGCGAGGATCTCGCCCTTGCGCAGGCCGGCCTCGCGCGCGACGGCGATGAGCGCGTACCGGAGCGGGTCCGACTCGGCCGCGCGGAGAAGCCGCTCGTACTCGTCGTCGGCGAGGAAGTCGAACTGCGTCGGCGGCAGCTTCGGCATGCGCACGCGAGGGGCGGACTCGATGAGTCCGATCTCGGCGGCGTAGCGCAGCAGCTTCGAGAGCACCGCGAGGATGTTCTTGAGGCGCTTCGGGGTGACGCCACGCTTGAGGACGTGGGCCTTGAGGTGCTCGATCTCGCGCTCGCGCACGAGGTCGAGCCGCAGCTTCCCGAGCACGGGCACGAGGTGCATCCGCAGGATGCTCCGCTTGCTCTCGCGCTCGGACGGCTTGTTGTTGTTCACGACGTAGGTTTCGAGGAATTCCTCGGCGAACGCCGCGAACGTGGGGATGGTGGTGGTCTTGGGATCGCTGCCGTCGAGCGGCAGGCCCTTGAAGAGGCGCTCGCGGAGGAGCCTCTCGAACTCCTCGGCTCCGCGCTTCGTGTCGACGGGGGACTTCTTGCGGATGCGCTCGCGCACACCCGTCATGGGGCCGCTCTGATGCGTCCAGAGGAAGTCCACCGCCCACGATCCTTTCACTTTCCGAACCGTCACTTGTCTTCTCCCAGTGACGGGACTCGGTTCTCGTGCAGCCAGCGTACGATGTCCTCCTCGAGGAAGCGAACGCGGTTTCCCAGCTTGAGGAAGGCGATCCGGCGCTCTCCCACCATCCGGTAGATGGTGGTTGGCTTCAGGTGGAGCATCTCCGCGACATCGTCGACCGTGAGAACGCGATTGTGACGAGCGCGCGGCTCGGCCGCGTCGGTGCGCGGGACATGCCGAGCCTTGGGGTGCTTGGGGCGGGACTCGTCGGCGAGGTGGGGCGAGTCCGAGGGTGAGGTGGATGCGGATCCGACATCGTCGGTGTCGATGAACTTGTTCACTTCCGTGGGGTCGTTTCTCCTTCGTGAGAGAGAGTGCGTTGGGTTTCGTGACATCGCGCCTGCTCTGGACCGCGCCCCATGACGCTGAAGGCGGCGTCGGGCTCGAGCGGGGTCCAGTGGAGGTCGCGGGGTCAAGAAGGGAGTACTCAAGGAAGATTGGGGCGGGAGACCGGCTGTTCCCGGCCGACGAAGCGGCGGAGCCAACGCACGAGGGTGTCCCCGCGTTCCTCGTGGGGCGGCGCTGGGTCCTCCAGTGCTCATGCCGCGTCGAGATCAAAGAGGTGCCCCCTCGTCGGGGTCCTCACCTGCTTCGGTCGCCGGGCACTCTGGCGGAACCGAAGGCTGCGCGTCGACGCCCAGGTCCCGAGGGGCGTCGGGGGGGTCGCTGAAGGCGAAGTTCGCTCCGGTCTTCACCCGGACGCGCGCCGGGATGGGCGTCCCAAACACGTCCCCGAATGCTTCGCGAAGCTCGCTCTCCAGAACCATCTGGGTCAGGTCCACGACTCCGTTGGGGACCTCGAGGATCTGTTCGTCGTGCAGGGGGAGCACAAGTCGAACGCCATACTCGCCGAGAACCGCCATCACTCGCGTCACCCACGCCGCGAACACCTCCGCCCCCGTGGACTGGACGGGAAACGACTGTCGGCTCGCCGAGCTGAGGAGAGTCGCTTCCCTGGGTTTTCTGCCGAGTCGGCTTCGGACCACGTCGTCGTCGCTGCGGACCCGATCCATGAAGGTCGTGACGCCCTGGAAGGCGACCGTCATGGATCGAACGAGCCCGGCCGCATCCTCGATGCTGACCGCCCAACCGATGTGACCGAGACTGTTGCTCAGCCCACGGACGGTCTGTCCCTTGGCCAGCGACTTGAACAGCACCTTGCCGACGTCTCGCTTCGAGACGCCCGAGGGCACGTGCAGTGCCCCACGGGTTGCCCCGTCGGTCAGGGTCTCGTAGAGGTCACGTCCTTCCGCGAGATCGTGCAGAAGTCTCGTGTCGTTGGCGAGGGCGGCAAGCACGACGACCTCGAAGGATGCGCCGTCAGCCGACAGGATCACGTGCCCCGGTGGGGCGACGATGCAGTCCCGCACTCCGCCATGCTTCGCGAGGTTCAGAACGCACGGAGGGGTGGCCTTGAGGCGCCCCGTGTCCGTGCCATGTGGGTCGAGTCGGTAGCGAACGCGTCCATCTTTCTGCATAGAGACGAGCTCGGTGAGGGTACGGATGCGGTTGTCGATCGCCGCTCTCGAGAGCGGCACGCCGGCGGGGTGACGCGTCGGTTCGTCGTTCGGCACAGTCTCGAGCTCCTCTTGACGACCGACGTCATCGACGGCGTCCGAGGACGCCAGGCTCGCGAGCTGGACTTCGAGCTCAGCAATGCGGAGCTCGGCCTGCTCGACGTCCAGCGGCAGACCGGCGTCGCCCGCCCCGCGAAAGACGACTGCCGCCGCACGGTCCACCTCGAGGAGCCGAGCGAGCTCGGGGCGACCGAGCTCGAGTTGGCGCTGAATGACGATGTCGCGCAGCACCTCGACGTCGCTTCGGCGCGGTTCCTCGCCGGGGTTCCGAAAGGCGTCGATGTTCGTGACGTCGACACCGAGCATCCGCAGGCCCGCCCTCACGTCCAGGGCGTGGGCCGGCACGGTAGTCCAGACGTCGCGGTCCGACGACGGAGCCCACACGACGAGACCATGGAAGGCATCGCGGGCCGCAACCCATGCCGAGAACTCCTCGTGGTTGTTGGCGTAGCTGATGCCGCGATCGTCGAGCATGCTGACCAGGCCGTCGCCGTCCGTGAACGCGTACGCGGCAAGGGCGAGCGGGTCTCGGGGAGCGTCGAGCCGAGAGAACTCGACGAATCGGAGGTCAGGTCCCGTGGACACCTTCGGCGCCTGCGCGCTCAGCTTGTCGATGAGGACTGTGACCACACGGATGCGGCCATGGGGCAGGGACACCTTCCGGTCGTACCGTCCTTCCTCCCCGGGCAGCGCGATTCCGCGCTTGATGAGCGCACGATACAGATCGCTGCGCATGCCGTACGGCACCGAGTGCTTGGCGACGTATCCGTAGGCGTCGCTCGGAATGAGGTGGAGTTTGGTTCCGTCGCGGTATCCGAGGATGCGGTCCGACTTGGCATGCGCGTCGCCGACCGCAGGGAATCGTTCGGGTTCGGAGTTGAGGATGTCTCGCAGCCGCTCCCCGAAGGCCGAGATGGGGTCCGAATCCAGCTGCTTCGCGGCCTGGGCACGGGCCAGTTCGGCGATCCCCTGCTGGGCGCGCCGGAACGCGGTGGCCGCATCATCGACATCGAGCGCACCACGAACCAGCATCGCCTCCAGGTAGACGTGCACGCCGACGAGGACGAGCGCGAGTTGCCCCGGCGTCCGTCGGTGCGCCACTTCGGGGAGGTCGCGATAGAAGGCTTCGTAGCGCTCACGCAGCGCACGCAGGACGCGACGGAGGTCGGGGTGATGCACGAGCACCCATTCGACGAGCGCGAGGCCGACGGTGGGTAGCTCATCAGCGCGCCGCTCCATGGCGCCGAGGACGGCGAGGTCGACCGGGAAGGTGTCGAGATTCACGGTCAGCAGCCGAGCGTTGACGCTGGCCCCCTCCGGCGCGTGCTCGCCCGACGAGGCGACCACCCCGCGGGGGCTGCGGTCCTCGGCCAGGGAACGATCCTTCCCGAGCACCGCTCTTCCAGTGCGGTTCCCGATGTTCTGAAAGATCTTCTGAGCCTTCTCGATGACCGGGTCACGAGGGTGCCGCGGCGCGTAGTCGTCCAGCACGACCACGACATCGCCAGCCGCATGCACGAGTGCCTCGATCGCTGGGAGCGAGGACTCGAACGTGACCGGCATCCTGTCGCGGTCGAAGGTGCCGAAGTGGGAGATCAGGGGGAAGAGGGTGGAAGACTTCACCTGTCCCGTCTCGCTCACGAAGAAGAGAGCGAAGTTGGTTCCGAGGAAGCGACTGAGGACGGCGAGTCCCGCCATGCCGAGGTAGACGGCCCCGTAGGCCCCCGAGGGGTTCAGCTCGAACGCTCGCATGGCCACGTCGAGAGCTCGGTCGAGGTCCGTGACAGACTCGGGAAGCGTGTACGACTGCAGTTGGTCGGGAACACGCGGCCTCACGGTGGGGAGTCCAATGGCCCGGTTGGCGGCCACGAAGCCGAGCTGTCCGTTGCGCTCGACGAATCCGAGATTCCGCGCGACGGAGATGCGACTCACCGTCCCGTACGAGATCGCCTGCAGCGCGGCGACGACAACGTGGGGGGCCGCGTCGACTCGGATCTGGGCACCGAACAGCGCGACGAGAGCACCGGCTCGATGGAGTTCCGACACAGGGACACGCCGGCGGCCGAGGATCGTACCGTCGGCAAGCTGTGCCTCGAGCTCCCACTCGACGGGAGCACGGTCATCGTCGACGGCATGGGTCTCCGTCACGATGCGGACAACGCCACGAACGACGTACGACGCCTGGCCGTCGGCGGCGACGCGAACGATGCCCCCCTCGTGGATCACGAACTCGTCGTCGGTATTCGCTTCCGGAGCCTCACCTTCCGAGGAGGCTTTCATCTCCCCGAGGCTCGCTGCGAAGTCCTTCACTGCGGCGTCGAGCTGACCGGCGCCGATGGTGGCCTTCGCGGCACGACGGATCCGCGCCTTCTCTCCGTGGCTGGAGAGATGTGCGGACGCCAGGAAGACGAGATCATCGAGCAGCTCACTCGGCTCGCCGGCGGAAGCGAGACGCTCCGCGGGTCCGGCCGGCTCCGCCGCCGCGACAATATCGCGCAGGGCGCCGGCGCCACGCGCGACCACGAAGTCATCGGGGCCCAGCTTCGCGGCGTCGCGGGGGAGAAGTGCGAGCTTCGTGGTCGCCCCCGCAGCGGTGAGTGCTGAGCACAGTCGGGCGACGTCGCGCGCAACCTGCGGGTTGGTCCGCGCATTGCCGTCTGGGAGAACGACCACGGTGCGGCCATCGACCCCGAGGCGGTCCCAGCTCGCGTTGAGGCCGTGCTCGGCGTCGAGGGTGGTGCCGATGCCTCCGAGGCCGACAGCCTCGATGCCGGCCGCGACGAGGGCGAGGGCCTTGGGAGGTGACTCGACGATCACGAGAGCGCCCGTCGACGCCTCGATGCCGGGCGGGATGTACACCTCGACGGGCGCTCCCTTGGTCGCGAAGTAACGGGCACCGCCGTTGGCGTCGGGGTCCAGGACGCGGACGCGCCGGTACGTGGAGCCGGGGTACGGCATGGCAATCACGTCGCCGGAGATCGGTCGTTCGAGGCCGAGCAGGCTCGCCGCGTCGGTTCCGTTGACGAGCTCGAAGCCCACGCTGCGGGCGAGGTCCTCGGGAATGCCTCTGTCCTGGAGATACCGGGCGAGCTCGTTCGGGGCGGATGGGTGTGGCAGGGGACTCATGACACGTCCTTGCGGAGGCGGGCAGTGCCCCGCATGCGTGAGTGGACGTCACGGCGAGCCCTATGTACCTAGCTGGAAGTTCGTGCCCCGTTGTCAGTCGGCTGGCGGCGCTACTCGCTGCTCCTTCTTCTTGTTCTTCGTCGTCGCCGACTTCCTCGTCTTCTTCGCCTTCTCCTTCTTCTTCAGCTGGGCGCACGCGTTGCGCCAGATCTTCCAGTACCCATCCCTCTCGGCCGCAGCTTTCTCTGGTGAGACGTCGCGCCGCGGCGCGACGAGGTACTCGGCCACGTCGGCGATGTACGACAGCCGTGGGTCGACGGCCGCCGCTGGCGCCGCGTGCTGGGCCACCACGGCAGCGGCCGCGGCGAAGAGCCCGACTGTGGCCGGCTCGGCTTCTGGGTATGCGGCTCTGACGATGGCCGCGATTCGCTCGTTGCCCTTGAGGTAGTCGAACTTCTCGAAAGCACGCCCGCCGAAGTCGTCATGGATGCGTTCGGCGATGCTCCACGCCCCGTCACACCGTCCAGGTGCCACGTTCGGGATCGGGCCGCGCCTGCGGGGGCCGGGTACTGCCTGGGGTCGGTCGAGCGCCCAGATGACACGTCTCACCAGGTTGGCTTGCCGCCTGGTGAGCTTGCGACGACCCTTCTCGACGTCGACGTCGACGTCGACGTCGACGTAGGAGCGGAGGCGGCGCAGGGTGTCTTCGACTTCCTCGGGGCTGCGAGCCAATGCCGTCGTGGCCTTGGCGAAGTCTTCTGCGACGCTACCGGAGCGTTGACCGAGGATCAGTACATCCGCGGCGGCGTTGACGACGATGCTGAACTTGGCCCATCCCGGACATGCCGTGAGGTGACGTGCCTCCTTGCGCCCCTTCTTGGCGCCGGCGTCGGTACGCTTCGTCTTGGCCGCCGCGGCCGGACGGCCAGGGGATTCACTCCAGAAGTTGAAGGGGCCGATCCGCTTCGAGACCTGGTGAGCCACGACGATGTCGAGGTGGTGCGGCGCGAGACGGCGGCACTTCATGCAGTGCTCGTCGGTGGCGTCCAGAGTCGGCATCGCGGCCTCTGCGGCCAGAATGGCTTCGATGGTCTCGTGAGTGGGACTGCTTGGTGCGACGGGCCATCTCCCCTGCGTCTCGACTCTCCGCTCCAGGGAGGCGACCACCTCCTCGACGGTCTTAGGCTCGGGCCCGGTCTCGGTCGCGGCCCGCTCTTCGACCTCGAGCCGGCAAGCCTTGGAATGGCGGGCGTTGAGCTCGAGTCGCGTGAGGACGGCGCGGCGGAGGGGGTGTGCCGTGGCGAGGCTACGAATCGTGGCGCCGCGCACGATGCCGAGGTGTGAATCGGCCCATCGCTCTGCCACAGCTGTGTCACGAGGCCCCGGGTACTCGGAAGCATCGACACGGGGATCGCGATACTGGGCGAGAGCGACGCCGAGCAGACTCTTCGTTCCCTCGGACGAGCGCTCCGCTACGAGCCCCGGGCAGTCCGGGACTCGCGGGAGCCAGTACGCGCTGCGGCCCAGGACGAGAATGTCGCCGAGCTCCGCGCCGGTGACCTCGTGAAAGAACGCGGCGAGACTCGGCGGGGATCGGGGCGCGCGCTTCGTAGCGCCGGCGCCCCGAGGCGCCCCGGGCGTCGCGGTCCCCTTGGGGCGCGGTTTGCGCTTTGATTTCGGGAGACTCGCCACGCCTGCCCCAACTGCCCCATCCTTACTTGTTAGTAGACAGTTGAGGAGGAGGATTTGCACGTCGAGATGGTTGTGACGTTCTCGAGCCGAGTCGTGGCCCCTCGGGCTGTGCCCTTCGGGGCCGGGGCAGCTGGGGCAGCTGCGCCGCCCAGTGCCGCGGCGACGCCGCGGCGGGGGCCGGCAGCGAAGGTGCGACGCAGCGCCGCGGCGGCGGCGGCGCGAAACAACCCCGGCGGAGCCCCGACGGCAGTCGCCCCGTGATAGGCGGCGTCGCCGCCGGCTTCGCCGTCGGCCGACGCCACGTGACGGGGAGAGAGCCGGCGGGGTGTCGGGGGCTCGGGGGGGGGGGCGAGCGTGGAGTCACGCGGCGAAGCCGCGTTGGTGTTCCGCCGGTCCGGGCCGAAGGCCCCGCGGGCCGATCGGGAAGCGTGTCGACTCTGGGGGCGGCGACGACAACTACCGGGGCGGGGGCCCGACCTCACGCCTTGGCTGTGGCGAGGACGCCGCGGAGCCCCGTGAACGCGACGCGCTCGTCGACCCAGCGGTAGCCCACGACCGCGATGGCCTCGGGCCTCAGGTGCGCCTTGAGGCCCCGTGGCAGGGGCTCGGGAAGGACGAGCGCCGCGGTCTGGCCCCGTCGCCGGCGAGGCGCGCCGAAGACGAGCTGGCCCACGCCGGTGTAGACCGATTGGGTCGTCGCCTCGGTCTTCACCTCGAAGACGATCTCGCGGACCCTGGGGCCGGCGACGAGGTCGCGATGCTTGTCGTTGCGCGTCGCGAAGCCCGCGGCTTTCACGGCGGCCTCGAGGTGCCGAACCACGGCGCCGTGGTGCCAGACGGCCTCCGTGGCCGCGGCGCGCCGCATCGCGGTGCCCTCGAACTCCGGGACGAAGACGTCTCGGGACGGTGCCCTCCGTGCCGCCTTCGTCGTGGCCGTGTCTGCACCGTGAGCCTTGTCGGCCCTCACGGCGGCCTTCACCTCGGCGACCGTCAGGACGAAGGCCGCGATGCTGTCGAGGAGGTGACGATCCCCGAGGGCTCCGAGCACCACGACGCGAGACGTGCGGTCGCCATCGTCCACCTCGACGGCCTGGTCGTCGTAGCGGCCCCAGAAGGCCTCGGCACCGATGCCCTTGGCGCCTCCGCCGATGCGTCCGCGATGGGCGAGGTAGACACGTCCTCGTGGCCCGCGGAGAAACACCGCTCCGATGTTCCGATGGATGCCCTCGCGCGGGACGTTGATCTCGACATCGAGGGGCAGGGTGCTGCGCTCCTCGGGCACCACGTGTCCGAACCCGTTCCAGTAGCGGTTCGGGGCATCGCCGATGGACGAGAGCCAGATGCCATGCGCCCGTAGGACGTAGAGGCCTGCGGTGTCGCGCCCGCCGGGGAACCCGATCTCGTGGGTACGCCTCGGCTCGGCCGCAGCCTTGAGCTGGGCTCGGAGTTGCCGCATCGCGGCGCGGATCTCCTTGGCATTGGTGATGATCGTCATCTGGGGCATCGGGACAGCTCCTTGCCTACGAACGGAACATTGAGTCGGGGGCGGTCGTTCGTCCGCGGGACTCAGGGGCGGTGTCCATCCTCCGCTGACGGAACAGGAGCCGTGTCTGCGGCCAGCCGCATGAGCAGCGCGGATACGTGGCGGAAGACGGTTGCAGCGGACGCCAGGTCACCCGAGGCGCCGAGCTCGAGGAACCACCCCATGACGGTTCCTTCGGTCGTGTTGCGCGAGTCGGAAACGACCACCCCTGCGAGGCCCCCCGTGGCTTCACGAAGCATCTCGAGAACCTCGATGCCTCTGGCGTCGCCGAGCTCGACACGAACGACCCCGCCGGTTTGCTGCGGGGCGCCGAGAGCGTGAAGGCGCTGTCGGGCCACATGGAACTCGCAGTGCAGGAGCTTGTTGCGAAGCTGGCGGCAGAGCTTCAGGGCGTCGACGTCGTCTGTATCGAGGTGCTCGGCGTACGACTTCGCGATCCCGAGCTCGACGTCCTCGAGGCGGGCGTCGACCGCTGTGGCCTCGAGACCGGGCGTCCGAGCGGCGAGGAGGCGCAGGTAGAGTTCGCAGAGCGCGCCCTCACCGGCGGCCACCTTGAACTGCTGCACGTAGGTGTCGAACTTCATGGGTCTCCTCGGCCCGCAAGCCATGCGCCAGCTACTGTCTCGTGCATCGCCGGCGACGCAGAGGTTGATTGCCGGTTCCGAGGGGCCGTCGTGCGCCGTTCACCGTACGGTCCGCGACGAGCCTCGAGGACTGACGACGCGCTGCCATCCGTTCTCGTTCTTGTCGTCGATGAAGACGCGGCGGGCACGCTTGTCGGCCACCAACCCTTCGAGAACGACGAGGCACCGCTTCAGCGCCGCCGAAGCACGGGATTCGCTAAGGGGCCGACCCCCGGAGAGCTTCATCGCGACCCCGCGGAGGGTCAGAGGTTCGGCCGCTTCCTCTAGGACTGTGACGATCGCCCTCTCGAGCTCGTCCCCCGTGGGCAGGCCGACGGGGGTGGCGGCGAGCCGCGCCTTGTCCCGGGTGCTCAGCGGCCGTCCTTCCTCCTTCTCGATGGCGGCCTCGAAGCGGAGGGGATGGAAGTGCCGATTGTGCGCGTAGTCATCCGCGACGTGGACCACCCGCGCCGTCTCCGTGCCGCCGGCAGCGGGGCCCCGCATGGCGCGTCCTACCATCTGCAGGTAGACCCGCGGCGATTCCGTTGGGCGCGCCAGGAAGACGCTGCGGAGGCGTGGCACGTCGACGCCCTCGATGAAGACGTCGACACTGACGATGGCGTCCAGCCCGCCTCCGGCGGCGGCGAGGCGGGCGACGGCGGTCCGTCTCTCCAAGCCCGTCAGGGCGGTCTTCTTCTCGTACAGCTTTCCGCGGACCTGGTCGCCGGTGTGTACGGCCTGTGCACGAACGCCTCGTGCCAGCAGGCTCGCGGTGATGGTGTTGGCGTCGGCGACATCGACGGCAAAGAAGATCGCGGGCGCGTCCTGTGTTGGGTCGAAGGCCGCAGCAATCTTGTCGGTGCGGCGCTTGTCCTTGAACGCGTCGCCCTTCAAGTCCCGGTCGTTCTTCACAGTGCGGAGATCGACCTTGAAGTTCGTAGGAAGGTATTCGACCTGAGGTTCGGCGAAGACGCGTCGACCGTGGTGCTCGACGTCCCAGAGCTCGCTCAGCTTTCGCCAGAAGTGGGGCTTGAGCGACGCGACCTTCTCCGGCTTTGGATTGAAGTAGGCGTAGAGACCGGCCTTCTCCGATGTCGACGTGCGGTACGGCGTCGCCGTGATCCCGAGGCGAGCGCGGTGCTTCACGGCGTCGAGGATCTTCGGGTAGCGGTCGTTGTCGGTGTGGACGTGGTGCGCCTCGTCGATGACGATGAGGTCGAAAGGGGTGACACCGTCTCCGCCGCGCTTGCCGACGCGGCTCGCGAGGAGCTGCTCGGTGATGAAGACGACGTCGTTGTCGTTGAGCAGTCCCCGGATGTCGCCCTTGGCGTACTCGTCGTCGACCTCGCAGACGCGAAGACCCGCGTCGGGATCTCGTGTCATCTCCCGGAGAAGTGTCTTGGCCGCGTGGGCTCTTTGCTCGACGGTGCTCGCCAACCAGAGTACCCGTCGCGGCTGCCCGGGAGCCTCCGACGGGAGCGCACGCGATAGCACGAAGCGTGTAGCGACCAGCGTCTTGCCTCCTCCCGTGGGCAGCGAGACGAGGAAGCCCGGCACGGATGTTCCGGTGCCGGGTTCGCTCTCGTCGAGAGCCCGCGCGAGGGGGTGCAGCGCTCGGAGTGCGTCTTCTTGAAAGTCGAAGAGGGCGAGCGACGTCGGTGCCAGGTACTCCGACGGGTCGTGTACCTTCGGATCCCAGGGCACCGACGCTCCCCACATGGCCTCGAAGAGCGCGACAGGGGATTCGGAGCCCGAGTCGGCGGAGCACAGCATCGCAACGTTGGTCTCGAGGTTCCTCGCGAACCCATGTCCCGTCGCGTTGGACGAACCGACGATGCACAGCCGCTGCACGTCATCGAGGTGCACGAGGTACATCTTGGCATGCAGAGCGGCGCCAAGGGGATCGGTGGCGACGCGTGCATCCCACGAGGCGCTGCGGCGCTTCAGCTCGTTCAGTCGGCGCCCCAGCGACGCTTTGATGCCGTGGGGGTGGCGCAGCAGGATGCGGCTCGATGGATGGGCTCCGGTGAGCGTATCGGCGAGCTCGTCGGTGGCCACGTAGGCGAAGCAATCGATTCGGAGGCCCTTCTTGGCGGCGGCGCCGATGACGTCCCGCAGGCACCCCGTGTCAGGGCCAAGGGACCCAGTGGCGGCCACGCCGAGGGTCGCGATGGCTGCCGCGGCCGCAGCATCAGCCGGGAAGACATAGGCCTTGGCCAGAGCGTCGATGTTCACGCCGTCGAATCCTCCTGGAGCCGAGATGGGGCGTCCAACTAGGCTGTATTGAGCCGCCTCGGCGCCGACGAGATCAAGGACCTTCGCTTCGAGGCATGCCGAGGTCGGACATGGCTCGTGCTCGCGGTGGCTCGTGACCGTCGGGTGCCTGTGCCGTCGGCGCCCGTGCGGCCATCGGGGCGGCGCGGGTTGGCGATGTCGCGCAGAGCGACGACGAGCCGGGGAGGCCATGACGCTCCCCCGACTCGCGAATCGCCGATGCCACGCGGCTCCTACTTCTTCGGCGGTGCGTTATCGCGCTTTCCCCCTGATGGCTGCCCCGTCTTGCTCGGCCAGCCGGCCCCGCCTGACTTGCCTCCGGAGGTCGACTTGCCTCCCGAGCCCGTCTTGCCGCCAGCACCGCCTCCACTGCCGTTGCTCTTCGTCATGTCACTTCTCCTTGGTGCCCCTCGCAGGGGGCTATGAGTTGTCTTCGATGAGCCGCGGGATTCCGGAATAGCCACCGTTCCGAAGCTGAAATGCATCGTGCCGCCGCTCCGGTGGCGGACTTCGTCCGCGGCACGGGCCGCTCCCTTGGCGTCGCCGAGTGCCGCGAGTGCCAAGCTCTTGAACCTCCAGCACTCCACGTTCTTGCGGTCGCAGGCGAGCCCCGCGTTGGCCGCCTCGCCGGCCTCCTTGGCGCGCGCCTCGGCCAAGAACGCAGCGGCTCGGTATGCATGGACCACGGCTGGCTGCCCGGAGCCCTCGAGCGCCTGCTCGAGATACGCGCGCGCCTCCCCCGGCCGGCCGGCGGCAAGGACGACGGCGCCGAGCACGAGCCAGGCGTCCGCGATGTCGTTCCGCATGTCGAGGGCCGCGCGGATCACTTTCTCGGCGCCCGCACAGTCACCGGTTTCGTACAGCGCCTGGGCCAGACGGATACGTGGCCACGGGTCGTCGGGGTTGAGCCGCGCCGCATCGCGCAGTGCCGAAACCGCTGCCACTGGGTTGCCGTGCTGCATGGCCACCGTGCCGAGCCCTTCGAGGTTGGCCGCGTCGATGGCCTCGGCAGTCCGATCGTCGCGCTTCGAGAACGGGTCTCGCGGAATGCACATCGAGTGCGCGACTGTTGCGACGTCGCTCTCCACCGCATCGTCCGAGGCGAGGACTCCGGTTCGGCGCAGCTCCTCCGCGGCGAACGCGATGTCGCCCAGCAGCGCGGAGTAGAAGCGACAACGAGGCGTCCAGTCCGAGCCCAGGTGCAGGATGTCCGCCTCGAGCCAAGGGTCTGCTACGTGGTCCGAGAGGGTCTCGAGGCGAGTCTTCATCGCGGAATTCCGGGCACCTCGGACTATCGTCATGAACCTCTCGTCGCGGTCAACGGATTCCTCGGCGGCGAGTGTGGCGATGATTCGTAGCCATGACAGGAATCCCTCGGCCATCGAGACCCGTGCGGATTCGGGGATGCCGAGGTCCTCGAGCCACGACCAGAGCTCGCAGAGGGCGATGGAGAGCCTCAGTTCGAGCCCCACGTTTGCAGCGGCGAGCCCGTGCCCATCGAGGAACGCGAGGATCTGCCTCATCGTCGCCGGGATCGGGAGTGCCCCTTCCTCCCAGGCCCGCACGGTGTCCTCGGTGAACGCGTCGACGAGGTCGATCCGCCGCAGCGACCCGAGCTCGAGGGTCTTCTTCAGGCACAGCACGAAAGCCGAACCGTCGACCACCTCTCTCGCGCGCGTTTCGACCGATTCGCTCAGGAAGTAGACGAGGCCGAGGCCGGCGCGGGCCTGGAGGCGTAGGGCGAGGTCGAGCAGACCGAGTCGCACGAACGGGAGTACCACCAATGTCGTGCGCCGCGCCGCGGGCGTGAACGTCGCGGTGTCCCGGACGGCGTGATCCCAGTGCTGAACGAATTCGTAGATTCCCTGTGCGACCCACCCACGGAGTTCCGCGGTCTCGGAGGCGGTGAGCCCTTGCAGCCGGTCTGTGAGGGCTTGTCGCACCAGAGCGTCGGCCACGACTTCGATCATCGCGACGTCGGACTTCTCGGCAACACGCTCGCCCCGCGCCTGGGTCTTTCGCGTGGATGCGGACACCTTGATGTCGGGGGGCACCGCGTCCAGGTCGAGCCGCAGCCCGCGTGCCGCGGCCAGGATCACCTGGCGTCCGTTCGGGAGCGTGAAGAGGTCCATGTCCAGAGGATGCGTGCGTCGTCGGTCTGCGTAACCGGGGTAGGACGGACAAAACGACACGGGCAGCGGGACGAGACTAGGTGGGCGCCCTCGTTCGACGGAGGGGCAGCCGTTAGCCTTCCGGTCCGGGGAGCGGCGCGCAGACGTCCGGAAATCGGAACGAATATCAGGCGCTTTCGCGAAAGGCGGGAAGTGCCCACCATGGCCTCATGTCGAAGGTCACCGATCGCAGGGTCCCAGGGCCGCATGTGCCGCCAAGCCTCCGCGCCTTCTGCCGCCGGATCGAAGCCACCTTCGGCTTCAAGCCTGATGTCCTCGTCGAGGAGGTCGTGCGCATCCTCGGCCAGAGTCATCTGCCCGATCCCAGCGTCGACCAGTACCTCTTCCCTGCGGCAGCTCGCGCGTTCCCCGGGAGGCCGCTGGGCTTCGGGGCCGTGAGCTCGGGGGACGAACAGGAGTTCATCCTGTGCGTGGTGCTCTGCGAGCTCTACCGAGAGCTCGAGGGGACGGCGGGGACTCGGGCACGGGCGAGGCAGGCCACGATCGCGTTGGACGCCGCGCTCGACGGCGTTTCCACGGACGGTCTCGAAGCTCTGGAGCAGCTCGCTACCGGCAGCGACTACGCCAATCGCCTCGAGGTCTCGGCGTCGAACGAGGTCGCCGAGGCAGCCAGTGAGCTCGTTTCCGCGGTGGAAGCGCTGCGGGCGTGTTCGGCGCGCGCCAAGCGTGCCTTGGAAGCCACGACGTACATCTCGCCCCTTCGGCACGGCGGGGGCCGTGGCGCTCCTAACTCATGGCATCTCGCAGTCATGGCGAGCTTCCTGCACGACCACGGGGTCTCGTGGAACCGAATCGCGGAGCTGCTGCAGGACGACGCAGGGCGCGGAAACGCCGGAGAGAGGATGCGGAAGCTCGTACAGCGCCACCGCGCCTCGGACCTCGAGGAGTGCGAATGACGACTCTGGTTCCCCCGCCTGGCCAACGGAGACCA
>JAXLYX010000013.1:0-239887 GCA_046351215.1 Polyangiales bacterium | reverse complement strand
ACGATCCTCGTCTGCATGGCCGTCGGCTTCGTGTTCATGGTGCTGCCGACGATCGGCGAGCTCATCGAGATGCCCTTCGGGAGCGGCCCCAACGGCCTCCCGCTCGACGCGATCACCCGCGGCATCGAGGTGCAGCTGCTCGAGTCCCTCGGCGAGACGGAGCTCCCGCCGGATTGGGCTCCGAAGGACGGAGTGCTCACCTGAGCGAGCGCTCGGGCGTACCAGGAGGACGGAGTGCAGGAGACCTTGATCCCCGAGATCGGCAGCGTTCCGCAGGCGTTCCGCGCCTTCCGGGTCGCCTGGGTGGACGCGCTCGTGCGTGCTTCGGCCGGAGAGCCGGTGCTCCAGACGGGCTTCGTCGCGCAGCACTCGCGCCTCCTGCACCTCGTGGACGTCCGCGAGCGCGACGAGCTCACGGGTCCCATGGGGCGCATCCCCGGCTCGTGCTCGATCCTCCCGTCGGAGATCGACCGGGTCGTCGCGGCCCTCGATCCCTTCGATCCGGTGGTGCTCTACGACGCGAACAACGAGCGGGCGCCCGCGCTCGCCAAGGCCCTCGAGGATCGCGGCATGCGCATGGTCGCGTTCCTCTGGGGAGGGATGAACGAGTGGCGCGCGCACGGGCTCGGCGTCACGCGCGACCTCCCGTCGGACGTCGACGTGGTGCGGCGCATCGTGCCCGTGTTCGAGGCCACGCGTCGCCGGCTGACGATCGACGACGTCCGCACCCACGTCGGCGATCCGCGCTCGACCCAACGCCAGAAGCTCGCCTCGCTCATCACGCACGGGCGTCTCTCGTGCGTCGACGGACGCGATCACGGCGCGCTGCTCGGCACGCCGGGCGGCGACGGCGGGGAGCTCCTGCTCGCGATGTCGGCGCTCGAGCGCGTGACCGGGAGGCGGCTCGGCGACGACGACATCGCGCGCATCCTCTGGGCCCGGCTCGACGCGTTCGGCCGGTGCGCCATCCACACCGACATCGGCGCGGCGAACCGCCTCATCGCCGCGGTACGCGCCCATCCGCGCGCGGCACGCCACGTCGACGGGATCGAGGACACGCTCTCGTGGCGACGCTTCTGGACGCGCCCGCCCCGAGAGGCGCACGACGATCTCCTCGAGCTCGCGATCCAGCCGGAGCACCTCGGCTGCGGGCACCTCAAGCTCTCGCTGCAGCAAGCCTCGGACTACGGAACCCGACCCGAGCTCGTGAGCGGGTTCCTGCGCGCGTTCTTCCGGGCGCGCTGGACGGGCTCCGCCGAGACCGAGTACGTGCCGCTCCCGGGCGGCCATGCCGAAGGGGCGGTCCTGCGCGTCCGCATGCCCGAGTCGATCGGCCCCTTCGCGTTCGTGCCGCTCGTCTCGCCGATGTGCGAGGGCACGCAGACCTTCGTGGCGCATCCCGAGGTCGCCGACGCCATGCGGCGTCTGACGGTTCGGCTCTTCGACGACACCGGGGACCTGCCGGCCTCGTGCGACGACGGGCTCGAGGCCGAGATCCGCGAGCTCGCCGGCGTGCAGCTCGGCCGCACGCTGCGCGCGCTCGCGTCGGGCCTGCCGATCTACGATCTCTGGTTCGCGCACGACGGCGCGATCCGTGTCGAGGCGGAGGGCGAGGTCGGCTGAGACCCCTCCGCCCCGAACGGATGCACGCTACGCCGGCTCAGTTCGCGTAGACCGAGCCCGAGACCTGGACCGACACCTGGACGCTGACCGAGACCTGCGGCACGGCGGCCTGGATGCTCTGCGCGGCGTCCGCGATGCACGAGGTCGCCGAGGCGATCTTCGCGGCGGTGAGCGAGGCGACGTCCGACGGGATCGTCGTCGCCGTGGTCGAGAGCGTCGCCGTGGCCGAAGCGAGCTTCTGGAAGCGCGCCTCGATCTCCCGCACGTCGCCGAGGTGACCCTGGACGGCCGTGCGCACGCGGTCGAAGCGGGCCTGCGTCGCGGCGTCGAGCGAGCCGGTCGCGGTGATCCGGACCTCGCCCGGGGTGCAATTCACGTTGGCGGCGGCGCGCGCGTTGCACGAGGCCTCGCAGCTCGCGTCCACCATCGGGGGGTCCACCGTGCCGGTGCAGTACGGCTCGACGAACTCCACGCTGCAGCTCCCGCGGCACTCGCCGGTGCAGCTGCCCGAGACGTTCGTCACGCAGTCGCCGGTGCACGTGCCGGTGCAGCCGGCGGAGCAGCTCCCCTGGCACTCGCCCGTGCACGAGCCGGCGCAGCTGCCGTCCGCCGCGCGGGCCGAGCAGGTGCCGTTGCAGATGCCGTTGCAGACGCCGGTGCAGGAGCCCGAGCAGGTGCCCTCGCAACGACCGGTGCAGGTGGCCGTCGCGTTCACCGCGCAGCTGCCGGTGCAGCTCGCCGAGCACTGGCCGCGGAGCTCGCCGCCCTGGCACATGAGATCGACGTTGCCGGGCTGGACGTTCACGTCGCATTCCGCCGCGCAGGCGGCGTAGGCATCGACCGAGATCTCGCAGACGGGGGGAACGGACTCGACCGTCACCGTGGCCGAGCCACGCACGGCCGTGAGCGTGCTGCGGATCTCCGTGACGACGGCGTTGCAGATCGTCTGCGTCGTCTGGGGCGTGTCCGCGGTCGGGAAGGCGCTCGTGCTCAGCTGCAGGTCCCGGGCCATGGCGAGGCAGCTCGCGCGGAGGTCCGCGTCGAGCGCGTCGGCGGTCGTCACCCAGGTGGCCGAGGCGTCGAGGAAGGCCTCGATGCGCTGCGCCTGGGCGGTGGCGCCGAAATCGGCGCCGCAGGTCGAGCCGGACGAAGAATCGCAAGAGGCGGCGCTCGCGGCGAGCGCGGCGACGAGGAATCGGGAGACGAGCTTCACGTGGGCTCCTGGCAAAGGAATGAAGGGGTTCGATGCGGACGGACGATGGCCTCGGCCCTCGTCTTCACTCCGATGCGTCCGCTCCCCAGGGGGAGGCTAGCAGCGGGGGGACGGGCGTGTCTCGTCGCTCCCGCCCCGGGATCAACGACGATTCGAACGCCCCGCCGCCCCGCTCCCGCAGCCCCCGAACGCCCGGCGGACCACGGCCTCGGCCGCCTTCCCCCGCGGGCTGAAGCCGGTGCGCGATTCCTCGCGCGACGCGGGATCCGTGAACCACTTCCAGACGAAGACGGCCTCCACGCCGGGCTGGGCCGCGAGGGCGCGGAAGAAGGCTCGGTGCACCCGGGCCTGCTCGCTCGGATCGTAGGGCACGTCCCCGCGATGCTCGGGCCAGGCGTGCGGGTGGATCGCGGCCTCGGGATCGGCGCGATACCCGACCTCCGTGATCCAGACCTTCTTGCCCGCGCGTTCGGCCACCCGGACCAGGCGGGCGAGCCGTGCTCCGGCCTCGCGCTCGAGCCGCTCCTCCGGGGTGCCCGTCGTGCGGGTCAGGGGCGGGTAGAACTGCACTCCGAGGGCGTCGATCGCGTCGAGGAAGGGCACGGCGCTCGCCTCGTCCCAATTCGCCGCATAGAGGATTCGACCTCGATACGTCCGACGGACCTCGGCGATCAGCGCGCGGAACGCGCTCGGCGCCCTGGCCACGACGTCGCGGAGCTCGGTGCCGACGGCGAAGGCCTCGACGTGCTCCTCCGCGGCGAGCCGCGCGTAGCCGAGGATCCACGCCCGATAGCTCGCGACGAGGGGATCGGTGGGCGAGTCGCTGCGGGGCGAGAGCGCCCCCGTGTACGCGCCGCCGTGGATCCAGAGCTGCGGCTTGAGCAGCACCGCGAGCCCGCGCGCGTGGGCGTCGCGGATCACGGCCCGCACCCGCGCATCCGTCTCGCCTCCCTCGAGGGCGTTCGCATGCGTGATCTCCGAGCCGCGGATCGAGGGGACGAAGCCGTAGGGCGAGATCGAGACCGCGTTCGAGCCGAGGCCGCGGAGGGCGCTCAGGCTCTCGCGGCTCTCGTCGCTGCCGTAGCCGTGGAGGCCGTCGTCGACGTAGTCGTGGGCGAAGGCGAAGCCCCGGAGCACACGGCCCGGGAGGGGCTCGAGCCCCTCGGCGCAGGCGGTCGCGCGGGTCGGCAGGGGCGGGGCGGGATGGGAGCGGGCGCACGCCGGGAGCGCGAGCAGGGTCGCGAGGACGAAGGCCGCGGGTTTCCCTAGGCCCCGAGGCACGTCATGCTCCGCGCCGCGGAATCCGGAGAAGACGATGGCCACGCATTTCGAGATCGATCACGTGCTCCCCTGCGCCCCCGAGGTGTTCTGGAGCCAGATCCACAACAACGAGACATTCTACCACGCGCTCTACCGCGAACACCTCGGCTTCGACTTCGCGATCGAGGCCCGCGACGAGGCCACGGGCGCCTGCCGCACGAAGATGATCCCGAAGATCCCGGCGCCCGACGTCGTGCTCCGTGCGCTCGGCGCGAAGAGCGCCGAGGACTTCGCGATGACCGAGGACGGTCGCTGGAACCCCGAGCGGAAGCGCTACGAGTTCCGGATCCTCACCTCGCTCATGCCGGAGCGCGTCGACGTGAAGGGCATCATGGAGATCCGGCCCGCCCCCGAGGGCAAGTGCGTGCGGCACATGGAGTTCGACCTCGACGTGAAGCTCTTCGGCGTCGGCAAGATCGTCGAGGCCTTCGTCGAGCGCAGCGTACGCCAGAGCTACGACCAGAGCGGCGCGTTCACGGCCCAGTACCTCGAGAAGAAGCGGGCCGAAGGCGCCTTCTGACGCGCCGCGTCGAAACCGGGAATCCCCTGCGCTAGACGGGCGATCGGGTCATCCCCGGTCGCCCTTTGCGCGGGGCCGATTCGTAGTAGAGTGCGGCCGCCCACAGAGAGGAAGCGACGTCCATGGCCATCGTGAAGTTCACGTACAAGCAGGATCCCGACACGGTCTTCAAGTTCCTTTCGGACCCCGCCACCGTGCGCGCCCGCAGCGAGGCGTTCGGCGAGCGCGGCATGCAGATCACGGAGAGCAACGGCACGATCACGAATCGTCGCGAAGTCGACGCCGACGTGCCGGCGATCGCCAAGAAGGTCCTGAAGCCGACCAACACCGTGACCGAGGTGAAGGCCTGGAACGCGGCGACGAAGACCGCGACGATGTCGGTCGACATCCAGGGCGCGCCGATCAAGGTCGCCGGCAACATCCGCATCACGCCGGCGGGCACGGGCAGCGAGTACACCGTGGATTTCCAGGTGACCTGCAAGATCCCGCTCATCGGCGGCCAGATCGAGAAGCACGCGACCGGCCAGACCGAGGACGGCATGCGTCGCGAGTACGAGTGGAACAAGGCGCGCCTCGACGAGCGCGGCTGAGCCCTCGTCGACCGGCGGCACGGCCCACCCGGGGATCTGCGTTTCTTGCCCCCGCGATCCCCGGGGATTAGCGTCGCGCCATGCCGAAAGCCCTGGTCCCCCTCTTCGCGGCCTCCCTGCTCGTCTTCTCGGGCTGCCTGCTCCAGAACATGAGCCCCACGGAGCGGCTGCGGGACGCGGTGATCGGCTACAACGAGGCCGCCCGCTGGGGCCGCATGGACATCGCCCAGCAGCAGGTCGACGGCCCGCTCCAGGGGGACTTCCGGCGCGTGCACAGCCGCTGGGGGCGCCTCATCAACATCGCCGACCAGGAGATCCTCGCGGTGAACGCGGCCGGCGAGGGCGACGATACGCAGGCGGTCTCGGTCGTCGCGCATCGCTGGTACGAGCAGGACGCGACCTACCTGCACGAGACCACGCTCCGCCAGACCTGGAAGAAGTCCCGGAACACCTTCCTGCTCACGAGCGAGGTCGTGATCGACGGCGATCCGGCCCTCTTCGCGCCGATGCCGGGCTACATCGACCTCTCGGCCGGTCCCCTCGCGCCCCCGAGCGACGGCGGAGTCCCCGGCGATGCCGGGCCGGCCGCGGACGGAGGCGTCGCAGCGCCGGCCGCGCCCGCTCCGGCTCCGACGACGGCGACGGAGGGCAACAGCGCCGTGTCGCCGCCGGGCGCCGCGCCCTAGCGTCCGCCGGCCGCGGCGCCCTTCGCGCCATAGGCGCGGACGAGCGGGGGCAGGCGGATGCCTTCGTGCTCGAGCCGTTTCACGGCCCAGTCGACGGCATCGGAGACGGTCGGCTCGAAAACCGTCGGGACGCGGGGCGGGACGACCCAGTGGATCGCCGTCATGGCGCCGCGCACGAGCACGGACGACGTCGCGATGGCGATCCCGAGGTTGTACTGGACCCCGAGATCCATGTGGAGGTCCTCCCACTCCGCGATGCGTTGACGCACGCGCGCGGAGGGGGCGTGGGAGACGGCCATCGCATCGACCACCGAGACGAACTTCTCGCGCTTCCCGAGCACGCTCGAGAGGAACGAGTTGAAGTACGGACCCAAGGCGGCCTCGGTCACTTCGTCGGGGAGGACCGTGATCACCATCGGCCAGTAGTCGAGTCGGAGGTCGATGCGGGACATGGCGCGTCTTTCGAGCTCAGTTCGTGGTCGGCACGTCCGGCGGGCAGATCGCGAGGTTCGCCGGATTCGAGAAGTCGTTCGTGCAGGGCGAGTGCACGTTCCACGACGGCGAGTGCGGGAAGCGGCCCGACGCCGTGTAGCGGAAGTTGATCGTGCGCGGCGTGAGGATCGGGTTGCGCGGGATGCCGAGGGCCGCGTTGCCCGTGAGCTCGGGATCCGGACCCCACGAGGTGGCGTACGCGTTGTAGGTCGCCTCGTAGATGCCCGTGCCGAAGCGCGCGTGCGAGAGCTGGAACGTCATGCGCTTGCCGCCCATCGGCGTCGTCGTGTTCGGCTCGAGCGACTCGAAGTGCACGGTCTCGTTGAAGCGACCCCAGCTGAAGCGCATCTCGCCGTAGAGCAGGTCGTCGTAGGGCTCGGTGAGGTCGGCGGGCTGGATCGGGACGAGCTCGTAGGGGCCGTGCTCGGCCGCGTACGTGCCGCCGAGCTGGATGCCGGCGCGCGCGGGCAGCATGAGCACCTGGACGAGCTTCACGTCGGGATGGATCGGCACGGCGATCTGGCCGACGGACATGTCGACGTGGAAGTCGCCCTTCTGCACGATCGTCTCGAAGTAGAACGTCGGCTGGCGCGGATCGAGCGAGCTCTGGGGGCAGCCCATGCCGCCGAGATCCTGCTCGGTGTAGATGGCCCACGCGCCATCCGTCATGACGATGTTCCCCGTCATGAAGTCGGAGTGGAACACGTCGACCATGGGGATCGGCGGACAGGCCGCCTGGATGCCGTAGCGCGTCGCGAGGTAGCTCACCGCGCCCTGGAGCTCGGTGGCCGTGGACATGCCGAGCTCGGTCTCGAACGCGGTGGCGGAACGCTTGAACAGCGAGCCGGGCTCGTTGCGGTAGCGCAACCCCGGGACCTCCCCTTGGAAGTCGATCGAAAAGCGGATCGGACCGCCCTGATGTCCCAGGAAGAGGGGCAGGGCGAGTGCAGCACCGACGAAAGCGGTGCTCTTCTTGGACGGTCGAAGCGGGGTGGACTGCATGCGGACTCCTTTCGCAGATCCGCACCCAGCCTAAGGGACCGTAAGCAACGCAGACAAGACAAACACGAGGGGCAGCAAACAGTTGGGATCACTTCCTCTTTGGTCCACCCACACATGCACACGGGCTCGCGCGAGATGTATCGCCCCTGGTCCCTCCGCACGTGACGCGCATTCGGCAAGCGGCCTCCGGTGCGTGACGCCGCTTTGCGCTACGGTTCCCCGAAGTGAACACGATCGAAGCGCTGAACCGCTGGTGCGCGTGCATCAGCGTCGACCGGGAAGCCCTCACGCAGGCCCTCGAAGAGGGACACGCGCTGACGGGGCTCGCTGCCGATCTCGAGCGCACACGGCCCCACCTCTTCGCGGATCTCCCGGTCTTCGTCTCGCGCGAGCACCTGACCTCGATGCGGCGCGCGATCGAGGCGATCCAGCGGGTCGTCGCCTCGCCCGGCTACCAGGAAGCGGTCCTCGCACGCGCCCCGGCCATCGCGCACCACGACCCGGGGACGCCGGGCGTCTTCGAGGGCTACGACTTCCATCTCGGCCCGAACGGCCCGCGCCTCATCGAGATCAACACGAACGCCGGCGGCGCGATGCTCAACGCGATGCTGGCGAAGGCGCAGCGCGCCTGCTGCAAGGAGCTCGAGGACCTCGCGAGCGTTCCCTCGGACCTCTCGGCGTTCGACGCGACGGTGCGGGCGACCTTCGTCGCCGAGCACGCGCGCGCGAAGCCGGGCGCGACGCTCGCGCACGTCGCGATCGTCGACGACGCGCCCGAGGAGCAGTACCTCTATCCGGAGTTCCGACTCGTCGCGAGCGCCCTCGAGGCCGGGGGAATCCGAGCGCGCATCGTCGACCCGAGCCGCCTGCGCTTCGACGGACGCACGCTCCGCATCGACGACGACGAGCGTCCGATCGACCTCGTCTACAACCGACTCACGGATTTCTCCCTCGCCGAGCCGCGCCACGAGGTCCTCCGGGAGGCCTACCTCGCGAACGCGACCGTCGTGACTCCCCATCCACGCGCGCACGCGCTCCGGGCCGACAAGCGCAACCTCGTCCTGCTCTCGGATCCCGCGGCGCTCGTCTCCTTCGGTCTCGGACCCGATGACGTCGAGCTCCTCGTCGAGGTCGTTCCCCGCACCCGGCTCGTGCGGCCCGAGCTCGCCGAGACGTTCTGGGCGGAGCGCAAGCAGCTCTTCTTCAAGCCCGCGGTCGGCTACGGCAGCAAGGCCGCCTACCGGGGCGACAAGGTCACGAAGAGGGTCTTCGAGGAGATCCTCGACGGAACCTACGTCGCGCAGGATCTCGTGCCTCCGAGCGAGAGGCTCGTCGTGATCGACGGGCAGGAGTGCACGCTGAAGGTCGATCTGCGGAACTTCGTGTACGACGGAGAGGTGCAGCTCGTCGCGGCGAGGCTGTACCAGGGGCAGACGACGAATTTCCGGACGCAGGGAGGGGGATTCGCGACGGTGTTCTCGGAGCAGTCCTGAGAGACGTGCACGAGGGACGTGTACGAGGGGGAGTGCACGTGCACGCGAACCGTGCACGTGCACGTGCACGAGAGACGTAGACGAATCCGTGCACGTCGACGTGGACGGATCCGTGCACGAGAGACGGGCGCGTCGACCGTTGGGGGTCAGCGGCAGAGCTTGGTGAGCATCGCGATCGTGCGCGAGATGAGCTCCTTGCCGTCGGCGGCTTCCTTGGGGTCGACGAAGCGCTGGATGCGGAGGATGTCGAGGATGGCTGCGCACTCCATCGCCGAGCCGCGTGCGATCCCGTAGAACCGCTTCCGCTCGGCGAGGGAAGGCTTTCCGGTACCCTCGGCGATGTTCAAGGGAATCGACACGGTCGCCCTGCGGAGTTGGTCCACGAGCTCCGACTGGCCCTTGGGCATCCTGTCGAGGACGCCGAAGGAGATCTCGGCGAAGCGCAACGCGCATTGGTAGACATCGAGCCGCTCGTGGTCCATCACCGAGTGCTTCTCGGGCCATGAGGGGCCGAGTTGCGTGCTCCGTCGACGCCGAACACGTGCACGGGCCCGTGCCCGCCAACGTCGACGTGCACGTCTGTCGTGCACGTGCACGTGCACGGTTCGCGTGCACGCCCCTCGTGCACGTGCACCCCCCTCGTGCACGTGCACGTGCAAAGAGCCTTCAGCCGGCGATACGCCTCTCCGCCGCCTCGAGCTCCCCGAGCAATTTCCCCGCCTCCTCCTTCGAGCCTGCTCGCTTGAGCATCGCTCGGATCGCTTCCTCCGTCGTCGCATGCGTGTGCGTCTCGAACGGAGGCTTCTTCAGCCAGAGGACGGCCGTGAGCACTCCGCGCGAGAGCGGGTTCGGGAACGCGAAGTCGACCGACTTCAGCTGGGCCTCGAGGAGCATCTCGTTGTCGGTGAACCAGGTCGCCGAGACCTGACGCGCACGCGCGTCGGGCCGTCCTTGGGCATCGGTCCCCGCGTCGTAGACGCCGAAGCAGGGGCGATGCGATTCGACGAGCTTCTGCCGGAGGCGATGCAGCATCTCGCCCATCTCTTCGGCGCCCGCGAGCCCGACCCGACGGGTCAGGAAGAGGTTCGAGCGTTCGACGTAGACGAAGGGCACGGGATCGACCGTTCGGGCGAGGGGACGAGACGAGGATAGGGACAGGCGAGGGGGGCGTAAAGCCGAGCGTCGTCGAGGGAGTCGAACGTGCACCCGACGTGCTACACGAGGCCCGATGACCGATCCGCAGCACAGCGCGCCCGAATCCTTCCGTCTCGCGATCCGGGATGCCGCCCGCGGTCTCGTCGATCGAGAGAGCCTCGTCGAGCTCGTGGCCCTCGCGGCGGTGGCCGGCGAGCACCTGCTCGTCATCGGTCCTCCCGGCACCGCGAAGTCCGAGGCCGTGCGCCGCATCGCGCGCGCGATCGGCGGCCAGTACTTCGAGTACCTCCTCGGACGCTTCACCGAGCCGAGCGAGATCTTCGGTCCGGTCGACCTCCGGAAGCTCCGCGAGGGCACGGTGGAGACCGAGACCCGAGGCATGCTGCCCGAGGCGCATCTCGCCTTCCTCGACGAGATCTTCCTCGGCTCGACGGCGATCCTGAACACCCTGCTCGGCGTGCTGAACGAGCGGACGTTCTACCGGGGGCATACGCGCATCGCGTGTCCGCTGCGCGTCTGCGTCGCCGCGTCGAACGCGCTCCCGAGCGACGAATCGCTCGCGGCGCTCGCCGACCGCTTCCTCGTGCGCGTCTTCGTCGATCCAGTGCCCGACGGTCGGCTCGAGGAGCTGCTCGAGCGGGGCTCCGATCCCTGGGCTCCGAGCCGTGCGACCTCGGTCGACGATCTCGATCGCCTCTCGCAGGCCGCGCGCAAGGTGGAGCTCGAGGGCGTCCGTCCCGAGCTCGCCGAGGCGATCCGGCGGCTGCGTCGGGAAGGCGTGGTGCTCTCCGATCGGCGGCTGGTGAAGCTCCAGCGCCTGGTCGCTGCCGCGGCCGCGATCGATGGGCGCGATCGGGCCACGAGCCGCGATCTCTGGCCGATCGTGTACGCCGTCCCGACCGCGGAGGAGCAGGCGATCGCGCGCGAGGCGCTCGGTCCGCTCCTCTCGCACTCGGCGAGCGACGTGCTCGTCTCGGCCTCGGCGTCGGCGAGCGAAGGGCTCGCCGCGCGCGCCGCGAAGCTCGCGGCCGCCATCGAGGAGGCCCTGCGCGAGGCCCCCGTCGAAGAGCAGGCCGCGGCGCGTCATCGCTTGCGGCTCGAAGGATTGGCGCGCGCGCTCGATGCGGCCTTCGCGCCCGACAGCCTGCCCGAGACCCTCGCCACCCAGCGGAACGCGCTCGTCGCCGCGATCGGCGGGGCTCCGTGAAGCCCCTCGTCCTCGGCTTCCGGGGGCGCCCCGAGCCGCTCGGGCCCTCGGCCGTCGTCGCGTTCGACGAGGTCGCTCTCCGGCTCGCGCGTCGGCTCCTCGACGCCGACGACGAGCGCCTCTCGCGCCTGCGCGGCGTCGGCGGGGACGGCACGCTCGCGATCCTCGGGGACGAGCGGGACCTGCCCTGGGAAGACGGCGTGATCTACCTCGGCACCGAGGAGGCCGATCCCTCGATCTGCGTGCCGACGACCCTCGAGCCGGACGTCCCCTCGGGCTGGCTCGCGTCGATCGTCGATGCCCGAGGGAGCCTCCTGCCGCTCGCGCTCGTTCCCCGTGCGGAGGGGCTCGACGTGATCTCGCTCCGCGAGGCGCGGCCTCTCGCCCGCGCGAAGCTCGCCGCGTTCGTCGAGCCGTCGCCATGAAGGCGCTGCCGCCCGCGTACGGATCGTGGTCCGCGCTCGTCGCGCTCTTCGCGCCCGACCTCGGCCCGCTCGTCTCCGCGATGGCGGGTCGGCTCGAGGCGTTGCTCGGGAGGCCGCGCGAGCGTGCGCACGTGGGCACGGCCGAGCCCGATGGCTTCTCGGGCTTCGCGCGCCGGGGCTCGTACGAGCGTCTGCTGCTGTCGGAGTGGCTCCTCGCGGACGAGGCCCCGGACGAATTCCTCCGGCGCGCGGCCTCGGGCGAGCATGCCTTCCACGAGCTCGCGCGCCGCGATCCCGCGTCGCGACGCACGGTGCTCGCGTTGCTCGACGCCGGACCCTCGCAGGTCGGGGCGCCGCGCCTCGCCCACGTCGCCGCGCTCGTCGCGCTCGATCGTCGCGCGCGTGCCCTCGGCGCCACGCTCGCCTGGGCCCAGCTCGGGAGCCCGGAGACGCCGCCCGCCACCGAGGTCGACGCGCTCCGCTTCGCGGCCTTCGTCGCGGCCCACACGGATCGCGCGCCCGCGAGGGATGCCGCGGCCAAGGCCATCGCGACGGCCGCGGTCCTCGGGCCCTTCGCGGAGATCTGGCTCGTCGGCTCCGAGTCCTTGCGGCAGCAACGAGACGTCGGGAGCGCCTGCCACCTCTTCGTCGAGGATCTCTTCGATCCGTCGCGGCGGGCGCTCGTCGTCACCGCGGAGAACCGCGGGCTGCCTCGTCGCTCGACGACGATCGATCTGCCCGAGCCCCGGGCCTGCGTCCGCATGCTCCGCGATCCGTTCGAGACGCGCCCGAGCGAGCGCAAGACGCTGCCGCCCGCGCCGTCCCCGTCGAACGTGGTCCTCGACCTCTCGAAGCTCTTCCACCTCTCGGCGCGCGGCACGCGTCTGCTCGGGCTCACGACGGAGGGGCATGCGGTCGGGCTCGGGATGACCGGGCTCGGCTCGTCGAACGCGTCCTCGCCGCTCCGGATCGTGCCCTCGAGCGGCGAGTCGATCGTGGCGATCGGGCTCCGCGAGAAGAAGCTCTACACGGTGGGATTGCGCGGTACGACGCTCGTCGTCCGCGGCGCGATGGACGGGCGGCCCACCGAGGGTCAGCTCGGGCTGCACGAGCTCGCAGGGTGGATCGACGAAGGGCCCGCGCTCGCGACGCCGGTGGCTTCCAGCGGGCTCGGGCATCTCTTGGTCGCGGGCCGAGAGCGCGTCGAGCTCATGTTCCGGAACGCGACGTGGCATGCGATCCACTCGTGGAACCTCGCCGTGGTCTCGCACCCCCTTCCGGGACCGATGGGACGTGGTCGCCGGGCCCCGCGCGCCCACTACTTCCTCACGGAGACGCACGGGGGCCTCGACGTCGGGCCACCGGTCCCCATCGATCCGGCCTCCCCGCCTTCGTTCGCGTCCATCCCGGACGTCGCCCAGCCCGTCGCGGCGTTCGGCATCCCGAACCAAGGAGGCGGGAGCCACGTCGCCGTGAAGGTCGCCGAACGCGACTGGCTCGTCTTCCACAGGCCCGTGCGGGGCCTCGATCCGCCTCGGAAGGAGTGGGCCCGCGTGACGATCCCGCGCGGCGAGGTCGTGGGCTTCGTGCCCACGTCGAAGGCCCCCGCCTTCGTCGTCGTGGAGGGAGAGCGACTCCTCGACCTCCGCTACGTCGAGGAGCCGCACCGGCGGACGAGGCCGCGCGCGTTCGGCCAGCGCATCCGCCGCGTCGTCTGCGCGACCGAAGCTCCGATCGTCGCCGTCGCCCTCGAAGACGGCACGGTGCAGGTCGTCGAGCTCGAGCTCGATCGGCTCCTCCTCGTCGCGCGAGGGCAGGTGCGATGACGCGCCCCGTCCCCTTCGAAGGCTCGGTGCTCGCCCACGGTCTCGTCGTCGAGGCCTCGTTCGCGGGCGAAGCCCTCGCCGCACGCGTCGTCGCGGAGCTCGCGGCCGGCGGTCGGGCGTTCCGCCTCGGCGACGACGTCCTCGTCCTCTTCCACGAGCCGAGGCGTCTGCGCACGGAGCGGGTCTCCGGCACGCCCGTCGTCGCCCACGGTCGTTCGTACTGCACGTTCGACGGAGGGGCCGAGCTCGCCTCGCGCTCGACCGAGCCGACGCTCCATCGTCTCTCTCGTGGCGAAGTCGTGTCCTCGAAGATCTCCGCGCTCGAGCCGCTGCTCCCCTCGAGCCTCGTCACTGCGGGGCCTCTCCGCGTGCGTCGCGTGGTCTCGCTCGGCGAGCCCCCGCGCCCGCCGAAGCTCGCCGTCGACGTTCCCGCGCGCCCGGTCCGCGAGCTCGTCGGCATCGCGCCCTCGAAGGAACGCGACGACATGCTCGCCTCGCTCCGCGAGGGCGAGAAGCCGAGCGCCCTCGCGCGCGTGTCGCGCTTCGTGCTCGCCGGCCTCGGTGCCTTGCTCGCGCGCCTCCGCGGCTTCTTCTCGCTGCGCCGGATCCCCGCGCGACCCGTGCACGGCGCACCCGCGAAGCGGGGGCCTGCGAAGCCCTCGCTCTTCGAGGCGATGCTCGCCCGGCTCTCGCAGGTGCTCGTGCGGCTCGAGCGCCTCACGGGTCGACAGGCACGCTACTTCGCCGATCTGCTCGAGCGTCTCGAGCGCGGCGATCTCGACGAGGCCCTGCGGCGCGCGATCCCGCTCGGAGGTGGCTCGAACGAGGCTCCCCGTCGCCTGAAGCTCGGAGTCCCTTCGCCTCGCGCGGATCTGACGATCGTCCCGGACCGGGAAGGCGCGAGCTCGACGATCCCCGTCGATGACGGTCTCCAAGGGCTCCTGCGCTCGCAATACGAGAAGGCCTTCCAGTCGCTCGAGCGGCAGGGTCGAGTCCGCGAGGCCGCCTTCGTGCTCGCCGAGCTCCTCCAGCAGCATGCGCGGGCGGTCGACTTCCTCGAGAAGCACGGCGAGCTCCGTCTCGCGGCCGAGATCGCGGAGGCGCGCGGCATGCCGGCCGAGCGGATCGTCGCGCTCTGGTTCCTCGCCGGCGATCGCGAGCGCGCGATCGCGTTGGCGAGACGCAACGGAGCTTTCCTCGCGGCCATCACGCGGCTCGAGCGCTCGAATCGACCGGAGGCCGCGATGCTCCGCCTCGAGTACGGCGATCTCCTCGCGCGCGCGGGCCGCTTCCTCGAGGCCGTCGACGTCGTCTGGCCGGTGCCCGAGGGACGGAACCTCGCGCGCGCTTGGCTCGAGCGCGCGCTCGAGGGCGACGGGCTCGGCTCGGCCCGCGCCTGGGCACGTGCCCTCGCGCTCGGCGTGCCGACGCTCGCAGACGTGAAGAGCCGTCTCCTCGCGCGCCTCGGCGATCGCTCCCACGAAGCCGCTCTCTACCGTCGGCAGCTCGGGGTGGCGGCGCTCGACGAGGCGATGTCGCCCCTCGCCTTCCACGTGCTCGAGCGCGCCTACCGCGGCCTGCTCGAGGATCGTCACGAGCACGGCCTCGACGTGGATCGGCTCGTGCGGAAGCTCGAGGAGAAGATCGGCGACGCCGTGCTCGTCGCCGACGCGCCGATCCTCTCCCCGCGTCCGCCCCTCTCGCCCTTCGAAGGCGTGCTCGAGCTCGGTCCGATGGACGTCGGCGCGCAACCCGTGCACGACGCCGTGGCTCTCCCCGACGGGCGCGTGCTCGTCGCGCTCGGCGAGCACGGCATGCGCCTCCTCGATCGTCACGGACGCACCCAGCTCGTCTTCGCCGAGCCGGCCCACGCGCTGATCCCCGACGATCGCAGCGAGCGCTTCCTCGCGATCGCGTACCGCGCGGAGACCTGGCGGTTCGCGCGCGTCGATCTGCCGAGCCGCCGGGTCGCACGCTGGATCGAGATCCCCTGCTCCACGTCCGCGTCGAGCTTCGACGGAGAGACCTTCTTCGTCGCGACCGTGGACGGGGCGACGAGCACGCTCCGATGCCTCGACGCGCTCGCGGACGAGCCGGTCGTGCTCTGGAGCGTCTCGGGCATCGATGGCTTCGTGCAGGGGATCCACCGCGAGCCGAACCGGCTGCGTGTGGTGGCGCAGTCGCTCGCGACCTCCGCCTACGAGGTCTACACCTTCGAGCTGCCGAGTCGGATGCTGCGCTCACGGGCGCCCGGGACGCCCGACGAGGTCGTGGGGTGGTTGCGCGCGGTGTCGCTCTCGTCGGAGGGCATGGGAGGCTTCGCGACGCTGCGGCTCGACGAGGTGTCGAAGCGCTGGGTCGAGCTCGAGCTCGAGCCCGCGAACCTGGAGCTCGTCGTCGCGCTCGACGGGCCGAGCGCGGACGAGCGCCGGCGTATCGTTGCCCGAACGCAGGGCGCGACGACCGCACGCGCCCGCATCCACGGCGACTTCGTGACGCTGGCGGACGATCAGGGCCGCGTCGTCGTGCTCGATCGCGCCACGCTCGCGCCGCTCTCGACCTTCTTCGTCTGAGGCCAGTCGGCAGGGACGCGCTCCAGGACGCCCCCGTCGAAGCGGTCGCGCAGACGGAGGCGCTCGAGGTGGACGTAGCCGATGTGGCAGCCGCAGGTCGCGCTCGGACACGGACGCGGTCCGAGCTTCGCGCGGAACGAATCGTCGTGGAGCCGACCGAGCTCCTCCTCGACGAAATGGCAGCGACGCACGCGGCCGTCTCCGTCGACCGAGATCGTGTCGACGCCCGTCGCGCACGCCTTCCCGAGGCTCGCATGGTGCTCGGTGTTGAGCGCGAAGAGGGGATCGATCCGCTCGAAGAAGCGGAGCTCCTCCTCGCCGTAGGCGCCGTGCGTCCGCTTCGCCGCGTTGATCCAGAGGTAGACGTCCTCGGGGAGCGCGGCGCGGAGCGCGAGGGCCTCCTCGCGATGCGCCGGCAGGCCGACCAGGCCCACGCTCGTGCGGATGCCGAGGCCTCGGAGCCCGAGGACCTTCGCGACGAAGCGATCCCGGTCGACCTCGCTCGGATGGTAGGTCGCCCAGAACGCGAGCTTCCGCGGATCGGCATCGGCCGCGAAGCCCACGTCCACCGAGAGGTTCGTCTGGATCGCGACGCGTTCGACGTGCGCGAGCCGCGAGAGGTGCACGAGGGCCTTCCGGTAGGGCTCGCGGATCAGCGCCTCGCCCCAGGGCGTGAAGAGCACGGAGAGGGCGTCCGTCCGCGAGCGCTCGACCCACGCGACGAAACGCTCGAGGGCCTCGTAGTCGCGCGCGAGGGCCTCGCGATCGTCCCGACGCTTCGCGAAGGGACAGTAGCCGCAGGCGTAGTTGCAGCTCGCGAGCGGCCCGCGATAGAGGATCGAGAGCCTCATCGGAGCTCGTACTCCTCGGAGAGCGCACGCACGCGCTCGGAGTAGAGCGCCGGCCCGATCACGTCGGAGTGCGCGTAGCCGTCGCGCGAGAGCCGGAGCGTCTCGCCCGCGAGAGCCGCCCATCCGATCGCGAGGAGCTCCGCGAGCTCGGGGTGCCGGCCGAACGGATCGTCGCCGAAGCGAGTGGCGTAGGCCCCGCGGTCGAGGCCTTCGTGCGAGAGCAGGGATTGGATCACGTGGCGTCGGCGCGACTCGTCCTCGTCGAGCAGGAAGCCGACCTCGGCCCGGCCGAATGCCTCGCGCGGTCGCTCCACGTAGTCCGCGACGATCGCCTTCACCGCGCTCCGGCTCACGGCGTAGTCGAACGAGTGGTGGAGCGTGCGGGTGTAGGAACGCGCGCCCGCTCCGAGACCCACCATCCCGTCCTCCTGGCAGGCGTAGCGGGGGCCGTGGATCCGGGGCGCGTCCGTGCGTCGGAAGAGGCGCATCGTCTCCTGCGCGTAGCCGTGGCGGAGGAGCAGCTCGGATCCCAGGTCGTAGAGGCGCGCGCGCACGTCGAGCAGGTCGAGGCCGCGCCTCCCGAGGCCCGTGAGCGGCCGCACGTAGAGGGGATAGAGGAAGATCTCCTCCGGCGCGTGCTCGAGCGTCGCCCGGAGGCTCTCGAGGAAGCTCGCCTCCGTCTGTCCGGGCGTGCCGTAGATCAGGTCGACGTTCCGGAGGGGGAATCCCGCGGCCCGGATCGCCCGGAGCGCCGCGTGCGCGAGCCCGGCGTCCTCGGCGCGTCCGAGCGCACGGAGCTCGTCGGGGACGAAGGACTGCACGCCGAGGCTGAGCCTCGTCACCCCGGCTTCGCGGAGGACGGCGAGACGCGCCTCGTCGATCGTGCCGGGCGAGGCCTCGACCGAGGTCGGGAGCGAGCGCGCATCGGCCCCGAGGCGCCGCGCGAGGGCGAAGATCCGCGCGAGGGACGAGGGCTCGAGGAGCGTCGGCGTCCCTCCCCCGACGGCGAGACGCGCGAAGCCGAGGGGCCGTCCCACGGCCTCGACGAAGGCCTCGGCCTGGCGCTCGAGCGCGTCCACGTAGCGTCGCTCGAGCCCCTCCTCGAGACCGGTCTGCGTGAAGAGATTGCAGAAGCCGCAGCGCATCTCGCAGAAGGGCACGTGCACGTAGAGGAAGAGCGCGTCCGTCGGCTCCCCCGCCCAGACCTCCGCGAGCGAGAGTGCGGGCTCGAGGCGGCGATAGGCCGTCTTGTGCGGGTACGCGTAGGCGTAGCCGTCGAAGCGCGAGCGACGCGCCCGTTCGAGCAGCGAGCTCATGGCGGCTCGCCTCCGAGCCAGACCTCGCCGTACGGCACGGTCCAGACCACCTCGTGCCCGATGCGATGCCCTTCGTAGCCGTCCTCGCCGTAGGCCGTCCCGTGATCCGAGCAGAGGATCGCGAGCCACCGTCCTCGACGCGCGAGTCGCTCGAAGAGACGCGGGAGCGTGCGGTCGACGTATTCGAGCGCCGCCGCATGCGACTCGAGCGAGTCCTCCGTCGCCCCCTCGACGTAGAAGCGATTCGGTTGGTGCAGCGAGGAGACGTCGAGGAAGAGGAAGGCGCGTCGCGTGTCCGGGAGCCGATCGATCGCGGCGATCGCCGCGTCGATCTGCGCCTCGAGCCCGTGCGGGTTCGTCACTCCGAACTCCGGCTCCCAATGGCTCTCGGCGAAGAGGTCCGGGAGCACGCGACCGAGGGGATTCTTCCGATTGAAGAAGCCGACGCCTCCGACGCAGATCGTGTGGTAGCCGCGTCCCTCGAGGCCGTGCACGAGATCCGGCGCGTCGAAGACGCAGGTCTCCTCGCGGATCGTCTCGCTCCCCTCGAAGCGGAGCGCGAACGGCCGTGGATGCCTTCCCGGTGCGACCGGCGTGGGCAGGAAGCCCGCGAAGAAGGCGTGGTGCGCCGCGTACGTGAAGCTCGAAGGCGAGTGCCTCCGCTCCCATCCGGCGGGGCCGAGCAGGCGCGAGAGGTTCGGCGTGCGCCCCTCCCGATGGAGTCGCTCCGCGACGTCGAACCGCAGGGTGTCGAGCGTCACGAAGAGCAGATCGTCCCTCCCGACGACGCGGTTCATGTCGTGCATGGAGACCGATCCTGGGAGGGGAACCTCCCCTCGACGAGCGCGCGCACCTCGGCGTCGTACGTCGAATCGCCGCTCGCGTCCACGAGGCCCGGCAGCAGATCGCCGAACGCGTTCACCTCGAGCACGAAATGCCCCTCGAGCCCTGCGGGGACCATCACGTCGAGGCCGAGGTGGAGGGTCCTCGGGAAGAGGGCCGCGACGCGTTCGCACGTCTCCGCGATCGCGGTCCAGCGCGCCTCGCCGAGCCTCGCGCGGAGCTCTTCGAACGAGGCTCGCTTCCCTCCGAGCTGGAGGTTCGTGAAGGGACCGCGGCTCGTCCGCACGACGACGTGCGTGACCCTCCCCGCGACGACCACCACCCGCAGATCGAAGGGCATGCCTCCGAGGGTCGCCTTCGGGATCCAACGCTCCACGTGGGCCCCTTCGGCGAGCAGCCAATCGACGAGTCGGGCGACGTGGGCCTCGTCGCTCGTCTCGACGAGGCGTCGCGAGTTGAAGCGCATCGGGCCCGCGGGCCCCTCGACCCACTCGATCGTCGTCCGCGCGCGGACGTCCGGGCCGCGCGTCGCGAGCGCCACGATGCCCGAGGCCGTCGAGCCGGAGCGGAGCTTCACGAAGACGCGCGTCCAGCCGGCCTCGCGCATCTTCGTCCGCAGGTCCGCGTAGTCGCCCACGTGCGCGAGCGGAGGCGGCACGGGGATCCCCGCCTCGCCGAGCCTCTCGGCACACGCGCCCTTGTCGAAGAAGAGCGCGACGTCGTCGGGATGGCTCGTCGCCACGGCGTGCGGCACGGCGGCGAGAGCGGCGCCCACGTCGGAGAGCAGCGTGCGGAAGCCCGTCATGAAGTCCGCGGGTGCGAGCAGACGACCGCGAGCGAGCGCCCCCTCCGGCGGCTCGAAGCTCCGGGTCCCGCGGCCGCGCGCGATCAGCGCGAGCTCGAGCGCCTCGTTCTTCCCGGGCGACTCGAGCCTCAGCCAACACGGAGCCTCGAGGGCCTCGTGCAGGCGCCGGGGATCGTCGAGCACCTCGCCGTACGAGAGCACGCGCGCCTCGGGCTCGCCGAATCGGGCGAGCGCTCGACGCAGGCCCTCGACGCGAGGCCCTTCGGCGTCGGCGGCGAGCAGCACGGTGCTGCGCGCCGGGCTCATTCGCTGACGGAGACGTAGCGGTACGACTTGCCCCGGTACTCGTCCGCCTTCCTCTGTCCATCGGCGACGATCCGGAGAGAGCCCGCTTCGAGCAGGCGGATCACGGGAGGCGTGAGGTAGCTCTCGGAGAGGTCGAGGGTCTCGATCTTCCGCAGCTCGGGGATCTGGAGCAGCCGGGTCGCTTCCTCGTCGGTCAGGGTGCCCATCGAGAGATCGAGCTCGCGGAGATGGGAGAGGACCGGCGAGCCCGAGAGCGCCCAGACGATCTCGCCGACGATCTCGCTGTTCCGCAGGCCGAGGTAGCGCAGCGTCGGGAAGGGATCCTTCCGCAAGAGGCCCTCGAGATCGGCGAGCTTCGTCGTGCCGCCGTATTGGTCCGTGCCGAGCCAGAGCTCGAGGTGCTCGAGGGAGGGGAAGGACGATGCGGCGACCGCTCTCGCGATCTCGCCCGGCAGTCCGCCCGCTTCGAATGCGAGCTCGCGCAGGGAGGCATGCGTCGTCGGCTCGAGGGCCACGCCCTGGCCGCCGCGCACGCGCAGGATCTCGAGCCGCGGGAAGGCCTTCAGGATCGGGGTCACGTCGGCCTGCGTGATCCAGGAGATCTCGCTCTCCTCCATCACGACCTCGCCGAGGAAGATCGCCCCGAGCGAGCGGAGTCGGTCGCTCGACCGGACCAGGGTCGCGACGATGTCGTCCATGCCGTCGTCGAGCACCTCGCCCCAGGTGCCGATCAGGAGCGCCGGGACCTCGGCCGCCCGCGGATCGCGCAGGAAGCCCTCGAGCAGGGCGTCGAACGGGACCTTCGCCTCCCAGCCCTCCGCGATGCGATAGGCGCATTTCGGCTGGGCGATGCCGACTTTCGGGTCGTAGTCCGTGACGACGAAACCAGCGAACGTGCTCAGGTGCTCCGCGATGGTCATGGGCTTCCGAATGTGAGGCGCCCTACGGTAGCATCGAAAACGCGGTGATTGCCTCCCGCAAACGAACGTCGGATAACCAAGCCGTGATCATCCATTTCCTCACCCTCCCGCTCGCCGTGCTCGTCGGGCTCGGCTCGCTGCGCTTCCTCTGGCCGCGCGCCGACACCGAGGCGAAGCGCACGCGCCTCGCGGGGATCGCGGCGTTCCTCGCGCTCGTGCTGCTCGCCTCGGCGCTCGTGGCGTTCGTGAAGTCGCATCGGGCCCAGGGCTGGATCGAGGCGCGCGAGGTGAGGCAGGTGGCGGCGCTCCGCGGCGTGCCCGAGGATCAGAAGGTCCTGCTCATCGGCCACGTCAGCGATCAGAACGGCGTGATCTCGCGCGATGCCGTGGCGCTGATCGACTGCGAGAAGTCCTGCGAGGAGCGGCTCCCCGACGACTTCAAGGTCGAGCTCACGGACGGGACCGCGATCGTCGACGACGACGACTACGAGCCCTTGAGCTGGCGCACCGAGATCTATGGAGGTCATACGACCTCGTTCCTCCGCCGTCAGGATCCGATCGTCGTCGTGGGCGAGGCCGCCGGCTCGGCGCCGAAGCTCTCGGAGGCCGACATCCTCTTCTCCGGCTCGATCGACGCCTTCCGCGCGTACGCGAGCCGCGAGCACGCGATCGCGCTCACGCTCCTCGTGCTCGATCTCGTGCTCGCGACGCTCCTCGTCGGAGGCGCGGTCACGGCCTACGTGAAGCGGAAGGTGCCCGTGGCCCCCGCGGCGCCGACCGAGACGCCGCTCGTTCCGCCGGCCGCCTGACCTAGCGGTGCTTCCAGGCGATGCCGATCGCCTCGCGCACCCGGCCGAGCGTCTCGCGTGCGATCGCGCGGGCCTTCTCCTCGCCTTCGTCGAGGAGCAGGTCGAGCTTCGCCTCGTCCTTGCGGAAGGACTCGTAGGCCTCGCGCTTCGGGCCGAGCTCGGCCTCGATCGCCTCGTAGAGCTCCTGCTTCGCGTGGCCCCAGCCGTAGCCGCCGGCGCGAAGCTTCTCGGCCATCGCGGGCGCCTTCTCGGGCGAGACCTGCTTGAAGAGCAGGTACACGGTCGAGCTGTCGGGATCCTTCGGCGCCTCGAGCGGCTCGGAGCCCGAGACGATGCTCATGATCGCCTTGCGGAGCTCCTTCGGCGGCGCGAAGAGCGGGATCGCGTTGCCCTTGCTCTTGCTCATCTTCTGGCCGTCGAGGCCGGGGACGAGCGGGGCGTCGGTGATCAGCGCGTCGGGGACGACGAGCGTGCCCTCGCCGTAGAGGTGGTTCACGCGCGTCGCGACGTCGCGGCAGAGCTCGAGGTGCTGCTTCTGATCCTGTCCGATCGGCACGACGTTCGTGTCGTAGAGCAGGATGTCGGCGGCCATCAGGACGGGGTAGTTGAAGATGCCGGCGTTCGGATGCTCGCCGCGCGCGAGCGCGTCCTTGTAGGCGTGGCCGCGCTCGAGCTGGCCGGTCGCGAGCAGGCAGGAGAGCACCCAGCCGAGCTCGAAGACCTCGGGCACGCGCGACTGGCGGAAGAGGATCGTCTGGTGGGGATCGAGACCGGAGGCGAGCCAGACCGCGGCGACGTCGCGCGTGTGCTCGTGCAGGGCCTTCGGGTCACGCACCGTCGTCAGCGCGTGGTAGTCCGCGATGAAGTAGAGCGTGCGGTACTCCGCCTGGAGCTCGAGCGCCGGACGGATGGCGCCGAGGTAGTTCCCGAGGTGGGGCCCGTGCGTGGGCTTGATGCCGGTGAGAGACGTCTTCACGGCGGCGGAGGGTAGCCCTTGGTGCACGGGATGGCCAACCGGGCTATCGTCGGGCCGGAGGCGCGCCCGTCGAGGGCATGCGCCGGGTGGAGGAAAACGTGAGCGATCGTCCCTTCAAGGTCCTCGGTCTGCAGCAGATCGCCATCGGCGCGCTCGACAAGGGCGAGCTGAAGAAGCTCTGGATCGACACCCTCGGCCTCGAGCTGACGGGGAACTTCAAGAGCGAGCGCGAGAACGTCGACGAGGACATCGCGGCCCTCGGAAAGGGTCCGTTCAAGGTCGAGGTCGACCTGATGCAGCCCCTCGACCCCGAGAAGAAGCCGCGCGTCGACCAGCCGCAGCTCAACCACGTGGGCCTCTGGGTGGACGACATCCACAAGGCATTCGAGTGGCTCACGGCGCAGGGCGTCCGCTTCGCCCCGGGCGGCATCCGCAAGGGTGCGGCCGGCTTCGACGTGACCTTCATCCATCCGAAGGGCAACGAGCAGTTCCCCATCGGCGGCGCGGGCGTCCTCATCGAGCTCGTCCAGGCTCCGCCCGAGGTCGTCGAGGCCTTCTCGAAGCTCGCCTGATCGTCCGAGTCCGCGTTCATCGGGGGCCTCGCACGGTCCTTGCTCCGAGGTCGTGATCATGTCCGAAACGGTCGTCCGATCCGCCGCGCGCGTGAACGCTGGTTCGCGCTCGCCCCTCGTCCGTGCCCTGGCGTTCACGGTGGCCACGCTCGCCCTCGTCGGCGCGGCCCCCGTCGCCCAGGCCGAGAGGGCCCTGGTCCTGCAGCCCCTCGGCAACCTCGACGACGACGAGCGGGACCGGGTCGAGGACGCGATCCACGAGGCCCTCAACACCCTCTCCTTCACGCCGATGAGCGAGGGCGTCTCCCTCACGGCCGTCGAGGAGCGCGAGATCCCGGAATCCGCCAACGAATTCCAGGCCCTCGCCGAGATGCAGCGCTGCGAGTGGGTGATCGTCTCGACGATCCGCCCGGTCGACGAGAAGAGCTACGTGCTGAAGCTCCGGGTCGGCTCGCGGGCCGGGACCCGGGTGGACGAGCTCGAATTCGAGGTGCGTCGCTCGCGCGAGGCGCCGCGCCTCGTCGAGGTCCTCCGCGTGATGCTGAGGCCGCAGGGCATGGGGACCGACGGAGCCCAATTCGCCGGGCAGGACGCGGTCGCCCGTGAGGCCGAGGCCGCCGCCCAGACCCAGGAGGACGCCGCGGCCCAGGCCGCTCGCGAGCGCGAGGAGGCCGAGGCCCGGGCCCGCGCCGAGGCCGAGGCCCGTGATCGGGCGGCCCGCGAGGCCGCCGAGCAGGCCGCCTGGAGCGGTCGCGAGCGCTACGGCCGGCCGCAGCGGATGATGGTGCAGGGCTCGCTCGGCATCTACGGCATCCTGAATCCGCCGACGGGCGCGACCGGCGGCGGGGTCGCCGACATCACCGGTCGGTTCGGCTACGCCGTCGCTCCGGGCCTCGAGATCCGCGCGGGCCTCGGCGCCGTCTTCGGCGCGGCGGGCGGAGTCGACCTCTTCGCGGGGGCCGCCTACTTCTTCAGCCCGTTCAAGCACCTCAAGCTGCACATCGGCGCGACGGCCGAGCTCGGACTCTTCGGCATGGTCACGGGCCACAAGGGCGCGGGCTTCCTCTTCCGCATGGCCCCGGCCATCGCGTGGCACGTCACCGACAAGGTCTGGCTCGAGGCCGACATCCCCTCGTTCGCGATCCGCACGGCCGGCAGCGGCGTCGCGCTGCTCGGCGGCGAGGTGCGGGTGGGGACGCGGTTCTGAGGGCGGCTCTGGCGTCGACGCGCGTCTAATGCGTCGTCGTCGGATCCATCGTTCGTCGCACGGCGGAGATCCGGTCCGCCGGGAAGCCGCTGAGCTCGGCGTGCTTGCGGATGAGCTCCGGACTGTCGGCGACGTACACGCAGTAGACCTTGTCGTCGGTCACGAAGCTCTCGACCCATTGGACGCCCGGACCGAGATCCTTCAGGACCTCGAGCGATCGCGCGGTTCCCTTGTGCGCGTCTTCGCTGCTCATCTTCCCCGCGCCCGGCATGTTCCGTTCGATGACGTAGCGTTCCATGGTGTCCCTCCTCCTACGTTCGCCTACATCGTAGGACTTCCCGGTCGCCCTTCCGCAGGTCCTCGGATGTGGAGATTCCGGCGAATTCTGGCTGTGCTCTGGCGCGTGATCGCGTCCGGCGAGCCCCTGCCCCCGAACGGAGGGGACTACGTCCTCGAGGCGACGGGGCCGAGGGCGAAGGGGTTCGGGACGAACCGCCGAGGGGTCTTCTTCGAGTAGATTCCCGCCGTGTCGATGAACGATCTCGAACTCCGTCTCGTGGATCTCGGAGCGATTCGTCGCGTCCTGCGATCGAAGCGCGAGGTCTGGGCGTACCAGCGCGAGTGGCGCAAGGCGTTCGCGCCCTCGTGCGACGAGTGGTCGGGAGCGCTGCGCGATACCGACTGGCACGTGTTCAGCCACGGGCTCGCGGGAGCGCTCCACGGCGCCGAGGCGATCGCGGCGTTCGAGGCCTCGGATCGATCGCAGCTCTGCATCTGCGAAGCGCTCGGCGGGCCCCCCGTCCTCGAGTGCGACGGCACGGGGTCGCTGGCCTTCGCGGATTGGAAGCGCGCGTGCGAGGGCGACCTCTACCTCGCCGCGGCCGACCTCGCGTGGGCCTTCGTGATCACCCACGAGGACGAGGTGGGGCCGTTCTTCGCGCGCCGAGCGGACGTGCAGGACTAGAACGCATCTCATAACCGGTCGACCGTAAGTCCGCGAGACTCGATCGGATTTCGGGAAGGGGATCGACAGAGCCGCGCGAATCTGATCTACGGTCGTCGTGGACCTGACCGACGAGCAGTGGAAAGCCATCGAGAGCGTGTTCCCTGAAGAGGAGCGCAATCGAACCGGGCCGCAGGGCGGCCGTCCGTATCGCGACCCTCGCGACGTGCTGAACGGCGTGCTCTGGGTGCTTCGTACGGGAGCGCCGTGGGCGGACATGCCTGCACGTTATCCGCCCTATCAGACGTGCCACCGTAGGTACCAGCGGTGGGTGGAAGACGGCACGCTGCATCGCCTCCTGACGGTGATCGCGGAGGACCTTCGCGATCGCGGCAAGGTGGACCTGACCGAGGCGTACATCGATGGCTCCCACGCGGGGGCTAAAAGGGGGGCCTTGATGTTGGGATCACTCGCCGCGGCAAGGCGACCAAGATCATGGCAGTGGCAGACCGCCATGGCCTTCCTGTCGCCGTCTGGGTTGCAAGTGGTGAGCGAGCTGAGTGCCAGCTCGTCGTCGACACGCTCGACGCCCGCTTCATCGAAGAAGCGCCCCAGAAGCTGATCGGCGACAAGGCGTACGACAGCGACGCGCTCGACGCGCAGCTCGACCGCGAGCTCGGCACCGAGCTCATCGCCCCGAATCGAGCGAAGCGCCGCAAGACTCAAGACGGCCGCCAACTGCGCCGCTACCGCCGACGCTGGAAGATCGAGCGCCTCTTCGCCTGGCTCATGCGGTTCCGGCGCATCGTCACGCGCTGGGAGTGCAAGTCCGAGAATTTCCTCGGCTTCGTCCAGCTCGCATGCCTCGTCATCCTCTTGAGGAGGTTGTGAGATGCGCTCTAGGGGCGCGCAAAGCGGACCCCTGCATTCCTGCAGCCCCCCCCTGCACAACTCGTTGCGGCAGAAACCTCCCCGGAACCGCACGGTGGATCCGTGGGGACGGAGATCCTTCGACCCGATCCCCGAGGAGGTCCCCATGGCATCCCTTTCGCAGGATCCGGCGACGATCGAGAACGTGACGTTCCACGCGGCCGACGGGCGCAGGCTCGAGGGCGACTTCGTGCGCCCGCTCGGCAAGGTGCGGGCGAAGCTCGTGATCCACGGAGCGACTGCGGTCCCCCGCGGCCACTACGTGCCCTTCGCGAAGGCGGCGGCGGCGCGCGGCTTCGAGACGCTGATCTACGACTACCGCGGCGTCGGTGGCTCGGCGCTCGCCGATCCGCGCGAGGATCCGGCGACGATGACGGATTGGCTCTCGCTCGACGCGCCGGCGGCGGTGCGCACGCTGCACGCGACGAAGCGCGAGGTCCCCTTCTTCGCGGTCGGGCACAGCTTCGGTGGGCAGATCGCGGCCGCGCTCGAGGGCGTTCCCGCGCCCGTGGCGATCGCGACGGCCGGCGCGCAGCGGGGCTACTGGGCCACGTTCCCGTGGAACACGCGGCCGAAGATGTTCCTGAACTGGTTCGTGCTGATGCCTTCGCTCACGGGGACGCTCGGCTATCTGCCCGCGTCGGCCGGCCTCGGCGTCGACATGCCGAAGGGCGTGGTGAGCGAGTGGGCGCGCTGGTGCAAGACCCCGCGCTACTACCTCGACGATCATCCGGAGCTCGGCGAGCGGCTCGCGCGCTGGGAAGGGCGGCTGCTCGCGCTCAGCGTCACCGACGACGCCTTCGCGCCGCTCGCGAACGTCGAGTGGTTGATCGAGCGGCATCGGGCCGCGCGGCTCGAGCACGTTCGGTTCACCCCCGACGATCTCGGGGTGGACGCGTTCGGCCACTTCGGCTTCTTCCGCAGCCGGCACGACACGAGCGTGTGGTCCGAGATCCTCGGCTTCTTCGAGGAATCGCTCGGCACCGGCGGGCGGCCGCGGAAGCTCGGTCGCGTCGTCTCGAGCGCGCCGCCTCCGTTCCGCGGGCTCGACGACGAGGAGCTTCTCGTCGATCTCGCGTACGGCCGCTAACATGCACCCGCGATGCTCGACTGGGACGACGTCCGTCACCTCCTGGCGGTGAAGCGAACGGGAACGCTCGCGGCGGCCGCGCGCACGCTCAAGACGAACGCGACCACGGTCGGCCGGAGGATCACGCAGCTCGAGGAGCGCCTCGGCGTGAAGCTCTTCGATCGCACCTCGCACGGATGGACGCCGACGGAGGCCTGCCTTCGTCTGCATCCCCACGCCGAGCGCATGGAGCAGGAGGCGCTCGCGCTCGCGCGCGTCTCGGCCGCGGACGATCCGCGCCTCGCGGGCACGGTGCACGTCACGACCACGGAGGCGATCGCGGCGCGCTACCTGATGCCTCATCTCCCCGCCCTCCGCGAGCGGCATCCCGGCATCGAGCTCGTGCTCAGCAGCTCCGAGCGGAGGCTCGACCTCGGACGCCGCGAGGCCGACGTCGCGCTGCGTCTCTCACGCCCGGTCGAGCCCGACCTCGTCGCGCGGAAGGTCCTCCGCATCGACCTCGCGCTCTACGCCTCGGTCGACTACCTCGAGCGCCGCGGCCGACCCGCGCCCGGCAGCTCCTTCGAAGGGCACGATCTCGTCGCGTTCATGGAGGGACGTGCGACCCGCCCCGAGAACGACTGGCTCGCGGCGAGCTGCCCCGAGGGCCGCGTCGTCCTCCGCTCGAACGGCGTGACCACCGTCGTCGAGGCGATCCGCGAGGGCCTCGGCATCGGGCTCGCGCCGACCGTCGTCGGCGATCGCGACCCCTCGCTCGTGCGCCTCGAGACCCCCGATCCCCCCGCCCCGCGCGAGGTCTGGCTGGCGTACCACCGCGACATCGAGCCGAGCCCGCGCGTGCGCGCCGTGATCGACTTCCTCACCGGGGCCTTCCGGCCCTAGGATCCCGGGACCATGGCCTCGCCTCTCCGCCACCTCCGCGCCCGTGCGCTCAAGGCGTTCTTCGCCTTCCATCGCGAGCTCTACGAGCGGAGCGACGGACGCGTCGGGGCGAATTGGGGCCTGCCCATGCTCCTGCTCTCCACCAAGGGCCGGAAGAGCGGCCAATGGCGGACGACGCCCCTCGTCTACTTCGAGGACGGGCGCTCGTACGTCGTCGTCGGCAGCGACGGGGGGGCGCGACGCGATCCGCAGTGGTGGAAGAACCTGCAGGTCCACCCGATCGCCCGGCTGCGCGTGGGACGGCACGTCTTCGAGGCCCGGGCGCGCCTCGCCGAGGGCGAGGAGCGCGAGCGGCTCTGGGTGATGGGCCAGCGGATCAACCCGATGTGGGAGCGCTACCAGCGGGTCACCGCGCGCCCCTTGCCCGTCGTCCTCTTCGAGCGCATCGAAGGCGCATGAACGAGATGTTCGCCGGCCTCGCGGAGGAGGCCGCCCGCCTCCTGCGGGTGATCCACGGCACCCGCTTCCTCTCCGACGTGCTCCCGCTCGGTCCGCTCGCGCTCCCGACGGCGATCCGCCGCGGCCTCAGCGCCCGGACGCTCCACGCGATGTACGCCGCCGCGCATCCGAGGCGCCTCGCGATCGTCGACGCGCATCGGGCGCTCACCTACCGGGACGCCGACGAGGAGATCAACCGCGTCGCGAACGCCCTCCGGCATCGCCTCGGCGACGGGAGGCGCTCGCTCGCGATCGCGCTCGAGAACCGCACCGAATACGTCGTGCTCTGGTTCGCCGCGATCCGGGTGGGCCTGCGCGTCGTGCATGCGGGGGGGCACGTCACGGCCGAGGAGCTCGCCCACATGGCGAAGCGAGCCGACGTCGGCCTCGTCGTCGCTTCGGAGGCGACGCTCGACGCCGCCCGCAAGCTCGCCGCCGCCGATGCCTCGGTGAAGGTCGTCGTCACCGAGCCGGCGAAGCCCGGGAGAGGCGAGCTCTCCTACGAGGCCCTCCGCGCCGACGGGAGCCCCACGTTCCCCGAGCCCTCGCGCCATCGGGGCGAGAGCGTCGTCTTCACCTCGGGCACCACGGGCGCACCGAAGGCGGCCGCGCGCGACTTCGCGGTCTTCGGTCCGCTCGAGCTCGCGCGCGTGCTCGAACGGCTCTCGCTCCGCTTCGGCGACAAGCACCTCGTCGTCGCGCCGCTCCACCACATCGCGCCGCAGGGACTCTCGCTGATCCACTCCGCGATCGCCGGCACCCTCTACCTCGAGCCCCGCTTCGACGCGAAGCGCACGCTCGAGATGCTCTCGAAGGAGCGGGTGAACAGCCTCTTCCTCGTGCCGACGACGCTGAAGCGGATCCTCGAGCTGCCGCCGGAGCTGCATCGGAAGAATCCGACGCCCGAGCTCCGGGCCCTGATCTGCGGCTCGGCGGAATTCGGCGAGGACCTGCGCCACGCGGCGATCCGTCGCTTCGGGGCGACGTCGGTCTTCGACTTCTACGGCGCGACCGAGCTCGGCTGGGTCACGTTGATCCGCGGGGACGAGATGCTCGCGAGGCCCGCGAGCGTCGGCCGCTCGATCGGAGGTCAGACGATCGCGATCCTCGGGAAGGACGGCGAGGAGCTCCCGCCCGGCGAGGTCGGCCTCATCGGGGTGCGCAACGAGCAGGGCATGCTCGGCTACCTCGGCGACTCGCGCGCCACGGACGAGACGAAGAAGGCGGGCTACACGACGGTCGAGGATCTCGGTCGGCTCGACGCCGACGGTTACCTCTACCTCGCGGGCCGTGCGCGCGATCTCGTGATCAGCGGCGGCGTGAACGTCTATCCGGCCGAGGTCGAGCGCGTGCTCGAGGAGGACCCGGCCATCGAGGAGGTCGCCGTCATCGGCGTGCCCGATCGCGAGTGGGGCGAGGCCCTCGTCGCCGTCGTCGTGCCTTCGGGCCCCGGCTTCGATCCCGAGGCCGCGCGCGCCCGTGCGAAGCGTCGGCTCTCGCCGGCGAAGGTCCCGCACCGCTTCGAGGTCGTCGACGCCCTCCCGCGCAGCGCCTACGGGAAGCTCCTCAAGAAGGAGCTCCGCGCGCGCTACGCGCCCTCCCCATGAGCGGACACGACGGGATCGGTTGCAGGTCGTAGGATGTAGGTGTTCGCGGATGCCGTGACGGCGCGATCGTCTGCCGGGGGGCGACGATCGCATCGGCTTCCGTCCCGCGAAGGGAGGAGCACATGGCCTCGAGGATCCGACCCCTCGTGCTGGCGATCGTCGCCTGCTCGAGTCTCCACGCCTGCAGTCATGCGGCGAGCCCGCCGCCGCGCGCGCCCGCGACGACGGTCGCGGAGGTGACGCATGCGCCGCCGCCGATCGTCCCGACGGAGCGTCTCTACGACGATCTCGGCACCTACCACCGCGCGATCACGACGTCCTCGCCGGAAGCGCAGCGCTACTTCGATCAGGGGCTCCGCTTCTACTACTCCTTCAACCACGACGAGGCGCTGCGCTCGTTCGAGCAGGCGGCCGTCTTCGATCCGAGCTGCGCGATGTGCGCCTGGGGCGCCGCGCTGACGCTCGGTCCGAACATCAACATGCCGGCCTCCGCGGAGGCGCAGTCCGCGGCCTACGCGAGCCTCCGGCGGGCGCTCGCCCACCGAGACGCGGCGACGCCCGACGAGCGTGCGCTGATCGACGCGCTCGCGCGCCGCTACGCCGAGACGCCTCCGGACACGGCCGAGGGGCGCGCGGCGCTCGACCAGGCCTACGCGGACGCGATGCGCGAGGCGATGCGGAGCTTCCCCGACGATCTCGACGCCGCGACGCTCTTCGCCGAGGCGATGATGGATCTGCATCCCTGGGATCTCTACACCTCGGACGGCACGCCGAAGCCCGGCACCGAGGAGCTCGTCGCCGCGCTCGAGGGCGTGCTCGCGCGCATGCCGGACCATCCGGGCGCGAACCACTTCTACGTCCACGCCGTCGAGGCCTCGGCGCATCCCGAGCGTGCGCTCGCGTCGGCCGAGCGCCTTCCGGGCCTCGTGCCGGGGGCGGGTCACATCGTGCACATGCCGGCGCACGTCTACCTCCGCGTCGGCCGCTACGAGGACGCGGCCGAGGCGAACCGGCGCGCGATCGCGACGGATCGCACCTACCTCGCGCAGGCGCCACCGCCGGGCGCGTACGGCATGTACGTGGCGCACAACTTCCAGTTCCTCGCGGCCGCCGCGATGATGGAGGGAAGGAGCGCCGAGGCGCTCACGGCCGCGCGGGACATGGTGGCGACCACGCCGCTCGAGATGTTCCGTCAGATGCCCGGCTTCGACGGAGTGCTCGACTACCCGATCCTCGTGCTCGTGCGCTTCGGTCGCTGGGACGCGGCGCTCGACGAAGCGGCGCCGCCCGAGGATCTCCCCTTCGCGCTCGCCGTGCATCACTTCGCACGTGCCGTCGCGCGCCTCGGCAAGGGCGATGTCGAGAACGCTCGCGCCGAGCAGGCCTCGTTCGAGGCCGCGGTGCTCCGCGTGCCGGCGGACGCACGTCAGTTCACGAATTCCGCGCGCGCCGTGCTCGCCGTGCCGCATGCCCTCCTCGCCGGCCTGATCGCCGAGCACGAGCGCCATCGCAACGAGGCGCCCCGGCTCCTGCGCGAGGCCGTCGCGGCCGAGGACGCGCTCGTCTACGACGAGCCGCCCGATTGGCTCTTGCCGACGCGGCACTACCTCGGCCACGCGTTGATCGTGTTCCGTCGCTACCGCGACGCCGAGCAGGTCTACCGAGAGGACCTGCGCATCCATCCGGACAACGGCTGGTCCTATCTCGGGCTCGCCCAAGCCCTCCGGGGCCAGGGCCACGAGGCCGAGGCCGCCGCCGCCGAGCGCGAATTCCACGCCGCGTGGAGCCGCGCCGACCTCACCCCGACCGCTTCGCACTACTGAGCCGGCGGTTCGCCGGAGCGGCTCGCGATCGCGAGGTCGCGCGCCGCGGCCGCTCGAGCACGAGCAGCCCCCACCCCTCGCGCGAGGCCCGCGCGCGTCTCCCGAGGCCCTCGGCCTCGAAGGCCCGCGCGACCTCGCGCGACGAGGTCGAGGCGAAGCCCGAGAGGACGAGCACGCCGCCCTCCGCCACCCGCGAGGCGAGCTCGCCCGCCATCGAGACGAGGAGCTCGCGGTAGAGGTTCGCGACCACGAGGTCGTAGCCCTCCCGCGGCATCCGGGCCCGGACGGAGATCCGCGCGCGCATCCCGTGTCGCGCGACGGCCTTCCGCGCCGCCTCGCGCGCGAGCGGATCGACGTCGGTCGCGACGACCTCGCGCGCGCCGAGCTCCGCCGCCACGAGCGCGAGCACGCCCGTGCCCGTCCCCACGTCGAGCACGCGACGGAATCGGCCCTTCTCGTAGAGCGATTCGATCGCCTGCACCGCGAGCCGCGTCGTCGGATGGAAGCCGTCCCCGAACGCACGCGCGCCCTCGAGCACGAGCTCGATGCGTCCCCCCGCCCGCTTCGTCGCCATGGCCTCCCCGACGACGAGGAAGCGCCGCCCGAGCCTCCGCGACCGCCTCGGAGCCGACGCGTCCTCGACGGGCTCGATCGCGAGCCGCGCCTTGGGCAGCGCCGTCCGCAGCGTCCTCGCGGCTCGCTCCGCCTCGTCTCCGGAGGGCAGGTACAGGCGGACGATCACCCGTCCCGCCGGCGCGCCGACCTCTTCGTCGACGACCTCGATCCCCTGCACCCCGGTCGCATAGGCCGCCTCCTCGGCGAGCCCCGCGCGCGACGCCGTCACCTGCACCGAGATCCGGACCATCCTCGTCACGCTTCTCCTCCGGTCGATCCACCCGCCGAAAACGAAAACGCGCCCTGGGGCCGAGGGCCCGAGAGCGCGTCCTGCATGCGAAGGCTCCCCGAGGAGCCCGAGCTCAGCGGTCGCCGCGACCGCCGCGACGGCCGCCGTAGCCGCCACGGTCGTCGCCGTAGCCGCCGCCACCGCCACCGCGGTCGTCGCCGTAGCCGCCGCGACCACCGCCGCCGCCGCCGTAGCCGCCACGGCCACCGCCGCCGCCGCCACCGCCGTAGCCGCCGCGACCGCCGCCGCCGCCACCGCCGTAGCCGCCGCGACCACCGCCGCCGCCGCCGTAGCCGCCGCGACCACCGCCGCCGCCGCCGCCGAAGCCACCACCGCCGCCGCCGCCGAAGCCGCCGCCGCCCTCACGACGGGGGGGACGCGCCTCGGCCTCGTTCACGCGGAGGGGACGGCCGTCGAAGTTCTGGCCATCGAAGCGCTCGATGGCGGCCTTGGCCTGCTCTTCCGTCGCCATCGTCACGAAGGCGAAGCCGCGCGAACGGCCCGTGGCGCGGTCCATGACCACGTGGACGTCGGTCACCTCGCCAGACTCCGAAAACGCTTCGCGAATCGACTCGGTCGTCGCGGTGAAGGGGAGGTTGCCCACGTAGATGCGGTTGCTCATGCTCGTCTCTCGGTCCGGCTCGCACTCGCGAGCGACGCCGGGAAACGCGCGTCGCCCTCCAAACTCCCACTCCGCCGATCGAGCCGCATCGCCAGCAGGGGATCACCGCGGGCCACCCGCGATGTCCGATCGTGTCGCGATGCCCAGGGCTGCCCAGGGGTCCCGAAACGAACAGAACCCGCCTACGGTAAGTCGATTCTCGCGGGAACGCCAGTAGGGCGCAGATGCCGGATCCGTCCCCGTTCGCGGAGGAGGCCCGGGACGGAACGACGAAGCCCGGGAGCGGGGGCTCCCGGGCCGGATCGGGGTCGCTCGAGGCGGGCGCGCGGCCCGCCCGGGGCTCAGAGCTGGAAGTAGCCGTTCAGCCCGAGCTGCGCGATCCAGATGTTGCCGTTGACCGTGTCGGTGGTCGCGCCCGGCGTGAGCAGGTACGGCCAGCCGAACGTCGCCACGATGTCGAGGAGCGGCGCGCGGTCCCGCTTCGCGACCGTGTAGCCGAGGTCGAACGTGAGCGGCATGAAGAAGTCGTCGAAGGAGCCGCGCGGCAGGAAGAGACCCGAGCGCCCCGCGAGCCAGAGCTGGTCGTGGAGCTGGAGCACGCCCGCGACGGGCAGGTAGAAGTAGAGCTTCGTCTCCTCGGTCGTCGTGCCCGTCACCGTCGAGACGCTCTGCTCGGCGAACGAGAGATCGATCTCGAAGGACGCGTCGATGTTGAACCGCGGCGCGAGACGGGCGCGGATCGGGGCGGACACGTGCATGTGCCAGTTCGACGACGAATCCGTCGGGATCACGACCGCCATGTCGAACGAGAAGCAGAAGTCCGACGAGTTCACGATGCGGTAGCGACCGTAGATCGCGATGTCGCCGAACTGACCGCTCGGCTGGAACCGATACGGGAAGAGGCCCGCACCGCCCGGGTTGTTCGTGACCCAGGAGTAGCCGTTCAGGCGGTACGACGAGAGGCCGACCTCGAAGCTGTTCGAGAACGCGACCGCTCCGCCGAGCGCCACGCCGAAGCCCGTGTCCGAGGTGTTCGGCAAGCCCTGCACCTGCAGGCTGCCGTCGAGCCGGATCATCTTCTTGTGGAGGTTCAGCGGACGGTCGATGTAGCGCAGCGGGTAGTGGTGCGCCTCGACGATGGGCCGACCCTCGTTGAACGAGCGGTCGTCCTCTTCGACGGTCGTGTCCGAGGTGGCGAAGGTGTCGTCGTTCTCTTCGGGCTCCGCGTCCGCCGCGGGCTCGTTCGAGTACGTGTTCGCCGCCGCCGGTGCGGGCTCGTTCGACTGAGCGGCTGCGAGCCCGGTCGTTCCGAGGACCAGGGCCGACGCGATCAGCGCGAGAGTCGTTCCGTTGCGGGACATCTTCAACCTCTCCTTGAAACGGATGCGGACGGTGCGTGGAACACGTTCTACACCCGTGCGTGGCGTTCTTACGCCCAGGCGGACGGTACCGCAACAAACCCCCGGATGGGGATCCCTCGTGTGGCCGTGACGGTGTGTTCGACGTGCCGTAGCGGCAGGTGAGCCGCCCCGGCGGACCCGCTCAGTCGTTCGACCTCTCGACCCGTCGGAACGGATGGAGGAACGCCGCGAGCGAGGCCGGGCTGCGCGTGCTGACCCAGAGCCTTCCCTGCCCCGAGAAGCGGCAGACGAGGCCTTCGCCCGAAAAGAATAGGCTCTTGAGGCCACCGACCTTCTGCACCTGGTACTGCAGCCCGCCGGTGAAGCCGACGATGCTGCCCGTGTCGCAGATGTACCCGCCGGGTCCGACGTCGATCGCGTGGATGCCGCCGTACGCGCTGAAGAAGAGCGGGCCCTGGCCGTCGGCGCGCAGGAGGAAGAAGCCCGTGCCGCTGAAGAAGCCCTTCGCGCCTCCCCATTGCGTGTCGAGCTTCACGCCGCTGCCCGCGGCGAGGAACGCGCCCGAGTTGAGGAAGATCGGCATCTGGCCGTTCAGCTCGAGCACCTCGAGATCGCCCTCGGGCGCGGGCGCGAGCCAGATCGTCTGGCCGGGCGCCGTCGCCGTGAAGGTGTTCTGGAAGAGGCTCTCGCCGCCGAGCAGCTTGCGCTTGAGCGCGCTGCCGAGGCCGCCCGACATCGAGGTCTGCATCTGGATGCCCGGATCGCGTGCGACCATCGAGCTCGACTCGACGACGAGCGCTTCGCCCGCCTGGTCGAAGGCCACGTGCACGACGCTGAAGTCCGGCTTGTCCTTGAGCTCGTAGCGCATGGCCTACTCCCTCCTCGGCGGCAGGAGCGCGCCCATCGATCGCCCGTACTCGCCCGGGTTGCGCGTCTGGATCCAGATGCGCCCCTGGCCCTGGAAGCGGCAGACGAGTCCCTCGCCCGAGAGGAACGACGCGATCCAGCCGTCGGTCGCCTTCGTCACGTTGTATTGGAGGTTCGCGTCCCAGGCGACGAGATGCCCGGTGTCGACGATCAGGTGCCCGTCGCAGACGAGCTCCTGGATCCCGCCGAACGCGCCGACGAGCAGCTGCTCGCCCGGCACCTGCGTGGTCGCCTTCAGCAGGAAGACGCCCTCGCCCGCGAAGAAGCTCCGCATGCCGCCGAACTTCGTCTCGATCTGCACGTTCGGCGACGAGGCGACGAACGAGCCCGACTGCACGAAGAAGCCGTTCGGCGTCATCGGCATCGCGACCATGTCGCCGCAGAGCGTCGTGCCGAAGAGCACCTCGCCCATGCCGCCCTGCGCGGTGAAGGTGTTCCGGAAGAAGCTCTCGCCGCCGAACATCCGCTTCAGGCCGGCCATCATGCCGCCCGACTGCGTCTGCATCGTGACGTTGGTGCTCATCCCGATCATCGCGCCGCTCTCGGCGAGCACGGACTCGCCGGGCCCGAGGCTGACGCGCGCGAGCGCGTGGGAAGGCCGGTATCCGATGTCGATCTGCATCGTCCCCTCCTTCAGCCCGGGAGCAGCGGGGTGACCCAGCCGACGAGCGAGCCGACGCTGCGCGACTGGATGTAGACGCGGCCCTGGCCGCGGAACTCGCAGACGAGGCCCTCGCCCGAGGCGACGAGGCCCATGAGGCCGCCGCCCGCCGACTTGATGTCGAAGTCGAGGTTCCCCTCGAAGCCGACGACGTGGCCGTTGTCGACGAGGTAGCTGCCGTTCACGTCGATCGCGTGCACGCCGCCGTAGCTCGAGAACCAGAGGTCGCCCTGGCCCGTGAGCTCGAGGAAGAAGAGGCCCTCCTTCGCGAGCAGGCCGCGCAGCCCGCCCCAGCGCATCTTCAGGTCGAGCTGGCCGACGTGCGCGAGGTAGGCGCCCGTCGAGAGCACGAGGCGCTCGCCGTTCAGCCGGCGGTGGACGATCGGCCCGGAGAGGGTCGGCGCGAGCCAGACGCTGCCCGGCTGCGGGGTCGTGAAGTGGTTCACGAAGAAGGTCTCGCCGCCGACGAAGCGCCGGATGAAGGCGACGATCAGCGCCTTCAGCGTCTCGAAGAAGCCGGCCGAGGGAGACGCGTTGAGCTTCGTCTCCATCTTCACCTGGTCGTGGCGACCGACCATCGCGCCGGCCTCGGCCACGAGCGTCACGCCCGGCGGCAGGTCGACGCGCAGCATCCCGAACGAAGGCCCGTGCGTGATCGTGTGGGGCACCCCGCCCTGCGGGGGCGCGATCGCCGTCGGGGGCGCGCCGTACGCCCCCTGCATCTGCGGATCCATGGCTTCCCTCCAAGGTCCACGCGGCGGGGGGTCCGGTCGATCGACCGGACGATCTCCCGGACCTCCCCGACGCCGCGTGCTGGACCGTAGTCCCATCCCGAGCCCGCCCGCAACGTATCGACAGGAGCGAAACACGCGGAATTCGCGCGGTGGCCGCGATTCTCACACCCGGGGGTGAACACTATCGGTAGGGGTGTCCCCGATCGCGGGCCACAGGAGGTGGGGGAAAGGGGCCTCCGAGGGGGTCTCGCGGAGAAAATTTTCGCGCGACGTTCGGTACGTACCCTGCACAGGGAGGGGGGTCTCCCGAATTCCCCAAGGGTTTCGTGAAACGGTCGGCGATCGCCGGCGAATTCCGAGACCCCCCTGTTCGCAATTGATACCCCACCTCCGAGGGGGTCGTCGCGGGTCCGATACGTCACCCTGAACGGAGTAGCACTCCAAAATCTTGCGTTCCTTCAGGCACCTACCCACAAGATGTAGAAGATGTCACGCCATGACGTTGCACCGGGAGACCGGATCCGTAGCTTCGCGGATACCCCTTCGAGCCCCTGGCTCCGAGGGGGGTCCGAGCGCGTTCGACACCCTCTTCAAGCCTATGATCTTATTGGCGATTTCGAGAATCTCCGAGGGCTGTCCAAATCGGCTCTTGACCACCTCGGGGGGTCGAAGCTAGACCCGGTTCCCCTAACAAGATGTTGTGGTGCCTGGGGAGGCGGACTCCCCACGGCTTGGGGTTTCCGAGATCTTCGGTGGGGGCTCGCCGGCCCTTTCGGTGACTTCGTGTGCATCCGCACACGGAGATGGGCCGGCTTTTCGCTGTGCGGAGGATGACCGTGTCGCTACAAACTCGTGGAATGGGTACGAAGTCCAGCGTCGAGGTTCAGAAGCGGGCGGAGATCAGCCAGCAAGCTGGCGGGCTCCAGATCGACCGCCACTTCACGCGCTCGGGGGAGAAGGCCCTCGAGTCCGTGACCTACGAGCTCCGGAATTCGGTCATCACCAACTCCGACGGCTCGATCGTCTTCGAGCTGAAGGGCGCCGAGATCCCCGAGAGCTGGTCGCAGCTGGCGACCGACATCGCGGTCTCCAAGTACTTCCGCAAGGCCGGCATCCAGGGTGACAAGGCCAAGGGCGAGCGCTCGGTGAAGCAGCTCGTCTACCGCATCGCCCACACCATCCGCACGGCCGGCGAGAAGTTCGGCGGCTACTTCGCGGACGCCGAGGCGGCCGAGACCTTCGAGCAGGAGCTCCTCCACCTCCTCGTGAACCAGAAGGCGGCCTTCAACTCGCCCGTCTGGTTCAACTGCGGCCTCTTCCACGAGTACGGCATCGAGGGCTCGGGCGGGAACTACGCCTGGGACCCCCAGCAGGACGCCATCACGACGACCCGCAACGCCTACGAGCGCCCCCAGTGCTCGGCCTGCTTCATCCAGGGCGTCGACGACGACCTGATGGCGATCTACGAGCTCGCCAAGTCGGAGGCCCGCCTCTTCAAGTACGGCTCGGGCACCGGCTCGAACTTCTCGAAGATCCGCGGCAAGCAGGAGAAGCTCTCCGGCGGCGGCACCTCGAGCGGCCTCATGAGCTTCCTCGAGGTCCTCGACCGCGCGGCCGGCTCGACCAAGTCGGGCGGCACCACCCGTCGCGCCGCGAAGATGGTCTGCCTCGACATGGACCATCCCGAGATCAAGGACTTCATCCTCTGGAAGGTCCGCGAGGAGAAGAAGGCGCGCGCCCTCATCGCCGCCGGCTACGACTCGGACTTCAACGGCGAGGCCTACCACACGATCTCGGGTCAGAACTCGAACAACTCCGTCCGCATCACCGACGACTACATGAAGGCGGTCGAGGGCGACGGCGAGTGGAAGACCTACATGCGCACGACCGGCGAGGTCTGCGACACGTACCGCGCGCGTGACCTCTGGCGCTGGATCGCCGAGGCCGCCTGGTCCTGCGCCGACCCCGGCCTGCAGTACGACACGACGATCAACGACTGGCACACGTGCCCGAACTCGGACCGCATCAACGCGTCGAATCCGTGCTCGGAGTACATGTTCCTCGACAACACGGCCTGCAATCTCTCGTCGATCAACCTCACGAAGTTCCTCGGCAAGGACGGCGCGTTCGACGTCGAGGGCTACCGCCAGGCCGTCCGCATCCTGATCCTCGCGCAGGAGATCCTCGTCGATCTCTCGTCGTACCCGACGCAGGTCATCGCGAAGAACAGCCACGACTACCGTCCGCTCGGCCTCGGCTACGCGAACCTCGGCACGCTGCTCATGCAGCTCGGAATCTCGTACGACAGCGACAAGGGCCGTGCGATCTGCGGCGCCCTCACCGCCATCCTCTGCGGCCACGCCTACGTGACCTCGGCCGAGATCGCGGCGACGAAGGGCCCCTTCCAGGGCTTCCAGAAGAACCGGCTGCCGTTCCTCCGCGTGATGAACAAGCACCGCGACGCCGCGTACCTGCTCAACGACCGCTCCATGAAGGGCATGGTCGAGCACACGGATCCGGGCTGCCCGGACTACCTCGTCCAGGCCGCGCGCGACGACTGGGACCTCGCGGTGAAGCTCGGCGACAAGTACGGCTACCGCAACGCGCAGGCCACCGTGCTCGCGCCGACCGGCACCATCGGCCTTCTCATGGACTGCGACACGACGGGCATCGAGCCCGACTTCGCGCTCGTGAAGTTCAAGAAGCTCGCCGGCGGCGGCTACTTCAAGATCGTCAACCAGACGGTCCCCGACGCCCTCCACCGCCTCGGCTACACCGAGGCCCAGGTCGCGGACATCGTCGCCTACGTCACGGGCACCAACACCTTCACCGGCGCGCCCCACCTCAACCGGAAGGCCCTCCTCGAGAAGGGCCTCACGGAGCGCGACATCGCGAAGGCCGAGGACGCCCTCCGCGGCTCGTTCGACGTCGGCTCGGCCCTCGCGCCGTGGGTCCTCGGCACCGAGACCTACGATCGCCTCGGCATCGACGCGAAGGTCTACAACAAGGCCGGCTTCCACCTGCTCCGCCACTGGGGCTACACGGACAAGCAGATCGAGGAGCTCAACGAGGTCGTCATCGGCCGCATGACGGTCGAAGGCGCCCCGCACCTCCGCCCGGAGCACCTCCCGGTCTTCGACTGCGCGAACCGCTGCGGCAAGAAGGGCCAGCGCTACCTCCGCCCGATGTCGCACGTCCTCATGATGGCGGCCGCGCAGCCCTTCCTCTCGGGCGCCATCTCGAAGACGGTGAACCTCCCGAACGACGCGAGCGTCGAGGACGTCCAGCAGATCTACATGGAGGGCTGGAAGCTCGGCCTCAAGGCCGTCGCCCTCTACCGTGACGGGTGCAAGGCGTCGCAGCCGCTCAACACGGCGGACTCGAAGTCGGAGGAGAAGGCGGAGGAGAAGCCCGCCGCCATCGCCGCCGCCCCGGCTCCCGTCGCTGCCGTCGCCGCCGCCCCCGCGACCGTCGGCGCCACGCCCTTCCGCCGTCGTCTACCGACCCGCCGCCGCGGCTTCACCCAGGAAGCGCGCGTCTCCGGACACAAGATCTTCCTCCGCACCGGCGAGTACGAGGACGGCAAGATCGGCGAGATCTTCATCGACATGCACAAGGAGGGCGCGTCCTTCCGCTCCCTCATGAACTGCTTCGCGATCTCGGTCTCGATGGGCCTCCAGCACGGCGTCCCCCTCGAGTCCTACGTCGACCAGTTCACCTTCACCCGCTTCGAGCCGGGCGGAATCGTCGAGGGTCATCCGAACATCAAGTTCTCGACCTCGATGATCGACTACGTCTTCCGCGTCCTCGCGGTCGAGTACCTCAAGCGCTACGAGCTCGCCCAGGTTCCGCCCAAGGAGGTCCAGGAGGAGCTCCTGAATGCGACGGATGTCGGCACCGCGAAGATGGTCGAGGAGCATCCGGTCGGTGAGGTCCCCGCGCAGGTGGTGGAGCAGCCGCAGACCACGTTTGGTTTCGATGACCATGGTGGGTCGCAGAACGTCTTGTCCCAGCAGCTCGGCGAGATGATGGGTGACGCGCCGATGTGCGATAAGTGCGGCAACATCACGGTGCGGAATGGGGCTTGCTATCGGTGCTTGAATTGCGGGAACTCGATGGGGTGCAGCTGAGCATCGTGGGGTGAGTGCAGACCTGATCCGCGATTGAGGCGACTTGAGGGTGGATCGGATGAAGGGAGTAGGCCCAATGCCGTATGGCGTTGGGCTTTTTCCATTTGTCTCTTGCCACAGATCAGCGGCGACCGGACTATCGATGTGAGTTGAAACCCCACTGCAGCGACCGAATGCAGTCCGCAATCCAACGCCTCAGGGACCCACAAGCAGAGAGACTATCCGATGCAGAAGCGGCCCTCCGATGTGTTCACCCCAAGAAATCCAGACGTCAATGAAGTCATGTACGTACCCCGACCGTTCCTCGAGAAAGCATTCCGACGCGCCATCGAGAGTGGAAAGCACGTGCTGGTCTACGGGGAGAGCGGGTGCGGCAAGAGCTGGCTGTACAAGCGGACTCTGTACAATGACGGCGCCGCGATGGTCGTGGCAAACCTCGCGAACGCATCGCGGCACGAAAGCATAGTGAAGGAGATCGAGACAGTCACATCCGAATTGCTCGATCCAATCCGAACTGTCTACACGGAGAGCAAGTCTGCCGAAGCCAGCGCATTTGGATTCGCCAAGGGGAGTCTCGAGCACGAATCAACATATCAGCTTCCACAAGGCGACCCATTGGAACGCTGTTTCTCTGCATTGCGCAGGGCCGCCGGCGAGAAGACCTGCTGCCTGGTGCTCGACAATCTTGAGACCATCTTTTCTAACGAGCGACTGATGTCCGAGCTCGGCGAAATCGTCGTCCTACTCGACGATGCACGATATGCTCGACACCGAATCAAGCTCGTCATAGTCGGGGTTCCAGGCGGTGTGCGTGAGTATTTCTGGCTCTCCTGACGGACCCGTGGGTCATTTCCTCCCCGGTAGCGGCGGGCAGAGTCCTCCGAGCTTGAGCATGGCGAGCGCGATGAGGGGCTCGTGGGAGTGAAACCCGAAGGCCAGTCGGGTGAGGAGCCTGAGCTTGGTGTTTGCCGCCTCGACGCGGGCGTTCGAGAGCCGGAGCGTGAGCGTGGCGACGATGGTGTCGCGCTTGTCGCGAATCGAACGAGCGAGCTTCACGAAGGGGGCGAGCCTCGAGCGCGAGGCCCAGGCGACGAAGTAGTCGAGCATGTTCACGGCCTGCTGTCCCTGGTGCTTGAAGACGTCGCGCAGGTGCTCTTTGAGGAGGTAGGCACGGTAGAGGGGCCGGTTCTCCCGTTCGATGCTCACGAGGCTGACGCGTTGTTCCCTCGTGAGGTCCTCGGGGTTCTTCCAGAGCGCCCAGCGGGCCCCCTTGAGCGACTTCGCGCTCGCCTTCTGACCGCCGCGCCGGAGGTCGTTCCACACCGAGCGTCGCACCTCGTCGAGGGCCTTCGTGGCCCACTGCACGACGTGGAACGGGTCCATGCAGAGCGTCGCGTTCGGGCACCGTTCGCGGATGACGTTCGGAATCCACGAGGCCGCGTCCGCGCTGACGAGCTCGATCTTGCGGGAGCGTTCAGGACCGAGAGCATCGAAGAAGCGACCGAGGGTTGCCTCGTCCTTCCCAGGGCTCGCCCACAAGAGCCTGCCGGAATCGTGGTCGACGACGACTGTGAGGTAGCGATGCCCCTTGCGGTAGGAGACCTCGTCGATGCCGATGCGCGTGACGTTCGCGAAGGGGTCGAACGTCGCGCGCATGCTCTTCGCGACGCGTTCGAGAATCTTCCCGACGGTCCGCCACGCGATGCGCAGCAGCGACGCGAGCGTGGTCTTGTCCGTGCGCACCGCGAGCCACGTGACCTGGTCCTCGAACGCGCGCGTGAACGAGCTCCCCGGTCGCGCCCACGGTACGCGCTGCACGACGACGCCGTGCTCGGGACACCGCACACGCGGCGCCTCGGCCTCGATGCGCGTCTCCTGAAGCCCGAAGTCGAGCGACCGCCACGACCGAACCCCGTCGCCGCGGTCGTACCCGGGACAGTGTCGACCGCACTGCGAGCACCGCCCCTCCTCCTTCCGAGTAGGGCGGACTCGGAGCACCAGGGCGGCGCCCTCCGGGCTCGCCCCCGACCACCGCACATCTTCCAGCACGGCGCGCTCGACACCGAACGCGCGAAGCAACATCCTCGCGTTGCGCACTCCCCGCCACCTCTTGGTTCCGGCCTAGACAACCGAATCCTGCGGCGAACGGGGGGTGCGCGCTCGTTTCAGCCTCCGAGGCCACCCACGGCTACGTCAGGAGAGCCGTATTTCTCCCGGACTCAGAACCGACCGACCGTCACAAACCGAATTGCTGAGGTTCCGGAGGTCTCCTCCTTGACTGAGGAGCAGGTCGAACGCCTTGTGCGTACCGGATTCCAAACGGAGCTGAAGTATAAGTGCGACGAATCCGTAATGAACGCGACCGTGAAGTACGTAAGATACGTGACGAGCGGCGTGCCCCAGAGAGTTCATGAGTTCTGCCTTGAACTCGCCTACCTAGCCGACGACAATGGACAAGAGCTACACGAGTCACAGCTCGAACGTGCCTCGGTCGCATGGCTCCAATCCTCGCTCACATCAACATATACTGCAGTTGAGTCAATGATGAATGAGCGCAACACAGTTGCCGGAAGAAGAAACCAGGTCCTTTATGCCCTTGGTCAGGTTGCCAAGGACGAATTCGGCTATTCCGATATCGAAAACATTGTGCGTTCAGAGTTCCCTGAATCCACAGCAGACAAGACACTCAATATCAGCGGACTACTCAGCGAACTGGCAGATAGACCTGACTCTCTAATTAGGCGCACACCAAAGGCCAATAGCTACACCTTTGTAGATCCAAAATTCAGGATGTGCCTTCGCGTCATGCTCAAGAACGAAAACGAACGTGTCGGAAAGATCGAGATAAGAAACCTTCCGTTTGCGAACTAGATGTCACGGTTTCATTTCGTTTTCCGAGAGCCATTAGATGAGGGAAACCCGCCTTCTCACTTCTCTCGATCCAGCTCATGTCTCACAATGCACGTGCTTGAGAATATTCCATCTGGCATGCCAATCAGTGACCGGTCGTCGTCAAAGGACGAAGAAGAGGTTGCTGGGGCCTGGGCGGAAGACGTTGCCTTCGGGACTCAGCGATGAATCTGGCTGATGGATCGAGTACGCGTCCGTGAAAATCGCATTCCCCGAGGTACGCGCCATGTTCCTTAGTCTTGCGAAGTTCGCTGATTCTATCTGACCAAGCGCGCCACACGTTTTCGAGGTAGCATCAAACAGAAAGACCAAAATGACAGCAGATCTAAAATTCAAGGTGAAAAGAGATGGGAAAACTGCCAAAGGGATCCTTGAGTGGCCCGCAAAGGGCCTTTCCGCGGCCGCCATCTCTGGTCCATATGGTGGTGGCGCGATTGCGGACGGCCTATATCAAGCTCCGCGGCGACTTCTTCTCGACAAGGTGGGAGAGACGGCCTACTGCGATTCTATTGGTGGCAAGGGGCATTGTTGGATGCAAGGGTTCGAGCCAACCACCACTCGAACCGATCTCGGAATCCATCCTGACGGCAACATCCAAGGTACAGAGGGTTGTATCGGCATTGTAGCTTCGAATGACACGAAGCCGTGGTACGACGCCTTCTACAAGTCGACGGGGCTCACCGTCGAAGTGACAACTGAGTCGTAACGGCGGCAGGCTCCTACGTTGCACTTGCCTTGGCCTCCTTCAGGCTGCCGATGATTTGGGCCTCGCTGAACCTGCTCTTCCTCGAGCGTCTTCGTCAGTCCGACAGTAGACGCCCATTTCGGTTCGACCCCTGGGCCGGTGCTGGGGAAAGGAGCAACCGCCCAGAGCGTGAGCTTGAGGAACCAGCCGCTGCTCGCACCCGCCGACACGATCGGCGGTTCGCGTAGCAGTGCCCGGATGCGCCCGCCGAGCCGATTTCGGACCTCCACTTGCGCAACGTCGAGACGCTCATCCCGAAAGCGCCGATAAACGCCTCCACCGGCTGGAAGCTCGCCCCGCATGCGGCCATCACCTTCGTCCACTTCGCCCGGCTCCGCTTCGGTCGCGCCCTTTTGGCCTCCTTCGGGAGCCGAGCAGCCTGGCGCTGGGATCAAGCGTCGAGAACCACGTCGTTCGTCGGAAGGTTACGTGAAGTCAGGTCAGGTAGCTGCGATGAGAAGATCCCTCAGGTCGACGGTCTGACGCAGTCTCTTACGCGCTTCGTGGTAATGTGCGCGGCTCCGCCACTTGCCGCCCGTCTAGCCGCGGCCGCGTTCACGTGAAAGGATTCGCGACATGTCTGCTATCGGGCTGCCTTCGAGATGCGTGTCCTTGTTGATTGCGGGAATCCTAACCGGATCTTGTACTTCTATGACGAACAGGAGAGAGAACTCGACGCCAAGCGCCGCTTCATCCGCTCGACCCGGTGAACTAGTGCAGCATCGTTGGTTTGCTCCCTGCCTAGGGTTCTGTGCACCAGATGAGGCTGTCTCCTCGTCGCAGCTTCCAACGGTCGCCTCTCAAGAGTATCTCCCGGACACCCAAGGCACCATCGCGCGTACATCATCGCGAAATGCTCCAGCGTATGCCAACACGGTTTCGCCCGTTCCAGATGGAAGTGTGCTTGGGTACGGATTTGACCTGCGGTCTGGATTGCCGAAAGCCGGTCCATGTGTGGAGGCAGAAGGCATGCCCGAGACCGACTTCCAGTTCGAGTCGTGGAATGCGATTCAACTCGCGACGAACCGTGGCGAACTCATTAAGGCTCTAGACATTCGTGGGTCAGCAGATTGGTTCAGCGGCGGTTTCGCAGCGGAATATAGCAGTGCGATTAGCTCGGCTGACACATCCATTTCGCTCATTGTTCAGGGTCGCGTGAGTGGTGGATATCTCGATGGGCGCGCCCGGCGCCTCAACAGCGAAGCTCAAGCTCTACTTCAAAACGGAAGGATCGGAGATTTCTACCGACGCTGTGGCGATCGATTCATTGCGGGTTTCATGATGGGGGGACGATTCGACGCCATTTATACCTATGCGTATCATGGTCAGGACGAATTTCGATCACTGCACGGCACTGGGCACCAGCAAATTGGTCTATTTGTTAGCGCTGACATTTCCACGAGAGTCACTGATCATGCGATGAGCCAGTTTGAAACACTCAGCTTCAGGTTGCTGCGCTCCGGATCGGCGCCTGACACTTCCCAATATTCGTATCAACAAACGATGCAGGATGTGAGTAACTGGGCCCGTGGCATGCAGAACGACCGAGCCAAACTGCAAAGAGTTGGCATGGTTGTTGGCGACTACCGAGATCTGTCTGGCGGAGAGTTGCTCCCGTCTGAAGACGACATGCAGATCATGATTGATCGGGTTCAGGTAGCCGTGGAGCGGCGGCTCGAGTGTCTGAGAGCAAGTGACCGAGCCAGCGCATATCTGAGTTTGAGTCCGCCTGAGGCGGAGAAGGCAAGGCTCCAAAACATTCGAGACGAAGCGATTCAGAGTGCTAGCGACATTTCGCGTTGGATTCGGGCATGTTACGGGTACGAGCCTGGGAATTACGCGTCGCTTCAGCCCTGCTATTCGCAGGTGCCGAACTGCGTTGCCGTGGAATGGTACACGCCTTGCCCCGATGGTGCAGTTCCAGTCAGCGCAGAAGGAAGAGGTGCGGTGTGCCCTCGAGAACCTGCAAGGGGCCGTGGCGAGCAATGTGGCGTAGAGGCGTACCGAGCTGAGGCCCGCGCGCCTTGTGCGCTGGTGCCAGGGCCCACGGAGTATCAGAACTTCGACATGAGTTCGGCTGAAGTCGATGCGGCGACACTCGGCCCAAGTCCGATCCATGTCGGGTCGTTTACCTGCAATGATAGAGAACGCAGAAGTCGCGCAGATGAAGCGTGTCACAGTCGCGACCGAGACGGTTGGAGCTTTGGCTACTCAGGTCAATGCCTGAACAAGAATGGAGATGCACACTACAACTGCAGTGGACAGCGAGTTCCGTTGGTGTACTCCAGATGTCGAGACGAGTCGTTCGGTGTTGAAGTGTGGCGTGAGTGCGCAAACCCGGCGTTTGGCACTGTCGAGGGAACTTGCCGTCATTGGTCCTTTGGAGTCAGTTGCGGCGCTCCGTAGTTGATGAGTGCCTGCCGTGGGATTCACTCGAATCCGCTGGCACGCGCTAGAACGCATCTCATGTAACCGTCCAACGAACGACGTGGTTCTCGCCGCTTGATCTCAGCGCCAGGCTGCTCGGCTCACAAGGGAGGCCGAGATGGCACGACCGAAGCGGAGCCGAGCGGAGTGGACGAAGGTGGTGGCCAAGTACCGGGCGAGCGGTCTGACGGCGGAGGTGTTCGCGGCGCGCCACGACTTGAACGTGTCGACGTTGCGCCGTAACTCCTCGCCCAACCCCGTCGTGACGCCCTGATGGTGCCCCGGAGACGCTCGCCGTTTTCGGGAGGTTCCGATGGACCGGCGAGTCGAAGTGTTTCGCAGGGAGGCTGCCCGGATCGGGCGCGGAGGAACGGGGCGACGCTATCCGGCGTCGGCCCGCGCGATGGCCGTGGAGTACGCCCGCGCGCAGATCGCGAAGGGCGTGACGCTCGCCGCGATCGCGGCGGAGCTCGGCGTGCCGGGCCAGACGCTCACGTACTGGATGTCGAAGACGAGCTCCGAACCGAAGCTCTTGCCGGTGCGCGTCGTCGATCGTTTCGAGCGCGCGGCCGACATCGAGGAGGCGACGGTTCGCGTGTTGACGCCGGAGGGCCTCGTCATCGCCGGCCTCACCACCGAGCAGTAACTCCTCGCCCAACCCCGTCGTGACGCCCTGATGGTGCCCCGGAGACGCTCGCCGTTTTCGGGAGGTTCCGATGGACCGGCGAGTCGAAGTGTTTCGCAGGGAGGCTGCCCGGATCGGGCGCGGAGGAACGGGGCGACGCTATCCGGCGTCGGCCCGCGCGATGGCCGTGGAGTACGCCCGCGCGCAGATCGCGAAGGGCGTGACGGTCGCCGCGATCGCGGCGGAGCTCGGCGTGCCGGGCCAGACGCTCACGTACTGGATGTCGAAGACGAGCTCCGAGCCGAAGCTCCTTCCGGTGCGCGTCGTCGATCGTGTCGAGCGCGCGGCCGACATCGAGGAGGCGACGGTTCGCGTGTTGACGCCGGAGGGCCTCGTCATCGCCGGCCTCACCACCGAGCAGGCGGTCCGCCTCGTGCGAGGCCTTCGGTGATCGGTCTGCGGTCGGTGCGTCGCGTCTTCGCGTTCGGCGCGCCGGTCGACATGCGCAAGTCGTTCGACACGCTCGCGGTGATCGCGCGCGAGCAGATGCGACACGACGTCCTGCGCGGCGACGTGTTCGTGTTCGTGGGGCGCGACCGTGTATCCGCTGCACGAGCCGCGTCCTGACGTGAGCACGCCCGGCGCCCATGCTCTCGCGCATGGATCCCGTGCCCTCGTCGCGCCCGCGCGCTCGCCAGCTGCTGTTGCGGCGGGCCTGTCGTGACGTGGAGGTGGCGTCAGGTCCCGAGGACGTCGGGAACCGAGATCGGACCGACCTGCCGCTCGAGCTCGGAGTCGACGAGCCGCGCTCGGGTGCTCGCCCAGTACTTGGGCGCGAGCTCGAGGTAGCGGTCGCGCGGCCAGTAGGGCAGCACGCGGATCAAGTCGGCGAGGTACTGCTCGGGCTCGATTCGGTGAAGGCGCGCGGAGGCGATGAGCGACAGGACGTGGCCTGCGGACTCGGCGTGCTCGTCGCTGCCGGCGAAGAGGGCGGCATCGCGCACCATGACGACCTTGCGGAGGGCAGACTCGGCCACGTTGTTGTCGAGCCGAAGACGACCGTCATCGAGGAAGCTCCGCAGCGCCTCGCGCTGCCGCACCGCGTAGCCGAACGCCTTTCGGAGCGAGCTCCGTTCGTCCTTCACCTTCGCGTACTCGGCCTCGGCGAACGCGAGGAACTCGTCGACGAGCGGAGCGAGGTGCGCCGCACGCAGCTCCTTGATCTTCGAGGGCGGGTTGCCCTTCCGGAATCGAGCGTCGAGCTCGAAGATCTTCCCGATCCGCACGAGCGCGGCCATCGCCGACGGCTGCTGCGCGAGCGCGGCTTCCCAGAACTTGCGCCGAAGGTGGGCCCAGCACCCGACCTCGACCCGCGTACATCCGTCGTGCTCGTCGTCGTCCGGATCCGGAGGACGGAAGAGCGCGTCGTACACGCTCTTGGCGTCCGCCTGGATGTAGCCCTCGTAGCCTCGGAACATCGCGCGAACGACCTCGCTCGTCTCGCGCGGAGTGAACTCGTAGAAGATGTGGTCGCGGTCGGCGATCTTCACGAAGTAGTGCCCCTTGCGACAGGGCCGCCGCTTGCCGTCCTCCGAGGGGCCGGGCTGGATCGAGAAGCCCGTCGCGTCCGTGAGGATGCAGAAGGCCGTCCGCATCGCCTGTTCGTGCGCGGCGTGGATGACGCTCGCGCCGAAGAACTGGCCGAGGTCATGCACCCATCGCGACAAGGTGCCTCGGTCGACGCCGAAGCCCATCCGCTCGAGGATCTGCTCAATGCGGAAGAGCGGAAGCCCGTCGCAGTACTTCGAGACCAGAACGTGCGCGAGCGTCGAGGGCGCCGCGAGACAGCGGGGCAGGATCTCCGCGGGAACGGAGGCGCTCTCGATCTCCACCTCGCCCTGGCCGTTCACCGCGCGGTACTTCGCGACGAGCTGCACGACGTGCACCAGGCCGCCCTTGCGGTAGCCGAGCTTGCTGCTCGGCTCGAAGCCGAAGAGCTCCGCCTTGCCCTCGGCGACGAGCTGCTCGAAGAGCGGGTCGCGGATCTCGACGCTCTCCTCGGGGAGGTTCGCCTCGCCGATGTTCCGGCGCCCCGTGGGCTTCTTCTCCGGTGCCTTGCGGCACTTGCACCCGCCGCGCTTGCCGCACTTCGGGCACTGGGCCCGCTCGTCGGCGTTCGTCTCCGCGGAGGGCGGGACGAGCCCCGAGAGCGCATCGAGCTCCCGGCTCAGCACCGCGAACTCGAGCTGCAGCTGGGAGGTGTCCACCCGCTCCGCCGTCGCGACAAAGATCCGCCGCTTGAGCAGCGCCATCTCCGCGAGCAGGCGCTGGTACGTCGCCTCGAGGCGGCCGTACTGCGACTTCTGCTCGGCCAGCTGGCGATCGCGCTCCGCGAGCTCGGCGCGCAACGAGGCGATGAGCGCGTCGCGCTCCGAGTCACTCGTGTGCGGCTCGTCCGGGCCCGTCATCGTCGCTCGACGACGGATAGGATCCGGACGCGCTCCTGGGAAGGGGGCGAAGGACGAAATCGACCGACCGACGCGACGATCCGATCAGTGCACGCGCCGCTTCGTGCCCGGCCCCTTCTCGCTGCGCCCCGACTCGACATCGATGCCATCGAGTAGGGCATCGAGTGCCCGCTCCTCGAGCTCGATCACCTTCGCGTCTCCATCGGTCGCGGGCAGACGGAACGTGCCCTTGTCGAGCCTCTTGTAGAAGATGCACAGGCCCGTCCCGTCGAAGAACAGGATCTTGAGCGACGTTCGTCGCTTACCGAAGAAGAGGAACATCGCCTCGCTCCGAGGCGAGCGGCCCATCGTCGCTTCGACGAGACCGGCGAGGCGGTCGAAGCCGAGGCGCATGTCGATGGGGTCGAGCGAGACGAAGATCTCGACGCCGTGGGGGATCATCGCCGACCTCCGTCGCGCGCGCCGCGCTCCTCGAGAACGGCGAGGACCTCGAGCAGCGTCGAGCGGCGGAAGCCGTCTCGTACGAGCACGCGGACGTCGCCCAGCGACACCTCGATCGCGGCCGACGAGCAGTCACGACCGCCTTCGCTCGAGGCCTCGATTCGAGCTGGCGTCGCCGAGGCTCTCGGCCTCCCGCGGCGACGAACCACCCGGGCGAGCCGAAGCGCGGGCGCGCCTTCGATGGCGGCTTCGAGCTCCGAGGCCCGCACGCGCTTGAGCCTCGATGACCAGTGGCGCAGCGCGCCCGCCGTGAAGTCCTTGTCGGAGCAATAGTCCTCCGACGTCTGCCCGCTCGCGCGCCACGCCGAGACCCGAGCCGACCACAGATCCGTCTTCGTCATGCTCGCGAGCGTGGCCCGCGATCAGGCGCGCGAGGAGACGGGGCTCGTGCAGCGGATACCGCGATCGAACACCGCCTCACCAAGCCGTATCACCCTTGGACGAACGGCCAGGTGGAACGGATGAACCGAACCATCAAGGAGGCCACCGTCCGCCGGCACCACTACGAGAGCGTCGAAGTCCTGACGGAGCACGTCCGGCTCTTCGTGCGCGCCTACAACTTCGGGAAGCACCTCAAGGCGCTTCGGTGGCGAACTCCGTTCGAAGCCATCTGCTCGGCTTGGGAGCGCGACTCGAGTATCTTTCGAGCCAATCCGCACCACCTCATTCCGGGACCGTACATCTAGGCGACGACGGAGTACGGCACCGAGAGGTTCGTGGTCGTCCGACACGGTCTCGGTGGATCGCTGGGTAACGAGTATTCGTGGAATTCAGGCCCTCGTTCCTGAGCGCCGTTTGTCAGACGCTCACTGGCTATCCGAGGCCGGAAGCACATAGATCCCAGGGCTCGCACTCTGCCCCGGCAGCGCCTGTCGGCTGCTCGGGAGACTCCGCACTTCGCACTCCCGAGCGAACGCTCCGAGCGTCTCGAGACGGCTGCTCATCTCGCTCAGGCCATCGAGATACTCCGCGACGGCGAGCTGACGGTGCATCCATTCGTCGCCGAGCCCGGCGTTGTGGGACATTTCGAGCTCAAGAGCCGCCTCTTTGCCCACGCGAAGCCTCCGCGCTTCCGACAAACCGTGGTCCGGGCTGTGTAGGCGGACGACGCGCTCGACGCGCTCGGGCAGGATGAACTGGCGGAACCTGGGGGCGTCGAACCGGAGGGCGGTCCGCAGCTGGGGCCGTTCGTCGGCGAGCAACGCATTCGCCCAGTGCTCCGCGAGACTGGCGAAGCGCGGGTGTTCGCTCTCGATGAGCTGTCGCGCGTCTCGATGCTGTCCCATGCTCATCAGCAGGTTGGCCTCCGTCGCCGTCGCGACGACCCAGCCGCGGATCGAGATGTCGGCGACCAACATCACGCGGGGCTCGAATTGGGGAGTCGCGCGCGTAGCCTGATCGGACAGCGTACGCCGAACCTTGCTGGCCGAGCGAATCGCGTCCTTCGGAGAGTCGTCGGGGAAACGGGAGAGCTGGTCGAGCCATGACTGCAGCTCCGCGAGCTCTGCGATGAGAACGGCGCGATGTAGCTCCGCGAGAGAGTCGCTGATTCGACGCTGTTCGCTTGCGTTCGCCTCGGCGAGTAGCAGGAGATAGCTCAGCTGTCCGGCGATGGCGTCCAGCTTGGCGTCGACGCGATCGAATCCCGCGTCCATGCGCTCTTGCATGGCCGACATCGACTTCTGGAGCTGGTTGAGCTTGTAGCCCATGTAGGCAAACCCGGCGACGCTCACGCCCAAGTTGAGCACGTTTGCGGCCGCAGCTACCTGGGAGACCTGAAGGACTGACGACAGTGTTTGTTGGATAGCGTTGAGCCTCTGGATGGAAACCCCGTGTCCGACGGAGTCCACCAGGCTGCCGACGCCGCCGAGCAGTCTAGGCACGGGTGCCTTCATGAGCACCTCGGAGGTCCCCGGGGCCTCCAACAGGTGCTTCACGATTCGTCCGTTCGAAGCATCTCGGATGACGCCGCCGAAGCGCTTGAGGCCCCCGGTTACTAAGCCCTCAATGACGGGCCCGTTGTCTGCGAGGAGGGTGGTGTCGATCAGCATGGTTATTCTCTATCGGCTGTAGACTTCGGTGGTTCCGTAGGCTTCGCTCGGCAGCCGAGGCGAAACGGTTGCCTTCAGGCTCGCGGATTGGAAGCGCCGAAAGGCGTCCAAACGGTCCATCTGGTTTGCGTTGCGATGGAGGCCGGGGTCGTCTGAGGGGAGTTCGACGCGGACCAAGTGCACGTCGTACTCCGAAGGCTCGGACACGGCGCGGTCGTTGCTGAACCAATCCGACATGTTGGAATTTCGGTACTCGGCCTCAGATCCGAGCCAGAGCGCCTGCGTGGCTTGATAGAGGAGGTCGCCCTCCAGGGCCGCCAAGCCTCCTGACCTGAGCGCGTGGATCACACCGTCTCGACTGGCGTTGATGACGAGGACTAGCACCCGTTGCGATGGTTCGCCGACTGGTAGCACGGGTGGGGCGCTGGGACTCTCGGGAGGCCGGCGGGCAAATCGATGGATGGCGTAGCCTGCGGCCGCGACCGTAAGCGCGATGAGTAGATAATCCTCTGCTTTCATCTCCACCATCGCCTCGTCACGTGCTCCGATGTAGTCGTGCGCATGCACTTCCAGGCTCGATCCAAAGACGGGAATGCGTTTCGCAACCTTCCGCAGAGCTTGCCCACCCTGCTCCTGCAAGCTTCCCTGTTCCTTCTTCTCCTTCACCGCAGCATCGAAAGCGAAGGCAAGACGACCGAGATGAGCGGAATGAACCCGTTCGAGATCGAGGCCGAGGCGAGCAGCCTCGTGAGGCCACCCGAGTTCAACGCACCAGGTCTCCACGGCCTCGCGGAACAAGCCTGGGTTGCGTGCGCGTTGTCCAAGCTGCAGCCGATTCGAGATCTTTGTGAGCACGAGGCTGAGTTCGCTGCCGGCATGCATGGGTCACTCGTGCTCCGAGGTCGCGGCTCGAAACAAGCGGTCACGAGACTCGACGAGGCGATCAATTTCCACGTCGATCCGCTTCCAAAGCTGGACGACGGCCTCGTGCTCGTCCGTCGCGAGCCGTTGCTGTTGCTCGAGGGCTCGGTCCGCCAGGCGGAGGACCGACTCGATCGCCGCTGAGAAGCTGATCGACGACTCGAGCAGTGCTTCGACCATCCAATCTCGCAGGGTCTCCCACAGCGAGTCCTCGCCTCCCTTTACGCCGTCGGACCACTGGCGGGCCATTCCGTCCTCGTCCGGGAGGGCGATGTCTAGGTAGGCGACGCTCCCGGTCACATCGCGAGTGACCGTGCGGGTCTTCCTGTCCTTGAAGCAGGTTCCGGTCGTATAGTGCTCGACCTCTTGCCTCTTTCCCACCACCTCTCGGAGCTCATGCCGCCGCTGGTCGACCGCGAGCGGCAATGTGAAGAACTGCTCGGGGAGGTCTAGTCGCTCGCTTCGACTTCTCGCCCTGCGAGCTGACTCGATCGCTTGATCCAGCGACAGGTCAGGAAGCTCGGAGAGGCAAGCAGTCGTGATGGCATCAGCCTGCTCCTCAAGAAGCCCCGTGAGGGCACTTCGGATCGAATCGGCCTGGCCCTGCAACGTGAACTCGGCGCGCGCGGCGAGGCACCCGCGCATGCTCTGGTAGAGCCGTCGGGCATCTCGCTCGGTTTCGCGAAGTCGTTCCACGTCTTTGGCGTCCTCTTCCCGAACGCGAAGCATGAGCGCGCCGTTATCGCGCGACATCGTTGGGATTCGCCGACTGAAGAGGTCGTAGGCGCGACTGAGGTCCTTAGCAGGCGCGGGGTCGAGCACCCTGCACATCTCCTCGTCGAGATCGTAGGCCCCACGACTCCCCTTGAGCGCGTCACGCACAGGAGCGATGAGCGATTTCGTGAGGTCGCCAGTGACTTCGTTGATGGCGCCAAGCAGACTCTCGAAGCCGGGCCCGAGATCCTTGGTCAGACGATGGCGGACAGCCTGGTCGCCGGTCTTGAGGCCCTCCGCCGAGGCGGTCAGCCGATTGCGAAATCGTTCCCGCGTCGTGCTCACCTCCTCATGCAGTCGGATTTGCAGCTGCTCCAGTCGCTGACGCTCTCGCTCCAGTTGCTCCTGTGAGTCGACCTTACGAATCCTCGACACGGCCTGCAAAACATCGGTGAAGCTGCGGTGTGCGTCGAAGACCTCAATGAGTGCGGGAAGGACCACCAGCTCGGCGAAGGACTCCTCGATGCGCGTGCGCAGGCGCTGCCACAGCTCCTTGCCACCGCTCCACTCTCGCGCGCGTTCCAGCAGGGCACGCATGTCGTCTTCGGCAGGGAGGCGGCCCTCCTCGACGCGATCCTCGATCTCACGGAGCCACGACCGTAGTTCCGGATGATCGCGGCCACGCCTCTTGAGCGACGAAGCCGACTCCTCGAAGAGTGCGCGAAGGTGCTCAAGCTGCTGCTCAGGCGTGGTGTCGGGACGTGATGGATCAGAGGCACCCCACGCGCATTGAGCTCGGTAGAGCAGGCGCGACTCGAACGGGAGGACGTCAGGCTCGCCGTGAAGTCCGAGGACGGCCTTTATCTCCAGCCGAAGAGATTGCAGTCGCTTCTCAATCGGTTCGTCGTCCATGCCACGCTGATCGACCCGATTCAGTACGAAGATCATCGAGTCGGGCCGTCCCTGCAGGTACTTCACTACGCGGGTCAGCTCCTCGAGGAGCTTCTTCCTGTGCTCTTCGTCCGTCTGGAGATAGTCGAGCGCAACGAGGCAGAACGCCTTGTGAACACGCGTCTGGATGACCGCGAGGTTGGCGCGGTCTTGCACCGACTTCAGACCGGGCAGATCGATGAACTCCACGCCCAGGTCAGATGGAAGCCCCAGCAAGGTGGAGTCCATCGACGGGAGCAGCGGGCCTTCCGAGAGCACCTGTGGAGCCAGGCATGCGCGGGACTTCCTGGCATCGTGGTACGGACGCATGACGCCGTCGCGGATTCGAGTATAGGCGTCTAGGTCGGAGATCCCGGTCCAGGTGCCTGCCTCCCATGGCGCACCGTCGGCAGGCTCTACCGTCAATCGCCGGTCGCTGCCGCTTCGAATGGTGAGGACCCCGCCGCTCATCTCCCCGGCCTCGATTGGAGCGATGCGCCGTCCCACGAGCGCGTTGACGATGGTCGATTTGCCGGAGGAGGTCGTCCCGATCGTCGCGATGCTCAGCGTGGGCTCGGCGAGGCGGGCCTGGGCCTCGTCGAACGCGCCCCTGAACGTGTTGAGGTAGGTGCGAAGCTCAGGTTCCTCGAAGACCTCGGGGTGCGACGCGACCAGCTCGCTCGTCATCCGTCCAAGCTCTTCGAGGCGTACGCGAGCCGCCTCCAGCTTGGTTGCAACGCTAGTGCTCATCGGCGCTCCTTGTCGTCGGTTTCCGCATCGGCCTCCTGGTCGAAGGTAGTCGTGCCGCTCTCGGACGCGCATGTGAGGTCGAGCATGCACATCACCTGTTTCGGCATGCTCCTGCCCTTGCGCTCGGGGAGCGCGCGCAGCCCTTCAGTGGCTTGCCGACGAGGTTCATGATGGTCAGGGGCCACAAATTAAGACTCCCACGAAGTAGCCACCGGCAAACGGCAGCGACGACTTTACAAACGGCTCACACTGTCAGTCCATGGTCTTGGCGCGTTCCAGTTCACCCGGCTCTACGCAATTCGGGCAAGTCTCGGTGAGGACCTCCTCCGATCGGCGTAACCACGCGCGGCATCCAGGAGCGAAGCAGGGTGGCGATTCGAGGCTCGTGGCTGGTGTCCCGTCTCGTGCATCGGCTTAGAGGTGTCACACGGCAGACGGCATCGTTCCGCGCGCGCCCGCAAGACTCACCCTGCCCCAACCCCGCCGCTTCGATTTGTCGCGACCGAACGTGCTCGGCCCGCATCGCTCCCAACTGCTCCACTCAAATCGGGCACTCGCGCGCGGTCCCATCGCAATCCCGATCTAGACGGTGCGGAGCCTCGCATACGACATGGAGGTCGCAGACGTTGAGAGCGCGGCGGTTCGAATCCGGTGGCGGCGTTGGGATACACGCCTCCGTGTAAGAGAGATGGCAGCGCACTCTATCGGCTCCTGCGACGTAGCCCATCGGCGCGGCGCCGAGGAGAACGAGCAGAGACATGGACGGTTGAGGTTACCGCTCCCCGAAGACGTGCCGATTCCCCGCGAGCGGGGAATGCCCTCGAGCAGCGTCACCTGTGATCGCTACTCCACGGCCGCTGCAACGTGACCCAACCCGACCTCACGACCCCCTCACCCTCACCCCCTCCCTCATCCTCCCCCCACACCACTCCCGCGCCGCCTCGAGATCATCGAACGCCTGGATCGGATTCGGATGCGGCCCGAGCCACACGACCACCGAGAGCACGCCCCGCACGAGCGGCGAGCTGGTCACGACGGCCTCCGCGACGAGGTGGCGCGAGCGCGCGTCGGCGCTTCCACGGGCGCGGTCGGCGGCGTACCGACGCGCCGCCCCGTCGAGCGTGCTGGTCGTCTGATGGACCACGGCGAACGGCTCGCCACGCTCGAGCAGGCGATCGATCGCGTCCATCACATGGCAGAGCTCGGGGATCGCGACCTGACTCGGGTAGGCGACCTCCACGATCGGCCATCCCTCGATGCGTGGCGTGTCGGCATTCGTCATGCGCGTCGAGTCGATACTCTGCCCGCGCCCCGCGGCGCATGACAAGACCCGGCTCGCGTATCCGTGGGCGAACGCGTCGCGCCCAGGACCATTCACGGCCAACGCCCGCGGCCCTTGCTGTACCACGGATCGGCTCGTGACCGAACCGCCGCCCGCCCTCACCTCACCGCCGATCCTCCCGCATCATCGCCGCGCACTTCTCGCCGATCATCAGCACCGGCGCATGGATGTTGTTGCTCGTCACGCGCGGCATGATCGAGGCATCCGCCACCCGCAGCCCCTCCACGCCCTTCACGCGGAGGCGGGCATCGACCACCGCCGTGGCGTCGCTGTCGGGGCCCATGCGGCAGGTTCCGCAGACGTGGTACTCGGTGTCGGCGTGGTTGCGGAGGGTCTCTTCGATCTGGGCGGGATCGCTGCGGTCGTAGTGGATCAGCATCTCGCCGCGGTAGGGATCGAAGGCGCGGTCGTTCATGATGTCGAGCGCGAGCTGCGTGCCCTTCACGAGCGTGGGCATGTCGTAGGGATCGCTGAAGTAGCGCGGGTCGATGAGCGGGGCGTCGCGCGTGTCGGGCGTGCGCAGGCGCACCTCGCCGAGGCTCTTCGGGCGCGCGAGGAGGAGGTGGGCCGAGTAGCCGTGGCCGACGTGGTTCTTGCGGCCGTGGTCGTCGGCGATGCCGATGAGGAGCTCCATCTCCATGTCGGCGACCTCGACCGAGGGATCGGTGCGGTAGTAGACGCCCGACTCGGCGAGGCAGCTCGTGACGAGGCCCTTGCGCTTCGTGCGCCAGTCCCAGATGCCGCGCAGGACCTTCGCGATGCCGACGGGCGAGATGCCGACGGTGTCGTAGTTGCCGGGCGAGCGGTAGACGAGGAGCGCGGAGATGTGGTCCTGGAGGTTCTGGCCGACGCCGGGCAGGTCGTGCACCACCTCGATGCCGAGGCGCTGGAGCTCGCGACCGGCGCCGACTCCCGAGGCCATCAGGATCTGCGGGGAGCCGAACGCGCCCGAGCTCATCACGATTTCGCGGCGGGCCCTCACGCGCGTCGTCTCGCCGCCGCGGACGTATTCGACGCCGACGGCGCGCTTGCCCTCGAAGAGGAGGCGCGTGGTGTGGGCGGACGTCCGGACGTCGAGGTTCGGACGACCGAGGTTCGGATGGATGAACGCCGCGGCGGCGCTGTGGCGCTCGCCGTCCTTCTGCGTGACCTGCACGTGGTAGCAGCCGGCGTGGCGCTCGCCGTTGTAGTCGGGATTGAAGGGATGGCCCTGCGACTTGCACGCATCGAGGAAGACCTCGTTGAGCGGGCTCGGGCTCTGGAGGTTCGTGACGTTCAGCGGGCCGCCGACGCCGTGGTAGGGCGAGTCGCGGTGGATCTCGTTGTTCTCGGAGCGCTTGAAGTAGGGGAGCACGTCCGCGTAGGACCAGCCGGGATTCCCGAGCTCGGCCCAGTGGTCGTAGTCCCAGGCCGGACCGCGCGCGTAGATCATCGCGTTCAGCGTGCTCGAGCCGCCGAGGGCCTTGCCGCGCGGCTGGAAGCCGCGACGTCCGTGGAAGCCGGGCTGCGGGACGGTCTCGTAGTGCCAGCTGTTGATTCCGCGCGGGACGGCGAAGGCGAAGCCGAACGGGGCGCGGATGAGGGCGTCCTTGCCGTCGCCGCCGGCCTCGAGGAGGCAGACGCTCACCGAGGCGTCTTCGCTGAGCCTGCTGGCCACGACACAGCCGGCGGAGCCTCCGCCGACGACCACGTAGTCGAATTCCTGCATCGCTGACGCCCCTTAGGGTCGTGGCGCGGAGGCCGCCACGCACCCGCATAGACTCGCACGGACACGGTCGCCCGTGCAGAGTCAGCCCGGGTCACTTCGCTGCGGTGCTCGGAGTCCGTGGCGAGCTCCGATCGCCCTCGGGGCTCGCGAAGCGGCGCAGGGCGAGGAAGCCGACGGCGCTCGCCGAGGCGAGGTAGAGCCACGGCACGAGGCCCTTGCCCGTGTCGCTGCCGGCGAAGAGGCCGTGGCCGAGCGCGAGCAGGTACACGAGGAAGGAGAGGCGATGGAGCTTCTTCCACGCGGCGGCGCCGATGCGCGCTCTCGCGTCGAAGCTCGCGTGGAGAACGAACGCTCCGTACGCGGCGAGGCTGCCCGCGCCGACGGCGAGAGGGCGGTAGTCGGTGACGAAGGGGACGACGGCGTCGATCGCGTCGAAGCCGACGAAGGGATCGCCGATCAGGAGGACGACGTGCGCGGCCACGAGCGCGAGCGAGGCGCTCGAGAGGAAGCGATGCAGGGCGACGTTCGAGCCGCGCGCGAAGATGCGATCGCCGACGCCCGTCGAGATCGAGAGGCCGAGGATCGCGTCGAGCGAGAGCGCGACGAAGGCGACGAGGCCCGAGGCGCGCGACGCGGTCCAGAGCGTGGGACCTTCGGGCCGTGGGATCGCGAGCGCGATCCATCCGAGGCGCGCGAGCACGGAGGCCGCGACGGCCGTGGTGACGAGCCCGAGCAGGCTTCCGACGAGGAGCTTCCTACGCATCGATCACCTCCAGCGCTCCGAGCGCGAGCCACGTTCCGTCCCGCCGTACGAGCACGGCGCCGAGGTCCTCGGACTCCTCGACGAGCGTGCGTGCTCCGTGCTCGCCGAGGAGGAATGCGGCCTTGCAGAAGACCTCCGCGCGCTCGGTGGTCTCGGCCACGATCGTGACCTGCGCGAGATCCGTCTGCGCGGGAAGGCCCGTCCGCGGATCGACGAGGTGGTGCGCCTCACCGTCCCCGCGCCTCCAGCGGCGTCGGTTCGGTGCGCTCGTCGCGACGGCGCGATCGCGGAGGCGGAGCGTGAGCAGGCTCTCCTCCGCGTCGGCCGGGTCTTCGACGTCGACGAGCCAGCCGCCGTCCGCATCGCCGTTCCCTCGGAGGATCGCATCGCCGCCCGCGTCGATCGCCGCATCCGCGGGAAGGAGCGCGCTCGCGGCGTCGACGGTGACACCCTTCACGAGGCCGCCGAGGTCGAGCCGCACGTGCGAGGGACGACGAACCGTGCGCGTCTCGGGATCGAGCTCGAGCTCGAGGATCGAGGCCCTCCGAGACGAAGACATGGCCTCCGCGCGATCGAGCGCGCCCGGCGCGAAGCTTCGGTCGTAGCCCGCGGCGACGAGCGCGGCGCCGATGCCCGGATCGAAGAGCCCCGAGGTCCGCTCGGCATGCGTGCGTGCGCGGAGGAGCATCGCGAAGAGCGAGGCCGAGACGACGAGCGGCGAGCTCGTGCGATTGAGGCGCGAGAGCTCGCTCTCCGGATCGAAGCGACTGAAGCGTCGCTCGTTCTCCGCGAAGAGCGAGGCCACGGCGTGCGCGAGCTCGGCCTCGCGAGCTTCCGTCGCATCGGGAAGCACGACCGAGACCTCGGTGCCCATCGCATGGAAGACGTGCATCACGAGCTCCTCGTGCGGAGGCGGCGAGGACGGGCGCGGCTCACGCGGACGGGCGCCGCCGAGGCGACGACCGGCGGCTCCGTGCCGGGCTCGACGACGCGAAGCCCCGGAGGCAGCGCGAGCGCGGGTCGACGCTCGACCGGGAGCTCGCTCCACCAGACGGTCCGACGCTCGGCCGGGCTCTCGAGGGGCACCACGACCTCCGCGGGCGCGACCTCGGCCTCGGCCACGGGCTCCTCGGCGGGCGTCTCGAGCGCGAGGAACGCGACGACGTACATCGTCGCGAGGATCGCGATCGCGTAGAGGCGCAACGAGCTCTCGGGCAGCGCGACGAGCGGCTTCGGCCTCCGCGGCGTCGCCGTGCGGGGCTCAGTCGTCATCGTCGTGCTCCTCGTGGTGACCGTGGTGCTCGCGGTGGTGGTGCTCGCCCTCGTCGTCGTCCCACTCCGCGACGAGGAGCTCGTCTTCGGGAAGGGGGCCCTCCGCCGGCATGGGCTCCACGGCCGAGGGGGCCGAGGTCGGGGCGACGGGGACGAGCACGATCTCCGAGCCCGGGGGATCGGCCGCGTGTCCCGAATTGGGGGACGTCGGGGGGGTCACCTCGCGAGGGGTGGCTCGCTGCGCGGGCTCGGGCGGCCGGAGCCAGCCGAGCGCCGTCGCCGCCGTCACGACGACGGCCATGGTCACGGCGGCCGAGGCCACGGCCACGGGCCACGTCGTGCTTCCCTGGGAATCGCTGTCTCTCGCCACGGTCCACCTCCGGCGTGCGCCGAGAGGTTCGGACGCACGTCCCCTAGGTGCGTCTCGGGCGATGGAAGCTCCATCGCACGGATGTGAGACGTGCGTGATTCCGCGGGGTTGGCTCCCGATCTTCCCTCGCATGGAGGAGGGACGGAACGAGGCCCAGGCCGGCCCTCAGTACGAGGTCTTCCCCCGGCAGAGCTCCTCGAACGAGCTCGCGACGTGGGACGCTTCTTCCCACACGGGCGTGCTCGAGTGGAAGGCGACGATGGGGGACTCGCCGTTCGCGGAGGGCTCGCGGAGGTCGAAGGCGAGGAAGACGCCGCCGCCGTCGAAGGCGAAGGGGAGGACGCCGGGCATCTCTTCGGGGATGCCGTAGGTGAGCATCATCCGGCGGAGGGTGTCGGCCGGGAAGAAGGGGCGGAAGTGGCGCGCGCCGTTCCGGAAGTTCCCGCCGTTCGAGTACCGGAGGAAGTCGACGTAGGCGATCGGGGGCGGGTTCGTGGGGAGCGTCCAGGCGAGCGCGGCCGCGCGGGCTTCGTCGTCGAAGAGGCTCGAGGAGAGCTCGTCCTCGCGGATCGGCTCGGCGAGGTCGTGCAGCGTGCCGAGCTCGGCGACGGTCGCGCCGGGGAGGGGATGCGCCTCCTCGAAGATCGATTCCCAATCGATCGGCGTCTCGGGACGGGGCCACTCGCGGGCGGCCCGCTGACGGCGGAGCTCGGGATCGACGAGCGCGTCGGTGAAGCGCGCGTCCGCGAGGAGGGCGCGGAGCGCGGGCTCGCGGCGGAACGCCTCGACCCTCGGATGGCCGTAGCGGATGGCATCGCGGACGTGGGCGAGCGCGGTCTCGACGTCTCCGAGCTCGGCCGCGACGAGAGCGGCGTTGTAGAAGATCGCCGGATGGCGGCGAGCCGCGGGGAGCGCACGCGCCAGGTAGCGCGAGGCGCGCTCCGGCATCGGCCCGAGGTGGTGGTTGTCGTCCATCACCGCGTAGAGCGCGTTCGACGCGATCGAGGCGTCGTCGAGCGGGAGCTCCACCAGCACGTCGAAGATCCGATGCGCCGCCGGATACGCGTCGCGCGCCATCAGACCGACCGCCGCGTGGTGCAGGATCGCGAGCGTCCGGGGCGCGTGCGCGAGCGCGCGGAGCGAGGCGTCGTCGAGCGAGCCGATCGCATCTTCGTGGCTCGGATCGCCGGCCTGGTACGCGCTCGCGACGCGCGCGATCTCTTCGCGGGCGATCGCCTCGCGGAGCTGGTCCGGCTGGGTGACGTCGAGGGAGCTCATCGAGGGAACGATGGCATGGAGTGGGGCGGAATGCCGCCGTAGGGCGTAGGGCGGGGGTGGTGTTGGCCGTGATAGCCTTCGGTTTTCGGCTCCGGCCGACTTCAGGTCTTATCCATGTCCTCCTCCTTCCTTCGCCGCGCGATCACGGCCTCGCTCGTCTCGTTCGCGCTCGCCTTTCCGTTCCTCGCTGCGGGCTGCACCCCGCGATGCAGTCATGCGCCGGATCCGCTGCCGACCTCGGGATGTGTGAAGCCGCCTTCGGGCTTCGATCGGTTTTCCGAGAAGTCCTTCCACGCGAACCGCCGACTCACGGTCGTCGAGACGATGGTGTCCGTCGACTCCGAGGGATGCTTCGTGGGCGTTCCCGTCGGTGGCTACGCGGAGCCGGGCCCCGGCGAGACCGCGGATTTCGCCGTGCTGCGCGACGAGGCGACGGGTGAGACGTGGCGAATCGGCTCGATGGTCGAAGGTGCCTTCGATCGGCTGCGTGCCGGTGACGCGGTCCATCTCTCGGTCGACTTCGACGCCTACTCGTTCGGGGGCGCGACCAGCCAGCTCTTCCTCGTGCGCGAGGACGGTTCGCTCGTGCATTGGTGCGCCGATTCGTACGGTGTCGACGGGCTGGCGGTCCCGGCAGGCTTCTCGATCCACACCGGTGACCCACAGTGCCGGGGCAAGGACAGCTGCGGAAGGTGGACGGAGTACGGTCTCGTCTTCGCGCACGGCGGCAAGAGCGTGTCCGCAGACTATGGTCACGTCGCGACCGTGGACGGCTACCGCGTGCTCACGGGCGGCGTGATGGCGAACGAAGGCGGCCTGCGTCACTGCTCGGACGGTGGAGGCGGCTCGGCGAGCGCCGCCATCGCCGCGATCGATCCCTCGACGTCGCCCTGAGCTCCCTGCCCGACGCTCCCCGAGCAGCATCCCCCGACCGGGCGATGTGTTTGCTGCCGCAAAGGTAGGTCCACGTCCGCCCGCTGCACCCGCATGGACTCGCCCCATCGCCACGCGATAGCGTGCCCGGCATGCGCTCCCTCTCGATCGCGGCTCTCGGCGCAGCCCTCCTCGGCGCCTGCTCGAGCTCCGGCTCGACGGGCCCGTCGTCCTCGTCGGACGCGGGCTCGGGTGGCGACGGAGGCAACGTCGCGGGCGACGCGTCGGTCTGTCTCCGCTCGTTCCAATCCGCCTGTCTCGAGCGCGTGGTCGGACGCGAGCAAACGGCGAACGAGCTCGCCTACGACGGGGGCTATCTCTACTTCAGCGTCGGCAACGGCTACTCGATCCGGCGCATGTCGATCGCGACGCGCGCCGTGGAGCCCATCGCGACGATCACGGAGCCCGTGGCGGAGATGGTCGTGGAGGACGGCTACGTCTACTTCGCGACGGTTCCGACGAGTGGGATGAGCAACGCGGGCATCGAGCGCGTGCCCGTGACCGGCGGGACGGTCGAGCCGCTGGTGTCGGGTCTCTCGAGCAACGCGCACCTCGATGTCGACGGCGGATACGTCTACTTCACGATCTACGGCGTCTCGCTCGATCGCGTCCCGATCGCAGGAGGGATGCGCGAGACGCTGACCCCGGCCTCGTATCCGGGGTGGGTCGCGGCGCGGGCTGGGAATCTCTACTGGACCGAGCTCGTGTGGAGCGCGGCGACCTCGAGCTGGTCGGGGGTGCTCTCGCATGCGCTCGTCGACTTCTCGTTCGCGGAGAACCTCGAGACGAGCGGCGTCTCCCGGCCGATGGCGCTCGGCGTGTCGCACGTCTACTGGTACGACTTCGCCGGCGGCGCGATCCGCCGCACGCCGCTCGTGAAGGGCGCGACCGCGGTGCTCGGCTCCGTGCCCCCGGACAACGTGACCCGCTCCGCCGAGCTCGGCCTGAGCGATGCGTACGTGTACGTGCTCACGAACCAGGACGAGCTCGTTCGCGTGCCGCTCGCGGGCGGGACCGTCGAGCCCATCCTCGCGGCGAGCTGGTTCCTCGATCTCGTCGTCGCCCCGAACGGCGCCTACGTGAACCTCCCGAACGAAGGCGTGTACTTCGTGCCGGATTGAGGGGCGGAACCGGCAGGTCGAACCGGCAGGTATGGCCCTCGAGTCTCCACGAACATTCGTGCTTTCAGGTGATTGCCTTTCACTGCAACCGGCAAGATCCTTCGTCGGAACCGGCAATCCAGTGACCCTCGAGACCCCAGCCCACCTCGAGCCCTGCATGCTCGAGGCCTACCCGTCGCCGCTCGCGGATCTCCTCGCGGAGCTCGTACGCGAGAGCGCGTTGCTCGGGCAGCGGCTGCATCCGGCGACGGCGTCGAGCCTCGCCGAGCTCGTCCTGGTCATGAACTGTTACTACAGCAACCTGATCGAGGGGCACGACACGCGTCCGCGCGACATCGAGCGTGCGCTCGCGCAGGACTTCGACGCGGACTCTCTGCGCCGCGATCTCCAGCTCGAAGCGCGCGCCCACATCCGCCTGCAGCGCGAGGTCGACAGCCTCTGTGCCGAGGGTCGGTATGGCGAGCCGGCATCGGAGGAACGGATCCGCTGGCTCCATCGCGAGTTCTACGCCGACGCGCCGGCGCGCATGCTGCGCCTCGAGGGCACGAGCGGGACGTTCGACATGATCCCCGGCGAGTACCGCAGCGAGCCTCGTCACGACGTCATGGTCGGGCGACACCAGCCGCCGTCGAGCGCCCAGGTCGCGGGGTTCATGGCCTACTTCGAGCGACGCTATCGGATGGCTCCGCTCGGAGCGTCCGCGCGCATCGTCGCCTTCGCTGCCGCACACCACCGGCTCAACTACATCCATCCCTTCTGCGACGGAAACGGACGCGTCAGCCGATTGATGTCGCATGCGATGGCGCATTCGGCCGGGATCGCCGCGCACGGACTCTGGTCGATCTCGCGTGGGCTCGCACGAGGCCTGCGGGATGCGGGCGAATACAAGCGCATGATGGACGCCACCGACGCCCCTCGGCGCGGAGACCTCGACGGTCGAGGAAACCTCTCGCTCGGAGCGCTCACCGAGTTCGTCACGTGGTTCTGCGAGGTGTCGCTCGACCAGATCCGCTTCATGGGCTCGATGTTCGACCTCGCGGCCCTCGAAGGGCGGCTCCGAGACTACGTCCACGGCACGCTCGGGTTGCCTCCCGAGGCCTGGGGGCTCTGCGCCGAAGCGCTGCGGCGCGGCGAGCTCCCACGTGGGGAGGCCGCGCGCATCACCGGCAAGTCGGAGCGGACGGCCCGCGCGTGGCTCTCGCGCCTGCACGATGCGGGGCTGCTCACGTCCGATTCCCATCGCGCACCGGCGCGGCTGCGATTCGGCGTGAGCAGCGCGGACGTCCTGTTTCCTCGGCTGTTCCCGGCGCAGGTCTGAAGGCGCGCCGAGACCCGCGACGAACGCCACCCCCAGGCGTTAACCTCGCCCCATGCAGACCACCCCGCGTCCCACCTCGTTCGCCCTCGTCCTCGCCTTCTCCCTCGGTTGCGCGCATGCATCGCCGACCGCCTCGACGCTTCCGACGCCCGAGGACACGACCCCCGAGGACCGCTACGCCGCGGCGATCCGCGATGCGAGCGAGCCGACCGTCGCCGAGGAGGTGCATTCGCTGCGCCCCATCCGCGCCGAGAACGAGGCGATTGTCTGGGACGGAGCCCGCGGCTCGAGCCGGGTGCGCGTCGTGACGTGGACGTCGTGGGACGGCTACGACGCGCGCGTCGGTCAGGAGATGGATCTCTCGCGCGAGGTCTGGGTGACGACGGCGAGCGAGGTCCAGGAGGCGTGCCGTGCGTTCGTCGCCGAGGGCGATCCGCTCGAGCTGCGGCTCGCGCAATACCTCGGCCTCCCGCCGAACACGGACAAGTCGCGCATGGTCGAGCTCTGGGTGGCTCCGGCCGACGTCTTCCGGCCCTGCGCCGATGCGGAGATCGACGACGACCATTGCGGCCTCGACTTCCCGGCGGGGACGAGCGACTTCCATCGGGCGTGGATCACCGACCTCCGCGCGCGCTCGTACGGCGAGAGCGGATATCCGTGGACCCAGCTCGGCTACACGTACGATTGGGGACGCGACGATCGCCACGTCGGCGCGAGCGAGTTCGTCATCCGCGCGGGCGCCCACGTCGCCGTGGTCTCGGTGCAGACCACCGAGGCGTATTGCGCGGCGCGATAGCCCGAAAGGCAGAGCGCTTCGCGGGCCTGCGACGCGCGACGTGCACGAACGTGCTCCCACCACCCCGAAGGGTCATGGGCTCCGAACGCGCGGTCCATACCATGAGGTCGTGGCGTTCTCGATCATGGAGAACTGGACGGTGCTCGAAGGGGAAGTGACGTCGCTCGGCAAAGGCCCGGCGGCCTTCCTCGGGATCTTCGTCCGCAAAGCGGAGACGGTGCCCGGATATCCGGCGCTGCTCTACGACCGCATCGGCAGGGAGCTGCACGTCTTCCTGACGAGCGCCCTGCCCGCGGGGCTGCGGGTGGGCGATCGCGTGCGGCTCCAGGCGCGCTCCGCCGGCGCGGACCGGGTGGTCGCGCGGCCGGAGGAGCTCGTCGTCGTCAAACGCTGATCACGGGCAGGCGGTCTGCATCTCGATCTCGTCGTAGGTGCCGACGGCGCTGTTGTAGTTGTAGAGGTGGATCCGCGTCAGCTGGTTCTGCGTCGAGCTGCGGAACGGGAGCCCCGTCGCGAACGGCACGCCGTCCACCGAGGCATTCACCGTCTTCGTCGCCCAGTCGATGTCGAAGACCACGTGGACCCAGACGTCCGGGGTGTACGCCGCCGTCGCGGTCGACGAGCTCACGAGCCGGAACGTACTGGACGAGCCCTGAGCGTAGAAGAAGAGGATGCAGTTGTTGGCCGTGACGCTGTCGTCTCCGAGCACGATGTAGTTGTGGGCCGCCGTTCCCGCCTGCGGCCGGACCCACGCCGAGAAACGGGTGGTCTGGCAGGTCGGCGCCTGCAGGTAGACTCCGTTGAGGTGGCCGGTGCTCCCGCCCGTGACCGTGAGCGAGCGCGTCGTGCCGTTGGCCGCCGTAGCGTTCGTGACGGCCATCGTCTGCGTGAGCTGCGTGAAGCCATCGGCGACACCGTCCTCGAAGGTCTCGCCGGCCCACGGGCAGTAGCAGATCTCCTTGTCGTCCACGTTCACCACGGCCACCGACGCGACCGTCAGGCCGTCGTAGACGGGATCGAGGCTCGAGACCGGATCGAAGTCGATGGTGTAGGCGATGTCCCCGTCGACGATCGTGTCGTCCACGCCGGTCACGGTCACGGTCTTGGGGAGGTACCAATCCGTGCTCGTGAAGACGAGCATGTTCACGTCCGTCGTTCCCTCGGTGGTGTCGCTCGAGCCGAACGTGAGCTCGACGTCCGCGGTGGGCTCGGTGTCGAGCACGACGGTGAACGTCGCCGTTCCGCCCTTCTCGGTGGTCGGGCCGGAGATCGCCGAGACGTGCACGCCGCGCGTGTCGTCGTCGTCGTTCGTCACGACCACGTTCGCCGGGAGCATCGCGTCGTAGGCCGTGTCGGTGCTCGTCACGTCCGAGAAGGCGATCTGGTAGGGCTGGTCGCCGTCGTCGATCGCGTCGTTCACGCCGGTGAGGGTCACGGTCTGCGCGACGTTCCAGTCGGTGGTGGTGAACGTGACGCTCGTCTTGTCGACGGTCCCCTCGCCGGGATCGTCCGTGTCGAACGCGACGGTGACGTCGCCGTACGGCTCGGAGGCGAGACGGATCGTGAACGTCGCCGTTCCACCCGCCTCGGTCGTGTGGCCGGTCGCGGCGGAGACGAGGATGCCGGCCGAATCGTCGTCCACGTTGCCGAGGCCCACCGAACCGGCGGCGAGCGCGGCGTAGTCCGTGTCGGTCGTCGAGCCGACCGCGACGCTGATCTGGTAAGGCTGCGTTCCGTCGGCGAGGTCGTCGTTGCGTCCGGTGACGGTGACCGTCTGCGGAGTCGCGTAGTCGGAGGGCGTGAAGATCAGCGTCGTCGGCGACGTGACCTCGCCTTCCCCGGCGCCGCTCGTGCCGAGCGTGATCGTGACGTCGGCCGAGGGCCGGGCGGTGAGGGCCACCGTGAAGGACGCGGTGTCCCCGTCCTCGCCGCTCGTCGCATCGACCGTCGCGAGGAGGAAGCCGGCGCTGTCGTCGTCGACGGTGCGGACGGATACGGGGGACGGGAGCGCGAGGGATGCGTAGCCCGCGTCCGAGGAGGCGATCGCCGTCACGGCGACGTGGAAGGTCTGCGTTCCGTCGATGAAATCGTCGTCCACGCCCGTGACCGTGACCGTCTGCGGAGCGTTCCAATCGAGGGCCGTGAACCGCAGCGTCGAAGGTGCGATCGTGCCCTCGCCCGTGTCGTCGCTCGCGACCGTGAGGACGACGTCGGCGGTGGGCTCGGAGCTCAGGACGACCGTCAACGTGGTGGTCGTCCCGGCCTCGGTGACGTCGCCGGCGGGCGCCGAGACCAGGACCCCGGGGGTCTCGTCGTCGACGTTCCGCAGGTCGACCGAGCCCGAGAGGTCGACGAAGTCCCGGTCCCCGGAGGTCGAGGGGCCGAAGGCGAGCGAGTAGGTCTGGGTCCCGTCGGCGACATGGTCGTCGACACCCGTGACCACGACCGCCTGGGGGGCGTTCCAGTTGTCGCGCGTGAACACGAGCGACGTCGTCGTGATCGTGCCTTCCGTGGTGTCCGTCGTCGCGACGGGCACCGTGACGTCCTTCGACGGTCGCGAGTCGAGGCTCACGTAGACCATCGCCTGGAGGCCGCCCTCGGTGGTCTGGAGGCCGCTCGTCGGTGTCACGACGAGGGAGGCGGGAGCGCTCCCGGCCGGCGAGCCGCAGCCCGCGAGCGCAGAGGACAGCAACGTCGCCGCGATCCATTTCCGAACCGGGCGTACCGAAATCGAATGCACCATCGGGCCTCCCACGCGCGAATCACGCGTCCGAGTCATCGGAGCGTCGGGGAGCATACCAACTACGACCTGATGCTCTTCCGGGAATCGGCACGCTCGAGCGAGATTCGCTTCGTTCTCCGAGCGCCCGGTCGGTGAGGAGTGCGTGGGCTCGCACGCCGGCGGTCGCGTGACGTGCGATCTTTGCTACCCCTACCGTCGAGGGAGGACCCGACGATGCGTCTCTATGCCTACTACCGGAGCTCCGCGAGCTACCGCGTCCGGATCGCGCTCCGCCACAAGGACATCCCCTACGAGGTGGTGACCGTATCCATCGCCGACGGGGTGAACCGGGGCGAGGCCCATCTCGCGCGCAATCCGCTCGGGCAGGTGCCGGTCCTCGAATTCGAGAGGGGCGGCGAGACGGTGCATCTCGCGCAGTCGGTGGCGATCCTCGAGTATCTCGAGGAGACGCATCCCGAGCCCGCGCTCCTGCCGAAGGAGCCGATCGCGCGGGCGAGGGTCCGCGAGCTCGTCGAGCTCGTGAACTCGGGGATCCAGCCGCTCCAGAACACGCCCGTGCTCGCCGAGCTGAAGGCGCTCGGAGCCGATCCCGATGCTTGGGGGCGCAAGTACATCGGCAAGGGCCTCCATGCGCTGCAGGCGCGCGTGGCCGGCCGGTCGGGCGAGTTCCTCCTCGGCGACACGCCGACGCTCGCCGACGTCGTGCTCGTGCCGCAGATGTACAACGCGCGCCGCTTCGGGGTCGATCTCACGGGGCTCGAGACGCTCGTCGCGATCGACGCACGCTGCCGTGCCCTTCCGCGATGGGAGCTCGCGAGCCCCGAGCGGCAGCCGGACGCTCCGCGGGGGTGATGGACGAGGGCGACCCCCGCGTGGGAGCCTGAGACCGATGGGAGGTCCCATGCTCCGACGAATGGCGGGAACCGTGGGGGGCGTCGTCGTCTGGCTCGTGCTCTCGAGCTGCGGCGGAGCCGCGTCGAGCGCGGGTCGTACCGAGGCGACCGCCAGCCTCGAGGACTTCGCGGGCACTTGGACGATCGAGGGCTCGCCGGCGGCGGACGGCTGCCAGGGCCAGGTCTACCTGGCGGCCCGCCACGTCACGATCGATCCCGTGACGCGCACGCTCTTCGCGGACGTCGTCGACCGCACCTACGCCGCGCACGTCGAAGGCGATGCGCTCGTCGCCGAGGGCGACTTCGAGGCGCGGGGGAGCTGCCCCGGCAAGCGCCTCGAGGAGCGGTGGACCTTCCGCCGGACCTCGGCCTCGACCCTCGAAGGGCGGCTCGTCTCGGGCTGGGTCCTCCCGCCGGTCTGCTCCCAGCGCTGCCTCGTCACCTTCGACCTCGCCGTGCGGCGCTGAGGCCCGGCTCGGGACGGCGCCAGCGTCCGTCGGACCCGCCCCTCGAGCCCTTGCAGGCGCTGCTCGCGCCTCACGCCTTCGGATCGTCCTCGTGGCTCGCGTGCAGCCAACGGATGCTCAGGAAGATGTCGCCGAGGAAGCAGACGATCGAGACGACGAGGAAGAGGAGGTTCAGCGCGAAGAGGCCGAGCACGAGGGAGCCGAGGTCGTCGTGCAGGAGGTTCATGGCGAAGAGCGAGGCAACCATCAGCGCGGCGAGGAAGATGCAGGTCGCGATCGAAGCGATGGCGAGCTGCATCAGCCGGGCGCGCTGGAAGAGGATCGCGAGCTCCGCGGAGAGCGCGCGCCGGGCTTCGTCGTCCATGGGCTGCTTCGCCTCGCGTCCGAGCGCGCGCGAGCGATCGACGATGCGACCGAGCCGGTTCGTCATCGAGAGCAGGAGCAGGCCGACGCCGCTGATGAGCGCCACCGGCGTGATGCTCAGCTGCAGGATGCGGGCGACCTGATCGAGGCCTTGGGGATCCACGGAGGGAGGATACCCCCTCAGGTCGCGGGCCGTGTCCGGATGAACTGCTCGAAGACGACGAGCTCGGTGGGGCCGCGCTTGCCGAGCTCGGTCAGCAGGTTCTTCACGCGGAGCCAGTCGAGGCCGTTCTTCCCGGCGCCGAGGCGGGGGAGGAAGATCACGGGGATGCTCTCGGCGACGGCATGCGCGAGCATCTTCTGGGCCGCGCGCTCGAGGTGCGAGACCTTCGGCCTCGAGCCCGCCTGTTGGATGCCGAGGGCGTAGATCGTGGTCTCGCCCTCGGAGAACGCGAAGAGGTCCCCGGGCTGCATCGCATGGGTCGCGCCGTGCGCGGCGAAGGCCTCGGCGAAGGCGGGGAAGCGGGTGCGGAAGGCGACGGCGACGCCGGCGTCCATCGTGCCGGAGCAATCGGCGCCGAAGGCGAGGGCGCGCTTGCCGCTGCGCTCGTTCGCGGACTCGAAGAGGTCGCCGTGGAGGAAGAGGGTCGTCATGAGGCCCCTACTGTACGCGGGATCGGGGCCCGAGGCGCGTGACGTCGATTCACGAATCCACGTGGACGATCCGCCCGGCCCGCGGCAAGGGATGGCCATGACCCACTCGATCGTCCGTTCGCGCTCCGCGCGCGCCTTCGTCGTCGTCTCCGGCGCCCTCGTCGGCGCATGCGGAGGCACGTCGGAGCACGTGGCGCACACGCCCACTCCGTCCTGCGTCGCGCCCGAGCTCCCGCTCCAGGACCATCCGTCGGCCCCCCGGACGCTCGCGCTCGCGAGCGCCGATTTCGAGGACGGAGGCCGCCTCGGCGACGCGCAGGTGCTGAACGGCTTCGGCTGCACGGGTGGAAACCACGCGCCCGAGCTCCATTGGTCGGCGGTGCCCGAGGGCACGAAGAGCTTCGCTGTCGTCGTCCACGATCCGGACGCGCCGACCGGCGTCGGCTTCTTCCACTGGCTCGCGACCGACGTCCCCGCGGGAACGACCTCGCTCCCGTCGGGTGGACCGCTCCCCTCGGGCTCGGTCGAGCTGCACACCGACTTCGGCGGTCCGGGCTATGGCGGTCCCTGCCCGCCGCCCGGAGCGCCGCATCGGTACGTCTTCACCGTCTACGCCCTCGACGTCGACCACCTCGGCCTGCCGCCGGGCGCAACGGGTGCGTTCGTCCGCTTCGCGGTCTCGCAGCACACGCTCGCGTGGGGACGGATCGTCGGGACGTACGGGCGCTGAAGCGAGGCCGGGGGAGCACCCCGGCCTCGGCCGCCGCTACAGCGTCTTCAGGTACTCGATGATCGCTCGCCGCTGGTGATCCGTCAGCACCGAGTTGAACTCGTGGCCGTGGTTGTCGTGGCTGAAGACGTGCGAGTTGAAGATCTTCCGGTCCTCCATCTGCGAGCGCGTGAGGATGGGCGGATAGAGGAAGTTCCACATCGCGACGAGGTTGCCGTAGAGCACGTCGAGGAAGTTCTGCACGAGCGGATCGGCATCCTCGTTCGTCGGGTTGCAGTTCACGTAGGGGACGACGTTCGGGTTCAGGAGGCTGCGCGTCTGGCAGGGGATCTCCTCGTACCGCCAGCCGACGCGCACGGTGTCGAAGGCGCGTCCGAGGTCGGTGTCGTAGCCCATGACGACCCGACCCGCCTGGTCGGAGCGCGCGGGCGTCGACACGCGGCGCCAGATCGGCCGGCGATCCGAGGGCTTCAGGACCTCCCAGAGGTTCGGCACCGAGCCGTTGTGGAAGTACGGCGCGCTCGCCCACACACCGTAGAGCGGCGGCGCGAGGTAGCCGTAGGGACGGTTGCCGCGGAGGCGAGGCTGGTTCTGCGGACCGCAGTCGTTGTCCGTGCCCATCGTCTCCGGATAGCCGAAGAAGTTGAGCGCGCCCGCCTCGTTCATCGCGTCGTTGTTCGTGTTCACGCGGACGGGATCGGTCCCGATGATGTCGAGCGGCGTGATGTACGAGGCCACGCCCTCGAGCGCGGGCGAGGCGAGGAAATTCGGATCGTTGAAGTAGCGCGGGGCGTAGGCGCCGTGGCAGCTCGCGCACGAGCCGTTGCCGACGCCCGGCGAGCGCACCGGATTGTGGAGCGAGGGATCCCAGAGGTTCAGCGTGTGGAAGAGGACGGCGCCCTCCTCCGCGAGCGGGACGTCGATCGGCATCGGGTACTCGGGCGAGTGCAGCGCCTGGGCCCAGATGTTCACGGCGTCGCCGTGCGCACGCATCCAGTCCTGACCCTGCTCCGCGACGTCGCCGAGCACGCCGCCGAAGATGCCGAAGAACGGCGAGTAGAAGACGAGGTCGGCGCGCGGCGCGTCGATGGGGAACATGCCGTCGGCGAACTTGGTGACGCGATGGCCCATGTTCCACCAGGCCGGCGTGTTCATCTCCGCCGTCGAGCCGGAGGTCAGGAGGCCGAGGAACGTCTTCAGATCGTAGAGCTTCTGATCGGGGAAGAAGTTCGCGAGGTTCACGTCGCTCGCGTTGTTGAGGCCACGCGTGCGGTTCAGGTTGATCAGCGTGGCCGCCGACGCCGGATACCCGAGCGGCAGCATGTCGCGGAGGAAGAGGTTGTAGTCGGCGAGGCCCGAGCCGCTCCCGACCGTGACGCCGAGACCGGGGCCGTCCGCCGGGGTACCGGCGACGCCGCTGTGGCAGCCGTGGCAGGAGATGCCGATGCGACCCGTCCACTCACCGCTGGCCTTGCGGATCTGCGTGAAGAAGACGGGAAGACGACCGGAGCCTCCGTTCGTCGCGTTCGGATCCTCGCCCGGGAGCGGGTAGGGATTCGGCGTGTCGCCGAAGCCGGCGCCGTAGCGCTGCGAGACGAGCTCGTCGAAGTTGTCCGGGCGCGTGAGGAAACCGCCCCAGACCTTCCAGAGCTCGTTGTACTTGTGCGCCGGGAAGGTCGCGATGCCGAAGCCGGAAGGGAGCGAGTCCGGCTCGGTGCCGGAGAAGAGCGCGCCGCCGCCCGCCGCGCTCGGCGTCATGAGCATCGTGCCCTCGTCGAAGCGCTGGCGGAGCTCGCCGCAGGTCGCCGGATGACCGGGCTCGCCCACGAGCGCCGGATTCGTGTGGCAGTCCTTCCAGAACGAGTTGAACGCGACCGCGCGGCCGTTCGAGACGCCGGGCTGCACCATCGCGCGCGGGTCCGCGGGGACGGGCGTGGAGTCGGGCTTGCCGACGCAGAAGTCCCAGAGGGGGCTCCCGCCGTGGCGGCTCCAGAGGAGGGCGTTCGGGTCCGAGGGACCCGAGCCGTAGCCGCCGCCGGTGTAGGTGCCGCCGTCCGCGCGGTAGGTCCCTCCGTCGGACGCGTAGCCGCTGCCGGCGTCGTAGCCGGGGGTCGGATACGCCGTGCCGGCGTCGGCCTGGTTCGGCCGGTAGCCGAGCGCGGTGCCGGCGTCGCCTCCGGCGGGATTGGGGGGGGGCTCGAAACAGCCGCTCGCGACGAACGATCCGTGCATGACGAGCGCCCACGCGAGGGCGTGGCGGGTCGGATTCCGGGACATGGGGGCCTCCTCCTCGAAGCCCGATCAAACTGCACCCGGATGAAACAAACAGACAATAGGTGTATCACCCGTTTCTATTGGCCCATTTGACCGTAGCCCTCGGCCGGCGCGTCCTCTACCCTGCGTGCATCCGCGTCCGGCCCGGGAGCCCCGAGATGACCAACGCCACGACCCTCTTCGCGCGAGCGCTCGATCCGCGGGCGCCGATGCCCGACGACGCGACGAGCGAGAAGATCCTCGACGCCGCGCTCGAGCTCGCGGTGCTCTCCGGGCTCCGTCACCTGACGGTGGAGGACGTGGCGCAGCGCGCCGGTGTCGGACGCATCACCGTCTACCGTCGCTTCACCGACAAGCAGGGCCTGCTCGACGCGCTGATGGTGCGGGAGCTCCGCAAGAACCTCACGAGCTTGCGCGCGTCGGTCGACGTCGCGCTCGAGCCCGAGGAGCAGATCGTCGAGGGCTTCGTCGCGGCGCTGCGCATCGCGCGCGAGCATCCCTTGCTCGTCCGCATCTTCCGCCACGAGCGCGAGGACGCGTTGAACGTCGTCGGCACGCCCGAGGTCTTCGCGCTCCTGCGCGCGTTCATGGCGGCCCAGCTCCGCGGCGATCGCCGTCGCAAGAAGACGAAGGGCGGGGCCGACGTCGAGCTCGTCGCCGAGCTGGTCGTGCGCCTCGGTCTCTCGTTCCTCTTCCTGCCCGACAGCATCGTGCCCCTCGACGACGAGAAGGCGGTGCGCAAGCTCGCGCGGAACGCGATCGCGCCGATGTTGGCGCCGCGGGAGGGCTGACCGATCGCGGATGGCTCGGCGCGCGGAATGCTCTACGATCCCCGGAGAGGGAGCGGACCATGCCGATCGTCGAAGCGAACGGAGCGCGGCTCCATTACGAGCGCGAGGGCCACGGTCCGCCCGTCCTCTTCATCCAGGGCGTCGGGATCGCCGGCTGCGGCTGGAGACCGCAGATCGACTCGCTCCGGCATCGCTTCGACTGCGTCGCCTACGACCATCGGGGCGTCGGCGAGAGCACGGGTCCCACGTCTCCGCTCTCGATCGAGCTCCTCGTCGACGACGCCGTCGCCCTCCTCGACGCCCTCGGCTGGGGGCGCGCCCACATCGTCGGCCATTCGATGGGCGGCGTCGTCGCGACCCAGCTCGCGCTCGATCATCCGCACCGCGTGCGGACGCTCTCCCTGCTCTGCACCTTCTCGAAGGGCAAGGAGGCGCTCTCGCTCTCCGCGCGGATGCTCGGTCTCGGCCTCCGTACGCGCGTCGGCACCGCCTCGATGCGTCGGAACGCCTTCGCCGAGATGGTCCTGCCGCGCGCCTATCTCGCATCCCGCGGACGTGCCTCCGCCGTCGCGCAGCTCGAGGAGGTCTTCGGACGGGACCTCGCGGACGCACCGGACGTGGTCTCCCAGCAGCTCGAGGCGATGGGGCGTCACGACGCGAGCGAACGCCTGCCCGAGCTCGCCTCGATCCCGACCCTCGTGATGGTGGGCTCGCACGATCCGATCGCGCGGCCCGAGTTCGGCATGCGCCTCTCGGGGGCGATCGGCTCCGCGCGCTACGTCGAATTCGACGACGCCTCGCACGCGCTCCCGATCCAGCACCCCCAGGCGGTGAACGAGCTCCTCGCCGAGCACTTCGCGCGCGGCTGACGCGCGCGAGCGCCTCTCCGCCGGCTCAGCGCAGCTTGCCCGAGACCATCGCGACCGCGCCGCCCTGCGTCGGGGAGACCTGGAAGGAGACCGGGGACGCCTGCTCCTCGGTCTCGCGACGATCCCAGTTCCGCGTGAGCACGTAGGTGCCGCCGAGGCCGATCACGGCGCCGCCGATCAGCGAGCCGGCGACGCCACGACCCGTGAGGTCGTTGCCGCGGACGAGCCAGGCCAGGAGGGCGGACGTGCCGGCGCCGAGGATGCCGCCCGCGTCGATGAGCAGGACGCGCTGACGGCTCGCGCGGACGTGGCGACCGAGCACGGCGCCGCCGACGAGGCCCGCCGTCGTCGAGGCGAGCATGCCGCCCATCAAGGCGCGGACGAAGGTCCGGTTGCCGTCGAAGCCATCGTTCGCGAGCGCGACCGTGCCCACCACGAGGCCGGTCAGCCAGATTCCGGCGCTGTCGCCCATCGCGACCTCGCCGGGCCTCGGACGGAACACGCGATCGAGCCCGTAGCCGAGGGCGATGCCGCCGAGCTGACCGCCGAGCACGCCGAGGATCGGAGCCCGGTAGTGCACGAACGATCCGTCGGCCTCGTAGCGGGAGACGAGACCGGCGACCTCGAAGCCGACGAGCGTGCCCATCCAGCCACCGCTGTTCAGGGCGCTCGCCTGGCCCGCGGGAATTCCCTCCCGTGGCGTCGCGAGCAGCGAGACTCCGAGACCGGCGCCGAGGCCGAGGAGCGTCGCCCCGGCCCATGCGCGCGTGTGATCGCAGGGCACGAGCCCGCAGAGCTCGAGCGCCACGCCGGCGCCGAGGAGGCTCATGCCGACCACGAGCTGGGCCCGGCCACCCTTCGTCGGCCGACGCTCGACGTCGCGCGGATCCGTGTCGAGGCGGCCGAGCTCCACCTGCGGCGCGGAACCGGCCGCGGGCGCGGAATCGACCGCCGGCGCGGGTGGGATCGCGGGCGCGGAATCGGCCGCGGGCGCCGGCTCGTCGGCGTGCGCGGTCGGATGCGCGACGGCGAGCGCGAGGAGCAGGCTCGCGAGCACGCGAGACGGATCGTTTCGAAGCATGGAGTTCCCCCGGGAAGAAGCGCTGACGGCCAGCTAGGCACGTCCTAGCGCACTGCAAGGGAGCTCACAGCTCCATGGCCGATTTCGTCGCTCGAACCCCTGTCCGGGCCGTCCCCACCTCCCGCGAGACGCTCCTCACCCATGTGGCGGAGGCAGGGCGCATTCGCCTCCGTTCCGCTCGGGAAATCGCCGCGGGGCGGTATCCTGGGCCCGAAGGAGCGGACATGGCCATCGATCCCAAGGGCGCGGACCTCAAGAAATTCTTCCAGGCGGACGATGGGAAGCCCATCGTGATGCTGAACCTCCTGCGGTTCCGCGAGGACGGAGGACGCGAGCGCTACGCGGAGTACGCGCGCGCCACGGGGCCCTTCCTCGCGAAGGTCGGAGGCGAGATGCTCTACTTCGGCGCCGGGCACGAGGCGCTCGTCGCCGAGCCGGGCCAGGCCTGGGATGCGGTGCTCCTCGTCCGCTACCCTTCGCGCAAGGCCTTCCTGAGCATGGTCGCCGACCCCGAGTACCAGAAGGTCACGGGGATCCGGACCAGCGCGCTCTCGGAGGCCGTGCTGCAGCCGACGACCCCGTTCTTCGGCTGAGCCCGACGCCTCCCCTGCACGCCGGAGCGAGTCAGCGTCGCGAATCGTCGATGTGGAATTCGCCGCGCAGCGGACCGAAGTTCGCGGCGAAGCGTCCGAACGACTGGACCTCGACCCAGACGGCGCCCTGCACCTCGTAGGGAATCACGAACGAGGGGACGCGGCCGTGCTGGAGGTCGTCGCGGAGGTCCCGTCCGAGGCGACGCATCAGGTCGAGCATCTTCGGGGCGTCGAGCTCGAGGCGCACGACGGTGCGGACGCTCTCGCCGGGCGCGACCGTGCGAACCGAGACGTTGCGCGGATCCACCGTGCCGGTGGCCATGCCGACGAGGAACCCCACCGTGGCGCGGGCGAACGAGTCGACGTCGTGGATCGTCGGTTCGTTGGAGCGGCAAGCATCGGCCGCGGCCGCGCTGCACTGGCTCTCGTCGCCGCAGAGGCTGACGCAGGCGCTCCCGAGGCTCGCCGAGTCGCGTGCGTCCGGATAGGCGTCGAACGCGACGAGCGCCTGCACGAGCGGCAGGGGCACGCGGTTCGGATTCGCGATCTCGATCTCGAGGTCGAAGGCGAAGCGCGCCTGCACGTTCGAGCTCCCGAACGCGCGGCAGACGAGGGGATTGAGGTACTGCGGGCAGTAGTAGCCCGCGAGCTCGCGCGCCGTCGGCAGCTGCACCACGCGCACTTCCGCGATGCGGACGTTCGGCGGGTCGGGGCGGACGGGCGCGGACGAGCCGCCGAGCATGGACGAGAGCTCGGCACAGCCGCCGGCGAAGAGGACGAAGAGGAAGGCGACGAAGGCGAGGTTCTTCTTCCGCATGCGGCCACTCTACACGAACGCATGCGAACGGACGGAATGCGAAGGGCGGAGCGGCGCTCGGCCGTTCCGCCCTCCCGATGCCCGAGGAGCTCAGTGACCGTGGCCGGCGCGATCCGCGCCCGGACCCGAGTCGCTGTCCGAGCGACCCGAGCCACCCCGACCGGCGCGATCGGCGTTCGGACCCGTGTCCGAGTCCGTGGAGCCGGTGTTGCCGTGACCCGCGCGATCCGCCCGCGGACCCGTGTCCGAGTCCGTGCCGCCCGTCCGACCGCCGCCCGCGCGATCGGCACCCGGACCCGTGTCGCTGTCGGTCTGCGCCTTCGCGCGACCGCCGCCGACGGTGACGACGGCGGCGCCCACGACCGCCGCGCCGAGGAGGCCGAGCGCGTCACGGCGGCCGACCTTCTCCTTGGTGACGATGTCTTCGGGGGTCAGGGTCTTCTTCTCGTTCGACATGGGCGCATGCTCCTCGTGGGAGTCGATCGCTCGGCTCGAGGCACCGGCCTCGGGACGTCCCCCGGTCCTACCCGGGAGCTCGAATGGTTTCGACAGCTACGACTCCGACAGACTAGGACGTCGTACGTAGCCGTGTCGCGGGGCCTCCCGCGCGCCGAAGACGATTCGTGGGCGCGGGTGGGCGAGGTGGGCAGGTGCGCACGTACCGACGCGGACCGTCCAGGACGAGCGGGCTCTCGGGTCGATCTCGCACGCACGAGGGGGTCGACGGATGCGTCGCGCATCGGCGTCGTGTGCTCGTGCCCCGGATGACGGATTCGTTCGACGATGCGGATGCGCCTGGGACTCTCGTCGTGCGAGGCTCCCACGAACGACGCGGCCTCCATGAGACGCATCCCCGGACTCTCCATCGCGCTGCTCTCGGTCCTCCTCGCGGGGATCGGCGTGGTCATCTCCGTGTTCCCGTCGAAGATCGTTCCGGCGCTCGGACTCTCACGAGCCACGGCGGCCACCGAGGAGATCGCGGGGGACAGGCCCGTGCGTCGGACCAGACCCGTGCTCTCGGGAGAGCCGATCGACGGGACGTCCGAGGCCTGTCTCGCGGCGGTGGGACGGGCGATGCTCGAAGATCACGGCCTGCCCGATACACGCTTCTTCGAGGGCGGGTCGCTCGAGGAGGCCTTCCTCGAGGCTCGACGCGCGGAGCTGACGGCGTGGCTCGCGACGGATCCTCCGCACGTGCCGGCCGCGATCCGATGCGCGTCGGCTCGCGAGAGCGACGGTACGATCGGCTACGATCCGCAGGAACATGGTGGGCTCGAGTGGTTCCCCGCCTATCTCGCGCGCGACGCCGTCGTGGCGTCCGCGCACTACGATCCACCGGACCGGGCGCTCGTCGCGATGGTCGCGCTCGCACGCATCGACGATGACCTCGCAGACCGGAGCCCGGATCTCGCAGAAGCCCTGCGCACGAATACCCTCGGCGCGACGGCGGAGAGCCTCGAGAGGGCCGCGGAAGCCTTTGCGACGCTCGCGCGCCATCCGAGGCCGGGCACCGACACGCTGAGAGCGCATGCGCACCGTTTCGTCGAGCTGCGGCGCGATTCGCACGAGTCCCTCGTCGTTCACGACGCATCCTACGCCTGGTGGCTCGGGCACTACGAACGCGAGGCGGTCGTCGATCAGCTCCAGCGCGACTACGACTGGTGGCGACATCTCGACGGCGCCCGGAGGACGCGGCGGCTCCTGCTCGAGCTCCCCGAGAAGCCACCGGGCGAGCTCGTCTGGGACATCGAAGCCGTCGTCGCGCGTCATCGGCTCGAGGACGGCCTCGGAGGCTGCACGGACATGGTCTCCGCGGCCGACAGCCTCGACACGGTGGCCGCACGGCGCGAGCGGAACGTCCGCGCTGCCGCCGTCGCGCTCGCGACCCTCGCCCACCGCGTACGCACCGGAGCGATGCCGGAGCGTCCCATCGGCCTCGACGATCCCATCCTCGGACGCCATCCGGTGACGCGGCGCGTCTTCCCGTGGCGCGCGTTCCCGGGCCACCTCCTCGTGGGCTACCGGAACTACGGCGACGTGGACGGCTCCCTCTCGGCGGGACTGCACACCGCGTACGGTCCCGGCATCGAGGTCCGGTTGCCCGACGATCCTCCCCTCAATCCGCCAGCATCCCCGGCCCCATCTCCACGGCGACGTCGCGCGCGGTGATCGGCTCGCCGCACTCGGAGCAGGCGAGGGTGGGACGGAAGGTGTGGCCGCACTTCTTGTGGCGGTAGAGCAGCGGCGGTCCCTTGCCCTGGTCGAGCCATTTGTCGCCCCAGGCGACGAGGGAGAGGATCACGGGGTAGAGGTCCTTTCCCTTCTCCGTGAGCCTGTACTCGTAACGCGCAGGCGATTCCTGGTAGGCGACCTTCTCGAGCACGTCCTCGTCGACGAGGCGCTTGAGGCGCGTCGAGAGGACGTGGCGCGGGATCCCGAGCTGCGTCTGCAGATCGGCGAAGCGCCGCACGCGGAGGAAGACGTTGCGGAGGATGAGCAGCGTCCATCGGTCGCCGACGATCGCGAGGCTGCGTGCGACCGAACAGGGCATCTCGCCGACTTCGTCCCAGCTCAAGGCTCTCTCCCGGGTGGTTTCCCGAGTCTAGCACGGTGCGGCTTGACCGGTTCATTTTTTGAACCCACTATCGTCGAGAGGGTACGAACCCCGGGGAGAGCGCCATGAGCGGCAAGCCGAACGCGAGCTGGCAGAAGACGTCCTGCATCCTCTGCAGCCTGAACTGCGGCCTCGAGGTGCAGACGGGCGGCGAGGACGGGCGGAGCATCCTCAAGGTCCGCGGCGACGACGCGCATCCGACGTCGAAGGGCTACTACTGCGAGAAGGCGCAGCGCCTCGACCGCTACCAGAACGGTGCCGACCGGCTCCGCTCGCCGATGCGTCGGAAGAGCGACGGGACCTACGAGGCGATCGACTGGGACACGGCGATCCGCGAGATCGCCGCTCGCTTCCGCGAGGTGATCGCGCGCCACGGCAGCGAGTCGATCCTCTACTACGGCGGCGGGAGCCAGGGGAACCACCTCGGTGGCGCCTACGGCAACGACACGCTGCGCGCGCTCGGCGTGCAGTACCGCTCGAACGCGCTCGCGCAGGAGAAGACGGGCGAGTTCTGGGTGCAGGGCAAGATGTTCGGCACCGGCGCGCACGGCGACTTCGAGCATTGCGAGGTCGCCGTCTTCCTCGGCAAGAATCCCTGGCAGTCCCACGGCTTCCCGCGCGCGCGCAAGGTCCTGAACGAGATCGCCAAGGATCCGTCGCGCACGATGATCGTCATCGATCCGCGCAAGAGCGAGACCGCGGCGATGGCCGACATCCACCTCGCGATCGCGCCGGGCACCGACGCCTGGTGCCTCGCCGCGCTCGCGGGCATCGTGGAGCAGGAAGGGCTCGTGAACCGCGCCTTCGTCCGCGAGCACACGACGGGCTACGACGCGATCGCGCCGGTGCTCCGGGCGATCCCCGTCGCGCGCTGCGCCCAGATCTGCGGCGTCGACGAGTCCCTCCTCCGCGAGGCCGCGCGCCGCGTCGCGAACGCGAAGAGCTGCTCGTTCTTCGAGGACCTCGGGATGCAGATGAACGTGCACTCGACGCTCGGGAGCTACCTACAGCGCCTCGTCTGGGTGCTCACGGGGCACTACGGACGCCAGGGGACGGCGAACGCCTTCGTCCCCTTCCTCTCGCTCGCGAAGGCGAGCAAGGGCGATACGAGCGCCGGCAAGAAGAAGGGACCCCGCGTCGAGAAGCGCAGTCCCGTCACCGGCTCGAAGATCATCATCGGCCTGATCCCCTGCAACGCCATCCCGGACGAGATCCTCACCGACCATCCGAAGCGCTTCCGCGCGATGCTGGTCGAGAGCGGAAACCCCGCGCACTCGCTCGCGGACAGCCAGCGCATGCGGGAGGCGATCCGCGCGCTCGAGCTCTCCGTCGTGATCGACGTCGCGATGACCGAGACGGCGCGCGTCGCGGACTACGTGCTCCCGGCCTCGAGCCAGTTCGAGAAGGCCGAGGGCGTCTTCTTCAGCACGGAATTCCCCGAGAACGCCTTCCAGCTCCGGCAGCCCCTCTTCCCGCCCCTCGAAGGGACGCTCCCCGAGGCCGAGATCCACGCGAGGCTCGTCGAGGCGCTCGGCGATCTCTCGGAGCGCGACTACCTCCCGCTACGACTCGCGCGGAAGCTTCATCCGCTCGCCTTCGCCGCGATGTTCGCCGCGATGCAGGCGATGATCCCGAGGTACCGCAAGTACCAGGCGGTGCTCCTCTACCGCACGCTCGGCGAAGCGCTGCCGGAGGGGATGGAGGCCGCGGCCGTCGTCTGGGGCATCAGCCAGCTCTACCTGATGGCGAATGGCGAGGTCGCCAAGCGTGCAGGCTTCGACGGGCCCGCGCCGATCGCCGCGCAGGAGCTCTTCGAGACGCTGCTCGCGAATCCGTCCGGCGTGGTCTTCGCCAAGAGCGACTTCGAGCACAGCTGGAAGTCGATCGGCCATCCCGGGCATCGCATCGCGCTCCATCTCCCCGAGCTCGTGCCCGCGATCGCGGAGCTCGCGACCACCGAGCCGCCGCGCGACGCCGAGTTCCCCTTCGTGCTCGCCGCCGGCGAGCGGCGCACGGACACGGCGAACACCGCGATCCGCGATCCGGGTTGGCACAAGAAGGGCCGCTTCGGCACCCTCCGCATCCATCCGAACGACGCGGCCGAGCTCGGCTGCGCCGACGGGGACAAGGTCCGCCTCTCGACGCGACGCGCGAGCGTCGAGGTCGAGCTCGAGGTCACGGACACGATGCGGCGTGGGATGATCTCGCTTCCCAACGGACAGGGCCTCGCCTACCGCGACGCCAAGGGCGCCGAGGTGAAGCGCGGCATCGCGCCGAACGAGCTCACGGACAACCAGCGGCGCGATCCGATCGCGGGCACGCCCTGGCACAAGTACGTGCCGGCGAAGCTCGAGCGCCTCGCCGGGACGGTCGGCTAGCGCCGGGACAGAACGCGTTTCATGACGACCTTCCGAGCGGCGAAAGGTCGTGGGAATGCGCTACTTCGAGGACATCGTGGTCGGCGAGCGGATCGAATCGACGGGGAGCTTCGAGCTCACGGAGGACGAGATCGTCTCGTTCTGCCGGAAGTGGGACCCCTTGCCCTTCCACACAGATCCCGCCGCGGCCGCTCGGACGCCGATGGGCAAGCTCTTCACGTCGGCGATCCACACGATCGCGATCGGCGCGAATCTGATGCACTCGGCCGGGGCCGACCCGGTAGCCGTCCTCGCGGGCCTCGGCTGGGACGAGGTCCGATTCGTCGCACCGGCCTGCGTCGGCGACCGGCTGACGGCGACCACCGAGGTGATCGAAGCCCGCCCGTCCGAGGGCAAGAGCGATCGAGGTATCGTCCGGTATTTCCTCGAGGTGAAGAACCAGCACGGCAAGACCGTGGCCTCGTTCAAGACCAGCGTGCTCGTCTGGCGCCGTGGCGCCGAGGGCGCACCGAAGGGCTGATCAGCGATCGAGCGGCACGACGAGGGTGGGCGAGGCGCGGCGCCGTCCTCGCCTCGGATCGTGGGCGGCGAGCGGCGCGATCGCGGTACCGAGCGCCGTGAACTCGACGATGGGCGGTCCGGACGCTCCCTGCCCGCCGTAGGTCGACTCCCTCACCGTCATGCCGACGATGCCCGTGGGCGCGTCGGGATGACCGATCGGGAAGGCCTGGAAGAGGTCCTCCTGGAGGCGCCCCATCGCCGTCTCGCGCGCATCGAAGAAGGCCTGGGTGTAGACCTCTATCTCCGCGTCGCGTCCGCGGTAGGTGCGGAGCACGCGCGGATCGAGGCCGTAGACGCAGTTGCCCATCGCGATGGTGACCGGTCGATAGCCCGCGTCGAGCAGCGTCACGAAGTCGGAGCCCGAGAGATCGCTGTCGAAGGGCCAGCCGTTCGAGAGCCGGAGGGACGGTGCGTTGCGGAGCGCGTCGGGCGCCTGGGCGGGATCGAAGGACACGGCCGTGCCGACGGCGATGCACTTCACGACCTGCCGTCCGCCGCGCCAGAGGTGGTGCTCGACCTCGAGACGGACGTCGACGACTCCGTCGGCGCCGAGCCGAGACGCCTGCTCGCGCATGCGCCTCACGGCGAGCAGGCGCGCGCTGCGCATCGCCTGGCTGAGGTCCGTGACCTCCTGGGTCGCGACCTGCCAGTCGTATTGCGAGCCTGCGCCGAAGACCGAGGAGCCGACGACGAGCCCACGGGGCAGGAAGCCGATGCGCGAGAGCATCAGGAATTCGGTGATGGAGAGCTCGCTGAGCGCGGCGGTCATTCGCCCTCTCCTCCGCCCTTCGAGGGTGGCGCCTCGTTCATGACGCGGACGAGGGTGGGCGGCGCGACGCCTCCGCCCGCATCCGTCGGGACGACGGCCGTGCCGATCACGAAGAGCTCGATGAGCTCGCCCTGCTGCAGCGCCGCGTTGCCGATGTTGTAGAGGTTCGTGCGGAACGAATGCTGCTTCTCGGCGACCGTCACGCCGACGATGCCGGTCGCCCCGAGCGCCTCGGCCTCGTCCTGGAGACGCTCCATCGCGAGCTCGCGGGCGTCGTAGAGCGCGTGCGTGTAGGCCGAGAGCTCGACGCTCTCCGTGTCCCGCGCCGAGAGGAGCCGCGGCGGGACGTAGTACACGCAGTTGCCCATCACGAAGCCGACCGGGCGGAAGCCCGTGCGGATCAGGAGCCAGAAGTCCTGCCCCGAGAGGTCCGATTGGAAGGGCTTGCCGAGCGCGTTGCGGTGGCTCTGCCCGCCGACGTGACGCACCGCCGTGCCGATCGCGATGAACTCGGCGACGTTCGCGCCGTAGGCATAGGTCGTGGCGCCACCGGGCTGCATCCACGGCGGCGGTGGGAGCTGCGCCCAGCCCATGCGCGCGCCCCATTGGGCCCATTGCTGCGCGGCGAGCTCGTGCCAGCCGTCGAAGTAGCCCGCCGGGATCACCCAGAGCGGTCGACGGAAGCCCGTCTTCTTCGCCCACTCGTCCCAGACGCGGTAGCGCTGGAGGTGGAAGCGCTGCGGATCGGTGGAGAGGTTCACCTCGAGCCGCACGCCGACGATTCCGTCGGCCCCGAGCGCGTCCGCCTCCTCCTCCATGCGGTTCATCGCGAGCTCGCGCGCGTGGTAGAGCGCGTTCGTGAGGTCCGTGAGCTCGCAACCGGGCTGACCCGCGGGGAGGTTCGGGACCTGGGGCGCGAGCTGGTAGATCGAGGTGCCCATCACGAGGCCGAGCGGCTCGAAGCCGGCCTCCTTCACGAGCAGGAATTCGCTGACCGAGAGGTCGCTCGTGAAGAGGCGACGATTGCGCATGTCGAGCAGGCGCTCGCGCGCGTGCACGGGCAGATCGGCGGCGAAGCGAGGTGCGTTCGGATCGCTCATCCGCCGGCCTCCTCGTCCGCCTCGAGCGCCAGCTCCTCGGCCTCCTCGGCCGCGATGCGCACGTCCTCGGCGTCGTCCTCGGCGTCGATGCGGGCGCTCTCGCGCCTCCCGAGCGGGATCATCGAGAGGATCATCGGGGGCACGTCGAGGTGCGCGTTGCCGCGGCCGGGGATGCGTCGCACGCCCGTGCCGTACCAGCTCACGTCGATGTCGCAGTCGTCGAGCTCGCAGCCTCGGTAACCGCAGGGCACCTCGCGCACCGTCAGCGAGAGCTCGCTGCCGACCACGAATTCGGCTCCGACGGCGTCCGCCTGGGCGAGTAGGCGTTGCGAGGCCATGTCGCGGGCGACGCGGACGGAATCGCTCGCGAGCTCGAGCTCGCCGAACATGCCGACCGTTCCCTTCGTCACGTGCCAGACGTGGTAGCGGCAGAATTCGAAGAGGAAGCCGCAGGGCGTGAAGCCGTCCTGGTAGAGCGCCCAGAGCTCCTGGCCCTTGAGGTCGGTGATCACCGGCTGACCCGGAGGATGCGGGATCCACGGGGCCTTGATCGCCGTGCCCACGACGGTGAACTCGAGGATCTCGCCCCCGTCGTCGCCGCCCTTCCCGCGCTTGCCCATGGTGATCATGCGCTCGCGGAGGCGCACGCCGACGACGGCGTCGGCGCGGAGGAGCGCGGCCTCCTGGTAGAGACGCGCGAGCGCGCGGCGACGGGACTCGCGGTACGCGTTGCTGATGACGGTGATCTCGCCGGTCGCGCCCTTGTAGTCGGGGATCTGACCGACGTGGTAGATGCTGCTGCCCATCACCTGCGAGATGGGCTCGCCGTGCGCGTCGCGCGTGAAGAGGAATTCGCTGACGGATAGGTCGCTCGTGAAGAGGCGACGATGCTCGCCGGCTTCCTCCGCGAGCCGCTCCTCCGCTCGGAGGGGGATGCCTCCGCGCTCGACGCGTCGAACGCTCTCCGCGAGATCGAGCGGTGGCCTCGGTCGACCCCTCATTTGTCGCTCACGGAGAGGACGAGGGTCGGTCGCGGGATCCGGTGGTCGTCGCGGATCGGGACGACGGCCGTGCCGACGGCGCTGAACTCGAGGACTGCCGGGCCCCAGGTGTGGTTGTTCTCCTCGACCGTGACGCCGACGATGCCCGACGCTTGCAAGGCCTCGGCCTCGACCTGCATGCGCTCCATCGCGAGCTCGCGCGCGTCGTAGAGGGCCTGCGTCGGTCCGACGAGCTCCATGTTCTGGAGAGGCTGCCCGGGCTGCGGCCCCTGGCCGACGTAGTAGACGCAGTTGCCCATCACGAAGCCGAGCGGCCTGTAGCCTGCGTTCAGCAGGGTCCAGAAGTCCTGTCCCGAGAGGTCGCTCGTGAAGGGTCGTCCGTCGAAGCCGCGGTAGGACTGACCGAGCTCGCTCTTCACGGCCGTGCCGATCGCCATGAACTCGATGACGTTCGCGCCCCAGGCGTGGATGTTCAGCTCGAGCCGGACGGCGACGACTCCGTCGGCGCCGAGCGCGTCCGCCTCTTCCTCCATGCGGACCATCGCGAGCTCGCGGGCGCTGTAGAGCGCCTGGGTGAGCATCGTCAGCTCCTCGCTGATGCCGGGACGGATCGGCTGATAGCCGATGTGGTAGATGCTGCTGCCCATCACGAGGCCGAGCGGCGAGAAGCCGGCCTCCTTCACGAGCAGGAATTCGTTCACCGAGAGGTCGCTCGTGAAGAAGTGGTGCGCCCGCATCCCGGCGAGACGCTCGCGCGCGTGCTGCGGGAGGTCGTCGAGGTGGGGGCGCTGGTGTGGATGGATCGGTTGGTCGGCCACGCCTCATCCCCCTCGGAGCTGCGCGAGCACCCGTGCGGCGTTCGCGTTCGTGTTCGCCTGGGCCGCGAGCGCGTGGGCGAGCTGCTGCACCCAGCGGTCGGTCGGCACCGTCGCGGTCTTCAGCGCGACGCCGCGGACGAGCTTCTTGTGCTGCGTGAGGAGCCCGTGCGGCTCGCGCTTCGCGACGAAGAGATCGTGCTCGAGCCGGAGCTCGAGGGAGACCACGCGGCCCTCGTGGTAGCCGATGCGCGCTGCGTCCCCGAACGCCTGCGCGAGCGAGGTCGCGAGCTGCTGCAGGAAGACGTCGACGTTCGAGAAGTCGAGCCGGAGGCCCGCGGCGAGCTGGTGCGCGTCGACCGCCACCTGGATGCGCGTGCCGCAGTAGGCGCAGGCGAAGGTGCGGCCGTCGCCGGTAGGCTGCATCGGCGCTCCGCAGTTCGTGCATGCGACGTGTTGGGGAATCACGAGGTCCTCCCGAAGGTGGTCTGGGCGTTGCCGAAAGCCGGGTTCGCCATGGCGGCGGAGAAGGCGACGCCGGGGCCGACGACCGCGACCCGCTGGGGCTTCTTGGGATCCACGCGGAGCTCCACGGTCGCTCCGGGCAGCACGTCCCGCACCAGGTTCGTCGGCACGAAGGCGGTCGTGGAGATCTGGTAGGGCGGATATCCCGGGATCTCGATGTCGACCACGACCTGGCGCAGCTGCACGCGCGCGTAGCCGCCGAGGCTCGTCGCCGAGCGGATGTTCGTCGTCAGGAAGCCACTCGCGATCGGCGAGACGGAGAGGAGGATGCCGATCGCGGGAATGCCCTTGTTGGCGAGGTCGTCGAAGCTGCCCATCGCCGCGCGGGCGAGGGCGACGACGACGAACGGCACGACGAAGAACATCGAGACCAATCCGCAGACGAAGAGCCCCTCCATGACCTCTCCCGAACGGTGACTGCCGAAGAGGGTACGCACGCCCTCCTCGGGGCCACAATGGTCAAACGCCCGTGACGATACGGAAGCGACGGTCGCGACGCGCAGGGCTCTACGTTACGCTGCCGTCATGTGCTGCTTCTCGAAGCCCGTCCGATTCGTCGGCGGGACCCGGATCTTCGCGCGCCGCGTCGACCCTTCGCACCAGCTCCTCGTCTACGCGATGGACGTCGAATTCGACGAGCCGCTCGCGATGGTGCTGCCGCTCCCGGTCCCCGCGGGCGTGGGCGAGCACGACGTGCGCTTCCTCGACCTCTCGAACGATCCGGACTTCTTCTCCCAGCTCGCGAACGCCTTCCCCGCGATGTGGCAGTCCGCGAGCCGGGGCATGCCCGTCGCCGCGTCGGCACCGGCGAAGACGCTCGTCGTCCACGAGGTCGGGATGTACGTGGCGTCCTTCGTCCCGTCGGTGGCGGACTTCGGTCGCCTCGATCCGCGCTTCCGTCTCCCGAGGGGCGTGATCGAGGGCCTCGGGGTCGCTTCGGATCACGGCTTCGCGGTCTTCCAGCTCTCCCCGAAGACGAAGGGCCTCCTCTTCAAGAAGGCCGAGCGGCAGACGATCCATCCGATGGCCTTCGTCTTCCCCACGCGCGAGGCCGAGGGTCTCTTCTTCCCGACGCTCCACGTGCACGACGGCACGGTGCCCGAACGCGCGTCCTTCGATCATTCGCTCTACTGCCAGGCCGAGGACCTCCTCGGCGCGACGCTCCCATGGACCCGATCGCAGGGTCCGCTCGGCCAGTTCGTGCGCTCCCCCTCGGCGGGCACGTTGCTCGCGGCGGATCGCCACGGATTCCAGCAGGCGCTGCACGGCTCGCTCCCGAACCGCGACGTCTTCCTCGCGCCTCCGACCGGGCTGACGGAGGCGATGCTCTCGCTCCGGGGCGAATGCTTCGAGGCGAGCCTCTCCCTCGCGCAGGCGTACACGTTCGAGCCGTCGGACGAGCGCTTCCGACGCTGGCAGGAGACCGCGCGCACGCGCATGCCTTCGCTCTCGGCGGGTCTCGCCGAGGGTCTCGCGGCGCTCGAGCGCGATCGTCGCGAAGCCTTCGGTCTCGTGCCGCTCTCGCCCGCGCTCGAGCCCTGCTTCCTGAACGGCGATCTCCTCTTCCACGGCACGAGCTGGATCGACGGGAGCCCGAACGTCGGCAGCGGGCCGATGCGCATCACGTTCCGCGAGTTCACGGATCGCGTGGAGCCGCAACCGATCACGCTCGGCTTCGCGAAGGCGCCCGATGCGTCGACGCTCGCCTCGGTGCGGGCGTCGCTGCGGTCACTGCTCGATCGCGCGGTGGCGGCGTAGCGCGGGCTCCCTCAGCTCCGCCGATCGTCCTCGTCCGTGACCACCCAGAGGTGGCCCTTGCGCTTCACGCGGACCTTCGAGAGATCGCGGGGCTTCGCGGGGCGCTTCGGACGGAGGCGGCGGAGGAGGTCGCCGCGCTTCACGTAGGCGATCATCAGGGCATCCGCGAGGAGCGCCGGGAAGACGACGTGCCAGCCGTAGTAGGCCGCGGTCGCCACCGTCAGGAAGATCGTGAGCCAGAAGAGCACGCGACCCGTGATCGGGATGAGGAAGTAGATCCGCACCTCGGCGTCGGGATACGTGAGGCCCCAGGCGACGAGGAGAGCCTCCGTCATCGGGAGCGTCCCCATGTACGTGAAGTCGCGGACCTCGGCATCGACCAGGCCGACGAGGCAGGTGAGGGCTCCGATGGCGGCGACCATCCCGAAATACACGCGCGCGAAGCGACGCTCGCCCCAGGCGCGCGCCAGATCCGAGCCGAACCACCAGAACGCGAGCATCTCGAAGAGCAGAGGGATCGGCCCGCTCTCGAGGAACGACCACGTGAGGAGAGACCAGACCTCGCCGCGGAAGACGCGCGCCGGCACGAGCAGGAGCGTCTGTAGCCAGGGGTGGTGGCGAACGGCGATCGCGAAGACGAGCGAGCTCGTCACGACCGCTGCCATGAGCGCCCCGACCACGCCGGGCACCCCGCCGCCGAACGTGAAGCGATCGGTGAACTGGGATCGTCGGGCGCGGCGCGGCGCGGGAGCGGGCATGGGGAAGTGATACCCGACCGCCGGGCCGAGCGGTAGATTGCCCGCGTGTCCTCGCGCAGAGACGAACGCATCGCCCCGACGGGTCACTACACCGCCTACGTCTGGAAGCGGAAGGGCTATCCCTTCGCCGAGCTCTTCGCGACGAAGGAGGGGGCCGTCCTCTTCCACGCCTACCGAGCGCTCGTGGAGTCGATCTCCCCGCGCCCCGCGAACGTGCCGAGGCTCGAGGACATGCTCGAGTACCGGCACCTCCTCCTCGACCGTGCGGCGGACCTCCTCCGGCCGACCCTGATCGTCGAGCTCGGCGCCGGCCTCTCGCGTCGGGGCGTGACCTTCGCGTCGCGCGGGGTGCCCTACCTCGAGATCGATCTCCCGGGCATGGTCGCCGCCAAGGGGAGGCGGATCGAGGCCGCGCCCCCGGGCGTGCGCTCGCTCCTCGAGTCGAGCTACCGGCTCGTCGCGCACGATCTCCTGGCGCCCGACTTCCCGGCGTTCCTCACGGACGCGCTGCGTGGTCAGGAGCGGGCGGTGGTGATCGCCGAGGGCGTGCTCGGCTATTTCCCCGTGCCGGAACGGCGCCTTCTCGCGAGCACCGTCGCCCGCGCCCTCGGCGCCGCGGAGGAGGGTCATTTCCTCTTCGACCTCCGCGACCAGGCGCATGCGAAGGCGGCCGCGAGCACCGTGCGTACGCTGAAGTGGGCCTCGAGCCTCGTGACGCGCGGACGCGGGCTCCGGGAGGATTTCGAGGACTCCGACGCGATCCGTGCCTTCCTCCGCGAGGCCGGCTTCGACGCCATGGACACGGTCGAGCCCGCGCCCCCGCACCTCCGCCGCTTCGCGATGCCGAACCGCGTGTGGAGGGCGCACGCCGTCCGCCGGACGCCCGGCTCTCCCGCCGAGGAGGAGCCCTCGGCGCCGAGCTAGCGCGCGTCGGCCGCGAAGTACGAGCGCATCGGCTCGAAGTAGTACTCGTGCCAGCCCTCGCGGTAGCGCTCGCCCTGTCCGTCCGGGATCTCGCTGTGGACGAGCACGAGCCGCGTGCCGCGCGCCGTGGGCTCGAAGCGGAGCTCGATGCGCGAGTCGCCGCTCCCGGGCTCGAAATCGCTCGTGCGCCACGCCGCGACGAGCCGGGCGCCGGGCTCGAGCTCGAGATAGCGCCCCTCGATGTAGCCGTCCCACGCCGTGAACGATCCGCCGAGGCTCGGATCCGAGGTCGCCCCTGCGCCCGTCATCGCCGCGTGGAGCTCGGCATCGAGGAAGGCTTCGTAGATCTCCGACGGGCTCGCGGGAAGCTCCGTCACGAGCTCGATCGCTTCGGCCATCGCCAAATCCCCCCGACGTCCGGACGAGGACGTCGACGCCAGGATATCACGCGTCCTTCGGCGAGGGCGCGAGCGTCCGGCGCAGGAAGGCCTCGAGCTCGGCGTTCAGCACCGGCTGATAGGAAGCGCGGTCGAATCCCGGGGGATCCTGCGAGGGAGGGAAGTCCGGCCGCGTCATCGCGGGAGGGAACGGGCTCTGGAACGAGAAGTGGCCTGCGTTCGGGATGACGCGCTCGTCGATGCGCTCCGGATGCGGGAGCCCGCCGAGCACGATCGCCCGATGGATGGGGGGCGCGTGCTCGTCACAGGCGCCCGTGCGCATCAGGATGGGCGCGTCGACGTCGGCGAGCGAGCCGGGCTCGCGGTACCAGACGGCGGCGGGCGTCAGCAGGACGAGCGCCCGCACGCGCGGGTCGCGCACGACCGGGACCGGCTTCGCGATGTAGTCGGTCTCCTCCTCCGGCAGCGAGGTGGGTCGACCCCCGGCGAGCGCGAGGGCGGTGTACGCGCCGATCGAATGGCCGACGATCGCGACCGAGCTCGGGTCGACGTGCGGCACGAGCCTCGGATCGCCGATCAGGGCGTCGAGCACGAGCCGCACGTGCCTCGGTCGGTTCGCGAGGTTCGCCGAGGTGAAGGCGAGCGAATTGTCCGAGCGGCCGTTGCCCGGATGCTCGAGCAGCGCGACGACGAAGCCGGCGCGTGCGAGGTGACTCGCCGTGTCCCGATGCGTGAAGGGCGAGCCGCCGTTTCCGTGGCTGAGGACGACGATCGGCAGGCGCTCGCCGACGACCTCCGCGTCCTCGGCGACGTCGAGCGCGTAGGGACCGAAGCGGACCGGATGCGTCGGCGCGGTCGACGGATGGAGCACCCACGTCGGGATGGGCACGCCCTGGACGGGATCGGCGACCTCGAGGCGGAGGCAACCGATGGTGGGGCTCTCATTCATCCCGAGCGCATACGATGCACCGAGGCTCGCGTGCAAGCGAACGCACCTCGGGCCTCGGCCCCGATCCCTCCTCCCGCGCGGGGGCGCGACGGGTGTAGCGTGCGCGCGATGTCTCCCGTCCGCTCCTCCCTCCGGGTCCACCGGCGACCGCTCCTCGGCTGCGTCCTCGCGCTCTCGCTCGCGGGCTGCGACGACGCGTCCACGCCGGCCCCCGTCGACGATCGTTTCGATGCGGCGCTCTTCCGCGACCCTCCGCGGAACCTCGGTCCGCACGTGCGCTGGTGGTGGCCGGGCGGGGCGGTCGACGACGCGACGATCGCCGACGAGGTCGCGACGATGGCGCGCGTGGGCTTCGGCGGCATCGAGCAACAGACGCTCACCTTCGACATGAACGATGCGGACATCGCGGCCGATCCCCGCATCCGCACCGTGGGCACGAGCGAGGAGCTCGCGCACGTCGCGACGTTCCTCCGCGAGGCGAAGCGCCGCTCGCTCGGGACGAGCCTCACGATGGGGAGCGGATGGCCCACCGGCGGCACCTTCTCCACCGACCTCCGTCCCTACGAGCTCGTGAAGGCCCGCGTCGACGTCGGCGGGCCGGCCGCGGTGTCGATCCCGGTGCCGACGCCCGCCGCGCCGGAGTGGACCCTGCCGAGCCCCTACATCACGTTCCCGGTGGTCGGCTCGTTCGTCGCGCCCTTCGACCTCGTCTCCGTGCTCGCGGCGCCGATCGTCGACGCAGCGGCGAATCCCCCGGTGCTCGGCACGCCCGTCGACGTGACCTCGTACGTCAGCGGCGGCAACCTCGTCTGGAACGCACCGAGCGGGAATCACGCGCTCGTCTTCGTCTTCCGGCATCGCGTCGATCACCTCGTCGCGGGCGACGCCTTCCCGAACGTGCCCTCGCCGGCCCACGTCGTGAGCCACCTCGACCGCACGGCGATCGAGAGCTGGCTCTCCGAGCAGCAGTCCGCGTGGCTCGCGGCCGTCGCTCCGGTCGCGCCCGACGAGCTCTTCGTCGACAGCTTCGAGCTCGTAGGAGAGCTCCCGTGGTCGGCCGACTTCGCGGCGCGGTTCACCGCCGCGCGGGGATATCCGATCGCTCCGTACCTCCCCTTCGTCTTCCGCGCCGCGGGCGAGTCGAAGTACCAGGCGCTCCTCGCCGACGCGAGCCTCCCGTCCTTCGCCACGACGGATGCGACCGGCGTACGTGTCCGCGAGGACTACGAGGACGTGCGCGGCGAGCTCTTCCTCGAGTCCGTCGTGGACCCTCTCGCGAGCTTCGCGTCGACGCACGGCGCATCGCTCCGGCTCCAGGCGCACGGAGGCTACGAGCACGTGCTCGACGGCTACGCGCGTGCGGACATCCCCGAGTCGGAGAGCCTCTTCGGCGTGGGCTCGATGGACTTCCTCGAGCTCGCCGCCTCGGCCGCCCACGTCGCCGGGCGGAAGCTCGTCAGCTCCGAGACCTTCCCCGTGATCAGCTTCTCGGGCCCCACGCTGACCGAGGACGAGATGTGGATGCTCGCGGGCCGCGCGTACACGGCGGGCATCGAGCGCCTCGTGTACCACGGGATCGCCTACCCCTACACGCGGAGCAACGGCTCGCGTTGGTATCCCTTCGCGAAGAAGGACGGCACTGGCGCCGTCGGTGCGGGTCCGATCGACATCACGAACGACGTCCAGCCGGGGCAACCGGAGTGGGCGTTCCTCCCGGACTTCAACCGCGCGATGAACCGCCTCGCGTACGCGATGACCCGCGGCGTCGATCGGGCCGAGATCGCCTGGCTCCTCGACGAGCGCGAGATCCCGGACGCGGCCTTCATCCGCTTCGACGAGCTCCCGCCCGAGCAGGGCGAGAGCGCGGCCAGCCTCGCCCTCCGCAAGGCCGGCTACCGCTACGATCGCATCAGCCCGACCATGCTGGCGGGCTCGAACGCGACCGCGGGCGCGCTCACCGTCGGTCAGGCGACGTACCGCGCGCTCCTGATCACCGACTGGCCGTCCGCGAACCCGAACGAGCTCGCGGCCGTGCAGCGCGCGCTCGACGCCGGCGTGCCCGTCGTCGTGGTCGGCACGATGCCGACCCGCGCGCGCGGCTTCGCGAACGCCGCCGCCCGCGACGCGCAGGTGGCGACCACGATGGCGGCGATCACGGGCCGTCTCCGCCTCGCCACGGACGAGGCGGGCCTCGCGACCGCGCTCGCGGATGCCTCCGTCGTACCCGACATCGAGGTCGCGACGACGGATTGCGTGACCGTCTCGCTCACCCATCGCGAGACGGCGAACGGTCACGTCTTCCTCGTGTTCCACGAGCACGCGGCCGACTGCCAGGCGACGCTCGACGTGCACGTGACCGGCGCCCGCGCCTCGATCCTCGATCCGATCACGGGCTCGAGCCGCCGTCAGCCGCGCGCGGATCGCGTGGACGTCTCGCTGCGCGCACGAAGGCCGGTCGTGCTCTTCGTCGAGCGCTGAGCGCGGGGCTCAGCCCTTGCCGAGGAGCGTCGCGGCCACGCTCGCGAGGGGCTCAGCTCTTGCCGAGGAGCGTCGCGGCCACGCTCGCGAGGGGCGTGGTCGCCTGCGCGACCGGATGGCCGCCTTCGTGGACGATGCGGCCTTCGTTGATGCCTGCGGTCATCTCGGCGTAGAGGCCCGCGAGGTCCGCGGTGAAGCCGTAGCCCTGGAGCACGGAGGCCATCACGCTCGTCGGTCCGACCTCGAGCGCGAGCTCCTTGCCCACGAGGGAACCGAAGGTCTTCGCGGCCTCGGCCGGCGTGACCGGGAGGCCGTGCAGCTCGAGGACCTCCGTCGTGGACGCGCCTCCGAGGAGGCTCTTCGCCGCCACACGACCGATGTCGACGGTCGCCGCCATCGGCACCGCGCGCGAGCCGTCGAGGAAGGTCGCGAAGACCCCATGCTCGAGCCCACCGAGCGACGCTCCGAGGTTCTCCATGAAGTAGGGCGCGCGGAGGAAGGTGAAGGCGACGCCGGGCACGGCACGGAGGCGCTTCTCGGCGCGGGCGAGGCCGAGGATCGGGCCCGTGCGATCGGGGAGGTGCGCCCCGACCGACGAGAGGAAGACGACGTGGGGCACCGGCGTGCGCTCGAGGGCCCTCGCGATCGCGTCCACCACGCGGGCCTGCGCCGCGAGCGTGTCCGGCACGCCCATCGGCGGGGGCACGAGGAGGTAGGCTCCCTTCGCTCCCTCGAGCGCCTTCGCGATCGCCTCGGCGTCGTCGAGCGAGGCGACGGCCACCTCGGCGCCGCGCGCCTTCCAGGCCTCGCCCTTCGCCGCGTCGCGCACGACGACGCGCACCTTCGTTCCGGACTCGAGCAGCGTCTCCGCGACGACTCGGCCGGTGTGTCCGCTGGTTCCTGCGACGACGTAGGTCATGACGAATCTCCTCCGTGGGCATCGGCCCGTTCCGGGAGGTCCTCGCCTCCCACGCCCTCAACCTGGCACCGACGTCGGAATGCAGGAAATCGACAGTTCCGATAGAATCGATGCACGGTATGAATCTCTCGGCGATCGATCTGAACCTCCTCGTCGTGCTCGACGCGCTGCTCGAGACGCGGAGCACGACGCGTGCGGCGAAGCGGCTCGCGCTCTCGCAGCCGGCGACGAGCCATGCGCTCGGACGGCTCCGCGAGCTCTTCGGCGATCCCCTCCTCGTGCGCGAGGGAAGAGGGCTCGCACCGACGCCCTTCGCGGTGGAGCTCGCGCCGCGCGTCCGGGCCGCCCTCGAAGCCGTCCGGAGCGCGGTCTCCGGGCCCTCGCGCTTCGACCCGCGGACGTCGAGCCGTGTCTTCACGATGGGCACGGGGGACTACGCGGCGAGCGTGCTCCTCCCGAAGCTCGCGGCGAGGCTCGCGGCCGAGGCGCCGAAGGTCGAGCTCTTCGTGAAGCCCTACGCCGATGCGTCGACGGAGACGCTCGCGGGCGACGTGGTCGAGCTCGTCTGCGGCCCGCCGGTGACCGGCCCGAGGCCCGCGTGGGCGCGCAGCGAGATCCTCTTCGAGGAGCGCTTCGTCTGTCTCGTGCGGAAGGATCATCCGCTCGGCCGGGGGCGCCTCACGCTCGACCGCTACTGCGCGCTGCCCCACGTGCTCGTCGCACCCCGGGGAACGAGCCGCGAAGGCGCCGTCGACGAGGCCCTCGCGCGGCTCGGCCGGCGTCGCCGCGTCGCGGTCGCGTTGCCCTCGTTCTTCGTCGCGCCCCAGATCGTCCGGGAGACCGACTACGTGCTCACGCTCGCGGAGCACGTGGCGCGCGACGTCGGACGCTTCCTCGGGCTCCGATTGCTCGAGCCCCCGGTCGACCTCGAAGGCTTCTCGATCGCGATGCACTGGCACGCACGCCACGACGCCGACGAGGGACATCGCTTCTTCCGCGACGCGGTGCGGGCGTCGGCCTCGATGGGGCGTCCGAAGGCCTCGAGAGCGCGCTGACCGTGGGTTTCACTCTGCCGTCGAGTTCTCGTCACACGGCTGTCACGCGGCGTGGCGAACGTGTATGCAACGAATGAACCCCAATCCAGCCCACGTCCTCATCGCCCTCGTCCTCGTGTCCCCCTTCCTCGGTCCCGGTCTCTACCTGGCCTGGCGGCTCGCGGCGACCTACGAGAAAGGCGCGAGCTTCGGAGCGCTGGAGCGAGGCTGAGGCCGAGCTCGTCGAGGTCGACGTCGAGCGGATTCCGAACTCGGACGGTCCCGATTCGTTCAGGCCCCTCGTCCGCTACCGCTACCGGGTCGACGAACGGACCTACGACGCACGCGCGATCCGGGTAGGAAGCCCTCCCGTGATCCAGCACGAGGCCGCGAGCCAGCTCTTCCTCGCCCGGCATCCGGTCGGATGCCGTGTCCGTGTCTACTACGACCCCGAGAACCCCTCGGACGCCGTGATGGTTCCGGGGCTCCCGAGCGATTTCTCGGCCTCGGTCGCCTTCGCCGTCACCTGGCTGCTCTTCTTCCTCGGCATCGCCGCGGTCATCGCCTTCTCGATCGCCGTGGATTCGGACCTCGAGCGGATCGAGTGGCTCGTCGACGGCCTGTACCGCTAGGGAGTCGGCCCCGCGGAAGTGCCGGCGGCTCGCGACCCCCGCGGCTCGCGATGCGCTGGCACGGCTCCTGCAGTCGCACTCATGGGTTCGGACACGGGGTGCGGAAGAAAACGCACCCCGGCATGTCCCAGCCCGGGCCGCTCACGCGTCTTCGTGGCGAGAGACGGGGCAAGACCCCGACAGCCCGGGAGCCATTTCCATGAACCCTTCGTTCCTTCATCCGTCGCACCGGTCCTCGCGGGCCCTCCGCCGCGGGGTCTGCCTCGCCCTCGGCCTCGCCCTCTCCACGGGCTCGCCGAGCGCCTCGGCCCAGTCGGCCGAGGTCACGGAGACCTCGGCGGGCCCCCGCCGTTCCGAGCCGTCGTCCTCGCACGACCTCGCGCTCACTCCCCCGATGCGGCGCGCCGTACGGACGACGCGCGCCGGCGTCGGGCTCGTGGTCGTCGGTGGCCTCGGGACGATCGCCAGCGGCATCGTCTGGGCCCGCATCGACGACGACACCTGCCCGGACGGCGATCCGCTCTGCCTCGGGGATTTCCCGAAAGCCATGGGATCGTTCTCCGGGATGGTGATCGGCTCCGCGATGGTCGCTGCGGGCCTCGTCACGCTCTCCATCGGGGTCGCTCGGCGGAACCACCTCCGACGCGTCGAGGGAATCGCGCTCGGCGTCGGCCCGTCCGAGCTCGACCTGCGCCTCCGTTTCTGAGCGACCTCTTCCGTGGCCGTGTCATGACACGGCGCCTGGGATGCCATGACCCACTTCTTCCTCACGCGACGGAGTACCGAGAGCGCCTTGGCGCGCCCGGCCATGCTCGCGTTGCTCTCGATCGCGATCTTCGCCTCGCCGGCCGATCGAGCGTTCGCGCAAGCACCCGCCGGAGAAGCCTTCGCCATCGTCGTCGGGAGCGACGTCGGGGGCCCGGGGCAGGAGCGGTTGCGCTACGCGGAGAGCGACGCCGTCCGCATGCGTGACACGCTCGTCGCGGTCGGCGGCTATGCGAGCGGGAACGTCACCCTGCTCCGGCATCCTCGGATCGCCGACGTGGAACGGGCCCTCTCCGCGGTTCGTTCCGCGGTCGCCGAGCGGCATCGACGGGGCCTCCCGAGCCAGCTCGTCTTCTACTACTCGGGCCACGCGCGATCCCAGGGTCTGCATCTCGGAGGCGAGGAGCTCCGGCTCGTCCGTCTGCGTGACGCGATCGCGTCGGTCTCCGCAGACTTCACGCTGGTGCTCCTCGACGCCTGCCAGAGCGGCGCCTACTCCCGTGCCCGAGGCGTCGAGCCCGCCTCGAGCTTCTCCTTCAACTCGGCGGCCGAGCTCCGGACACGGGGCATCGCACTCATGGCTTCGAGCTCGGACGACGAGCTCAGCCAGGAGTCCGAGACCCTCCGTGGCGGTTTCTACACGCATCACCTCGTCGTGGGCCTCCGCGGTGGCGCCGACGTGGACCACGACGGGCGCGTCACGCTCGACGAAGCGTATCGCTACACCTACGAGCGCACGCTCTCCGACACGGCGCGCACCGCGATCGGTGGCCAGCACGTCTCGCTCGAGACGGACCTCGAAGGCCGGGGCGGGGTTCCGCTCTCGTACCCGGAGCGCGCCAGCGTCCACCTCGTCCTGCCTCCGAGCGTATCGGGCACGGTGCTCGTCGAGCACGTCCGCTCCGCCACGGTGGTCGCGGAGGTGGAGAAGGCCAGCGGAGACACGGTCCGCCTCGCCCTCGTCGAAGGCCGCTACCGAATCCTCGTGCGAAGCGCGGGGAAGCTCCACGAATGCGACCTCGCGCTGCGCACCGGGCAGTCGGTCGCGCTCGATCTCACCGGCTGCCGCGAGCGCGATCCGGCGCGCGAGGTCCGTTCGCGGGGAAACCCGGGAGCGGACGCACGAGCCCCCTGGGGCTTCGAGCTCGGCATGGGCCTCTCGTCCGTCCACCGTGATGCCTATGCGGAGACGCTCGCCGATTTCGGCTTCACGCGCCCCATGGACTTCCGCGCCACCGGTCGAGGCTCGTTCGTCGTGGAGCGGCGATTGCCCCGCTGGGCGAGCCTCGTGCTCCGCGTGCAGACTTTCGACCATCCGTACTACTCGCGCGATCGGAACGGCGGGACCGACGCGACGTCGCCCGTGGACGAGTTCGAGTACACGACCTTCGGGTTCGCGCTCGGCGTCCGCGCGACGGGTCTCTTCGCGGACGGCAAGCTCGGCCTGTACGGCGAGCTCGCCGCAGGCCCGGGCCTCGGCGTCACGCGGTTCCGGTCCGGCAATGCGTCGACGGACCGTCAGACCGACGTCGGCTACACGCTCGGGCTCACCGGGGGCTGTCGATGGATGCCCTGGCAACGCTTCGGCTTCTACGCCGAGCTCGGCTTCAACTACGCCCCGATCGTGGAGAACCTGCTCGGTCAGACGCACGACAGTGGCGGCATCACCGGCCTCTTCGGCCTCCGCATGGAGACACACCCATGACTCGCGCGTCGCTCGCCCGTTCGGTCCTCGGGGTGGCCCTCGCTCTCGCCTCCGCTTCCTGCGACGAGATCGTCGACGACAGCTCGTTCCAGCTCTGGTGCGGCGACGTCCCTTGCGAATGGACGATCGAAGAAGGCTCGGTCGCGCGCGCTCCGACCTGGCACGACGACGACTACGGCGTCTCGCTCGTGGCGGATCCCACGGCGATCTCTCAGCTCGTCCCGAATCGCCGTCTCTACCAGGGATGCATCCGCTTCGAGCTCATCTCCTACGTCGAGAAGGGGTCCGAGCTCCGCCTCGAGCTCGACTTCGAGGACGACGGAACGCGCGAGCTCGACCGCACCCTCGATCGCGCGAACTGGAACACCGACGTCTTCTACGTCGGCTCTCCGCCCGGGTACGGCTCGGTCCGCATCCGCCTCGTGAAGTACGGTCCGGGACGCGCGATCGTCGCGCAGCTCAGGGCCCAGGGGGTGCCCTCCGACGAAGGTTGCCTCGGACCTTCGCTCTGAGGCGTCTCCCGGATGGAGAGCTACCAGCGCTACGGTCCCGCGCTCCTCCGCAAGGCGGAGCGCCTCCTACAGAGCCGCGACGACGCGCTCGACGTCGTCCAGGGCCTCTTCACGGATCTCCTCGCCGATGGCGGAGAGGAGCCCGAGTTCCCCTACCTCTACCGTGCCGTGACGAATCGCTGCCTAGGACTCCTGCGTGACGAGAAGAACCGCCGACGACTGCTCGAGCGGCAGGCCCCCGCGCTGCGCGGACCCGTGCGAACGACGTTCGACGACGTGGTCGTCGGCTTGGACGTCCTCGCCCGCCTCCTCGACCGCGTGGACGAGCCGACGTCGGAGCTCCTCGTGATGCACTTCTGGGACGACATGTCGCAGGGCGAGATCGCGGAGCTCACGGGCGTGAGTCGGAAGACGATCGTCCGCCGCATGGCGCGTCTGCGCGAAGAGCTCGACCGCATCCTCGAACCGGAGGGATCGCGATGACCGTCGCCCGCTGCATCGGCGATCCCATCTCGTGGTTGCGGATCGAGCGTTACGTGCTCGGCGAGCTCCCGGAGCCGGACTCGGCGGCGATCCGCGAGCACATCGAGCGCTGCGTCGTCTGCCGGTCGTGCGTCGAATCGGCGTCGGAGCCGCGCATGCTGACGGCGCTGCCCCCTCCCGTCGCTCGGACGTCCGTCGTGCGCCCGAAGCCCGTCCATCGAAGCCGTCGGCGGCTCGCGATCGTGTCGAGCACGCTGGCGCTCGCTGCGGCCGTCGCCTTCGCCGTCTTCCCGACCGACGCACCGATCGCGCCCGCTCCGCGGGTCGACGCCCGACCCCGAGGCGGTGACGTCGCGATGGTGCTCGTCCGGAACCGCGACGGCGAGATCACCGAGAACCCGGAGTCCTTCGACGAACGCGACCGCTTCCGCGTGCTCGTCACCTGCCCGCCCGGCTCCGACGAGCACGTCCGCGTCCTCGTCGTCCAGGGCGGCGAAGCGAGCCTGGCGCTCGAGAGCGACCCGGACTTCCGGTGCGGAAATCGCGTGCCGCTCGAGGGCGCATTCCGCATCACCGGCTCGGTCGACACGCGCGTGTGCGTGGCTCTCGGTGCCATTCCCTCGACTGCGGGGGATGCGGCGGTCGCGCCCTTCCTCGGCTCGACCGGCAGCGAGACCCTCTGCCGTTCGATGCGCTCAGAACGCGAGCCGTAGCCCGGTCGCGCTCACGGCGAGCGAGGCCTGACGCCGACGCTCGCGTCGCTCGATGACGTAGCCGGCCGTGGTGAAGCCCGCGCCCGTGAGGAAGACGGGCGCGACCATCGCCGCGCCCATCGAGGCGAAGAGCGCCGGACCGTCGACACAGGACCATTCGCTCGAGTGGTCGCAGCTGTGGTCGGCGAGGCCGACGAGCGCCATCGTCCCGACCGTCGCGAGGGAGAGACCCATGAGCACGAAGCCGGAGCGACGCATCCTCCGGGCGGTGTCGAGCCGGGAGACGTCTCCCGCGTCGAGCTCGAGGCGCGTGGTCGGCGAGGGCTCGGACGCACGCGCCGCCTCGGCCGGGGAGGGCGCCTGGGCGTGCACGGGACCCGCCGCCGCGAGGAGGAGCGTGGCGAGCGCGGCGGCAGGGAGGGTCGAGGAGATGCGGGTCATGCCGCGGACTCCAGCAACCGACGTGCCAGTGGGGATCCCGCGCGATCGCGGCCCGGGAGGGCGGGGATCGTGGTCGAACGGAGACGATCCGTGCCCCGGAGTCACAGCGCCGGGGCGCGGGGTGTGACGGCGAGCCACACCCTGAGCGCGCGTTCCGTGCCTCGCGATCAGTTCCGGCCGCCCTCGCGGAGCACGTAGCTCCGGTCCTCGCTGACCAGGATCCCGCGGACGATGGGGTAGCGGACGAGGAGGTACGGGGCGTCCGAGACGGCCCGGCGCGCCAGCGTGCGCGCCATGTTCGAGAGGCGCTCGCCGAGGGGGCGATCGTTCGCCGGGAGCTGCGCGACGTCGCGGACGCGGCGGCGCTCGAGCAGCGCCACGTGCATGTTCCAGGCGTGCGCCGCGACGATCATCGTGGCTTCGGGCGTGGACGCGCTCGACGCGGCCGCCTCGAGCGTCGGGATCGCCGTCTGCTCGAAGAGCGGCCGCTCGTCGGTCGTCTGGATGAAGTCGGCGACGATGCGGCAGAGCACGGCGTCGTTCGTCGTGTACGTCGGGGTCTGGGCCGAGAGGATCGCGCGAGCGGCCTCGAGAGCCGGGATCACGAAGCGGAGCGGTTCGAGGAAGGCCATGCCCTCGAGGCCGTGCCGCGTGCTCGCCTTCCGCGAGACGATGCCGACGAGCTGTCCGGCGTCGTCCACGATCGGGCCGCCGCTGTTGCCCGCGTTCAGGCTCATCGAGACCTGGATCGAGCCGTCGTTGTTCTCGCGCGAGAGCACGCCGGTGAAGGCCGCCGGATACCGCTCCCGGACGTCGACCGGATAGCCGGTGCCGAAGAGCCGCTCGGAGACGCGGAAGCGACGCGTCGTCCGCGGCACGGCGAGCACCGTCGCGTCGGGCACGGCGACGTGGAGCACTGCGAGATCGTGGACCGGATCGACGTAGAGGATCGTCGCCGGACGCGGCTCGTCCGTGCCCGGGAGCAGGACGGCGATCACGTCCGAGCCCCAGACGACGTGGCCGGCGGTGAGCACGAGACCCGCGGCATCGACCAGGACGCCCGAGCCGTGCCCGGCGTTCGGCATCGCGACGACACGCCGCACGCGGGTGTCGTCTCCGTCGAAGAGGTAGGAGTCGGCGCCGGAGACCGTGAGGATGCGGACCGTGGCGCGATCGAGCGGACGGAGCTCGATGCGATCCTCGATGCCCTCCGCATGCGCCTCGGAGGCGGGCTCGGGAGCGAGGAGGAGCGAGGCGAGCGCGAGGGCGTGGAACGAACGACGCATGGCGACCTCAGAGGATCCGGAGGGAGCGGAAGAAGCGATCACGGGGCTCGGAGAGCGAGGCCTCCTCGCCGACGGGCGCGTGGCAGGAGACGACGTACACGCGATGGGCCGTCTTCACGTAGACCTCGTACGCGACCGTCGTCGACGACACGTAGGTGAGAGCGGTCGCGGGGAAGCCGTTGCGATGCGTGGTCCGGCGCTCGCGGACGGTGAAGCCGCGCTCGAGCACCGAGCGCTCCATGTCGCCGAACGCGTCGTCGGGAGGGCCGTCGTCGAAGTGGAGCACGTGCACCCCGAACGCGACCTTCTGGTCCGCGCGCTGCACGTAGTAGACGCGACCTTCGACCGAGTCCCCTCCGATCGTCCGGGACTGCTGCGCCATGCGGACGTTGCCCGGCATCTGGATCGCGAAGTCGTCGTCCGGCGGATAGATGGAGCTCCAACGAGCCGGGTCGAGCGTCCCGTCCCCGTTCGGCGCGGGCGCATCCGACGGATCGAGCCGGATCGAGCTGAAGTAGTGGTCGATGAAGGGGCGGTTCTCGGACTCGTTCTGGGCGGGCGTCGCGGCGAGGAAGATGTACGTCCGCTTGCGCCCGACCCATTGGCGCACGCGGACGACGATCTCCTCCTCGTAGCGGAAGAGCACGAGCTCGGTGCCCGGGAAGCCCTGCATGTCGACGGGACCGGAGCTCCGGATCTCGGCGCCGCTGCTGGCCTCGATGAAGTCACCGACGAGCTCGTCGAGCGTCGCCACCGCGTTCCCCTCGAGGCCGCCCTCGAAGTCGCTGACGAGGAACCGGTAGAGAACGGTCGGCGTCTCGGTGCGTCCGTTCGTGGTCGTGATGCGACCGCCGTCCCCCGTGCGTCCGTGGCTCGCCTCGAGCTGGGGCGGCTTCGGCATCGAGACCTGCATGCCGGCGCCGGGCGGGACGACGTCGACCCAGCCGAAGCCGTTCACGTTCGAGGTGCCGCGGTAGGAGCCCTGCGGCATGCAGGCGGCGCTCGCGAGCGCACCGACGAGCGCGAGGGGCAGGAGAGCGACGCCTGCCGAACGGCAGGCCACGCGGGACCATCGGGACGGGATTCTGGACGACATCGGGGCGGCGAAGATGTGCCGAGCCTCCGGGCTTGTCCACGCGGATCCGGGGCGCGGGGAAGCGCTCGGAGGCGATTTTTCGAGGGCTACGCCGACGGGGGTAGCGGACGGCGGGACGCCGCAACCGGCTCGCGCGTCCGCCGCGAGCCGGTCGCTTGCGCCCGGACGATCGCCCGCGATACTGCGCGCCATGATGACTCGGAATCGTGTGTTGCACCTCAGGTCTCTCGCGATCTTCGCATGCTGCCTCGCTCTCCAGGCCGCGCTTCCGTCCGTCGGAGCGGCGTCGCCCGGTCGGGTCGAGCTCGTCGGTGGGGGCTTCGTCGAAGGCGACGTGATCGTGTCGATCCCGGGCGAACGCGTCGTCGTGCGCCTGCCGGACGGCACGCAGGAGACCCTCCCCTGGGATCGCGTCTCGGAGGTCCGGCCCATCGCTCCGACGCCGGCCGCCGCGGCCGCCGCGGCTCCCGACCCCGAGGCCCTGCGCCGGAGGCAGGCGCTCGACGCCGAGCTCCGCCAGCGGTACCTCGCGCTGCCGCGCCGCGGCGGCACCATCGCCCTCCTCGTGCTCGGATCGCTGGGCGTCGTCGGGGGCCTGACGTGGACCGCGAGCGCGATCTCCACCTGCCATCACCGAAACGGGAGCCTCGTCTGCGACAGGCCCGCGGGCCTCTTCCTCGGGCCGATCTTCACGATCGCGAACATCGGCTTCGTCGCTTGGGGCGGCCATCGCGCGGCCGTCCGTCGGTCCGGCTTGCGGCAGCTCCGCGCCGAGGGCCTGCCCCTCGATCTGAGCGTCCGACCCGGCCTCGAGCTCGGGGTCGGGCTGGGCTCGGGGAGCCTGCGCCTCCGGTTCTGAGTCCCTCCCCGAACGCGGACTGAGAGCCGCCTCGGAGCGGCTCCGCGAATCCTTCTCGGGCCCGGTCGGCTCGAACGGAGGACGCGCCCCGTGGGCGCCTGGAGGGAACCCCGATGTGCCAGCGAGTGACCTGTAGGAGCTGCGGAAAGCCGACCTTCGCCGGATGCGGCGCCCACGTGGAGCAGGTGCTCCGCGACGTACCGCCGGCCGAGCGCTGCCGTTGCCGCGAGGAAGCCGCGAAGAGCGCCCCCCAGGGCGGCGGCGGCTTCTTCTCCTCGCTCTTCCGCAAGTGAGGATGGGCCCGGGCTCGCCCCCGAGCGGGCGTGCTCAGGCGTCTCGGTTCCCGAGGAGCTCGCCGAGCGCGCCGAGCTGCGCGACCACGTACGCGACCTTCTCGGGCCCGAGGTCTTCGGACCACATGCCGAGCCACGTGAGCCCGCTGGGGTCGATCGTCACGTTCGTCGCGTAGGGCGGATTCTGCTGCACCAGCGCGACGAGGCCCTGCCGGAACCCGGCGTCGCCGAGGATGCGCGCGCGGATCGCCTCGGGCTGGTTCGTGACGAGGACGAAGCGCTCGTCGAAGGCCGCGTCGCCCGTGAGGATCTCCGTCACGCCGACGAGGCTCGCTCCCATCGCGCCGAGGCGTGAGCGGGTCGCGAACACGAGACGCAGAGGCATGGGCCTCGCGAGATGGGCGTGCACGCGCGCCGTCGCGAGCAGGTAGCGGGCGCCGAGCCTCGCGTGCTCGCTCTCGATCGCCTTCGCGATCACGTACGAGCCCGCGCGACGCGTCTGGCGGAGGATCCGGATCTCCACGGGCCTCCCGCCGACCTCGCAGTCGACGCGCGCCGCCGCGGCGGGGAGGAGGAAGCTCGGCAGCTCGACCTTGCCGCGCGTGCGCTCCGCGATGCCCTCGAGGAAGGCGACGACGTTCGCGCGCGTGTTGCCGAGGCGCTGGAGCGCGAGCACGCCGATCGGCACGACGAGGATGAAGAGGCTCATCGGGACGAGGAGCGCGATCATCACGGGACGCTCGCGCTCCGACGTGCCGAAGAACGCGGCGAGGAGCAGGAAGAGGGAAATGCCTCCACAGAAGATCGCGAAGAAGGCGAGGAGGCATCCGCTCGCCACGCGTTCGACCTTGCTCGCCGGCACGGAACCTCCCGAACGGCCGAGGATAACCGAAGGCCGAGGATTCGGGCGCCGGCCATCGGCGGGGAAGGTCGCGGTCTGCTAACGTCCGGCATGAGCAGCCTGCCGAAGTGCCCGAAGTGCGCGTCCGAGTACACCTACGAAGACGGTCCCAATTTCGTCTGCCCCGAGTGCGCGCACGAGTGGTCGAAGGAAGCTCCCGCCGAGGCCGCCGAGCAGGCGCGCGTCGTCCGTGACGCCTTCGGCAACGAGCTCAAGGACGGCGACAGCGTCACCGTGATCAAGGATCTCAAGGTGAAGGGGAGCTCCCTCGTCGTGAAGGTCGGCACGAAGGTGAAGAACATCCGCCTCGCCGACGGTGATCACGACATCGACTGCAAGATCGACGGCGTCGGCGCGATGGGCTTGAAGTCCGAGTTCGTGAAGAAGGTCTGAGACTCTCAGTCGGGCCGGAAGATCGTGCCCGGCGCCTCTCCCTCGAGGAGCTTCTCGCACCGCGGCGCGTCGAGGCTGCCGCTCGGATGGAAGGCGAGCGCGACCCGGAAGGCCCGGAGGCCGGCCGAGGCGTCCGCCTTCGACGCCCGTTTCGGCACGAAGCTCGCGCGCACGTCGTAGACGCCCGGGGGGACCGGGATCGTCCGCTCCTCGTCCTCGCCGCCGCCCGAAACCGATTGCAGGAGCAACCCTCCGCGCACCTCGAAGGGGAAGACGACGGACTGCACCGACCCCTTCGGAGCGCGGGTCCGCGCGTCCCCGATCGAGATCTCCACCTCGCATTCCGCCGTGTCGGTCGGCGTGGCGATCCCGACGGCGCCCGCCCTGAGCGACATGCCCTGGGCGCTCTCGCGCGCGTCCTCGAAGAACGGGGTCGCGGGCGATGCCCCCGCGTGCACGAGGTGGAACTGACTGTACTCGCAGCCGACGCGGCGGACGCAGGGGAGCGGCTCGACCGGGGCGGGCGCGGTGCCGCCTGCGAGCCCCGCCACGGCCGCTTCGATCGCGGCCGTGATCCTCGTCGCATCGGCTTCGGGGATCGTCACGTGCGAGCGCAAGAGCCCTTCTCCGATCGCTCGGGACGTCGTGCGGAGCGCGAGAGCGTCGGCGAGGAGGAGATCGAGCATCTGGGAGCCGAGCGCATCGGCCCATCGAACGGCGGATTCCCCTGCGCCGTGTCGGAGCGCGAGATCGATGCCGAGGAGGAGCTCCTGACCCATGCCCGCGCCACGCGAGTCGGGCGCGCGGGCCCAGGCGTCGAGGTACTTCGCGAGCGCCCGGAGCGCGTCCGGCTCGGTCGGCGACGGGGAGCCGTCGTCGCCCGGTCGCGCGAGCGCTTGGGCCCTCCGCCAGAGCTCGCGGCCTTCGAGCTCGGAAGGATCGGCGGTCGGAGCCGGGAACTGACCGTACGCGTCGCCGGTGCATCGGATGCGCACCTGGTGATCGGTCGCGCGAGCCCGGGTCTCGAGATCGGCGCCGGGCGCGAGATGCCTCGCGGACGGTGCGCCGCCCGTCAGGTCGCCGAGGCCCATGGCCGAGCAGAAGCCGTCCATCGGGCCGCAACCGAGGATGTGGACGGGCGTCGTCGGCTCGGGCAGGCCCGCACGATGGGCGAGGCGGATCATCGTGCCCGCGCCCCGCACGTCTCCGGCGGCCGCGAACAGCGAGAACGCCTCGTGGAGGAGCGGATAGGCCTTGTTCGGCTTGGCCTTGGCGAGCTTCTTCGCGATCGCCTCGAGCGAGGCGACCGTTGGATTCTTCTTCCCCATGGCGACAGCGTCGCATGGGTGAGGTCACGGTCGGAAGGCCCGCCTTCGGACGCGCCGGTGTACGATGGATCCTCTCGCCGTCACGGAGGTCGCTCGTGCGTACGTCGCTGGGGGTCGCGCTCCTCCTGTTCTCCACCGCAGCCGTCGCGCACGCGCTCTACGGCGGCGAGGAGGTCCCCGCGGGCGAGGGCGAGGCCGCCGTGCGCTTCGACTGGCGGTCCGCACGTGCGAGCGGCTCGTGCAGCGGCTCGCTCGTCGGAACGCGCACGGTCCTCACGGCGGCGCACTGCCTCCGTTCGAGCACGCTCGGCTCCATGCGCGTGACCTCGGTCCGCATCGGGAACCCGGCCGGCGCGACGCGCACCGTGCGGGTCGCGGAGACCCACGTGCATCCGGCCTTCGACGTCGAGCGCCCGGAGCACGGGAACGACGTCGCCTTGCTCGTGCTCGCCGAGGACGTGACGGATCGGAGACCGCTGCGCCTCGCGACCGCGAACGACGATCCGTCCGAGCAAGGCACTCGGATCCGCATCGAGGGTTTCGGCCTCGTCCGGCGGAACGGTCGCACCGTCCGTTCGCGCGCGCTCCGCACGGCCTCGCTCGAGTACCTCTCGCCCTTCCACTGCTTCTCGGGCGACGTCGAGGGCATGGCGCGCAATCGCATGTGCGCCGCCTCGCCCGAGGCCGGGGTGTGTCCGGGCGACTCGGGCTCGGCGGCGACGCGCGAGCGCGACGGCGAGCGGATCGTCGTCGGAGTCGTCAGCCTCGCGATCGATCGGAGCACCTGCTCCGAGACCGCGACCGTGCTCACGCGCGTCTCGGCGATGAGGGAGTTCCTCGACGGCCTCGTCCGCTGAGGCCTCTCCGATCGAGCGCGTGGCCCTCGCACGCCTCAGACACCGCAGAGCGACGTCGCCGTCGACTCGCGCAGGACGAGCGTCTTCGAGGCGAGCATCGCGCCGTCGCTCGTGCGCTGCACGTCGCAGACGTAGGGAGAGACGTCGCTCGTCGAGCCGAAGACCGTGTCCTTGTGCTGCGCGAGGAGCGTGTCGGGGATTCCGTACCCGGAGTAGACCGAGACGTTCGTGAAGAGATCCTGAACGACGGAGTCCGCGAAGAGGAGCTGCGAGATCACCCAGGACGAGGCGTTGTCCGCCGATTGGTACGCGCCCTTCTGGACGCGGAAGTGGATGTGCACGAGGCGGCTCGAGTACCAGCCGGGGAAGCAGGTGTCGAAGGCGACGACTCCGTCCGCGTCCGTCACCTGGTAGCCGCGCATGAACGAGGCGGCTTTGTCTTCCGCGGCCGTGTTGCACATGTTGCTGATGTTGCCCGAGTAGATGCCCCGGTAGTCCGTGTGCCAGATCTCGACGAACGCGCCGGAGACGGGAGCGCAGCTCGCATCGAGGACGCGGAGCACGAGGCGCACGGGCACCCCGTCCTTCCCGTCGCTCACGTCGCTGCGCAGGGCCGAGCCCGTGTGGCAGGGGCCGATCGTCGCCTGGCAGGTCAGGGAGCAGCTCGTCGCCGTGGCGCTCGCGAACGGATCGGGATAGCTCGCCTTCGCGACCATCGCGGCCGTGCCGCCGGTGGCCCAGGCCGAGGCGCTGCCGTTGCTCGAGCTCGTGCTCGCGTCGGAGCCGGACGACGTGCCTCCGTCACCCGAGCCGCTCGTGACGACGGTCGAGCCGTCGTCGCAGGCTCCGAGCACCAGGGCTCCCGCGACCGTGGAGAGCGCTCCGGCGACGAACGAACGACGGCCGACCCGTCCCGCGAGCGGAGATGCGGGCACGAGCTCGGGCGAGGGGAGGAGCGGACGGGAGCCTCGGGTACGTCGGATCATGTGGAGCCTCGTCGAAGAAGGGGAAAGACGGACTCCCCCGGCTCCGGCGTCGGGGATGGGCATGAACATCCGGAGGAGATCGGGGGGTCCACTCCATGAGACGAGGTCCCGCGGATCGAGTTCCCGGCGGGACGACGAATTCCGCGCGCGCCCCTCGCGAGCCTCAGTACGCCGTGCAGGAGCGCAGACCCGTCAGCACGAGCCGATCGGAGCGCCCGGGCGCCGTGGTCGGGATGGCGACCAGGTAGGCGATGGCGAGGCTGTCGGCGTTCGGGCCCACGGCGATGTCCATACGCGCGTCCACGAATCGATCCGCGGTTCCCCGGAGGCTCGCGACGACGTACGGCGCGCTGGCGAACCCGAGCGACTCCTTCTGGACCAGCTGGAGCACCAGCTCCACGCCGTCGTCGAAGCCCCGGCTGTAGAGGAAGGCGAACGTTCCGTCCGAGAGCGCGAGACCGTCGAAGACGTCGCCTCCGGGAGCCGAGGCCGAAGCCGGCTCGACGGTGCCCGTGTTCGTGTAGCAGACATCGCTCCCCGACCCAGGGCAGCCGTAGGGCTCGAAGACGACGTTCGAGCCGACGCGGTACCCGAGCACGTGATTCGTGGTCCCTGCGGCCCAGGCGACCTTCCCCATCTGGCCGAGGAGGGAGCGGGTCGTCGCGGTGGTCGCGCCTCTCGCCTGGGCGAACCAGACGGTTCCCGAGCCGTTCGCCATCGCGAAGAAGCTGCTCGTCGTCGTGACGAGGCGGATGCCCCCCACGCTCGGGACGTTGCCCGTCACGTAGGACGGAGGCAGCGCGGGGCCGTCGTAGTTGCGGACGAAGACCTCGCCGTTGCCGGTGTCCAGCTGGCGCGTCAGGAAGCTCCCGTCCTGCACGCCCGGCTCGTCGAGGACGGGGAGCGGGGAGGCGTAGGCTTCGAACGACGACGTCACGCCGGCCGTGTCGATCACGCCCGCGAGCACGAGGCCGGTGGCCGAGTCGACGTACTGCACGCCGATCCTGCCGGAGACCCCCGCCGAGCGCGCGCGTGCATCGACCGACGTGGCGGGCTTCGTCATCGAGTAGTCGACGGTGCCCGCGTAGTCGAGGAGGGTGCCGATCGTGGCGGTCGCCGGGGCGTCGAGGGGCACGTCGATCCGGAGCGGATGGAGTACCGTGTCGCCGCGGAGGTCGAGCGTGTACACGCCCGCCGTGCCGTAGCCGGAGCCTCCGACGCGGACGGCCGCGAGGGCCACTCCCTCGCCCAGCGTCCCTCCGTCGCGCAGGGTCGTCGCGGGGATCGTCCCGAGATCGCCGAGGCCCCCGAAGAGCTGGGAGGACGTGAACGGGAACGAGCCGGCGCATGCGTTGGCGACTCCGTCGCCGCAGATCGCCGGAGCTCCGGGATACCGCGTGGCATCGTGGTCGTCGCAATCGGTCCCGCCCTGGCAGCTGATCGACGGGAAGCCGTCCCGGTCGACGTCGCAGGGATCCGCGCCCCCGTCGCCTCCTTGGTGACGGCTCGGATCGAGGACGAGCGAGCAACCGGCGAAGAGGAGCGGTGCGGCGAGGGCGAGCGCTCTCATCGTGCCCCTCCCGCGAAGCGCGTCGCGTAGCCCACGCCCGCGCCCGTCGGCGAGACGAAGAAGGAGACGTGCGGCGGCTCGTCCCGATCGCGCTGCACGAAGTAGAGGACGACCCCCGTCACACCGGCGGCGAGCGCGACCCCGAGGGAGAGGTCGGCTGCGAGGTTGCGACGATGGAGGGGCTCCACCTGGGCATCGGTGCAGCTCGAGCCACAGGTCGAGGAGAGCTCGCGGTCCTTCCTCAGCGCCAGGCTGCCCGCCACGGTGAACGAGACGAGCCCCGCCCCTGCGACCGCCCAGCTCGCCAGGGCGGAGACGGGGACGTGGTGCCCGCGGTCGGCGGCGTCCCGAGCAGCGGCGGCGCGGGCCTCTTCGGCGGCGCGGGCGGCGGCGGCGGCGCGCGCCTCGTCGGCGACGCGGGCGGCCTCCTCCTCGTCGGCGGCCCGCTGCTCCAGGTTGGTCAGCCGATCCTCGAGCAGCTCGCGGTTCGGCGCGTCCGGCACCCGAGCCAGGTATTGTTCGAGGTTCTGGGCTGCCGACCGGAAGTTCCCGAGGCGCTCCTCGGCGAGGTAGATGTTGAAGAGCAGCTCGGGCCGATGGCTGAGGCCGTAGGCCTGCTGGAATTCACGCGACGCGGCCGCGTATTCGCCGCGATCGTAATAGGCCTGGCCCGAGACGAAGTGCTGCTGGGCGGCCGTGTCGGTCGGCGGGGCATCGGCCCGGCTGGGGGCCGGGAGCGCCGCGAGCAGGGTGGCCAGCGCAGGGGCGAGCCACCCCGGGGTCTTCGCGCCGCCTCTGACCATGCTCGCCGATCTCCCTGCGGGTCGAGCTCGAGACCCACGTCACGAGATACGGCACGGGAGGTCGATCTGGAAAGGCCGGGACCCCTCAGGCCGCCGAGGCGGGCTCCGCGGCCTTCGCGGCTTCCCTGGCGGCCGCCTTGCCGGCGAGATCCTTCGAGTACTTGGCCGGCTTCGTGAGGTCGAGCCCGATCATCACCCCGTGGAGCCTCCCGCCGTCCTTGCTGCGGAGGCCCGGCAACGGATAGCGCTCGCCGATCTCGACGTACCCGAGGCGCTTCGCGATCGCCATCGCGGGACGGTTCTCCGCGATCATCTCGGCGTGGACGCCGACGATGCCCTTCGAGCGGAGGAGCTCGAGGAACTGCACGAACATCTTCACGCCGAGACCTCCGCGCGCCTCCGGCAGGAGGTCGATGTGCGTGTGCGCGGGGTACTTCGCGAGGTCGACGTGCGTGCGGTGCACGCCGCGATCGCGGATCACGTCCCAGATCGTGCGCAGGAAGAACATCGCCGTGCTCGGCCGGAAGAGGAGGCCGCGGAGCAGGATGTGCCTGAGCGCGATCCGCACGGGGTCGACCGCCTTGCGCGAGTCGACGCAGCCGAGCAGGTAGCCGACGCAGCGATCGTCGCTCTCGCGCGCGATGACGAGCGCGTGCTCGGGCTCGCGGTCGGTGTAGTAGCTCGTGAACATGTCGGCGAAGCTCGCGCGGTCGCCGTAGTAGAAGTCCACGGAGTCGCCCATGTAGCCGGTCTCGTAGCAGATCGAGCGCACGGAATCGCGATCCGAGGCCTTGTACGGGCGGATCGAGTACTTGGGACCTTCTTGGCTCATGGGGGCGCCTCCAGCACATCGGAATACACCCGTGCCCGGCGACCCGATCGTGCGTGGGGTCCGGAGTCCATCCTTTGTCGTCTCCGGCCTTGCTACAGCCGATGGCGCGTTCAGCAGATCCGTGGAAGCTGCTCGCCCGACGGGAGCACGACGAGGCGCTCCGTGCCGATGCGGGAGCGCAGCGTGACGCGCCCGGCGGGGCCCGAGGTCACGCGACCGATCGCGACCGCGTGCTCCTGACCCGGGACGCCTCGCAACGTGGCGAGCGCGGCCTCCGCGTCGGCCTCCGGCACGAAGGCGACGAACCGTCCCTCGTTCGCCACGTGGATCGGCTCGAGCCCCAGGATCTCGCAGGCGGCGGAGACGGGCTCGGACACGGGGATGCGCGCCTCGTCGATCGCCATCGCGAGGCCGGCGACCGTGCCGATCTCGACGAGAGCCGAAGCGAGACCCCCTCGCGTGAGATCGCGGAAGCAATGCACCGGATGCGCGAGCAGCGCCTCGGTGGCGCGATGGAGACAGGCGACGTCGCTCTCGATCGGCGGGTCGAAGCCGAGGTCCTCGCGCGCGGCCATCACGGCGATGCCGTGGCGGCCGAGATCCCCGGAGAGGAGGATGACGTCGCCCTCGCGGACGGAGCGCGGGAGGATCACGCGATCGTGCGTGCGCACGCCGATGCCCGCCGTGTTCACGAAGAGCGCGTCTCCCTTGCCGCGATCGACGACCTTCGTGTCGCCCGTGACGATGCGCACGCCCGCGACCTCGGCCGTGCGCCGCATCGACGCGAGCACGCGGGCGAGGACCTCCATCGGCAGGCCTTCCTCGGCGATCAGCGCGCAGCTCAGGAAGAGCGGCCTCGCGCCCACCATCGCGAGATCGTTCACCGTGCCCGAGACCGCGAGGGTCCCGATGTCCCCGCCGGGGAAGAAGAGCGGCTTCACCACGTAGGAATCCGTCGTGAACGCGAGGCGCGCTCCCTCGAGCTCGAGCAGCGCCGCGTCGCCCCCTTCGGCGAGGCTCGGATCGCCGAGCCCCGGCACGACGAGCGAGGCGAGCAGCGCGTGCATCCGCGTGCCTCCCCCGCCGTGGGCGAGCATCACGAGCTCGGAGTCGCTCGCGGGGACGGGGCAGTCGATGGCCTTCATGGCGTGGGCTCGGGCGAGGGACGGTAGCGGTGGTACGCGGCGCAGGCTCCCTCGGACGAGACCATCGGTGCACCGAGGGGATGCTCCGGGGTGCAGCCGCGGCCGAACGCGGGGCAGTCTCCGGGCTTCGCGAGGCCGCGGAGGACCTCGCCCGCGATGCAGACCGTGCTCGGCTCGGCCGCGCACGCGTCGGAGGCGAAGCGCAGCCGCGCGTCGTACGCGGCGTACGCGGCGCGCAGCCCGAAGCCGCTCGAGGGGAGCGTCCCGAGGCCCCGCCACGCCTGGTCGATCGCCTCGAAGACCGTCTCGATCGCACGCCTCGCGGCCAAGTTGCCCTCGGGCCGGACCACCCGATCGTATTGGATCTCGACCTCGGCCCGTCCTTGCTCGAGCTGCGCGACGCAGCGGAGGAGGCCTTCGAGCACGTCGACGGGCTCGAAGCCCGTGACCACGATCGGGAGCCCATGCGCTCGGGCGATCGGCTCGTACTCCGCCGTGCCCATGACGGCGCAGACGTGGCCCGCCGCGAGCAGTCCGTCGAGTCGGTGGTCGCCGTCGGCGAGGAGCGCCTCGAGCGCGGGAGGCACGCGGACGAGCGCCGTGAGGACCGTGAAATTCGTCACCGACCTGCGCTCGGCCTCGAGGATCGCGAGCGCGTGGACCGGCGCCGTCGTCTCGAAGCCGACGGCGAAGAAGACGATCTCCCTCTCGGGCGTCCGGGCCGCGAGCTCGACGGCGTCGAGCGGCGAGTGCACGACGCGCACGTCGCCTCCGCGCGCCTTCACCCCCTGGAGATCGCCCTTGCTCCCGGGCACGCGGAGCATGTCGCCGAAGGTGCAGAAGACGACCTCGGGCCGCGCGGCGATCGCGAGCGCCCGATCGAGCGTCTCGACCGGCGTCACGCAGACCGGACAGCCCGGGCCGTGCACCAGCACGAGCTCCGGCGGCAGCAGCGTGTCGAGGCCGTGCTTCACGATCGAGTGCGTCTGGCCGCCGCAGATCTCCATCACGGTCCAGGGGCGCGTGACGCGCCGGCGGATGGCCTCGGCGAGCGCCGCGATCCGCGCGGGATCCCGGTAGGGCGCGAGGGCCTTCACGTCTCGCCCCGCATCCGCTCGAGCGCCTCGAGCTCCGCCAGCGAAGCCGCGGCCTCGGCCTCGTCGAGCACGGAGATCGCCACGCCGGCGTGCACGATCACCCAATCGCCCACCTGGGCCTCGGGCAAGAGCGCGAGGCTCGCGCGGCGCGCGACGCCGCCGTAGTCGACCCTACCGTGCGGATGCGCCGGATCGTCGTGCTCGATCGCGACGAGCCTTCCGGGGACCGCGAGGCACATGGTCAGTCCCCTCCCGGGGACGCGGGCACGCATCCCGGCCAGCCGGGCAGCGCCGCGGCGAGCAGCTGACCGACCGCGAGGCCGCCGTCGTTCGCGGGCACCTCGCACGGCGTGAAGACCTCGGCGCCCACCGCTCGGAGCGCGCTCCGGCACTCGGAGATCAGGAGGCGGTTCTGGAAGCAGCCCCCGCCGAGCGCGACCTTCCTCATCCCGTGGTGCTCCGTGACGGAGGCGATCATGGAGGCGAGCGTGGCATGGAATCGGCGTGCGAGGGCAGCTCGATCGTCGCCGTCCGCGATCCCGTCCAGCAGGGCGCGGAGCATGGGCCGGAAGTCGAGGTCGGTGTCCTCGATCCGGTAGGGGAAGGGCTGCACCGCGGAGGTCCACGACTCGGCGAGGAGCTGCAGCTGGATCGCGGCCTCGCCCTCGTAGCGCGAGCGATGGCGCAGGCCGAGGAGGCTCGAGACGCCGTCGAAGAGGCGGCCCACGCTGCTCGTCCTCGGGGTGTTTCGTCCGCTCTCGAGCATCCTCGACAGCACCGCGAGCTCGGTCGCCTCGAAGCGCGCGACGACGAGCGGATGGGAGAGCGCCTCCGCGCCGAGGGTCTCGTGGAGCAGGCCGAGCAGCGCGCGTCGTGGCTCGCGCGCGGCCTGGTCCCCACCCGGGAGCGGGAACGTGGCGAGGTGGTGGGTGCGCTCGAGCCCCTCCGCCGTGACGACGAAGAGCTCGCCGCCGCGCGAGGAGCCGTCCTCGCCGAGCCCGAACCCGTCGAAGGCCACGCCGAGCAGGGGACCCTCGAGCCGATGCTCCGCCATCACCGCGGCGACGTGGGCCGCGTGGTGGGGCACGGAGACGAGGGGGAGGCCGAGCGTCGCCGCGTGGCGATGGGCGAGCTGGTCCGGATGGAGATCGCGGACCACCGCCTCGGGACGGATGCGGTGCAGCTCGGGCTCGCTCGCGAGGTCCTCGACGTAGGCGTCGAAGACCCTCGCATGCTCGAGGTTTCCCCGATGGGCCGAGAGCAGGATGCGGTCGCCCAGGGAGAGGGCGAAGGCGTTCTTGAGATCGCCGCCGACCGCGAGGCGCGTACCGAGCGGGAGCCCGACCTCGAGCACGGACGGCGCGAGCCCGCGTCCACGTCGCAGCACCTGGGGGGCGCCGTCCACCCATTGCACGACGGAGTCGTCGAGCCTGCGGACGATGCGGCGATCGTGCGCGAGAAGGACGTCGGCGATCCCGGAGAGCTCGGCCCGGGCCGTGTCTTCGTCGAGCACGATCGGGGCGCCCGCGCGGTTGCCGCTCGTGCAGACGACCGGCCCGCCGAATCCATGGAGCAGCAAATGATGGAGCGGGCTCGAGGGGAGCATGACGCCGAGCGTCGGGAGGTCCGGAGCGACCGAGGGGGCGATCGTCGCGTCGTGTCGTCGCGCGAGCACGATCGGCGCCGCCGCCGACGCGAGGAGCCCGGCCTCTCCGCTCGAGAGCGCGGCCACGGCGTGCGCCATCGCGAGGTCGTGGACCATGACGGCGAAGGGCTTCCACGGGCGCGCCTTGCGCTCGCGCAGCCTCCGCACGGCGGCCTCGTCCCGGGCGTCGCAGAGGAGCTGGAAACCTCCGACGCCCTTCAGGGCGACGACCAGGCCTTCGCGGAGGCCCGCGATCGCGCGCGCGAGCGCCTCCTCGCGCGTCGCCAGGGTCTCGCCCTCGAGCGAGAGGAGGGCGAGGCTCGGACCGCAGCGAGGGCAGCTGATCGTCTGCGCGTGGAAGCGGCGGTCCGAGGGCTCGCGGTACTCCCGCGCGCAGTCGTCGCAGAGCGGGAAGTCGCTCATCGTCGTCGCCTCGCGATCGAAGGGGAGCCGCGTCGCGATCGCGTAGCGGGGGCCGCAGCTCGCGCAGCTCGTGAACGGATACCGATGGCGGCGGTCGCCCGGATCGAAGAGCTCGCGCACGCACTCGGCACACGGCGCGGCGTCCGGGAGGAGGCAGGGGAGCCCCGGCGCCTCGTGGGCGCTCTCCGCGATGACGAAGCCGCGATCGCCACGCGCAGGTCGATCCTCGCGCCGCATCGCGTCGAGGCGCGCCGGCTCGCGGAGGGCCTCGGGGAGCTTCTCGACGAAGGTCTCGAGCGCGACGGGCGCCCCTTCGAGCTCGACCTCCACGCCCGAGGGGCCGTTCCTCACGAAGCCCGACAGCCCGCAGGAGGCCGCGAGGCGTGCGATCGTCGGCCGGCAGCCGACTCCCTGCAGCCTTCCCGCGAGCGAGAGCGCGATGCGTCTCGGTGCCTCCGCGAACGTCACGTTCCGCATCCCTTCCCGACCCGGTCGATTGACATTCCGCACCCGGGTGCGCACACACTCGGAGCATACGGCATGGGCGTCGTCCGTCCTGCCCGGAGGGGGAATGCAGGCCAGGCTCGGCGCCGACGACCTCGAGCGGATCCTGGACCGACACGGACGCGATCCGCACGTGCTCCTGCAGGTGCTGCGCGACGTGCAGGCCCTGCTCGGCTGCGTCCCCGCGGAGGCGATCGAAAGCGTCGCCGAGGCCCTCGCGGTGCCGCGTCACCACGTCCGCGGCGTGGTCGAGTTCTACTCTTTCCTCTCGGAGGGGCCGCCCACCGCCTTCCGCGTCTACCTGAGCGACAGCATCACCGACCGCATGCTCGGGAGCGAGGCCGTGGCCGCGACGCTCTGCGGAGCGCTCGGCGTGCGCCTCGGCGAGACGCGGGCGGACCGGCGCGTGAAGGTCGAGCTCACCTCGTGCACCGGCCTCTGCGACCAGGGCCCGGCGGCCCTCGTCAACGGCCGCGCGATCGGCCGGCTCGACGCTGCGCGCGCCGAGGCGATCGCGGCGCGGATCGAGGCGGACGAGCCCCTCGAGCGCTGGCCGGCCGAGTGGTTCGAGGTGCGGAACGAGGTCCACCGGAAGGACGCCGCCCTCGCGTCGCCCCTCGCGCCGGGCGAGGCCCTCGCGCGGGCGCTCGCGCTCGGTCCGGAGGCGATCCTCGAGGAGGTCCGTGTCTCGGGCCTCGGAGGGCGCGGCGGCGCCGGCTTCGACACCTACGCGAAGTGGAAGGGCTGTCGCGAGGCCGAAGGCCTCCACCACGTGACCTGCAACGCCGACGAGGGCGAGCCCGGCACGTTCAAGGATCGCTTCCTCCTCATGGAGCGCGCCGACGAGGTGCTCGAGGGCATGACGATCGCCGCGCTCGTCGTCGGCGCCGAGCACGGGCTCGTCTACCTGCGCGCAGAGTACGAATTCCTCGTGCCGCACCTCGAGGAGGTGCTCGCGCGGCGGCGCGCGGCGGGCCTGCTCGGCAAAGACCTCCTCGGCTCCGGCCGCGCGTTCGACGTCCTCATCCACCTCGGCGCCGGCGCCTACGTCTGCGGCGAGGAGAGCGCGATGCTCGAGTCCTTCGAGGGCAAGCGCGGCATCCCGCGATCGCGGCCGCCCTACCCCGTGCGCGTCGGCTTCCTCGGTCAGCCGACCGCGAACAACAACGTCGAGACCTTCCTGCACGCGGCGCAGATCGCGCTCCGCGGCGGCGCCTGGTTCGCGGCGCGGGGCACGCATCGCTCGCCGGGCACCAAGGTCCTCAGCATCTCGGGCGACGTGCCGCGCCCCGGCATCTACGAGTTCCCGTTCGGCGTGACGGTGCGAGAGGTACTCGACGCGATCGGCGCGAGCCGCGTCCTCGCGGTCCAGGTCGGTGGCCCGTCGGGGACGCTCGCGAGCGAGAGGGACTTCGACCGGGTGATCGGCTACGAGGATCTCCCGACCGGCGGCTCGTTCATGGTCTTCGACGAGACGCGCGATCCGCTCGCGATCGTGCGGAATTTCGCGCGCTTCTTCGCCCACGAATCCTGCGGCTTCTGCACGCCCTGCCGCGTCGGCACGACGCTCCTCGCCCGCGATCTCGATCGGCTCGCCGCGGGCAAGCTCTCGGCGCGCGAGCTCGCCGATGCGGAGGCGATGGCGCACGTGATCAAGCGCACGAGCCATTGCGGGCTCGGGCAGACGGCGCCGAATCCCTTCCTCGACGCGCTCGACCGCTTCCGACCGCTCTACGAGGCGAAGCTCGCGAAGGAATTCGTGCCCCTCTTCGATCTCGAGAAGGAGCTCGAGGAGGCGCGCTCGTTGCGGCACGTCTGCCTCGTGCCGACCGGGGGGCGGACCCCGCCATGACCCGGACCTTCCTCCTCGACGGGCGCACGATCCCCTTCGCCGAGGGGCAGACCGTGATGGACGCCGCCATCGCCGCGGGCGTCTACATCCCGCACCTCTGCCACCATCCGGACTTCAAGCCGCAGGGGAGCTGCCGCCTCTGCACGGTCGAGATCGACGGGCGCACGACGTCCGCATGCACCCTGCCCGCGCGAGACGGGCTCGTGGTGAAGAGCGAGACCGACGCGCTGAACGCCGCACGCCGGACCCTCACCCGCTTCCTCTTCGTCGAGGGCAACCACACCTGCCCGAGCTGCGAGAAATCCGGGAACTGCACGCTCCAGGCGGTCGCCTACCACCTCGACGTGGAAGAGCCGAAGTATCCGCACTTCCATCCGAGGCGGGCGGTCGACGCCTCGCATCCGGACGTCTTCCTCGATCGCGACCGCTGCATCTATTGCGAGCTCTGCGTGCGCGCGAGCCGCGACGTGGACGGCAAGTCGGTCTTCGGCCTCGCGGGGCGCGGGATCGCGACGCATCTCGTCGTGAATTCCCCGTCCGGCCTCCTCGTCGACTCCACGCTCGAGGCCACCGACCGCGCGGTCGACGTCTGTCCCGTCGGGGCGATCCTCCCGAAACGGAAGGGCTTCGTCGATCCGATCGGCGAGCGACGCTACGACCTCGGCGACGTCTCCGTCCTCGGCGAGCGGCGCGTCGGCCACGAGGAGGGCGAGCGATGAGCGGACGCGTGACGGTCGCGACCTGCTCGCTCGCCGGCTGCTTCGGCTGCCACATGTCCTTCCTCGACCTCGACGAGCGCCTCGTGCCGCTCCTCGAGCGGGTCGCGTTCGACCGCAGCCCGCTCACGGACGTGAAGCATTGCTCGGAGCGCGTCGACATCGGCCTCGTCGAGGGCGGCCTCTGCAACGAGGAGAACGTCCACACGCTCCTCGAATTCCGGAAGAGCTGCCGCATCCTCGTCGCCGTCGGGGCCTGCGCGATCAACGGTGGGGTGCCCGCGCTCCGCAATCGGATCGGTCTGCAGGAATGCCTCGACACGGCCTACTGCCACGGCGTCAACGCGGTGAATCGCGAGATCCCTTCCGACCCCGAGCTCCCGCTCCTGCTCGCGGAGGTGCGACCGATCACCGACCTCGTCGCCGTGGACCACTTCCTGCCCGGCTGTCCGCCCCCGGCCGACGCCTTCCTCGAGCTCGTCACGGCCCTGCTCGAAGGCCGCCAGCCCGTCCTCCCTCCCTCGCTCCGTCGTTTCGACTGAGGCCGACATGCGCGCGCACGACGATCTCGAGACCGCATCGAACCCCGAAGGCCTGTCGCGTGTGGTCATCGAGCCGATCACCCGCGTCGAGGGCCACGGCAAGGTCACGCTCCTGCTCGACGAGGACCGTCGCGTGCGGCAGGCGCGGCTCCACATCGTCGAGTTCCGCGGCTTCGAGCGCTTCATCGTGGGCCGACCCTTCTGGGAGCTCCCGACGATGGTGCAGCGCCTCTGCGGCATCTGCCCCGTCAGCCACCTGCTCGCGGCCTCGAAGGCCTGCGACGCCTTCGTCCTCGGGCACGGGCGGCTGACTCCGACGGCGGAGAAGCTCCGACGCTTCGTGCACTTCGGACAGGTGCTCCAGTCGAACGCCCTCCATTTCTTCCACCTCGCCTCGCCCGACCTCCTCTTCGGCGCGGACGACGACGTCGCGCACCGGAACCTCGTCGGCGTGCTCGCCGACCATCCGGACGTCGCGCTCCGCGGCGTGAAGATCCGCAAGTACGGACAGGAGGTGATCCGTCACCTCACGGGCAAGCGCGTCCACGGCACGGGCGCGGTGCCGGGCGGATACAACAAGCGCCTCCTCCCGAGCGAGCGCGACGAGATGGCGAACGACATCGGCACGATCGTCGAGTGGTGCGCGGACGCCGTCGTGCTCGCGCGGGACCTCTTCCTCGCCGAGCTGCCCGGGAACGCGACGTTCGGCGCGGCCGACGGCGCCTTCCTCTCGCTCGTGCGTCCGGACGGTGGCTACGAGCTCTACGACGGCGGGCTCCGCGTGAAGGACGAGAACGGGACCCTGTTCGACGATCACGTTCCGTCGGCGAGCTACGGCGAGCTGATCCACGAGGAGATCAAGAACTGGAGCTACCTGAAGTTCCCGTTCCTCCGGCGCCTCGGGACCGAAGCCGGTCGCTACCGCGTGGGACCCCTCGCGCGCGTGAACAATTGCGACTTCATCCCGACGCCTCGGGCCGAGGCCGCACGCCGCGAATTCCTCGCGTTCGGCGGCGGCAAGCCGGTGCAGGCGACGCTCTCGATGCACTGGGCGCGCATGATCGACATGCTCCACTGCGCCGAGTCGCTCGAGGAGATGCTCCGCGATCCCGAGCTCCTCGGAGACGACCTGATGGCGAAGGGCGAGCCGCTCCGCGAGGGCGTGGGCATCCTCGAGGCGCCGCGGGGCACCCTGATCCACCACTACCAGATCGGCGAGGACGACCTCGTGACGATGGCGAACCTCATCGTCTCCACGACGCACAACAACCACGGCATGAACGAGTCGGTGCGCGCGGTCGCGGACTCCGTCTTCGACGGGCGCGAGCTCACGGAGGGCATGCTGAACCGGATCGAGGTCGCGATCCGGGCCTACGATCCCTGCCTCTCCTGCGCGACGCACGCGCTCGGCAAGATGCCGCTCGCCGTCGAGCTGCTCGACGCCGAGGGGAAGCGGATCGACCGCGCCACGCGGGACTCCGAGGGCGCGTTCGTGCACGAGGGAGCATGAGCGGGGTCGCGCCGGTGCTCGTCCTCGCCTGTGGCAATCCCTCGCGCGGAGACGATGCCATCGGTCCCGTGCTCGCCGAGCGGCTCGAGCGATGGCTCGAGCGGTCGGGCACGACGGGCATCGAGGTCCTGGTCGACTTCCAGCTCGGGCCCGAGCACGCGCTCGATCTCGAGGGGAGGAAGCGGGTGCTCTTCGTCGACGCGGAGGTGGGTGCGGAGGCCCCGTTCCGCTTCGCGCGGGTCGAGCCGCGTGAAGCCACGGACCCGTCGACGCACGCGTTCTCGCCGGGGGGCGTGCTCGCGGTCGCCCGACGGGTGATGTCCTCGAGCCTCCCGGAGGCCGAGATCCTCGCCGTCGCCGGCGAGCGCTTCGAGCTCGGCGAGCCCCTCTCGGCGCGGGCCCGCGAGTCCGTCGAGCGGGCCTTCGACTCGCTCGTCGCGTGGTGCGCGAGGAGCGATGCCGGCGATGCATGAGCTCTCGCTCGCGGAGGAGATCGTGTCGATCGTCGCGCGTCACGCGCGCGGCGCGCCCGTGCGCGCGATCGTCCTCGAGATCGGGACGCTCGCCCTGGTCGAGGTCGACGCGCTCCGGTTCGCGCTCGAGAGCGTGCAGAAGGGGACGGTCGCGGAGGGCGCGCGGATCGACGTCGCGATCGTCGAGGCACGAGCGCGCTGCCGGGCGTGCGGCGCGGAGCAGGCGATCGAGACCCTCTACGATCCCTGCGGCGCCTGCGGCGCCTTCGAGCGGGACGTCCTCGCCGGAAAGGAATTCCGCGTGGCGAGGATCGCGCTCGACGCCGAGCGGAGCTGATACGCTGCCGGTATGCGCATCCTCTACGGGGTCGTGGGCGAGGGCATGGGGCACGCGATGCGATCGCGCGTGGTGCTCGAGCACCTCTTCGCGCGGGGACACGAGGTCGAGATCATCGCCTCCGGTCGCGCCGCGGAATTCCTCCACAAGCGGTTCTCGGACCGCGGCGAAGTCCACCGCATCCACGGGCTCCACATCGTCTACGACGACAACCGCGTCCGCCGAGGAAGCACGCTCTTCTCGAACGTGCTCGACGGGACCGCGGCGATCCCGAAGCAGATCGCGGCCTACTTCGAGCTCGTCTCGGACTTCCGGCCCGAGGTGGTGATCAGCGATTTCGAGTCGTGGACCTACTACTACGCGAAGGTCCATCGGCTCCCGATCTTCAGCATCGACAACATGCAGATCCTGAACCGTTGCCGCCTCGACGAGGACGTCCTCGAGGGCTATCGCGCCGAGTTCGAGATCGCGAAGGCCTTCGTGAAGGGGAAGCTCCCCTTCTGCGACCACTACCTCGTCACGACCTTCTTCCGGCCCGAGATCCGCAAGGAGCGGACCACGCTCTTCCCGCCGATCCTCCGCCCGGAGATCCTCGCGGCCGAGCGCCGCCGCGGCGAGCACCTGCTCGTCTACCAGACCGCCGAGGGCCACGAGACGCTGCTCGAGACGCTCGCGGCGACGGGGCTCGAATGCCGCGTGTACGGTGTCCGACGGAACCTCGAGTCGGAGGTCGTCGAGGGGAATCTCCGCTACCGTCCCTTCAGCGAGGCGGGCTTCATCGACGATCTCGCCTCCGCTCGGGGCGTGATCGCGGGCGGTGGCTTCACGCTGATGAGCGAGTGCGTCTACCTCCACAAGCCGATGCTCGCCGTGCCCGTGGAGGGCCAGTTCGAGCAGGTGCTCAACGCGCGCTACCTCGAGAAGCTCGGCTACGGTCGCTTCGCCGAGACGCTCGACGATCCGAAGACGGTGCTCGACTTCCTCGAGGCGATCCCCGGATGCGAAGGGGCCCTCGCCTCGTACGCCCAGGACGGGAACCGCGAGATCCTCGAGGCGCTCGACGGCCACCTCGCGTCGGTCGGGGATTGAACCCTCCGGGCGGAGTCGGGGTATCCTCGCGCCTCGGATGACGGGGGTCTCGAGCAACGACGCGGAACGCGCGAGCGAGGCGACGATCGCGAGCTTGCGCGCGATCTGTCGCGAGGTCGGGCTCGACCTCGACGCTCTCTCGCCCTTCGTGCTCGAGCGCATGCGCCTCCTCGCCGAGGTGACGAAGACCGCCACCGACGGCGCGAACATCGTGCGGATCGCGAACGCCGTCTTCGCGCGAGCCGACGACGGCGGTTCCGGACGACCGTGGAGCGCCTCCGAGCGGAGGATCGTGATCCTCGGCAGCATCTTCGCCGACATCGGGAAGACCGGCCCCTTGGACGCCGACGCGGAGGGCCAACGGCTCGTCGCCGAGATGTTCGCGGTGGAGGGCGTGAAGGACGAGGCGCAATCCGTCGAGACCTTCTTCCGCGCGTACTTCCCGGGAGACGCCGACGAGCGGATCCGTCGCTTCCGAGCGCTCGGGCTAGATGCCTCCATGTCCATGCGGTACTTCTGGAACCTCCACACCGGATGGACGTTCGAGATCGTCGAGGCGGGCGGCGTGCCGCGCGAGGTGATCGTCGCCGCCGCCACGCACCACCTCCTCGATCACATCAATCCGCACCACGTCGTGGAAGACGACGGGCGGTTCTCGGAGCCGTTCGGCGAGAACGTCGCGTTCGATCGCGCCGAGAAGCTCGTCATCGTGCTCGACAAATACGACGCCCTCCGGCGTCGGGCCGCGCTCACGCACGAGGCCGCGATCGCGTGGCTCCGGAGCTGGGTCTCGAGGCACGAGCGCTACGGCGAGGACGCCGAGCTCTTCGCGGCGATCGCGGACGTGGAGGCGGTGGGCGAGCGAGCCTCGCCCGTGTAGGATCCTCCCCGGGCGAGGAGGAAGCGGATGCCCGAGACGAGAACGAGACGCAGCGAGCCGGTGCCGATGGAGCATCGGATCGCGCTCCTGCCGAGGCCGTCGGTCATCCTCTTCGACTGGCACGGCACGCTCGTCAACACGCTCGACGCGATGTACTCGGCCATCGAGGACATGCTGCGGCACCTCGAGGAGCTCGATCTCGTCGCGCGCCTCGCGCCCGAGGGCTCGAGCCGCACTCCGGAGGACGCGAAGCTCGTCCGCTACATCCGCATCTTCCGGACCATGCATCCCAAGATCCTCGCGGAGCGTCGCGTCTCGCGCACCGACATCTTCGACGCGCTCTTCGCCCACGATCCCGAGGCGCTCGCGCTCGCCCACGCGGCGTACGACCAGAGCTACCGCAAGTACTTCGGCCAGGTCTCGCCCTTCCAGGAAGGCGTGCGGGCCCACGTCGAGGCCTTGAAATCGCTCGGCATCCGCGTCGGCGTCGCGACGAACCGGAGCCGCGAGTTCCTGCGCGAGGAGCTCGCGGGCCTCGAGGACGGCACGTGGCGCGAGCTCTTCGAGACCACCGTCTGCGGCGACGAGGTACGGCATCGCAAGCCCGCGCCCGACGTCCTGCTCCAGGCCCTCGCGAACCTCGGCGTCCCGGCGGGTCCACACGTCTGGTACGTCGGCGACAGCCTCGCGGACGTGACGACCGCACGCGGAGCGGGCGTCACGCCGGTCTTCTACAACGGCTCGTTCTGGGATCGCGAGTGGTTCGACCGCATGTTCCCGAACCAGACGGCCACGCTCGAGGTCGCCCATCCCGACGCGATCGTCGACGACTTCGACGACCTCGCCGATCTCGTCGCGGTCTCCGCCTCGTTCGAGCCGGACTTCCTGTGCCGCATCGCCGAGGCGCGCCCGAAGAAGCGCTTCCGACGCGTGCCTCCGACGCCGCGCATCGAGCCGGACTGGAATCCGTCGGTCGCCGCCCTCACGCCGCCGCGCGTCGTCCTCTTCGACTGGCACGCGACCCTCGTCGACACCCTCGACGCGATGTACCGGGCCGTGGACGACACCTTGCCCGAGCTCCACGCGATGGGCCTCGAGGAGCGCATGGTGCCGCCGGGCTCGAGCCGCTCCGCGGACGACGCGAAGCTCGTCGAGTACGTGCGCAACTTCCACGTGCTCCACCCCAAGATCAAGGCGGACCGGAAGATCTCGCGCACCGACATCTTCGAGGTCCTCTTCGGCGACGACGAAGAGGCGAAGCGCACCGCGCACGAGGTCTTCAACCGCCACTACCGCAAGTACTACGGAGCGGTCGAGCCCTTCGAGCCGCAGGTGCGCGACGTGCTCGGCGCCCTCAAGGCCCTCGGCCTCAAGGTCGGCGTGCTGACGAACCGCGACCGCGAGTTCTTCGTCGAAGAGCTCGCGCGCGTCGAGGGAACCGGCTGGACCGAGTACTTCGACACCTCGGTCTGCGGCGACGACACCGCGCGCCGCAAGCCGCATCCCGACCAGATCCTCCTCGCGGCGGAGAACCTCGGCGTGCCTCCCGACCTCTCGGTCTGGTACGTCGGCGACAGCACGACCGACACCGTGGCCGCGAAGAACGCCGGGATCACCAGCGTCTTCTTCAACGGCGCGCAATGGGATCAGGTCTGGCTGAACACCATCTTCCCGGGCACGGAGCGCCATCCCCACAAGCCCGACGTCGTCGTGAACGACTTCTCGGAGTTCTGGGCGATGACGCTCGCCTGCCTCGGACAGTCCTGAGCGCTCAGGCCGCGGCGCGGAGCGGCTGCCGTCGCCGCACGACGCGGAGGCGCAGCGTCTCCGGCCTCCGGAGCGGCTTCATGACGATGTGGAGCTCACGGCTGTCCGGCTCGAGGGCGAGCTCGAACTGCTGGAGCAGGCGGCCGACGACGATCTGCGTCTGGAGCTCGCCCATGCCCGCCCCGAGGCAGCGATGCGGGCCGAGGCCGAAGGGCGCGTACGCTCCCGGCTGCTTGTGCTCGGAGCGAGCCGCCGAGAAGCGATCGATGTCGAACTTCTCGGGCTCGGGGAAGAGCTTCGGATCGAAGTGGGCGACGCCCGTGCCGACGAGGATCTGGTCGCCCTTCTTCACCTGATGGCCGTGGAAGACGAAGTCCTTCGCCGCGTCGCGCGTGAGGAGCGCGGCGACCGGGTAGCGACGCAGCGTCTCCATGGTGGCGCCGCGCAGCGCCTCGAGCGATTGGAAGGCCTCGGCGTCCGGCAGGCCGTTCGCGAAGGCCTCGTCCACCTCGCGGCGCACGCGCTCGAGCGCGTCGGGGGTGGAGAGCAGGGCGTGGAGCGCGAACGCGACCGTGATCGCGGCCGTGTCGAGGCCCGCCATGTAGGCGCCGCTGACGGCGGCCCAGATCGTCTCGTCCTGCATCGGCGCGCCGCCGACGTCGGTGGCGGAGAGCATGTCGTCGACGAGATCGCGCAGGGCCTCGTCGACCGTGCGACCGCGGTGCTTCGCCACGAGCTCGCGCGTGTCCTCGAGCAGGTGCTTCTTCGCGTTCTTGTACCAGGGCAGCTTGTAGACGAGCTTCGGCCACTTCTTGAGCTGCGCCACGTTCACGATGTGGTTCAGCACCGTCTGGACGTCGTCGATCAGATCCGTCGGATCCTTGCTCGTCACGGCGACCCCGAGCTGACGCACGACGAGGCGCTTGAGGAGGGGGATCGCGTCGATCACGTCGCCTTCCTTCCAGTCCCGGGTGACGTCGTCGACGAGCCGGACGGCCTCGTCGAAGCGGGCGAGCAGGGGCGCACGCCCCATCGCCCGCTGCTGCACCTTGCGCAGGTGCAGCTGTCGCGGTCCGTCGAGGGTGATGAGGAAGGACTTCGAGTCGAAGGCCTCGTTGAAGCCCTGGTACGACTCGCCCTGCACGAGGAGATCGCTGCCGGCGTGGATCATGAGCCGGTTCGCCTCGACGCCGGCGATCACGACCCACTCCTGACCGGGCACCTTCATCCGGAAGATCGGCCCGAGGCGCTCGTACTCCTGGCGGAGCGTGTCGAGCGGATCGCCGACGAAGGCCATCATGTTGCCGAGGAGCGGTAGCCCCTTCGCGAACGGCGGGCGCGGCGCGCCCTCCGACGTGCCCTCGATCCACGGTCGTTCGATCGCCTCTTCGCTCATGTGTCCCCTCCCGGTCGGACGCGTAGCATCGGTTCGCGGGCGGATTCAACGTTATGCGCGGCCTCCGGAGCTGCGGAGGCGTGTAGCGAACCTCCCCCCTCCGGGCGGGCGTGGCAGGCGGCCCGGGGCCGTGATCCGAGGTCCCGCCGCTGCTAGCGTTCGCCCCGTGGACCGGCCCCTGCCCAATTTCCGCGATCTCGGAGGCCATCCCGCGGCCGGGGGAAGGGTCGTGTCCGGGAAGGTCTTCCGCGCCGCCTCCCTCTCGAAGCTCCGCGACGAGGAGGCCCGTCGCCTCGTCGAGGTCCACGGCGTCCTTACCTACGTCGACTTCCGGACGCCCAGCGAGATCCGCTGGGAGGGCGAGCCCCGCGCGGTGCGCGAGGCGGGCATCGAGTGGAAGCGCCTGCCGCTCGATCTCGCGGACGACGTCTTCCGGGGAGGCGGCCTCCCGACGCGCGAGACCTGGGTCGAGGTGTACGCGCGCGGCCTCGAGAAGCATTCCCGCGCGTTCGTCGAGCTCGTGCGCACGGTGGCAGGCGCCGAAGGGGCCGTCGTGATCGGGTGCTCCGCCGGAAAGGACCGCACGGGGATCGCCGTCGCGCTCCTGCTCTCGGCGCTCGGCGTGGCCCACGAGGCGATCGTGGCGGACTACGTTCGCACCACCGAGGGCCTCGCGCCCCACCTCGGCCGGTACGAGGTCCTCTGGGGCGACGACGCGAAGAAGAAGCAGCTCGTCGTCGAGGCCTTCTTCGTCGCGCACCCGGAGGTGATGCGTGGCTTCCTCGAACGCGTCGAGGACCATTGGGGCTCGCTCCCGGACGCGATCGATCTCGACGCGGCGACGCTCGCGAGGCTCCGGGCGCGGCTCGTCGGCTGAGAGTCGCACGATCCCTCCTTTTGCATTCCCCCGTCTCCGTTCCATCCTGGGAGCGGAGGCGAGCGAAGGGTCCATGTGCACCGTCTGTGGATGCCAGGCATTCGGGAAGCGCACCGCGCTGGCCGGCGCGGCGTATCGCGAGAAGGTCCGCGCGAAGGAGAGCGATCCGAACGCTCCCCTCGACTACGGCGCGGGTCCGGCCGGCGTGCACGTACCGGGTCTCGAGCAGGAGCGCATCGTCGCGATCGAGGAGGACGTGCTCGGCCGCAACGATGCCCATGCGGCGCGCGTGCGTGAACGGCTCCGCGCCTCGAGGACCCTCGCGCTGAACTTCGTCTCGAGCCCGGGCTCGGGGAAGACCACGCTCCTCGTCGCGCTTCTCGAGCGGCTCGCGAAGGAGGGAGTGCCCCTCGCGGTGATCGAGGGAGACCAGCAGACGAGCCGCGACGCCGATCGGATCCGCGCGACCGGCGTGCCGGCCCTGCAGATCAACACGGGCAAGGGATGCCACCTCGACGCCTCGATGATCGAGCGGGCGCTCGAGCGTCTGCCGCCTCCCGAGGGCGGGGTGCTCTTCGTGGAGAACGTCGGCAACCTCGTCTGCCCGGCGGCGTTCGATCTCGGTGAAGCGGCGAAGGTCGTCGTGCTCTCCGTCACGGAGGGGGACGACAAACCGCTCAAGTACCCCGACATGTTCGCGGCCTCGTCGTTGCTCCTCCTGAACAAGATCGATCTGCTCCCCTACGTGGCCTTCGACGTCGAGACCTGCTGCGAGCGGGCGAGGCGGATCCATCCGGGCCTCGGCATCCTCCCCGTCTCGGCGACGACCGGCGACGGCCTCGACGCCTTCCTCGTCTGGCTCGGCGAGCAACGGAAGGCGCTCTTCTCGACGCTTGCGTGAACGCGGCCGAGGGGTGCAAGAAGCCCTCGACGTCGAGACGTCGCTCGTCGCAAGCTCGGTGCATGGCCGAGCTCCCACCCTGTGGTCTCTACGTCACCCGCGCGCCGATCGGAACCGTACCGGCCGGCCGCCTCGTCTACTTCCACAACCATGGCGATCCGGGGCCCGGCATCTACCTGCCCACGCGCTGGGTCGCGAATGGCGCGCGCTTCGAGCAGCCGGGTGTGCTCTTGCCGGCCCCCGAGGCCGCGCGCTCGCTCGAGCCCCTTCCCGCCGAGGGCTACTACCGCGTCGTCGAGGCCTTCGAGTGCTGCCCGAACCGTTGCCGCCGCTTCGAGAGCGAGCTCCTCGTGCAGCTCGGATACGACGGAGCGGGCACGCCGATCGTCTTCCTCCCCGAGGTCCACGACGGGGTCATCCGGGTGCCCGAGATGGGAACCCGCATCGATCGCGATCGCCTCGCCCACCTCGCGCCGCTGAAGGTCGCCGTCACCCCGCCGCCCGACGATCGGACCTGGCACTGACGCGTGCGGCGGGCCGCACGCCTCAATACGTCTTCCGACGGAACGCCTCGACCGCCTCGGCGAACGCGCTCGGGTCGGGGGCTCCGCCTCGACGCTGCGTCTCGAGCCAGGCCGCCGCGTCGGCGAGCTTCTCGAAGGTCCGCACGGGGTACTTCGCCCGTGCGAGCAGCTGCAGCCCCGTGATCACGCCCCGGACCACCGCGCCGCGGAAGCCCTCGACGTCGTAGGCGACGGCCATCGCGTACACGTTCTGGCTCATGTGCTTCGCGATCCCGGCCCGGATGTCCCCGTCCGGTGTCGGCGCGTCCGGAGCGACGATCGTGAGGACCCGCAGGCCTTCCTTGTGCTCCCGGAGGAGGCGGGCCGTCGCCGTGCCCATCGCCTGGACGGCCTCGGGCGAGTAGGTGCCGTGTTGGTAGAGGACCATCACGTCCCCCCACGTGCCGATGGCGACGCCGTTCGGGGTGGCGAGGGTCGTGACGTCCTTGGGGTTCGCGGACATCCGACCATTGTGCCACGGGCGCGGGATCAGCGAATGCCGGCGCCCTCGGCGGCGCTCGGCCGGTCGAAGCGGACGAACGCGTCGTGGGAGCCCCAGACGGCGACGCCGAGGAGGGTACCGACCGCGAGCGCGAGCGCGATCGCGCTGCGCCGGGTCGCCTGGCGCGCGAGCATCTCCTGACGGCGCCGAGCGGCCTCGCGGAGCGAGATGAGCTCGACCCACTCGCGCACCTTGAGCTCGGTCGTCTCGAGGCGTCGCGCGGCCGCGGCGGGCGAGAGGGAGCCCTCGATCACCGCCAACAGCGTCTCGTACCGTTCGCTCCCGGACATCGTCTCGCTCCCGGCTGCTCGGGCCGTTCGCAACGTAGGATGCGTCCGGTCACGAGGACCGGGTATCGGACGGATGTCTTAGGTCCGAGACGAGCGGGCTCAGTCGCAGATCAACGAACGTGCGACCTCGCTGAGCGCGGCCTGGGTGCGGTTCTCGACGCCGAGCGCCTTGAGGACCGCCGTGACGTGGACCCGGACCGTGGACGGGCTCATGCCGAGCTCGTCGGCGATCTCCTTGTTCTGCAGTCCCTTCGCGACGAGGCGGAGGACGTCGATCTGACGTGCCGTCAGCGGCACCTGCGGGGTGGCCGGTCGCGGAGGCGGCGTCGAGGCCGGCGCCCCGCTCGACGGAGGCGGCGGGGTCGAAGGGCTCTTCGACGCGAACGGCGGCGGCGGGGAGGAGGGCGAGCCGACCTTGCGGCTCGGGAGCACGTGCGGCGGCACGTAGAGCTCGCCCGCGAGCACGGTCTCGACGGCGGCGCGGAGCGCGGGCCCCGAGGAGTTCTTCGGCACGTAGCCGCGCGCGCCCCGTGCGAAGGCCGCGTCGATGAACGAGAGGTCGTCCTCGCCCGTCACCACGAGCACGGGCGCGTCCCCACTGGCCGCGAGCATGCGATCGAGGACCTCGATGCCGCTCGCGTCCGGCAGGCCGAGATCCAGGACCACGAGACCGAGGTCGCTCCCGAGCTCGGCGGCCCGGTCGAGGGCCTCCGCGAGCGTGCCGAGCTCCCAACAGCGCTCGAATCGGCGCGTGTCCTCGAGCATCATCCGCAGCCCCTCGCGCACGAGGCTGTGGTCCTCCACGATCAACAAGTGCATCGGACGGATGTACTAGCCTCCATGTCGTAGAGGCGACAAGGCGAACCTTGGGGGTCCGAGCACTTCCGCGAGCCACCGTACCGCACGGGCGCGGCCCCTCCGTGCGCTGAAACGTGGCTCGCGATCCGGAGCCTGCGGCCGCGGCTGGTGTACGAGAGTTGCGCGGCTCGGACAGGGCCTGCTCGCGCCTCGCTCCGCCCTCACACGCGTTCGGCGTCGCCGTCTCCGTGCACGCGCCGCATCGCCTCCTCGAGCGCCTCGCCGCTCACGGGCTTCCGCAGGACGATGCGGTCCGCACGGGGCGCCTCGCCCGCGAACGGATCGTCGACGTCCCCGGTCAGGAGGATGCACGGGAGGTCGTCCCCGTAGCGTCGCACGAGGTCGGCTCCGCTGATCGCCCCGGGAAGCCGGTGGTCGGTCACGAGCACGTCGGGCAGCCGTCCGGCCGCGCGGAGCTCCTCGAGGCGGGCGCTCGCCTCTTCGCCGTCGCCGGCCGCGACGACCTCGCAGCCCGCGCTCGAGAGGAAGCTCGCGAGGGCCTCGCGCACGAGGAGGTCGTCCTCGACGAGGAGGGCGCGGCAGGCCTCCGCGCCGCGCCGCGAGGCCCGCTCGTCGTTCGAGCTCTCGGCCGCGAGCGGAACGACGACGGTGAAGACCGAGCCGCGGCCGGGCGTCGACCGGACGCGGAGCGCCCATCCATTCCGATCGCAGAGCCGCTTCACGATCGGGAGCCCGAGCCCGAGGCCCTTCGCCCGATCCCGCTCGCGGTTCCCGAGCTGGACGAACTCCTCGAAGATGCGCTCGCGATCCTCGGGCGCGATGCCGACGCCCTGATCCCAGACCTGGATCCGCGCGTGGGTCGCGTTCCGCCGGGCGGCGAGGAGCACGCGGCCGCGACCGCCGTGGCGCACGGCGTTCGCCACGAGGTTGTGGACCACGCGCGAGAGCGACGCCGGGTCCGCGAAGACCGTCGTGGGCCTCCCCATGGCGTGCACCACCATGTCCTTCGCGTCGGCTTCGTCCTGCTGGGCGGCGATCACCTCGGCGAAGAGCGGCTCGAGGGCAACCGACGTGGGCGTGGTCGCGACGATGCCCGCGTCGAGGCGCGACACGTCGAGGAGCGCCTCGAGCATCGCGCGGAGCGCGTCGGTCGATCGTCCGAGCGCTTGCACCGCGCGCATCCGCTCGTCGCGTCCGAGCTCGGGATCGCGCCCGAGGACGTCGACGAAGAGCGACATCGCCTGTACCGGCTGGCGGAGGTCGTGGCTCGCCGCGGCGAGGAAGCGGGTGCGTGCGTGGGCGGCGCGGTCCGCCTCGGCATGCGCGGCCTGCGCCGCCTCGCGCTCGTGGATCGCCTCTTCGAGGAGCTCGTCGTTCTCGAAGCGCAACGCGAGCGATTCGCGGAGGGTCCGCTCGTTCTGCAGGACCGTGTAGCTCGTCAGCAGCACGAACGCGACCAGCAGCGCGGAGATCCACCAGAGGCCGGGGAAGGAAGCGAGGACGCTCGGCACGAGGGCCGTCGTCGCGAAGAGGACGTAGGCGATCGGGTCGCCGGCGAGCGTCGTCGCGCCTCCGGCGCACATGCCGGCGTAACAGAAGACGAGGGCGAAGCCGGGGCCGACGGCGTGCTCGAGGGGCCAGAGCACCGAGCCGACTCCCCAGACGGCGCCGGCGAGCACGACGCCGAGCCGCTGGAACGCCCTCGCCCGCCCGTGGGCGTCGCCGAAACGCCCCCTGCGATACGCCCAGAGCACGGCGAGATTCACCACGAGCGCGATCTGCTGCAGGCCCATCCAGGTCCACACGCGCCGATCGGAGAGATCGTCGATCGCTCCGACCACGAAGATCGTCGCGGGGATCGCGACGCCGACGATCGACGTCGGCATCAGTCGGAAGACGTGCGCCACGAGCGCTCGATCGAGACGCTCTTCGTGTGTGAGGGCGGAGGGCCTTCCCTCGGTCGACGCACCTTCGTCCATGGCCACGCGGTGTGTCGCCTTTCCGTCCCCGTGACAACCCTCGATGCGGGCCTAGACGACGAGGTAGCGGAAGAGCGGGCTCTCGAGCCCGAGCCGGAGCGCGAGGCGGTAGACGAGGTTGCCGAATTCCGTGGCCTCGCGAGAACGCTCCCGTGCGTACGAGGGATCGCGGAAGCGCTCGAGCCGCGCGGCCTTCGGCTCGTCCGAGAGCTCGAGGAAGCGCGCATAGCACTGCTCCATCGCGGCCACGATCGCGACGATGTCCACCTCGCGCTCGAGATCGAGCCGGAGGCTCGCGAGGCGCTCGAGGGGCTGCTTCCGGAAGAGGGCGTCCGCGAAGTCGCGCTCGATGCGTCCCTTGCCCCGCGCCTCCGCGAGCAGGGGCAGGAGGACCGAGTAGCAGAGGAGGCATCGGCTGAACCGGAGCTTGTAGCTGCGGAGGTGCCGCTCCTCGGGCGCGATCGTCCCGCGGCTGTTCTTCTCCTCGTAGGCGAGGAGCATCAGGCGCCAGTAGCGGACGATGTCGTTCACGAGGACGATCGGGAGGAAGTCGTTCTCGTGGAAGGGATGCACGCGGAAGTAGCGATCGACGACCTTCTCGACGCAGGCCGCGTGCACGGCGGGGTTCACGAGCGCCCGGCTCTCGAGCAAGAGCAGGAGCCGGGTCGTGAGCTGGTTCTCGACGTCCTCGGCGTCCGTTCCCATCTTGGCGACGAGCTCGTCGAGCGTGTGCTCGTAGCGGCGATCGTCGCGGAGCTCCGGGAGAGGGGCCTCCGCGGCTTCGGCGGCGGCGGCCAGATCCTCGCGGAACCGCCGCCGCGTCGCCTCGTCGACGCTCGCGTCGGTCGTCACGAGGAAGGCGTCGAGGTCGCTGTGCCGCGTCGCCTCGCCGCGGGCGATCGAGCCCGTCACGAAGACCGTCGCACGATCTCCGATCCAGCTCTGGGTGCGCTTCCCGAGCTCGTCGGCGAGCGCTTCCAGGATCTCCTGGTTCTCGAGTCTCCGCACGGAGACGATGGCCGGTTCGGCTCGGGTCATGGGGCGCCTTCTCTCAGCGGAGGTGGAAGGAGAGCGTGAGCTGGGGTCCGGTCACCGTGATCGCGGCATCGAGCGAACGGTCGCCGGCCGGGATGTCCTGCCGGAAGCGGTAGTAGTTCCAGCCGGCGCCGAGGGCGAACCAATCGACGAACGCGTATTCGATCACCGCGGAGGCCCAGCCCGCGATCGTGCTGCCCGCCGTGAAGCCCCCGACGTCCCCCTCGACGTAGAACGTGAGCCCGTTGCGGAAGTCGAGGTGGATCCGCGTGCCGACGATCGGGTCGACCCAGAGCTGATGCCTCGAGAATTCGGCGGCGATGCCCGTCCAGTCGAGCGTGATGCGCACGAAACGCATGCCGCCGTAGGGAACGAACGTCATCAGGAAGGGACGTTCCCGATGGCCGAGCCGGATCGGGGGCGTCCGGTAGGTGAACGCGGAACGCACGAGGAAGGCGCTCGCGGAGAGCTTGGCGATCTCCCCGTCGGTGAGCGTGAACGAGATGTCCTCCGCGAACGTCGCGCCCGCGCTGTCGATCAAGAGCCCGCTCGGGCCGTAGCGCGCGGCCAGGCGTCCGAAGAAGAAGAAGAGCAGGCTGCTGTCCATCGAGAGGCGCTTGCCCCAGCTCGAATCGGGGTTGCTCGTGTCGAGCTGGCCGGTCGCGAGCTGGCCCGAGACGAAGGGAACCCACAGGGGGATCGCCAGCTCGACGTCGTAGGAACGCTCGTCGCCGCAGAGCGCGCAGCGTCGGTTCGGGCGCCGATCGACGGGGGCAGGAGCGGGTGCACGCTCCGCGGCCTCGGGCTCGGCCGCCTCGGGGGCCGGCGCACCGAGCCCGGCGGCCGAGGGGCCGGCGGAGAGCGCGTCCGGCACGGTCGGGGCCGTCGCGGGCTCGGCCGTCGCGACCGCATCCGTGGGAGCGGCGGAGGGCTCGTCCGCGCGCGCGACGGATCCGCAGGAGAGGAGGGCGAGCGCGACGAGGATCGCGCGCGAGGGGAGGTTCGGGGCTTCTCGGGGGGCCGACATCGCAGAGGTCCGAGGAACGAGCGCGAGATTACCAGGCCGTCTGCGTCGGCGCAGCCTCCCTGGCGAGGCGCGGTGCCCCTTGCCAATGGAGATCCGGATCCGGCACGATCGTGCGTCTCGGGAGAACGACGTTGGACGGCTCGGACCAGGAGATGGACCGCACGGCGATGGCGCGGCGGAAGCTGCTGAAGGCGGCGGTCTACGGCGTCCCCCTCGTGGTGTCTTCGTTCACGGTCGAGCGCGTGTTCGCCCAGTGCGGGGGCAACCCCTGCCTGAACCCGCGGCGAGGATGTTGCACGCGCAACAACTGCCCGGGATGCGTCGGCCGCAAGACGGCCTCGTGCGCCCCCTGCACGACGACGACGCCGCGTTGCTGTCAGTGTCCGTGAGGGTTCCCCTCTGAGGATCGTCGTCGAAGAGCTCGAGCTCCGCATCGAGGGATCCCCGCCCCACGTCGAGGCCGGTCTCCTGGCGATCTGGTACGGAGCCCGCGGGGCGGGGACGATCCCGGTGCACGTCGAGGTCCGGCGCGAGGTCGGGGGCTACGTCCTCCGCGTCGACGGCTCGGAGCGGGAGGAGATCGTCGCCGACGCGAGCCTCCTTCCGACGCTCGAGCTCGTGCTCTACGACGCCTTCGTCGCTCACCTCTCGCACCGCACGACGATCCTCCACGCGGGCGGCGTGGTGCTCGACGGGAGGCTCCTGGTCTTCGTCGGCGAGTCCGGGGGAGGCAAGAGCTCGCACGTGCTCGAAGCGTTGCGGGCGGGCGCGACCTACCTGACCGACGAGCTGCTCCTCACCGACGGTCGGTCGGTCTGGGGGATTCCGCGCGCGATCCAATTCGACCTCGTGCCCGCCGGATCCCCCCTGATCGCCCGCCTCTCGGACCTCGACGTGACGTCGTATCGCTGCGTCGACGTGGAGGGGCGAGACGTCGCGCTCCCGATCTTCCACGTCCCGGAGGGAAGGATCGAGCGGAGCCGCCTTCCGCTCCGGGACGCGTTCGTCTTCCTCGTCCGTCCGGGCGCCGACGAGTCGCTCGTCCCCGTTCCGCCCGCGCTCGCGCTCGCGCGCGTGCTCGCGGTCGCGAACCACGTCCCGGTGCACGACGTCGGCGCTCTCGTCGGCGAAGGGCGCACGTTCGAGCTCCGATGGTCCGATCCACGTTCGAGCCTCGCGCGGGTCCGCGCCCACTTGGCTGGGCTCCCACGCACCCCCACGACGTGAGCGTCGGTGTCGGGGCGGCACGGCTCGCGGCCACCCCGGCCCGATGCGCTCCTCACGGCAGGGCTAGAGCGAAGACGTCGATCGCGTTGTTCACGTCGCCCGGGAAGAGGTTCGAGGCCGGCGACTGGAAGGCGATGAACCCGCCGCCCGACGCGAGCGCGAGCCCGTAGCCCGTGCCGCCGTTCGGTGCGGAGCCGACGAGGCTCTTGCCGACGAAGGTGAACGTGTTCGACGGTCGGTCGTAGACGTATCCGTTCACGAAGCCGTTGATCAGGTTCGGCACGGTGGCGTCGCTGACGAAGGCGATGCGCTTCCCGTCCGCGCTGATCGAGGGGTCGTAGCAATGGCCCTGCGAGGCCGTGGGGTCGAGATCGAGGTTGATCCGCGTCATCGTCCCCCCCGTGCGATCGAGCAGGTAGATGTCGGTCTTCCCGTAGAATTCGATCGCCGCGAGGAGGTTGGTCGCGGCCGACGAGAAGGCCACGTAGCGGCCGTCGGCGCTCAGCGTCGGATGCGTGCTCGCGCCGTTGCCCGAGCCGGTCGCGCCACCCGCGTTCGCGTTCGAGACGCGTGTGGTCGTGCCCGCGATCCACAGATACACGTCCGAGCGCGTGTCGGTCTCGGTCGAGCCGTCGACCAGGTCCTGCGCGACCGAGTCGAAGGCGACGACGGTCCCGTCCCCGCTGATCGCGACCTCGCGCGAAGCGCCGTTCGACTCGACGCCGCTCGTGCTCACGCTGACCCGCGTCGTGGTGTGCGCCGTGCGATCCCGGAGGAAGACGTCGGCGACTCCGTTCGTGTCGCCCGTGACGAGGTTCGAGGCCTCGCTCTCGAAGACGACGTAGCGACCGTCGTCGCTGATCGAGGGCCGCAGGTAGGGCGCGCCGGCGTAGCTCGTGTCCACCGAGCTCTGGGCGTTCGCGTGCGTCCCATCCGTCGACTGGCTGACGAGGTCGAAGGTCGCCGTCTGCCGGTCGTAGACGAAGACGTCGACGGCCGCGTTGGTGTCGCCCGCGACGAGCGTGCCAGAGATGCTCGCGAACGCGATGTAGCGTCCGTCGGGGGTGATACGCGCGCCGCCGCTCTGGCCGGCGATGCCGAGCCGGGTCGTGGTCCCTGCCGTGCGATCGCGGACGTAGAGGTCCCCGGCCGAGGGCATGCCGCCGGCGATGTCGCTCGCCGTGCTCGTGAAGACCACGTAGCGACCGTCGCCGCTCGCGCTCGGCTGCGTGCTGATGCCGTTGCTCGGCGTCGGCGTGCTCGCGGAGCTGCGGCTGACGAGCTCGATGCCGTTCGCGGGGGTGGCCGTGACCGAGACGTGGAACGTGCGCTGGCTCTTCGCGCCCTCGGGATCCGTGGCCTCGAGCGTCACGTCGGCCGAGCCGACGCCGCTCGTCGCCAGGGTCAGGGTCACGTCGAACGCGCCGCGACCCGCCATGTTCCCCATCACCGCCGACAGGACGACGTTCGCGTCGGGAAGGAAGGTCTGGTCCGTGGAATGGGCCGTGACCGTCACGAGCGTCGCATCGCCTCCGTCGTCGTACACCCCGACGTGGAAGGTCGGGATGGGGAAGCCCGCCACCGTGCCGGTGCTCGCGACGTAGTCGATCGAAGGCGGTGCGTTCACGCGGAGCGAGAAGGCCTGCATCGCCGTGGTGACGCCGTCGTCGACGGTGACGGTGACGGCGTAGGTCGCGGTGAGCGACACGTCGATCGGGCCGACGACGAGCGAGCGCTCCACGCCGGTGCCGCTCAGGGTCAGCGTCCCGGCCGGGAGCGTGATCGGGCTCGGCAGCCCCACGCTCGTGCCCGATACCGTGACGGTCGGGGAGGCGACGGCCGAATCCGTGATCACCAGGGGGATCGGGGCCAGGGTCACCCCGGGTGCCACCACCCGGTTCGAGAGCGGCGCGAGCGCGAGCGAGAGCGCGGCGTCGGCCGTCCCTCCGTCCGTGCCCCCGGCATCGTTCGTGGAACCGGAATCGAGGCCCGCGCCCCCGTCGGCTCCACCGTCCGAGCCGCCGTTCGACGAATCGTCGCATCCCAGCGCGAAGGCGCAGATCGCGAAGAAGACCACCCGAAGCACGCGTCCCTCGATCATCGTTCCGTCCCTTCTTCCCATCCCCGTGGTGAAGAGGGGTCGTCCCGAGCCCCGAGGATCTTTCACGGAATCGACCGCCGTCGCCCGCGCATGCGCCGATCGAGCCACTACGTCGCCAGGGTGCTCGTTCTCGATACGGTCCTCGTCCTTGGCACGCCCCTCCCTTTCGTTCAGGCTAGCCCCCGTGCGTCGTCGGGGAGGATGGCTGGGCCTGGTCTGGCTCGTGATGGCCGGCACGGCTCGGGCCGACGAGCCCGCCGAGGCACCGCCCCACGCGCGCTTCACCTACGAGCGGGACGAGCGCGCGTTGCGCTGCCCCGACGAGGCCGAGATCCGGGACGCGGTCTCGGCCCGCCTCGGGTACGTGCCCTTCGACGACGCGGCCCCGCTCGCCGTCCGCGCGCGGATCGAGGCCCGGGGCCGTCGGCTCCACGGGGTGGTCGAGGTCCACGACGCCGAGGGCAGCCTCGTCGGACGGCGCGAGCTCGAGTCCCCCACGCTCGACTGCGCCGAGCTGGCGCGCGGCCTCTCGCTCGCGATCAGCGTGGCGATCGATCCGCTGAGCCTCACGCGCCCCGAGAACCCGCCGCCTCCGCCTCCGCCGCCCCCTCCCGAGCCGGTGGTCGAGCCCGTGCCGGCGCCCCCACCCCCACCGCCTCCGCCGCCCGAGCCGGTGGTGGCGCCCGCGCCGGCGCCCCCTCCGCCTCCCGCGCCCGAGCCCCAGCGCGCGCGGCTCCGCCCGGGGCTCGAGCTCGCGGCCCTCGTCGCCGCCGGCTTGCTCCCGGCGCCGCGGCCGGCCTTCGCGGCCTCGGTCGCGCTCGACGGGCGCCGCGTCGGGGGCACGCTGACGTTCCGCGGGGATCTGCCCGCATCGAAGGACGGCTCCGGCGGGACCGTCCACGCGTGGGAGTGGAGCGCGCGCGCCCTCGGCTGCTATCGCGCCGGCCTCTTCCGGCCCTGCGCCGGCTTCTTCGCCGGGCAGGTGCTCGCCCATGGCACCGGCGTCTCCTCGCCCCGCTCGGACTCCACGTTCGTCGGCGGATTCGTCGTCGATCTCGGGCTCGCGTTCCCCGCGTCGCACGCGCATCGCGTGGCGTTCCACCTCGGCGCCGACGTGCCATTCCGTTCGGTGCACTACGATCTCGACGGATCGACCGTATTCGAGTCCTGGAAGATCGTCCCCTACGCGGCCGTAGGCTGGAACTGGGGGAATCCGTGACGGAACCCGAGGCGCCGCCCCGAGCAGCGACGAAGCCTCTCGACGTCGAGGACGTGTTCCGCACGCACTTCGGCTACGTGTTCAACACACTCCGAAGGCTCGGGGTGCGGGAGGCCGACCTACCGGATCTCACCCACGATGTCTTCGTCGTCGTCCATCGCAAGAGCGACCACTACGATCCGACGCGCCCGCTCAAGCCGTGGCTCTTCGGCATCGCCGCCAACGCGGCCGCCGACTACCGCCGACGCGCGAGCCATCGACGCGAGCGGATGGACGACGAGGCCGAGGCCTGGGACGAGACGACGCCCGTCGACGAGAAGCTCGCGAAGCGGGAGCGGAGGGATCTCGTGATCGAAGCCCTCCGCGCCGTCGACGAGTCGCGCCTGCCGGTCTTCGTGATGCACGAGATCGATGGCGTCGCGATGCCGGAGGTCGCGGAGGCGCTGGGAATCCCCCTGAATACAGGCTATTCTCGTCTGCGTCTCGCACGGGACGAGTTCAAGGCCGCCGTGAAGCGGCTCGAGCTTCGGAGGGCGCGATGAGCGAACCCGACGATCTGCCGCCGCTCGACGAAGACCTCTCGACGCTCCTCCGCTCGGAGGCGGCGCGTCCGTCGCCGCCCGACGCGGTGCGCGACGCCGTGCTCGCGAAGCTCCGCGACACGCTCGGCACCTTGCCGCCGCCCTCGTCGCCGGAGGGCTCGTCGGGCGGGGCCCCGTCCGCTCCATCGGCTCCGGCCGCGGGCGCCGCTCCTGCCGCCGGCGCGGCCGGCCTCCTCGCCGGGAAGGCGGGGCTCGCCGCGCTCGCCTTCGCGATGGGGGCCGCCGTCGGCGCGGTCGGCCACGCGACGCTCGCCAAGCCTCGGGAGCCCGAGGTCCGCATCGTGCGCGAGACGGTTCGCGTCGAAGTGCCCGTGCGCGTCGAGGTGCCGGTGCCCGCGGAAGCGCCTCCCGTGGCCGCGCCCGTCGCTCCCTCCCCCGCACGCGCGGATGCGGGCGGCGAGGCGCCGACCGCGGAGGAGCGGGATCGGGCGCTCGCCGACGAGAACGCGCTCGTCACGCGCGCGCAGTCGGCCCTGGCGCGGGGCAACGCGAGCGAGGCCCTCGCCGCGACGAACGAGCACCAGCAGCGCTTCCCTCGAGGGCAGCTCGCCGAGGAGCGCGAGGCCCTCGCGATCCAGGCGCTCGCGCGTCTCGGGCGCATGGACGCGGCGCGCGAGCGGGCCGAGCGTTTCGAGCGGCGCCATCCGGGCTCCATGCTCCTCCGGGCCGTGCGCGCGGCCGTGGGCGAGACCGGGACGGCTCCATGAGCGCCTCGCGTCGCGCGCTCCTCGCCACGTTGCTCGGGCTGCTCGGAGGGTGCTCCGCCGCCTCGCTCGACCTCGGTGGCAACACGGCCGGCTTCGACGGAGGCACCGGCGCGGGGATCTTCACGCTGCTCGAGCTCGGGCCCGAGACCGCCATGGCGCGCCCTGCGGCCCATCCCTACGCGTGGGGGATGGACGACGTGGGTCAGCTCCCGGTCGACGTCGGGACGATCGGGGGAGAGCTCTGCGGAGGCCTTCCGTGTCGCGCGATCCCCGCGACCTCGCCGCCGCTCGAGAACGCGACCGACGTGGCCGCGGGCCGCGGCTTCACCTGCGTCCTCGACGGAGGCTCGCTCGGCTGCATCGGGCAGAACCTCTACGGCACGCTCGGACGCGGCGTGGCGGACGCGGACGCGCATCCGACGCTCCTCCCGACCAACGACGTCGGGACCCTCGTGCACGTCGCCGCCGGCGATCGCCACGCCTGCGCCGTCGCCGCGACCGGCCACGTCTTCTGCATGGGGTACGGCGGCAACGGCCAGCTCGGCCTCGATCCCTCGACGCTCGAGACCTGCGGCACGGTCGATTCCCAGGCTCGCGCCGACGAGCTCGGGCTCGCGCCCGGCGCTCCGATCCCCTGCTCGACGAGCCTCGTCGAGGTCCCCGGGATCACGGACGCGTTCGACGTCATCGCCTCCCCGTTCGGGACCTGCGCGCTCCGCAGGAACGGGAAGGCCCGCTGTTTCGGACGGAACGACGTCGGGCAGCTCGGCCTCTCCCCGGTGCAGGCGACCGTCTCGACGCCCACCGATCTCCGGATCGGCGCGTTCACCTCGCTCGCGATCGGCGAAACGCACGGCTGCTTCGTCGACGGTGCGAGCCACCTCGCCTGCTTCGGCTCGAACGCGCTCGGACAGCTCGGCGTCGGCTCGCGCATCCTCCCGGACTGCGGCGGGACCTGCTCCACGGCTCCGCAGACGCTCGTCGACCTCGTCTCCGTGCACCGTGTCGCCGTGGGCCGTTCGCATACCTGCGCGACGCTCCTCGACGGGACGGCGCGCTGCTTCGGCAGCGACGCGGTGGGGCAGCTCGGGAATTCGAGCCAGCCCGTCGGAGCATGCGGCGCCGTGCCGTGCGCCACCCAGCCCGTGGTCGTGTACGGGCTGTCGATGGCGGATGCGATCGTCGCGCGAGACGACGTGACCTGTGTCGTCGAGGGAGGCTCCACCCTCGAGTGCTGGGGGGATTGCACGACCACGCAATGCGGCCTGCAGCCGCGCAAGGTCGAAGACTTCCCGGCCCAGGTGTACGGCCTCTCGCCCTGAGGTCCGAGCCGCGTTCGCCGCGGCCGCCCCCACCGATTTCGTGACGGAACCCCGCGCTCCGCCCCGAGCCCCCGACGAGCAGCCGCGTCTGCTCCCGGAGGCGTCATGGGAAGGTTCCGTTCGAGAGCGCATTGGGCATGGTTCGTGGGGATCGCCACGGCCCTGGGAGTGGGGCTCTCCTGGCAGGCGACGGAGAGGGTCGAAGCGCCGCGCGCCGCGGAGCGGAGGGGGCCCGCCGGCGAACGCCGTGACGGCGCCGAGGCCGCGCCCTCGCGCCGCGCCCTCCTCGCCGCGACGATGGCGAACGTCGGCGTCGCCCACGAAGCGGCGATGCGCGACGGAGCCGCCTTCGCGCACAACGACGAGCAGGGCTTCGAGCTCGAGAGCCGGGGGGGCGCGTCGACGCTGACGCTCGCCGACGAGACGAGCGCGGTGCTCCGGCTCCGCTCGGTCGGCCGCGACCACGCCGAAGCCGTGGCCGCGCCGACGTCGACCCGCACGGAGCGCAACGCGATCCGCATGCTCCGCGACGACCTCGTGGAGTGGTACCTGAACGGTCCCCTCGGTCTCGAGCAGGGCTTCGAGCTCTCGGAGCGGCCCGCGGGCGAAGGAGCGCTCCACGTCGCCGTCGGTGTGGAGGGGCTCGTGCCCACGCTCGCCGAGGGCTACGTCTCGCTCCGCGATGCGGCGGGTCACGAGAAGCTCCGCTACTCGGATCTCTTCGCCTACGACGCCGAGGGCGACGACGTCCCGGCGCGTCTCGCGGTCGTCGACGGATCGATCGTGCTCGAGGTGGACGATCGAGACGCGCGCTATCCGCTCGTGATCGACCCGCTCATCACCTCGCAGCAGGCCCGCGTCGACAACCCCGAGGCCGCGAAGTCCGGGCAATACGGAGCCACGATGGCATCCGCGCTCGCCGCGAGCGTGAGCTGGGTCGTCGTCGGAGCCCCGTACGACGATCGCGCCGCCAGCGACGCCGGAGCGGCCTACGTCTACGCCCGGAACGCCGCCAACAACGGCTGGGACTTCGTCGCTCGCCTCGCGGCCTCCGACGCGTCGGCCGGCATGCACTTCGGCAAGGCGGTCACGCTCGGCAGTGCGTCGGCATCGCAGGTGGTCTTCTACGTCGGAGCACCCGACCGCGCGTCGGGCGGCAAGGTCTACACCTACACGTTCGACGCGGCGACGCGCGCGCAGGTCTCGACGGCCTCGTTCGCCGCCCCGAGCCCCGCGGCCGGCGACGAGTTCGGCGCCGCGCTGTCCGCGAGCCGCGTCAACGGAAGCCGGGTGCTCGTCGGCGCCCCCGGCGTCGACGCACAGGCGGGCGCGTTCTACGCGTTCACGTCCACCGGAACGCTCGAGCAGGGGCCGATCACCGGCATCGACACCGCCGCCGGCGATCGGTTCGGCGGCTCGATGCCGCCGCGTTGGAGCGGGAACGTCGCCGTGATCGGCGCGACCCACGACGACGCCTCGGCCGCGGTCGCCGACGCCGGCTCGGTCTATTTCTTCCTGCGGAGCGCGAGCCTGCCCACGACCTGGACCCAGGAGTCGAAGCTCCTGCCCGCGACCTCGGCAGCCAATGCCCACTTCGGCTCGGCGATCTACGAGCTGACGAGCGGGAGCGCGCAGTATCTCGTCGGCGAGCCCGATCGCGCGAACGGCGTCGTCTACCGCGCCGCGCGGACGAATGGCGTGACCGTCGTCGCGGCGACGATCACCGCGGCCGACGGACAGGCGGGCGATCGCTTCGGCGCGAGCCTCGGCTACGACTTCACCGCCTCGGTCGGGTACCTCCTCGTGGGCGCTCCCGGCGTCGATCCGTCCGCGGCGCTGACCGACGCGGGCGCCGCGTATTCCTACACGCTCGACGGCTCCTACAACGCGACGTTCGTCACCCGTTTCGTCGGGGCAACCGCCGGCGAGAACGCCGGACGGAGCGTCGGAGCCCTCAGTATCTCGTCCACGCTCGCGGGCGTCTACGGCGTCCCGGGCGACGACGCGGCCGGCACCGACGCCGGCGCCGCGCGTTCGCGGCTGCTGACGGCTCCTGGCACGGTCGAGAGCTCGCTCTCCCCGATCAACGTCGCGAACGCCGCCTTCGGACGCGCCGTCGCGATCGACGGGAACACGCTCGCCGTCGGCCTCCCGCTCGACGACGACGCGGGTCCGAACGCGGGCGCGGTGGAGATCTACACGCGCAGCGGGACGACCTGGACGCACCAGGCGAAGATCCTGCCGCCGAGCGGCACGGGCCAGCTCTACGGCGGCTCGGTCGCGCTCGAGGGCGACACGCTCGTCTTCGGCACGCGCAGCGGCGCGCAGAACCGCGCGTTCGTCGCCTCCCGCTCGGGCTCGACCTGGAGCGCTCCCGCGGAGCTCCTCCCCACCGGCGTCGTCGCCGGCGATGCGTTCGGCGCGTCGGTCGCCATCAGCAGCGGCACGATCGCCGTCGGCGCCCCCGGACGCGACGGCTCGGGCACCGACCGCGGCGCGATCTTCGTCTTCACCGGCGGCGGCACGAGCTACACGCAGTCGGCCGAGCTCACGGCCCTCCCGCCCGGCAACGGCATCGACTCGAGCTCCGAATTCCTCGGCCGCGCGGTCGCCCTCCAGGGCACGCGCCTCGTCGCCGGCCTCCCCGGCCGCAACGGCATCATGAATGCGCCGGATCGCGGCGGATTCGTGATCTACCAGCAGACGGGCGGAACCTTCCAGGAGCTCGCCGCCGTCACCGGTCCGTCCACCAACGAGGGCTTCGGCGAGGCCGTCGCGATCGACGGGGACCGCATCGCGGTCGGTGCGCCGGGCCATCTCCTCGGCGGCTCGGCGGTGACCTCGGGCTCGGTCCGCACCTACGCGTACGACGGATCCCAGTGGGTCTTCGACGCCACCCTGACGCTCTCGGGCGGCGCGGTCGGCGACGACTTCGGCGCGAGCCTCGCGCTCGAGAGCGACGTGCTCGTCGTCGGCGCACCCGGGCGCGCGAACGGCGCGGCCACGACCGCGGGCACGGCCATCCCCTTCCTGCGTTCCTCTGCGGGCTGGACGGCGCAGACCGCGCTCGTGCCGCCGGCCGCCGACGTGACCTCCGGCGACGACTACGGCCGCAGCGTCGCGATCGACGCCTGGACGCTCGCGGTCGGTGCGCCGGGAAGCGACGTCGACGCGACGGGCGCGGGCGTCGCGTACGTGCACCTCGTCTCGAAGTCGAACGGTGTCGCGTGCTCTGCGACGTCCGACTGCGCGAGCGGCTTCTGCGTCGACGGCGTCTGCTGCGACACCGCCTGCGGCGGGGGCTCCGCCGACGACTGCCAGGCCTGCGCCACGGCGCTCGGCGCCGCGGTCGACGGCACCTGCGGCTCGGTGACGAACGGCACGGTCTGCTCGCCAGCCGATCCGGGCAACGCCTGCGACGCCGCGGACACCTGCTTCGACGGCACCTGCCTCGCCGTCGTGAAGCCCAACGGGACGAGCTGCGGCGGCGCGCCGAACGCGAGCGGCTGCGATCTCCAGGACGTCTGCACGAGCGGCGTGTGCACCCCGAAGACGGTCGCCGACGGAACGGCCTGCGGCGGCGCGCCGACGGGGATCTGCGATGCGCAGGACACCTGCGCCGCGGGTCAGTGCGTCGCGAAGCTCGTCGCCGCCGGGACGGTCTGTCGCTCGGCCGTGGACGCGGAATGCGATCTCCCGGAGGTCTGCAACGGCTCGAGCCCGGCTTGTCCGTTCGACGTCGCGGTCGCGGACGGAACCGGCTGCGGTCCCAACCCGACCGAAGCTTGCGACGCCAAGGATCAGTGCTTCTCCGGCACCTGCCAGCCGATGGTGGTCGGTTCCGGGACGCCCTGCCGCGCGGCGCGGGGCGAGTGCGACGTCGCGGAGAGCTGCGACGGCGTCTCGGCCTCCTGTCCGAAGGACGGCTTCGTGGCCGACGGAACGCTCTGCGGCAACGGTCCGGCGAGCGGTCTCTGCGACCTCGACGACGTCTGCAGCGCGGGCACCTGCCTCGTGCAGGTGAAGGAGATGGGCAAGTCCTGCCGCGCCTCCACCGGCTCCTGCGACCAGGAGGAGGTCTGCGACGGAGCGGCCGCGAGCTGCCCGCCCGACCTGAATACGTGTTGCTCGGTCGATGCGGACTGCAGCGACGGCAACGTGTGCACCGCGGAGAGCTGCGACCAGGGCGTCTGCGTCGCCAAGGGGCCGATCCCCAGCTGCTGCACCCTGGCCGCGGACTGCGACGACGGGGATGCGTGCACCACGGACGCCTGCAGCCAGCACGCGTGCATGCACACCGCCATCGCGGGCTGCGGCCTCGATGCGGGCGTCCCCGACGCCGGCACCGCGGACGACGCCGGCACAGGGACGATGGACGGCGGCATGACCGGCGCCGATGCCGGGGTGGCCAGCGACGCCTCCGTGGACGACGCCTCGGTGGGCGATGCGTCGACGGCGGATGCGGGCACGACCCCGAAGCATGGGAGCGGCGGATGCGACGTCGGCGGAGGCTCGAGCGGCTCTCTCGTCGCCTTCCTCTGGCTCGCCCTCGCCGTGCTCGCGGTCCGGCGTCGGAAGGAGGTGGTGCGATGAGCACGAACGAAGAACGACTCGCGCCGTTCCGAGCCCTGTCGGAGGCGATCGCCGCCACCGAGCTCTCGGGCGAGGGCGTGCTCGAGGCCCACGTGCAGGATGCCGTCCTGCTCCGCCGGGCCGACGTCGAGACGCACGATGCGTTCGTCGATGCCCTGCTCGAGCACGGGCCGCAGGCGAGCTGCGTCGGGGGGACGCTCGTCTTCTCGCTCGACGAGCTCCTCGTGCATGCCACCGCCATCGCCCGCACCGAGCCGCCGAGCCATCGATCGGCCTATCGGAGAGCGAGGGCCCTCTTGCGGGACTACGGGGCCCTCGCCGCCGAGGCGGCTCCGTTCGACGAGCTCGGCGTCGAGCGCGGAAGCCGGCCTTCGGTCGAGATCCACTGAAACGAGGGGCCTACGCGGGAGACGCGTGGGCCCAGACACCGAGCAGGTGGGCGAGGGCCGCGCGATGATGCCGCTCGAACGCGGGATCGTCCGCGGCCGCGTCGTCCGACACGAGGGCGTACTTCGCGACGTGGGCGTCCGCGTGCGAGGCGGCGCGGCCGAGGAGCTCGGCGACCACGGCCTCGAAGCCCCGGGCCGGATGGTGGAACACGAAGGCGGCCGCCTCGTGCGGAGCGGCGACGAGCGCCTCCTCGAGCGAACGGGAGCACGGCTCGTGTGGTGTCCCCTCCCGGGCGAGCGTCGTCCGCGCGTGCACGGCCCGGAACGCGAACGCGAGGGTGCTCGCCGTCGCGACCGACGTCTCCGGACGCGCGCCGTGGGAGACGAGCGAGAGCATCGCCCACGGGATCGTGAGCGTGTGGGTCCAGATGTAGGGCGCCTTCGCCGCGTCGTCCTCCAGCATCGACAGGGCCGCGACGCGCGCGAGGGCCCGGCGGGCCTCGTACGGGTCGACACCGCCGACGCATCCCCCGAGCGCCGCCGAGGCCGCTCCGGACTCCTCCGCGAGGCGGACCGTCGGCGCGATGAAGTCCGTGCCGGGATCCCCGACGTGGGGAACCCGGCGGAGGGCTTCGACGAGCGCCTCGACGGATCCCGACTGCGGCGTCCCTCGCTCGTGCCACCGTATCCGCGCGGCGGGCTCGCGCGCGACCTCGCGGGCGAGACCGACGAAGGCATGCGCGAAGGCCCTCGCGTTCGCGCCGGGGCGGAGGAGCTCGGCGAGGAGGATCGCGCCGTGGGCCGCCGCGCCCGTGCGCGGGAGCAGGGACTCGGCGACGTGCGCGACCAGCTCGGCGGGGGACGCCGTGTCCGCGAGTCGGCGCGCGAGGCGTCCCGCCTCGTCGACGTCGCCGTTCGAGAACGCCCGGGCGAGGGACTGCGCGAGCCGTTCCGGAGGCTCGTCGTGGATGCCTTCCTCGTGCGGCTCGGGAGGGAGCGCGGGCACGGCAGAATAGCGCTCGACCAGCGAATCGAGCCGCTCGCGCACGGCCTCGCGCGCGGACGGGAGGATGCGCTCGAGCAGCGCGAGGCGGGACAGGCCCTCGAGGGGGGCGTGGAGCACGAAGGAGTCGGCGGCCTCGCGTCGGGGGCGCGCGAGCACCTCGGCGATCCGGGTGGAGGTGTCGTCGGAGGAGGTCATGTCCCCATCCTGCAAGCTCGAGTGAGCTTGAAGTCAAGGAAGCCCACCGCCATCCTCTCCGCATGAAGGCCACCGATCGGCTCTCCATCGGCGAGGTCGCGGCCCGCACCGGCGTCGCCCCCTCCGCCCTGCGCTTCTACGAGGCCGAGGGTCTCGTCACCGCCGTCCGCGGCCGCGGTGGACGTCGGACGTTCCCGCGCGACGTGCTCCGCCGCATCGCCTTCATCCGCGCCTCCCAGCACGTCGGCCTCTCCCTCGACGAGATCCGGGACGCCCTCGCGAGCCTTCCGGAGGGCCGGACTCCGACGAAGGAGGATTGGGAGCGCCTCGCCCGCTCGTACCGTCCTCGCCTCGACGCCCGCATCGCCGAGCTCGAGCGACTCCGCGATCAGCTCTCGTCGTGCATCGGCTGCGGTTGCCTCTCGCTGCGCGCCTGCGCGCTCTACAATCCGGCGGACGAAGCCGGCGAGCGCGGGGCCGGTGCGCGCTACCTCCTCGGCGATCGGCCCCGGAGGAAGCGCTGATCGGCCTACCTCGGGACGCATCCGGCCACCTTCTCCGCCTTGCCGCGGCACGTGACCGGATGCTGTAGTCGGAGCATGGCCAAGGACGACACGCCGGACGTCGGGGGCGCTCGCGTGCTCGTGCCATTGCCCTTCGAGGATCGCTACACGCGAGGCCCTCTCCTCGGTCGCGGGGGAATGGGCGAGGTGCACCTCTGCCACGACCACACCGTCGGGCGCGAAGTCGCCATGAAGGTGATCCGGCCCCGCAGCGACGAGTCGGGCCTGATCCTGCAGCGGCGGTTCGTGCGCGAAGCCCGCGTGCAGGGCCAGCTCGAGCATCCGGCCATCGTCCCGGTCTACGACGTCGGCCTCGACCCCGAGGGCGCGCTCTACTTCACCATGAAGCGGGTCCGTGGCTCGAGCCTCTCGGACGTCCTCGCCGGGCTCCGCGCGGGCGACGAGTCGATGCGCCACCGCTTCAACCTGCGCCGCCTCCTCTCGAACTTCGCCCAGGTCTGCATGGCGGTGCACTTCGCCCATCGGAAGGGGGTCGTGCACCGCGACCTGAAGCCGGCGAACGTGATGTTCGGGGACTTCGGCGAGGTCTACGTGCTCGACTGGGGCCTCGCGAGCTTGCGGAACGATCCGCCGACGCCGCACGAGGAGCGCGTGGACGACGGGCACGGCCAGAAGTCGCTCTCCACGGGTGTCGCCGGTACGCCCGGCTACATGGCCCCGGAGCAGGTCGAGCCGCCGTACGCGGTCGATCACCGGGCCGACATCTACGCGCTCGGCGCGATGCTCTTCGAGATCCTCACGCTCGAGCCGATGCACGAGGCCGGTCGGCCCGCGGAGGTCGTCGCCTCGACGCTCGCGATCGACGGTGCGAGCCCCGACGAGCGCACGCCCGAGCGGACGATCCCGCCGGAGCTCGATCGGATCTGCCGGGCCGCCACCCGCAGCACGCCCGCCGATCGGCTCGCGAGCGCCGAGTCGCTCGCGGAGGCGATCGAGTCGTACCTGGACGGGGATCGCGATCTCGCGCTCCGACGCGAGCTCTCGCGCGCCCACGCGGAGCGCGCCGACGCGGCCCTCGCCGAATCGCAGCGCGAGGGCTCCGACGAGCCCGCGGAGCGACGGCGCGCGATGCGCGAGGTGACGGCGGCGCTCGCCCTCGACCCGGCCCACGAGCCCGCCCGCATGACGTTGGTCCGTCTCGTCACGGAGCCCCCCCGCGTCGTGCCCGCGGAGGCCGAGGCGGAGATGCAGCGGAACCAGCGCGAGGCGTACGAGTTCGCGGGCCGCTCGGGGCTGCTCTTCTACCTCGGCTACCTGCTCTACCTGCCGCTGCTCCTCTGGATGGGCGTCCGCGACCTCCGGCTCTTCGCGTTCGGCTGGGGCACGATCGCCGCCTGCGCGATGACGACCTGGGTGCTCCTCCGCCATCCCCCGCCTCGCGTCGACGTGCCGCTCGTCCACCTCGCGATCTCGACCTTCACCGTCGGCGCCGTCAGCGTGATGTACGGACCGTTCGTCCTCGTCCCGATGCTCGCGCTCGGGAACGCCGTCGCCTACATGTCCGCGGTCGGGCACGGCCGAGGGCTCGTCCCGCTCGCCGCCGTTCTCGCCGTCGTGGTCCCGACGCTCCTCCGCTGGACCGGCGTGATCCCCGACAACTACGAGTTCGAGGGCGGACGCTGGACCATCCTCCCGACCGTGTTCCACATCGGCCGCGTGCCCACGCAGGCCTTCCTCTTGGCCGCGATCGTCGGGACGATCCTCCCGGCGAGCATGTTCGTCGGCCGCCTCCGGCGCGCCTTCATGGACGCGGAGCGGAAGCTGCAGCTGCAAGCATGGCAGCTGCGGCAGATCGTCCCCGAGCCCCACGCCGAGTCCGAGGCCCGAGGCGCCGCGGACGACGCGCCGAAGGGTCCCCCGACGCCCGCGTCCTCCGGCGAGGCGACGACGAGCCCCCCCGCTTCGACGTCCGCCCATACCCGATCGATGCGCAGACCGTGATCGCAGGGGCATCGGGTCGGGCGGGAGCCACCGACGATCGTTCCGGCCGCGGAACGGAGCGTTGCTCCGAGGCCCCCCTCGCGTGGCACGAGAGCCCGACTCAGGTTCGAGCCCGGAGGATCCCATGACCGAGGCGCGCTCCCGTTCCGTCGATCGCATCGTGGTCGCCCATCGGCAGACCGAGGGAGGCGGCTTCGTCGTCCGCCGTCCCTTCCCGAAGGTGGGCCTCGCAGAGGTCGATCCCTTCCTCCTCGTCGACGAGATGGGGCCCGTGACCTACCGCCCCGGCGAGGCGATCGGCGCGCCCGATCATCCGCACCGCGGCTTCGAGACCGTGACCTACGTGCTCGAGGGCGAGACGGAGCACGAGGACTCGGCAGGTCATCGGGGACGTCTCGGTCCGGGCGACGTGCAGTGGATGACGGCCGGCGCGGGCATCGTGCATTCGGAGATGCCCTCGTCGCGGATGCAGCGCGAAGGCGGTCGCATGCACGGCTTCCAGATCTGGGTGAACCTGCCTTCCCGCCTGAAGATGACGAGGCCCCGCTACCAGGAAGTGAAGGCCGAGCGGATCCCTTCGGGGTCCACACCGGACGGGCTCGCGCGCGTGCGCGTCGTCGCGGGCGAGGCGCTCGGGGCGACGGCGGCGATCGACACGCACACGCCCGTCGTCTACCAGGACTGGACGCTCCGCCCGGGTGCGGACGTGACGCAACCGATCCCGTCCGATCACACGGCGATGGTCTACGTCTTCGGCGGGGCCGTCCGCGTCGGCGAGGGAGCCGAGCTCGTGGAGGACGGGCAGCTCGCGATCCTCGGCGAGGGCGAGGCCGTGCGGCTCCGCGGTCCGGACGCGGGGGAGGCGCGCTTCCTCCTCCTCGCGGGCGTTCCGCTCCGCGAGCCCGTCGTCCGCTACGGTCCCTTCGTCATGAACACCCAGAAGGAGATCCTCGAGGCGTTCCAGGACTTCGAGAGCGGCCGGATGGGCGAGATCACGCGGACGGCCTCGGTGGGCTGAGGTGCGGGCACACGGAGCCCCGTGGTCCTTTCCCCGTCCGGGGACGCGCGGCGCGGGGCGGACGTGGGCTATGCTCCGCGGCCTTCCCGCCGTACCGGAGCCCCCATGCTCGTCCGCTTCCGTCCGTTCCGCGCGCTCGTCGCTTCGCAGCTCCGAGCTTCGTTCCTCCTCGCATCGCTCGTCGCCACCTCGGTGGCGCTCGCCTCCTGCGACTCGGGCTCGAGCACACCGAACGTCGACTTCGCCGAATTCGACGCGACGGTCCAGTCGTTCCTCGACTCGCACTCGCTCTCGGGCGCGACGGTGATCGTCGTGCACCGCGATCACGGGGTGCTCCACCAGCGCGGCTTCGGCGCCTTCGACGCGAGCCGGATCTCGCTCCTCGCCTCGGCGAGCAAGGTCCTGAGCGCGGGCGTCCTCGTGCGTCTCGCGGACCAGGGTCTCCTCGATCTCGACGCGCCGATCTCGACCTACCTCGGCCCCGAGTACGGCCCGTACAAGACGGACATCACGGTCGCGCAGCTCCTCTCGAACAGCGCCGGCATGGTCGGTCTGACGGACAACGCCCTCTACGGTCCCTACGTCTGCCAGTACCTCCCGATCGGCTTCCTGGTCGATTGCGCCGGCGGCATCTACACGGCCGACGACACGGCCGATCGCGTCCCGCCCGACACGAAGTTCCGCTACGGCGGAGGGCAGTGGCAGCTCGCCGGCGGCATCGCCGAGGCCGTGACCGGCAAGTCGTGGGCGGAGCTCGTCGACGAGACCTACGTGAAGCCCTGTGGCCTGAAGGTCCTCGGGTACACCAACCAGTACGCGCAGGCCTTCATGAACACCGGCGGCGTCTCCGGCGCGCTCGGCTACCCCTCGTTCTTCACCGGCGATCTCGCCCAGCTGATGCCGACGGACAATCCGAACATCGAAGGCGGCGCCTACACCGACGTGGGCGACTACGGGAAGCTCCTGCTCATGCACCTCCGCGGAGGCCGCTGCGGCGACCGCCGGGTCCTCAGCGAGTCCGGCGTCGCGCGCATGCAGCAGGATCGCATCGGCCAGGTCTACGGCGGCTCGACGAGCCTCGATCCGACCCTGCCCGGCTACGGCCTCGGCTGGTGGGTCTCCCGCGATCAGCCGGGCTTCGTCGCCGATCCCGGCGCGTACGGTGCGACGCCCTGGATCGACAACGATCGAGGCTACGCGGCGATGATCATCCTCGAAGCCGACTCCACGCTCGGCGCCCAGCTGCGCATGGCCGCGAAGCCCGTCCTCGAAGCCGCGATCGACGCGGCCGGTCTCTGAAGAGACGGCCGATCAACGGCCGCTCGAGCCGCCCTGCCCACCACCGGGCGGCCCCCCGTGGCCGCCGTGGTGCGGATGCGCGGGCACGCAGGCGACCGAGCCCTCGGGGACGCGGCGGCAGGTTCCCGTGACCTGACCGTGCGGCGATTGGAACGAGCAGGACGCGCCCTCCGCCTGATTCGCGCAGGCGCTCCGCGCTGCGGGCGGAGGTCCGTGGTGCTGGCCGCCTCCCGGCGGTCCGCCCCCGGAGCCTCCCTGGGGAGGCTGCGCGAACGCGACCGAAGAGAGCGCGAAGCAAGCGGCGAGCACGAACGACGAGCGGCGGGACATGGGGAGAGCTCCTCCGGCTCCGCGTACGTGCGGAGCCGAGCGACGGGAGAGCAACGCGGATGCCATCCGCCGTAGTCCCGATGCACGCGCCGTTTCGCACGCGGCGGAGTGGCCAGGTGCGGGTGCGGGCTGCCGCGAGTGCGGAATCCGCATCCCCGAGGCTGCGGGTTCGGCACGTGGGCCGAGGCGCCTCCTCGATGGACTCGCGAGAAACCCGGCGATCTCGCGTCGGCACGCTTCCTGCGTAGGCGTCCTCCGGGTCCGTGGAGGATCCGGAAGGTGCTCTCGCGATGAAGCGACTCGGTTCGATTCTTCTCCTCTGTGCGTTCCTGGGTGCATGCGATGAGTCCTCCACGGGCCTCTCTTCTTCGAGCGGTCTCGCGTCGGCCGTCGACGGAGGCGCGGGAGCGACGAGCCCGCCTCCTCCGGGCATGACCTGCCCCGGCATGGCCGACGGCGGCCCGCGGGTCCCGCCGCCACCGCTCTGCGCGACGGACGCGGACTGCGTCGCCACCTGCGAGACCCCGAGCTGCCTCTGCACGACGACGCTCGAGGGGCTCCACGTCTGCGCGTCGTCCTGCGCGAACGGCGACGCCTGTCCGGACGGCCACGTCTGCCTCGATGCCGTCTGCCGGCCCGCGAGGTGATCGGCGGGCCCCGCGTCCCTTTTCGAAACGGGCCCCGCGTGGGCTCCGGAGGTGCTTGGTGATGAAACGACTTGGACGGATCTTCCTCGCTTGCGCGCTGCTCGCGGGCTGCGACGAGGCCTCTTCGACGTCGGGCTCGAACGGCTCGAACGGCTCGACGACCGATGGTGGGGGCTCGAACACGAGCTCCGATGCCGGCCCGACCACCTGCACCCTCACGGCGAACACGACCCCGTCGGGTGTGACGTCGCCGAGCGGATGCCCCGTGCTGATCCGCGACACGAGCGCCTGCGAGGCGGAACGTATCGCCGCGGGCCTCTCCGGCTTCTGGCTGAAGTTCTCCTGCCGCGTCTCGCTGAGGAAGACCACCGCCAATGGACGGAGCGTCGTCGAGGCGACCACCGACGGACAGCCGGACTACCTCAGCAACTACCAAGCGACCTCGAGTCCGTGCTGGGAGAGCTACACGGACGCGATCCAGAACCCGAACCTGATTTCCGCCCAGAGCGAGATCATCGACTTCTACACCGCACCGGACACGACGGAATCGACGGTCCAGGGCGGCATCGTCGGCCTCACCATCAGCGGCGTGCCGATGTTCGGGAACTTCGCCGCTCCGGGCGACGACATCTACCGGGAATCGACGACCTTCGATCGCTGCGCCGGCCATCCCCAGCAGACCGGCGTCTACCACGTGCACACGGAGCCCTTCTCGATCACCTACGACGACTCGAACTTCATCGGCGTGATGCGTGACGGCCATCCGGTGTACGGACGTCGCGATGCGGACGGCTCGTATCCCTCGCTCGACACGTACGGCGGACACACGGGCACCACTCCGGACAGCCCGTCCACGCCCGTGTACCACTACCACCTCTCGCTGCAGACGAGCACCAACGCGAACACCTCGGGTCAGACGGGGTGGTTCCTCACCGGACCCTCGGGCAAGTACCGCGGAACGGCGGCGCCCTGCACCTCGGGTTGTCGCTGAGGGCCCGATGCGACCCCTCTCCTCCGCGCTCGTCCTCGCGCTCCTCGGCACCGCGGCGTGCGGCGTCCTCGACGGGAACGCGCCCGCCGAGCGCGGCCCCCGCTCGAGCGAGCCGTCGCCCGCGACACGGGGCGAGGCGGGCGCGGTGCTCGAGCGCGTGAGGTACGAGCTCGTCCTCGACACGACCGGAACGACGCCGATCGAAGGCGGATTCCGCTTCCGCTCCGCTCGGGGAGAGGACGTCGAGGTCCGTCACGCGACCGTGACGAGCCTCCTCGCCGCGCTCTCTCCCTGCACCCGCACGCGCGCCTCGGCGGAGCGACGTGGGGCGTCGACCTCCGGGTTCGCGGCGCTCCTCCTGCCCACCCTCGCGCGCGCGGGGCATACGGAGCTCTCCGATCCGTCCGAGCTCCTCGCGCCACGCATCGAGACCTTCGGCGCCGCGCCGAGCACGGTGGCGTGGGGCGAGCTTCGCTTCCCGCGCAGCCGCTACTGCGGCGCCCAATACGTCGCGACGCGCGCGACCACGCCCGAGACCGTCGGCCAGTTCGATCGCCTCGCCACGCTCCACGCCGAGGTCCACACACCGACGCGCGACGTCGTCGTCCACACGACGATCGCCGGCGGGAAGCTCGAATCCCTCGAGTCCGTCGGCGAGGAGGACGAGTCCCTTCCGCCGGGCACGGCCGTCGTGCGCATCGAACGGTCGCTCGGCTCGGCCTTCCGCGACGTGGACTTCGGTCTCCATGGCCGCGAGCTCGAGCGCGCGATGATGCGCGGGCTCGCCGCGGCGACGCGCCTCCGCGTGCGGATGCGATCGATCGCCGGCGCGAACGACGCATCGAGCGCGCGCTCAGGAGTCCTTAGGAAAGCCCCGCCATCGTCGAGCCATGTCCCGACCCACGATCTCCCATTGCTCCATCCTCCTCGGTCTCGCGCTCGCGGCTTGCGGCGATCCCGCGCAGCAGGCGTCGCTCGACGGCTCCGTCACCGACGCGGGCGCGCTCGACCCACCGTCCCCGGGCTACACGCTCTTCGCGCCGATGGCGTCGACGACCACGTACCTCCTCGACCTCGACGGACACGTCGTCCACCACTGGGCGAGCGCCTACCGGCCCGCGCTCGCCGCCGCGCTCGCCGACGACGGAACGCTCGTGCGCACCGCCAACCCCCTCGCCGCGAACGCGACGCATCCCATCGAGGGCGGTGGCGCCGGAGGGCGTGTCGAGGCGCTCGATTGGGACGGAAACGTCGTCTGGTCGGTCGAGCTCCTCTCCGACACGACCCGGCAACACCACGATCTCGAGCTCCTCCCGAACGGACACGTGCTCGCGATCGTCTGGGAGTCCGTCACCGAGGCGGAAGCCATCGCCCTCGGTCGCGCCGACGCGCGGGTCGATGCGCGAGGGCTCTACCTCGAGTCCGTGGTCGAGCTCGCGAGGACCGGGAGCACCGCCGACGTCGTCTGGTCCTGGCACGCGAAGGACCATCTCGGCACGGGCGCACGCCGCATCGACGTCGACGGCGGCGGCACGGCGCCGGACTTCGTGCACCTGAACAGCGTGGATTACGACGCGACGCTCGACCTCGTGCTCCTGTCCTCCCACGCATTCGGCGAGGTCTGGGCGATCGATCACGGCACCACGACGGCGGAGGCCGCCGCCTCGACGGGAGGCGCTCGCGGTCTCGGCGGCGACCTCGTGTACCGCTGGGGCAACCCGGGCTCCTACGGGGCCGGGACCTCGACGGATACGAAGCTCTTCGGCCAGCACGACGCCTCGTTCGTGAGGCGCGAGGACGGATCGGTCGGCGTCCTCGTCTTCAACAACGGACAGCGCAGGCCGGACGGGGCGTACTCGTCGGTGGACGAGCTCACGCTCCCCGTCGAGGCGGACGGGAGCCTCGCCTTCGATGGCGTGCGCTTCGGGCCGGAGGCGCTCGACTCGAGCTGGGTCGCCGATCCCCCGACCTCGTACTACGCGCAGAACCTCTCCTCGGCGTCACGCCTGCCGGGCGGCCATACCCTCTTGTGCAACGGAACCGCGGGACGTTTCGACGAGCTCGACGCGGCCGGCCGGATCGTCTGGTCGTACGCGATGCCGGCATTCGGCAGCGGAGCGAACGCCACGCTCGTCTTCCGCGCCGACCGTCTCCCGCTCGATCACCCGGGGCTCGCCGGGCGGAGCCTGGCCGACGAAGGGCCGCTCGTGCCATGAATCACCCCCCCGCAGCCCGTCTCGCGAAGCGCGTCCTCCTCGCGCTCGGGAGCGTGCTGCTCGCCCTCGCGTCCTCGGCCTGCACGGAGCCCGCCCCCGAGATGCTCCGCATCCCCTTCGAGGCGCGAGCGTTCGGGGTCGAGCCGGCCTGCGACGCTCCGCATCGGGTGGGTCCGCGCGCGGAGCCGCTCGTGCTCCACGACCTCCGTTTCTTCGTCCACGACGTCCGCCTCGTGATGGCCGATGGAAGCGTGCAGCGCGCCCGCCTCGTGCCGGACGGTCGCCATCAGACGCGCGAGGTCGCCCTCCTCGACTTCGAGGACGGCACGGGCGCGTGCACGCAGGGCTCCGCGGGGAAGAACACGGAGCTCCGGATCGAGGCCCCACGCGGCGGGATCCGCGAGCTCCGCTTCGCCGTCGGCGTGCCCTTCGCGCCGAACCACGCGAACCCGGCGCTCGCCGAGGGACCGCTCACGGCGGGCACGCTCCATTGGGGCTGGCGGGCCGGCTACAAATTCGTCCGCTTCGAGGCGCGCCTCGGAGAGCGCATGCATCGGCTGCATCTCGGCAGCACCCGCTGCGAGGGCTCCTTCGCGCACGTGACCTCCTGCGGTCGCCCGAATCGCGCCGAGGTGGCGCTCCCCGCCTTCCGCCCCGGCCGCCGCGTCCGCGTCTCGCTCGATGCATTCCTCGGCGAGGGGCCCGACCTCGACTGCATGGCGGCCGAGGACGACGCGGCCTGCGCTCCCCACTTCGCCGCGCTCGGCCTCGACCCTTCGAGCGGTCGTTCGACGCGGGCTTCTTCCCTCTTCACCTGGAGCGAGCCATGAAGACCTCGTCGTTCGTCGCGCTCGTGGCCGTCGTCGCCGGGCTCGCGCTCCTTCCGCCTCCGCGTGCCGTCGGGGCGAGGGCCTATCGGTTCGAGCTCCCGCCGGGCTTCCCGGAGCCGCGCGTTCCCGCGGACAACCCGATGAGCGAGCTCAAGGTCGAGCTCGGACGTCGGCTCTTCTACGATCGCCGTCTCTCCGCGAACCAGCGGCAGGCGTGTGCGAGCTGTCACCGACAGGAGCTCGCGTTCACGGACGGGCGCGCGCACGCGATCGGCTCGACCGGCGACGTCGTCGCCCGGAGCAGCATGTCGCTCGCGAACGCCGCGTACCGCTCGCGCCTCACGTGGGCCAATCCGATGGTGCGGAGGCTCGAGGACCAGGCCCTCGTGCCGATGTTCGGCGATCATCTGGTGGAGCTCGGGCTCCCGGACGCGGAGACGCTGCTCGCGCGCCTCCGTCGCGATCCCGACTACGTCGAGAGATTCGCGGCGAGCTTCCCGGGAGAGAGCGCACCGATCACGCTCGCGAACGTCACGCGCGCGATCGCCGCCTTCGAGCGGACCCTCGTGTCGGGGGGCTCGCCCTACGATCGCTTCGTCGCCGGCGATGCGAGCGCCCTCTCCGCCTCCGCGCAGCGCGGGATGGAGCTCTTCTTCTCGGAGCGGCTCGAGTGCTTCCACTGCCACGGAGGCTTCGACTTCTCGGACTCCTTCGATCACGCGGGCATGCCGGACGCCGAGCGCCCCTTCCACAACACCGGCCTCTACGACGTGGACGGGAAGGGCGCGTACCCGGCGAGCGATCGGGGCGTGTACGAGGTCACGGGCCGACCTTCGGACATGGGCCGCTTCCGCGCGCCTTCGCTGCGCAACGTGGGCGTGACCGCGCCCTACATGCACGATGGCTCGATCGCCACGCTCGAGGGCGTGCTCGCCCACTACGAAGCGGGAGGGCGCACCGTCGCCTCGGGCCCCGATGCCGGCGACGGGAGCCAGAGCCCGCTCAAGGATCCCTTCGTGCTCGGCTTCGTGCTCACCGACGCCGAGCGGGCCGACGTGATCGCCTTCCTCGAGAGCCTGACGGACGAGGCCTTCCTCCACGACCCACGCTTCTCGGATCCCTTCGTTTCCGATCCGCCCTTCGCGCCGCCGCGCTGAGGCACGCGGGTCGCGGGCCTCAGCCGATCTGGTAGCGCTTCAGCTTCTCGTAGAGGGTGCGCAGGCCGATGCCGAGCTTGGCGGCGGCCTCGCGACGGTTGCCGCCGACGGAGCGGAGTGCCTCGACGATCGCCTCGCGCTCGAGCTCGACGAGCGCCGTCACGGGGCGCGGCGGCTCGGACGGGCGCGGTTCCGTGCTCGCCTGCTCGAGGAGCAGGTCCTCGGCCGAGATCGTCGGTCCGTCGGCGAGGATCAGGGCGCGTTCGAGCGCGTTCCGGAGCTCGCGCACGTTGCCCGGGAACGCGGCCTCGGACAGCGCCTTCCGCGCGCTCGCGTCGAGCGTGGGGCGATCCTTTCGACCCGCCTCGGTCGCGAGTCTCGCGAGCAGCGCCTCCGCGAGCGGGAGCACGTCCTCCCGACGCTCCCGGAGCGGCGGCAGGCGCACGGGGAAGACCGCGAGCCGGTGGTAGAGGTCCTCGCGGAAGCTCCCTTCCTTCACCATCGCGCGGAGATCGCGGTGCGTCGCGGCCACGAGGCGCACGTCGACGTCGATCGTACGCGTCCCGCCGAGGCGCTCGAACGCGCGCTCCTCGAGGACGCGGAGCAGCTTCGCCTGGAGCTTTGGCGCGAGCTCGCCGATCTCGTCGAGGAAGAAGGTTCCGCCGTCCGCGAGCTCGAGCCGGCCCTTGCGCATCGTATGCGCCCCGGTGAACGCACCCTTCTCGTGACCGAAGAGCTCGCTCTCGAGCAACGACTCCGAGAGGACCGCGCAGTTGATCGCGACGAAGGGACCCTTCGCGCGCGCGCCCCGCTCGTGGAGATGGCGGGCCGCGACTTCCTTGCCCGTGCCGCTCTCGCCGACGAGCAACACCGTCGCGTTCGTGCGCGCCACGCGATCGAGGGCCTCGACGACGGGCTTCATCGCCGGCGCGCCGAAGGTCAGCGAGGACGCCGTGGTCGAGACGGAGGTCTCGCTCGTCCGGGCGCCGACGATGGCGTCGCGCCGCTCGAGGGCCCGCTGGACCAGGTCGCGCAGCGCCTTCGGGCTCGCGATCGGCTTCTCGAGGTAGTCGAACGCGCCGAGCTTCATCGCCTCGACGGCCGTGCTCACGGCGCCGTGCGCGGTGAGGATGATCGCCTCGACGTCGGACTGCTCCGTGCGCGCCACCCGGACGACCGCCATGCCATCGGCACGCGGCATGCGGAGATCGGTGATCAACACGTCGAAGGGCTCGGCACGCAGCGTCGCGATCGCTTCCTCGCCGTCCGCCGCGGCGACGACCTCGTGGCCCGCGCTCTCGAGCGCCTCGGAGAGGAAGCTGCGAAGGCCCTCCTCGTCCTCGGCGACGAGGATCCGTCCCCTGCGCGTGCGCCTTCCTTCACTCATGAAGCGACTCCCGGGATCTCGAAGCGGAACGAAGCGCCCCCTTCCGGGAGCGTGCGGCCCACGAGAGTACCGCCATGTTGCTCGACGGCGCGACGGGCGATCGCGAGGCCGAGGCCGGTGCCGCGCACGCGATGCGTCACGAAGGGCTCGAAGATCCGCTCTTCGTCACCGGCGGGCAGTCCCGGCCCCGTGTCGCGGACCTCGAACACGACGCCCGCGCCGTCCCGTCTCACCGCCACGTGCACCGACGCTTCCTCGGGCGAGGCCTGGAGGGCGTTGCGGATCACGTTGCCGAGCGCGCGCGAGATCCGCGCCGCGTCGAGGCGCAGGATCCCGGGTGCGGCGTGGGTGTCGACGCGTACGCGCTCGAGCTCCTCGTCGCCGATCGACCGGCGCACGAGCTCGGCCGGCGCGATCGCGTCTTCGGCGAGCGGTCCGTTCCGTACGAGCTCGAGCAGCTCGGTGACGAGCCGCTCGAGGCGCTCGGCCGCGCTCACGATCCGCTCGACCCGCGTCTTCACGCGAGAGTCCGGCGGGACCTCCTCGCCGAGGAGCTGCGCATGACCCTTGAGCGCGGCGAGGGGATTGCGGAGCTCGTGCGCCATCACGGCCGACATCTCGCCGAGCGCCGCGAGGCGCCGACCCTGCTCGAGCTTCCGCTCGAGCGCGATCCGGGTCCGCGCTGCCCGAAGGAGGAGGACGGCGCTCCCGAGCACGAGGAGCACCGCGATGCCTCCGACGATCTCCGCGTGGAGCACGGCGGCCTCGAGCGAGGCGAGCACGGGCGTCTCCACCTCGACGACGAGGGTCGGAGGGGCGTGCATCGCTCTCGGGTGTCGACCCCGCATCGGCCGTGGCGAGGACGGCGGACCGAAGAGGGCGGGGAGGGGACGCGCGAGCCGCGCCCGGCTTGCGCGACGCGCGAGGGCCGAGGGTCGAGCCGCCGGCGCGAGCTCCGCACGGCCCGCTTCCGCTCCGAGGGATCCATCCGGACGGCGGAACGCGAGGTAGCGGAGGCCCTGCCGCTCGTGCGCCCGGGCGATGCGGCGCACGAGGTCCGCGTCCGGAGGCCCGTAGGACGAGCGCAGGTCCTCGGCCACGCGGTGGACCATGGCCTCGCACTCGCCGAGCGCGATCGCATCGCCCGCGACGTGGACCGCGCTCGCGACCATGCCGAGGGTGAGGGCGAGCCCGAGCGAGGCCACGAGGGCCGTCGTGGCGAGGGCGGCCCCGAAACCGTGGCGGCGCAAGCCGGCGGCGACCCCTGCGAGGGGCGCCGCGGGGGAGCGGTTCGGGAGGTCACGCACGGGGAGCCCACCGCCCACTTCAGCAATGCCCGTGCCGCCGGGAAACGAGCGGATTTCACGCAGGGACCCAGCGACCGACTGCGGAAACCGCACGTGCGGCTGCGGAAACCGCACCGACCTTACGCGTCGCGACCGTCGCGGCCGCGGTCCGTGGTAGCCTCGCTCGGGGATGGACGACGGCTTCGACTCGACCGACGAGCTGGAGACGCGGGTCGCGGGCAAGCGGCCGGCGGCGAGCGAGAGGCCGGGACCGTCGCCCGAGGGAACTCCGGAGCCGGTGGTCGACGTCACGACGCGTCCGCGGGTCTCGACCCACCCGAGCAACGCCAACCTCGTCCTCGAGCGCTTCGGCGGGGGCTCGCGCCGGGTCGCTTCGGCGCGCGACGCCCAGGCCCGCGCCTCGCACAACGCGATCCGGATCCTCACCGGCACCATGGCCGCGTGCTCCTTCTTCGGGATGCCGCTGCTCCTCCTCGTGTCGGGGGCCCGCGGCGACAAGCTCCTCGTCGCGCTCGGTCTCGCGACGATCGTCCTGACCTACGGCTCGATCTTCTTCCGAGCGTCGCGGAACGAAGACTTCCGCCTCGACGACGTCGGCTTCGAGGTCATCGTGACCGCCTTCGCGGTGCCGGTGATCACGCTCGGCTTCGGTCTGAGCTCGCCCTTCACCGGCGTGGTCACCCTCGGCTTCCTGCTCTTCTCGACGAGCGCCTCCACACGGCAGGTCACGATCGTCTACGTCCTGCTCGCCACGGGCCATGCGATCGCGTTCGCCCTCGTGCGTCTCGGCTTCGCCACCGCCACGGGCCTCGGAGAGGACGTCGCGCCGTCACCGAGCCTCCAATGGGTGATCCTCGCCTGGGTCGAGAGCGAGTACCTCGCGACCTTCCTCGTCGGGCTCCTCGTGAACCGCCAGTCGCTCAAGCTCTTCGTCGAGATGGAGCAGGCCGTGCGGCTCGCCTCCGAGCGCGAAGCGCTCCTGCGCGAGATCCGGGCCGAGCTCGAGGACGCGAACCGCGTCGGCGGGGAGGGGCGCTTCACGGGCAAGGTGCTCGGGAGCTACCGACTCGACGACGTGATCGGGCGCGGAGGGATGGGCGAGGTCTACGCCGCCCTCCACGTGGGCACCGGCGCCGAGGCGGCGGTGAAGCTGCTCCGCCGCGACGCCCTCGTCGACCACGACCTCGTCCTCCGTTTCGAGCGCGAGGCCGAGACGATCCAGAAGCTGCACTCGCCCCACGTCGTCACCGTGCTCGAAGTCGGCGGTGCGAACGCCCTCGTCCCCTACATCGCGATGGAGCGGCTCCGCGGCGTCGACCTCGCCGCCGTCCTCCGCGCGAAGAGCCCCCTCGGTCCGGCCGAGGCGCTCGAGCTCGCACGCCAGGTCGCCGCGGGCCTCGACGCGGCGCACGACGCCGGCGTCGTCCACCGTGACCTGAAGCCGCAGAACCTCTTCCACGCGCTGCTGCCCTCGGGCCGGAAGGTCTGGAAGATCCTCGACTTCGGCGTCGCGAAGCGCACGGGACGCGAGGAGACGGCGCTCACCCAGGCGCACATCGTCGGGACGCCCCACTACATGGCGCCCGAGCAGATCACGGAGGGGGACGTGCTGGATCGCCGCGCGGACGTGCACGCCCTCGCCGCGATCCTCTACCGCGTGATCACGGGGCGTCTCCCCTTCCTGCGCGACGACGTCTCGCAGCTGCTCCACGCCGTCGTGCACGAGCTGCCGATCGATCCGCGCGACCTCGTCGACGTCGGCGACGACGTCGCCTTCGTGCTGCGCATCGGTCTCGCGAAGAAGCCGGCGGATCGGTTCGCGACGGCCGGGGAGCTCGCGCGCGCCTTCGAGCTCGCGCTCGGCGGAAGGCTCGGGCAGGCCGAGCGCGACCGCGCTCGGAAGCTCCTCGCGCTCGCGCCCTTCGCGAAGAAGGACTGAGGGGCTTCAGGGCCTCGACTCGAGGTCGATGCGACGGAGCTCGGCGCCCGTGAGGCCCGCGGCCTCCGCCACCAGGGCGATACGCTCGCGCTCGATGCCCGCGATCTCGTGATCCGCGGCCGCGATCGCGAACGCGAACCGGATCCCGTCGAGCCTCTTGTCCCGCTCCCGCAGGCCTTCGCCGAGACGCCGCGCGAACGTCTCCGGGCCGTCGTTCTGGATCGCGTCGATCGCGCTTCCGACGAGCGTCTTCACCACCACGTCCGAGAGCTTGCTGTGGAAGAGCTGCTCGAAGGCCTCGTGCATCGCCTCGAGCTCGCTCTCCTCGATCACGCCGTCCGCGAAGGCGACGAAGGCCGCGAGGTCGACGAGGATCTCGAGGTCCGCGGTCGCGAACGCTTCGGCGAGCGGGCGCACGCGCTCGCGCAGGGACACGGGGACGGGCATGCGCCGAAGGGTACGGAATCCGTTCCGGCAGACAAATTCCCTCGAAGCGCGAGGGGTTGCGCAGCCGGCGAGCCCCGGAGCCGCCCGCGTCGTCCCGACGCGCCTCGCCGCTGCGCAGGAGTCTGCACACCCCATGTGCAAGATGTTACCCAACGCGACAGATGGGCGGATTTCCTGTCGCCTAGGGTCAATTCGTATGCGTGCAAGGTCTTCTCGAGACCGATGCGGTCATCGGTGGGCAATCGATAGAACGATCGTCGGAGGTTCCGCCGATGACTCGCCTCGCCCCCTTGCTCACGCTCGTCGCTCTCCTCGCCTCGGGCTGCGAATTCACCCTTCTCCCCGCGCCCTCGGGCTCGGGCGGCTCGCCCACGAACGCCGACGCCGGCGTCGCGGCGAACCCCTACCAGGAGGTCTACGACAACGGCCTCCTGCGCTACGTCGACGCCCCGCAGGTCGTCGCGACGCAGATCAACGACCAGGCGCTCTTCCCGAACATCAAGGTCCACAAGTTCGGTGCCGCGGGCCGGGGTCCCCTCTGCATGCGGGGCAAGGAGTACTTCGTCGAGACGCGCGAGACCGACTCGCAGGACCTGATGGTCTTCCTCGAGGGCGGCGGCGTCTGTCTCGACGAGATCTGCGCCGCGACCGCCGAGCCCATGCTCACGCTCCGGGGCTTCACGGCCGGCAGCTACGCCGTCGGCATCGGCGGTCTGCTCGATCCCGACAGCCCGAACAATCCGCTCGCCGGCTGGGACGTGGTGCACGCGCCCTACTGCGACGGGTCGATCTTCGCGGGTGACGTCGATCGGATCCTCTCGGACGGCAACGCGCTGAACGGGACGCAGGACCAGGCCTACCAGCGCGGGCTCCTCAACCTCACGGCGACCTTCGTCACGGCGTCGCGCACCTTCCCGAACCCGCGCCGGATCGCGCTCGTCGGCTCGAGCGGCGGCTCCTACGGCGTGCTCCTCGGCATCGCGATGGCCCGCCACTTCTATCCGACCACACCGATCGTCATCGTCTCCGACTCGGGCGGTCCGATCCTCTCGGACGCCGATCCGGACTTCATCCGGCGCGTGCTCGTCGAGGTCGGCGCGATCGGGCTCCTGCCGTCGCGCACCTGCCCCGATTGCATCGCGAACGGTCATGCGACGGGCGTCGTGGAATGGGCCCTCGCGCGCGATCCGAACACGCGCTTCGCCTACATGGGGCACGCGGGCGACCACGTGATCGGCGAGTTCTTCATGGGCACGACGGCCGACGAATTCCGGACCGCGCTCGTGCGCGAGACGGGGCGCCTCGTCGATCGCTTCCCCGGTCGCGCGCATCGCTTCATCGCGCCCGGCAGCCGCCACACGCTCGCGCTCGACGTGACCACGTTGCCGGACCAGCTCCTGAAGACGGTCCTCGGCGTCTTCGGACCCCTCGCGGTCACCGGCGACGACGTGACGAGCGCCGAGCTCCAGAAGTGGGTTCTCGGCGGCATGCGCGAGACGGCCACCGACGCGTCGGGAACGCCCGTCACCGGCAACGACTGGCTGCGCACGGTGCTCGACGATCCGGCGCATGCCGAGAACGTCGTCCAGCTGCAGTGAGCGGAGCGGGAGCCCACCACGGGTCCGAAGCGTGGCATGGTGCGCCTCGATGCACCTCCGTCTCGCTCGGACCCGGACGACTCGGCTCGTGGCGACCCTCGCGTGCCTCCTCGCCGCGTGCTCGAACGACGCGCGTCCGGCGACCGGCAGCGCGACGCGCCCGTCTCCCGCCGACGGTGCGCCCCCCCTCGAGCGCTACTTCCCGCTCTCCCTCGGGGACCGTTGGCGGACGCTCGACACGCCCGGCGGCGCGATCGCCGAGCACGGCGTCACGGCGATCGATGCCCGCGGGCAGGCGGTCGTGCACGGCACCGATCGGGCCGTGATCGAGCTCTTCCGCGCCGGCCCCCGCGCGATCGAGCGCGTCACGCCGACCGGCGCGAGCCTCGGCGTCGTGCTCGCGGCGCCCGCGGTGCGTGGCACGACGTTCGCGTACGAGGGTGGCGAAGGGGTGAACCGCCCCCGATGCGAAGGTCGCATCGCGCGTGACGACGCCGCGTTCGAGCTCGATGGGCAGGGGCTCTCGGGCTGCCTCGTGGTCGAGCGCACCTGCACGCATGCGGCCACCCCCCCTCTGCCCCCCGGCACGCGGGAGGAGCACGAGGAGACCTACTGCCCCGGCGTCGGCCTCGTGCGCGACGCGCTCCGCTTCGAGCCCGAGCTCCCCGCCGGCTCGCCGCTCGGGCCCCACGTCGCGACCGTCGTCGGCTTCCGGACCCGGGGCGGGCCCCCCGCTCCCGACGCGAGCCTCGACTGCGACGACGCGATCGTGCTCCCGACCGACGTCCTCTCGGCCTGCGGCGGCGGTCCCTACCGCGCCGTGGAGCTCTCGGCCGATCGCCCGGGCGAGGATTGCGTCCACGCCTTCGTCGGGCCGGGCTCGCCGTCCGCGATCCGCATCCGCGTGAGGCGCCTCGATCACGAGGCGGGCGCGGAGGACGTGGCGGCCCTGGCCACGACGGCCACGGCGGGCGCCCGGCAGGCCGTCGTCGAGGGGAGGGTCGCCGTCCTGCTCGAGGCGGAGCCCGATGTTTGCAGCGCCGAGCGTCTCGCCCGGCTCGTGCCCTTGGTCCGCTCCGTCGTGCGCTGAGGGGCCACCCCGGCGGGTGTCGCACCCGATCCTCCCTCCGACCACCCTTGCCATTTCGCGGGCCGTGCGAATCCAAACGGGGCTCGCCTGGCTCTACCAGGAGACGTCACGAGACGCCGGCATCGTGCTGCCTCGTGGGAGCCGCGGAAAGGATCGCTCGATGAAACGGATGGTCATCCTGGGGGCCGGCACTGCCGGCACGATGATGGCGAACAAGCTCGTGCGGTCCCTGCCGGCGAAGGAGTGGAAGGTCACCGTCGTCGACCGCGACGACGTCCACCTCTACCAGCCGGGCCTCCTCTTCCTGCCCTTCGGGACGTATCGGGAAGAGGACATCACGAGGCCGCGCAAGAGCCTCCTCGATCCGGCCGTCGAGCTCCGCTACGCGGAGATCGACCGCATCGCGCCGACCGAGAAGAAGGTGCACCTCGTAGGCGGCACGAAGCTCGACTACGACGTCCTGATCATCGCCACCGGCGTGCGTACCACGCCCGAGGCGACCGAGGGCCTCGTGGGCAAGGGCTGGAAGGAGAGCGCCTCCGACTTCTACACGCTCGACGGAGCGAAGGAGCTCGCCCGCCTGCTCGACGGCTTCCAGGGCGGCCGGATGGTGCTGAACGTCGCCGAGAACCCGATCAAGTGCCCGGTGGCGCCGCTCGAATTCCTCTTCCTCGCGGACGAGTACTTCACGAAGCGCGGGCTGCGCGACAAGGTCGAGATCGTCTACGCGACGCCGCTCGAGGGTGCGTTCACGAAGCCGCGCGCCTCCGCGATGCTCGGCAACCTCCTCGTCGATCGCAGGATCTCCGTCGTCCCCGACTTCTCGCTCGCGTCCGTGGACGGCGAGAAGCGCGTGCTCAAGGCCTACGACGGCCGCGAGGAACCCTACGACCTGCTCGTCAGCATCCCGCTGCACTCGGGCAGCGAGGCCATCGTGAAGAGCGAGATGGGCGACGCGGCGGGCTTCGTCCCCACCGACAAGCACACCCTCCGCAGCCAGGCGTTCGAGAACGTCTTCGTGCTCGGCGACGCGACGGATCTCCCCTCCTCGAAGGCGGGCGCGGTCGCTCACTTCCAGTCCGAGGTGCTCTTCGAGAACGTGATGCGCCACATCGCGGGACGCGAGCTCCTGCCGGCCTTCGACGGGCACGCGAACTGCTTCATCGAGACCGGCTTCGGGAAGGCGATGCTCATCGACTTCAACTACGAGACCGAGCCCCTCCCCGGCCGTTTCCCGCTCCCGGGCGTCGGCCCCTTCACGCTGCTCGAGGAGAGCCACGTGAACCACTGGGGCAAGCTCGGCTTCCGCTGGGTGTACTGGAACCTGCTCCTCGCCGGCGAGGAGCTGCCGCTCGATCACCGCATGGTCATGGCGGGGAAGTGGAGCTGAGATGGCGACGGAGACTCCCATGACGACCAACGACGTCGCAGCCCTGAACGCCAAGATCGACGCGCTCTCGACGCAGCTCGCGCTGCTCGTCGAGCAGCAGAAGAAGAGGGACGAGCTCTTCCGCGAGATGAGCCCGATCCTGAAGGAGGTGATGGCGAGCGCCACCACCCAGCTCGGCGACCTCGAGAAGAAGGGCTACTTCGCCTTCGGCAAGGAGCTGCTCGGCGTGCTCGATCGCGTCGTCACCGGCTTCTCGCCCGACGACGTCCGCGCCCTCGGCACGGCGGTCGTCGGCATCCTCGACACCGCGCGCCAGCTCACGCAGCCCGAGGTGCTCACGGTCGCGAGCGAGGCCGCCGAGGTCATCCAGCACGCCGACCAGGTCGAGCCCGTCGGTCTCCTCGGCGTCGTGCGCGCCTCGCGCGACACCGACGTGCAGCGCGGCATGGCCGTGATGATGGAGGTCCTCCGTCACGTCGGTCGCGGCGCGCAGGTCATCGAGCAGAAGCAGGCCGAGACGCCGGAGGCCCGCCGTCGCAAGGGCCTCGCCTCGGCCACCGCCCCGAAGCGCGGCAAGAAGGTGCTCGGCGTCGAGCGGACGCCTGCGCCGCGGCCCGCGCCGCGTCCCCACGTCGCGGCCGTCGCGCCCGTCGCTCCCGCCGGTCCCGTCTGCGCTCCCGAGTCGGCTGCACGAGCCGCGGCCGCGCCCGTCGCCGCGACGATCGACGGCGTAGGCTTCACCGCCGACGGCCACCTCGCCGATCCGAGCGTCTGGACCCGCGAGCTCGGCGAGAAGATCGCCGCCTCGCTCGGCATGGCGATGACGGACGAGCACTGGAAGATCTGCGAGGCCGCCCGCGCGGACTACCTCGAGCGCAAGGCCTCGCCGAACATCCGCCGCCTCAACCAGGTCACGGGCGCGGAGACGAAGGCGCTCTACGCGCTCTTCCCGAAGGCGCCCGCGCGCACCATCGCCAAGATCGCCGGCATCCCGAAGCCGGCCGGCTGTCTCTGAGTCTTTCCCCGAGCCCCACCCCCTAGGAAGAGGAGTCCCCATGAACGTCGCCGGCCGCGAGCGCAAGGTCGCCATCATCTGCTCGCACGGAGGTCTCGACGAGGCCTATCCCGCGCTCATCCTCGCCAACGCCGCGCGTCAGGCGGGCATCGAGTGCTTCGTGTTCTTCACGTTCTACGGTCTCGACGTGATCACCGAGAAGAAGGTCGATCACCTCCACGTGAACATGGTCGGCAACGCCTCGAGCCCGATGCCGACGATGATCGCGGGCCTCCCCGGCATGGACGCCCTCGCCGGCCGGATGATGAAGAAGCAGATGGACGAGATGGACCTCCCGAGCGCTCGCGAGATGCTCGGCATCCTCGACGAGTCCGGAGCCGCCCTCTACGCCTGCGAGCTCGCCATGCAGATGTTCAAGCGGACGAAGGAGGACCTCGTCCCCCAGGTCCGCGACGTGATCACCGCCGGCGACTTCTACGACATGGCCGACGGCGCGCAGATCATCTTCACGTGAGATCGTCGCCGGACGCACCGGCGCCCGAAGCCTCGGTGCTCGCCTGCCGCAGCTGCGGCTCGCCCCTGCCGATCACGCTCGCGCAGGGGTCGATCCGTTGTGGGGTCTGCGGCGCGGACACTCCGATCGATCCCGCGTATCGCGCGTCGCTCCGTGCATCGCTCGGGGACCTCGCGGTCGTCGCGCGGAGAGAGCTCGAGGCCCGCTTCGAAGCCGCGTTCTACGAGCAGAACGAGAAGGCGGCGCGGCCGATCGTCGCCGGCGCGGTCGGGCTCGCGATCGCCCTCGCCGGCATGTTCGTGGCGTGGGCGATCACCCGGCAGTTCGGCATGGGCATTCCCGTCGTCTACTTCGCACCGCTCGTCGCGGTGTGGGCGCTCTCGTGGCTCGCGTTCGCCCGCGGATGGCACGTCCTCTTCGCCATCCCGGACGTGTCGGAGGTGGCGCGCGTCGCCTTGGTCCGCTGCGGCCGCTGTGGCGCCGTCCAGGTGGCGAGCAGCGCCCCGTGCACCTGCGGGCACTGCCGCAGCGATCTGCTCGTCCCCTGCGAGCTCGCCGCGAGCCTGCTCGCGTCGTCGCGTGCCGCATCCCAGCGAGCGGTCGTCGACGCGGCCGAGGGCCTGGCGCGCGCTCGACACGCCGGCGATCGGCTCGTCGGAGTCTCGGTCGCGACGGTCGTCGTCGTCACGTTCGGCTCGATCGGCCTCGTCCTCGCCGTCGGTCGAGGCCCCGGCCCGGACCTCCCGTCGCCCACGGCCTGGCTCGTCTTCCTCGGCGTCTTCGTCCTCGCGCTCGCGTCGATGGTCGCGAGCACGCTCCACGGGAGGCGACAGAGGGCCCGGCTCGACGCCGCGATCCAGGCGACGCTCCGCCGCCTCGAGCCCCACCTCGTCTGACGCCCCGTCCCTCCGCGTCCACGGACAGAATCCGACGTATTCGCGGATCGCCCTTCATCACACACCGGATCCGAGGGGACAAATTGTGTACTCGGTACGTACACCGAGTATGCGCGGCCCCGACATGGGCAGGCTCGAGGGCCGCGAAAGGGGATGATCCCATGTCGCCGGTCGGAGCCAAGTCCTTGGAAGTGCTCGAGAACCTCGACGCCGAGCTCGATGGGGGGAAGCCCCCGTTCGGCGGAGGCCCGGAGTCGCGGCGCGAGCCGCCGTCCTCGGGGATGTTCGCGAAGTCGCTCTACCAGGGCCCCTTCGACGACGTGCGGCTCCCTCCGAATCCGGTGCCCGCCATCGACGAGCTGCCGACCCTCGACGACGACGTTCCGCTCGCGACTCCCCCGGTCGCGCAGAACGACGCCGCCCGAATCGACTTCGATTCGGTGCTGGTGCGGGTGAGCACCGTCCCGCCGCCCGTCTCGCTCGCGTCGTTCGTGGTGCCCACCGCTCCGGCACCCGGGCTCCGCGACGAGGCGGGGGCGCTCGAGCAGCTCGTCGTGAAGCCCTCCCGAGCGCCAGCGAGCCGTCGTGCCGCCACGTTCGGGATCGCGCTCGCGCTCTCCGGCGCCGCCGTCGGGGTCGCCGCCTACGAGGTCGGCCCGAGCCTCCTCTCGCCGACGCCCTCGAACGCTCCGACGGTCGTCGCCGAGGTCGCCGCCCCCGTCGCGTCCGTCCCCGTCGCGGCGGCCGAGCCCGAGGCGAAGGCTCCGGAGACCATGATCTTCGGACTCGACGAGATGCCGGCCGCGCGCCCGGCCGTCGCCCCGCCCGTGGCGCCGAGCCCGGTCCTGACCCAGGCCCCGGGCACCTCGGTCGCGGCTCCGGTCGTTGCGGCGGGAGCCCTCCCGACCGAGACCGCCCAGCCCGCGGCGGAGAGCCCGACGGCGCTCGAGGCTGCTGCCGCGCCGGCCCCCGAGACGACCGCCTCGACCGAGGGCGTCGCGCCCGAGGCCACCGCCGTCGCCGAGCCGGCCGCGCCCGCGCCCGAGACCACGCCCGAGCAGCGGATGGACGCCCTCCTCTCGAACGCCGTCACGTCCACGAACGGCGCGGCGATCGCTTCTCTCGCTCCCGAACGGGCGGCAGCCGCCCCACGCGGCCTCGCGGCCCAGCCCGAGCGGTCGGAGGTGGTGGCCGCCATGCGTGGTGTCGCGAGCCAGGTCGACCAGTGCACCGGCGCGACCGGCAGCGTCACGATGCGGATCACCTTCGGCGCCGACGGAAGCGTCCGCTCGGCGTCGGCCGGCGCGCCCTTCGCGGGCACGCCCGAAGGCGCCTGCATGGCCCAGGCCGTCCAGGGCGCCCACGTCTCGCCCTTCGCCCGGCCGACGTTCACCGTCAGCTATCCGTTCACGCTCCGCTGACCCGCGGACCCTCCGCGCCTCGCATCGTGGGGGCTCATCCCCCCACGAACCGCGCGTCGAGCCAATCCGTCAGGTGACGCAGCTCGTCCTCGGTGTCGGTCGCGATCGAGCGCTTGATCGCCGCGTGGGAGCCCGCGTGGATCGTCGAGCGACCGAGCGAGACCGCGCGGCGCGTCACGAAGCCGAGCTCGAGCATCGAGAAGGGCAGCTCGAAGTAGTAGTGGAGCCCGTCGTCGATGAAGCGGAGCATCGCCTCGGTGTACTCCGGCCGCATCGAGGTCGCGCGTCCCTCCCGCGAAGCGGCGAAGCACGTGCGGAACTCCGCGACGTTGTCCCGCGCGTGCGGGAAGACGATCGCCCCGGTCGCCTGTTCGTGGATCGGGACGACCTGGATGCGATCCCGCAGGTAGGCGACGAGCTTGTGCATCTCGGCCCGCGACGCGCTGCTGAAGGCCTGCCGGATGAGCCCGTGCGAGACCGTCTTGATGACGCCCGCGAGGTTGCGGAGCAGCGTCTTCGTGCCGCTGCTCGTCTTCTCCTCGTCGATGAAGCCGAGCACGAGCCCGTCGATCACCCCGTCGACGTAGAGGTAGGCTCCGTCCCGGATCCGGGTGTGGAGCTCCGTGTCGCTCGCGGTGTACTCGCGATCGAAGAGCTGCTCGGTCGCCTCGAGGAGCTGAGGGGAGGCGACGATCGCGAAGAGGGCGGGGGGGGTCGACATCGGCGGGGAGGATGCCCAACGATCCGACCCCTCGCCAAGCGGGGTCGGCGGCCCGGCCGCGGTTTGCGACCGAATTCACCCGGAAGGAAGTGAGTCGCAGCGTCCCCCCATTTTGATGAGCCTGGAATTCAAGGGCAATGTGCAGCTTTCGTGCTAGATCCGGGGCGTGCCCGACGGGTTCGACGAGGCTGTTGTTCTAGCCAGCGAAGAGCTGACCTGCGTGCAGGTCGGGCCGGTCTTCATCACGCACTTCCACGGGCCGATCTCGGCCGAGGTGCTCTCGGCCCTCGCCGAAGCGCGGCGGCCTCGCATGGTCCACGACGGTCGCTCGACGGCCAGCCTGACGCTGGTCGAGGGCGACGTGCCCATCCCGGGCCAGCGCGAGATGCTCGAGGCGACGAAGGTCACGATGGAGCTCGAGGCCGGCAGCGTGTGCGACGCCGTCGTGCTCCTCGGCGGCGGCGTGTTCGCGACGGCCGCCCGTCTCGTGCTCAACGCGACCGTCACCCGCGTCCGCACGCGTCCGCACCGCTTCTTCCACGACATCCGCCCCGCCAGCGAGTGGGCCGCGTCCTATTTCCCGGACGACTTCGACCTCCGCTATCGCGTCGAGGAGGCCTGCGTCCGCCTCCGCAACCGCTCCCGGTACCGGACCGAGCGACCGGTCGCGGCCGACTGAGCGGGGGGCCCGGACCCACCCCCCGGGAACGCCCCGGCCGAGACCTCGAAGGACCGTCTCGACGCCCCCGGAATCCGTGCGTAACTCGGCTGCGCCCGACTTGCAGAAGCGGTCGGGATCGCACAGAAAGTCGCGCGCATGACCCTCGAGAAGACCGACGCCCATCTCCGTGACTGGATCCATCGCGAAGAGCTCGCCGAGACGATCCTTCCCCTCACCGGTGCCCTCTATCGAAAGTACGGCGTCGTCACCACGGTCTGTGGTGTCTCGCTCGTGCACAAGAACCCGGTGGAGATCATCAAGGCCCACCGCTACATGCGGAAGTACAACGGCGAGATCCTGCCGCTCGAGACGACCCTCGAGGTGCTCCGCGCGATGGACTCGATGCCGCGTCTCGCGCCCGCGCGCGTCGACATCGGCAAGCTGGTGGAGAAGGCCAAGCACAAGGCCCAGGGCAAGGCGATCGGCGAGTTCGTGAAGGCCGAGCTCGCGGAGCTCGAGACCGCGAAGCCGAAGCTCCGCGACGAGCCGCAGGACGTCGTGCTCTACGGCTTCGGCCGCATCGGGCGTCTCCTCGCGCGCATCCTCGTCGACAAGGTCGGCGGCGGCGACAAGTTCCGCCTCCGCGCGATCGTCGTGCGCAAGCAGACCGACGACGACCTCGAGAAGCGCGCGAGCCTGCTCCGCCGTGACTCGATCCACGGGCCCTTCGAGGGCTCGATCGAGATCGACAAGGAGGGCAAGGCCCTCGTCGTCAACGGCAACTACATCAAGCTGATCGACGCCGACCAGCCCGAGAACGTCGACTACACGTCCTACGGCTTCAAGGACGTCATCATCCTCGACAACACGGGCAAGTGGCGTGATCGCGAGGGCCTCGGTCGCCACCTCAAGGCGAAGGGTGTCTCGAAGGTCATCCTCACGGCGCCGGGCAAGGGCGACATCCCGAACATCGTCTTCGGCGTGAACCACGCGACGGTGAACCCCGAGGAGCGAATCCTCTCGGCGGCGAGCTGCACGACGAACGCGATCGTCCCCGTGCTCAAGGCGATGAACGATCAGTTCGGCATCGACAACGGCCACATCGAGACCGTCCATTCGTACACGAACGACCAGAACCTCACCGACAACTTCCACAAGAAGGAGCGTCGGGGTCGCAGCGCGCCGCTCAACATGGTCATCACCGAGACCGGCGCGGCGAGCGCGGTCGCGAAGGCCCTGCCGGAGCTCAAGGGGCGCATCACCGGCAACGCGATCCGCGTGCCGACGCCGAACGTCTCGCTCGCCATCCTCGTGCTCAACCTGAAGCGCGAGGTCTCGGTCGACGAGATCAACGACTACCTCCGCAAGATGTCGGTCGACTCGCCGCTCCAGAACCAGATCGACTACACGCAGTCGCCGGACGTCGCCTCGAGCGACATGGTCGGCAACCGCCACGCCTCGATCATCGACGCCAAGGCGACGATCGTCTCGGGCAGCCGCGCGACGATCTACGCCTGGTACGACAACGAGTACGGCTACTCCTGCCAGGTCGTCCGCCTGCTCCAGCAGGTCGCGGGCGTCCTCCCGCCCGCGTTCCCGAAGGGCTGAGCCCCGAGGACCTCGGCGTCTCCGCAGCGCCCCGTCGGTTCGACCGGCGGGGCGTTCCGCTTTCCGGCTCCGGCTACGAGCTCCGGCGTCCGTCGGGCCAGAGTCGATCGACGGCGATCCGGAGATCCTCGCGCGCCGTCGCCACGTCGACGTCGCCCCGCTGCATCGTGAAGAGGGTCGCGAGCAGCACGTGCTGCAGCAGACGCACGGTGCGCGCGTCGAGGAGCTCGGCCGAGTCGCCCCCGGCGAACCCGAGCAACAGGGGCAGGAGCGCGTGGACCGGCGCCTTCGCAAGCGGTCCCATGGGCTCGCCCTCGAGCAGGACGACGAGGAAGGCGCGGATGAGGCGCGGCTCGCTCGCCGCCTCGTCGAGGACCGCCCCGAGGACCCAATGCACGCGGGCGCGCGGGGAACGGGGAGCCGCGGAGCTCTGCCGGAGGCGTTCGAGGAAGGAGCGTCCCCAGTCGACGGTCAGGGCCGCGTAGACCTCCTCCCGCGTCGTGAAGTAGCGGTAGAGGGTCGCCCGGGACACCTCGGCCTCGGCGGCGAGGTCCCGCATCTGGATGTCTTCGTATTTGCGGGCGCGCGCCATGCGCCGAGCCGCCTCGAGGATCCGGCGCTGGGTTTCTTCGACGGGTCGTAGGGCCACGGTCGATCGAGGATTGCCTCTCGTGAGACATGTGTCTAGTCTCCGTGAGACACGTGTCTCATGCCGTCGGGCACGCGTCCCCTTCCCTCACGAGGCCCCGATGACGACGTCCGCGATCGAGCTCCCCGCCACCGAATCCCCCGCTGCGTCCGAAGAAGCGTCCACGGACGAGCGCCGCGCCCACCTCCTGCGGGGGGCGAAGCTCCAGGCCGTGGCCCTCGCCGGCGGGATCCCGCTGATCCTCGCGGCGTGGGTCCTCGCCGCCCGAGCGCTCGCGCTCGACGTCGTCTTCGCATCCCGGGCGGCCACGCTCTCCGCGGTGCCGGTGCTGCTCGTCGCGATCTCGGCGCCGCTCTTCCTCGAGGCGAGGCGCGAGGTCCGCGAGCGCAACTTCGTCGTGCAGTGGTTCGTGATCGCGCTCTTCTTCAACGTCTGGTGGGAGGTCCCGCAGCTCCTGCTGAAGGACGTGTTCGCGGCGGCGACCTACGACCTCGAGCACCTCCCGCGCTTCATCGCCTGGTGGGGCTACGGGACGTCGGATCTCGACTATTACCGTCTGACCGACTTCTTCGTGCTCGCGGAGGTCTCGTTCTGGGTCGCGAACCTGGTGGCGATCGCGGGGCTGTGGAAGGCGTACCGTGGGCGGGAGCTCGCGGCGATGCTCCTGCTCGGCGTGTGCGGCGCGCTGCAGGTCTACAACGTCTTCTTCTTCCTCGCGTACGGAGGGATCTGCGAGGGCTTCTCCAACATCGCGACGGATGCCTGGATCGCGCCGACTCTCTATTGGGTCATGAACGGGATGTGGGCGGTGGCCGGCCTCGTCGCTTCAATCCTCGCGTTCCGGACCGTGCGCCGGATGTTCGTTGCAGCAACGATCCGGGCCTGAGCGGCGCTCGCTTCAGCCGTTGAGCGTCCGCAGTGGCCGCCCGTCGTCCGGGGGCGCGGGCGTGAACGACTCGGTGTCGCCGATGGGGAGCTCCAACGTCCCCGAACGCCATGCGGCCTTCGCTTCCTCGATGCGCTCGAGCGAGGAGCTCAGGTAGTTCCACCAGAGGTAGCGGCGCCCGGAGCGCGCGCCGCCGAGGAGCAGCGCCCGTGCGTCGCTCGTCGCCTCGATCGCCTCGTCGTCGGCGTCGAGCCGCACGACCTGGCCTTCGCCGGCTTCGACGTCGCCGACGCGGAGCGAGCCGCGCGTGACGAAGACGGCGCGCTCCTCGGCGAGCGGCGGAACGAAGCGCGCGCCGCGCGCGAGCTCGAGGTCGACGAGGAGGGTCGGCATCGGGAGCGAGAGCGCGCCTCGGGCCTCGTGCGCGAGGAAGCGAGCGGTGATTCCCTCGCGCCTCTCGAGGGGGATCGCGTCGGGCGCGACGTAGGCGAAGCTCGGCTCCATCGTCTCGACGGGTTCGGGCAGGGCGAGGAGGAGCTGGAAGAGGGCGTGGTCGCCGCCGTGGACGCGGAGCCGCTCGAAGCGCTCCGAGTGCACGATGCCGCGGCCGGCGATCGTGAGGCCGACGCTGCCGGGCGCGAGCTCGCGGCGATGGCCGAGCGAGTCGCGATGGGTGAGGTGTCCCTCGACCATGTACGTGATCGCCGCGAGGCCGATGTGGGGATGCGGCCGCACGTCGGCGTCCACCGGGAGCTCGCCTGCGGCGATGCCCTTCCTCGTGTGGAAGCCGGCGATCGCGAAGGGGCCGACCATCCGGAGGGCGTCCTCGGATCCCATGGGAAGGGCGAGCACGTTGCTCGCGCCGGGCTCGCCGGGAAACCTGCGCGCGTCGCTGAGGGTGGCCATGCTTCCTCCTTCGTGCGGTCGAGGCGGAGGATACGCCGAACGGTTCATCTCCCGCTCGCGCCGAATCCGGTCGCTCCGGTTTCGCTTCGGGCCGCCGCGCGTGACAGGCTCCGCCGCGTGAACCTCCCGACTCCGACCTACGACTCTTCGTCGTCGCAGCCGAGCCTGCCACTCGTCGCGCTGCTCCGCGAGGCCTTCTCGACCTTCGGGCGACGGCTCGGCCTCCACGTCGGCGTCACCCTGAACTTCTTCGGGTGGTTCGTGCTCGTCTGCTGTCTGAACGCGTGCCTCGCGGTGCCCATCGTCGGCATGGGGGTCGACGCCGCGGGAGGCCTGGACGGCCAGGACCCCCGGGCGGCGCTCGAGACGATGATGCGACCGATGGTGGTGGCGTACGCCATCGGGCTCGTCCTCCTGAGCATCGCGGGCTCGATCCACCACGGGACCACGCTCGTCGTGATCCGGGCGACCCGGAACGGCGAGGACATCCGCTTCGTCGATGCGCTCCGCGGCGCGATGAGCCGAGGCTTCGCCCACGCGGGAAGCTCGCTGCTCCGCTACGGCATCGACTGGCTCGTGGGGATTCCGATCATCCTCCTCCAATTACGGACTCTCTTTCCCGATGGGCTCGTCGTCGACCCTTCGATCCGCCCGCACATCAGCGCCCAGCAGCACGTGATCAGCTGGATCGGCTACGTGCTCTGGCTCGTTTGGATCGTCTCCACGCGCGCGTTCGACGGGCTCTCGAACGCCGCCGTGCAGTTCGAGGGGCTCGGACCCGTCGACTCCCTCCGTCGGAGCTCGGAGATCCTGCGAGGCCGGAGGCTCCGGGTCTTCGGCATCCGTCTCGGTTGGTCGCTCGCGGCCTTCGTCTTCTTCGTCCTCGCGTACACGGTTCCGTTGTCGTTCGTGTCGCCTTCCAGCCCCCGAGACGGCACCGGCTTCGGCATCTTCTTGTTCGTCGTCTACCTTCCGATCATGTACCTCCTGGGCATGCTCCTCGTCGGGGTCGACTCCGCTCTCGAGGTCGCGATCTACGATCGCCTCGTTCCGTCGAAGCCGAAGGGCGAGAGCGTCGCCGAGGTCTTCGCGTGAGGCTACGCTTCGTTCCGTAGGAGGATCCCGTGGACCTGAATCGCACGTACATGCAGGCACGCGACCTCTTCCGCGTCCGCGCCCACCTCGGCCTCGTCGACTTCCTCGTGCAGCGTCTCGCGCGGAGGCTCCCCGCGCCGGCGCCGGCGCTCGCCGAACGCCTCCACGCGCGCCTCGCGGCGCATACGGACGAGCGCACGCTCGCCTTCGACCGACAGTACGGCGTCGAGACCTTCACGCGCTTCGACGTGGCCGTCGCCGAGGGCGTGCCCGTCGAGGAGCTCGCCTGGGGGTACGGTCCGATCAACCAGGACTTCTTCCGCGAGATCGTCCGCTCGATCCCGGTCGACCTCTCCACGTTCGACTTCGTCGACGTCGGAGCGGGCAAGGGCGCGGCCGTCATGCTCGCGAGCGAATTCGGCTTCCGTCGCTCGTACGCGGTCGAGCTCGACGCGGGCTTGATCGAGCTCGCGAAGGTGAACGTCGCGAAGTACGAGGCGGCGACCGGGCGCTCGATCCCCGTGAGCTACGTCCACGCGGACTTCTTCCGATGGGAGCATCCGGGCGACGCGGCGCTCTTCTTCCTGAACAACCCCTTCCCCGAGGCGCTCGGCGTGCGCGCCGTCGAGCACCTCGAGGCGTCCGTGCGGGAGAGGCCCCGGCGTGCGCTGCTCGTGTACCGCAAGGCTCCGGCGGCCGTCGGGGAGGCGCTCCATCGCTCGCGCGAGTGGGTGCCGCTCCGGCTCACGCCCTATTGGCGCGTGTACGCCTCGCAGGAGCTCGCGCGCGAGCTCGCGTCGCGACGCTGAGCGTTCCCTGCCACGAGGCTCAGCGGCCGGTGCAGTAGCTCTGGCAGCGCTCGACGCGACCCTCGCAGTCGGTCTCGAGCGTCAGGCATTGCTCGCAGGCGTCCCAGAAGTTGGTGCGGCTCGTCTCGACGAAGGCGGCGACGCCCAGGCATTCCCGATGGTCCACCATCTCGCACGAAGAGAGCATCGTGCAGATGCGTCGATCCCGCTCCGTCGGGAGGTGTTCGACTCCGACGCGCTCCGCGACGAAGAGGCCGAGGCCGATGAATGCGACGGCACAGGCCAGCGCGTAGCGTCGGACATCGAGCTTCGAGGGATCCGTGCGTCCCGCGCGACGGTCGCATTCGTAGGCTGCGGCGAGGTAGTCCGCCAACATCACGATCGGTGCGAACCCCACGGCCGGGAGGTGGGTCTTCGCGCTCACGGTCACGAGCCCGATCTGGACCGCCGCGAAGAGCGCGGCCCGACCGTACTGGTGCACGTACATGTGCGCGCCACCGAGCGGGACGATGAAGGCCGCGAACGCGGCGACGGCCTTGCTCCGCGACGGTAGGTCCTGGTCCGCGGCGTCGTCGTCCCCGACGGACGGGACGGTCGCTTCGCCTTGGTCCTCGAGGGCCTCGACCAACTCCCGCGCGCGCCCGAGGTCGCTCCGCGGCACGAGGATCGCGACCTCGACGAACGTCCCGACCACGCCGAGCAGGGAGCGGTGGCTCAGGCCCGACGCGACCACGTGCATGCCCTCCCCTTCGAGCAGCTGCACGATCATCTCTGCACGAACGGTATCTCCCGTGCGCAGCAGCACTTCCATGGATTCTGGCGCCTCGTGGATCGACATCGGCTTCTCGCAGGCACCTACGCCGTAGGGAGCAACGGGTTTCTCTCCCGCGTGGTGTGCGCCGGAATGTGCACGAGATCCTGCCTTCGTCCATCCCTCGCCGTGAACGCTCCGAGTCCGCTACCCTCCTTCGGATGACCCTCCCGCGAAGCCTCCCGCTCGTGCTCCTGCTCACCGCCTGCGGGTCGCATACCGCGGCGACGCCGAGGGGCTCGAGCTCCGATACGCGATCGACCGAGGCCCCGCGCTGCGAGGCCCGCGAGGTGGCCGGCGTGCCCCGCGTGGCCACCCTCGGGTTGCCGCCGGGATGCGCCGTCGAGGGCGCGGGCTCGCTCGAGGCACCCCTCGCGATCGAGACGGCGGAGGCCTACGCCGCGCACGTCCGATGCGAGGCGGGCGCGATGCCGCCCGCGATCGACTTCGCGACGTCGACGCTCCACCTCGCGAGCTACACGCTCACGCCCGCGGGGATGGGCGTCGAGGTGCACGACGACGGAAGCGTCGTCACGCTCGCCCGCCTCGAGCGGTCGCCGTGTCCCGACGATCCGATGCCGATGCCCATGCAGACCTCGCTCGCCTTCGTCCTCCCGAAGGGAGCGGCGCGGACGTTCCGCACCCTGCCGTGTGCGATCGCGCATCGGTGCGAAGGCCGCTGAGCCCGGCACCGGCGCGGCCCTTCGCTTCCCCTCTTCCCAGCGTCGGGGTTCCGCCTAGGATGGAGGGATGGCTGGTCGCTTCTTCGACACGCGTCGTTTCCCGCTCGTCGTCGCGACCATTCCCTCGGGCGAGGACGCGGCGCGCGACATCGGCGCCTTCTACGCGGAATGGGACGAGGTCCTCGCGCGCGGTCGGCACGCGGTGATCCTCGACATGACGCGCGTGGACGTGCACTACATCGGCGCCGTCGAACGGCGCGCGACGGCGAGCGAGGCGGAGCGCCGCCGGGACGCGCTGCGGGCCGGGCTGATCGCCGAAGCACGCGTGTGTCCGAACACCCTGGTCCGAGCGACGATGACGGCCTTCGACTGGCTGGCCGGTCGCTTCTTCGTCCATCCCATCGCGCACTTCGCGACGATGGAGCAGGCCGAGCGTTGGATCGCCGAGCAGCTCGCTCGCGCGCCCGAGGCGAAGCCCCCGTCGTGACGGGGCCGCGGCGCGAGTGGACGCTCAGCCCGCGTGACGCATGCGGACGTCGAACGGAATGATGCTCTTCGTGATCGTCGCGAGGGCGAAGGGCTTCCCGTCCGCCTCCGCCGTGACCCGGACGAAGGCCGTCGTGCGGCCGCGCTTCACGAGCTCGGCGACGATCGAGACCTGGGAGCCGACCTTCGCGACGCCGAGCATCGAGAAATGCGCGTCGTGGGTGACGGCCGCCTCGTTCGGCGCGAGCGCCTTCGAGACCGAGAACCAGGCCGTGCAATCGAGCAGGCCGTAGAGCTCCGTGCCGTTGAGATGTCCCGTGGGGCCCGCGAGCTCGGGCGTCACGAGGAGCGCGCCCTTGGCACGACCCTCGACGTGCTCCTCGAGGCGGTAGCCGCAGCGGACGAGCAGCGGGATCTGGAGCGCGAGGGACGACGAATCGGACGCGGGTGCGACGGGCGTATCGCTGGACATGCGGGGGCTTACTGCCTGCGCGAAGGGCCCGCAACGAGGCGACGAGGGGGTCTCGATCTTCCTGGTATCCTGAGGGACGAGCGGCGGGCTCGTCGATGAAGGTCGGGATCTACACCTGGGGCAGCGAAGGGGACATCCGCCCCTTCCTCGCGCTCGCGCTCGGTCTCGAGCGCGCGGGCCACGAGGTCGCCCTCGGCTACGTCGCCGTGGACGGTCGCGACTACGGCCCGCTCGCGAGCTCGCTCGGTCTCGAGGCGCGCGCCGTCGCGGTCGACGCGATCGCACGCGCCCGGGCGGAGGGCGACGAATCGGACGAGGCGCTCGCGGGCAAGGGCCATCCGATGAAGCAGATCGAGACGGTGCTCGCCCATCTCCTCGATCCCGCGGTCGACGCGATGTGGGAGGACGCGGCCTCGACGCTCCCCGGCTGCGACGTCGCGCTCGTGCACCTGCTCCATCATCCCGCCGCCTCGCTCGCGCTCGCGCATCGCATCCCGATCGTCGCGCTCCAGCCCGTCCCCGTCTGGCCGACGCGCGCGCTTCCGCCGATGGGCGCACCCGACCTCGGCCGGCTCAATCGCCTCACGTGGTGGGTGGCCTCGAAGGTCGGCGGCTCGTTCTTCCTCCCGCGCGTGAACGCCTCGCGCGCGCGTGCCGGCGTGCCCCTCGAGACGACGATGTTCCCGCGCCCGAATCCGGCGGCGATGACGCTGACCTGCGTGTCGCCGACGCTCGTCCCGCGCCCGGACGATTGGGACGACTTCCAGCGGGTGCCGGGCTTCTTCGAGATCCCGGCCGACGCGCAGGGCTGGGCCCTGCCGAGCGAGCTCCGCGCGTTCCTCGACGCGGGGGAGCCGCCGCTCCTCATGGGCTTCGGCAGCATGCTCGCGATCCCGAACGACGACACGAAGCATTGCGTCCGCGTGCTCGTCGAGGCGGCCTCGCTCGCGGGCTGCCGCGCGCTCGTGCAGGCGCCGTGGGAGCTCCTGCCCGACGTCGAGACCCCGCCGAACGTCTTCCGCCTCGGGCGCGCCCCGCACGCGCTCGTGCTGCCGCATTGCTCCGCGTTCGTGCACCACGGAGGCGCGGGAACCACCCACACCGCCTGCCTCGCGGGGAAGCCGAGCGTGATCGTCCCCTTCCTCGGCGATCAATTCTTCTGGGCGGAGCGCCTCCGTTCGCTCGGCATCGCGAAGGCTCCCGTGCCCCGCCGATCGCTCACGGCCGCGAAGCTCGCGAAGGCGATCCGGGCCCTGCTCGCCGATCCGCGCGCCTTCGAACGAGCGCGCGCGATCGGTCGTGCGATGGCCGAGGAGGAAGGCGTGTCGCGTGCCGTGGGGTGGATCGAGGAGGTCCGGAGGGGGCGATGAGCCGCGGCTCCGCGCCTCAGAACGTGAAGACGCCGTTCAGCGCGAGCTCGCCGTAGAAGCCGCCGTAGTCCGTCGTGTCGACGTAGTTCGACGTCTGGGCCGCGCTCCCGAGCGCGAAGGAGGCCTCGAGACCGACGGCGCGGCGGCCGTAGTGCTTTGCCAGGATGCCCGCGGCGAGGCGTGCGTAGAGGAGCCGGTACGAGTAGTCGTAGCCGTCGCCCGAGTGCGTTTCGTACTCGGCCATGAAGCCGGCACCGAAGCCGACCCTGCCCATGAACGTGATGCGTCGGGGCGCGGAATAGCGGAGGCTCGCCTCGCCCGTGCCGCGCGCGTAGGTCGAGCCGCCGCCGACGCCGCCCGCGCCGCCGAGCTCGAGATCGAGCAGGTACGAATCGGCGAGGCGGATGGCCGCGCCCATCGAGAGGCTACCGCCCTGGAGCCAGCCGAACGTCGGGCCCGCGCGCAGCAGGAAGGCGACGCTCGGATGCGCGAGCGTCGTCGGCTCGGGCATCGCGACGACCGGCGTCACGACCACGATCGCGGGGGCCGCGGAGGTGGGCGCCGAGGCGACGCATCGGGCGTCGGGCGTGCACGTCTCGCCGATCGCGCACGGCGGATTGCAGGCGGATACGCATTCGCCGGTGCTGGGCTGGCAGAGGTATCCCTCGCGGCAGGGCGGGAAGCATCCGGCTTCGGCCGCGGCGGGACGCGGCGACGACATCACGAGTCCGATCAGGACGAGTGCGGAAGAATACGAAACGCGCGACATCGAACACCCCCACGCAAACCCATCGATTGCCTACGCACGTGGCGTGGGGCGGCAACGGGGCCGAGGGATCGCGCCGTTCGCGCCTCGATCACTCCGGGTCTACGGGCTCCACGATCCCGAGCGCCTCGCGGAAGCGCTCGACGATCGCGTCCGGCTGGTCTTCCCACCGGGGTCCCGTCCGGAAGCCGGCGGCGGACCACGCATCGAAGAATCCGTCGAGCGACCAGCGCTCGGCCTCCTCGACGGCCTCGTCGTGGAAGACGTGGGCGATGCGATCCCCTTCGGGCGTCCGGACGACGCAGAGCCAGGTGGCCTCGTTCGGATCCTTCACGAAGGGAACGAAGGGCCAGGACTCCCCGGGTCCGAGCGTGGTGCGACGGATGCGCGCGTGGTCCCGACGCATCCGCTCCGGATCGAGGAGCTCGAAGCCTCCGTCCGCGCCCCCGTAGTCCGCGTCCCAGTCGGCCTCGTGCTCGCTGCGGAGGAGATAGCCGAACCGGCCGGAGCCCGCGTGCTCGAGCAGGAAGCCCCGCAGCGGAGCGGGGAGCTCGACCCCGAGCGCCCGCTCGGTCGATTCGAGCGCCGCGGACTCCGCGGGCGGGCCCAGCTCGAGGGGAAGGTAGCGATCGAAGAGACCCGCCGACCCGGCGAGGTGCGTGTCGAGGACGGAGAGGCGCCGGTGGAGCTCGGCGGCGTCGATGTCGGTCGTCATGTTCGTCGAGTCGTGGCGGAGGGCACGAAACCATCCCCGAATCGTCGAGACGGTCCGCTCCCTTCTCTCTTTACGCGCAGGGGCCCATGGTGCTTCCTACCCGGATGCGTTACCTCCTCGTCCTCGGCATCTCCTCGCTGGTCGGCTGCTCGTGCTCGGACACGGGGCACGGGACCCACACGACCTTCGACGGGGGCGCACCACCGGCCGTCTGCACCGCCCCCGCCCTCGCCGACGTCTCGTCGCCGACGACGGTGGTGGGGAACGGGACGCCGGGGAGCTGCACGCCGGCCGCGCTGCAGGCGGCGGCGACGACGGGCGGGACGATCGTCTTCGCGTGCGGCGCGTCGCCGATCACGATCACGGTCTCCACGCCGATCGTCTTCACGAAGGAGAGCGTGATCGACGGAGGCGGCCTCGTGACGCTGAGCGGAGGCGGGAGCTCGCGGATCCTCCTGCTCGACTCGGCCTACGATCAGACGGGGCCACGCTTGGTGGTGCAACGACTGACGTTCCGCGACGGACGGGGCGTCACGGGCGTGGACGACACGGCCGCCGGTGGCGCGGCGATCTACCGCGACGGCGGCAGCCTCACCGTCCTCGACAGCGTCTTCCTCGACAACCGCGCGCCCTCGCCCGGGCAGGACATCGCGGGCGGCGCCATCTACGGCTTCGGCGGAGGGGAGACCGTCATCGCCGGCTGCACCTTCGCGGGCAACGCCTCGAGCAACGGCGGGGCGGTCGGCAGCCTGAACGGCGACCTCACCGTGATCAACAGCACGTTCACCGCGAATTCCGCGACGGGCTCCGGGGGCAATCCCGGGAACGGCGGCTGCGGAGGCGCGCTCTACATGGACGGCTCGAAGGAGAGGACGAGCCTCTGCGGCGTGACGATCCGGAACAACCAGGCCGGCGCGATCGGAGGCGGCGTCTTCCGGGTGTCGAACACGGACGACGGGACGTTCACGATGGACCGCACGACCGTCGACTCGAATCGGGTCACGCCCACGTCGTCGGGCAACGCCGGCGGCCTCTACCTCCAGGGGCTCGCCCTCGCGATCACGAACAGCACGATCTCGAGGAACGAGGCGTTCTACAACGGCGGGATCTGGATCAGCGAACGCACGGCGGATCTGACCAACGTGACCATCGCGGAGAACGTCGCGTTCGGCAGCAACGGCGGCGGGATGTGGCTCTCGTACTCGCCGACGGGCACGGTGAGGAACTGCACGATCGCGAACAACCACTCGACCGCCGCCGATCAGGTGGCCGGCGCGATCTTCGGCGGCGGCCTCGTGCTCGTGAACACGATCGTCTCGGGCAACACGGCGCAGTGGACGCCAGGCTGCGACAAGACCCACGGCGCCGGTACGACGAACCTCCAATGGCCGAGCGGGGCCCTCTGCACCACGAGCCCCCTCGTCGCCGATCCGCTGCTCGGCGCGCTCGGCGATCACGGCGGCGACACCGAGACCCTCGTGCCCGACGCGACGAGCCCGGCGCGCGGGCTCGGTACGAGCTGCCCGGCGACGGATCAGCGTGGGATGCCGCGCGGCGAGCCGTGCACGGCGGGCGCCGTCGAGGTGCCGTGAGCGCTCGGCCAGCGTGATCGCGCTGGCCGAAGAGGCCAAGGAATTGGCTCGAATTCCAGGGCTTCCACCCTTCCGGGCGAGCGCTTCGCGATCCCTCGCATCCGTCGTGGAATTCGTCCGCTCCGCTCCCTAGCCTGCAGTCGCCGTCCCCTCGGACGGCGCGAGCTCGCGGAGGGGACGCGTGAAGCGAACGATCGATCGGCGCACGATGCTGCGCTACCTCGCCGGTGCGGCGGTGACCGGGGCCTGGGCGAGCGGCTGCGATCCGGAGAGCGCCGGAACGAGCGCCTCGGTCTCCGTGCCGGGCTACGACGCCTCCGTCAGCTCGGGCTCGCCGCTCACCTTCCACTCGCCGCGGATCCCGGCCTTCGTCGACGCGATGCCGCGGCTCGCGATCGCGCGTGGGACGAGCTTCGAGGTGACGGCTCGCAACGCATCGCATCGCTTCCACCGTGACCTGCCGAAGTCGAAGACCTTCGCGTACGGGAGCGCGACGTACCTCGGGCCCGTGCTCGAGGCCCAGCGCGACGTGCCGACCCTGCTCGCGTTCCACAACCAGCTCGGACCGCACGTGTTCGCGGACGACATCGACACGACGATCCACGGCACGAGCGAGGCCGACCGGACGACGCCCCGCTCCGTGCTCCACCTGCACGGCGGCGTCACCCCGCCGGCGTCGGACGGACATCCCGAGGCGACGCTGCTCCCCGGCGAGTCGTTCACGCATCGCTATCCGAACGGGCAGGAGGCGGCCTGCCTCTGGTACCACGACCACGCGATGGGCATCACGCGGCTCAACGCCTACGCGGGCCTCGCCTCGCTCTACCTCGTGCGCGACGCGTTCGACACCGGACGCACCGACAATCCGCTCGGCCTGCCCGCGGGGGACTACGAGCTCCCGCTCGTGCTCCAGGAGAAGGGCTTCGACCGCGACGGATACTTGCAGGTGCGAACGACGCCCGTCGTGCCGCAGGGCAGTTGGGAAGGCGGCGGAGTCGCCGACGTGGGCGTCGTGAACGGCGTCTGCTGGCCCGAGCTCCGCGTCGCACGCGGCCTCTACCGCTTCCGGATGATCAACGCCGGCTCGTTCAGCGTCTGGAACCTCTACTTCGACAACCGGATGCGGTTCTGGGTGATCGGCAACGACGCGGGCCTGCTCGACGCACCGGTCGCGACCACGTCGCTGAAGCTCTCGCCCGGCGAGCGGGCCGACGTCCTCGTCGACTTCTCCGGGCTCTCGACCGGGGACGGGGTCGTGCTCTGCAACGACGAGACGCCGCCCGGTCAGGCCGCGATCCTCGGCCAGATCGCGATGCCGTTCTTCTGCCGCTTCCGTGCGACGAGCTCGCGCGGCTTCCGCGGTGCCGTGCCGAGCACGCTGCGGGGCGGGCCTCGTCAGCCGCCGCGCCTCGAGCCGCTGCCCGCGCCCGTGAAGGTCCGGAACCTCACGCTCAGCCAGCGCACCGAGCTCCGCTTCCCGCCGGCGATCATGACCCTGAACAACCTCGAGTTCACGACCGACGACATCGAGATGCCGAGGCAGGGCACCGTCGAGCAGTGGAACTTCGTCAACACGACGCCCGATCCGCATCCGATGCACGTGCACCTCGCGCAGATGCGTCTGCTCGGTCGGCAGGCCTTCGTCCCCTCGCTCTACGTGCTCGCGAACCCACGTCCTCCGATCGGCACGCGCTGGACCCCCTCCGCCGAGCCCTTCGTGAAGGGGCCGATGGCCCTGCCCGCGGCGTGGGAGGCCGGCCCGAAGGACACGGTGCGCGTCGACGGTCACGGCATCACGCGCGTGCTCGTCCGCTTCCCGACGGAAGCAGAGCTCGGCTTCGATCCCGACGCCCCCTTCCATCCGACGGGGGCCGTCCACCACGCGGGCACGGGCGAGCCCCTCCAGGGCTACGTCTGGCATTGCCACATCTTCGATCACGAAGACCACGACATGATGCTCCGCTTCCGCACGCTCGCGTAGGGCCGGCGACCCGTGCGGGGTCTCGCGCGCGAGCCGCGGCTCTTGCCATGACCCGGCGCGCGCATCATACCGGTCGCCGAAGGTCGGGCCGGGCGCGCGGTCGCCTGCGCGGAGCGCGGCTCGATCGGAGGATCCGATGAAGCTCCGACCTCTCCTCGTCGCCACGTTCGCCGTGCTCGCGCTCTCCGCCTGCGATTCCTCCTCGGGGAGCGTTCCCGAGGATGCGTACGCGCAGGCGATCGCCGAGGCCTCGTGCGAGCGCATCGTCCGCTGTCTCCCGCGCGTGCCGTCGCTCGCGCTCGAGCGGGCGATGATCACGCAGGGCGGCATGGCGGCCTGCGTCGAGGTGGAGCTCGGCGAAGGCGCCTCCGACGTCGCGGCCCACGAGGCCTCGCTCGCCGCGGGTCGCGTCGCGTACGACGCGGGCGCGGCGAAGGAGTGCGTCGACACGCTCGGCTCGTTCTGCGGCACGGGTCCGATCGCCGCCTGTGAGCAGGTCTGGGTCGGGAAGGTCGCGCTCGGCGAGAGCTGCCTGCTCGACGACGACTGCGCTGGCGACGCCTATTGCGCGGGCGCGCGCGTCGGCGATCCCCAGAGCCCGGCCTGTGGCGTCTGCACCGCGAAGGTCGCGATCGGCGAGCCGTGCAACGGCGACGACGCGATGTGCGCGCCGAGCCGCTCGGGCGACTACGCACGCTGCGCCGCGACGACGACCGACCCTTCGCTCCACTGCATCGAGGTCACGCACGTGCGGCACGTCGAAGCCGGCGGGCGATGCGGTCTCCTGAAGGATGGGGAGACCTGGTCCGAGGCGACCTGCTCCGCGGGGCTCTACTGCCGCGGAGCGACCGCGAATCCCGACTCGAGCGGCGTCTGCGCGCGTCCGATCGCGCTCGCGAGCGCCTGCGATCCGAAGCTCGACGCCTGCGTGGACGGAGCGATCTGCGCCTCGACCGCGGGCGTCTCGCGCAGCTACTGCCTCTCCGTCTCGGTCCAGGGCCAGGTCGGGCTCCCCTGCCAGGGCGGCTCCGGAACCCAGTGGTGCAATTGGTACGAGCGTCTCGACTGCGTCTCCGGACATTGCGCGAGCCTCGGCACGGGCCTCCTCGGGTCGTCGTGCCGCCCGAGCCGCGGCGGCGACTGCGATGCGGAGCTCTATTGCGCGCACCCCGCCCCGGATCCCACCACGGGCCTCGTCCTCGGCCAGTGCACGACGAAGCTCCCGGACGGCCAGGCCTGCGATCCGACCGAGCTCTCGAGCTCCTGCGAGTCGGGGTTCTGCGACGCGCTCACGAACCCCTCGTCGCCCGTCTGCGCCGCGCCCGTCTGTTCGTGAGGCGGACGGCCCGCCGTTCCCCGCCCCCGGGGCGTTCCCGTCTGGTATGATGCCGGCCCCATGCCGAGTCTCCGGTCGCTTCCGAGGTCGGGAAAACCGCGGGTGTTCTCCGTCTACAAGCCGATCACCTCGATCGGCCGGGCGCCCGGGAACGACGTGGCGCTCGACGATCCGTCGGTCGCTCCACACCACGGCCAGATCGTCTTCGACGGCAGGGAATTCGCGTTCCACGAGGTGGATCGCGACGCGCCGATCCTGATCGCCGGCAAGAAGAAGCGGCGGGCCGTGCTCGCCCACGGCGATCGCATCGTGCTCGGACAGGTCGAGCTCGTCTTCTCCCTCTTCGACGAGAGCCATCGGCCGGACGACGAAGACGAGGCCGAGCCCGTCGATTCGCGCGCGAGCGAGCTCCTCGGCATGCGCAAGCTCGCCGAGCTCTCGCGGCGGCTCGTGACCCTGCGGTCCACGACCGAGCAGATGGAGGCCCTGCTCGACGCCGCGATCGACGCGACCTCCGCGAGCAAGGGCTTCGTGCTCCTCGCCGTCGACGGAGAGCCGCGCATCGCCGCGGCCCGTCACGTCGACCAGAAGTCGCTGCCGGCGGACGTCACGCAGCTCTCGGACAGCATCGTCCAGCGCGTGCTCGAGCTCGGCAAGCCGCTCATCGTGAGCGACGCGCTGAACGAGACGATGTGGCGTTCGAGCGCGAGCGTGATGAACCTCCGCCTCTCCTCCGTGATGGCGGCGCCGCTCCTCGCGCGCGGTCGCACGATCGGCGTCATCTACCTCGGCAACGAGCGGGTCGCCCGGCTCTTCGACCAGGCGAGCCTCGACGTCCTCGCGGTCTTCGCGGGCCAGGCCTCGCTCGTGCTCGAGAACGCGATCCTGCTCGACGACGTGCGCTCCGATCGCGATCGGATGAAGGCGGCGCTCGACGCGCAGCGCTTCGGCGAGATCGTCGGCACCTCGCCGAGCCTCGTCGAGGTCATGCGGAAGGTGGAGCGCGTCGCCGCGACCGACGTCAGCGTCCTCGTCACCGGCGAGACCGGCACGGGCAAGGAGCTCGTCGCCCGCGCCGTGCACCAGCGTTCCCCGCGCGCATCCGGGCCGTTCGTCGTCGTGAACTGCGGCGCGATCCCGGAGAACCTCCTCGAGAGCGAGCTCTTCGGTCACGTGCGCGGCGCCTTCACCGGCGCGGTCGCGACGCGCCCCGGCAAGTTCCAGTCGGCGAACGGCGGCACCCTCTTCCTCGACGAGATCGGCGAGATGCCGATGCCGCTCCAGGTGAAGATCCTCCGCGCGCTGCAGGAGAAGGTCGTCACGCGGATCGGCGACACGAAGCCCGAGAAGGTCGACCTCCGCATCGTCGCGGCGACGCATCGCGATCTCGAGGCGATGATCGGCGAGGGGAGGTTCCGCGAGGACCTCTACTACCGACTCAACGTCGTGAACCTGCACCTCCCGCCGCTCCGCGAGCGCGGCGAGGACGTGGTCGTGCTCGCGAAGTACCTGCTCGGCCGGTACGCGGAGGAGTACGGCTCGAAGGTGAAGGGCTTCTCCCACGAGGCGATCGCGGCCATGAGGAAGTTCCCGTGGCCGGGCAACGTCCGCCAGCTCGAGAACCGCCTCAAGAAGGCGGTCGTCCTGGCCGAAGGTCCGCTCGTCGGGCCCAAGGATCTCGACCTCGAGGCCGAGCGCCTCGAGCGGGTGGTCCCCCTCCAGCAGGCCCGGGAGGAATTCACCCGCCGCTACGTCTTCGAGGCGCTCGAGCGGAACGGCGGCAACCGGACGAAGACGGCCCAGGATCTGGGTGTCGACCCGCGCACGATCTTCCGGTATCTGGAGAAGGAAGGCGACGGTCCCGCCGAGGGCTGACACGGATGTCGCGGATCGCCTTCCGCGGCGATCCGGGTGTTCCAAGCTTTCTCGTGCGATCCCGAGCACTTGGCTTCGATGACCACCCGCGGCACGCAGATTGCTTCGATGACGACGAAGGGCCTCCTCGCCCTCGCTTGCGCATCGTTCATGGGCTGCGTCGTCACCAACAAGATCGATTTCCAGGTCCCGGCGAACACCCCGCCGTCGATCTACGTGCCCGAGAGCACGGCGCTCCCGGGCGAGCCGATCGATCGCATCATCCGCCTCGACCTCGACGATCCGACGAATCCGAGCGTGACCCTCCGTTTCACCGTCCGGGATCCGGACGTGTCGCAATCCCTCGAGGGGCAGCTCTTCGTCGACTACGACCGGCAGAACGACACGCTCGGCGACACGCGCGCCTTCACCGTGCCCCCGACCGGCGCGGCGACGCGCGACGTGGTCTACGTCGTCCCTCCCTCCGCCCTCAGTCAGCCGGGCTGCCACAAGATCGAGATCCTCGTCTCGGGGCAGTTCAAGAACGAGGGCCGCCGCCGGACGCCCGTCGAGGACGGGGACCTCGCGCAGACCGTGTGGTGGGCCGAGGTCGTCGATGCGACGAACCCCGTCGTGGAGATGTCGTCGTGCCCCGAGTGAGCCGTCCGCGCTCCCGGATGGCGCTCCTCCTCGGCCTGCTCGGAGCCCTCCTCGTCGGCGGCTGTCAGTTCGACTCGGCGTCGCCGATCTACACGCCGCGCAACGCCTGCTCGTCGAATGCCGACTGTCCCGTCGGCATCTGTACCGAGGGGATCTGCACGTCGGTCACGAGCGCTCCGATCGAGCTCGCGATCAGCGTCGCCTCGCCGACGGATGTGCCTTCGGACGAAGGCTTCGCGTACACGCTCGACGACGTCCTCATCGACGGCTCGACCGTCCTCGCCCTCGACGTCCCCGCCCACGTGCGCGTGCACGGCCGCGTGAGCGCGAGCGATCTCCCGGTAGCGGCGCAGGTCTCCGCCGTGCGAGCGACCCCGACCGGTCTCGTGCTCGGCCTCGACGTGCAGTCGAGTCGGACGGTCGCGGATCTGCCGCTCGCCGCGGACGCGCTGCCGGACCACTACGCCCTGCGGGTCGCGGCGGACGAGGACTATCTCGTCTACGCGGAGCCCGTCGGCGTCTACAACACCGTCTACCCCGGCGCGCCCGCGCCCCCGCCCGGACCGAATCCGCCTCTCTCGACGCTCTTTCCGCCGCTGCTCCTCTCCGGCTATCAGGCCTCGGAGGCCTCGGCGGGGCCGGACGGCGTGCGGCTCGACCTCGCGTACCCGTCCACGATCTTCGACGATTGCTCGTCCCAGAAGCTCGAGGGCTGCACGCTGCGCGGCGTCGTCCACCTCGTCGACGGGCTCGGTCAGGACGTGACGGTCGCCCCGGGCGCGGGCTTCACCGTGCGCGCCTGGCAGCCCGATCTCGGGCTCGCCGTGTCGTCGTCCGGCCAGACGAACATCAACGGCGAGTGGGACGTCCGGATCACCCCCGGCGTGACGGCCTACCGCCTCGTGATCGACGGCATCGAGGGCACGGGGCTGCCGAAGGTGAAGCTCGACTCCGCGAGCCTGGTCTTCCAGGCCGGCGTGGTCCACGTGTACCTGCCCGCGCTCGAGCCGATCCCCTACGTCGGCATCGTGGAGACGGCGCAGGGACAGGCCCTCGCGAACGCCACCGTGACGCTCACGTCGACGTCGCTGCCCGACGCGCCGAGCGGGCTCGACCTGACGCTCGACACGACCGCGAAGACGAGCGACGGAGCCGGCGGCGATCGGATCGGCCAATTCGACACGCAGCTCTGGCCCGGCACCTACGACGTCGTGATCACGCCGGCCGATCCGGCCCAGGGCAGCTCGCTGCGGACGACCCTGACGATCTACCGGCCCCTCGCCGGCGGCGCGCTGATCGGACAGCTCTTCCGGATCCCCGCACCGGTTCGCCTGGGCGGCCGTGCGATCACCGCCCGCGGCGACGCCGCGCCCTACGTCGGCCTCACGGCGGTGCCGCAGTCGACCTACGATTTGTCCGGCTCGCCCCTCGACGGCATGCGGGTGACCAGCGTCCGGACGACGGCGGATCCGACGGGCCTCTTCGAGCTCCAGGTCGATCGCGGGCGCTACGATCTCCTCCTCTCCGCGAGCCTCGACGCGGGCTGGGGAGCCGTCGTGGTCCCGGGGCTCGATCTCCGGACCGGCACCTCGCTCCCGGACGTGGACGTGGTGTTCCCGCCTCCGTTGCTGGTCAAAGGATCCGTGACGATCGGGGGGGTTCCGCCGGGCTTCTCCGAAGGCGTCGTCCTCTCCGCGTTCCTCGTCCTCCGCGACGCCGGGCCGATGCGCCTCGCGCCGATCGGGCAGTTCGTCGCCGAGCCCGACGGGACCTACCGGATGCTGATCTCGCCGCTCTGAGCCGACGCGCGGAGGGCGTCCTCAGGCCTTCGCGGACCGGAGACGATCTCGACGCGCGAAGAGCTGCAGGTAGAGCACGAGGAGCACGACCACCCAGCCCGGGTACTCGCCGACGGTCTCGAAGACGGTGCGGCCCGTCATCATGGGCACGCGCGCGTCGAGGTCCTCGCGCGTGTAGACGCCCGTGTGGGCCACGACGCGGCCGACGGGATCGACGAAGGCCGACACGCCGCTGTTCGTCGAGCGGACGAGCGCGCGGTGGTGCTCGACCGCGCGGAACTTCGCGAGCGCGAGGTGGATCCACGGCTCGTTGGTGTTGCCGTACCAGGCGTCGTTCGTGAGGTTCACGAGGACGTGCGGATTCGAGTCGTGCACGGCGCGGCGCACGTAGTCGGGAAGCAGGTCCTCGTAGCAGATCAGGGTCGACATGCGGAACCCGCGGAAGACGAGCGGGTGCATGTGGAAGCCGGGCGTGAACATGCCCGTGTTCGGCGAGAGGTCGTAGATCGCGGGGAAGAGATCGCCGAGCGGGAGGTATTCGCCGAAGGGGATCAGCACGACCTTGTCGTAGCTCCCGAGGACGGTCCCGTCGCCGTCGACGAGGAGCGCCGTGTTGTAGTCGTGGATCTCGCCGTTCCGCCGCCGACGCGCGAGCGTGCCGAAGATCGTCGGCGTCGAGAGCTCGCCGAGGACGTAGTTCTTCAGGTTCGGGACGTTCGGGACGAAGAAGGTGAAGGCCGACTCGGGCCAGACGAGGAGGTCCGGTCGGATGTCGCGCTCGATCCGGCGACTCTGCTCGAGGTGACGGCGGAAGCCCTCGACGGGATCCTCGTCCTTCTCGAAGGTCCCCATGTTCACCTGGACGAGCGCCATGTGGACCGTGGGAGCGCGGCGGGCGCGCGCGTCGACCTCGTGCATGCGGTAGAGGCCGTAGCCGAGCGTCGCCGCGAAGCCGGCCGCCGCGAGCGCCGCCGGACGCCACGGGAAGGGGAGCCCCGAGCGTCGCGCGAGCACGGCGTCCGCGATCGCGCCGTTGACGGCCGCCATCATCGCGGTGACGAGCACGGGACCGGCGAGATCGGCGACCTGGATGAGCTCGGGCCGCATGTGGAGGCCGTTGCCGAGGTAGGTCGGGAAGATCATCGGGAACGCCGTCTCGATCGCGACGAGCGTCGGCACGAGCGCAGCCGTGGCCGAGAAGCCCTTCGCGCGCATCCGACCCATCATCACCGCGAGCAGCGTGATCTGCACCGCCTGGTAGGCGAAGAAGATCGAGCCGAGCAGCGCGCAGACGATCCACGGGAAGCCGGACCAGGTGTCGAGGAAGTCGACGAACCAGTAGTAGCCGCCGGCGTAGGCCACGAAGCCGTGGAGGAAGCCGATCGCCGCATGGCGACGTGGCCGCGCGTCCTTCTCGAGCTCGAGCGCGACGAGGAGCGGCACGTAGCAGACGAAGCCGAGCGGGTAGAGATCGAAACCCGCGAAGCCGAGGAATTGGGCGGTGCCGCCGAGGATCGCGAGGATCCACGGGGCCGCGCGGCGCAGGCGCTCCCTGCTGGACAGGTCCTCCGGATTCACCCGATCACGCGATCCCGAGCGTCTTCTTCACCTTCGAGAGCAGCTCGTCGGTCTTGAAGGGCTTCGTGATGTAGTGGCGCACGCCCGCGTTGATGCCGGTCACCACGTCCTTCGGTCCGCTCTTGGCCGTCAGCATGATGAAGGGGACCTTGGAGAAACGGGCGTCGGCCTTGAGGCGCTTGACCAGCTCGAGGCCGTCCATGCGCGGCATCATCACGTCGGTGACGACGAGGTGCGGCACCCGGCCTCCCTGCTCGAGGAAATCGAGGGCAGCTCGGCCGTCTTCGAAGGCATGCACCTCGGCGATGGTCTCGAGCATCTTCGAGGTCATCCGCAAGAGCGCGGGCTCGTCCTCGCAAAGGATGATGAAGGGCTTCGTGGCGGGGGCGGTCATCGGTTCTCGGTTCGGTGAGGCGTCGAAGCGAGCAGCTCGCGCCAATGTAGCACGTACCCCCTTGGGGCCACCGGGCAACCGCTCGACCGGCGAACGGATGCCCCGCCCGCGATGCGCGAGCGGAACGGTGCCTCCGGTGCGGGCCCGCTCGCGTCGCTCATCGTCCCGTGACCGCTCGGATCGACGCGTGGACGATGTCGAGGAGCCGGTCGAGATCGTCGTCCGGGATCGTGAGGGGCGGCACGACGTAGACCGTGTCGCCGAGCGGTCGACAGTGCGCGCCGCGCTTCTTCGCCTCGTCGTGCACGGCCCAGCCGAGGCCGCCGTGGTACCCGCCTCCGCCGAGATCGGCGGCGCCGATCATCCCGAGGCTCCGGGTCGCGATCACGCCCGACTCCCGCCCGAGCTCGGCGAAGGCCTCCGCGATGCGGGCCGCCTTCGGCCGCGAACGCTCGAGCACGTCTTCCTCGCGGTACACCGCCAGGACCTCGCGTGCGACCGCCGCGCCGAGCGGATTCCCGCAGAAGGTGTGTCCGTGCATGAAGGTCCGGAGCTTGTCGCCCCGGAAGCCGTCGTAGACCCGCTCGGTGACGAGGGTGGCCGCGAAGGGCAGGGTGCCCCCCGTGAGGCCCTTCGAGGTGCAGAGCAGGTCGGGGCGGGCTCCGGCCTGCTCGGCGGCCCAGAACGTCCCGGTCCGGCCGAAGCCGGTGAAGACCTCGTCGAAGATCAGGAAGGTATCGGCCCGATCCGCCGCCTCGCGCAGCGAGCGGAGCAGCTCCGGCGGGTACATCCGCATGCCGGCCGCACCCTGGACCAGCGGCTCGACGACGACGGCGGCGATCGTATCGCCGTGATTCGCGAGCTCCCCGGCCATCCAGGCGAAGACGGCCTCGAAGCCCGCGGAGGCCACCTCGTCCGGAGGGCGCACGGCGTCGAAGAACAGGGGCCGGAAGATCGCGTTGAACGCGTCGACCGCGGAGAGGCTCATCGCCCCGATTGTGTCTCCGTGATACCCGCCGGGTAGGACGAGGAAGCGTTTCCGCTCCGGGCGCCCGTTCTGGTGCCAGTACTGGAACGCGAGCTTCGCGGCGACCTCGACCGAGGTCGAGCCGTTGTCGCTGAAGAAGACCCGCGCCATCCCCGGCGGCGCGAGGGCGACGAGCTCCTCCGCGAGGCGGGCGGCCGGCTCGTGGGTGGCTCCGGCGAGCGCGCAGTGCGAGAGCTGGCTCGCCTGGCGCCTCAGCGCCTCGACGATCCGCGGATGCTGGAAGCCGAGGTGGTTGCACCACCAGGCCCCGCTGCCGTCGAGGAAGCGTCGGCCGTCCGCGTCGACGAGGTAGGGGCCCTCGGCGGAGACGACCACGATCGAGTCCTCCCGCTCGTGCGCCGTCGTGGCCGTGTAGGGCCGGAAGACGTAGCGTCGATCGGCCTCGAGGATCGCTTCACGCGCGTTCATGGCCGAAGGCATACGTCTCCGCCCGGGAGTCGCAATCCGCCCGAGGGATCACTCGGGCCCGATCCGCAGCCGCACGGAGGTCCTCACCGGCCCCCCCTCGGGAGAGCCGGGGCTCGGCAGCGAGCGGACGGCGCGCGTCACGCAGCTCCGGAAGGTGGCATCGCCGATCGCGAGGCCCTCGAGGGCGATCTCCGTGACGACGCCGGTCGGCGAGACCCAGAAGACCAGGCGCGCCTCGCCGTTCACGATCGCGTAGCGCTCGGTGAAGGCGTCGTAGCAGGCGTCGATCGTCGGCCCGATCCGGCGCAGCGCCCCGAGGACGGCGGGCGCGGGGAGACGACCCGTGCCCTCGAGCTTCTCCGGATTCTCGGCCCGGACGTGCTCGGAGACCGGCGTCCCCGATGGGATGGTCGCGGCTTCGTCGCCGCGGCAGCCGGCGGCGGGTCCTCCACACGTCGACTCGTGGGCGGGCGTCGTCCTCGTCGTCGTCGTCGTCGTCGTGGCAGGGCTCTCGGTGCAACGCGCGATCGCCTCGGCGATCCCGTGGATGCGCTGCTCCAGCATCGCGACCGCATGGGCCGCGTCGCCGCGCTGGCGTGCGCTCGCATGGCTCCCCGAGAGCGTCGTGCGGGCCTCGCCCAGCATCCGCGTGAAGTGCGCGAGCTCGTCGGCCTTGGTCCCGATGCACGCGGTCACGGCTTCGGCTCGCGTGCGTGCGGCCGCCGGATCCGGATCCTGTGCGTGGGCCGAACCGGCCATGGCGAGGGCGAGCATCGATGCGGCGAGCGTTGTGGACCCGGGACGACCGAGCATGGTTCCTCCAGGCGGAGACGTTGTGGGATGGACTCCTCGGTGGTACCTCCCAGGAGCCGCTCCCGTGAAGACGGGAACGGACCGAATCGTCTTCATTACGCAACGTCCGATCCCTCGGGAGACTTCCATGCTTCGCCGAACCCTCGTCTCGCTCCTCGCCGCTTCGTCCCTCGCCCTCGGCGTCGTCGCCTGCGACGACGGCACGAGCACCCCGACCCTGAGCTCGGGGATCCCCGGCAACACGACGGTGAGCGACCTGACCGACGCCCAGGCTCGGCAGCTCTGCAACGCCTTCCAGGATCTCGCGAACCAGGTCGCGGGCGCCGACGTCCAGAAGCGCCTGATCTGCGTCGCGACCGGCGTGGCCCAGCAGCTCGCGGGCCTGACCACCTGCAACACCTCGTATTCGAACTGCATGAAGGAGTCGACGATCACGGGCGTGACGATCGACCTGCAGTGCAGCAACGTGACGGCGGCGGGCGCCACCGGCTGCAACGCGACCATCGCGCAGGTCACGGCCTGTGCCAACGCCCAGGCGGCGACGGTCGATTCGCTGCTCGACCAGATCTCCTGCAAGCTCGCGAACGATCCGAACGCCCTGCAGACGATCGCGAACGAGGCGCAGCAGAGCGCCGAGATGTCGAACGTCTCCGAGTGCCAGGCGCTCGCGGCGGCCTGTCCGGACTACTTCGGTCAGGTCTCGGACGTCCTCTCCGGGATGAACTGAGGTCTCGCGCGGGACTCGGACGCTACGCGCGCCGCCGCTCGAACGAGCGCCGCGCGTGGCGGACGATCCGCTCGGCCACCCGCTCGCGCGGCGAGGCGAAGCCTTCGTCGACCCACTCGCCGAGCAGGACCTGCATGCTCGTGAGCAGGAGACGCGCGCAGGTCTCCGGCCTCTCGTCGACGAGCTCGCCGCGTTCGGCCGCGCTCGTGAAGAGGGCGACGAGCGGAGCGACCGCGCTCCCGAAGATCGCGGCCTCCTCCTCCGCGTCCTTGCCGGGCGAAGCCCACGAATCCCCGCGCTGGAGGTGCATCCGCAGGTAGGCCGGATGCTCCGCGTAGAAGGCGCAGGCCGCGTGGAGCGCACGCTCGAGCGCATCGAAGGGTGCGTCCAGCGTCTCGATCGCCGCCATGACGCGCTCGAGCAGCGCCGTGCCCCGTTGCAGGTGCACGGCGACGAAGACGTCGTGCTTGCTCGGGTACAGGGTGTAGACGGTCCCGAGGGCGATGCCCGCTTCGTCGGCGACGTCCTTGATCTTGGCTCCGTCGTAGCCCTTGTCCGCGAAGACCCGCTCGGCGGCGTCGACCACGACCGTCCGGTAGGCGGCTTCGCGGGCGAGACGGGCAGCGGATTTCTTCGCGGGGGCGGTCGACACGGGCCGAGCCTAGCAGGTCGCGGAGGGGCGCCGATGGCGATCTCGGCGACCTGCTCGGGCGCGGGTCAGTACGAGAGCAGGACCTCGTACTGCGGGATCAGGATCTCCCGACCCCCGTAGCCGAAGTTGCAGTTGGTAGCGACGAGCTTGCCGACGAAGAGGCCGGCGCCGTAGGTCGCGCGGCAGACCGCCTGGCCCGCGCCGTTCTGCTCGCGGCCGCCGATGACGGCACCCTGGGGCACCTGGCCGTTCGCGGACGGGACCCAGCGACCGGGCGCGCCGACCAGGACCTCGTAGGTCGGGCTCTGGATCTCGCTGCCCGCGAAGCCGAAGCTGCAGACCGGGCTCACGAGGCGGCCGACGTGGACGCCGCCCGAGTAGCTCGAGCGGCAGACGTACGTCGGACGACCGTCGGCCTCGCGTCCCGCGACGACGGCGTTCGCCGGCACCGCGCCGTTGCTCGCGGGGACCCACTGCGTCCCGCCAGGCTGGGGCTGCTGCGGCCACTGGGGCGGCGGGGGCGTCGCGACCGGCGCCTGCACCTCGATCGCGCCGAGGAAGTCGCGGCCGCCCTGCTGGCAGCCCGAGGGCTGACGGCTCGACGGCAGCGAGCCCTGCATCGTCTGCGTCGGCAGGCCGGAGCGCACGACCTGGACCGTGAAGTTGGTCGGCCGCTGGATGCGGTAGGGGTTCACGCAGACGAGGTAGGTGCCCGCCGGCGGGTCGTCCGCCCAGAAGACGTTCTCGGGGCCGGTGCCCGTGCGATCGTCGCGATCGAGCGTGCCCGAGTCCGCCTGACGCGCGCGGTACGAGATGGTGCGACCGCCCGGCGTGACGACGTAGAGGTCGACGTCGCCCGGCTGATCCCACGTGAGCGTGAAGCGGAGGTCGCCCGTGCCGACGCAGGCCCCGTTCACGCAGACCTGGTTCGGGCGGCAGCCGCCCTGGCACATCGGCGGGGGAGGCGGCGGAGGCGGAGGCGGCTGGGCACAGTAGCTGCCGTTCCATTGGAGGCCCATGGCGCAGCCGCAGCGGCCGGCCGCGCAGCTCGCCTGCGTCGCCTGCCAGGTGGTGTTCGAGGGACACACGCAGCTGCCCGGCGCGACATCCGCCTGCACGGGGCAATAGCCGGGCGCCGTCTGGGCCGAGCCGGTGGCCGAGCCCAGGCCGAGCCATGCCACGGCCGCGAAGGCCAGGAACGCGAGCCTTCGCGTCGCGTCGTTTCTGCCGATCCGTCCTGTCATCGATCCCCTCTCCTCGCTGGCGACGACCGATGAGCGCACGCCCACGCCGGTCTTTCAAGCCCGACGTCGTGAGGCCGCACGGCGCCCTGTTCCGGATGGGACGGCCCGGAGAGGGGCGGATTCAATACGGAATGCCAAAATGAATCGGCGGAATCAGAATTTGGATTGACGAGTTCAAGTCCTGGCTCCAAGGATCCGCGAGACCGCCCCGGCGGTCGGGAAGGCGAGGATCGCCGTGGCGGAGAACGCGATGGAGCGGAGGTACGAGGGCCTCCTCGTCGAGGCCGACGAGGCCCTCGCGCGCGGCGACGAAGCGCGGGCCCTCGCGCTGCTCGAGGACCTGCACGTCTTCGCCCACGACGAGCCCGACCTGCACACCGCGGTGCACCGGCGGAGGTACGCGCTCGCCCGGCGGCGGGGCGACGTGCGCGGCATGGCCGGAGAGGTCCTTCCGATCCTCTTCGCCTCGCTCGTCGCGCGCTACGAACGGCGCGCCGTCGCGTACGAGGTCGAGCTGCCGATCGCCGCTCCGCCCGAGATCGTGTACGGCGCGATCGCGGACATCGGGGCCTACGCCGACTGGAACCCCTGGCTCGTGAAGGCCGAGGGCGCGGCCGTCGTCGGCGCCGGCGTCGACGCCGACGTCCGCCTCGGCGCGAAGACGATCCGCGCGAGCCATCGAGTGCTCACCGCCTCGCCACCGCATCGCTTCGCCTGGTGCGACGAAGGCTGGTTCACCCCGCTCGCGCGCGGCCGTCGCTTCCGCACCATCGAGCGCACGCCCGAGGGCTCGCGCCTCTTCGTCCGGCTCGCCGTCGTCGGTCCCTTCGCGCGGCTCGTGCGCGCCCTGCACGGCGACGCCCTGCGCGAAGGCCTCGAAGCGGAATGCCGGGCGCTCGCGGCCCGCGCCGCCCGCCTCGCGTCGAACGATCCCTCGAAGCCGTCTCCGGAGGTTCCCCATGTCCGCGTCGCGTCGTCCCCCTGAGATCGCCGAGTCGTCGTTCCGTCAGCTCCGTCGGCTCGTCGACGAGCCCTTCGAGCTCTTCGCCGACGCGGTGCGCGATCACGGGAACGTCTTCGTGATGCACGTGACCGGGCAGGCTCCCTGGGTGATGCTCGGCGAGCCCGAGGCGGTGCGCACGGTCTTCCGCGCGTCGGCGGACGAGATCCACAACGACGCCGACGGGATCAAATACCTCGTCGGACAGCACACCGTGCTCTTCCTGAACGGCGAGGCGCACCGCCGCGAGAGGCGCATCCTCACGCCTCCGTTCAAGCACGAGCGCATGGTCGTCTACGCCGACCGCATGCTCGCGCGCACGGACGACGCGATCGACCGGCTCTCGGAAGGGCAGGTGATCGACGCGTTCCAGCTCGTGCAGGACGTCGCGCTGCAGGTGATCGTCGAGTGCGTCTTCGGCGTCGAGGCGCCCGAGCGTCGCGCCCGTCTCTCCTCGCTCTTCTCGCAACATCTCGCCGTGATGCAGACGGGCCCCATGGCCCTCGCCTCGATGGCGATGGGGGGCGAGCGCCTCCGCGGCCTCCTGCGGATGGGCACCGAGCTCCGGCGCTCGAAGGCGCGGCTCGACGGCCCCATCCCGACGAGCCGCAATCCGCTCGCGCGCTTCTTCGACACGAAGGCCGAGCTCGACGCGATGCTGAAGGACGAGCTCGAGCGCTGCCGTCGCGAGGGCGAGGGCCGCGACGACGTGCTCGCGCTGCTCGTGCGCGCCCGCTACGACGACGGCGCCCCGATGAGCGACGGCTCGCTGCACGACGAGCTCTTCGCGCTCCTCGTCGGAGGTCACGAGACCTCGGCGATCACGTTGTCGTGGGCGCTCCACTTCCTGCTCACGCATCCCGCGGCGCTCGCGAAGGCGAAGGCCGAGCTCGAGGAGCATTTCGGCGACGGGCCGATCACGCCGCGGGGCGTCGAGCGCCTCCGCTACATCCCCGCCGCGATCGACGAGACGATGCGCCTCCGTCCCGTCGCCACCAGCGTCCCCCGCAAGCTCGCCGTGCCGATGCGCATGGCCGGCTACGACTTCCCCGTCGGCACGCGCACGATGCCGGCGCCCGCGATCCTCCACTTCCGCGAGGACCTCTGGCCGAACGCCCAGGCCTTCGAGCCCGAGCGCTTCCTCGGCGAGCGCCCGAGCCCCTTCCACTACCTGCCCTGGGGCGGAGGCAGCCGGGCCTGCCTCGGCCGTCCGTTCGCGCAGGTCGAGCTCCGGATCGTCCTCGCCGAGCTCCTCCGTCGCGTCGACTTCCGCCTGGTCGACGCCTCCACCACGAAGCCGGTCCTCCGCGGCATGCTCGTCGGGCCCTCGGACGGAGTGCCGCTCGTCGTCGAGAAGGTGCGCCCGCGAGGCGGGAAGCGCCGCGAGAAGGCGGGGCTCGGGGCTCAGAGCCTCGAGAAGAGCACGTAGGAGATCGTCGCCACGAGCACGAACGCGCTGACGGCCACCGCGATCGCGCTCCGGTCTGCGCGCGCCGGAGGCGGCGGGCTCGGGCGCGGCGCGATCGGCGTCACGAAGCGGACGGTGGGCGGCTTCGGCTCGGGAGCGAGGTCCTCGACGATGACGGAAGGGGGATCCTCGACGCGGGCGCGGAGCGAGGGCACCTCGTGCGAGCGACCCATCGCGAGCATCTCGGCCGACTCGAGGCCCGACATCTGGATCGTGTCCTCGGCGTCGTCGCCCGGGAGCGGATGGGCCGCCATCTCGGCCGAGACGGTCGGTGCGAAGACCGTCGTCGCCTCTTCGTCGGCATCCGCCTGGTCGAGGGTCGCCGCGATCGTGTGGAGCGCGGCGAGGATCTCGTCGCAGCTCGCCGGTCTCCGCGAGGGCTCCTTCTCGACCATCGCGTCGACGAGGACCGAGAGCGCGAGGGGGACGTCGGGCCGGATCACGTCGAGGGGCACGGGGGCCTCCTCGAGGATCTTCGACACGACGGTCGGGAGGTTCTCGCCGACGAAGGGGAGCGTGCCCGCGAGCGCCTCGTAGAAGACCACGCCGAGCGAGTAGATGTCCGCGTGATGGTCGAGCGACCGGTCGCCGCGGATCTGCTCGGGCGGCATGTACACCGGCGTCCCGAGGATGGCGCCCGTCTGCGTGATCGTCGCCGTCGCGTCGCCGGCGAGCGGATCGACCTTCGCGATGCCGAAGTCGAGGAGCTTCGGCAGCACGCGTCCGTCGGGACGACGGCTGAGGAAGATGTTGTCGGGCTTGATGTCGCGGTGGACGATGCCGACCCGATGGGCGGCCGCGAGCGCGTCGGTGATCGGCTCGAGGATCGCGAGGGTCCCGGCGATCGAGAGCCGGAGGCCGCGCTCGATCACGTCGCCGAACGACTCGCCGCGCAGGAGCTCGAGGACCATGAACTGGGTCCCGTCGTCCGTCGTGTCGAGATCGAGGACCTCGATGATGCTCGGATGACCGATGCGCGACGCGGCGAGCGCTTCGCGCCGGAACCGCTCGGCGAAGCGCGGATCGGCGGCGAGGTCCGGATGCAGGAGCTTGATGGCGACGGAGCGCCGGAGCAGCAGGTGCTCGGCCTCGAACACCGCTCCCCAACCACCGGTCCCGAGGCATCGCACGATGCGATACTTGCCTCGCAGGATCTTGCCCTCCCAGCCCGTGGCGGAAGGTGTGTGCGCTTCGTCTCGCATGGGCGTCCCCGACGGCCGGGAGCTTACACACGAGAGGAGGCCTCCGAACAGGGCCCTCGCCTGGAGGCGTGAATTCCGGTCCGCGCGCGTCTCGCGCCTCCATCCCACCCATGCGATCGTGGGTGGGTGCTGCTCGTCTCCGCTTCGCATCGCGCGTCGCTCTACGTGCCCGTCGGCTACCTCTCGCTGACGGGCGCGATGACGGCCGCGGCGACGCACGCCGCGCTCGACGAGCCTTCGCTCGGCGCCGCCTTCGGCTGGCTCGTCTCGGTCGCGATGCTCGCGTTCGTCGTCACGATGATCGTCGTCGCCTGGGTCGACGACGATCGACTCCTCGCGCGGAGCCCCTTCGGGGTGGTGCGCTCGTGCGCCCACGCCCAGGCGGCCATCGGGCTCCGCGTATTCACGTCCTCGAAGGGAGGCCACGAGTACACGGTCCAGGCGAGCGACGGCGGTGCCCGCCTCGATCTCGCGACGGCCTGGACGCGGAGGGGGGCGATGCGGGACGCGAGGCGTCTCGAAGAGGCGTTCAGCCTCCACGCCGAGCCCTCGAGGGAGGCCGCGCGCGCCGACATGGCGGCCTCCCTCGAGGCATGGGATCGCCAGCAGGCCGAGGCGAAGGCCTGGCTCGCGGCCCAGTACGCCTCGCCGCGGACGTGGTGGACGGCGCTCGCGATCCTCCTCGTCTTCGGCGTCGCGTACGCGGTGATCCTGACCTTCGTGCTGTTGGGGCGTTGAGAGCGGCCTCAGTAGGCCGGCACGTCGAGCTCGCGGAAGACCTCCTCCGGGGGATGCATGGCGGGCGCGATGCGATCCCCGTCGCGGACGCGGCGGATTCCGTCGAGGAGCACGTGATCGTTCTCGGTCAGGCCCTTCTCCACGATGTAGAGGTGGGGGATCGCCTGCTCGCTGACCTCGATCTCGCGCGAGTGCACCACCCCGTGCGAGTCGACGACGAAGACGAACGTCTTGTCGAGGATGCGGAACGTGGCCTTCTGCGGGATGAGTAGCGCCCGCTCGATCACGCTGCTGAGCAGGACCTTGCCCGTCTCGCCGTGACGCAAGAGCCCCTGCGGGTTCGAGAAGCCGGCACGGAACGCGATCGTGCCCGTCTCGTTGTTGAAGTCGGACTCGATCGTCTGGATGGTCCCGACCTGATCGAAGAGCTGGCCGTTCGCCATCCGGAGGCGGACGGGGACGGGATCGTTCGCCGGATGGTGGGCCCGGTAGTCGAGGTACTGGGCCTCGCTCACGTTGAAGTAGACCCACATCGTCCGGTTGTCCGAGAGCTCGGTCAGGATCGCCCCCTCCTCGAGGAGGCTGCCGCGTCGGGCGTGGAACCGACCGACGATGCCGGGGAAGGGCGCGTCGAGGCTCGTGAACCGGAGGCGCGCCTGGGCGAGCTCCCGCTCGGCATGCGCACGCTGGAGGTTCGCCTGCGAGAGCGCGAGCTGGTTCGCCGAGACGACGTTCCCGTCGCGCAGCGTCCGGACGTTCTCGTACTCGACCTCCGCCGCGCGGGCCTCGGCGGCGCTGCGCGCGAATTCCGCCTGGTAGATGACGGGCGTGATCTGGAAGAGGTGCTGCCCGGCGCGTACCGTCTGGCCCTCGTCCACGTACACGTCGTTCAGGTAGCCGCGCTCGAGCGCGCGGATCTCGATGTGCTGGATCGCGCGGATCTGGCAGACGAGCTCGGTCGTCACCTCCGTGTCCCGACGCAGCGGCGTCGTGGCCGGGAAGTGTGGCAGGCTCGCCGCGTGGTGCGCCTCGTGGCGGCAGCCCACCAGCAAGAGGCCGAGGACGAACGGGAGCCATCGCGCGAGGGGGCGAGGGCGTCCGTCGGTCGGGAGAACGCGGGGCGCGCGCGTCGGTCGCAGTCGGGGCTCGTACGTCATGGGTTCCTTCCGTCGTTCGCGTTCGAGGGGGATGGCGAGGTGGTCCTCCAGCCGCCGCCGAGCGCCTGGTACAGGCCGACGGCCGCGCTGAGCTGCTGTCGCTTCGTCTCGATGAGGAGGAGCTGGGCATCGAGGGCGTCGCGGCGCGCGGTGAGCACCTCGAGGTAGTCGGCGCGCGCCGCCTCGAAGAGCCTCTGCGAGAGGTCGATCGCCTGGTTCAGACGTTCGACCTGCTGCTCGCGCAGCTCGAGGCTCCGCGTGCTGTTCTCGATGAGGTTCATGCGGTTCACGACCTCCACGTAGCCGGAGAGGATCGCGCGCTCGTAGGCGAGCACCGCGCGCAGCTGCTGGGCGTCCGCCGTGAAGTACGCCGCCGTGATGCCGCGTCGGTTGAGGAGCGGGGCCGCCACGCTGCCGAGCACTTGGAGCAGCAGCGATTGGGGCGTGGTGAAGAGCTGCCGGGCCGAGGTCGACGCGTAGCCGGCGCCGGCCACGAGGGTCAGCGAGGGGTAGAACCTCGCCCTCGCGGCCCGGACGTCGAAGCGGGTCGCCTCGAGCTCGAGCGCGGCCTGACGGATGTCCGGTCGGTTCTCGAGCAGGCTCCCGGGCATGCCCGCGCGGACGTTCGGGGGCGGCAGGTCGAGGAACGACGCGCTCGGACGCGCGATGGGTCGAGGGTAGCGGCCGACGAGGAAATTGATCCTGTTCTCGGTCTCGACGATCCGCTGACGGATCTCGTACTCCTGCGCCTTGAAGCGGTAGAGCTCGGCCTCGAGACGCGTGACGGCGACGGCGGTCGCGGCGGCGGCCTCGAACTGGAGGTGGACGACGTCGACCGAGTGCTGCTGCAGCTCGATCGTGGTGCGCACGACCTCGAGCTGCTCGTCGAGCGCCATCAGCTCGTAGTAGCTGCTCGCGATCTCCGCGACGAGACGCGTCACGAGGAAGTTCCGTCCCTCGATGCTCGCGAGGTAGCGGTTGACCGCGGCGTCGCGCAGGTTGCGCAGCCGACGCCAGATGTCGACCTCCCACGAGGCGTAGAACCCGACGGCGTAGTACGGCAGGGTCGGGGACGTGCCCGCGACCTGGTCGCTGCGGCCCTCCCGCGTCTGCTCGGGGACGTGCTCGACGCCGACGTTGGCGCCGACACCGAGGTTCGGGATGTAGTCGCCGCGGCGCGCGAGAACCTCGTTGTTCGCGATCAGGATGTCCTGGACCGCGATGTTCAGCTCCTGGTTGTTCGCGAGCGCCTCGTCGATGAGCGCCGCGAGCTCGCCGCCCGCGAAGATCGCGTGGTAGTCGACGACCGAGGTGGCCTCCGCCTGCGAGCCCTCGGTGGGCGTGGAGCTGCCCTGCGCCTGCGCCTCGCCTCCCGCCGTCGCGACGCTCGGGTAGGCGTCGGGCACGGCGATCACGGGCTCGCGCGCGCCTCCGCCGGGGAGGCGGGGAACGCATCCGCCGAGGAGGACCGCGACGCCCACGAGGGCGTGAAGGAACACGCGTCCCGTACGGGCTCCCGGATGCGTCTTCGTCCGCACGTCGAGCCTCCTCTCAGTCATGATCCACCATCGCTTCCGTGACCGGGCTCTCGTCCTCGTCGCGGATGAGCTTCTTGCCGCTCGAGAGCGAGGCGAAGACGACGTAGAGGCCGGGGACGAGGATGACGCCGAAGATCGTGCCGAAGAGCATGCCGCCGAGCGCCGAGGTGCCGATGGTGCGGTTGCCGATCGCGCCCGGACCGTGCGCTCGCACCAGGGGCACGAGGCCCGCGATGAACGCGAACGACGTCATGAGGATCGGTCGGAAGCGCGCTCGGGCGCCCTCGATCGCGGCCTGCACGATGGGCGAGCCCTTCGCGTGGGCCTGGACCGCGAACTCCACGATGAGCACGGCGTTCTTGCCGAGCAGACCGACGAGCATGACGAGGCCGACCTGCGCGTAGATGTCGTTCGCGAGGTTCAGCGCCTTCAGGAGGAGGAACGAGCCGAACACGCCCGCGGGGAGCGAGAGGACGACGGCGAACGGGAGGATGAAGCTCTCGTACTGGGCGGCGAGCACGAGGTAGACGAACCCGAGCACGACGAGGAAGATCACGATCGCCTCGTTCCCGCGCCGGGCCTCGTCGTACGACAGGCCCTCCCATGCGATGTCGTAGCCGCGCGGCAGGGTGCGTGCCGCCACCTCGCGGACCACGCGGATGGCGTCGCCCGTCGTGTAGCCGCGCGACGCGTCGCCGCGGATCGCCGCCGAGTTGTAGAGGTTGTAGCGGGTGATCTCGTTCGGTCCCTGCGTCGGCCGGAGCGTCATGAACGCGGAATACGGCACCATCTCGTCCCGATCGTTCTTCACGTAGAGGTCGAGGATGTCGGAGGGCATCCGCCGGTATTCGGGCGCGGCCTGCGTGTAGACGCGGAAGTAGCGGCCGAAGCGGATGAAGCCCTGCTCGAAGGTGCTCCCGACGAGGATGTCGAGGTTCTCGAGCGCGCGGCCGATGCTGACGCCCTTCTGCATCGCGAGGTCGTTGTCGATGACGAGCTCGTACTGGGGGTAGTTCGCGGCGTAGAAGGTGAAGAGGCCCGTCAGCTCGGGTCGTCTCCGGAGCGCGTCCATGAACTCGTGGGTGACGCGGTCGAACTCCTGGTAGTCGGCGTCCTCCGTCTGATCGAGGAGACGGAGCGAGAAGCCGCCCGCGGCGCCGTATCCGGGCACGGCGGGTGGCTCGAAGAACTCGATGATCTCGCCGAGGTTCCGGGACTTCACCTCGAGCTCCTCGATGATGTCGCGCACCGAGTGCCGCCGCTGCGACCAGGGCTTCAGGTTGATGAGGCAGGTGCCGGCGTTCGAGCCGCGACCCTCCGTCAGGATCTCGTAGCCCGCGAGCGAGGAGACCGACTGCACCCCCTCGACGTGCTCGGCGATCGCCTGGAGGCGACGTGCGACGGCGTTCGTGCGCTCGAGCGTCGCGCCGGGGGGCGTCTGGATGATCGCGTAGATCATCCCCTGGTCCTCCTGCGGGATGAAGCCCGAGGGCAGCACCCGGTCGACTCCCACGGTGCCCAGCGCGAACACGGCGAGGAGGCCGAAGGTCACGACCCTCCGGTTCACGATCTTCTCGAGGCCCTTGATGTAGACGCCCGTGACGCGCTCGAAGACCCGGTTGAAGCCGTCGAGGAACATCCCGATGGGCGTCCGCCGCTTGGCGTGGGGATCGTGCCGCCGCAGGATCATCGCGCAGAGCACGGGCGTCAGGGTCAGCGCGACGACGCCGGAGAGCACGATCGAGGAGGCCATCGTGATCGAGAACTGCCGGTAGAAGACGCCGACGGGGCCCGTCATGAAGGCGACCGGGACGAAGACGGCCGTCATGAGCAACGTGATGGCGATGACGGCGCCGCTGATCTCGCCGATCACCTTCTTCACGGCCGTGAAGGGCGAGCAGTGCTCCTCCTCCATCTTCGCGTGGACCGCCTCGACGACGACGATGGCGTCGTCGACGACGATTCCGATCGCGAGCACCAACGCGAAGAGCGTGATGAGGTTGATCGACAGGTCGAACATCTGCATGAACGCGAACGCGCCGATGAGCGAGACCGGCACGGCGAGCGTCGGGATCAGGGTCGAGCGCCAGTCCCCGAGGAAGAGGAAGACGACGAGCGCGACGAGCACGAAGGCCTCGCCGAGCGTGTGGATGACCTGGTCGATCGAGGCGTCGAGGAACTTCGAGACGTCGTAGCTGATCTCGTAGCGCATCCCCGGAGGGAACCGGCGCTGGAGCTCGCGGAGCTGTGCCTTCACCTGATCGATGACCTCGCTCGCGTTGCTGCCGTAGACCTGCTTCAGCACGATGGCGGCCGAGGGGCGTCCGTCGAGGTTCGAGTAGATGTTGAAGAACTCGGCGTTGAGCTCGACGGTGGCGATGTCGCGTAGGTGCAGGAGCTCGCCGTCGGGCGTGCTCCGGACGACGATGTTCTCGTATTGCTCCGGTGTGTTGTACCGGCCGACGTAGGTGAGGACGTACTCCGTCGCCTGGGAGGCGACGCCCGTGGCCTGCCCGAGTCGACCGGGACGGCCGATCACGCTCTGCTCGCCGATGGCGTGCATCACCTCGTCCGTCGAGACGTTGTACGCGCGCATGCGATCCGGCTTGAGCCAGATGCGCATCGCGTACTGCCGCGCGCCGAGGATGCTGGCCTGGGCGATGCCCGGAACGCGCTGCAGCTCGGGCAGCATGTTCACGCGCGCGTAGTTGTAGAGGAACTTCTCGTCCGCGTTCCGGTCGGTGCTCGAGAGGTTGACGTACATCAACATGCTCGGCTGCACGCGCTGGACGATCACGCCCTCGAGCTGCACGAGCTGGGGCAGGGTGTTCATCACCGAGTCGACGCGGGCCTTCACGTTGACGAGGGCCTCGTTCGGATCGGCGCCGAGCTCGAAGATGACCTGGATGGTCGCCTCGCCCGCGCTCGTCGCGTCCGAGATCATGTAGCGCATCCCGGGGACGCCGTTGATCGCCTGCTCGAGGGGGATCAGGGTCGACTCGACGAGCACCTGCGCGCTGGCTCCCGGGTACGCCATCGTGACGATGACGCGCGGGGGCGCGATCTCGGGGAACTGCGCCACCGGTCGCGAGTGGATGGCCAGCACGCCGACGAAGATCAGGACGAGGGAGACCGCGATCGCGAGCACGGGGCGGCGGATGAACTGCTTCAGCATGGAGCCTCGTGGGCACGTCCGGTGCGCGAGGCCCGGGAGCCGTCGCGCGTCGGAGCTCGACCGGGGCACGACGCCTTCGGCAGCCGTTCGTCTCCGAGAGACGGGTGCTGCGACGGAGCCGGCGGACGGCGAGTCCCGATGACTTGCGAACCCATGCCGAGTCTATGGAGTCGTCCGAGGTCGCTCGCACGGTCTAAACAGGATTGTAATGTCCGGAATAATGTTTCTTTGCACCTGCGAGTGCATCCTTCGAAAGCTCGTAAAATATGGCCGATATGGGCGCACGCTTCCGCGTGATGCTCTCGTAGAGGGCAAATAGCCGAAATCCATGTCGTATGTCGCGAAACGCAGGGCCGGCCGCTCCGCCGGCAGGGTACCGACCGCGTCTGGCGAGGCGGACGCCCGCGTGTTAGCCCCGACCGAGATGGCCAGACCGAAGAAGCCCGCGCGCCGCGCATCGGAGGCCGCGAGGACGTGGACCTTCTTCACGAACCACTCGCACGTGCTCTTCTGCCTCGCCCGCGACTCGGGCCTCCGCCTGCGGGAGGTCGCCGAGCAGGTCGGCATCACCGAGCGCGCGGTGCAGCGCATCGTCGCGGAGCTCGAAGAGGCCGGGTACCTGCGGGTGCAGCGGCAGGGGCGACGCAACCGCTATCGGGTGGTCGGCAGCGCGCCCCTGCGCCATCCGGTCGAGGGTCACCGCACGCTCGGCGAGATCGTCGATTGCGTGCTCGAGGACGGCTGAGGCTCACTCGGCCTCGAGGGACTCCTCCACGAGCTCCTCCGCGACGGCGCGCTCGCCGCGACGCGCGACGTCGTCGCGCAGCGACCGATCCGGGAATCCGGCGCCGTGGGCGAGGAGGTCCGCCACGATCTCGCGGTCGCCTCGTTCGACGGCCACTCGGAGGGGCCATCTGTCCCCCTCGACCGCGAGGTCGAGGCGCGCTCCGTGCGCGAGCAGCACGTCGACGCAGGCCGCGCATCGATCGATCGCGAGCGCGAGCGGGCGCGTCCCCCGCGCGTCCGGAGCGTTCGCATCCGGGCGGCTCTCGGGATCGGGGGCGTGCGCGAAGAGGTGCTCGAGGCTCGCGGGGGCATCGGCGTCGATCGATTCGGAGATCGCGCGTCTCCGTGCACCGGCCGAGATGGCGTGCCCGTCGAAGAGCGCGATCGAGCCGCATCGGGCGGCCGCGAGGAACCCGTCCTCGGCGGGGACGCCACGCGAGAGGAGCGTGTGGACGGCTTCGGGGTTCGGGAGGCATGCCGCGCGTACGAGCGCGTGGACGGCGGCTTCTCCACGGGGTGGGAAGGCATGGTCGAGGAGCCATCCGACGACGCTCGGGTCCGGATTGTGGAGCGCGTGTTCGAGGAGATCCGGCTCCGAGAAGCGAGCGTGGTGCTCGGCGAGCGCGTCGAGGACCTCCGGCGAGCCGTGCAGCGCCGCGTGCTCGATGGCCGAGAGGCCGCGGGGATCGCGGTCCTCCGGCGATGCTCCCGCTCGGAGGAGGGCGCGGACCCGGGCCGCGTCCCTCGCGTCGCACGCCCGGTGGAGAGCGGGCGAGGCACGGCGGCGCTTCCACGCGTCGAGGGCGGCCGGGCCCGAGCGCACGGCGGCCGCGAGCGCGAGGAGCACGAGCCCTCCGACGACGAGCTGCAAGACGCGTCGACGGCTCTCCGTTCGGCGCCGAGCCCACGTGAGGCCGGCGGCGGCCGCCGTCGCGACGAGGAGCAGCGGGACTCCCAGGCGGACCAGGGGCACGACGGCGAACGATCGCGAGGCCTCCGCTCCCGCGAGCCCGACGAGAAGCGTCCCGCCGACCCAGATCGCGACGAGAAAGGCGCAGGCGGTGATGATGTCGACGAGGAACCTCACGCGCGGAGGATCCCCCAGGCGGCATCGCGCCGCGAGGGGCCTCCGTCGGGTGCGCTCCGCGGGCTCGTCACCCGAGGCCCCGGGACTGCCCGCGGCCTCGGGTCCGTGGACGAAGGCGAGGCGGGCTCAGTAGCCCGAGCCCGCGTACGCGCCGATGGAGATCGCGTTCGCGTTGCCCGAGGCCGCCGAGGTGCCCGTGCACGCGTCGGGGTTCGCGCCCGCCGCCGTCGAGTGCAGGTCGAGCTTGCCGGCGATGATGCTCTGGACGGTCGACCACTGACCGCCCTGGCCGAGCTCGCAGAGCGCGTTCTTGAGCGCCTCCTGGAAGGAGCCCGCCTCCGGGGTGCCGGTCTTGGCGCCCCAGTAGAGGAAGCCGCCGATGAGCGAGGGGTTCGCCACCGTGGTGACGTTCTCGGGCGGGTTCGGACGGTTCGTCACGAGCTGGAAGCCGCCGCCGGTCTTCGCCTGGACGTTCATGCGGAGCTTCACGCCGAAGAGCTTGAGCGGGATGGTCGCGCTGCAGTCCTGGGTCTGGCCGCCGCCGCACGACACCATGGAATTGGGCGTGCAGCCCGAGATGCCCGAGACGGTGACGCTGACGTTGAGCGTGCCCCAGTTCGAGACGACGGGGCTGAGGCCGCCGCTGAGCGTGGTGACCTGCGACGCGAGGAGCGTCGAGGAGCCGGGCGCGCCGACGTAGAGGCCGACCTGGACGCAGTCGTCCGTCAGCGTGTGGTTCCAGTTCTTCAGGCCGACCTTGATCTCGAGCGAGGCCGCGCCGGTCGAGGGGGCGACGGCGTCCTGGAGGGCCTTCGAGATGTCGACGCCGAGGGTCGCGGCGGCCGTGCCGACGGCCGCGAGCTGGTTGTCGACGTTCGAGACGGTCGCGGTGGACGCGGCCTTGGTGTCGCGGACGAAGCAGCCCGCGGCGTCCGTGGTCGACGAGGTCGTCTGGCCGTCGACGTCGAGGCCGTCGACCACCGAGGCGCTCGCGCCCGAGGGGAGCTGGAAGCGGTTGATCACGAAGATCTCTTCCGGCTGCGCCATGTCGGCCGCGGTCGGGTCCATCCCGACGGCACACCCGATCGGGACGTTCTGGGTCCCACCCGAATCCGGCGTCGGCGTCCCGGGGGGATCGCTGTCACAGGCCGACATCCCGGAGACGATCGAAAGACAAGAGAAGACGGTCCAAACCAAGCGAGTTCGGTTCATATGCAAGCTCCGTGAAGAAAGGATGAAACGAGCACAATCTAGGCAACGACCCGCGTTCGTTACAAGAGTGCAATCGCGAATTCCTGAAGCTCGCTTTCGAGCGCGCGACGACCTGCTCCCTTCGGCGGAGCACGCACGGCGCTTCGATTCCCGCCTCAGATCGGCTGCGCGATGACCTCGCGGCGTCCGCCGGCCTTGCTGCTCGCCGGGCCGACGACGCCTTCGCGCTCCATCTGATCGACGAGCTTCGCGGCTTTGTTGTAGCCGACGCCGAGCACGCGCTGGATCTGGCTGATCGAGCAGAAACCGGCCTGGACCACGCAGGCGACGGCGCGATCGTAGAGGGGATCGTCGCCGCCCTCGCCGCCCCCGCCGCCGGCGTCGCCTTCGGCGTCGTCGTCGCGCGGCTTCAGGATGTTCTCGTCGTAGATCGGCTTGCCCTGCTGGCGCAGGAAGTCGCAGACGGACTGCACCTCGTCCTCGCTGATGAAGGCCGAGTGCACGCGCCGCGGATCGCTCGAGCCCGGCGGGATGAGGAGCATGTCGCCCATGCCGAGCAGGTGCTCGGCGCCCTGGCAGCCGAGGATGGTGCGCGAGTCCTCGCGCTGGCTGACCTTGAAGGCCATGCGCGCCGGGAAGTTCGCCTTGATCATGCCGGTGATGACGTCGACCGAGGGGCGCTGCGTCGCGAGGATCACGTGGATGCCGGCGGCGCGCGCCTTCTGCGCGAGGCGGGCGACGCAGGCCTCGACGTCCTTCGCCGCGACCATCATCAGGTCGGCGAATTCGTCGACGACGACCACGATGTACGGGAGCTTCTTCGGCAGGTCCTGGAGCGCGTCCGGACGCTCGTCGTCCGAGGGATCGAGGAACAACTCCTCGCCGTCGGGCCCCTGCGCGCGGACCTTCTTCACGCGCGACGGCATGAACTGCGCGAGGGTCATCGAGCCCGCGTGCACCTTCTCGACGCGCTCGTTGAACGTGATGATGTTCTTCGCGCCCGCGTCGGCGAAGAGCTGGTAGCGGCGCTCCATCTCGTCGACCGCCCACTTCAGCGCGAGCGCCGCCTTCTTCATGTCGGTGACGACCGGCAGCAGCATGTGCGGGATGCCGTCGAAGACCTTCAGCTCGACGACCTTCGGGTCGATCATGAGCATGCGGAGGTCGTCGGGCGTCTTCTTGTAGAGGAGCGACGCCAGCATGACGTTGAGGCCGACGCTCTTGCCGGCGCCCGTCGCACCGGCGACGAGGAGGTGCGGCATCTTCGCGAGGTCGTAGTAGACGGGACGGCCGGTGATGTCCTGACCGAGCGCGATCGGCAGCGGCACGGTGTGCTTCGACCAGCCCTCGTGCTCGAGGATCTGGCGCATGTGCACGGTCTTGCGGCGTCCGTTCGGCAGCTCGAAGCCGACGCGCGCCTTGCCGGGGATCGGCGCGACGATGCGCACCTTCTCGGCGGCGAGGGCGAGCGCGAGGTCGTCGCCGAGGCCGGCGATCTTGCTGACCTTCGTGCCGCTCGCGGGCTCGAACTCGTACATCGTGACGACGGGGCCGGGATGGATCTCGTCGACGCGGCCGCGCACGCCGTAGGCCTCGAGGGTCTCGGTCAGGCGGCGCGCCGTCTCCTTGAGCACGGCCGGATCGATCGCGACCTCGCTCCGATCGCCCTCCTCGAGGAGGCTCGTGGGAGGGAGCTGGAAGCCGCGCCTCGGCGCGGCGGCGGGCTCGCCGGCCTTCGCCGGACGCTCGGACGCGGGATCGCGACGCGGCGCGACGATCGTCGGCTCGTGGGCCGACGGGGCCTTCGGCGGGCGGAGGCTCGCCGAGGACTTCGGGGGCTCGGCGCGGATCGGCTCGGGCGGGACGGAGGCCGGCTTGGCCTGCGCGGGCTTCGCCGCCTTCGGGGCACGGAGCGGGACGACGGGGGCGACGAAGGCCTCCTCGGGCTCGTCTTCCTCTTCTTCTTCCTCTTCGGCGGCCTCGGCCTCCTCCGCGAAGGCCTCGTCGTCCTCGACCTCGTCTTCGGCGGCGAAGGCCTCGGCTTCCTCGTCTTCGTCGTCCTGGCCGAGCGCCTCGTCCTCGTCCTGCGTGGCGAACGTCCCGGAGTCCGGCTCGAGGTCGCCGCCCTCGTCGGCCGGGCCGTCCGAGGTCACGTCGCAGCCGGGCGGGACGCTGCCACCGACGATGCGCGGCTCGGCCGCTCGCTCGGCCGCCTCGCGCTCGGCGCGCTCGAGCTCCCGGGCTTCGCGCCAGGCCTCGACGACCGCACGGCACGCGCCCGCGAACCGGAGCGCGGCGGCCCGGAGCACCGTCCAGACCTTGATGGCGATCTCGGTCACGGACCACGGGGTCCGCAGCACCATCGTGATGAGCAGCACGGCGATGCCGACGATGAACGCGCCGGTCAGCCCGAGCAGGGAACGGAGGACCTCGCCGAGGACCTCGCCGATCACGCCGCCGGGGAGGTGGCCGCCGAAGACCTGCGTGTCGCCGAGGGCGAGGTGGGTGAGGGCGCAGCCGACGAGGACGATGACCAGGGTCGACGCGACCGTGGCCACCCCGAGCAGGGCGGACCGGCCGGTGAAGAGGCGGATCGAGGCGAGGCCCGACTCGATCGGGAGCAGCCAGGCCGCCACGCCGAAGGCCGAGGCCAGCATCGAGGCGAGGGCCGTCCCGACGGGGCCGATCAGGTTCTCCCCGCCCCGGGCGTCGTACGACAGGAGCGAGAGCGACATCAGCAGGGTCGCCGCGGCCGCGACGATGCCCAGCACCTCGTGCCGGCGACCCAGGATGACGTCGAGTGGCTCCTCCGGTGTGGTCTCGTGTGCGCTCAAGTGCGTACCTTCCCACAACGAGGCTAGGGAAGTCCGAGCGAAACGTCAAGAAACTGGAGAAGTTACAAAGGCCTCCGGATCGTCGAGCACTTGATCGAAGGGCCCCCAGGTCTGGTATCGTAGCGGCCCACCCGGCCCGACCGTCCGTGACCGTCCGGCCGGAACCAGGGGGGCGTGCGGCCCGGGGGGCCCGCGCCGAACACGACCCGATCACGCAGGGACCCATGCATCGACTCCGAACTCTCCTCGCGACCGCCCTGGTGTCCGCGCTCCTGTTCACCGCAGTGAGCGGATGCAAGGTCACGTCGGAGGACATCAGCCACTGGAAGCGCACGGTGAAGGGCCCCGGAAAGCTCGTCGCCGTGCTCACCAGCCCGCACTACGACGCGCCGCTCCGCACGCAGGCCGCGCTCGCGCTCGTGGCGATGGATCGGAGCGACGTCGACGGCGTCACGGAGCTCTCGCACGCGTTCGAGCGCATGCGCTCCGCGAACGATCCGCAGCTCGCCGCGATCGTCACGGGCATGGTGCCCGAGCTCGAGCGGATGATGGCCGGCACGGAGAACGCGACGCAGCAGCCGGGCCAGGGCCCCGCCGAGTCCTCGGTGAAGGCGAAGGACGCGGCGTTCATGCTGATCCACTACGCCGACGCCGCCACGCAGCAGAAGCTCACGCAGGCCGTCGTGTCCTGGTACGTCGTCGACTTCACGGGACGCAGCCTCGCCGGGAATTTCAGCGTCGAGCAGGTCTGCCGACAGCTCGGTGCGCCCGCGGCCTCGCAGCTCGTGAACGCGCTCTCCTCGCGCATGTCGAAGGAAGCGCTCGTGAAGATCGCGGAGCTCATCGGCCAGCTCGGCGACGCGCCGACGAAGACCCGCGCCGGCCAGCGGCTCGTCGCGATCGAGCAGGAGATGGAAGGCGACGGCTTCATCACGTGGATGAAGGGCGAGATCCGGAAGCAGCTCGAGGCGCAGGGACAGCGCAACGTCACGGACGCGCGTCTCACGACCATCGCGCTCGCGAACCGCGAGGGCTTCATCAACGACGGCGCCGTGCCGGCCATGAAGTTCCTCGGCGACGTCGATGCCGTGCGCGATCGGCTGCTCGCCATCGCCTCGACGCCGGTGCCGGCGAACGCGCCGGACGGCGAGAGTCTCAATCTGCGCCGCCAGCGTGCGCTGATGGCGCTCGAGGGCCACGTCGCGGCGATCCACGTCGCGCGTCTGCTCCCGATCGCGCTCGACGCGAACAATCCGCCGAACGTCCGTGACTACGCCTTCGACCGCATCGCCGACACCCGCTCGCGCGACGCGATCGCGTCGATGTGGCCGCTCGTGCAGGCCACCGGCCTCGAGGGCGACGAGGCCGCCCAGACCCTCGCGCGGCGCCTCCGTTGGCGCGCCGGCGAGCTCGTGCTCGCGATCGGCGGCAGCGGCGTCGTCGGCGAGTTCCTCACGAAGCTTCCTTCGGCCCCGAACGTCTCGTTCGAGCCGTCCGAGCTCGAGGGCTACGCCACGCGCATCAGCCAGATGGGAGATGCCCCGATGGATCTCCTGCGTCGCGAGCTCGCGTCGCCTGCCTGGTCGCGGCAGGTGCTCGCCATCCATTTCCTCGCCCGGCGCGGTGCCGTCTCCGACGTGCCCGCGGTCGAGCGGCTCGCTTCGTCGACGACGCCTTGCGTCGGTCAGGGCTGGGCGCGCCACGATCCTCCCGAGGAAACCGTCGGCAAGGTCGCGACCGCGGAGCTCGCGACCATGCGTGCGCGTCTTTCGAACCCCAACCCCGCGGCGAACCGCTGAGGCATCGAACGAATGGCCCAGGATCAGAACAAGAAGACGCTTCGCAGCTTCCAGTGCCGTGACTACCTCTGGGAGATCTTCGAGCAGATGAGCCAGGAGCTCGAATGCTCGGTCGACTACCTGATCAACGAGTCGATGCGGCAGTACGCGCGCTCGCGGAACTACGCGGGCCGCACCACGGCTCCGGGCGGCGGTCCGGCGCGCACGAGCCAGCCGCCCGCGGCGGCTGCGCACGCGGCGCCCGCGGTGCCTGCGCTGCCCTCGCCGGGAGCCCACGCGATCCCGCCCCTCGGCGCGGCGCGTCCCGCGATCCCGTCGGCGCCTCCGCCGCTGCGGCAGACCGGTCCCGCCTCGGGGCTCGGCGCCTACGGCGGCGCACCGGCCGTTCCTCCGCTCCCTCCGCCGCCCGCGGCCTCCGGCGGCTACTCGGGAAGCTACGAAGAGCGCGGCCCGGCCGTCGCTCCGCCTCCGCTCCGCGCTGCTCCGGCCGCTCCGCCTCCGCTCCCGGCCGCTCCGACGCCGGCACCGCATGCCGCCATCGAATCGGTGGCGCCGCCCCCGCTCCCCTCGCGTCCGCCGGCCGGCGGCTCCGTCGCCCAGCGTCCGACCCTCTACGTCGTCTTCAACGGCCAGAAGGTCCCGGTGAACAAGGAGGAGTTCGTCATCGGCCGCGGCTCGAAGTCCGCCGACCTCCCCATCAAGGACGGCAACATCTCGCGCCGCCACGCGGCCATCGTCTACCACGGTGGCTCCTACTACATGAAGGACCTCGGCAGCACGAACGGGGTCGAGTTCTCGGGCCAGAAGGTCGGGACGAAGCGCATCGACGAGGGCGACGTCTTCCACATCTGCGACTACGAGCTCCGGTTCACGTACCACTGAGCCTCGTCGCGCTCGGCCACTTGGAGGCCCGCCTCGATGCCGAGGCGGGCTTCTTCGCATGCGCGAGCCGCACGGGATCGTGGCGCGATGGCCGGAGGAGCCCTGACCTCCGAGGTCGCCCGCGAGGCCGAGGGAGTCAACGAATCCGCTCTCTGGATCGATCGACCCGCGAGCTAGACTGCGAGCCCGTCGTCCGATCCCGGGAGGAGCCCTCGCATGCCCCGTCGTTCTTCGTCCACCGCGGACTCGCTCCCGCGTCGCGCCGCATCGATGGCGGTCGGCTGCCTGGTCTTCGCCGCGAGCGCGTGCTCCGCGCCGGCCGATCGCGTCGACCTGGCCCTCGCCGGCGACGCTTCCGTCGCGAGCGTGCCGGCCGCGTGCGTGCCGGACGCGCACGGTCGCGCATGGACGGAAGCGCGCGCGACGGCCGCCGGTCCCTACGCGGTCGAGACGGTCGATCTCTCCCTCGTCGACGTGACGCGCGCGACGCCGCCCCACCATCGATTCACCGGCTCGGACGTGCGCGAGCTGCCGACGCGCGTCTGGTATCCCCGCGTGCCGTCGCTCCTGCGCGCTCGGACGGGGAGCTTCCCGGTCGTGATGTATTCGCACGGTTTCTCTTCGACGCGCGAAGAGAACCCGGAGCTCGCGAAGCATCTCGCGAGCCATGGGTTCGTCGTGGTCGCGCCCACCTTCCCCGCGTCGAACATGCTGGCGCCGGGCGGTCCGAACGCGGCGGACGTACCCCGACAGCCCGGAGACGTCTCGTTCGTGCTCGACCGGGTGCTCGAGCTCGGGCGCACGCGAGGACATGCGCTCCACGGTCTACTCGATGCGTCGCGCATCGCGGCGGTCGGGCTCTCGCTCGGAGGTCTGACGACGTTGCTCGTGACCTACCACGCGACGTTGCGCGATCCGCGCATCGACGTCGCGGTGGCGATGGCACCCGTCGCAGGGCTCTTCACGAGCCGCTTCTACGAGACCACGCGTGCACCGATCCTCGTGCTCCACGGGGACGGCGACGCGATCCTCCCGTACGACCCCCACGCGACGACGTTCCGCTCGCAGGCGCTCGCCCCGGCGCAGCTCCTGACCCTCGCGCGCGGCACCCACACCGGCTTCACGACCCAGGCCAAGCTCGTGACGCTCATCGCGCCGAAGAACGTCGACAACGTCGGATGCGCGGTCGTGGGCTCCGCCCTCGACTCGGACCCGACCGACTTCTCGGCGACGGTCACGGCGCTCGGCGGCGCCGCCCTCGGCGTCGTCGATCCCCCGGCCGCGGACTTCTGCCCCGCAGGCCTCCCCGAGGGCATGGATCCCGTGCGCCAGCTCTCGATCGAGGACGCCGCCGTCCTCGCCTTCCTCGTGGCCCACTTCGACGGCGACGCGACCACGCGCGATCGGGCCTGCGATTTCGTCTCGCGCGTCCTCCCGGAAGACCCCGACGTCGACAGCTTCCGGCGATAGCACGGGCCGAAGCCGACCGATCCTTGCACACGAGAACGATCGTTCCTGTGCGCAATCGGCGCAATCGTTGACGCAGCGCGTCATCGTCGCCACGCTCCAGGAGTCCGACGGAACGACCCGTCGGCGAGAAGGAGCGAACCCATGTACTTCCTCACCTACTGCCTGGTCGCGGGATTCGTCGGTGGCCTCCTCGTGCTCGCAGCCCTCCTCCGTGCGCTCGAGCTCTCGGGCAAGCTCCCGCGCTTCCCCTTCGAGATGCCGAAGGCGCTGCTCGAGCACGGACCGCCTCCGAAGGGCGCGCCCCGCCTGCCGCCCCGCGGAGCCCACGCGGCGATCAGCGCGGGCCACTGACGTCCGCGACGGGCTCGCCTAGCCGCGCAGGTAGCCCGTGATCATCGTCACGAGCCCGTCGATCACCTCGTCGGGCGTGGCGAGGGGATGCTCGAGGCTCACGTAGCGGACGAGCGTGAAGAGCGTGCCGTTGATCACGAGGAACATGCGCGTGTCGAGGTCGTCGATCGGATACGCGCGGTGGTGGTGCACGAAATAGCGGCGCGAGAGCTCGAGGAGCTGTTGCTCGATCCGGTCGAAGGCGTTGCCGAAGGGCAGACGGTTCCAGTTCCGGATCAGCTCGAGGTAGAGCCCGTCGCGCGTGTGCAGGAAGGCGAAGACCGTGTGGAGCAGCGTGCGGACCAGCGTCTCGAGGTCGAGGCGCTGGAGCACGGGCGCCTCTCGCACCGTGAGCCGCTGCACGTCGTGCACGCAGCGATCGAGGAGCGCCGAGACGAGGGCCTCCTTGTCCGGGAAGTACTGGTAGAGGGAGCCCACGCTCACGCCGGCGCGCTCGGCGACCCGGTTCGTCGAGAGGGCGTCGAGGCCGTCCTCGACGATGCAGCGAGCGGTCGCCTCGATCAGGCTCTCGACCATCTCGCGGGAACGCTTCTGTTTGGGAATCTTCCTCACAAAGCACCGCCGTAACGCGAGTTGAACGCGAGCATAGGCTCGCATCAGGCTCTCCCGTAGCCAAGCCCCCCGGGAGACGACCCTTGGACACCCCCCACGAGCCCCGCCGCGGCGTTGCCGCCCCCTCCGAGACCCCGACGAGCCGCGCCGCGGGCCTCGTCCTCACCGATCCGGCGCGCGCCGCGCTGCTCGCGAGCCGTCCCCTGCCGGGTCGCGTGCGGCCCTTCGCGAAGACGCAGGAGCGAAGCCTCCGCATGCGCGTCGTGTTCGGGCGGGATCCGGCGCCGACGGAGCCCGAGTGGCGCGCGATGGCCGATGCGCTCTGGGACGGCGACGCTCCCGCCGACGCCATGGTCCAGGCGATGTTCGAGCTGGGGCCGCGTGCGGCGCGTGCGCTCTTCGAGCGTGCGGTCGAGGGCGGCATCGCGCGCGTGCCCGAGGCCCCGCCGGCGATGAAGGCCTTCTTCGAGCTCGTCGAGCGCGATCCGGCCTGGCTCGAGCGTCCGCTGCTCGACGAGGCGCGTCGCTTCATCCACGGCGCGGGCCTCGCGGGCCCCTACGTGCTCCGCGACTTCGCGCTCATGGGCGGCTATCGCCTCTCGGGCTTCAACCACGCGCTGATCCTCACGGGTGCGCTGAACAAGGGCGCGGCCCAGCGTGTCGCCGAGACCGGGCAGTGGTGGATCGACTGCACGGAGACGAACGGCTTCGAGCGCACGGGCGCCGGCTACAAGAGCACGCTGCGCGTCCGGCTCGTGCACGCGCTCGTGCGGCGAGGGCTCGCGAACAAGGCGGAGTGGGACCTCGCGCGCTGGGGCCTCCCCGTCAGCCAGATCGACATGGTCGCGACCTACCTCGCGTTCGGGCCCGTCATGCTCGCCGGCCTCCGCATGATGGGCGTGCCGATCACCGCCCGCGAGTCGAAGGCGGTGATGCACCTCTGGAAGTACGCGGGCTGGCTGATGGGCGTCGAGGACCGGTGGCTCGTCGACACGGAGCGTCAGGGCCTGCTCACGCTCTATCACACGTTCATGACGCAATCGCTGCCCGACTGGACCTCGCGGGAGCTCGCGCTCGCGCTCGCGAACGAGCCGCTCGAGCGGAAGTACGAGAGCCTCCCGCGCCTGCGCGGCCGCTTCGAGTACTACCGGCACCTCAGCGTCACGCGCTACTTCCTCGGCAAGGAGAAGATGGAGGGGCTCGGCCTGCCCACGTCGATCCCGCCCTGGTATCCGCTCCTCTCCGCGGGGCCGCGCTTCGTGCGCTACACGTCGCAGCGCTTCGTCCCGGGCCTTCGGGAGCGGCAGGAGCGCGACGGACGGGCCGAGCAGCTCGCGACGCTCGCCACGATGTTCGGCGACCGCGAGCACGGGATCATCCGACCCGACGCGGGGCATCCGGCGGGGGTCTGAGGCCCGGCGCTTTCGCGTTCCGAGGGCCCGTCGCCGTGCCATGCTGCGGGCCGCATGAGCGGCCGCGTCGGCTACGGCATCTTCGTCCTGCTCGGCTTCGTCGCGGCGGCCGTGGCGAAGCGGGCGTACGAGCGTCGGTTCGGCTCGCCGGCGGGAGAGCATCGGCAAGCTCTCTCCGCCGCGGCGTTCGTCGGGGCGGCCCTCGGCGCGAAGCTCGGCATGGTCCTCTACGAGCCTCCCACGCGCGTGCTCGGAGACCTCCTCTCGCTCCGACTCGTGGGCGATGGGAAGACCGTGATCGGCGCCATCGCGGGTGGCTTCGTCGCGGTGGAGCTCGCGAAGAAACACCTCGGCATCCGCGCGCGCACGGGTGATGCCTACGCGGTCGCGCTCCCGCTCGGCGTCGCGATCGGCCGCCTCGGTTGTGCCGTCGCGGGCTGCTGCTACGGCCGTCCGACCGACTCCTTCCTCGCCGTGCACGTCGGAGGAATCGATCGCCATCCGGCGCCGCTCTACGAGTCGGCGGCCCTCTTGCTCCTCGCGTTCGCGCAGCATCGGCGAGCGTCTCGACCTCGACCGGCCGGGCATGCCTTCCGCGAGACGCTGGTCGGAATGGCGGCGATCCGTCTCGTCGTGGACGTTTTCCGGGGCGATCCCGCGCATCGGCTCGTCGGCCTCTCGGCCGCGCAAGCAGTCTGCCTCGCCGCGCTCGTGGCCCTGAGCATCGCGCTCGCGCGGCAGCCGAGGCCTGCCGATGCCTGAGCGGGCGCGGAACGTCGCCATCGTCGCCTTCCTCGTGCTGCAGCTCGTCGGGATCGTGCGGGCTCGCTTCGTCCGCGATCGCTATTTCGCGTGGGCGCCGCTGCACGAGGTCGCCTCCTTCCGCATCGTGGTCGAGGGCGGCCCGACGCCCGCGCCGAGCGAGCTCGCGCGACGCTACGCGATCCCCGAATCGGCCATGATTCATGGGGGATTCCGCGAGCTCAACGCCCTCGCTCCCCTCCTGGAGCGCATCCGCCGCATCGAGTGCGCCTCGACCCACCCGAGCACCCTCCGGATCGAGGCCGACGTGAACGGTCGTGCGCGCACGGAGACGATCCGATGTCCCCGTTGAAAGGAGCGCGGCTTCGGCTCGTCCGTGGGCTCGCCCTCGCCTGGCTCCTGACCGGGCACGTCGCGCTGGTGCCGCGGGAGCTCGTCCCCTGGGGGAGCGGGCACGTCCTCGTGCCGCCCGCGCCGCTGCGCGCGCTCGTCGTCTTCGTGGGGGTCGCATGCTCGGTGCTCCTGATCGCGGGGCGCACCACGAGGCCCGCGGCGCTCGGGCTCGCCTCCACGATCTTCGCCCTGACGTTCGCCTCGGAGGCCTACTTCGCGAACAACCGCGTCTTCGTGGCGGCGATGCTCGCGGTCGCCGTCGTCGCACCCGACGATCCGGCCGAACGTGCGCTCCGCACGCAAGCGGCGCTCGTCTACGTCGGCGCGGCGATCGACAAGCTCCTCGATCCCGCGTTCCGGGCCGGTGCGGTGGTCGCGGCTCTCGTCGAGAGCGTCGCGACGAACGGGCCGCCCGGGGCTCCCGGTCCCTTCCAGTGGGGAAGCGGCGACGTCTCCCGTTCGCTCTCCGAGGCACCGTCCGAGGTCTTCGTCGTCCTCGCGCTCGCGACGATCGCACTCGAGCTCGCGCTCGCCGCGGCGTACGTGAGGCACTCGCGCGCGATCCCCTGGCTCGCGTCGCTCCTCCACCTCGGCATCTACTTCGTGACCGGGAGCACCTTCGGCGTCTTCCTGCACGCCGCGCTGATCACGGCCTTCACGCTCGCGCCCTCCGGGGAGCGGCGACCGAGGCTCCGCGCGTAGCAGACGAGGGGCGCGAGCTGCTGCGCGAGGACTCCGTCGCCGCGATCGCCCGCGCCGAGTCCGAAGCGAGCGACGCCGCCCTCCGGCTCGCGCTCGTAGGTGCCGAAGAGCCGATCCCAGAGCATCGAGGCGGCTCCGAGGTTGCGGTTCCGCAGGGCCTCGTCCGCGGCGTGGTGCACGCGATGGTTGGACGGCGTGTTGAGCCAGGGATCGAGCCACGGGAGGCGGCCGACGGCGTCGGTATGACACCAGAGGGGAACGGCGTGGTTCACCTCGATCGTGACGAAGAGCAGGGTGGGATCGAAGCCGAGGAGCAGGAGGGGCAGGTAGAAGAAGTCGTCGACCAGGCGCTGCGCCCAGCCGAGGCGGATCGACGCGAGCAACGTCATGCGCCGGCTCGCGTGATGCGGCTCGTGCAGCGCTCGACCGAGGGGCGTCGCGTGCATCCACCGATGCCGGAGGTAGTAGACGAGGTCGACGAGCACGAAGGCGAGGCAGACGACGAGGGCGTTCGACGCGAGACGGAGCGGCGCCCATGCGGCCACCGCGTGGAAGGCCGAGAGCCGGAGGCCGACCGTGAGGAATCGACCGAGCTCCATGACGCTCCAATGCTCGAACGCGTGGACGATGGCCCGTGGCTCGTACCCGGGGAGCCGACGGAGGGCGCGCATCCCCGCCTCGAGCGCGAGCCCCAGGGCGAGCCAGACGAGGAGGAGCGATTGGACCGCGCGGAGCTCCTCGGCGAGCGACGAGAGGGGGGAGAGCTCCATCGTCAGCGGGCGCAGACGCCCCATACGAAGAAGAAGACCGCCGCCACGATGAGGAAGAGGGTCGTGCAGCCGAACACGGTGGTGGAGTCCGGGGGCGGCTTCGGCTCGGGGAGCTCGTCGGGTGTCGTCATCGGGGCGCGGGCCTTCGGAAGAGGCGCGTGAGCGCGAGGTGCGTGGGGAGGTGCACGGCGAGAGGATAGCCGAGGAGCATCACGAAGAGGCCGAAGGGGAGGGGACCCGGCTCCGGGCGACCCCCGAGGCCGTGGGACCAGTTCACGTCGTAGTCGGGATCGAAGGCGCGCCCCGCGATCCGAGGCGCCACGCGATCGTCCGAGTCCTCGGCCGGATCCGCGAGGAGGTAGCCGCCGACGAGGAGCACGGAGGCGAGCGCCGTCTGCCGTGCGAGCGCCCGGGCATCGTAGCCCCACCGCCGGAGCACGAAGAGCGCGACGGCGGCCGTCACGGCGTGATGCGCGGTCATCAGGCGGAGCCACGTGGGTCGTGCGGGATCGAAGAGCGACTCCGTGGCCGCGAAGAGCCCGTGCCCGGATGCGAGCCGCACGAGCGCATCGACCGTGTAGGCGAGCTGGACGGGAAGGACGGAGACCGCCGCCATCGAGACGAGCAGCCGGCTCCCGGCGACGAGCCCGAGCCCGACGAGGACGTTCGCCGCGCAGCAGTACCAGAGGAAGATCGCGGAGCCGAAGCGCGCGAAGTACGTGGCCGCCCACGCGACGAGGCCGACCGTGTACGCCGCCGCGAGCGCGCGTTCCCACGTCGCGCGGCTCATCGCACCATCCGTCGTCGTCGGAAGAGCCCGCGCAGCCCGGCGAGCTGGATGGCGATGGGATCGACGCCGACGTCGCCGAGCTCCGTGCCGTACACCATCTCCGCGCCCTCCCGCTCGTAGGTGCCGAAGAGCCGATCCCAGATCACGAAGGTCGAGCCGTAGTTCCGGGCGGAGCCGTCCTCGGAGCGCCGATGGTGCACGCGATGGTTCGAGGGCGTGTCGAGCCATCCGTCGAGCCACGGGAGGCGAGCGATCGTCGAGCTGTGGGTCCAGAGCTGGCTGAGGCGGTTCAGGTCGACGAGCACGAGCGCCACGGAGGCCGGTACGCCGAGCGCGACGACGGGGAGGTACACGAGGTCGTCGAAGACCCGCTGCAGCCACGAGGCCCGGCCGCCGAGCGAGAGGTCGTAGCGCTCCGACGAGTGGTGCACCGAGTGGAACGCCCAGAGGAGCGGGACCTCGTGGAGCATCCGGTGCCAGACGTAGAGCGTGAGATCGATCGCGAGGTAGGCGACGACGACCGTGAGCGCCGTCGTCGGCCATGCGAGGGGCGTGAGCCCGTCCATCGCCACGAACGCCCCCACTCGGAGACCCCGCGTCGCGAACCGGAGGGCCGAGCCCACGCCGTGGGTGACCAGGTTGCTCGCGACCGAGGGGCCGTGGAGCGGCTGACCCCGACCGCCCCGGAGCCGGAGCAGCTCGAGGCCGACGAAGCCCGCGATCGCCGCGGCCACCACGGCCGCGTGACGTTCGAAGAAATGGGTGATCGCGCCTTCGAGGCTCATCCGTGCGTGAAGCCTATCCACCCGACCTGGGATGGGACCCGGCCCGCCGTTCGTGGGTCTCCGGCAACCGAGTCGAGAGATGGCCTACCATGTGTGCCCCTTTGTGTGTATCATCGGCACATCTCTCCGCTCTTTCGGCTCGTACCCGAAGGTCCGACGATGTCCGAGTCCTGGTCCGATTTGGCCGCCGAGCTCCGCTCCGACTACGAGCTCCACGGCTCGAAGCTCTCGAACCCCGCGTTCTGGCCCGTCGCCAACTACCGTTTCGGACGGTTCGTGATGGAACGGGATTCGACCGTCGTGCGCACGGTCGGCGGGAAGATCTACGGCGCGGCGCTCTTCGCCATCCGCCTGCTCACGGGCTCCGAGATCCACCGCGAGGCGAAGATCGGGAAGAGCCTCCACGTCGTGCACTGCCAGAACGTGCTGATCTCGCCGAACGCCGTGATCGGCGATCGCGTCGGCATCATGCACGAGGTCACGCTCGGCTCGAACGACACGCGGGGCAACGCTCCGGTCCTCGGAGACGACGTCTTCGTCGGCGCGGGCGCGAAGATCCTCGGCAGCCTGAAGGTCGGCGATCGCGCGCGCGTCGGGGCCAATTCGGTCGTGATCGGCGACGTGCCCGAGGACGCGACCGCGATCGGCGCGCCCGCGAAGATCCTCCGCTACACGGGACGGCCGGGGCCCTCGTCGAAGAGCGAGCCGCCGCCCGAGTGAAGGAGTCGCGCGACACCACGCCGTCGAGCCCGAGCGACGCGTCCGCGCGGGACACGGACGATACGCGTCGGAGGGAGCGATTCGCCGTTCGAGCGGCCGTCGCGGTCGGAGTCGCGCTCGCGCTCGTCCGCGTCGTCGGCTTCGCGCTCGCGCACGTCGGCTCGCTCTACGACGACGCCTTCATCTACTTCCGCTACGCGGACCACCTTGTCGAGGGCTGCGGCCTCCGTTGGAACTGCGAGGATGCGCCGGTCGAGGGCTTCAGCAGCGTCCTCTACCTCGCGATGCTGACGGCCGCCCGCTTCGCCTCGTGGGATCCGATCGCGGCCTCGCAGGCCCTCGGTGTCGTCACGCTCGTCGCGACCGTCGGGGCCGTGGCCGCCGCCGCCGCGAGGCTCGGGGCGCGGCTCGACGCACGACGAGGGCCCTTCGTGCTCGGGCTCGGGGTCGCCTGCCTCTTCTCGTTCGACGACTATCACCTCCTCTACTCCGTGGTCGGGCTCGAGACCTCGACCGCGGGGCTCGCCGTCGGCGCCGTCTTCCTGGCCGCGGTCGCCGAGGCCGAGACCGCCCTCGTCGTGGCGATCGCCGTCGCGGTGCTCGCTCGACCCGAGGCCGCGGTCTTCGCCCTCGCGCTGCCGCTCCTGCCGTCGGCGCGCCGCGCACGGACTCTCCTCCCGCTCGGGCTCTTCCTCGTCGCGCTCACGGTCGCGCGCCTCGCGATCTTCGGCGACGTGCTCCCGAACACCTTCTGGGCGAAGGCCGGCGGCACGCTCGTCCACGCGCGGCTCGGTGCGCTCTACCTCGCCGAGCTCGCGCTCGATCATCCCCTGGTCGTCCTCTCGCCGCTCGCGCTCCTCCCGAGCCGCGGTCGTCCGGCGATGGGCTTCTTCCTCGCGGGCAGCGCGATCTGGCTCGCGTCGATGCTGCGCACGGGAGGCGACCACTTCCACTACGGCCGTCTCGTCGTTCCCCTCGTCGGACCGCTCGATGCGATGGCGCTCTACGGGGTCTTCGCGGCCGCGTCACGGCTCGCACGCACCCCGGACGGCGCGCGACCCGCGATGGCCTTCGTCCCCGTGGTCCTGCTCGTCGCGGCGGTCTCGGCCCGTGCGAGCACGGCGCACGCGCTCGGGCCCGTGCACGGCTTCCCGAACGTGCTCCGTTGGGCGGCGGTGGGGCGCTACCTCCGCGCGCACGAGCGCGGCGCGACGATCGCCACCGTTCCCATCGGAGCGATCGGCTATTTCTCGGGCCTCCGCACGATCGACCTCGTCGGGCTCACCGAGCCGCGGATCGCGCACGGAGGAGGCCGCGTTCCGTCCGAACGGATGATCCGCAACTGGATCGGCCACGAGCGTCACGACACGGCCTGGGTGCTCTCCCAGCGTCCCGACCTGATCGTGATGACGAAGTTCGCTCCGGCGCCGTTCACCGACCTGTCGCGCACGCGCGCCGGCTTCTACGCGGAGTGGCTCCTCTTGCGCGAGATCAAGGAGGGGCGGGCGCCCTACGTGCTCGAGAGCCCCGAGGTGGCTCCGGGGGTGTACTGGCTGATGTTCCGCCGCGTCGGCTCGACCCGATAGGGCCGTGCGCGAGCGAGGCCTGCTAGGGTGTCGGGATGGATCGCTCGATGCGCGCGATGGTGCTCCGGGGACCCGGGCTTCCGCTCGAGGACACGCGCTTGCCGATGCCGGTGCCGGGCGAGGGCGAGGTGCTGCTCGAGGTGCTCGCCTGCGGCGTGTGCCGGACCGATCTGCACGTCGCCGACGGCGACCTGAAGGATGCGAAATGGCCGATCGTGCTCGGGCACGAGGTCGTCGGCCGCGTCGTCGCGCTCGGTCCCGCGGTCGCGAGCGTCGCGATCGGCGACCGCGTCGGCGTGCCCTGGCTCGGCAGCACGTGCGGTCGCTGCGCGTACTGCGACGAGGGCCACGAGAACCTCTGCGACCACGCCGAGTTCACCGGCTACCAGCGCGACGGGGGCTACGCCGAGCACGTGGTCGCGGACGTCCGCTATTGCTTCCCGATCCCCGACGGGATCGACGACGTGCACGCGGCGCCGCTCCTCTGCGCGGGGCTCATCGGCCATCGCACCCTGCGCATGGCGGGCGACGGGAAACGCATCGGGATCTACGGTTTCGGCGCGGCGGCCCACATCGTCGCGCAGCTCGCCCGAGCCGAGGGGCGCGAGGTCTTCGCGATGACGCGGCCCGGCGACGTCGAGGCCCAGGCCTTCGCGCGCTCGCTCGGCTGCGTCTGGGCCGGAGGCGCGGACGAGACGCCGCCCGAGCTCCTCGACGCGGCCCTGATCTTCGCGCCCGTCGGAGCGCTCGTGCCCACGGCCCTAAGGCACCTCCGGAAGGGAGGCGTCGTCGTCTGCGGCGGGATCCACATGAGCGACATCCCGAGCTTCCCGTACGCGATCCTCTGGGGAGAGCGTTCGATCCGCTCCGTCGCGAACCTCACGCGCAAGGACGGCGAGGAGCTCCTCGCGCTCGCGCCGCAGGTGCCGATCGAGACGCAGGTCGAGGTCTTCCGTCTCTCCGAGGCGAACGAGGCCCTGACGCGGCTCCGCGAAGGCAGGCTCGTCGGCGCGGCCGTGCTCGTCCCCGATCGGCTCGCACGTACCTGACGGCTCAGCGCGCGAGGGCCTTCTTCAGCTTCGCGACCGGGAGCGTGTTCACGACGTCGCTCGCCTCGAGCCAGCCGCGTCGCGCCTGCGCGACGCCGTAGCCGAGGTTCGCGAAGTCGCTCGTCGAGTGCGCGTCCGTGCTGATCGCGAAGCGCGCGCCGAGCTCCTTCGCCTGCCGGCAGTGGACGTCCGAGAGGTCGAGGCGCTCGGGATGCGCGTTGATCTCGAGGACGACGCCGGCCTCCGCAGCGGCGGCGAAGACGCGCTCCACGTCGAAGTCGTAGGCCTCGCGGGAGAGCAGGAGCCTCCCCGTCGGATGGCCGAGGATCGAGACGTGGCGGTTCTCGATCGCGCGGAGGATGCGCTTCGTCTGTGCCTCGCGCGGAAGGTCGAACTTCCCGTGCACGGACGCGACGACGAGGTCGAGGCGCGAGAGGACCGAGTCCGGGAGATCGAGCGTGCCGTCCTCGAGGACGTCGACCTCGATGCCCGCGAGGACGGTGAAGCCCTTCAGGGAACCGTTCAGCTCGGCGATCGCGTCGACCTGGGCGAGGAGCCGATCCGGATCGAGGCCGTGGACCATCTTGAGGCGCTGCGAGTGCTCCGTGACCGCGAGGTAGGAGAGGCCCGCTTCCTTTGCAGCCGCGACCATCTCCCCGAGCGTCGCGTGGCCGTCGGTCGCCTTCGTGTGGACGTGGAGGTCGCCGCGAAGGTCCTCGAGCTTCACGAGCTCGGGGAGCTTCCCCTTCGCGGCGGCTTCGAGCTCGCCGCGATCCTCGCGGAGCTCCGGCGGGACGAAGGGGAGGCCGACGGCCTCGAAGACCGAGGCCTCCGTCTCGCCCGCGATGCGCTCCTCGCCCAGGAACACGCCGTATTCGTTGAGCTTGAGGCCGCGCTCCTGCGCGCGCTTCCGCACGGCGACGTTGTGTGCCTTGCTGCCCGTGAAGTAGTGGAGCGCGGCGCCGAAGCTCTCCTCGGGCACGAGGCGGAGGTCGACCTGGATCCCGGAGCGGAGACGCACCGCGGCGCGCGTGTCGCCCCGAGCGAGGACCTCGACCACCTCGTCGTAGCCGACGAAGCGCTCGACGACGTGCGTCTTCCCCTTCGCGGCGACGAGCACGTCGAGGTCGCCCACGGTCTCCTTGCCGCGGCGGTAGCTGCCGGCGACCACGATCTCCGAGAGGCCACGGGCCTTCGAGAGATGGGCGACGAGATCCTCCGCGATGGGACGCGCCTCGGAGACGAGGTAGCGCCGCTCCTCCGTCCGCTTCGTCGCGATCGCGGCGACGATCTTCGCGACGGTCTTCGGGCCGAGGCCCGGGAGGCCCTCGAGCTTCCCCTGCTCGGCGGCGCGCGCGAGCTCCTCGACGCTCGAGACGTGGAGCTGATCGTAGAGCATGCGCACGCGCTTCGGGCCGAGGCCGGGGAGCGCGAGCAGAGACGGAAGGCCGGCCGGGAGCTTCTTCTCGAGCCGACGGAGGAGATCGACGCTGCCGGTCTCGACGGCCTCGCGGATCTTCCCCGCGAGATCGTCGCCGATGCCGGGGAGCTCCGTGAGGTCCTCGCCCTTCGCGAGCATGTCGCGGACGTTCTTGCCGAGGCCCGAGAGCATGCGCGAGGCGTTGCGGTAGGCGCGCACGCGGAAGGGGTTCTCGCCGGCGAGCTCGAGGAGATCGGCGATGCGATCGAAGAGCCGGGCGATGTCGGCGTTGTGGATGGGCATGGGCGCTCGGGGCGACGTGGTCGAGCTACGCACGCGGGGGGAGGGATGGGAGGGGGGCCGGCGCCGGGCAGAGGCGGCCGCCGGTCGGAGGCCGCGGGATCCGCCGCGCGGTGAGCCGCCGAGGCTCGATGTCACGGTCCGTCGCCGCGGCGCGCCCTTCGCGCTTCGTGCACGCCCGTGCCCGATGGCGCGCCGCCCCCGATCCTCGCGTACGTCCAGCGTCGGCCGGAGGCCACGCTGCTCCATCGCGTCGTGGAGGCGAGCCTCGGGTCGTTCCTGTGCGAGGCGGGTAGGCGCTTCCCTTCCGGCGAGGTTCCGCGCTTCGTTCGCGACGAGCTGGTGCGGTACCTCCGCTGTGGCGACTTCGCGCGCGGCTTCGCGAGGTTCCGATGTGGTGGTTGCCGCTTCGAGCGCCTCGTCGCCTTCACCTGCAAGAGGCGCGGGTTCTGCCCGAGCTGCGGCGGGAAGCGGATGACGCGGATGGCTGCGCATCTGGTCGATCGCGTCTTCCCCTGGGTCCCGGTGCGTCAGTGGGTGCTCACGATTCCGTTCGCACTGCGCCCGCGTCTCGCGTTCGATCACGCCTTCGCGCGGGAGGTGCTCCGTGCGCTGCACGAGTCGATCTCGGAGGCACTTCGCTCGCGCGCGCGGGCGCTCGGGGTGAGGAGGGGGCGGACGGGTGCCGTGACCGCGATCCAGCGATTCGGCTCGGGGCTGAATCTCCACGTGCACTTCCACTGCCTCGTGGTCGATGGGGTGTTCGACGAGGACGCGCTCGGCCGGGTGCGGTTCACGGAAGCGCGTCCGTGGACGGGCGAGGCGATCGCGGAGGTGCTGCTCCGAATGCTCGGGCGTCTCGAGCGGCGAGGCCTCGTCGCGTTCGACGAGACGGACGAAGGGCTCGAGGTCGCGCTCGACGAACTGCGCGCGGCGTCGATCCATCATCGGATCGCGCTCGGTCCGCGTCGGGGCCAGCGGGTGGAGCGACTCGGTGCGCGTTCTCGAGAGGGCGCGCGACGCGCTCCGACGATTGCCGAGGGCCAGCGCAAGGCGCGTCTCGCGGGGTTCGACCTCGAGGCGGGTACGCGCATCGCCGCGTGGGACAGGCGAGGCCTCGAGCGCCTGGCCCGGTACGTCCTGAGGCCGCCGATCGCGGAGAGCCGGCTTTCGATGCGGGGAGACGGCAAGGTGCTCGTGGCGCTGAAGTCGCCGTGGCCGGACGGGACGACGCATCTGGCCCTCACGCCGCTCGAGCTTCTCGAGAAGCTAGCCGCGCTCGTCCCTCGTCCGCACGCGAACCTGCTCGTGTACCACGGCGTGCTCGCGGCCCATGCGCGCGATCGGGAGCGCGTGGTGGGCTATGGGCGGCCGGAGGTCGCTGACACGGCGGCGCCGGCGACGGAGGCGGAATCGGGGGATCTGCGAGCCCGATCCCGATCTCCGTCCGACTGGGCGACGCTGATGAAGCGCGGCCTCGAGCTCGACGTGCTCGACTGTCCGCGTTGTCACGGAAGGCTGCGGCTCATCGCGCTCATCGACGACGAACGCATCGCGCGCCCGCTCGCGGAGCGTCTGGGGCTGACTCGGAGGGCCACGGGGCCGCCTCTGCCGTGCGGCGACCACGCCGAGACCACCTACGAGCTCGATGAACCGCCGGTCTCCTACGACGAATGAGGGGGGGCGATGGGCGCTCACGTCTCCAATGCGGGCATCATCGGCTCGGCATGGCGGGGAATCAGCCTTCGGTGGGCCGACAGGGCCCCGAGAGCCTTCATGCGCGCGTCCGATCGGCGTACAGTCGGCTGGTCCTGAACGGCTGACCAGGCCGTAGTTCGCAGAAGTGGTTTTACGTCAAACAATTTTGGGTGGGTGAGTGGAGTTCATGTTTAATATGACCTCGCGAGACCTCCTGACTGCATCGGAGCACGCGACCATCATGGTGCGATCGGTCCGAGCCAGGGCCGCGACAGTCCGGCGACGCACGCTGGAACGGCCTCGCTACTCACCGCCTGGTCTTCTTCGGGAGCGTCGCCTTGTTTACGGCCAACTTCGGCGCTTTCTTCACAACCTTCTTCGGCGCTTTCTTCACCGCCTCTGAGCGTGGCTTCCTGGCGGGCTGTGCGAGCAGGCGAAGCTGGTCGGCGTGGTGTGCCTCGAAGAGCGCGAGCAGGTCGGAATGACGTGCTTGCGCCTCGGTGGTCACGTACGTGACCACGTCCATCTCGCCATCGTCGCGCAGCGGCGGCTCGAGGAGAATCGCGTTGCGACCGTCGGAGAGCCCGATGGGAATGGCTCCCGCCTCGAGTGGGTCTGCAACCTCGACCTCGTCGAACAGCGCTGACAGGTCCGCGCATCGCCTGTTGATGTGCGGGTTTCCGTGATCCTTCACCCCGAGAAGGTCGGTCCCCGCGAATCCTTCCCACCGCCCATACGTCGCCAGAAATGTGCGATAGCTCGGCGGCAATGGCCTCCCGAGCGATCGCTCGAGCGCAGCGATGTCGGCTTCGCTCGCGGGCGGACCCACGACCTGCTCGAAGGGCAAGGACTCGATCCCCCACCGGCGACCGAGCTCCACGTCGGCGGCAAAGATCTTCGGCACGAGCTCCCTCATTCGGGCTTCGAGCTCGGCCTTCGTCATATGTGTCCTTCAACGTACGCGCATCGCCCGCTGTAGGCCCGACGAGAGCGTAGCTCGGGCGCTTCGTTCGAGAGTCTCCTCACGACTTGCACTTTCTCCCGCCGTTCGGCCCCTTGGGGGGCCGGTGCGCGGCAAATGTACTAGGTTATCGATGGCAACATCGTGGTTTCGGGCTGAGCCGACTGTTCGAACGGCTGATCGCGTCCGCTCAAACGTGGGTATGTGCGTCGCGGTCCTGATGCTCGCGTTCGTCGCGTTGTTGGCGTCCGCTGATTGACT